>OY970211.1:0-1959773 GCA_963713905.1 uncultured archaeon | reverse complement strand
CCGAATTAGGCAACGCGTTAAATATTGAATCCGTGTTCCGGAGCGTCAATGTTAGGTCAAGAAGCATCGGTTTTCAGGAAGGTCTTGGTCGCGTTCGACGGGTCCAAGGACTCGGTCAAAGCGATCGAGCTTAGCTGCTCAATCGCAGGAAGGTACGGGTCGACCCTGATTGTGGTCCACGTCTACTCCACGGTCCTACCACCCTACACCGGTGTTACGCCGATGCCGATTCCAGAACTTGAGGGGGTTACGGCAGTGTCAAAAGAGAGGGCGCGGGGCGTCCTCGCCCACGGGATGGAACTTGCGGAAGCGCGCGGCGTGAAGGCAAGCGGGGAGCTGATCGAGGCCGGCTCGGCGGTCCAGGGAATCATAGAGTTCGCCGCCCAGGAGAAGGTCGACCTAATTGTCGTCGGGACGAGAGGGATGACTGGATTTAAGAAGCTCATCCTCGGGAGCGTTTCGAGCGGCTTGGTGAGCCATTCTGAATGCCCGGTCCTGGTGGTCAGGTAAGGCCTTGATCTACGTAAAGGACGTGATGACGGGGAACGTCCGGACCATTCAGGTGAAGGCCACGTTGAGGGAGGCGGCCACCGCGATGGCGAAGTGGAAGATAGGTTCGCTCGTCATCGCAGACGGTAAGAAGCCTGTCGGGATCATCACTGAGGGAGACATTTCGAAGGCAGTGGCCAAAGGAGTCGACCCTGCCAAGACTTCTGTCTCCATCCAGAAGAGGAAGAGACTTGTGACGGTCGAACCCGGTGAGAGAATCGAAGTCGCTGCCAAGATGATGGCCGTTGCGGGCGTGAAGAAGCTCCCCGTCATGGATGGGCAAGAGCTTGTAGGAATCGTCACGCAGACCGACATCGTCAACTCCAGCTTCGCCCTCGTCACATCTCTGAAGGAGATGGTGCAGGCTCGCTATCGCCCTCCAGACTTCGAATTATGACCCGGCTGCCTTCAGGAAAGCAGCTAGTCCATCACCCTGAGATCTCGCCGGACCGGTTCAGGCAGAGCCTCCATCGGTTTTAAGCCGCCTCGGAGAGGGGTGGAGAGACGTTGAGCTTACCTGAGTACGCGGTCACTGTCGACTTCGTCAGCGAGGGGGAGGTCGCGAACTTGATACGCGGATACATCGAGCTGAAGGGAGAGCGGGTGCGCTTCTCGGGAGTTGCATACGGCAGATTCGGCGGGCAGAATTTCTCCCCACAGTTCTCTGAGGTTGCAAAGAGACGGCTGGAAAAGCTGACTGGAGACTTCGCCAGATTCGAGGAGGACATGCAGCAAAAGCTGGTGAGGGGCGACTTCGAAGCCAAACCCAGAAAGGGAGAGAAGCACGCTCACAAGCATCTGGGTAGCTAGGCAGGATGGTGGCTCGAACTGAATCTGCTCGTTGGTGCAACCGGTTTCATCGGAGGCCACGTGGTTGAGTATCTCTTCCAGCAGGGGGAAATCTCGAAGGGAACCTTCAGGAAAGGGTCCCATCTGAAGATCATGGACGCGAGCGGGGTCCAGGGGATGGAAGCCGACCTCCTTGACCACCATTCCCTCCACGAGGCGATGGAAGGGGCCGACACCGTGTACAACATGGCCTCTCCCATGCCGGACGCGGATTCAGACTTCATGAAGTTCAACACGGAAGGGGTGCTAAACCTCCTCGAAGTCGCGACAGAGATGGGGGTGAAGACCTTCGTCCAGCTGAGCACGCTCGACATCTTTGGCTTTTCAACGAAGAAGATCTCTGATTCGTCAGCGCCCAATCCCGGGGGCGAGTACCAAAAGGCGAAAGCGGAGGCTGAGAGGCTCTTGAAGGAGTCTTCGAAGCGAAGCCCACACCCCAGAGTCGTGATCATCCGTGCGGCTAGGGCCGTAGGATCCAGAGACTGGTCGTTTACGGTCCCGCTTCTTCGCATGATAAAGATCGGCAAGGTCGTGCTTCCTGGATCAGGCCCGATGTCCTTCTCGCACCCTCTGGACATCGCCCAGGCCATGTACAAAGCCGCAACGGGAGGGGCCTCGTCAGGGTCCGCCTTCCTCGTGAAGTCCTTCGACGCATCGCCGGACGAATTCGTCCGCGGGCTGATTGCCACCCTAGGTGCCAGAGCTGATGTGCGCAAAGAGGGAGTGTTTTCCAAGTCATCGCTTCCGCCGTACACTACAAGCCAGCTCAAGGCGGCGCTCACGATCGAATCACAGCCGAGATGGACGGAGTTGGGGTACAAGCCTCAGTTCACTCAACAGGCAGCCTGCGACGAGATAGCGAGATGGTTCAGAAAGGAGCCGTGGGCGACAGAGGCAGCCTAGGCATCGGCCCGACCCTCCGCAGGATCAGGCTGATGGTCTACGGTTCGGAGGACAAGCGAGCAACGGCCCTGGCGCAGCTCCAGGACGTCGAAAAGGGAGACCCATTCCGCATCCTGATCAGCACGATCCTTTCCCAAAGGACCAGGGACGAAAACACGACGTTGGCCTCTGAAAACCTGTTTTCAAGGTACAGGTCAGCCGAGGAGCTCGCCCGGGCAGACGTCGACACGGTCCGCAAACTGATCAGGCCTTCCGGGTTCTACAACGTAAAGGCAAGGAGCATAATCCGGGTCTCCAAGCAGTTGCTCATGGAGTTCGGTGGCAGGGTTCCAGACGACGAGGAAGATCTGCTGAAGCTCCACTCGGTCGGCAGAAAGACCGCCAACTGCGTCCTCGTGTACGGCTTCAACAAGCCCGCGATCCCCGTAGACACGCACGTCCACAGGATCTCCAACAGGCTCGGGATCGTCGAGACCAAGAGGCCGGAGGAGACCGAAGCTCAGCTCGTAAAGACGGTGCCGCGCCGGTACTGGCTCGACCTGAACGACCTCTTCGTCAGGTTCGGGCAGACGACCTGCAAGCCGATAGGTCCGAAGTGCGGGTCGTGCACGCTCAAGAGCGGATGCAGGTACTATCGAACGCTGGTCTCGCCGAAGGGAAAAGCTTCATAGCATTCTCGGAGCTGGCTCGGATCGTGCCCTCTCTCGAAGAGGCAAAGAAGAAGGTCGGGGAGCTCGTCGTTGCCAAGGGCTTCGGGAACTCCCCGGACGAGATCCCCAAGAAGCTTCTCTTCGCCTTCATCGAGCTCGGGGAGGCGGGAGACTCATGGAAGAAGGGAAAGCCCACCGAAGAAACCATCGAGGAACTGATAGACGTCATCTTCTACGTCCTTGACGCATCCAGGCTGATAGCCCCGAACGCAGATCTCGACGAGGCCTTTGAGAGGAAACTGGCCAAGAATCACGGTAGGCCGCATCGCTATGGCGAGGGCTTTCGGGACAAGGCAACACCGAGCGCTAGCGCGCCTTCAGCCAGATGACACGCCTGTCAGAATGGCAGACGTAGCAGTCAAACCTCTGCCCTTTCGAATCGACCGCTTGCTCGGCCTTCTTCATCAGGATACCGCATTCGGAGCATGCTTGGTCCGAGGGCGTCTGCTGGACCTCCTTCCAATCTATCATGAAATAAGTCCAGAAAATCAAGTCGCCGGCTCTCTCCACTCTCATCTCTCCTCGGGACGACTCACCGATACTAAAGCCTGCCTCGACATCCGAGGGTTCTGTTCCGTCTCTGGGGTGGTGGGTGGAGATGTTCCAAATGGGGTGGTATCCGCAGGAGGAAGGGGCGTCTAATGCCCCTCCCGTTCTTGTTTCGATTCTGTTCCGCACATTCCGTAAAGTATCGCGGAATCGCCCGCGTTCCAAACTTCCGTAATCTGGCCCGTTCGGCGTGGTCGGCTCACGCTTCAAATAACTCGGTCACAGGAGTGCGGACACTAACACTTGGCAGAACAAGAGAAGGCGGGCGAAGCGGTCGCCCGAAGATGGGCGACGTTGGTCGGGAGCATTCTGGAGTTTCTCCTGACAGTCCAAACGACTGTCGTGGTAGCTTACTACGTGAGACACGGGTCAATTTATGCTTCGTTTGTATATCCGAAGCCCAACTATCCCGCCTTAGCCATCGCGGTATTCTTTCCCTTCGCCTACAGTCTCGCTCACAAGTATTTCGCCAAACCAAAAGGTCGCACGATTTCGCCCGCCGTAATGTTCCTCTTAGCGTTCGTGTTCAACACAATCTTCTTGGCCGATTACGTAATCAGGGCTCCAGCAGACTATTACCAAGGCATCCTCATCCAGACTCTGCCCCTAACGGAAGTCTGGGGAAACTTTGCGACATTCACTTTCGTATTCCTCGTAATGATCGTCTTCCTTGCGTCCTTTTCAGTCGCAGGAGTTAGGTTGGCCTTGGGACTTAGCGTCGAGGGTATAGACAGGAAAACCTACCACACTACGTTGAGTCATGACGCAGTGTTCAACGCCTTCAAGAAAGGGTCATTGACCAGCGGCTACCTATCGAGATTCCGTGAACAAGAGCAGGATGAGAAGGCGATTTTCCTCAAGAGGAAGTATCCGAATGGCGATGAAATCATCCTTGCCTTTGGATATGACCCAAGCCGTCCAGACCAAGGAACCACCATAGCGACGGCCGCATATGGCAAGAACGCCTACGGGCTGCTCCCTTCGGCAAGCGCATCGGGGTTGCGCGATTCGATAGTATACGACATCATGGGAAGATGTCCAGAAGCAGAACGCCCCACTGAGAAAACCAAACCAGAAGACCTGAACGACTTCCTCTCAGAGAGGGTCTATCAAATCGCAGTCAAGCCAGCCAAGGCGTGGTTGGCGGTGGTCAAAGACTCGTTCCTTGAACTTGAGAGATACTTCCAATTCGCTATCATCTCGACAGTTGCCGCCACCGTTGCGGCGACCATCGCCTCGGCCGAAGGGTGGGGGAACCTGAACTATGGAGATGCCCTTATCGTTCTCTATGCCTTATTGGTCGGTGAGATTGGCTTGGCAATCCGTGAAGAGAGAGCAAGAGGCAAGAAATCGCCCTCTTGGGAGTTCAAGACCAAATGACTAACCCTTCGACTGATACCACTCGCTTAAGACAAAACGGATTGTCTCAGGTATCGTCTCAAGTCCTTTGCGCTTCCGTTCCGCTTCCAGCCGTCTCTCTATCTCCTCGGAGATGGACACGTTGTATTTCTTCATCATCGGCAACCCTCTACTCGATTACCCTAATAAACCCGATTGAACCCGATTGGGTAAAGGTTTATTACCCCTGCAAACATACCCTATTGCGACCGATAGGGTATGACAACCGGAAAATGGAAAGCAGTCTGTCGGATTCGGAAGAGAAGGGGCTACTAATCATGGCTCCTTCCGTTTTTGATAATCGCAGAGAGCGTGGTCTTGCAATCGCCAAGTCAGCGCGGATTGAAGAGAACCCAGACGGTTCCTTCAGCGTGCCGAGCCAGAGCGTCGAAGAGATTGCCTACCGCGTGGTGAGAGTGGACGGAGGCTATTCGTGCAACTGCCCCGACTATGCGCAGAGGCACGCCGAGGTAGGGGAGTGCAAACATTGCCACGCGGTTCGCTTTTGGATTGCCTTGAAGGTCGAACTCCAAGAGAAGCCAAAGCCGAAAGTCTTTGCCGACGACTCGACCCAATGCCCCAAATGCGGTTCAATCAGGGTAATCAAGTTCGGAATCAAAAGAGGCCTTCAGGCTTTCAGATGCAATGACTGCCAACACAGATTCAGGACGCAGAGCTTACTGAAAGGGTCAAGATATTCTCCCGAAATGGTGAGCCTGACCCTCGACCTCTATTTCTCTGGAATGTCTCTCAGGAAGATTGTTCGGACAGTCAATAACCACTTCGGGACAAAGATGGGTTCGACTTCGATATACCGATGGATTCAGACTTACATTCCGCGAATCTCTGCGTATGCGAACTCACTCTCGCCAGAACTGACCTCGACTTGGCACGCCGACGAAGTGTTTGTGAAGATGAAGGGAGGGGAACAAATCAAGAACAGGGGAACAACCCAGACAAACATGGCCTACCTCTGGAATGTCATGGACAGGGGAACGCGGTTCCTACTGGCTTCGAAACTCTCGAAGTCGAGAGATGTAGGTGGTGCGTCAAGAGCCTTCAAGGAAGCGGTGGCGAACGCTCACGACAGCCAACCTGAAAGGGTGCTCACAGATGGCCTCGACAAATACAAGGAAGGGATTGCGTTCGGATTCGCTGGCAACCGACCCGAACACATCGCAAAGGTAGGAATCAGGAAGCCCCACGCGACCAACAACCGAATCGAACGACTCAATGGAACCGTGAGGGAACGGATTAAGGTTCAACGGGGTTGGAAGACCATGAAGACACCTCTCGCGGAAGGGCAGAGGATTCACTATAACTTCGTCAAGCCACACATGGCGTTAGAAGGTCAGACTCCCGCAGAGAGGGCAGGGGTCGGAATCGATGCGAAGAACAAGTGGCTCCGACTTCTACGGAACGCGATGGAGACTGATGCATGATGGTCGATTGGGGATTCGTTTGGGGTGGCCTTAATTCCAATTTAGTCGCCCTGATTTTTGCTGCTATAATTGGTGTAATAGGAGCCTTTTTTCTCGAACGATTCACCAATAGGAGGAAGGAATCAACTGAAAGAAAGAGCCTCGCGGTGGTGCTTGGCTATGAAATAGCCCAGATGAAGCAAGTCGTGCAGACCTCTGTGGCACGAAATAGGACGTTACTCGAAAAGTATCGCGCAGACTCGTCAGGTGAAATGTATTTTCTCCACCTCACAGACATGGACTTGTTCAGAACCATTTACGACAGGCCAAGCACCAATCTGTCATTACTCCCGCCCGAACTTGTTCCCACAATTTCAGATGTCTATCGGATTGTCGAACTATGCAATCATCTAAGACGATTAGCTAATGATGTCTCGGCACAGGGCAGTGGGTTGTTGGCCACTCTGGCAGTTGAGCCGCGAAATGCCCTTGCTCGTAGAGAAGTGGAAAAGGCGAGAACTCAATTCATTTCTTATTCTGACAACTACCTTCGCATGCTCGGAAATCTGGCAACCAAATGCGCTGAAGCGATTCAAGGACTATCAAAGATAGTCAAGATTGACGAGAGCAAGGTCTTCAATGTGATAATGTTCAGTCCTGATACGAAACAAGGTGAAGCACCCCGTTGAACCACCCCATTTGGAACATCTCCACCCACCACCCCAGAGACGGAACAGGACCCATCCGAGACGGTTAAAGGGGCAGACAGACAGGCAGGAAGCTCAGAATTGGAACCTCTCTTTCAGGGCTCTGTAGATGAAGTAAACAAGCTCGTCGGGCTCACCGCTGACGAAATCGCGATTCTCCAGGACGCCGACGCCGCGGCCAACGAACTTGTCACCTCAGAGTTCGAGAAGTACGTGGAGCGGAAGTACAACCCTGAGATTGCGGGGGTTCTCAGGAAGCACAACCTCATGGGCGTCCCGATCTCTGAAAAGTACGGCGGGAGGGGCGCGAGGCAGCTCGTCCAGGCGCTCTTCCTCGAGCGCATGGGACAGACGGGGATGGGCGTGATCACATTCGCCGACGTCCATCAGTGTCTCGGGAGCCTGACGATACAGGACTGGGGGACCGAGGATCAGAGGCAGCGTTACCTTCCCAAGGCCGCAAAGGGGGAGGCCATCCTGGCGTACGGCCTGACTGAGCCAGAAGCCGGGAGCGACCCGTCTTCCCTGAAGACGTCCTACACCAGGGACGGTGACGGTTTCAGGCTCTCTGGCTCGAAGTACCTGATCTCCAACGGGTCGATCGCCACCAACGTGATTGTCTTCGCCTTCCCGAAGGAAGGCGGGAAGCGCCCCAGCGCCTTTCTTGTGGACTCTAAGAAGGCAGGCTTCACGGTCGACATGCGACTGGAAGAGAAGATGGGCCTGTTCACTTCCGACACCTCCCTGTTCTCCCTCGAAGACGCCTTCGTGCCCAAGGACGACCTGCTGGGGCAGGAGGGCAGAGGATTCGCCGTGGCCTACTCCGCGCTGCTCAACGGCAGGATCGGCATCAGCTCCGGGTGTGTCGGCGTGATGGAGGACTGCCTCAATCAAGTGAAAGAGAGGGCGACGACGCGGGTACAGCACGGCAAACAGATCGGGAAGCACCAACTCGTCCAGAGGCACGTCGCTTTCATCGAGTCAAGCTTGGAGGCCTGCAGGTGGCTCGTCTACAGGGCTGCGATCAAGAAAGACGAGTACGAGAAGGATTCGCAGAACCTGGCGCTGAGAGCCGACGCCGACCGTCTCTCCGCGGTCGCCAAGTACATGGCGTCCAGGTGCTCGTTCGAGGCTGCGGATAGGGCAGTCCAGGTCTTCGGCGGCTTCGGGTATTCGATCATGTCCCCCGTGGCCAAGCACTTCCTCGACACCAGGGTCGCCCGCATCTACGAGGGGACCGATGAAATCATGGAACTGAAGATCGCGTCCTCTGTCCTCGGCAAGGACTTCGAAGCATACAAGTGAGGTTTTTCTAGCGTCTGTCAGCTGCCCCCGCAGCATGCAGATCCACCTCGATGGCTCCAATTCGATGGCTGCTAGCAGGGAGACGGTCTTCAGACTCCTGACAGACCCGAACTTTTTGGCCACGACCCTTCCAGACGCAGAGGACGTGCATGTGATTGACGGGAAGAGCCTCGAGGCGAAGATCAGACTGAGGCTGGCGGTGGTCTCCAGCACGCTGAAGGTCAGGATGACCGTGGCAGAGGCCGAGAGACCAGTGCGGGCGAGGCTCCTCGCCGAAGGCTCCGGAAGTGGGAGCAGCATGAAGATTGCCAGCACCTTCACTCTCGAGGGAGACCAACCCACCGCAATGAAGTGGGCCGCAGACGCCGAGATCACCGGGGTGATGGCTGGGCTCGGGTCAACGATCCTCAAGGGGTTCGCGACCAAGAAGGTCGCTGAGATCTTCGAAGGAATAACGAGGGCCGTTGAGGCGTACTCCGGTTAGGTGCCTCTGAAGATGGCCCGCCTCGTAGACCAGACCTTCAAGAGATCGGTTGAGCTTCTGAGGGCTAACGCAGTGGAGGGCGGACTAAAGGCCTCCACCGCTTACTACAACCAGATCTGGGCGAGAGACTCGTTCATCTCGTTCATGGGGGCAAACCTGCCGCCGACGAAGGACTCCTGAAGATCGCAAGAGCGAACGTGTCGACCTTCGCCAGAACCGCCTCTCAACTTGGTCAGATAGCGAATTTCTACGACCTCTCGAACGGGACCCCGGAGTACGGATACTCGGGTTCAACGGACTCCTCATGCTGGTACATCATCGGCCTGGCAAGCCTCCTCCACGCGACGGACGACCGGAGTTTGCTGAAACGGCCGACCGAAGTCGCGATTGACGCCTACAGGTGGCTGAGGTACCAGGATGCCAACAACGCCTGGCTGATCGACTCGCCGCAGGGCGCAGACTGGATGGACGCCGCCATTCAAAGGACTGGTAAGACCCTCTACAACAATGCCCTTTTCCTGATTGCGACAAGATGTCTTACGGACCTTCTGTCTGCGTCGGGAAAGGCAATCGATGAAAGGTTCAGGCTTGACTACGATGCTTTGAAGCAGAGGTTCGCCGATGTCTTCATTCCGGGTTCCGGGAGCGCGAGCCGCATGTTGGGCTACTGGCCTAGGCTTGGCGAGGCGTACGGTCGGGGGATACTCTCGGACTTCTCCAGCAAGTACTTCCTGCACTACGTGTCTTTCTCTCGGATAGACAGGAGGTTTGACACGCTCTCGAACATGCTCTGCGTCCTTACCGGGTTGGCAGACGAAGAGACGTCGCTCTCAATCCTCTCGACTGCGAGCGCACGCGGCCTGACTAAGCCCTATCCGACAAGGGTCCTCGACCCTCCGTATCGCGGCGAAGGCGCCGGGTATGACCGGGTATTCGACTCCTCGGTGCCCGTCCAGCACCGGAGCGTGCCCTACGCCTATCACAACCTCCGTGTGGCCCTTCGTGGGGGGAGTTCACGTCTGCGCCATGTACAAGCTAGGCACTGAGAGAGCGGCCGAGGAGCTCCTCAGCCTTGCGGCGTCGAACTTCGTCCTCAGGAGCACTGAGCACACTGGATTCAACGAGTGGATCCACGGCAAGACAGGGGAGGCGCTTGGGCAGTTCGGGCAGTCCTGGAACGCGGGCATGTTCATCGCCGCTGTCCTGGCCTCGAAGGGCCGCCACATGTTCGGCTTCCTGAACTGAAGCTGCCGGCGCCGCCTGGTCGTTCGGCTGGATACACCGGAATCATCGTTAAATACAAAACTGCTTACGCGGCGGGACGCTTGACGCGCCTCTTCTTCATCACCGACGTCCACGCCTCCGACAGATGCTTCAGGAAGTTCCTCAACGCAGCGAAATTCTACAAGGCTGACTGCCTCGTCCTGGGGGGAGACATTACTGGCAAGGTCATGATTCCAATCGTAGGAGGTGATGACGGGGCCTACAGGCTCAGCCTCTTCGGGAAGGACACCGTGGTGAAGAAGGACCGCCTGCAGGAGATACAGAATGCACTCTTAGACGCGGGCCAGTACTCATTCGTCACGAGCCCGAAGGAGCTCGAGGAGGTTCGGGCGGACAAGTCGAAGGAGGAGCGCGTCTTCAACGAGGCCATGGTCTCCGTCCTGAAGTCATGGATTGAGCTCGCGCAGGAAAGGCTGAAGGGCACGAGCGTCAAATGCTACATTTCCCCGGGAAACGACGACAAGTTCGAGATTGACTCACTGCTGACGGATTCGGGGCACCTGGTCAGCCCAGAGAACAGGGTAGTCGAACTTGAAGGAGGCTTCGAGATGATAACCCTCGGATACGCGAACCCGACTCCCTGGAAGAGCCCGAGAGAGGTGACCGAGGAGAAGCTCGGCCAGATGATCGAGTCCCTGGCCTCAACGGTCAAGAGAATGGATTCCGCGATCTTCAACCTCCACGTGCCGCCCGTCGACACGGAGCTGGACCGCGCCCCTGCGGTCTCTCCTGACTTCGAGTACGTGAAGGAGGCCCTCGGCATTAGGTTCATTCACGTTGGAAGCTCCGCCGTCAGGACTTCGCTAGAGAAGCACACTCCCATGCTGGGCCTCCACGGCCACATCCACGAGTCCAAGGGCTTCGTGAGACTTGGACGGACACTCTGCCTCAACCCAGGAAGCGAATACGCTGACGGAATTCTAAGGGGGGCGATCGTCAACCTAGAGGGCGGTAAAGTGAAAGAGTTCCTGCTCACGAGCGGCTGACTGTAGACCTATGAAGTGAACTCTTTCTTCTCAAAGAGCCAAAGGCCGATGATCGCCGCGACCACGAAGTAGACCGCCATTATGGCGAGCCCCTCGGGAATCGTAGCGTTATACATGGAGATCGCGAACCTGCCGACGGGTGTCGTCGTGTAGTGAAGAGGATATGGGACCGTCAGGACGTTCGCTATTATTCCGTCTGCGTACGTAATGGAGAACCAGGGCTCAATCCCCGCCAGGGCTGTTGCTACCTCGTCGATAACGTTGAAAACGATTAGTAGAAGCATGATGCCCATCAAGATCGATATCGCGCTGCTCTTGAAAAGAGAGCTGAATGCAAACATCAACGAGAGAGCCGCTATAAGGAAGACCCAAGCGAAAATCACTGACTGAAGGAACTCAGATGGCACTGTCCAGGGGAAGTAGTACAACCCGTTCGCTAGTACGATTAGGGCGTAAACGACCAGTATGATTGACGACGCGGCCAGCGCAGCAAACCACTTCCCCACGTAGATAGCTGACCGCCTTAGGGGGTTCGGCACTAGGAAGTATCCTGTCCTGTTCTGGAACTCGCTCGAGATTGCGTCGCCCCCGAAGAGGGCAGTCGAAAGTATGACGATCAGCGTCACGAATGAACCCCACCCTGCGCCGTAGAAGCCCAGGGCGGTGCCCCCGAGGATCCCCGCCGGCCTGAAGTATGCGAAGGCGAATGTGAGGAGGCCGCTGATGAGCAGAACGATGGTGAGCATGACGTAGAACCTGCGCGCTCTGAAGTAGTTCAGGAACGAATACTTCGTGATTATCCTGATTTGTCTCAGGGTGCCCACCCTTGCATTGGTGCCTCCGCTGTCTGTTGACATCGCGATCACAGGGTCTCCTTGATCAGTTTGAGATAGGCGTCTTCTAGTCCTGTCGCAGTCTCCCTGAAACTGACCACGCCGATGTTCATTTCTGCAAACTGCGCAAATAGGCGTTCCTGAGCTTGAAGCCCTCCCCTGAACCTGATGTTGAGGTGCCTTGGGTCAGTCTTCGTTGCCTTGTCCAGTCCCTCTAGGCGCAACACCTTCGACACAGTTTCTTCGTCTACGTCGCGGGAGAACCCGACCTCCGCCGCACCCCCGTCTCCTGCGAATTTCGCAGTGACGTTCTCGATTGTGTCGTATACCAGGAGCTTCCCGTGGTCTATCATTGCGACCTCCTGACAAACGTCAGTGACCTCGGCCAGGAGATGAGAGCTCATGAACACGAGCCTGTTTCCGAGCGATTTCACTATGTCTCTGACCTCACTCATCCCCCGAGGGTCGAGGCCCGTCGAAGGCTCATCAAGTATTATGACCTGCGGGTCGCTGAGCAGCGTGGATGCTACGTTCACCCGTTGCTTCATCCCCTTTGAGTAGCTGCCAACCTTCTTGTCTGCCCATTCCTGCATCTTGACCTTCCCGAGCGCTTCGTCGATGCGCTTTCCCCTCTCTTCCTTCGGTACGCCCCTGAGCTCGGAAAGCATCATGAGTGCCTCCCGGGCCGTCAAAGCAGGGTAGATTTCCGGTGTCTCTATCAGAGTCGCGCACGAGCCGAGCGCCTTCTTCTTGTCGTCCCTTATCTCTACTCCATTGACCATTGCCTTCCCCTGGGTCGGTGTAATGAGGCCTGTGAACATCTTCATAGTCGTGGTCTTTCCTGCGCCGTTCGGGCCCAGGAAACCAATGCACTTTGTGCCCTCGAGCTTCAGGTTCAAGTTCGAGACGGCAGCAAACGAACCGAACGACTTTGAAAGATTCACTGCTTCGATAGATGGCCCGGACATGTCTTCCGCTCCAGCCTACTTGACTACCTTCCTAAAGAGGTAGAGAGTGGCTCCGAGGGTTATTATTGCGATGGCAGCGATGACTATGAATGCTGAGACTATGTCGCCCGCCGCGAACCATTTGGGAATCGAAAGGTCGCGGACCGCGTTCACGGCGAAGCTAATTGGATTGACGCTTGACACGTCTGCCATCCAGTTTGGCATGGCCGCCGCGGGAACTAGGGCAGTGCTCATGAAGAGAAGTGGAAATGTCAGGAAACCGCCGATCCCAAACACCGTTTCAGCGCTGCGCGTTCTCAGGCCGATTGCGAGGGATATGCCGGACCAGGCAAGGCCGAAGAAGGCTATGACGACCAGCATCAGCGCTATTCCTCCTGCGCCCGTGGCGACATTGAACCCAAGGATGTACGCTAGCACTAGGATTATTGAAGACTGAACGACGACTCTGAAAGCGTCGGTGACGAGCCTTCCGAGCAGAATCGCAGATCTGTTCACCGGCGTGACCAGCATCTTCTGTAGCATCCCCGAGTTCAGCTCGTCGACTATCGATGTTCCGGACTGCAACGCGCTGCTGAACCCGTTCTGGAGCAAGATTCCTGGCGTGGCGTACTCCAGATATGTGATGCCAGGGGGGAAGAGCCCAGGTGCAGAAGCGAATTTGGAGAAGAGCTGGGTGAAGAGTACGAGGAAGATGATTGGCTGGAAGAGCGAGAAGAAGAGCAGGATTGGGTTCCTGATCAGCTTCTTGAGCGCACGAATGAAGAGGTGGTACGTATCGGAAACGAAGCTCATTCTCTGACCGGTCTCCTGGCTGCCCCGAACCTCGAAGACGACTGCTTGGTGTTGAGCTCCTCAGTCCTGATTCTCCTACCTGTATGCTGGAGGAAGACATCGTCCAGCGTGGGAGACGAGAAGCTCACTGATGTGAGATGTATCTTGTTTGCGTCGAACGCCCTTACGATGTCGGCGATGATGAGGCTCGCGTTCTTCGCGTAGACCGTCAGTCCACCGTCGGATTCGATTATGTTGCTGATCGCGGGTATGCCCCCAAGAACCTGCCTCGCCTTGGCCTTCGATTCTGAGGCTGTACTGCCATTCTCAAGCGTCATTGCGATTGAGTCTGCCCCGACATCGCGCTTCAGCGATTCTGGCGTGCCGCTCGCAACGATCTTCCCGTGGTCTATGATGAAGAGCCTCTGACAAAGCTTGTCTGCCTCTTCCATGTATTGGGTTGTCAGGAATATCGTTATTCCGTCTTCCTTGTTCAGCTTGGACAGGTATTCCCATATTGCAGCCCGCGACTGGGGATCAAGCCCTGTTGTCGGCTCGTCGAGGAAGAGCAGCTTCGGTTTGTGCACGAGTGCCGAGGCAAGGTCGAGTCTCTTCTTCATCCCGCCAGAATAGTGGCCGGCCCTCCTGTCGGCAACGTCGGCGAGTCCCACCAGGTTGAGCAGATCTGTCACCCGTGTCTTTAGCTCCTCCCCGCCTATCTGGTGAAGGTGTCCTTGTAGCATCATGTTCTCCTTCCCGGTCAGGTCCGGGTCAACGGTGGTATCCTGACTCTGGACCCCGATGGTCTTCCTTATCGCCTCCCCATGTTTCTCAATGTCTAATCCAGCGATTGTAATCTTGCCGGATGTCTTCCTGAGAAGGGTCGTCAAGACCTGGATCGTAGTGCTCTTTCCCGCACCATTCGGACCCAGGAATCCAAAGAACTCTCCCTCGTTGACGTTGAACGAAACTCCATCAACAGCCTTGGTACCATCCGAGTAGACCTCGACTAGGTCTTCGACCTTGATTATCTCGGGCAATTGAAGGCGGCTCGATTTCTGACTGAATTTAAACATATCGAATACTATACTGTTAAGTATATCGCATGGCGATAGGTTAAAATGGAGCTATTCAGGGCCGCGCAACCAAATGCCCGCCCCTATTGCTAGACACTGGACCCATCCTCAGGCGATACCCAGGGGCTTCCTTCGAGTGTATATTCTTGCGACCCTATCTCGTGGCCCTGTGACGGGCTATGAAATCATGCAGGGGATCGAGGAAAGGACGGAAGGAGCCTGGCGTCCGGGGCCTGGTACGATATACCCTCTCCTCAAGAGTCTCGTTCAGGAGAAACTCGTGAGCGCCTCACATAAAGAGTCAAAGACTTCCAGGGTCTTGTATACGATGACCCAATCAGGGGAAAGGGAGTTCTTGGCAATGCGCTCCGAGATGACCTCCTTCGGCAGGAAGGAACGGGTAATCATGCGACTCGCCTCGGACCTCATGCCCGGCCGGACGTTGGTGCCAGTTCTCCTGAACCGTGCGAGGGACAGCGCCGAATTCCTCCGGTCTAAGATAGAAGAGTCTGCCGGAGCCTGACAGGACTGCGGCCCTCAGGGAGCTGGGGACGATGACGGAAAATCAGCTGGACTGGGTCAGGTCTAACCTCGGGCCACAGAAGACGGTCCAAGCGCGCCGTAAGCCAATCCGCTACCCTTAGATTGAATCCTCGCCATGCTCCGGCCCTGTGAGGAGGACAAAGCTCGTCTGCACGGTCGGGCCCGCGAGCAGTGGGGTCAGCGTCCTCAGGCGTCTGGTCCCCCTCGTCGACGTCTTCAGGCTGAACTTCTCACACGGCGACAGGGCAAGTCACCTAAGCTACCTGTCGATGATCAGGAAGGAGGCGCGCCGGACGAAAAGAACCGTCGCGATTCTCCAGGACCTGCCCGGTCCGAAGATCAGGGTGGGCAATTTTGCCAACGGCTCGGCTGACCTCGCGCGCGGGTCCCAGTTTCTCCTGGCTTCGTCCGACGTGCTGGGTGACTCAAGCAGGGCCAGCATCAACTACCCGAATCTTCTAGACTCTGTCGAAAGGGGAGATCTTCTTCATCTTGCCGACGGGCTAATCAGGCTCCGAGTGGAGGGAAGCGGAAGGGACGGCGTTCTGTGCACGGTCTTGGCAGGAGGGACGCTAAGCTCAGGGAAAGGTGTAAACGCGCCCGGCGTCCGCATGAAGGTGGAGTATCCCACCCAGGCGGACATAGCTCACCTGAAGTTCGGGCTCGAGCAAGGCGTGGACTTCGTGGCCGCGTCATTCGTCAGGACTTCCGCAGACCTGAGGGCTCTCAGGAGGCTGTTGCCTCAGGAAGGCCCTATGCTCATAGCCAAGATTGAGAAGCGAGAGGCCGTCCAGAACCTCGACGAGATTCTCGCCGAGGCGGACGGGATGATGGTTGCACGGGGTGACTTGGGAATCGAGGTACCCATCCAGACGGTCCCCGCGATTCAGAAGGAAATCATTCGAAAATGTAACAAGGCCGGCAAGCCCGTCATAGTCGCGACACAGATGCTGGTCAGCATGGTAAACTTCCCAGTCCCGACCCGGGCGGAGGTGACTGACGTTTTCACCGCAATTCTCGACGGTACCGACGCCGTGATGCTGTCCGACGAGACTACAGTAGGGAAGTATCCGGTGGAGTCGGTGAAGATGCTCGACAAGATCGCGCGTGCCACCGAGAAGTCACCCGAGTCCAACGTCAGGCCTTGGCCCGAGTCCGAGACCCGCGACACCGGGGAGGCGATTGGAAGGGCAGCATGTCGGCTTGCCGACTACGTGGGGGCGAAGGCGATCGTCGCCCCGACCCAGACGGGCTCTACCGCCCGGAGAGTGGCAATGTGCAGGCCGGTCCAGCCGATCGTGGCGATGTGCACCGACCCGAGGATTGCCAGGAGACTGAAGCTCCTCCGTGGCGTCATCCCGATCGTCTCGCGGAGGGCCAAGACGATAGACTGGCTCTTCGCGAGGGCCGACCTGGCAGCCTTGCGGCTGCACCTTGCAAAGAAAGGTGACCGGATAGTTGTCACCTCTGGGACCCCCGGGATGAAGGGCACCACAAACCTGATCAGGGTCTCAGTCGTCGGCGGCAGCTCCTGAGAATCATCACAAATCAGCCAAAGTCCAGTAGCGTCGGATTCCTCGTTCGGCGTTTCATGGGCTTCTGGTCAGCCCGACCGACCAATTGCTTCATCCTGTCCTCTTTGAGGAGGGTGCTGTAGTAGTACGCCTCGTCTACCGTCCCCTCCGCCAGAAGTATGACGACCTTCCCTTCCGTGGTCCTGCCGGTCCTCCCTCTGCGCTGGATATACCTGATCTCGGACGGAACCGCCTCGTAGAAGACCACGAGGTCGACGTCTGGGACGTGGAGGCCTTCTTCCCCTATGCTGCTGCTGACCAGGATCTTGAACTGGCCTTCGCGGAATCTATCCAGTGCACTGGTCTGTGTCTGCTGATCCATCCCTTCGCTCCCCTCCCGGTCCGACTGCCCCACGAACCTTTGAGCCGTGAGCCCCTCTCGCGCCAGTGCCTTCACGACGTCCTCTATCGTGTCCCTGTACTGCGTGAAGACGATGACTTTGGAATCTCCTTTCTTCGCCAGCTGTCCCTTGACGACCGTCAGCAGGACGCCCACCTTCGGATGCTCTAGCGATTTCAGTGCCTCGGCCTCTTCTACTATCCTGAGCCACCTCGGGTCCTTGATCAGGGAAGTTGTTGCCTTGCCCTTGTCCTCTTTCTCCCGAAGCTTCCTCAGGTATCTCTCCAGGGACGGGGCACCTTGGGTCTCAATCATCTCGAGCGCGTGGAGGATGACCACGGCCTGGGCCTGGTTGATGATCGCGCCGAAGATGTACCCTCTCTCGCCGCCCTGCGCCTGAGCGGCTCCGAGCCTTGCTGAAATCGTCGCCCTCGCCTCCAGGAGCGCCTTCTTCGAGACCCTGTTGTCTCTCAAGAATCCGCCGGCGAGAAGTCTCTTCACCTTCTCGTTGTAGAGCTCCCTCAGCCTCAGCGTGACATCATAGTACTCGTCGGGGACCTTCACTTTCACCGCTTCGATGTTGGTCCGTTCCACGTAATCTCGGACGTCCTCACTCTGCTCGGTCCTCGCCTCGATTTTCTCGATGAAGAGGCTCTTCCTGATTTCGTCTATCCTCGCTTTCGAGGAGCCCGGCGAAGCTGTCAGCCCCAGGATGAGGGGATGATCAGAGTTCTCCCGGTACGCCTCTGCCAGCTTAGTGTAGGTGTAGTCCTTGACGCTCCGGTGCGCCTCGTCGAAGACCGCTAGTGAGACCTGCCTGAGCGAGACCCTCCCTTGCCGCACATCGTTGTATACCGTCTGTGGCGTCGCGAAGATCACTGTAGCCTTCAACCAGAGCAACTCCCGAGAGCCCGGCTCCACCGTTCCGGTCAGCACGACGAAGGATTCCTCAGGCAGGCGAAGGTGCTTTCTGAACGTCTGGAAGTGCTGGATCACGAGCGGCCGCGTCGGGGCGAGCACCATCACCTTCGAGCCAGGGCGCTTCTGTAGCACTTCCGAGGCGACCATTATGGCTATCATTGTCTTCCCCAGCCCTGTCGGGAGCACAACCAGGGTGTTCGTGTCAGCGGCCGTTCTGGCTATCCTCTTCTGGTACTCGCGGGCCTGGAATCCATCAGCAAGCAAAGAACCGTTTCTCCTTCAGTCGATTGCAGGTTCGACTAAAAGCCTTCCTGGAACGAGTGCACGGAGAGCCGCCGGCCTCCGGTGGAACCACTCGCGCCACTCGGCTTAAGAACGAGCACCAAGAGGGCTTCGGCTCAGGTGATTTACGCTTGCGCGCGAGAATGAACAGGAGGCAGACGGTCAGAAGACTCGAGATCATCGCCATCGTGGCCGTGGTCGCAGTATCTCTGGTGTTTGGTTTCTATCTGGCCCTCAACGCCGGGGGGGACCCCAGGTCCAAGGTCGACAATCAGCCCGTCTCCACGACAGACTTCGCTAATCTGTATCAGGCCTCCCTGGCGCCGTACGGTACGCCAGGCTCTGCCTACCTGACCGATGTGCACACTCTGCCCGGCCCCGTCTTCCTGTCTACGAACCTAGAACCCATCCTCGTCTACGTCGGAGCCGATTATTGCCCCTACTGCGCCGTCCAGAGGTATTCCATGATCATGGCGTTGACGCGCTTCGGCAACTTCACAGGCCTCGAATACATGACCTCCGGCGTGAGTGACGGCGACTTCTCCACTTTCACCTTCGTCAGTGCCACTTATCACAGCAACTACGTCGTCTTCCAGCCCTACGAGGTAGATGACAGGAGTGGTAACTCGCTCATGACGCTTCCGACAAACTACACATCCACGTTCCAGCAGTACGGAAAGTCAAGCTTCCCCTTCCTCAACTTCGCCGACGAATACTACATCTCGGGAGCCCTTCTTGACCCTAGAATTCTGGGCACGCTGAACCAGTCCCAGATAATCTCCTCGATACTGGCTGGAAACGCAATGGGAAGCGAGATCAGGCAGGCAGCCAACGTAATCACCGCCGTCATCTGCGAGACTACGGGCAACAAGCCGGCCTCTGTCTGCGGTCAAGACAGCATAACTGCGCTCACAGGCAGCCTGGTCTCGTACACTGTTCCGCCCGCGAGCTTGGGATCAGAGCTCCTACTGGCGGGCACTACCTTTGCAACATCTCCAAACAACTTCGTTAATGGAGAGGACTACCGCGGCTGGAACTAGATGAGAGCAAGTCCTCTGAAGCTTCTGATCCTGGTGGTGATGTCCATCCTGGGGCTCACCGCCTCCTCGATTGTGCTCTACCTCTACAACACGCTTCATCAGCTGCCGCCATACTGCAGCACTACCCAGACCTTCTGGGGAATAGCGCTCAACTGCGGGGTGGTCCTCGGGAGCAGCTACAACTCGATCTTCGGTCTCAACCTCGACGTTCTGGCTGTGACGTACTTCATCGTCAACCTGGCCCTGATCTTCATGGTCGCCTTCGGGAGCGACAGGCTCTACGACAGGGCATTCAAGGTGCTGTTCGCGTGGAGGTTCGTAGGGCTCGCGATAGTCCCCTACCTGATGACTGTCGAATTCGTCATCCTGAAGACGATATGCATCTACTGCACGATCATGCACTTTTCGATCCTGATCGACTTCGGCATTATCACCTACTTCATCTTCTACAAGAAGAACGTAAGGACATTCCTTGCTCCGAGCTCCAAAGTTGGTAGCCCCATTTCTGACTCCCTGGGAGTCGGGTCAGGGCAAGAGGCTCCGGCGCCTCGCTGACTGGCCGTAGGTGTTTCCTCGCGCGCGACTCTGTCGAATTCCATCTGAGTGACCGACGCCTTACTCCTTCCCTCTGACTTCGCGGAAACTGGCTCGTCCCGTCAATTGCGGGCCTAGGTAGGGTTGGAATCTGCTCAGGAGTGCAGGGGGCCTTTCGGGTCCTTCAGGCAGCCACTATGTCCCTGCCGCAAGCATGTCTATCTTGGTGATTATCCCAAGCACCCTCTCCTCCGAAACAACCACCACTGCTGGCAGGTAACCAAACAGAGAGAAGAGGGCCTCCACCGGAGTGTCTCTTCCGACGACGGCAAAGACCGGTTGGATGTGATCCCTGACTGGCTGATTTAGGACCTCCGCCGGGTTGGGAGCAGTCACCAAGAGGTCGAGGATCCGTCCTTCGGTTATAGTGCCGACCATTTTGCCACCAGAAAACACCGGCATCTGGGAGAACGCGTTCTTCTTCATCACCGCAACGCATTCAGAAAGTCTCGCATCGCTGTTCACGCCTATCACTGGCGAGGACATGACGTCGGCTGCCTTCTTCCCCGCGGTGATGATCCTTGAATTCAGAGCTGTCGAGATCGCCCTCAGCGTCTTGAAAGTGGGGTCGACCGCCCCCGCCTCCACCTTTGCCACTATCGACTGGCTGACCCCTGCCGCTTTGGCTAGACTTGCCTGAGTGAGCCCCAACTGCAGGCGTATCCGCTTCAGTTGCTTGGGGTCTATCAGCTGCACAGCCACTATTCTCTCAGGAATATCCTTGTCATGAACCCATATAAGTCATTACTTGAGCGCCTGCTCCAACAATGCCGTGCATGACCTCAGCCCCTCGTCACGTGGGGGCAACCGACCGGAAGACAACAGGTCGCGGTCCCCTGGCCCGACCAGCGATTCTTAAGGAAGAGCTCTCGTTGGGGCGGCCCATCTCAACGACCGTGGGAGGGGCGCGCGCCCACGGCGCGGTCATCCATTTCGGGCTGAACCTAGATTCGGGAAGACGGGGAATCCCAGGATGAACAGACACCTCTTCACCTCGGAGAGCGTCGCGGAAGGGCACCCCGACAAGTGTGCCGACCAGATCTCTGACGCTGTCTTGGACGCCATTATCGCGTCGGACCCGAAGGCGCGGGTCGACTGCGAGACCCTGATTATGCAGGGCACGGTGGTGGTGACGGGCCAGATCACGACGTCGGCTTATGTCAACATAAAGCGGATAGTAAGGGACGTCCTTCACGACATAGGCTTCAACAACGCGAAGGACGGGCTCGACTGGCAGACGTGTGGGGTCCTCGTTTCAATCGAAGAGCAGTCGCCCGACATATCGATGGGGGTCAACAGGTCGATTGGAGAGTTGGGAGCCGGGGACCAGGGGATGATGTTCGGGTACGCGTCGAAGGAGACTCCGCAGCTGATGCCCCTTCCTATCATGCTCGCCCATGGTATAGTCAGGGAGCTTGCTAGCGCCAGAAAGAAGGCAGTGCTTCCCTACCTGCGCCCGGACGGCAAGTCGCAGGTCACTGTCGAATATGACGATGGGAAGCCCGTGAGGGTCGACACGGTCGTAGTCGCTGCCCAGCACGGCGAGGAGGTCGAACCGAAGGTTGTCGAACTCGACGTAGTGGAGAAGGTCGTGAGGAAGACCGTGCCGAACAACTTGCTCGACAAGGACACGAAGTTCTTGGTGAACTCGACAGGCAGGTTCGTCATAGGTGGCACCCTCGCCGACTCGGGCCTGACAGGAAGAAAGATCATCGTGGACACTTACGGTGGGGTCGCCTCTCACGGTGGAGGCTGCTTCTCAGGCAAGGACCCGACCAAGGTGGACCGCTCAGGGAACTACATGGCTAGGTATGTTGCCAAGAACATCGTGGCCGCTGGGCTGGCGGAAAAATGTCAGGTGCAGATTGCCTACGCGATTGGGTTGGCGAAGCCTGTCTCTTTCATGGTCGACACCTTCGGGACCGGCAAGGTCTCCGATTCCCGGATCGCCGATGGCGCGAGTGAAGTCTTCGACATGCGTCCAGGGCCTATCATCGACCACCTGAATCTGCTCAGGCCAATCTACAGGAAGACCGCATGTTATGGTCACTTTGGCAGGGAGGATCCAGACTTCACCTGGGAGAGGACCGACATGATCGAACAGCTCAGGAAGGCCACAGCGGTAAGCTGAGCTGGGGTCGATCGAAGGAATCACCTGCCTCTGAAACATCTACCTCTCTACCAGAGACAGACCTGAGTTCGTTCAAGACGCACTGGACTGACCTGGGCTTGTTTGGATAGGTTGGCCCATAGCGCAGCCGACTAGGTCCCGCCGACCGAGAGCCAATCCCGTAAGAATTGTCCAAACGACTCCAAATCGAAACTGAAAGTCTACCGAGCGGGTCAGCGTCATTGTCTGACTAGCTTGGCTGGAGGACTGGCTCACGGCCGTCCTTCAGGCGAAGCGACCGTTGCCTCAGTGACACAGTGTCCACCGTTTAAATGAACCTCGGCCTGAGGTTGTAATTCGAGCGATGGACGAACCAGGTGCGCCCGAGCAAGAGGTCAGGAAGGGTTTCCTAGGTTCCAATTCCTCCTTAATCGCTGCGGCCCTGATCTACGTGACCGTTGTGACAGCTGCATACGTGAGATTTGGGACGCTCCCGGAGATTACCCTGGGGGCAGTCGCGGTCCTGATCCTACCCTGCGCTGGCCTTATACTTAGGTCGAAGGAATTCGTGAAGAGTTCAGCTCTCATCGTCGCGGTGCTCCTCACCTACGAGGCTTTGCAGGGAGTCACCGGTATCCTGGTCAAGTCAGGGAACGTTGTTTCACTGGCCTGGGTCGACCAGGCGCTGGTCGGTTCCGACTTTACTTTGGACGTACAAAGAGCGTTCCTGTCGCCGGCCGCCACGCTAGTCTCGACCGTGTTCTACGGCCTGCACGTATTCTTGATCATGATTGCCTTGGTGTTGTTCTGGTTCAAGAACAAGACGGTCTATCGCGGCTACACATATTCGCTCGTCGTGACGTCGTACTTGGCCCTCCTGACCTTCGTGGCCCTTCCGACTGCCCCGCCGTGGCTTGCCGGTTCAGCGCAGAACCTGCTGGGGGCCGGGTACAAGGAGCTCCCGTCTTTCCTCCAAGAAGTTCAGAGGGTACTGCTCTCAGGTGAATCCGACATGGTCGCCGCGTTTCCGAGCCTGCACGCGGCGTACGCAACGCTTTTTTCGATATTCATGTTCAAACTCGGCAGGAAATACGGTCTCGCGTCACTTCCCATTGCAGCTGGCGTGTACTTCTCGATAATCTACCTGGGGCAGCACTACCTGGTCGACCTGCTCGGCGGGATCGCATACGCGGGAATCTCGACGTACGCTGTCGAGAAGGTGCTGACCAGGCGGCAAAGGCCCAGATTTCAATCGTCATCTGCCGCTACCGTAGATGTGGGCAAATCCACACGGTGAGGCCCTCGCGCCCTTTCCCCCGCTCCCAGAGAATGTGCTATGAGCCTGGTCTCGAGCTTCCGCATATAGGCCGGATCATCTTGGACATGAGGGGCGACTCGGGTCCTCGATCTTGGGTCCAAAACTAAATATCTGAGGCCTAGCTCCATGGAACGTGAAAACACCCGGAAGACGAGCCACGGTTGTCGGTGCTGCCGCGTTAATCTTGTGTTTGCCGCTCATCCTGACGCCCTTGGCGGGGAACGCCCACCAGGTCAAGACGCCTGGGGTCAAGGTCATCCCGACGGAGGTCTGCTCCTGCTCGTCCCAGAATCCTGGCTTGGCCCCCGGGACGATGCCCTTCAGGGGTCGTGGGCCGCCCATCTTCTCGTCAATCTACGATGAGCAAGTCGGAATGACGCTCACGCAGAACTTCACCTCGATGGAATACAACGTCACGGCCGTGGAACAGACAGATACGACCCTCGGCGACGGTCCCGCATATCTACTCAGTGGTCTTTCCAGCACGGGCTACTGGTATCAGGTTGGCGTATCCTGGAACTGGTCGCCGGGACAGAATCCAGGGACTGGATTCGACATGAACTATGAAGTCTTCGACACTTCGGGAAACTCGATCTTCCCGACGAATGGGCAGGGCGGCGTTCAGGCCTTTTCAGGCCCGGTCAATGCTGGCGACGTCATCCTCCTGGACCTGTACTTTTCCAGCACCGGTCAGAACGTGGTGATGCTGGCTGAGGATACGAACACGGGGGCCGTGGCCACCGTGACCTACTCGAAAATGGGGGCCACGTATTTCGTGGGTCTTCCAGACTCCGTCGCGGACCAGAATGGCTACTTCACTGGTTTGATGACAGAGTGGTATCACGGGGTACCGTACTACGCCAACGAGGCGGAGGTCATCTACTTCAATCCCAACTATGCGTTGTCTTCGGCGTGGATGTGGATGGACGAGTTCAACGCGAACACCTTTCAGGGCCTCTTCTCTGCCAACACCTCGGCGCCCATCTCGTACAGCAGTCCTACGAGGCTACAGGAGTTCTCGTTCAACGGGACCACCGAGTACAGCGACGCTTACGAGTTCGTGACCGGGGCGCTGACCAACGCGACGCGGGGGACCTCGTCCAGCGTCCCGCTGACGCTGTCGTTCACGGTCATGGGCGGCGGCGCAGGGTACCTTCCCCCGATACTCACCTACGTTTCAAACGGGACATCGAGCACCACTCAGCTAACTGAATCGCCTACGATCTACCACGTCGACGTCGGGACCGATTGGAGCGTCTCAGTGCTCCTGGGCGGGTCCGCGTCCGGCGAGAGATGGGAGACCGACCAGCCGACCTCCGGCCTTGCCAACTCCTCCCAGACGATTCAATTCCTCTACTATAGCCAGGATTTCGTAATCTTCGGTTTTTCGGTCTCAGGGGGAGGGTCAGGCTTCTCTCCCCCCATGATAGCGTACACTTCCTTTGGGTCGTCAGCGACGACGTCTGTGGGCGTCAGAGTGTGGGCTGACGCAGGTTCGAGGTACCAATACCCGAATCTACTCTCTGGCTCGACACCCAGCGAGAGATGGTACGGGAAACTCGATGGTTCTGTCGGTACATCGCAACTGATTAGCGCGACCTACTACCACCAGTACCTTGTCACCTTCGACATTTCATTCCGTAACACCGAACTTTTTCCGGGCCTCACCCTGAGCTCGACGTCGGCAGGAAGACCATACTCCACGACGGTAGTACTCGGGACCAACGAGGAGTGGCTCGATTCGGGCTCCGTCTATTCGGTGCCGAAAGTGGTCGCGCTGGCGAGCGGTAGCAGACTAATCACGAACGGGACCGGGACCGGGAGTGTGTCCGCAAACCTCGTTCTCGCGGTCGTGTACGACCGACAGTTCTACATCACTATCACGCAGAACACTTCCGGGGGAGGAACAGTCTCCCCGCCGTCGGGCTGGTACGATTCTGGGTCTACTCTGCAGATGGATGCCGTCGCAGCTCCAGGGTGGCAGTTCGAAGGTTGGAACGGTGTGGGGGCTGACTCTGCTTCGAGCTCCAACGCGTCGTTTTCTCTGACCGTAGGGCCCGGCGCGTCCGCCGACGAGGCCGCTGTGTTCTATCCAGGCGTCGCGATCTATGCGACTGGCCCGATGTCTGTCTCCTACTCTGACGGGCCGGTCTCGGGATCCGTGCCTGCAGGCGCGAGGATAGAGGTCTACGTCCCACTCTCATCGACTCTGAGTCTGATGGCGTCGAGCACCGCACTTCCGGCCACTTTCAAGTGGAGCGGAGCGACCAACTCCAGCAGCGCCAGCACCTCCCTCGTCGTCGACGGGCCCGCAACAGTCACCTTGAACTCCGAGTACAACTACGCCGGGATCGGAATCCTGGCGCTGGCCATCGCGATGGTCGCCATCGCGGCGACCCTTGTCCTCCGAAGGCGACGCCGCTCGAAGGGTTTCACTTCGCGGACCGCCTCCCCCGACGAGCTGACTCAGCCAGCCGGCTAAGATGACAAGAAGCAAGAGTGAGAGGCCAGCAGGATGATCGCGCTCGAAGCCGTGAATCTGACGAAACGGTACAAGCACTCAAAGCAGCCCGCCCTGGACGGGCTAAGCCTTGAAATCGAGGGAGGTCAGATATTCACGCTTCTGGGCCGAAACGGCGCTGGAAAGACAACCTTCCTCAGAATCGCCAGTACCCAGCTCATGCCCACGTCAGGAAGCGTCACCGTTCTCGGGCTGGACGTGGTGAAGCATGCGGCGCAGATCCGCGAGCGCATAGCCGTCACGCCGCAGGATGCAGAGACGATCTACCCGCTGACTGCCCGCGATCACATCATGCTGTCTCTGAGGATGCGTGGCGTGGACAAGGCCGCCGCCGCGCAGAAGACTCAGGCGGCCATCGGGGCGCTTGAGCTGGCCGAGGTCGCCGACATGAACTCGGAATGGCTCTCCGGCGGTCTGAAGCAGAGGGTGATCGTTGCGATGGCGATAGCGACCGACGCCGAACTGATCTTCCTTGACGAGCCCAGCATCGGCCTCGACCCCTTGAATCGGAGAAGGGTCTGGGACCAGTTGGCGCAGATGAAGAAGGACGGGAAAACAATCGTTCTCACGACGCACTACATGGACGAGGCAGACATCCTCTCCGACAGGCTGGCAATCATCAGCAAAGGGAAGGTCGTGGCCCAGGGCACGCCGCAGAGCGTGAAGGAATCCTTCACCGAGCGGGGCATCCGCGTTGAAGTGGGCGGCGCCTTCTCCGAGAAGGACCTGAAGCCATTCGGCCGAGTTCTCATCATCGCCGGCAGGTACAGGGTGCTGACCGACGCCGCTGGTGCGAAGAGCCTAGGCGAGGAAGCCGTGGCTAGGGGGACGAGCGTTGCAATCAACCCGGTCTCGCTCGACGACGTGTTCGTCGACATCGTGGGAGAGGCGGAAAAGGGGGAGGAAGATGGGAGCTAACAGGCTGAGGTCGCTGTGGGCGATAATGTACTATCTTGGGTTCATTCCAATGCTGAGGAACCCGCTCTTCATTCCTTTCGTCTTCTCCTCTCCCTTTACGCTCCTCTTCATCCTCTTCGTGGCGACGGGAGGCACCGCGCTCCCGTTCGGGATAGCCGGGGCGCTGACGATGGTCACCACCGAGCTTGGGCTCTTTGTCGGAACCGACCTGGCGTCGTACAAGATCCAGAACAAGTTCCAGGACATAGTCGTGGCTTCGCCCGTCTCGCCTCTTATCTACATGTTTGGGGTGGCTTTGTCAGAGCTGATTTTCGGAGCACCTGCTCTGCTCGTGCTCTTCGGCCTCATGGGATGGCACGGTGCCTCGCTGACGACAATCGCCATAACTATGGCAGTCGTCGCCCTCTTGTGGGTAACCACCACTTCAATAGGTTTCTTCTTCTCGGCGTATGCACCGAGCACCCAGAACGCTTTCATCATAAACGGATTCATAGCCACTTTGCTTTCTGTTCTGCCACCGGTCTATTACTCTGTCTCCATTCTTCCGCCCGTCCTCGTGCCGGTGGCCGAGATACTTCCTACTACCGAAGCGTCCTCACTCTTTCAAGGAGCTCTCGGGTTGGGGTACTCGATTCCTCCAGTCGTGAGCTTCGCGGTATTGTTCGCCGCTGCGGCCATCCTGCTGCTGCTCGTCTCCTTCAAGATGAAATGGCGGGAAACCTGAGCCGCCCCCCAACCCGAGTCCAGCGTGCCTACCAGCGGGCGCGCCTCCGACTGGCCGTACCACTCGTCGTCTCCGCAACATAGGCCTACTATAGGCGGAGGGACAGCCTTTTAGTAGGGGAGGGGATGCCGAAAGATTGTATGAACTGTCCAAACTGCGGCGCGCAGCTTCCCGATGACGCGGCGTTCTGTTACAAGTGCGGAAGTTCGATAAACTCAGCACCGAGCACAGGCCAAAGGACCAGCGGCGGCGGTGCCGCAGCACAGCCGGGTGGAGCAAGCGCTGCTCCGCCTCCGAAGCCAGAACAGGTGCTCGCCCCTTCCGGAGCGACTTCTGTGAAGTGCCCTAACTGCGGCGCGCCGATAGCGCCCAAATTCGGCGAGATGGTGATTACTTGTGAGTACTGCGGCAGCGGCGTCACGCTAGGATCCCAAGGGTGGACCAACATTCAGAAACAGACAATGCTAGACCTGAAGATAGCGACCGTCGATCAGGTGAACGCCATCATTACGCCGCTGATGGACAAAGGCCTGCTGCATAGGCATCTCCACGAGGATTCCACCCAGGAGGAGATGAACCTCTCTTACCTGCCGTACTGGGTCGTCGGCGTTTCCGCGAGAACGACTGTAGTTGCCACGAACGAGATGGCTCAGATCGGACAGACGGCCACAACCGCTGCTCTGATGGGCGTGATACTTGGCGGAATGGGTGGGGGATTCGGAGGAGGCGGTCGTGGCGGTGGATTCGGCGGCCGCAGGCGTGCTTTCGGGGACGTGACAGGGCTGGGGACGATTGGACTTTTCAGCAGCACCTTCATGCTCAGCCACTTCAATGCCTTCGGGATGGGCATGGGGATGGGCTACGGCGGAGGGAACAGAAAGACCGAACAGATGGATGCGAACTACAACTTCCCGGTGGTCGCGCTGAAGGCTCTGACAGAATATCAGCCCCACAACTATGTGTTCAACCTGGAAGGAAGACAGACTCTTCGACATCGCGAAGTTGCCCAAGAGCGTCAAGGTCCTCAATGGAGACATCAGCGAGGATGCTGCAAAGTCCCAGGCGAAGACTCTGGTCGATCAGCTGCAGTCAGAGAAAGCGCACGCGAAGTATCATATGATTCAGCAGATCCACACAGATTCAGATGTAGGGGATGTGGAGCTACTGCACGTGCCGATCTGGTTCGTGAGGTACGATCACAAGGGCAAGAAGATCGTGCTGGTCATAGACGCCAACTCGGGTGGAATAATCAATAGCATGGGCCTCTGAGAAAGGAAAGTGTAATAATGGTCGAAAACGATGCCAGCATCGCGTGCTTCCTTTCATCAACCCGAGAACAATAAGAAGAACCGGAAGAAAACCGGGCCTCCACACCCAGTGAGTCGAGAGAAATGAAAGTCTCCAGAGTTATTATCATAATTGTGGTGCTACTGATTGTCGTGATAATCGCTGTCGCCGTATTCTCCGCGTTCGCCCCCACAAGCAGTTCGCCATGGAAGTCGGTCGCAACGTACCCCGTTCAGGTGGATGACACGTTTGGGGTGTCGGGGCAACAGTGCGTCAACAGCACGGTGTACGTCTACTGCATCGGGGGACAGGACGTCGCTCTGGGGCCCCATAACGGAGTTTACACTTCTTCCCCCATCTCTTCGTCTTCCAGCAATATCACCAGCTGGACCCCCGACTCCAGCCAGTACCCGCAGACCATCTATGCCCAGGCGTGCGTGGCTTCCTCTGGCTACGCCTACTGTGTCGGAGGGACCTACGATGATGCCGGCGATGATGTTGCATCGAGCTACTATGTTCCTCTTAGCAGCAACGGCGTGGTCGGCACCTGGAGCTCCACAACACCTTACCCGGTTCCTGTGGACAGTCAGTACTGTGCGGCGTCGTCCGGGTACATCTACTGCGTGGGAGGATTCGACGAGGCAGCCGGGACCAACGCCAGCCGTGCTCTGAGTGACTATGTTTACTATGCCCCTCTTTCATCTTCGGGAATCGGCGCTTGGAGCCAATCGACGACCTACCCCTCGGATACATACTTCCAAAGCTGTTTCGCGGCTGACGGCTACATGTACTGCCTTGGAGGCGTCGACAGCAACGGCAACGCCCAAAGCACAGACTACTACGCCTCGCTTTCATCTGCGGGGGTGGGGACTTGGACAACGACAACTCCCTATCCGTTCCAGGGAATCGGTCAGGCCTGTGCATTCTCGTCGGGCTACATTTACTGCGTAGGAGGAGAGCAATCGAGCGGGTTCACCAATGCCGTTTACTACGCTACCGTATCATCCGGAGGAATAGGGGCGTGGACGAAGGGAGCAAGCTACCCCGACAGCGCTTCGACGAACTGCGTCATCCTGTCGAGTACCATGTACTGTGTGGGTGGTCTCGACGGTAGTTCGAACGGGGAGACGGGCGCCGCATACTACATCTCTCTGGGCGCTCTCATAGGCGAAACCACTTCCGGCTGAAACCAATCAGGCACCTTCGCGAGCGGGGACTTTCTGCGAGCAGACGAGATTTGACACCGAGAATCGGCTGACGCCAAAGCCGAGGACGGCCGTTAGGACCAGAGGAACTTCATTGCGTCCTCCGCCTCATCTGTCTCAGTTCCGTATCCTGCTGAGGGTCGTCGGTCGTGAGATGCCTGGCGAGGTTCCTCTTGGCCTCGGGGCCCAATTTGTCCATGTCGTCGATTGTCGGGGCACATGCGTCCGGGTCCTGAATCTCGGCAATCCAACGGCCCTTCTCAACCTTGAGGCTGACGGGACAGCCGCCTACACGCCGACCCTGGTCGGGTTTGGGCTCTTCCTCACGCATCACTACTATTCTCAAGGTCTGCCTTCGCCGCCATGTAGTCGTCGATCATCCTGCCGACCCAGTACCTCAGCATCGACATCTTCTCGTCCTCCCCGTCGTCGTTCCCTGGCTCGTAGCTCTCGGGGCTCTCGCCTAGCGCTTCGGCAATTTCCCCAACGACCTCGTCGATCGCCTGGTCGCTCGCCTCCCGCTCCTCTAGGACAGCTGTCGTCTCGTCCGTCTCCTGGTCGACGACGGTCTCCGCCTCTGGGATGCCGAGCCTTTTCCTCACCTCTACCTCGGTTACTATGCCATGTTCGATGAAGAGGCCGAGGAGCACGATGCACCTGTCGGCGATTTTCTCCGTGACCTCGTTCTTACCGAGGATCGAGGTTTGCCGGTGGGATACAGTCTGGAGTTTGATTCCGCGTAGCTCTTGGCCTGATACTGGTAACGTGTAGAGAACACAGACTCTCTTCGACGTTTGATTTCAACGACAATTAGCCACTCTCCCGTCTTCTTCTTCAATAGCGCAAAGTCAGGAAGAATCCCGGTTCCTTTCTGAGGTGGGTGATGCTTCCATGAATACAACTCCTGCATGTGTGCCCGTGTAAGGGCCTCATTCGCTGCCGACTCAAACTCAGGATGGAATCGTTCGACTTCGTCGTCAGAGTACGAGAGCCAGCCCAAGATGCCCTATCCCCTCGGCAGTAGGCGCATTGGGCTTATAGAGCTAATTAAGTCTTCGATGGCTCTTGCTGAGCTTCCGCTGCTGCAGTATACTTCTCGAACTAGCGCGTCTATCTTGTCTATGACTGACAAAGATGGTGCGGCATTTACAAGACTTCTACCTAGTTCATCGAACCTCCTTATGTCTGCGGGAGTCGGGACCCCCGGGTCTGGCACGTGGACAAGCCTGTAGTCGTACAGTTGGATTTTTGACAGGCCAGAGCCTTGGTCGCTTGACGAGTCCAAAATCTCTGCGCACACCACAGTAGAATTTAGGATGGCCAGGTGCGCGAGCACGGAGAGACCACTACGTAAGGGTGTTAAACCATAGAAGTTGTCAGAGTAGAAGAATCTGCCGTTGAACAGGTGTCTCGGACGATGTCTGATGTAGTAATTGAATAGGATTGGAGCATAAGGAGGCTTCCTATGCAAATACCAGGCTTCAGGCCTTTCTTTGTACCAGGTGAGGATTGAACGGTTCGCAGTGGGCTCCTTGAGCGCTTCCTTCAACCTCCGTTCCAGCACGGCGTAGACCATGGGATCCAGACCTGGTTGGACAGTGAGGAGTGCGGCTTCGTTGTGGTCGTCTGGGACGACGAATCCCCGAACCCTCCCAATCTTCTTGAGGAACGGTGTTGCTCCAATTGAATCCACGTCGGCCCTTGTCGTGAGAAAGAAACTTGCCTGTTTGAGTCGTAGGCCTCGACGGGTCGAGAAGACTCTAGAGAGCGGAACAAAATGCGGCAATCTGAGGAGCTTGCTTATTGATTGATAGCTCTGACTTTCGGTCGGCAACGCTGAGGGCACATCTCTTTCGCTATCAGCCTTCCTTGCTGCAACAATCGTTGCGTTGATTAGCCGTCCTTCAAAGGGGGCCGTCACTGCGTCAACATCCAAGTTTGAACAGTTCAGTCTGCATGTCCTCTGCAAGCCATCTGCCGAAGAGAGTAGACCGCCAGGAGTCATAGACGATGAAGGTGATTATCCCCCCTGGTCTGACATCTCGAATGGCTTTTACAACAAAATATGCGTACAGGTTGGAAGTGCCGGGAATCGTGATGTCGTACCATTCCTGAAACTTGGAACGGTAAGATTCTTTCATCTTGATCCACTCTTGGCGGACGAACGGAGGGTTCAGGATGACCCCGTCGAAGTTGTTGTCCATCCTGATGGAGAGATAGTCGGCAGTAACTACCTTGGCCTTGATTCCGTTTTTGGAAGCCCAATCCTGAGCTATCCCGGTCATCCTATCGTCAATGTCCATTAGGGTGAAATCGAATTTCTGATTCGGCGCATTCCTTACCAATGCTCTCGCGAAGACCGCCTCACCCACACACGGGTCGAGGACGCTGGAGCCAGACAGCGAATTGAGAAGCAGCCTCGCCATCCGGTCGGCTATGGTGTTTGGCGTCTAGACCTGTCCCAATAGGGAGCTCATGTTAGCTGGTTTCCGTGCATCAGACCTCGTGTCACCCCTTCCTCTGCTGCTAGTTGGTATGCTCCTCATCGAGTTGAATCTCCTCCCTCTTCGAATGGCGTGACCGATTCTATTATGTCAATCGCCATTGCCAATCTGTATTCGGAGCGCGCGCTCTTGGTGTAGCCCCAGGCCGGGCTATAATTGACCTGGAATCCACTTTCAGGACCCATTCGGGTGCGGGCCCCACCAGACTCGCCCTCCCTTGGGGTTCGCGAAAGGGATTCTGGATAGGGGCAACCTCCGCACACAACAGAGTGCGGGGGGTGGGATTCGCGCATTAATCTACTGGTAAATTATGAACAGAGGGTTCGAATCGGAAGGGATTGATCAACTGTTCACCAAACTTCAGCCCCGAGCCCTCGGCCTTCTATGGATTCTGGCCTCCGAGATTCGAATTTTTGGCCTAAGCCTCCAAATCAAAGAGTTCAGAATGGCTCCAAACCCGTATCGGTTGCAAAGAATGCGCTCGCCGGGCGCGCGCTGCGTGAGGAGCGTGCGCCTTACGGGCTGCTTTCCTTCTCGCTGGACCCCACAACGGCATCATCTCTTGTGGACCTCCTCACACACCGCAATGCCAGGCGGAGTCGGGAGGCTCGCAGCGATAAAACATATGTTGTGTCAATTGTTTTGCCATCTGAACATCGGCCTACCTTTTCCTGATTATTCGCGTTGGTTCCTCATGTCACTGTTGAGGATTGCTCCCCAGTCGTACTTGAAGACGAAAATTCCAATTAGTACAAAGGCCACGGTGAGGATGATCGAAAACTCGAAAGACGGAATCCGCAAGACGTGCCTCGCGAAATTAGAAATTCTGTAGACGTTTAGCGTTCTGAAGTTCGTGCGGGAAATAGTATCAAAATCCCACTCGGAAGGCGAGAATTGACCGTGGAACTTCATAACGGTAAACATGTACGAAATTCTAAGTATCCCGAGTAACTCCAGCTCGATTTCGACAGCGCTTTTGAGAAGTTTCGCGGCGAGCGTCACAGAGAGCATACTCGCCAGCCTCATCCTTGCGGCACCCGCACCGATGTAGATGTAGTCGTCCAGAGGAAGGAGAGGTATCACACCAGTCACGAAGACGGCTAGGAGAAACTTCCTATCTCGGAGCCACTGCCCGAGCAGCTGGACGTTCTTGTTCTTTAACAGTCTCCCCTTAAAGGCTCTGGCGCCCCATAGATTACGAGCTTCCCGATCGTGGCTCCTGCGGCTGTAACGAGCACAACGAGAATGTAGCCTTCCAGAGAGAAGCCGAAGGCTACCAATTCAGCCGCAGCTATCACCGTATAGGAGGCACCAAAGAACGGGGTTGCGTTCGAGACAAGTGAGATGACGAAGAGTCCCGCAAAGCTGAAAAGGAACAGGTTCGTGGGATGGAAGTGACCCAAAGCTAGCACAATCACAAGGAATCCTGAAATCCCGTTGGCCGTTGCTTCCATGGGGATGCGCTGAACATCCTGCCCTATGTTTGTTACAATGACAATGCAACCCCCAGCAGGCCTGAGCCTAAGGAGTTAAGAATCGTCAGTCCTCCTGAGCCGCTGTTAACGCCCACATCTGGGTTGTTAGTGCGAATGTGGCCCTTGCAGGGCAACTAAACCGCTGGTGTAAAGCCCGGCCGGGGCACGATTCCTACATGAGACGGAGCCGATTATCGAATCCCTGGTGGGGTTTAGGACTCGTGGATAGATAATCCCAACTAACTAATTCGGTAAGGATGCTAACCATTGGACACTACGAGCATGCTGTTTGGCCCACCGAGGCCTGAGGCATTCGAGATTCTCTATGCCTAAGCTCCCTAGGCATGAGGCTAGATGCAAGTAATTCCTCATGATGTCGAGATGCCTGTAATCCCGATCAATCCATTCGGGGTTCCCGAGGGCAAAGGGCAAAGGGCAAGAGTTTCTCGTTCTCTGACGAGAGGGCCGACCTCGCCTATGCCGTCACTTAATACGGGAGAACTCCATGGTCCAGTTCGTCTCCCACGTTTTCCCCCCATCGGGTGAGAACGCTTGTTCCCATCTGCACGAGTCCCTGCTGATGTCTGACCAGATGTACCGCACGAGGATCGCTCTGCCGTTGTAGAGCTCCTGGTCATAGAATTCTCCCTTCCTGTCTTTGAACTCCCCTACCACAGGTGTCTCCAATACTCCCGTGGCCATGTTGGCCCAATACAGCCTCCATTGCTTCGACTTCCTGTCGTACAGCCGCAACGTCATGCCCCTGATCCGTCCTTGAGGCGCATCCCCCCATATCTCATCGATATTGTCGCCTCCGCCCCAGACTCTCATCGCCTCTCCTTCGCCGTCGAACTCATACCACGCAAAGGAGCCGCTCAGCGGTTTGGTCAACCTCCTATGCCTTATCTTCCACTTTCCCATAAGGAAGTCGAAGTCATGTGAACCGTCTCTCGCTGAAGTGTCTGCCTCAGCCACTACCATCACCGGTACTTTGAGCGCCTCGTGGGGTCCAGAATCAGAGTCTCCGCGGGCCTGCCCCCATACCGCGCCAGTCTCTGCTGTATCTCTGACCACGCAACGTTGCCTGCCAGGTTCCGAACATGTTCTTCGAATGCCTCCCCGCCTTCGAACCTAGAGAACCACATGAAGACGTTCTCGCGTTCGCGAATCGGAAGTCTCGGATAGTTGTTCGGACTGTGCTCTGTGACGTATGTTGCCACGTCAGACGCTCCGGCACCGAGAAGAATTTGTGCAAGCACGGATTCGAGAGATCCCAGAACCGCATTGGTGGGCCCCGAATCTAAATAGAGGATGTTCGCCGTCACCAAGCCAGCAATAGGAAGCTCGAAATCGAATGATTTTCGGGGTTCGTGGTGGAATCCCGCGCCGGGCCAAGCTTCTCTTAGGAGCAAAACGTTGTCGCTGTCGACCATGGTTGCGTTGGCCTCTTGGCGGTGCTCAATCCAGATTGGGCACGAATAGAACGCCGCAAGCATCCGCCCGCGGGTGGCCATGTCGGGAAAGCCCCTGAGCCAGACGAATTTGTCTTGGTTGTTCTCCTGGCGGAACTGTCCTACGAGGTCCGCCCCCATGTTTTCCTGCTCTTCCACGAAGTACCTCTCCCATAGGTCAATCAAGATGTCTCGTTTCCCTGGGCGGAGTGTATACTGCCTGAGTTCGAGTATCCTTGACGGGCTCGAACCTTCGATGTGGGCTGGCGTGTTTTGGACCATGCTAACCTGCGTACACTGGCTTCAGTCTTAAGTTAGTAAGGGAAAAATAGTATAGTTTGTATATCTCGAGAGAAGGAATCTGGCGGCCATGAAGCGGTCACTTGAGCCTGAGGTAGTCGATCTGAGCAGCAAGTTCATCCACTGTCCCATTCAAACCTCACTCCGCATTCTGGGCAAGAAGTGGACGATTCTCATCCTGAGGGACGTAGGATTTCAAGGGATAGACAGGTTCAACAGGCTGCTGGAGTCGGTGACTGGAATTACCCCGAGGATGTTGTCAATACGCCTGAAGGAACTCGAGAGAGAAGGGTATCTAGAGCAAGTCGAAAGGCGGCGGGTCCCCATAGCCGTGCGCTGGGCTCTTACCCGCAAGGGGGAGGACACGCTCCCGATTATACTGGGGCTACTTGCGTTTGGCTCGAAATGGTATCCGGAGGCCGTCTACGCTGACGGAAAACAAAGGACCAAGTTGACTCAGATATTCGGTCCGGCCGAACTGAAGACGCTTGAGAGGCACGGTCTCGCCGTCTGAACCTCGAATACACCCGTCGGCAACAATCCACAAGGTCTCGTTCAACATCACATGTATAGTGTCGATTGTAACAGTTGGACTCGCCACGGGGATTCGACACCGAGGGTTTATGTTCCCGGCCGGGGCAGGACTTTCACATGAAAGAGACCAGATTTTCGGATTGTCGGTGGGGCTTCGAACCTGCGAGGTCCCTGGGATAGGTTTAACTCGACAATAGACCATCGGAATGCGTTTGGTCTCTACCGGGGTTCCTTCCCTGGACCACCTCCTTGGCGAAGACGGTTATCCTGACAAGTCGGCCATCCTCGTAGTAGGTCCTCCAGGGATAGGAAAGGAGGCTCTTGGTTACTGGTTTGTCCGCTCAGGACTAGTTCAGGGAGACTACTGCCTGTACGTAACCCACCGCCCTGTCACGGACGTCCTGAGAGACATGAAGGGGAGCGGCATCAGCACCGAGAGGGTCCCAGAATGGATAGCGAGCTCAGGGTCTCCGGTCAAGTGTGACCTTAGGGACGCTACTTCGATATCTTTCAACACAAAAGAGGCAGTGAAGAGGAATGTCGGAAGGCGAGTGAGGGTCGCTACAGACGTTCTCTCCCCACTCCTCGTTCTGAATCCTCTCGAGTCCATGTACGGGTACTGGTCCCAACTCGTATCCGAGCTCAAGCAGCAGGATACTGTGTTATTCGCCCTGGCGGAGGACGGGATGCACTCACCGAACGTCCTGACTACTATGGAGCAACTCTTCGATGGGGTCATCGAAATGCGGCTCTACGAAGAAGGGCTCGCCATCACCCCACTGTTCAGGGTGAAGAAGATGCTAGGTCTGCCGCCGCTCCACGGATACTTCAGGTTCTCAGTTACGAACATGGGAATGGAGGTCGTACCACATGTCCGTTGACCTACCAACGGCGATAAATGTAGGGAGCACGGCCCTCATCGTTGGGATTCTAGCGCTGGGAATCTACAGGGCCTTCGAGATGCGCAGGGCGTTCGTGGGCGGGATCTATCGGAGCCGGGCCTCTTGGTCTACTCTCCTAATGCTTGTAATCATGGTAACGATGCTGAGCAGTTTCGTGCCCACCCCCAGCTCCGGCATACTATCCGATGTTGGATTCTTGCCTTTCGTTGCGCTGGTATTGGTGATCTTCGCCTACGCCGATAGGAGCGTCCTCGTCGCAATGGAGACTGACTTCTTCCACCGTGACACTCTAGGTTGGCAGCGGGTGCGCTGGCCATTAGCCATCGGCTTCGTCATCTTTCTGATTGCCCTCGTTACAGGAGGGGCTGTCCTGACCCCCGATGAGCAGTCGTCGCTCTCGGGGACCATCTTCAACGATTTGTTCCTCTTGGTCTTCGCGGGGATATTGGGCTACTTGACTGTGGCTCTGATCGTCGGGGCCCGAAGAAGCGCAGACCGGACCCTGAGGAGGAGCATACTTCTCCTTGGTCTAGCTCTATCGACTTTGGTGCTTTCGATATTGGCTACCTCTCCGTTTAACTCGGGTACCCTCCCGTATGTCATTGTGAACAATGGCACTGGCGTTGTTGGCATCTACCTGATCTACAGGTCCGTGATGTCGCTATCCCCGTTGAGTCGTGTCGAGAAGGAGGTCGCCGGGACTTCCCAAGTTCCCCAAGCAGGGGGGCTACCTGGAACGTCAAGTCCCAGTCAGGGCGTCACGCAATAGCGCTTTGTCCTAACTGTTAGGGAAGACGAAGCCTCCGAATCATTGCCCACATCTTGGTAGTTAATGCTAGTGTGGCTCTTACAGGGCATTTAACTAGCTGGTGTAAAGCCCGGCCGGGGCAGGAATTCTACATGAGACAGGATTGGTTTTCCATCCCCGCTAGGACTCTAAGAGCCTATCCCAAAAATTGTCCTCCTGTAGACCGTTAGGCAGCAAACCAGTTGGACGAGTCCAAGGTAGTTCTCCTCCTTCTTCTCCCACCTGATGAGGAGTTTCCTGAACCGGTTCAGCCACGACGCGCTCCTCTCGACGACCCATCTCTTCGGCTTGTACCGCTTCACCGGGTCTTCGATCTCTCCCCTGTGGCGCATGTGAGGGACGCAGTTCCTCGCGATCACCCCTGTCTTGATCTCAGGGAAGTCGTACCCCTTGTCGATGCAGAGGTGTTGAGGGTGGTAGCGCCATGGTCGGGGCCGCTTCATGACCGTGCTGTCGAGGGTCTGGAACGCCGCCTTGATGTCAGGGGTATTGGCCCCCGTGGGGACGGCGGACAGGGGAGTCCCCCTCTGGTCCGTCAGGATGTGTCTCTTGGAGCCTAGCTTTGCTCTGTCGGTTGGGTTGGCCCTGTCTTTTTCCCCTAGAGGCGCCTTGACCGAGCTCGAGTCGAGCGACTGCCAATTCCACTTGATGCCCCTGAGTTCATCGTACTTGCCCAGGAGCCTGGCCCACAGCATCTGGAAGGCCCCTTCGCCCACCCACTGCTGGAACCTGCGATGGGCCGTGGAGCCTGACCCGTACTACTTCGGAAGAGCCTTTCACTGGCATCCCGTCTTCAGCACGTAGAGTATCCCGTCGAGGACCTTCCTGAAGGGAACGGGCGGCCTGCCCCTGGTGCCAGGGACCTTCTCCTCCTCTCCGAGGAGGGAAGCCACCTCTGCCCACAGATCGTCAGGAGCGCGCCTGGTCGTGGGCAACTTGCTTGACGGATGCAGGTGATGCCGACGACTATCGCCAAGAGAATCAAAACAGGTTGGCCATCCAGTATTTTTGGGATAGGCTCTCAATCGCGCAGTATCAGCCGGTGGTATGCAAGGGCTAGACTAGGGTTAAGGACGCCCGCCTCGCCCTTCCCAGTGCTCATCTGTAATTTGATGGAATCGCGCCTACTGCTTAGAGTGCGGTCGCTGAGACTTACACAAGATATGCGGTCCGAAATTCTGTGTTCTAAAGAGACAGAACGTGGGAGTTACCCGTATGCTGGGAAGAAATTCAACTCCATGTAGGCTCCCATAACGGTTTATTGTTGATAAAGGAAGAACCTACTGCGTAGATTGTCCCAAGGGCAACGCAGACTGGCCGCGATAATGTTCATATTACGTATACGTTGTACGTCTAGCACTTACTCTTTCTGAGTATTTCCGGTGGTTAGGCATGTTCTATTTGCTCCAGCCGGGAAGAAAAGCCTAGTTCTTGTGAGCGGTGGCTTTAGCTTGATTTCGCTTATAGGGGCATGCTCAAACAGGCCCAATCAGATTCGTTGTCATGCCAAGATAGTCAGATGCCATAAGTGTGGGAACCCTAACGTCAAGCCCCACTTGGGGCAAGCTTCTGTCGGTCGACAGGTCAAAAGATGTTCCTTCCATCCAATTCTCATCCAGCCAGGCCACGAATTAGGTCATGCGACCTTATGTGAAGGTCATATTTCTCTTTGAATGGGGTGACGTACCCACAAACCGGGCATTGGAAAAGACCTGGCAGCGGAGGGGTCCCTTGTCCTTTCTTTGCCTCGCTTAATGGGCGGCGTGACCTAACATTGACCACGTCATTTGTGACATCCACCAAGTACTCGGCTGAGTCCTTCTGATTTGAGATGAAATCTTTTACCATTTCGAACAACTTTGAAGTTCCGACTTCGGCCTCTGTTACCTTATCAATCGCAATTTCTTCTCCTTTGATTAATGCGATTCCGGACCCCTCCAAATCATCTGATATCGCTGAAGCTAGGGCAACCTTCTCTTCAACCGTCAACCCAAAGCATCGCACTTTGACCGCTGTCTCTTCCCTCTTCAGCCTCCGCAGAAGAGGATTCTGATAAAGCCATCTGGATGAGCATACCTAACTTCACTCCTGAATTCTTAGAAACTTCATAGATAAAGTAGGTACCTTTTTATAAGACTGCTCAATCTGAGCACCGTGAAGACTGAGCCAAGGAGCGTCACCAAACGTTCCGCGGCATTGCTTTTGTTAGTGGTATTTGTTGTAGTAGTCTGCGCAGGCTACCTGACCCTTGGTACCTTTGCAACAGGGGCACCTGTAAATAATTCTAGCCTGCCTCAAAACTCATTCACTGCCACTACCTTTCAAGTTTACCTGACAAACTCGTCAGTGGCCCTGAACCCCGGAATTGACACGAAACTGGTATTCGACATCGAGACAACAACAATGGGTACTTTCCTCTTTGGAGTGATGCCCGTCAGTCAATCGAACGTTGTCATTTTGAACCCAAACTACATCACCTCTCTCCCTGATGGCATCAGCGCAAGCTTCCCAAGTGGCACAGGTGTAACAGGAACTACACTACAAATCCCGGTGATTCTCAAGAACGGAGACCAGATAACTGGAGGCCTACCACAACTTGTATCCCTGAAATTTGTTGTTTACGAGTCTGAAGCAGATGGAACTTACTTGGGACAGGCGATCAACTTCACGGCTCAGGTGGGCTAGATCACACGCAGTAACTACGGTCTCAGTGTGCCAAATTGAGAACGCTTCTCTGGCCATTGGTCCCCTTGATTCTATTGTTGATTGTAGTCCTACCAGTCCCTGCAATACATGCCACAGCAGCTGAAGTTCAGTCCAAGGCGGGCGAAAACACGCCTCCCAAGACCAGTTTCACAGTCTCATTTACCTCTTCGGTGACTCAGGGTGACCTTCTGGTTGCAATGGAGGGTACCGCCAGCACAGGGGGAACCTTCACTGCGCCCAACGACACTTTCGGCGGCACTTGGAAATCTGCCGTTTCAAGCTGCAACAACGACTGTGTCCAAATATGGTACGCTGTAGCCAAATCGACTGGTTCTAATGAGAAGGTCACTTTCCACACTCCCTTCACATCGATTACCACTTACGGATTCATTGCTGAATTCAGCGGAACTAGCACAAGTGTATATGGGACCTCGACTGGTTCTGGCACCGGCAATCCGTCCGTAACATCTTTCACTCCAGCTACGGGGGCTGTTGTCGTCGACATTGGGGCCACCTCCACGGATAGCCCGGGCTGGACACCTGGCTCACTTTACACAATGATTGGCGGTAGCTACGATTGGAATGCCGGCTCGGAGTTTGCAGTGAACTGGGCGGCGAATACCGCCACTAAAGCGCCCTGGACTTTCTCTACGGGCGGCTCATCGCCAACTTTTGGCGAGGTCGCCGCTTCGTTTCTACCAGCCAACGTGACGCCAGCGTACCAAGGCGTCTCCATAGGAGGTTATCCTGTCTCTCCTCAGAACACATGTCAACAGTATCTGCCTTCTAATGAGAACGATTGGGTCTGTACCGGTTCGGCGACCTATGGCACCGGTTACTCTAGCACAGCGAACGAGTACGCTTCAATTGCGATTAGTTGTCCAGGCAATGAACAGTTCCCTTGTAGCGACCACGTGGACTCATACGTTTATCTGAATCAGAACATGATTCCATACATGTATCATGGCTCGAGTTCGAATCAGGTCACCTTCACAATCCAGCTCGCCTACACGGGGGCGACATTCGCCGGTCTAAACGGTGGTCAGGGCGCCGTTGAGTTGGATTACTTTGTGAGGTCATGTACCTCAGCCCCATGCACGGGTACTCCCACAGAATACAGTTGGGTAATAATCGACGACTCGAGTACTGGTGCAAGCAAGGGGTATTCCTGCGATTGTTCTTACACTCTGGTACTTGGCACCCCGACCGTCGGAGACTTCTACGGATTTTATGGCGGTAGTCTATCGACCGCAGCTATCGATAATCTACCCCAAGGAATATCCACAAACGCCATTTCGAACTTCTATCCATCCGCCTTGGGAGGGTGTTGTTCGAACTACAATAGCGCAGATGCGAGCTATACGACGACAGCCTAACCTGAGACTCAATGGGGTAGGCGAACCCGGCTGGTGAGGGAAGTGTCTAGAGCAATTCCTCTTTTCGGAGCGGCTTCTTATGGCTTGCAGTTTCTGAGCGTATTCGTAACTTATTCGATTCTCGAAGTTTATTCAAGTTCGCCTGTGCTACACCAACTGAGCCCTGTCATTGACTGGCTGGAGCTAGCTGCTGTAGGAGCAGTCGCTTTAGCCTGGATTTTTCTAGCCTATTTTGCAAGAGATAACGTCTTCGCCGTCGCGGGTGTGGGAACCTTGGCTTCGCTTGTTGTGTACCGGATACTAGATGGAGTTTTCAGCGGTTCAGCCCTATTGATCGTGGGTACAGCGGTCTACTTGCTCATAGGAGTCGCAGTTATCATTTCTTTCATTACGGCTGGCAGGAGCTATGGCTCGAGATTCTTAGTTTACACTGGGGTCACAGCAACTGTATTTCTGATTGAAACAGCCATCTACAATGCCATCACCTTTGGCACTTCGCAAGTAGGTGGCGGATTACCCGAGACTGGCTCGATTCTGAGTCTGACTCTGGGGCTATACCACAATTTCTACGTCTCTTCGATTTTCAACTTTCTCCAATTCCTCGTCCCAATGCTCGCGGTGGCAGGTTTCATCGAACTTGCGAACTCCCGTTCGCTAAAGGGCATTGAACGTGCGAGTTAGAGGGCTTGGGTTCGCACTTTATGCAACTTAGAAATCGAGCAACCGAGCATCAGCCTGATCTCGTCCAAGGTGGAGGCCCTGTCCAGAGCGAACCTCCTCCCGGACGGCATGAGCCTGCTGATCTTCTTCCAAGCGCACTCGCTCACGGAGATCTATCCCTTCCTGATGCAGTCCTTCTGCAGTCCTTCTGCAGGAACATGTACATAGTAGTCAGGTCTTGGACGGTGGAGGGTTCCTTCCTAGCCTTGTTGACAATGTCGTCAGCAGTCAGTCCCACCCAACGGAGGAAGACCGTGAGCCTTCTCTCGTAGACACCCTTCGAAGATTCATTCTTCAAAGCCTCCTGAATGGGACGATCGACTCGCCTTTCAGAGTGGTGGGGTCGCCGGTTTCTGTCCTCGCATCGAGCACCCGGAATACGATGTACTGTCTCAATTCTGAATCCTCACCGGGGTACGATGATGGTGCGGGCCCAGTGGGGCCCAAACCAAATGACAAATGTTCGGTCGGAGATTCGCTCGATCGACTGCAGTGACTGCACTGCACGACTGCACCGGGGTATCTACTTGCGGTCTTTCTATAGTATCGACACACTCCAATCTCTCCAACCAGTAACAGGAACTGCAGCCCACGGCCAGACCTTCCAAGGTTATTCATCTTCGTCTCCCTCCTTCGGCTCCCGCCACCTCTCGACCTTGGTCCCGTCGTCGTTGTACAGCCAGCCGTCGTCTCCCCTGCTCAGGTCCTCGTAGACCTCCTCGCCGTCCTGGTCCCGGAGCCTTCCCCATTCCCCGAATTCACGGTGGTATCCCCTGTTCTCAGCGGTCTCGACAGGGTCTTCTGAACTCCAGCTCCTCTCCTCCTTTCTTCTGCGGAGCTCATCACCCCAGGCGTGTTTCAGAGGCAGGTCTCTCATCACTCTCGCCTTGAAAAGCTGCATCTTCCGGTAGAACCTTGACTGGGTGTAGGCTCCCCCCTCCTTCAGCAGGTCGGCAAGCACGACTATCTCCCATCCCTTCAGGACCAGCGTCGCCCTCGCCCTGCTGTCGAGCTTCCTGGCCTGCGCGAGCTTCACCTTGCCGTGAGACAGGATGAGGTGTTCGAAGAGCTCCCTTCGTCTCGCGTCGGACTTCATCCCCAGGTACGCCAGCGCCCTGAGAGAGTTCCTGATGTCGAACTCGGTCATCCTTATTCTATGGTCCTGCATTCCGCCGTAGTGAGTGGTGCCTTCGTTTTCGTTTGAGCCTGTGTTCAATCAATCACCAACCATCCCTGTTTTTGCCGGGTCCGAGCATCCGCAACTTGCACGAGTTCGTAGTGCCCACTCCTGAAGAAGGGGCAGTCATCGGCTCGTGGGCGACATAATATGCCATCGCAGCCTTCAGGAAGACGCTGCGAGGGAACTTGAAGCCTCCCATCCGGCGAATCGTCTCGGTTACACCTTGGCCCCCATGGCTCTCAACACCCTGAGGTTGCTCTCCTGCAGCTGCCTCAGCGACTCTTCATCGTTCTTGGCCAGGAAGACAGGCGTCGCGACGCCCTCCCAGCTCTCGATCTGATCGGGAGGAACTGGGTCGCTCAGCCACATGTGCCCGTTTTCCGTGTTCGCCCTGTGCAGCACCACGGGTACCCTCCGTTCGCGGGCGACAATCCCGGCGGCGGTCGGAATACTATCTTTGTACAGGCGCCTCTGCCTCTCCTTCGGCTCGTCCCTGACAGTACAGAGGCCGCTGACGAAGACTGCGGCCTCCGCGCCTTCTTTCCGGACGCCGATGTGCCCCTCCTCCTCTAGCTTCGCCTCAAGACCGCACGACCGGAGCCATTCGATTAGCGCGTTCCTGGCCTGCTCCTTCGTGATCTTGTTGGTGCCACTCTCTGTCGGAGAAATGACCTTCTCTGCGCTACTGTTGGTGACCCCGGTGACGAGGCCCATGGACCTCGCTGCTAGTTCAGCGACCTCCCTCTCTCGCTTTTCAAGCTCTTTCTCTTTCACTTCCTGCTGTTTGACTTGCATCTCACACAGGCGCTGGTCCTTTGTGAGGAGTTCGCGTTCGCCCTTAAGCGCACCGAGCTCTCTCCGGGTGGCCTCCATAGCCTCCTTGTGCTCCTTCAGCATGCTGTTGTACCCGTTCGCGATTATGCCGTAGTTGCCGAGCACGGAGTCGTACTTTGTGGCGAGCGCCCCAAGCTCCTTCCGTAGCATCCCTGAATCCGCCTCGACAGCCTTCACGGATTGGTTGAAGGACCGAGTGGCTGAGGACACTGCTCCCTGTACCGCCTGAACGAGAGGTTGAACGTCATTTTTCAAATCCGACCTGAATCCATCAAGCAGCTTGGATAGATCGTCCCCGAGTTCTCTGGTCGTCTCTTCTCGGGCAGCCGCCAGGCCGACTCCTGTCTCGTCGCCGATCCGCTCGCCGAACTTCACGAGCCCGATTGATACGAAGGTGACAACTAACATGACAACTATTCCGACGATGACAGGAGTGGAGCCGCTTGCGTTCACCGCATCAACTGCGACTCCGTAGAACAGGAGGAAGGACGACATTCCGGTGAGAGCCGAGACACCCTTGATCAACAGCGCCTTGCGCGGGTCACGCGCGCCCTTCGAGAACGCGCCGCCGAGGATGCACAGCAGGAGGGTCGTCATGGGGATGACGTATGCACCAGTGTTGATCATCTCTTGCTCACTCACTCATCTCCGATGCTCTATTCCTCCTCGTCGAAGCCTTCAGCAGCCTCCACCTGGTCTTCCCGTCGATGCGCAGAACAGCTACCTTCCTCCCAATGGCTGCCCCCATTGAGCGTGCGATCTTCCCATCGACAGAGACCTCGAACCTGCGGGTGGCTTCGATGACCGCCACGCCGTCGTTCCTGTGTACGGCAACAAGCTTCCCTACCACCTCCGACAGCTCACCGATGGATGCAACGCTGAGTTCTGCTGTAAGTCGCTCGGCTAACGGTGAATCATCGACATGTTTAGCGACAGGACAGCCTCTGCCATCTTCCTTTTGCCCGGAATTCACCCTACTTTAGCCCCACCCTAAACTAGGGGACACGTGACGTTTATATGGTTTACCCCCCTACTATACTGCGGTGAGAGCCACTGCAGGCAATGCCAGGGAAAAGATCCTCGAGGCGGCGAAGTCCCCTCAGCGCTGGACAGACCTGCTCAGAGCGACGGACGTCACGCCAAAGAGGCTCCTCGAGCTCCTCAACGACCTGTCGGACAAGGGACTGATTGCAAAGGACAGCGACGGCAGGTACGTGCTGACCGAAAGGGGCCGCGAGGCGCCCTCCCGCGAAAGGAAGAAGACGCACTTCGAGACCGTCCTCGAACTGGCGTCGAAGTGTGACCCCGCTCAAACCGACGTGAAGAAGTACCTCATTCATCTTTATCCCGACCTGTCGTGGGTCACGAGCCTGTACAACTCGGAGACCAGTCGGTGGAGGGGGACGGGCCAGTGGAAGAAGCTGGGCGAGTCGTTCGCCGAGCTGTCCCATCAGTCAGACGCCCTTGTCCAGCTGGATAACGACCTCCATCAGTTCCTAGGGGAAGTCTTCGGGCCAGGATGGCGCCACGAGATAAGGTACAGGAAAGGGACCGGGTGGAGCCCACTCGCAGATTCCGAAAGGGACGCCGAGAGGCTGTCGAAGGAGGGGATGGACCTGCCCGAACTCAACCCGGAGCTGAAATACACGCCCAGAGGGGTGGGCAACTATCCGGAGGATTACCCGATGGAGGCGACTCTGAAGGGCTGGAACGATTCCGTGAATCATGCCCTGAAGATGTATGACTGCGCGATGGGGGTGGTCGGCAGGCTTGAAGCTCCGAAGGGCGGACCGTTCAAGGACGCGCTAAGGTTCATGGAAGTGAAAAGGACCCTGGAGAGAACACGTGAGATACTTCGGAATTGCCTCGGCGCATTGACCGGCATGAAGGAGAGGCAGGAGAAACAAGGGCGAACCATCGCCAATCAATCACAAGGCTGACCATTGTGCGCATTCCCACTTTCTCATGATCCCTGACCTTTTCTCTCTCGTCTGAAATCGATGGTCGTCCACAATTGGTCATGAAGACCTTCCCTTTGAGGAGTCTTAGGTGTCGAGGATGATGCGGTAGCTCCATTTCTCAACGGTCTAGGCATCGAGGGTGGGGTTGCGGAATACGAGATTGGTGTCACCCGAAGTGGAATAGTACACTTCCCTGGCGCTCTTCTCTATTCTTCGCAGAAGATCCAATCGAAGGAATTTCGAAACCAGGTTCTGAAGCGGCTGGGGTTTGTTGTACCTGAACTTCGCGTAATCTCTTATTCTGAAGCTCTTTTCCGCAGTCATCAGCTTGAGAACTTCTCGCTCTCTGTCCGTCAGATTCATGGCTTCGAGTTTCCGTTTTGCCAGGATTTGAAGCGATCTCGCTGCAATTTCTTCCGGGACGCGCCTCTCACTGGGAAAGGCAGCCCTGAACTCGTACATCATGTCCGTCAGCCTCTTGAATATGTAACGCACCTCTCCATTGGATACCTCGTACAGCATCTTCACCGTCCCCTCCGTTACGGGCGGTTTCGAATCTCTGCTCGTCCTGAACTTCTCTACCCTTGTCTTCACTGCTTCCAAGACATCTTCCTGCGACATCGGGTCAAGGATCACTGGTTGACCCGTGACAAGCTCGCTTACGCGTCTCGCGCTTGTCTCCAGCGTAAGGAACAGCCCGGGTCCCCCGATAAGTATCCACCACACGTGATGTCTTGACAGTAACGTGTCTCTTGCGGAGTTGAGGAAGCCCACCACAGCCTGTTCCGGAAGCACGTCAAGATTGTTTATCGGCACCAGCACGGCTTCATAACCGAATTTCTTTACGACCGCATCGAACCAATTGTCCATTGCATTCATGATGGTGGGGAGTGGAATTGCCTTGGGTAGGATCGCCGTCTCCTTCGTTTGAACTCCCACGCCGCTTCCCAGTACGGTCGCGTTGAACCCGCCCATTCCTGACCTCATGGTGTTCGCGACGAGTTCTTTACCGGCCTTTATGTCCGGGTCCGAATCTGAAACCCGTTGACCACGTATCCTTTCGAGCGAGAAGATGCAGTTCGACAGCACCGAGAGCATGAAATCTGCAAGCCCTACATCCTCTCTCAGTTGAATAGTTTCAAATGAAGGGAGATACGAGTAGGCCTTCTTGCTGCCCTTCCTCTTCTTTCGTTCCGGGTTCCACTTATCATACTGCATTGCATTGACAAAGCTGGTCTTTCCGACACCGACCGGCCCCTCAATTATGACGATACCTCCTTCGGAGCCCGCTGTCTGTATCTTGAATTGTTCTTGTTCTCTGTTTCTTCCGACGAAGAGTCTTCTGTCTTCGGCGGAGACTCTCAATGGCCTATGATCGTATGGGTTCTTTGAGAAGCCAGATCCAACCCACATCTCTTCATAGTCACGAGCGCCGTCGGCCTCGGTCATGTTATACACCTCATCGTCTGTTCAATCGGTGTATACATTTCAAAATCCACTTATGATGACGTTATTTAAGGCTCATACACTGAGCCACGGTGTATACATCGGCATAATGGATTGAACGGTGTACAAAACGAGTGTCGCCAACAATGCCTCGCATAGGCTAATTCAGATTTTGACGTCTGGCGTAGGAAAAGTGTGCCCGGGCTTGCAATCCTCTCCATCATAATGATTGGTCTTGCCATACAAGCTCTAGAACCCCCCGTCAACTGGTCTTTGGTCTACTGGCTTGGCGTGACTGCTGACTGTTTTCTGATAGCTTCTCTTGTCTTGTATCGAGGGGTTCCCAACGACGAGCTACTGCATGGCCATTAACTAGAACGTGGTTGCTAGTGAAATGCGCCTCTCTTATTCAGTCTCCATTACGAGTTCGTACCAACTGCAGTAGTACGCTATGATGAAGAATAACAACCTTACAGTCATCTTGAAGGTTGTCCCGATTTGATAACTTCTCCTCGGTGTCGTTTTCCCTTTCACTCTAATCCAAGCCTCAATCTTATCCAGGGTAGGACCCGTCAAGAAATATGAAGAGTGATCCACCGCGTTCCTGAGAAAGGGTTCGAAGTATTCTTCAAGCTGAGTTGCTTTGTATTTCGATTTCAATAGGTCTACTGCAACCCCTGCCTTGGTGAAGGTGTTTTTTGCCGTCAAGACATTGACGAAGTTCAACAGAGGTTTCGAGGCAAGTTCATATTGAAAGGCGTAGAAATGGAGAACGAACCATGCTTTCAAGCGGCTGTCCATGTTTGAAGAGGCTCTGATTGAATACCCCCGCAACATCCATCCCTTGGTACAGAGCAATCATGTAGTCTTCGTCACCGAAGTCCATTAGTCTCTGTAGCGGGAACGGTGCCCCGCCCCAGTAGACTTTCCATACTTTCCGATATAATTCGTCAGTAAGTTTCTTGGCTTCTTTGAATTCTTCAACGTCACCTACTCTCTTCCCTTCATATGGAAGGTCGAGCATGTCGTCCATCGCTTGCTTTGATGACTTCACAATGTGCTCCAGGAATTCCTTCTTCATTCCCGCGGCAAGCAACTTGGCCATGGCTTCTTGTTCCGCGATTAGTTGCTTTCTTATGTCGTCTGCAGATCTCCTGCTCATTGCGGCGGCCCGTCTCTAATTCTCCAACTAATCTCCCTATCTGTCTTTTCTACCTTGATTCGAGGGAATTCCGGCAAGTTCGCCTTAAATAAGCCCAGAGCACTCTTCTCCTAGCGAAATGAGCGTCATTCAAGAGGGCATCCAGAGAATCTCCGCAACCGCTGTGGGCGCGCTTATGTTCGTTATTGTTTCGGTTTTTGCTTCCGGCGCGCTCTCTCTCTGAAGTGACAACATTCTCCATCGTTTCAGGTCGTTGGCCCAGTTTAATCTACACACCGAGTTTGGGCACACAGGCAAGGTAAGCCTTACGCAGCTCCTCCTTGTCGATGTGGTGGTAGATGTCCACCGCCTCCCTCCGTCTGTCCCCGCGCAGCTCCTTGACGTACTCTCTCTGCATGCCGTTTCTGAGAAGCCAGGTAGTGAAGAAGTGTCTGAAGCAGTGAGGGCCGAAGTGGTCCTCAAGCCGTTGAGAGGCCGAATCATGAAGACCGAGCTTCCTCGCATATTTCACGACAGCCTCATAGCAGCCGTTCCTGTCCAGTCTGTTCAGCGACTGGTAGCTCACGAAGAGCGCCTTGATCTTGGGATTGAGCTTCTCCCTTACGGTCAGCCACCGCCTCAGTGCAATTGCGCATTCATCGTCGAAGAATACCGTCCGGTTGCTCCTCTTCGGGTGCGGCTTCAGCGTTATTGAGTAATCCTTCCAGTTGACATCGCCCACGTCAAGGCTCAGCAGTTCGTTTCTCCTCATTCCCGTCTTCGCGAACAGGAGGGCTATCGCTCTGTCCCTAGGGTCAAGTATCGACGAAACATACCCGCTCATCTCCTCCAGGGTCAGGAGTCTCCTCTGAGAATCGTCGAAATCGTCCTTGTACCTTCTCAAGTACCTCTTCCTGAAGGGGAGCACAATATTTGAGCTTGCGATCCCCTCGAAGACGAGGTAATCGAAGAAGGCCGAGATGGCAGAGAAGAAGTTCTCTGCCGTCTTGTGCTTGGCATGCCTCCCGTCTTTGATGTACTGCAGGAAGTCCTTCAGTGACTGGAGGTCCGTGCCGACCATCTCCCTCGAATGCCTCGACGTGTACTCGGCGAAGATGAATAGGCTCGACCGATACCTTCTCGTCGTCTCGTCGGTCAGCCCTCTTAACCTGCAATCTTCACAGAAGCGGTCGATCAGCTTGCCGTAGTCCGGAATCTGTTCTAGGCTCGTCAACTCTCCTTCCACCTCCATCCCCTCCCAGAATACTCCACCAGGGAGTATCCTTCGAGGGCCTCAAGCTGCCTGCTCACAGCCTTGACCACCTCCACGTCTGAGGGGTCCACGCTAAGGTGCGCGAGTATCTCCTCCTGCGAGTGGGAGCCATCCTTCCTCAGCAGCTCAATCAGCTCCTTGTCAAAGCTCCTCTTCCCTTCGAAACCTGCTTCAGCAAACGGCCTCGTCCTGTACCTCTTGAGTTCCTTGTCGAGATTCTCGACGAGTCTCTTCAGAAGCCTGTTCTCTTCGCCCGTCTTCTTCCCGTCCTCCCCAGCAGCCTTGAGCTTCTTGATGAGCTCGATCCTGTTCATGTAACCTTCCTCTTCTCCCTCCTCCCTCTTCAGCGAATCCTCGACCCTGTCCATCACGAACTTCGAAATCGAAACACTGGCCTTCTCTGCCTTGGATTTCCAGTCTGCCACCATCTCTGTGGAAGGAAGGTACACGTAGATCGACCTTTCCTTAATCGTCTGTGTCTTGCCCTTGTTCTGCCTTGCCATGAATGTGTGATGCGGTCAGAGGTATTTATTAGTTACCAGTAAAATAGTGCGGGGGGTGGGATTCGAACCCACGAACCCCTAAGGGACGAGGTCCTAAGCCTCGCGCCGTTGACCAGGCTGGGCGACCCCCGCAGTAAGCCGACGGCCCTGACGTGAAACTATAATCCTTCGCTTCCATCTGAGCGCGAAAGCGGGCTCGCCCATGCTGGCGGGCACGCCTCCCCACCGACTCTCAAAGCCGAACCTGTAAAGGATATAAAGCGACTTCATGACGCGCGGCTAACGGCGAAGATGGAACAACTTGTCCCGGATTCTGGCCTTCGTGGATATATTCGTGGAGTCGGCGGAAATGGACAGCGTTGTTGCCGCACTCTCCAAGCTTGAGACCCTAGAGGAGCTTTACGAGGTCACGGGAGAGTTCGACATCGTCACCCTAGTGTCCGCCTCCGACATAGAGGAGTTCCGGGAGATTCTGAAGAACAAGATACTGAAGATCAAGGGTGTGAAGAGCACCGTGAGCTCGGTGGTCCTCTACACCCACAAGGGACCGCGGTCAGTTGGCGGCCTCCAGGGCCCGCGACACCCACGTCAGTAGGCCTTCGGAGCTGTGAGCATTCTCTTGACTAGACCAGCTATGAACCTTCAAGGTCCCGATGCTTGATCAACCCTGCTGAAGTTCTCGTCATAACCCTGATCCTGGGGACCATCCTGGGGCTCGCCTGGCTCATTTCTCCCTATCTCGCCCGGGTGTACAAGCGTGTCCCCGGCCGGCTCGACCGTTTTCTGGACCCAATCGAGAAGGGCATCTACAGGCTTGTCGGAGTCGACGCCGACCACGTCATGGGTTGGAAGGAGTACTTTCTCGCGGGGCTTCTGGTCAACATCGTCCAGATGGCGTTGGCCTTCCTGATTCTGACCTTTCAGGGCTCTCTGCCGCTGAACCCACAGGGCTTCCCCGGTCTGAGCTGGGACTTGTCCTTCAACACTGTCGTCTCCTTCGCCACGAACACTAACCTCCAGCACTACGCCGGCGAGAGCACCCTGTCATATCTCAGCCAGATGACCGCCATCCAGTTCCTCCAGTTCACATCGGCCGCGACCGGGATCTGCATGGGCGTTGCCATGGTGAGAGGTTTCATCGTCGGCTCGAAGGATATGGGCAACTTCTACGTCGACTTCGTCAGGACTCTCACTCGCGTTCTGATTCCATTCTGCCTTGTGGCAGCTATCGTTCTCGTCGCCCTGGGCGTGCCCCAGACCCTCAGCGGGTACACGAGCGTGACCACCGTGCAGGGAGCGAGCCAGTCGATACTCGTCGGCCCCGTCGCGTCGCTGGTGGCCATTATGCAGCTCGGGACGAACGGGGGGGGATACTACGGAGCGAACTCAGCCTACCCCTTCATGAACCCCAACCAGGCCTCGAACATCCTCGAGATCGGGCTTATGCTGCTGCTCCCAACCGCGCTCATCTTCGTCTTCGGAGAGCTTCTGGGGAAGAAGCGCGAAGTGAGACCGATCCTGATCGGGGCCTACGGACTCTTCATCATCGACCTGGTGATTGCCTACATACCGACAGTTCCCTTCGGCCCTGGCATAGAAACGAGGATCGGGGGCTTCATGTCCGCCTTCTGGACGGTCGTGACCACCGCGGTCACGACGGGTTCGGTCAACACGACCCTCTCGGCCATGCACCCTCTCGTCATTCTCTCGGCATTCATGGGGATGCTAATCCAAGCCACGCCGGGTGGGAAGGGGGTCGGGCTGATGTACATGATCATGTACATCGTCATTACCGTCTTCATCGTCGGTCTGATGTCTGGGAGGACCCCAGAATACCTTGGGATTAAGATCACGAGCAGAGACGTGCTGCTCGTAATGCTCGCCTTCCTTATCCATCCGATCATCATCCTGATTCCCACCGTGGTGGCGTACGCCTCGGGCGCCGTGGCCGCCATCGGCGTGGGGAGCAATTCGATCGGTTTCACTCAGATCCTCTACGAGTTCACGACTTCCGCAGCCAACAACGGCTCGGACTTCCTCGGCACCACGGCGAACACCCCGTTCTTCAACGTGGCCACGGCAATCGTGATATTCATCGGTCGATACGGGCCGATAGCCATCCTCTTGTCGCTCGGAGGGTCGATGATCGGCAGGACGAGGAGCGCCGTCTCCGGCCTCAAGACGGACAGCATCACATTTTCTATCGTGCTCATCGGAGCCATCCTGATCCTCGTCGTGCTCACATTCTTCCCCTTCTTGGTGCTAGGTCCTATACAGTCGTACTTCCAAGGAAACGTGAATGGGTTTGGCTAGCGATCAGAGCGCTGAGGTCGCCCGACGCCGGATCCCGCTCTTCTCGACCAGCGTGATCAAGGATTCCATTCGGAGACTGAGCCCCGTTTCGCTCCTATCCAACCCGGTCATGTTCATCGTCGAACTCACCTTCTTCATAGTGGGAGCGATGGCAGTCTATCCACAAGGCTTCGAGCCAGTTGCTTCGCCCGGGAAGCAGCTGTTCTATGTCGAAGTGGCTCTGATCCTCCTCATCACGGTCTGGTTCAGCACGCTCTCCGACTCTTTGGCCGAGCGGCAGGCAAGAAACACGGCAAGCAGCCTCCGCAGGCTCGAGACCGAAGTGATCAGCAAGAAGATCATCAAGGAGGAATGGAAGATCAGCGTCGTCCCGACGAAGTCCACCGAGCTTCGGAAGGGTGATCTGGTCCTTCTCGAAAGAGGGGAAATGGTTCCCATGGACGCCGACGTGATCGAGGGCATAGCCATGGTCGATGAATCCCTGCTCACAGGAGAATCCGCCCCCGTCAGGAAGGCGCCTGGGGACCCCGTGATCGGAGGCTCGAAGCTATTGAGCGACACCCTCACTGTCAAGGTCTCGGTGAATCCGGGCGAGACCTTCATCGACCAGATGATCACGATGGTGGAGTCTTCGAAGAGGCCGAAGACGCCCAACGAAAGGGCAGTCACGATGGTCCTCCTCGGCCTTACCGCAATCTTCACTATCATCATCCTCACGCTGCTCGGGCTCTCGATCACCCTCGGCCTCGGCGTGGACCTCTCGGTCCTGATAGCGCTCTATGTCTGCCTGCTCCCGACCACGATAGGCGCTCTCCTCCCGGCCATCGGTCTGTCTGGCATGTCGCGCCTCTACAAGAACAGGATAGTGGCGAAGTCTGGAAGGGCGATTGAAACGGCAGGGGACGTCGACGTCATCCTACTCGACAAGACTGGGACGATAACGGTCGGCAACAGGATGGCGATACAATTCATCCCATTCGAAGGGCACAGCGAGAAGGAAGTCGGAGAAGCCTCGTTCCTCTCCTCGTGGTATGACGACACCCCTGAGGGAAGGAGCATCATGCGCCTCGCTTACGAGAGCGGGTTCATCCCAAACGAGTTCAACACGCTGGGGCTCTCAAAGGTCTACGAGTTCTCGGCGGCGTCTCGGACCAGCGGCGTTAAGATCAACAGGGGTACAGCCCTTAGCTTTCCGAAGGGCCTGGAAGCCGGAAGCGAGAGGCGAAGGTTCAGGCGGAAGATGCCCGGTGCGTTCGAGGACTGGAGTGAATCAGAGCCGGAGATCGAGGTCATCAAGGGGGCGCCCGACTCTGTGAAGGAAAGGCTCTCCTCGGTCCCTCCCAACTTCGACGAGCTCGTCAACAAGGTCTCCGCCGCTGGCGAGACACCCATTGTTGTGACAAGGAGCGGAAACGCCTTGGGAATCATCCGGCTGAAGGACGTTCTCAAGGAAGGGATACGGGAGAAGATCCAGGCTGTCAAGGCGATGGAGATCAGACCGGTGATGATAACGGGTGACCAACCTCTGACTGCCAAGAGCATCGCATCGGAGGTCGGCATCGATGAGTACGTCCCGCAGGCGAAGCCAGAAATGAAATTCGGAATCGTCCAGAAGGAACAGGCCGACGCGCGAATCGTCGCGATGATCGGAGACGGGACCAACGACGCACCTGCCCTGGCCGTCGCTGACGTGGGGCTTGCCATGGGGTCCGGGACAGAGGCGGCGAAGGAGGCTGCCAACATGGTCGACCTCGAATCCAACCCTGCCAAGGTGATTGACGTGGTGATGCTTGGCAAACAGCTCCTGATGACCAGGGGTGCGGTGACCGCCTTCAGCATCGCTAACGATGTAGCGAAGTATTTCGCGATTGTGCCTGTCCTCTTTACCGCGACGGCGTTCGCCACGCAGCTTCAGCCCTTGAACATCCTGCACCTCGGTCTGGACAGCGCCGTGCTCTCCGCACTCATCTTCAACGCAATTATAATCCCACTTCTGATTCCTATTGCGATGCGGGGCGTCACTTTCAGGCCGGCGAGCACGATGTCCATTTTCCTCAGGAACGTACTCATCTACGGCGTCGGCGGGGTCATAGTGCCGTTCGTCGGGATAAAGCTGATCGACATCCTGATCTCGGCAATATAGGCGATAGACTTGGAAAAACAAAAACCAAACTACAGACCCGTAGTCGGACTGGCGCTAGTGTCGCTCCTCCTTTGCGGCCTCTTCTTCCCATTCCTGATAACCGGCATCGCACAGGCCGTCTTCCCCTACCAGGCAAATGGGGATCTGGCCAAGCTACCAGATGGTCGCACAGTTGGTTCATACCTCATCGATAACAACTTCACGCTTCCCGTGTTCTTTCATGCCAGGAACGAGACTAACCCGCTGACTGAGTCCGCATCCCTGGTCGACCCAGACATTAATCTGACCCAAGCCTACTCGCAGATCCCGAGGATAAGCCAGGCAACGAACATTTCTTCAATTGACCTGACAACCATTGTAAACGGTAACGAGCAGGGGACGTTCTGGATATTCGGAAGCCCCTACGTGGACGTGTTGCAGCTCAACCTCGTTCTGATCAAAGATTACCCAAACGTGTACCAGAACTTCACTCCGTGACGTGGCTTCGAGGCGAGGCGGGCTAGCGGTCCTTCGCCCTCTTCTTCTCTTCCTTCCTGAGCTTCTTCTGCTTGGCTGCTTCCTTTCTGGCGTCGTAGTCTCCAAGGGGGGCCTCCGATTCGACGAAGCCGTGGTGTATCTCGAACGTCCGCTTCACTATCTCCTCCGATTCAACGTCCCGTTTCACGAAACGGACGGAAAGATTCCTCCTGTCCAGGACAGCCCACTCGAAGCCCTTGTGGTTTTTCAGCTCCTCGATGGCCTGCTCCATCGCGAACTCGTTGCCGAAGAGCCCGCGGATCTCCCAAGCCCTGGCCATGAACCGACGACTTCCTGAAGACTGTTTTAAGGCCTAGCTCCGGTTTCGACCAGTTGGGCCTTCAGCGAGCCGGCGTTGTCTGCCGGTAGTTTGCAAGCGAAGTTCCTGCAGACGTAGGCTTTCGGCTTTGCTCCCGGTCTCCTTCTTTCTAGCAGCTTCGTCATCTCTGACAGACGTGCGTAACTCTTAGAATCGGCGGAGAGGACGACTTTGTTGGGAAGGAAGCCACGCCAGACCTCCTTGGTCAGTTCTGCTGCGTCGGCTCTGACCTTTGACGTGATGACCACCTCTGTCATTCCATTCAGGAGCATGTCCAGGTCGCTCAGCATGTTTGCGTGGCCCGACGGCTGCTGTTCGACGTCTCTCCCGAAGGACTTAAGGGCTCTTTCGCCCGCTCGTCTCATCTCCTCCGTACCCGTCAGCTCCGCCAGACGGATCAGATTGGAAGCGACGACAGAGTTCCCCGATGGCGTGACCCCGTCGTACCCCTCCTTGAGCCGAGCCGGCTGGGCACCTGTGGTGAGGAAGAACCCTCCCCGTTCCTTGTCTTCGAATGCGTCGACCATGAGCCCGGTCAACCTCAACGCCTCTGCCAGGTGCTTCGGTTCCCCCGTCGCCTCAAAGAGATCCAGGAGGCCCTGCACGAAGAAGGCATAGTCTTCCAGCGTCCCTTCCAGCGCCGCTTCACCTCCGGCGAACCTTCGCAGTAGCTTGCCGTCACGCGCACTCTTCTCCAGGATGAACTCCGCGGCCCTCTCTGCGGCCTCGCGGTATTCCCCGTTCTCCAGCACTGCGCCTGCGTATGCCAGCGCGGAAATCGCGAGTCCGTTCCAGGAGGTCAGCACCTTGGTGTCTGTGGATGGCCTCGGCCTTTTCCTCCTCTCGCGATAGAGCTTTGATTTCCATCGCGCTATCTCGGCTTCGCCAGCTGAGCCCTCAGATGTCGCCACCGTCCTGTGCAAGATCGACCTCCCCTCAAAGTTCCCGTTGTTCGTTATTCCGAAGACTCGGATGAACTTCGCCGCGTCCGTCTCCCCAAGCACCTTCTGCACTTCTGGTGGGTTCCACGTGTAGTACACTCCTTCACCTTCCTTTGTGTCCGCGTCCTGGGCCGAATAGAATCCCCCTGCTTCGTCTCTCATCTCCTCGAGGATCCACCCCAGCGTCTCCCTTGCGACGGTCGCATACTCCTGTCTCCCGGTCGCCTGATAGGCCTCGGTGTAGAGTCTTGCCAGCTGCGCGTTGTCGTAAAGCATCTTCTCGAAGTGCGGTACAAGCCAGACCCTGTCCGTTGAATATCTGTGAAAACCCCCGCCGATGTGGTCTCTGATGCCTCCAGCCATCATCTCGTCGAGGGTCTTGGTAACGATCTTCAGCGCCAGCTCTTTCCCGGTCCGGAAGTGGTATCGCAGTAGGTACGCTGAGCAGAGCGGCAACGGGAACTTGGGCGAACCTCCGAAGCCCCCGTGCTCAGGGTCGAACGACGAGGCGAGCGCATCGTACCCATCGTCCAGCAACTTGGGGGGCACCTCGGACGTTCCGTTATGGGAGATTCCTTCGGAGATCGCATCTGCGACCTGTTTGGCATTCTCCAAAATCTCGTCTCGCCTGTCCTTCCAGACCTTCGCGACGAACTCCAGCACCTGTCTGAAGCTCGGAATGCCGGATCTCGGCTCTGGCGGGAAGTACGTCCCTCCGTAGAACGGTTCGAGCTCCGGGGTGAGAAAGACCGAGAGCGGCCACCCTCCTCCGCCATTCATAGCCTGAACGGCCCTCATGTAATAGGCGTCGACTTCGGGCCTCTCTTCCCTGTCTACCTTGATTGGGATGAAGTTCTTGTTGATTATCGCGGCCGTCGCTTCGTCTTCGAACGATTCGCGCGCCATTTGATGGCACCAGTGGCAGGTCGAATACCCGATACTCAGGAAGATTGGTTTTCCGTCGTTCTTCGCCTTCTTCAGCGCTTCATCTCCCCACGGCCTCCACTCGACCGGATTGAACGCATGTTCCTGAAGATAGGGGCTCTTCTCGCTGATCAGGAAGTTGGGCTTCCGGGACAAGTCTCAGCAACGCGCCGCGGCTCGTAAATCAATCTTTTCTTGCTTCGCCAGTCGATACTTGTCGCGCTGGTCCGAACAGACAGAGCAACCGGGGGTGGAAGGACTCTGTTGCACCGATAAGTGCGTGTTGGAATGCTGGTATACCCAGTCGTGGCAGAGGGCAGCGAACTGGGTGCGAAGGCTGTTCGAAGATGCTAAACATGTTAAACATTAACTATTTGAAGACCTTGCGCCGACGGACGCGGCCATAGCATGTTGAAGTACGACCCGGAATTCGAGCTCTGGTCAGAGATAAGGGACATCTACAGAACCGCACTGAAGAGGCTCAACGCCAGGCTCGCGGTCGAGAACATGACCTTCCCACAGTACAACGTGCTCTTGGCTCTGGGCCGCAACGGCCCGATGCAAATGAGCACGCTCGGCGAGCACATGCTGGTGGCGCCCGCCAACGTCACAGGTCTCATCGACAGAATCGAGGCGAAGGGATTCGTCCGCCGTCGCAGAGACCCGCACGACAGGCGCCTCTGGGTCATCGAGCTCACCGAGGACGGCGCAAAGGTCTACAGGACCATCTCCTCGCGGTTCAGGCAGTATGCCAGGGGGCTGGGGTCGTCGCTTTCGCCGGGGGAACTGGCGGCCGCGGTTGCGTCGCTCGACAAGGTCAGGAGGCGGGTGAAGGAGCCCGCCGAGCTGTAGGCGGACCCAATGCAGTACAAGTGGACGGTTCTCACTGTAACGACCGTAGGGGTACTGATGAGCGGGATCGACGGGAGGATAGTGATTGTTGGCCTCCCGACCGTCGCTGCCGCCCTGCATGCGGACGCCGAACAGGCTATCTGGTTCACTCAGGCCTACACCATAGGCAGCACGATCGCGCTCCTATTCATCGGGAGAGTCAGCGATATGTTCGGCCGCGTCAAGGTCTACTCCATCGGATTCGCGATATTCACCGTCGGTTCCCTGCTGACTGCCTCCTCCGGGGACCCGAACGCCTTCATCGCGGCCAGGATCTTCCAGGGCCTCGGGTCGGCCGCGCTCTTCGCCAACAGCGCGGCCATCATCGCCGACGCCTTCCCGTCCAACCAGCTTGGCACGGCGCTCGGAATCAACCAGATCGCCTTCAGGGCGGGCGCGGTCGGCGGCCTCACCTTGAGCGGCCTGATCTTGGCGGTCCTCAACTGGAGGTTCCTCTTCTACATCAACCTCCCTGTGGGTGTCTTTGGGACCCTCTGGGCCTACTGGCGCCTCCATGAGGTAGGCAAGAGGGAGAGGACGGTGCCCATGGACTGGCTGGGCTTCATCAGCTTCACGGTCTTCATCACCTCGCTGATGCTCTCGCTGACCTTCGCGGCATATGGGTCGGTCGACCTCTCGGTGGTCATCGGACTGGGCCTCTTGGCGGCCGCCTCGATAGTGGTTTTCGTGCGCGTCGAGCGCCGCATCGAACATCCTCTCCTCGACCTGAGCCTCCTCCGCATAAGGGAGTTCACCGGCGGCTGCCTAGCTCAGATGATCAACTCGATCTCCTGGGGCGCGTTCCTCCTGGTAATCAGCCTCTACCTGCAACTCGTCCAGGGGCTCTCGCCCCTCCAGGCGGGGATAGCACTGTTACCCTTCGACTTCGGATTCCTCCTGGCGGGCCCGTTGAGCGGCCACTTCTCCGACAAGTACGGCGTCCTGCCGTTCACTACAGCCGGCCTGATGGTAATCAGCGCGTCCCTCTTCCTCTTTTCGGAGGTCGCCGTCAACACTCCTTACCTCGATATCGCCATGCTCCTGGTTCTGGGCGGCCTAGGGACGGGCCTTTTCGCCTCGCCCAACATGAGCTCCATTATGGGCTCGGTCCCGGCCAAGAGGCGGGCTGTGGCGTCGGCCCTGAGGGCCACTTTCTTCAACGTCGGATACACGCTCAGCGTCAACGCTGTCATCCTGCTGATGACCTTGAAGGTGCCATATTCGCTCATAACGAGCATGATATCTTCGTTAACTCCCACAGCCCTCAGCCTCTCGGAGAGGACCGCCTTCGCCGGGGGTCTCAATTTCGTCTACTTCGTCCTATTCGTTATCAATACCTTGGCCTTCATCCCGTCCCTCCTCCGCGGGAAGAGGGTGCAGCCCGCAGTGGACGCTGATGACTCAGGCGCAATTGCACCTTCCATCGTAGTCGAGTAACGACTTGACTCGAGCAGCTCGAGCTGCTCAGACGTGCCGAACAACTCGGACGCATCAGTCGATTCAGGTTCATATAGAAGTGAGGAAGCCGCGTTCCCGACCTACCGAGATGCCCTTGGAAAGCCTGGACAGGATTCGTGAGAGCATCGCGACGCCTTCAGGGAAGGCGATTGCCTTCAACGTCATGAAAATGACGGACCTCGGGTATGAAGTGGACCGGATCCCATATTCCATCCGGGTGCTCCTCGAGAACGCCGCCAGGAACTCGGGGAGTGTCCACGGTGCCCTGGAGGCGGCCCATCAGCTCGCGAAGTGGCCGGACTCGGTCGGCGAAGAGACGCCATTCATGCCCTACCGCGTGCTCCTCCAGGACTACACGGGCGTTCCGCTGATAGTGGACCTTGCCGCGATGCGCGATGCGGCGAGGCTCGCAGGGATCGACCCGAAGCAGGTGAACTCTGAAGTGCCGGTTGACCTCATCATCGACCACTCCATCCAGGTCGACGCATGGGGGGACGAGCTGGCCTTCTCGGTGAACCTGGAGAAGGAATACGAACGGAACTCCGAGAGGTACTCCCTGTTGAAATGGGCTCAGTCTTCGTTCCGAGGACTGAGGGTCTTCCCTCCCGGGAAGGGAATCTGTCACCAGGTGAACCTGGAGTACCTATCACAGGTGGTCGCGACTGCCGCGGTCGACGGAGTCATCCAAGCCTTCCCTGACACGCTGGTCGGCACCGATTCTCACACCACCATGGTCAACGGCCTGGGCTGCCTTGGGTGGGGCGTCGGGGGGATAGAGGCCGAGGCCGTGATGCTAGGCGAACCGTACCACATGCCGATCCCGAGGGTTCTCGGTGTCAAGCTCACGGGGAGCCTCAGGGAGGGAGTCACCCCCACTGACCTTGTGCTCACTGTCACCGAGAAGCTAAGAGAAAAGAACGTCGTCGGCGCTTTCGTCGAGTACTTCGGAGACGGGTACGCTGAGCTGACCGTCCCCGACAGGGCGACCATCGGGAATATGTCACCGGAGTACGGTGCTACCTCAGGCTTTTGCCCCATCGACAATTCGACCCTTGCCTACCTGAAGGGGACTGCCCGCTCTCCAGCGCACGTCGACCTTGTGGGCAGATATGCCAAACAGTTCGGGTTCTTCATGAGCGCGGTGGAACCCAAATACCCGGAGGTTCTGACCATCGATCTCAGTAGCATTGAATCTTCCATAGCAGGGCCCAGGAACCCTGAGGAGCGGCACGCGCTGCGGTCCGTCCCTTCATTCGCACGGGCTCTTCTTGTCCAGGCACGCAATTATTCCCCTCCTACGACCGGCGTAGCTGCGTCTACCTCACGGGAGGTTCTCATGTTCGAGGAGGACGGGTCAGCTCGCGCCGCGCTTCGCGATGGGAGCGTGGTCATCGCCGCGATAACAAGCTGCACGAACACTTCCAATCCGACCGCCATGGTGGGGGCGGGCCTGGTTGCCAGGAACGCCGTGAAGGCTGGGCTCAAAGTCAAGCCATGGGTGAAGTCCAGCTTAGCGCCTGGTTCCAGGGTGGTGACAGATTATCTCCAGAGTTCGGGTCTGCTCGGCCCCCTGGACAAGCTCGGCTTCAGCTTGGTCGGGTACGGCTGCACGACTTGCATCGGGAACAGCGGGCCTCTTTCGCCGGAGGTCGAGCAGGAGATCAGGGAGAAGAACGTCTACCCGATAGCGGTGCTTTCCGGAAACAGGAACTTCGACGGGAGGATACATCCTCTTGTCAAAGGCTCGTTCCTCATGTCGCCGATGCTCGTCATCGCCTACGCCCTTGCGGGGCGCGTTGACTTCGACTTCGCTTCTACCCCGCTCGGGACCGGGAGGGACGGGAGGCCTGTCTTCCTGAAGGACATCTGGCCGACCCTCAAAGAGATCAAACAGACTGTCGAAGAGTCCATCAGTCCCGCCCTCTACTCGAAGCGATACGAAGACGCGATGAAGGGCGACGAAATGTGGGAGTCCCTTTCGTCTTCGGTGGAGGACGTCTACCACTGGGGTCAAGGGTCCACGTACATCCGCAGGCCTCCTTGGTTCGACGCTCAAGGCGCCCCCACGGCCAAGGCTGACATTATCGGCGCACGAGTCCTGGCCGTCCTTGAGGACAAGGTGACGACCGATCACATCTCGCCAGCAGGAACAATCCCAGTCGACAGTCCGGCCGGGAGGTATCTTACCAAGCGCGGAGTGGACCTGCCACACCTCTCAACCTACGGAAGCAGGAGGGGGAACGACGAGGTAATGAAGAGGGGCGGTTTCGCCAACATCAGACTCCGCAACGCGCTTGCCCGAGGCAAGGAAGGAGGCTTCACCTCCCACCTGCCCGACGGACAGGTGATGACAATCTTCGACGCGGCCGTGAAGTACTCCTCAGAGAAGGTCCCTTTGATCCTGATTGCAGGAAAGCAGTATGGGGCCGGTAGCTCGAGGGACTGGGCCGCCAAGGCGCCGAAGCTGCTAGGCGTGAGGGTCGTCCTAGCAGAGGATTACGAAAGGATTCACCGGGCCAACCTCGTCGCCATGGGCGTCATCCCACTCCAGTTCCAGAAAGGCGACGGAAGGGCGAGTCTCGGACTCACTGGTGAGGAGTCCTTCGACATCCTCGGCCTGTCTTCGATGACCGGACCGAAGCAGTCGGCCGAAGTCGTCGCGAAAGGCGTCTCGGGAGAGAAGAGGTTCAAGGCGACGGTCCGTGTCGACAACATGACAGAGATGCTGTATCTCGAGAACGGGGGCGTCCTCCCGTATGTCTTCTCTAAACTCCGGGAATCATCTCGTTAGCGTAACCATTTTAACACCGAGAGGATTCGGCAAATCGATGGAGAAGGAGCAGCTCATCTACATCGACGGGAAGTTCGTCGAGAAATCGAAGGCCGTGGTGTCGGTCTTCGACCACGGGCTACTGTATGGCGACGGTGTCTTCGAAGGCATCAGGGCCTACAACGGAAGCGTCTTCAGACTCGCCGACCACGTGGACAGGCTCTTCGACTCCGCGAAGAGCATCCACCTGAGGGTCCCCCTTACCAAGCACGACCTTACTGAGGCTGTCCTCGAGACGCTGAGGAAGAACCGCCTCCGCGATGCCTACATCCGGCTCGTTCTGACCAGGGGCACCGGGGACCTCGGCGTCGACCCGTCCCTCTGTACAGACCCCACGCTGTTCATCATAGCTGAGTCGATGGGCTCAGGCCTCGGCCCGAAGGAGCCGAGGACCGTCAAACTCATCATGTCGTCCGTCAGGCGTGACTCGGTTGCGGCGACGTCGCATGAGATAAAGTCCCTTAACTACCTCAACAGCATCCTAGCAAAGATCGAGGCCAACCATGCAGGAGCCGACGACGCCATCCTTCTCGACCAGAGGGGCTTCGTCTCCGAGGCGAGCGTGACCAACATCTTTCTCGTGAAGGAAAGGAAGGTCTCGACGCCGTCGTCGGCAGCCGGAATCCTCCATGGCATCACTCGGGCTCGCATCATCTCCCTCTGCTCGGACCTGGGACTCGAAGTGCAGGAGCGCGACGTCACGCCCTTCGACCTCGTGACCGCAGACGAAGTTTTCCTGGCAGGGACCAAGTCAGAGATTCTTGCAGTCGGGGCAATTGGCGGAACGAAGATTGGTTCGGGCGGGGTCGGACCCGTAACCAGGAGACTCTATAGGGAGTTCAGCAGAATCGTCCAGAGGCCCGAGGAGGGTACGGCCGTCTACGAGGCAGAGTCCGTCAGAGCCTGAAAAGGCTTTTCCTAGTCCGCAGACTGGTTCAGTCCTGGCTTGGTGCGAACCCCTTTCACTCCAACTCCTTCTACACCGCAGTGGGAAGCGTTAGAAAAATCTAAATACGCGTTGTAGGCCGCCTCTCATTGGGCCCTGCGCATTGTATTGTGCACGTCAGCTACTATTAGTTATGAACGGGGGTAGGCTGGGTTAGCACCGACCAAGACCGGCGCCAAGAAAATCGTAAGAAAGAAGAAGGTCGAGGATGAGGTCCCACCCTTCAAGGTAAGCACCCATTTCCTAATACCAAAGCACGAGCTCCTGACCAAAGAGGAGTCACAGGAGGTGCTTCAAAAGTTCCATTCCCATCCAAGCCAGCTGCCGTACATCCTTGTCACCGACCCGCTCGCCAAGGAGGTGGGAGCTAAGCCCGGCGATTTCGTGAGGATTTCCCGGCGGAGCGAGACTGCGGGCTCCAGCACCTACTACAGGTACGTGGTGGAGGGCTAAGCTTGAGCAAGCAGGCGAAGTCCAACTCCTGGGTAGTCCTCCGCGACCTTCTCGAAAGGGAAGGGGTCGCGAAGCAGCACCTCAACAGCTACAACGAGTTCGTCTCTAGGGGGCTCCAGAACATCGTCGACGAGATAGGCGAGGTCGAGGTAGAGACTGTCAGCACTCCGTACAAGATAAAGTTCGGAAGGATCACGCTCGGCTCGCCGAGGGTCGTCGAGATAGACGGCTCGGTCAGCAGCATCCTGCCCATGGAGGCGCGCCTCAGGAACCTCACCTACTCTGCGCCAATCCTTCTCGAAATGACAATCGAAGAGGAGGGCCTCCCCCGCGACACTACTCGCCAGCACATCGGGGACCTGCCCGTGATGGTAAAGTCAGAGCTGTGCCAGCTGTCGACCCGCTCCAAGGACCAGCTCATCGAGTCTGGCGAAGACCCCAACGACCCAGGCGGGTACTTCATAATCAACGGGGCGGAGAGGGTCATTGTAGGTCTGGAGGACCTCTCGCCGAACAAGATCCTAGTTGATTCGGAGAAAGTCTCCGGTGCGACGACATACAAGTCGAGGGTCTACTCCTCGGTCGTAGGCTACAGGTCGAAGCTCGAGCTAACCCTGAAGCAGGACGGCGCGATCAACGTGAAGGTCCCTTCCTGCCCGGTCGACCTCCCCTTCGTGATAGTCATGAGGGCGCTGGGGATAAAGTCGGATAAGGACATCGCGGACGCGGTCTCGCCGAAGGCAGAGATTCAGGACCTGCTGGAGGTCTCCTTCGACAAGGCAAGCGAAGCGCCCACCGACAAGGACTCCCTGGTCTACATCGGCAATCGGGTCGCCCACGGCATGCTCGAGGAGTTCAGAGTCAAGCGCGCACAGTCGATGCTCGATTGGGGCCTCCTTCCCCACCTAGGGAAGACCGACGACAGGAGGTACGACAAGGCGATGTTCATGGGTGAGGCGGTCTGTAAACTCCTTGAGCTCAGGCTCGGTTGGATCGGCGCCGACGACAAGGACCACTACGGGAACAAGGTGATTAAGTTCGCCGGCCAAATGCTGGCCGACCTGTTCAGGACTGCCTTCAGGAACCTGGTCAGGGACATGAAGTACCAGCTCGAGAGGACCGGCCAGAAGCGCGGGGGCAACGTCGTCGGAGCTGCCATCCGGACAGGGATAATAACGGACAAGCTCAACAACGCGATAGCCACCGGAAACTGGGGACGAGGCAAGGTCGGGGTCACGCAGCTCCTCGACAGGACCAACTACCTCAGCACCCTTAGCCACTTGAGGAGGGTCCAGTCGCCGCTGAGCAGGAGCCAGCCCAATTTCGAGGCGAGGGACCTCCATGCAACCCACTTCGGGAGGATTTGCCCCTCGGAGACGCCGGAGGGCGTCAACTGCGGCCTTGTCAAGAACCTAGCCCTTTCGGCAATCATCTCCGTAGGGGTCCCGACCCAGGAGGTCGAGGAGAAGCTGTGGGAGCTGGGAGCCAAGCAGATTCGCGAGACGGATCAGAAGACGCAGGTCAACGGCTGCAGGATCTTCATGGACGGCAGGTTCCTGGGTTATGTGGACGACGGGGCGAGGCTCGCGAAGGCCTTCAGGAAGTTGAGGAGGGAGGGCCAGATCAACCCGAGCGCGAGCGTCCTTTATGTTTCTCCAGTCAACGAAAAGGCCTACCCCAGGCTTTACATCAGCCTGAGCTCTGGTCGCGTCCTCCGGCCGCTAATAGTGGTGGAGAACGGCAGGCCTCTTCTCGACGCGGAGCTGATTGAGAAGGTCGAGTCAGGCCAGATGTCGTGGCGCGAGCTAGTGGAGCGGGGAGTGGCCGAGCTGATCGACGCCAACGAGGAGGAGAACTGCCTGGTCGCAATGGGCACGGAGGACGTCGGCACAAGGAACACTCACATGGAGCTCTTTCCAGCCGCCATGTTCGGCATCGCGGCCTCCATCATCCCGTACCCTGAGCACAACCAGTCGCCTAGGAACACCTACGAGTCGGCGATGGCGAAGCAGAGCCTGGGCTTCAGTTCACCCACATACCCAATCTCGCCCCATGTCAGGCAGCACCTTCTGGTCAGCCCTCAGGCGCCGGTCGTCAGGACTAGAACTCTGGACCTCCTTAAGATCGACGAGCGTCCACTGGGTCAGAACTGCGTGGTCGCCGTCCTTTCATTTGAAGGCTACAACATCGAGGACGCGATAATCATGAACAAGTCGAGTGTGGACAGGGGGCTCGCGCGGTCGTTCTTCTACAGGCTCTACGAGGGCGAAGCGAAACAGTACCTCGGCGGGATGAGGGACACCTTCGAGGTCCCGGCCGCGGAGTCGAACATACGAGGTTACAGGGGGGAGAAGTTCTACCGTCTCCTCGAAGGGGACGGGGTGGTCGCCCACGAATCTCCTGTCGCCGGCGGTGACGTGGTAATCGGCAGGACGAGCCCGCCTAGGTTCATGGAGGAGTACAAAGAGTTCGAGATCAAGGGTCCTTACAGGAGGGACACGTCAGTGGCCGTCAGGCCCTCGGAGACCGGCGTCGTGGACTCGATCTTCATGACCGAAAACGTCGAAGGAGGCCGGATGTTCAAGGTCAGGGTCAGGGACATGAGAGTCCCCGAAATCGGCGACAAGTTCGCCTCCAGACACGGGCAGAAGGGGGTGATTGGCCTGCTTGTCCCGCAGGAGGACATGCCTTACACGGCTGAGGGCGTGGTCCCTGACGTCATAATTAACCCGCACGCCTTCCCGTCGAGGATGACCGTCGGCCAGTTCATCGAGTCAATCGCAGGCAAGGCGGGAGCGCTCCGGGGTTCCCCGATCGACGGGTCGGCCTTCGCAGGAGAGGAAATCGAGGACCTCGAGAAGGTTCTCAAAGAGAGGGGTTTCGAGGCCACTGGGAGGGAAGTGATGTACGACGGCAAGACCGCGAAGAAGTTTGCTGCTGATGTCTTCGTTGGGGTAGTCTACTATCAGAAGCTGCACCACATGGTCGCCGACAAGATCCACGCAAGGGCCAGGGGCCAGGTCCAGATGCTGACGAAGCAACCGACGGAGGGGAGGGCCAGAGGCGGCGGCCTCAGGTTCGGAGAGATGGAGAGGGACTGCCTGATCGCATACGGCGCCTCGATGGTGCTCAAGGACAGGCTCCTCGACGAGGCAGACAAGACCGAGATCTACGTGTGCGAAAAATGCGGGCTGATAGCCTACTACGACGCGAAGCAGAGGAGGTACACGTGCAAGATTGACGGGGACCAAGCAAAGATTTCGACGGTGGTCGTCGCATACGCCTTCAAGTTGCTCCTCCAGGAGATGATGAGCCTGAACATAGCACCGAGGCTCCAGTTGAAGGACAAGGTGTAGAAAAATGTCGATGGAACAGGCGCTCAAGACGATCGGCGGAATCAACTTCGCGGTCTTCTCGCCCAGCGAGGTGCGGAAGTACTCTGTCGCTGAGGTCACGCAGCCCGAGACCTACGACGAAGACGGGATGCCAGTCCAGGGCGGCCTGATGGACAGCAGGCTCGGGACCTTGGAGCCTGGACAGAAGTGCGGGACCTGCGGCAGCACAGCAGGGCGCTGCCCGGGGCACTTCGGCCACATCGAACTGGCCGAGCCTGTCCTCCACATCGCGTTCGTGGACGAGATAAACAAGCTGATTCAAACCACATGCAGGACTTGCGGCAGGATCCTCCTACCGCAGCAAGAGCTTGACGCCTACCGGGCAAGGCTCACCGCAAGAACAGACTTCACTCCTTCGCTCGTCGACGCGGTCGCCAAGGAGATAACGACGAAGGCGAAGAAGGTCAAGCTCTGTCCTCACTGCGGCAAACAACAGTATCAGATCGAGTTCACAAAGCCCACGATCTTCCACGAGATTACAGAAGAGGGTGGCGCGACCCGCCTCCTCCCGATTGCCATTAGGGAAAGGCTCGAGAGGGTCAACAACGAGGACCTCGAACTGCTCAGCTTCAATGCGAAGGCGGCAAGGCCCGAATGGTTTGTGCTTCAGGTCCTACCGGTCCCGCCGCTCACCGTGAGACCGTCCATCACCCTCGAGTCGGGAATCAGGTCGGAGGACGACCTGACCCACAAGGTCGTCGACATCCTAAGGGTCAACCAGAGGGTCAGGGAGAGCAAGGAGTCCGGGACGCCGCATCTGATTGTCCAGGATCTTGTTGACCTGCTTCACTACCACGTCACCACCTACTTCGACAACGAAGTCTCGGGGATTCCCCAGGCGCACCACCGCTCGGGTAGGCCCCTAAAGACGCTGAGCCAGAGGCTCAAGGGCAAGGAGGGAAGGTTCCGCGGCTCGCTTTCAGGAAAGAGGGTCGACTTCTCCAGCAGGACCGTCATCAGCCCGGACCCGAGCCTCGACATCGGTGAGGTGGGCGTCCCCTACGAGGTGGCCAAGAAGCTCACGATTCCTGAGAAGGTCTCTCCCGCCAACATGGAGAATCTGAAGCCGCTCGTAATCAAGGGGCCGTTCGAGCACCCCGGCGCAAACTACGTCATCAGGCCAGACGGGGTCAAGATCAGGCTCGATTTCGCGAGCGATAGGAAGGCCCTAGCCGACACGCTCGCGCCCGGCTACGTCGTCGAGAGGCACCTCATGGACGGGGACGTCGTCCTCTTCAACAGGCAGCCCTCTCTCCACCGAATGTCTGTCATGGCGCACTTCGTCAGGGTCCTACCGTACAGGACCTTCAGACTGCACCCGTCGGTCTGCCCACCGTACAACGCCGACTTTGACGGCGACGAGATGAACCTGCACGTCCCCCAGAGTGAGGAGTCGCGGTCCGAGGCGCTGATGCTCATGAAGGTCCAGGACCAGATAATCTCTCCCAGGTATGGAGGCCCGATAATCGGCGGGATCCGGGACTTCATCACCGGCGCCTTCATGCTCACACGAGACGAGACGCTTCTTACGCCGGGCGAGTTCTCCAACTTGGCGCTGGTGGGCGACTACGAGGGAGACCTCCCCGAGCCCGCGGTGAAGGGGGCCCACCCGATGTACACGGGAAAGCAGCTCTTTTCACTGTTCATACCGAAGGGAATGAACTGCGTCCTCACCTCCAAATGGGCGAAGTCGTCCAAGACGGGCGCCTCGGGCGACGTCGTGATCAAAGACGGGCAACTGATCTCGGGCGTGGTCGACAAGGCAGTCATAGGTGCGGAGGAGCCAGATTCACTGCTTCACAGGATTGCGAAGGACTACGGGAACGAGGACGCTAGGAACTTCCTCAACTCGATCCTGAAAGTCCTCAAGACCTTCCTCACCAGGAGGGGCTTCACATACGGCTTCAACGAGCTTGAGCTGGCGGAGGAGGCGAAGAAGGCGATCCGAGATACCTTGGACGAGGCCTACACAGGGGTTTTCGAGCTGATAAAGAAGTACAAGGCCGGGACGCTCCAACTGACGAGGGGGCTCTCGCCGGAAGACTCGCTCGAAGCCTACGTAGTCAATGAGCTCGCGCGCGCCAGAGACAGGGCCGGGAGGATTGCTGACCGCTCCTTCCCTGCCGAGAACTCTGGCATGATCATGGCCAGGACCGGCGCCAGGGGCTCCAGCCTCAACGTCGGGCAGATGACAGCGGCCCTCGGACAGCAGTCGGTAAGAGGCAAGAGGATTGAGAAGGGCATGAAGGGAAGGGCACTGAGCCACTTCCCGTGGAACGACCCCTCGCCCGAGGCAAAAGGCTTTGTAAGGAGCAACTACCGCGACGGCCTTTCCCCGACCGAGTTCTTCTTCCACGCGATGGGAGGAAGGGAGGGGCTGGTCGACACTGCAGTAAGGACCCAGCAAAGCGGCTACATGCAGAGGAGGCTGGTCAACGCGCTCGAACACCTAAAGGTCGAGTACGACCTGACGGTGAGGGACCCACATGGGCACATCATCCAGTTCCTGTACGGGGAGGACGGCGTCGACCCTGCCAAGAGCGACCACGGCCGCCCGATCAACCTCGACAGGCTCGTGGAGACCGAGGAGCTCCTCCACAAATCGAAGGCTAAGCTTGACGACGAGACTGTCCAGAGGCTGTTGAAGAAGTACCAATCAGGGCTCAATGACCGACTCTCGCAGGAGTTGAAGGACAAGCTCGCCAGCTCCCACCTCACAGAGGACGGTGCCAAGGAGACCCTCGAGAAGGTCGATGAGGCACAGGACTACTCTAGGGTCGAGCCGGGTGAAGCTTCGGGCATCGTGGCTGCCCAGTCAATTGGCGAGCCGGGCACGCAGATGACCCTGAGAACTTTCCACTTCGCAGGCGTCAGGGAGCGGGACGTCACCCTAGGGCTCCCGAGGCTTATGGAGCTGGTGGACGCGCGGAAGATACCCGCGACGCCCTCCATGGACATCTATCTCACGAAGGAATACGCCGCTTCGAACGAGAAGGCCGTCAAAGTCGCGAAGGAGATACTCTTCAGCAAAGTCGGCAATGTCGTCGCCTTCAGCGAGGTTGACCCGACCGAGGGAATCAAGCTGCACCTTAGCCCTGACATGATGGCAGACAGGGACACCAACCCCGAGGAGCTCCGCAGCGTCATCGAGACCGGGAAGAGGAACGTGCAGCCCGACAGGAAGGACAAGAACGTCATCCACGTCAGCATGGAAAACGCCGACCTCTCGGCCCTGTTCACGCTCAGAAACAAGATCCTCAACATGAAGCTGAAGGGTATCCCCGGAATTACCAGGGTGACGGTGGTAAAGGAGGGGGAAGAGTGGTTCATACAGACGGCCGGCTCCAACTTGGGCAAGGTCGTCATGGTCCAGGGGGTCGACCCGACCAGGGTCTACACCAACAACGTGCACGAGGTGGCGCAGGTACTCGGCATCGAAGCGGCGCGGGCCACCCTCGTCAGAGAGGTAATGAGCACGCTAGACGAGCAAGGCCTCGAGGTGGACATACGCCACATATTCTTGGTTGCAGACCTGATGACCTCCAAGGGCTACATCCAGCAGATAGGACGGCATGGGATAGCCGGATCAAAGAGCAGCGTCCTCGCAAGGGCCGCGTTCGAGATCACCGTCCCGACTCTCGCCGAGGCGGCAGTCAAGGGCGAGATTGAGGACCTGAAGGGCGTCACTGAAAACGTGATCGTCGGGCTGCCAATCCCGGTCGGCACCGGGATGATTGATCTCTACATGAGCTGATGGCATTGGTCGACAACGCTCTGCTTTCGAAGGTTCTCAAGGACGCTATGAAAGGTGGCAAGACTGCGGTGGGAGCCAAGGAGAGCCTAGCGGCCATGAAAGGCAGCAAGGCCATCCTTCTCACCCGGTCCATCCCGGCAGGCCTGGGGGCGAAGCTCAGGGATGAGGCGAAACAGCAAGGGGTCCCGGTGGTGGAGCTGCCGCATTCCTCGGCAGAGCTTGCCCGGATGATTGGAAAGCCCTACAGGGTCTCCGCCGCATCCCTGCGTTCCGTCAGCGAGGCCGACGTGAACCAGCTGATGAAGTGAATTACTATATGACCGGAATCAAGCTCACGTCAGACGAACTCTCGATGCTATCAATGTTCCAAGGGATGACAGGGGCCACGGCCCGAGACTGCGTCATCGATGAAAAGCAGAACCGCGTAATTTTCATGGTCGCGAAGGGCCAGATGGGGCTCGCGATAGGCAAGGACGGCGCCTCGGTCAAGAAGATTGAGCGGGCCTTCAGGCGACCCGTCGAGGTTGTGGAGTGGGCAGATGACGTCGAGGGGGTGGTCAGGAACGCCCTAGGTGCGAAGTACGTCCAGGAGGTCAGGGTGGGCGACAGGCTCGACGGTACGAAGGGCGTAGTGGTAGTGGTGGATTACAGGAAGAAGGGCGCGGTCTTGGGAATCGGCGGGAAGAACGCCGAGAAGGTCAGGCTCCTCGTGCGCAGGTACTTCGGAATCGGCAGCGTCCAAATCACCAGCGACTTCTGAACGCTTTTATACGCTGGGCGAGGGTTGCGGTTGGAAAATTGCCAGGTTCCCCGCGCGGAGAATTCGCAGCAAGACAGATCTCGCAGAAGAGGCAGAGGTTTCGCTGGTCCAACAAGTGGTACAAGAGGCGGAAGCTTGGGCTCGACTACAAGTCGGACCCGCTTGAGGGGGCCCCGCAGGCGCGCGGCATCGTCTTGGAGAAGGTAGGAATTGAATCGAAACAACCCAACTCAGCGATCAGGAAGTGCGTCAGGGTCCAGATAGTGAAGAATGGAAAGCAGATCACGGCCTTCCTACCCGGCGACGGAGCCCTGAATTACGTCGACGAGCACGACGAAGTGTCACTCCAGGGGATCGGCGGATTGATGAAGAGGGCGATGGGCGACATACCGGGAGTCAGGTGGACAGTCTTCAAGGTCAACGGCGTATCGCTGAACGAGCTCGTCTACGGAAGGAAGGAGAAGCCGAGGAGATAGCATACGCCATGAGCAGGCAGTCGCTAGAGTATCCGAACATGCTTCTCTGGAACAGGTGGGACATGACAGGCGTCAAGATTGAGGATCAGGGGCTCCAAAACGTCATCAACCTAAGGCCGATTTTGGTCCCCCATTCCGGAGGGCGGCACGAACACAAGAAGTTCGGGAAGACCAAAGTCAACATCGTCGAGAGGCTCGTGGACCACATGATGCACTTCGGCAAGAAGTACGCGAAAAACACCGGCAGGATGGGAGGCAAGAAACAGAAGGCGATGAACATCGTGAAGACGGCGTTCACCATCATCGAGCTGAAGACGGGCCAGAACCCGATCCAGCAGCTAGTGAAGGCGGTCGAGAACGCATCCCCCAACGAGGACACGACAAGGCTGAGCTACGGCGGCGTTGTCTACCACCAGTCGGTCGACATCTCCCCCGTCCGCAGGATAGACCTGGCTCTCCGCTTCATCTCCTGAGGGGGTGAGGGAGGCGGCGTTCGCGTCGTCGCGCAGCGTGGAAGAAGTCCTCGCAGATGAGATCATCCAGGCAGCGGCTGGCGACTCAAACAGCCACTCCGTCAAGAAGAAGAACGAGCAGGAACGCGTCGCGATGGCCTCTAGGTAGCGGCCTCGTCGGACTTCTCGTCCTCTCTGTGCAGCTCCATACCCCTCAGCTCGTTTTCCAGTTCGGGCGGCTCGGCGACCATTCCGTCTGGCCTCGACAGGAAGAGCCTGACCAACTGGAGAACCTTCGGGGCCCTGAACTTCTGCAGCCTGTGGGACATGCGGAAGTCGTACCTGGGGTCGCGGGAGACCGGGTCCAGCACTTCCAGCCTCGAAGTCCCGATTGCGTCCCTGAGCAGGTACCCTGCCTTCAGCTGGGTGACCATGTCGTCCTCTGCGTATATTATCAGTGTCGGTTTCCTCAGCTTTCCCAGGCGTCGCAGCTGGTCCTTGTCGTACGTGCTGGCGATGAGGACCATCGAGTTCACGGACTCAGGCTTGGAGAGTGCGAACTCGAGGGCGACCTGCCCGCCCCAGCCGCTTCCCACCACAGACATCGCCCTGATCTCGAGCTTCTCCACGAGGTCTCCCATCGTCTGTGCCTGGGTCCTGTAGTCGGGTGTCTCCGTGGGCCTCGAGGACTTCCCGTAGCCCAACAGGTCGGGGGCCACGATGCGGTACGTGTCTGCAAGGCCCAGGATCGGGTCCCAAACCCGCCAGGTCTCGGCGGGCTCGCTCCCGTGAAGGAAGAGAAGGGGCTCCCCGCTCCCGGCGGTTGCGTAGTTTATCCTGAACTCGCCCACTTCGACCTGCTTCTCGGCCGGCTCCATTGGAAGGGCGCCTTCGCTGTTCGCCTTTTCAAACCTTTTCACCCCAGAGGGTGGGCGAGTTCCGCGCAGGGAAGCTGTCGGGCTGGCCGCTTGACCGGCTGCCTGCCTATTCAACGAAAGAGGAGTCGAAGGCGGTTCGGTTGGAGCGCAGGACGTCCTCCTCGCGCATGGCACCCTCACGCATCAGGAAGTCGATCTCTCCTCTCAGGTTGGTCCTGAGCATCTCGGGCCCGTCCGTGTTGAGCGTGTATCTGATGTCGAACTCCTTGAGAGACGCGAAGATTTGCCTCAGCCCTCTCATGTTCTTGACCACCCCTGTGTGTAGGTTTGAGGTCGGGCAGACCTCGAGGACGGTTCCCCTCTGCTTAAGCAGCTCCAGGGTCCCATCGTCCTCCGTTGCCCTCACCCCGTGCCCTATCCTATCGGGCTCCAGGTGCTCCAGGACCTGTCTCACCGACTCGGGACCCTCGTCTTCCCCAGCGTGGACCGTCAGCCCGAGCCCCTCCTTCCTGGCCCTCCTGAAGATCCCCTTGTAGTCGGCGTAGCGGAACCCCTTGTTCCCCGGCCCTGCCATGTCGATTCCCACCACGCCCCTGCCGGAGAATGCTATCGCCTTCTTGAGCAGTATCTCGTTGAGCCTCTGGCCGAACTCCCTGTCTAGGCATACGATTATCCCAGTCTTGACCGGGTACTCGAGGGAGGCCCGGTCAATCCCCCGCACGGCTGCCATCATTATGTGGTCGAGGTCCTGCTCCCCTCCCCTGTTCCTCTTCATCGGGTTGAACCTGAGCTCAAGTAGGGTAATGTTGTTCTTCCTGTATGCCCCGGCAATCGTCTGGTACACCGAGCGCTCAATCGCGATCGGGCTGGACTGAATCAGCTCGGTCAGGTGGAAGAGCGAAAGGTAATAGCCGAATGACTTCCTGCTCCGCGGAGTCACCGTCACCAGGTCCACGAACCTCCAGTAGTCCTTTGTAGGAAGTCTGATTCCCTGGGCGTGGGCTATCTCCCACATCACGGCAGGGTCGACCGAGCCGCCCAGGTGGACATGGAGCTCTGCGAGCTCTGTCTTCGGACCGAGCGTGTTCAAGCGGTTCACTGTGGCTCAATCGTCGCGGGCGGCTTCGTGGAGACGGAGTATGCGACGCCGACCACGCCCTCGACCTCGTTGGTCACCCTGGTGGAGATCCTCTCCAGGACCTCAGGCTGGAGTCTCGCCCAGTCGGCTGTCATGGCATCGATTGACTCTACGACCTTGACCGTCACCTGGTATCCGAGGCGCCTCTCGTCCCCCAGGACCCCTGTCACCTTGTCGTCGCCCACGAAGGCGAACGCCTGCCACACCTTTGAGTAAAGGCCCTCCTCCTCGATCACCTCCTCGACGATTCTGCTAGCCTCTCTCGTTACCCTCAGCTTCTCCGGCGTCGCCTCCCCGACGACCCTCACGGCCAGGCCCGGGCCGGGGAACGGGTGTCTTTGAAGGACTTTCTGCGGGAGCCCGAGCAGTCTGCCCAGCTCTCTTACCTCATCCTTGTAAAGCTCCTTGACGGGCTCCACTACTTGCATCGAAAGCCCCTTCGGGAGGCCTCCCACATTATGGTGCGTCTTGATCATAGCGGCCGGCCCTCTGGACCTCCCGCTCTCAATCACGTCGGGGTAGAGCGTCCCCTGAGCCAGGTAGGCGAACGGTCCCTCCACCTTTGCAAACTCCTCGAAAACGTCAGCAAACTTCTTCCCAACCACCTTGCGCTTCTCCTCAGAGTCGGTCACGCCATGGAGGGCATTCAGGAACTCCGCCGAGGCATCCACGAAGGATACGTCGATTCCGAGGCCGCGCCCTAGGAACTCCTTCACATTCTCGGCTTCCCCGGCCCTCAGCAGTCCTGTGTCGATGAAGACGCACTTCAGCCTGTCCCTTATCGCCTCGTGCAACAGCGCCGCAGTCACGGACGAGTCGACCCCTCCCGAGACCGCGCAGAGCACCCTCCCCTGCAACTCCGTGAGCGTCTGGATTGTCCTTCTCATGAACCCCTCGAGACTCCAGTTGAGGAGCGCCCCGCACACGCCGAGCACAAAATTAGCCAAGATGGCCTGCCCCTCCTCGGTGTGCGACACCTCGGGATGGAACTGGACGCCGTAGAGGTGCCCGTCCGAAGACCTGACCGCAGCGTAGGGCGAGTTGGCACTGGAGGCGATAGCCTTGAGAGAAGGAGGGAGCCTCGTCGGCGAGTCCGTGTGGCTCATCCAGCAGACCAACCGGTCCTTCTTCACTCCGTCGAAGAGTCCGCCTTTGTCGAGGATCTTGACGCTCGACCTCCCGTATTCCCTCCGCTCGGCCTTCTCGACCTCCCCTCCGTGAGCCTTCACAAGGAGCTGGTAACCGTAGCAGATCCCCAGAAGCGGAACCTCCCCTCCGAAGAGCTTCGGGTCGGCCTTCGGCGCTCCCTCGGAGTAAACACTTGCTGGGCCTCCAGACAGAATCACTCCGGCGACGCCCATCTTCCTCAGCTCCGCGACGGAGACATCGTGCGGCTGCAGCTCCGCGTAGACGCCCAGGGCCCTAACCCTCCTGCAGATCAGGTGGGCGTACTGCCCCCCGAAGTCGAGGACGGCTATTCCTCCTGCTAACCCCTGGTCGGCCATGCTACCTCTTGACCTCTAGTGAGTGGGCCCCCAGCTCTGCCGCCCCTATCGCGGTTATCGCCCCGAACCTAGAGCTGTTCCACATCGCCTTCACATTCTCTGCGCCGGCGTACCCGAATGCCGCCCTTAGGCCGTTCGCCATCGTCGCGACCACAGTCTCCGCCTTTCCGGCGTACTCAACGTACGCCTCCACGCCTTCGTCGAAACCTTTCGCCGGCACCGCATACCTGTCGATTGCGAACCTCACTCGTCTCGCCGCGGCGCTGGCCATACCCCTGTGGACCTTGAACCTCTTCCCGTCCCTGACCACGGATTCGCTCGGCGCCTCTTCCGTCCCGGCCAGCATAGAACCCAGCATCACCGCGGACGCCCCTGCCCCGAAGGCCAGAGCCGCGTCGCCTGGGCCCCTGATCCCGCCGTCGGCTACTACTGGGATGTCGAGCTTCCTTTCAGCGAGGGCGCTCGCGACCTCCGCGACCGCAAACAGCGTGGGTGCACCGACTCGCGTCACTTCAGAGGTGATGCAGATTGAACCGGAGCCGATTCCCGCCCTGAATCCCTCGACCCTTGGCAGCTCGTCTGTGATGTCAGCAACCGCCTCCTTTGTACCCACATTCCCTGCGATGAAGTCGACGCTGAGCTCGGGGAGGAGCCGCCTCGCGGCCGCGATTACCTTGGAACTGTGGAAATGGGCGACGTCCGCCACTAGGAAGTCCGCCACCAGGTCAAGAGCCCTGCACCGCTCGGCGTCCAAAGGCGAGACCGCCGCCCCTATCAGAGGCCTTCCTTTGTCGTCTCTGCTCCTCGCATAGACCTTCGAGGACTTCGCCTTCTTCACCTGCGCCACCTGGTCTTCTGTCGACATGTTCCTGTGGATAGCCCCGGCCCCTCCGAGCCTCGCCATTTCGACGGCTAGGCGCCACTCGGTGACGGTGTCCATCGGAGACGAGACCAACGGCACCTCGAGCCTGATCTTCTTTGTCAGCCTTGACGTTATGTCGATCTCCCCTGGCTCGGCCCTGCTCCTCCCCGGGAGTAAGATGAAATCCCTGAAAGTGGAGACGCTCCTTGCCCCGTCGAGCTTCCGCACAAAGCTATCGCGCAAGGCCACACACCTTGCCGAATCCGTAATCTGCCCTCACTATAATAACGCTTGCCCGGGGACTGTTCCGTCGACTCTTCCGCGCCGTCGGTGGATTCCTTGTCGCAGCCGTGCTCGGGCTGGCGGGCACTCGAACGGACGGAAAGGTGGACAGCCGGATGGGGCGGACAAGCTCGAAATCTCGGTTTTGCACTCAAGGACCCAGCTTCCACAACCGTTAATTAACCCAGAACCCTCTTTTTCGGCATTCGAATTGCCCAAGGACCCAATGTCTTCGTTCGGCGGACTGATGCTCGGATGCATCAGCGACGAGTACACGCGGCATGAGAGAGGGACCGTCTTGGAAAGCGTCCTTTTCCTAGCCCTCGGAGTTTGTGCGAGCATCGCGACCACCTACCTGCTCTCCCTCGCGGGCATTTTGCTCTAAAGATTTCAACAAATCCGTGAAGGAATACCATCTTCCGCCCATTTACCGACTTCGACCCCGATATCATCTATCGATACGGCATGGGAAGAAGAACAATCCTGTTCGGATTCTGGCTCCTAGGATACGCTCTAGGCTTCTTCGCTTGGCTCGTCAGGGCTCCTGTGATCAACTTCGTCATGAGCCTCGGGCTCAGCGCGGACGCCGCGAGCGCGCTCATAACGGGCTTCGCTGGTTCAATAGTGATGCTCGTGGGCGTAATCCTCTGGAGTTACATGTCATCGAGCTAATCCGTATAAGCCCGTAGAAGGTAAAACGGGTTCCGGAACGCTCGATGCTCTTTTCTTTCGGCTAGATGCAAGTTCTGTTGTTACTCACTACGCTAACCAGTACTCACCAAAGGAACAAAGACAAAGATACCACGGATGCCCGAAGAACGCCAAACTCTTCCGACTTCATGAAATCATCAGACAAGGCAAGGCCATGCAACAGTACCTCGCCTATGTCGGAAACAAGAGAAGCAATAGCGGAAATCTTGAGACCTATCTTTGTGAGGCACAATGGAAGAGAGGTCGAGAAGATGGTGGATGCGTTTCACTCCACTACGCTTAAATATACTCAGGGAGGGTCGTTTCATGTAAAGAGTGACGTAGCATGGCGAATAAGCCCCACCTGAACTTGATTGTCTGCGGCCACGTGGACCACGGGAAGTCCACTTCTATGGGCCACTTCCTCTACGACTTAGGCGTCGTCGACCAAAGGATGATCGAGGAGTTCGCGAAGGAGTCAGAGAAGACCGGAGCGGGCGACTCCTTCAAGTACGCCTGGGTCCTCGACCAGCTGAAGGACGAGAGGGAAAGGGGAGTCACGATCGACCTCGCCTTCCAGAGGTTCGAGACGCCAAAGTACTTCTACACGCTGATCGACGCGCCCGGGCACCGCGATTTCATCAAGAACATGATTACAGGAGCTTCCGAGGCCGACGCCGCTGTCCTGGTCGTCTCCGCCAAGAAGGGTGAGGAAGACGTCGCCCTCGGGCCGGGAGGCCAAGCGAGGGAACACGCGTTCCTTCTCAGGACGCTGGGCGTCACCCAGCTTGTCGTCTGCATCAACAAGATGGACGACCAGACCGTGAAGTACTCCGAGCAGAGGTTCAGCGAGGCGAAACAGGATGTTGAGAACCTTCTGAAGACGGTAGGCTACAACATCACGAAGATCAACGTTATCCCGGTGTCCGGCTGGACTGGCGAGAACCTCGTGAAAAAGTCGACCAACATGCCTTGGTACAAGGGCCCGATCCTCCTTGAGGCGCTGGACCAGTTCACCGAGCCACCGAAGCCCATCGACAAGCCTCTCAGGCTCCCTGTTCAGGACGTCTACACCATCACGGGAGTCGGAACTGTCCCGGTCGGAAGGATCGAGACTGGCAAGATCAAGGTCGGCGATTCCATTTCGATAATGCCCGAAGGCCTGACGGCTGAAGTGAAGTCCATCGAAACTCACCACACCGCCATGACTGAAGCGATGGCTGGAGACAACATCGGGTTCAACCTGAGGGGGGTCTCAAAGACAGACTTCCGCAGGGGCTCAGTTCTGGGACCATCGAACAACCCAGCCACGATTGCGAAGGAGTTCCTTGCTCAGATTATCGTAGTCTTCCACCCGACAGCGATAGCGCCCGGATACACCCCGGTCCTGCACGCCCACACCGCGCAGGTCGCGGCTACCATCTCGGAAATCGTGGCAAAAATCGATCCCAGGACAGGCCAGCCAACCGAAGAGAAGCCGAAGACGATAAAGACAGGAGACTCCGCAATCGTAAGGATACAGCCGCTCAGACCGATCGTGCTCGAGACGTTCAAGGACTATCCTGAGTTGGGACGCTTTGCCTTGCGTGACATGGGCAGCACGGTGGCAGCCGGTATCGTCCGGGAAATCACTCAGAAGGGTCAGGTCGAGAAGGCCGCTGCGAAGGCCTAGACGCCGGCTCTGCTCTGGCGCCGAGAGTTCGGCCAGAATCGTGAGGTTCGTCGGCCCTGGTCGATAGCTTCTGAAAACTGTATCCGCCGTCTCCATTGCCTCCTCTTAGGGCGTTGGACTGTCTAGTGAGGCATCATCTGCGCCTTCCGCCGCCACCATTCGAGACGACGGTCCGCGGGGCGCTCATGAATCGCGCCCGCCCCTGACCAACAACACATGTGACTGCACCGAAAGTGATTACGAAATCGACGCGGCTCTCGTGGAGTCGGAGCCAACGCTCGTTCCGCTGCTCGTCGTGCGGCGAAGGGATTTCCAGTGAGCCTAGACGGCCCTCTGTCGGTTCGGACTCGTTCTGCTCGCATTCTCCATTACACCGCGTGACCCTCTTCGAGGAATCTCGATAGCGTGGGACCAAGCCTTCCTGCAAAATTCTTTATATTCGCGACTTTGGACCGCCATACATTCCATGGCAAACGACAGGGCTGTAGGCGGGGCGATCTTCGGAGGAAGCATAATTGGCATCGTCCTATACGCGGTCCTCCTGGTCTATGCATGGCAGATCACCATCAGGGTCACCGCCTTCGTCGGCGTGGCTATGCTCTTGGCGATACTCGCCTGGATAGGGTACACGATGGCCACCACCCCTCCACCGGAGCCAATTGCTGAGATTCCGGAAATGGGGGCGCCGCCAGGAGAAGCCAAGGCCGAAACGAAGAACAAAGGGCAGTAGCCCTTGCCTCTGGGAGGTCAGTCCCGCAATCTGCCGCCGAGACCCCCTACGGTGGTGTTCGATGAGCTCAGCATATCTGAGTAACTTCCTTGAATCGGCCCGCTCGGGTAGGCGTGGAGGTACTGTCGCCCTCTTGGGCATCGATGGAAGTGGGAAGTCCACCCACGCATCAGAGCTTGAGGCCTGGTTCAAGGGTCGGGGTTATCTCTGCACAAACGTCCCGTTCCACAACTACCTGGTCGTCGACAGACTCGCCAGGCGTCGGAGGGGCAGCAACGTCTTGCTAGGGATCAGGAAAGGCGGACACCCGCTCCGGCCCTTGCTCTCGGCCCTGGACAACCTTCTGATGCATGTCATCCGATCATTCGGCCGGGGGATGGAGGGGAGGGTCATAATCTACGACAGGTTCAGCTGGAGCACCTACGTGAAATACAAGGCGCTGGGCTATCGGGTCGGCGGACTGAAGTGGCTGTTCTTCCTGCCCTCGCCCACATGCGCCCTCCTCCTTGACGTGCCCGTGAGGAGGTCGCTCGATGTGATAGCCTCGCGGGCCAGCCACATCAGGTATGCCGATACGGTTCTTGCGAAGGAACGCACAGAGTACCTTGCAATCGCAGAGTCGAAGGGCCTGGCTGTGATAGACGCGACGGGTGACTGTGAAGAAGTCCAGGAACGGATCGAGGGCCGCCTCGAACGGGTCTTCCCAGACGTGAGTTCGCGACCTTCGGCCCGCAGGGACGGGAGGGCTCGATGATGGCGGCCGAACCCGGCAAGGTGGCACCGACGGCGGCCTGGAAGGGCCGCGCACTCCTCCAAGACGGGGTTGTCCCTTGACGGAAGGTCTTGAAGCGCAGAGAGTCAGCTTCGATCAGATCCGGGCTGGGCTTGCCCTTCTGGGGATTGACGTTGCTCTCATCGGAAGCGTCGGCGCTGGGAGGGCCTCCGCGCACGACATCGACATACTCGTCCTGAGGCCAGAGAGCACCCCCCAGGCGAGGAGGCAGATCCTGACCTTCTTCCAGCCCTTCACATCGTGTGACATCACTGATTGGAGGGGGTATTTCATCAGGGGCACACGGTTCGGCGCGGTCGAGGTGTACTTCCTCGACATGTTGATGGAGTCGGCCGCCAACCCGGGACCGCTCCGGCTCATGAAGGTGATCCTGAGGAGTTTGAACTCCTACTTTTCCGTCCTGATCGGCGGTCCCCGGCCTTAGGGGACCCGTGGATGACCATGACAGATGCTCAGGACTCCTCAGCCGAGAAAGGGGAGAAGGCGGAGTGAGCGCGGCAGCAAGACCCTACGTCGCGGCCTTCCTTGAGGACAGCCTGGGCCTAGTTACCAAGAGCCTCGACCCGGCTTCAATCCCCTCGGAACTGGTCGATGGCCTCGCCGCGGCCGTGCGCGGCTCGCCCGAATCCGCAGCGCAGGCGCCCGTGCTGGAGGAAGCCGCCGCCCGCTTCCTTGCAGATGTCGAGGCTGAGGCGCTCGAGCGTTCAAAGTTCTTCGTCCGCAAGGCCCGCTGGCCTAGAAACGCCCAGGTCGCTGCTTGCATAACGCACGACGTTGACAACGTCCGCCGACCGATGACTCACCTTCTCAGACGCGCGGGCCGCTTCTCCTTTTCGGACATCGTGCTTGCTTTGCTGGGGCTGAGGTCCCTGTACAACAACATCGACCTGATAGCCGACCTCGAGGCCCGGCGGGGCTTCAGGTCGAGCTTCTACTTCCTGTCGAAGAACTACGACCTGAGCGCGCTGGCCGGCACCGCTGGTCGTCTGGCCGGGTCGGGATGGGAGGTCGGACTACACGGAGACTTCGGGACGCACGATTCCGCGGAGGAGATGGCTGGCGCCGTTGCCAGGTTGAACTCCGCCTTCGGACGCAGACCGGTCGGACTGCGGGAACACTACCTCCGGTTCGACTACGACAAGACCTGGGAAATTGCGCAGTCGTCAGGCTTCCTCTACGACAGCTCGGTGGGGAACAGGGACCGGCTGGGCTTCAGGCTCGGCCTTTGCACGCCCTTTTACCCGCCAGATTCGGGATGGAAGCGCATGAACGTGCTAGAGCTCCCTCTCGTGCTCATGGACACGACACTCTGGGGGTACCTGGGAAGGAGCGAGAGCGAGGGAGAAAGGGATTTCCTGGGCCTCCTCGACCAAGTGAGCAGGGTCAACGGTCTGATGACCTTGCTCTGGCATCAGGAGTCCGTCAGGATGAGGGGCGGGCGGATCTACCCGCGTCTCTTGGATGAACTCGCAGGCCGAAACTGCTACGTCGCCACGGGCGAGATGACCGCACGTTGGTGGGGCGAGCGGTTCCACCCCCTGACCATTGACGGCTCGGTCGTGAGTATGGATGGCGCCCCACAGGGGATGGTGCTAACCTTCAAGACTACGGAGGAGAAGGCCCCCGTAGTCGAGGGCGGGATGTTGATTACCAACGCGTCCGGTCAGACTGTGACAGCTTCGGGGGGGCCCTTGAGGGTCAGGTTCGGATAGTCGCATGTCAGCGAAGCGGCGTGTGCTCGTGACTGGGGCTGGCGGGATCGCAGGCGTGAACTTCGTCCGCGCCCTGCGGGCTTCGGTGCCGGGGTATTGGATAGCCGGGGCCGACTATAGCAAGTACTACATCGAGCTGCCAGACCTCGATTCCAGGCACTTGACGCCCCGGCACGACTCGCCCGATTTCGTCCGAAAGGTGGCCGGCATCGCAAAGACGGAGACCGTCGACTTCCTCCACCCTCAGCCCTCGGCAGAGGCCCTTGTGCTCTCCAAGGCCAGGGAGGAGATACCTGTCCCGCTGCTGTTGCCGAGGCCAGAAGTGATGGAGATGGGGCAGGACAAGCTGCTGACGAAGGAACGGCTCGAAAAGGCGGGCGTCCCCGTCGCGGGGACCGTGGCCTTGGGAGGGCTGGGTGAAGTGGAGGAGGCTTTCTCCACTTTCAAAGCTCCTCTCTGGGTTAGGGCCAGGCATGGAGCAGGGGGGAGGCTCAGCCTGCCGTGCACGTCGAAGGAAGAAGCTCTTCACTGGATCGAGCTGTGGACCGGCAGGGGAACCCCGATCGGCGAGTTCATAATCCAAGAGTATCTTCCGGGCAGGAACATCGCCATGGACACAGTCTGGCGCAACGGCAAACTGGTGACATCCTATTGCCGGGAAAGGATTGAATACCCCTTCAAGCATATCTCGCCTTCTGGCATCACCGGGACGCCTTCGGTTGCGAGGATTGTCAAGGACGAAAGGGTCAACGATGTCGGGGAAAGGTCAGTCAGAGCCCTTGACCCCCGACCGGACGGCGCGTACTCCATCGACATCAAGGAGGACTCCAGAGGACGTCCCTGCGTGACCGAAGTCGACGCAGGCAAATTCCACACCACCATGCCTCTCTGGGGGTATGTAGCGGTCAAGCACTTGCACCTCCCTTGGTATTCGAATCTGGCCGATCTCTACATCAGGCTGGGCCTCGGCGAGGAGCCGCCCGGCGACGCGCCTAGGCACGACCTCTTGCCGGCGGGCTATTACATGATACGGAACATCGACTCGGGCGTCCTTCTCTGGAGGGAGGATGGATGGAAGGAGAGGGTTTTGTGAGCGTTAGAGACTATGCTGCTTACATCTTCGACCTGGATGGCACCCTGTTCACGATTCCGGTCGACTGGGTCAGCGTGCGCGAGGAGGTCAGCAAGATTGCCGGGACCGAAATAGAGGATGGGCCCATCTTCCTTAAGGTGGAGCAACTCGTCTCCGTCCGCCCGTCCACTAGGCAGACGCTCTTCGACATGCTCGACCAGCACGAGCTGAAGGCGGTCGCCGGGGCTTCACCGATGGACGGGGCTGTCGATCTCCTCTCCAGCATTTCAAAGGCGGCCAAGCTGGGCTTGGTCACCATGCAGGGGACATTGGCGTGCGACAAGGTCTTGGGCAAGTACCATCTCGGGGAGTTGTTCGACGTTCTGGTGACAAGGGAAGAATCTCTCGACAGGGCCGCGCAGCTTCGGATCGCGATGCGGTCGCTGGACTCGGCTCCAGGGGAGACCCTCTTCACGGGGGACAGGCTCAATGACGTCATCTGCGGAAGGAGGGCCGGCGTCGGCACGGTGCTAGTGGGGAAAGACCCCAAGGGGGACATAAAACCCGACTATTCCTTCCCATCGCTCAGCATGCTCAGGGACAGTCTCCTCTGAGCAAGGGCGGTTCACCGCGGCAGAGAACACGCAGGCCTCGCCAAGGCCTCGGGGAGAGTCGCTACTGGCTCATCTCAGGAGAGAGCGGGCCATTGTCCTGAACTTGGGGTCCATCGCGTAGAGAAGCCCGAAGTAGACGGCCCCTCCTAGCGCAATCACAGCGGCCAGATTGAGCCCATAGACGAGGGTGCCTCCGCTCCGATTGAGGGCCACCAATGAGAACAGGTATACCGCGAGCCCCATCACGCCCGCCGACGCTAGGTAGTATGCCACCCTTGCACCCCTGAAGAGCGCTGCCGATCGGCTGGCGCGCCTGCCCTTAATCACGAGGAAGGTGACGGTGACGCAGAGTTCGACCAAGGCCCAGAGCGCGACGGCGATGGAGTCTCCCAAGCCATTCGAGAACACGAAGGATAGCACTGCGAACATGCCCGCCAGATAGACGAAGGCCGCGCAGAGGTTGACCATCGGTACGTAGATCAGGTTGCTTCTGACTAGACTTCTGAAGCCCTTCTCGCCCCCCGCGTCGACCCTCTCCATGCCGAGGAGGGTCTGGTCGACGGCGAGGGAGATCGCCTGGAAGAGGAACATGACCGATAGGATGGACAGTCCGATACTGCCCGGCATGTATCTCGGACCGAACAGATGCAGTATGGGAGAGGCCAGCACGACCCCGCCCACGGCCATCGGGATACCGAAGAGGAGCGAGAAGTCTATGGTGATTGCGGGCAGTCTCTCGTTCCCTCCGCGCAGCAGAAGGGGATACAGAGAGTATGCGAGGGCAGATGAGTAGCCGACGACCGAGGCAACAGTGAAGGCAGGCTGGTAGACGCCCGCGACCGCCGTCCCGAAGCCCAGGGAGGCAATGTATGTGTCTGCGGCCAGGAAGATCGGGGGTAGATAGCTGACGGCGGGCAGCCAGGAGAGCCTGATCCACCGCTTCGCGACCGCCGGCTGGAGCTGCTCCTTGTTCGCCCCCCTCACCATGTAAGTTCCCACCAGGGAGTTCACGAAGTACGAAACCAGGAGGGCGAGGATGACTCCCTCGATGCCAAGCCTGTACACGTACAGCGCCTCGTAGGCGACCGAAATCTTGATCAATTCCGAAATGGCGAGCGAATAGCCTGTCGCAATCGGCCTGTAGCCCACTACGATTGAGGTCGTGACCTGGCTCCAGTAGCCCAGTGGAACAAGGAGACTCCCGAGTAGGAAGGGGAGAAACTCAGCACCGAGGCTCGAAGAGGTAACGAATGAGAGGAAGAAGTACAGCAGCAATCCGAGTCCACTCATCGCTGCGCCGGAGACAAACGCGGTCCTACCGACCAGTCTTCCCCTGGCTATGTCTCGTGTGGCCCAGTACGCCACTATCCCAATCGGGTACGACGAGAAAGTGACGAGGTCTATAACGACCTCCCAGAGCCCGAGCTGCCCGGGGGCGAGCCATCTCGTGGCCATCAGAATGAACAGCAGCCCAGTGAACGCGCTGAGCGCCCGGCCCCCGAAGACGACCAGGCCGGTGGAGCGAACCCCGATTCTGTGCGTCACGTCTCGATTCCGCCCGGGCGTGCAGCCGGTAGCCCGTCAGGTCGGTTCTCCGATGGCGACGGGTAGGCGGCTCCCCGGCCTTCCAAGGATAGGATGTGGCGAAGTCGGGAAACCTCGTCCCTGCGGACCGACTCAAGTTGCAGGTGTTTCGAGGTTGCTCTGCTATGGTATTGCTCCATCAGTTCCTTTGACGCGAGGAGCTCATGCACTTTGGCCGCGACTTCGCCGGCGCCGGATTCGTCGACGTAGAGGAGCGCGTCTCCAAAAACGCCTTCCACCACCTCTTGTTTCGAGGAGATCACGGGCAGACCGCTCGCGATGTATTCGAAAATCACATGCGAAAGTGTGTGTGGTTCGTCTGTTATGTTCAGGGCGAAATCACAGGAGGCCTTGAGAGCGAGATAGTCGCGCATCGGAAGCAGGCCTAGGTATCTGACGTTGGGGGGCAGGTTCAGTGGCGCGAACCGTGCCTTCAGCTTTTCCTCAGGGCCGGTGAGGACCAGCGTAAGTCCAGGCGTGGCAGCGGCCGCCCCAACCTCTGACTCTATCCTCTCGAGCCAGTGGCCCCCGTGCGAAGCGATGGCAAGGAAGCCGCCATTCAGGTAACGGGCCCTGACGGCATCGTCTCTCGAATATGGGTTCCTCTTGACGTGGTCGTGGACGACGAGGACGTTCCTCGCGCCCATTCCCCTGAGCTCCCTCGCCCAGACGTCGTGCGGCGCCGTGTTCGCGTAGGCTGCTCTTGAAACCAAACCCTCAATCAGACCAATCAGGGTGCCCACGGCGCCTCTGAGTGTCTTGACCCTCCACACTGAGTGGTGGTCCACCACCAGTCGTCTGCCTCTCAGCCGGCAGAAGAGCAAGCACGTCAAGGGGCAGAACACTGGGGGGTTCTGTGCGTAGACCACTTCGGGGTCTTCCATGCCCAGCAGGACCAGCGTCCGCAGAAAGAGGGCGGCATATCTAATCGGCGCCAAGTACCTCGGCCCGTAGAACAGTGTGATGCTGCGCCGGGTGCCCCCGACTGCTTCTGCGAGTTCGTCAGCCCTGTGGCCGAAGGGGCCCCAGAGGATTACCAGAACCCTCATTCCATCTCCTTGACTTTCTTCCATTAATGAATCCGATGGGTAAACGATTGGAGCCGAACTCGCGGAGGCCCCTGCGACCTCGCCCGGACCGATGAATTTGGGCTCACGCAGCGCGACGGGAGGACCGATTAACGGGGGTCCATCAGTGGACGGGACTTATCGTAGGTAGGCGGCGAAGAACGGCGCACGTCGCCGTTTCTGCGTGGTCAAAGTGTCCTGTGCTTCTGTTGAAGGCTGGGCACGATCGCCCCGTGCATGGCCCGGTTTGCCGACGCGACTACGCTGAACCTGGTCTCAAGGCTCAACTCGGGGGCCAATCGAGGTTCACGGACTAGGGAGATTGCCGCTCCTGCCTCCCTCGCTATCAGGTATCCGCCTGCGATGTCGGTTATCCTCATCCGTCCCCTGACGTCGACGAAGGCGTCAATCTTACCCTCGGCCAAAAGGCACAACTCGAGTGCGTTCGCGCCGTAGTGGACAACCCGCTTGGCGCCGGAGAGAAGAGGGGCGAGTCCCAAAATCACGGCTCCCGAAGCCCCGCTTAGGTCGATACCCAGAACGGATTCCCTCAACTCGCCTCCTTTCGTCGTGCGGATCCTCCTCCCGTTCTTCGACGCCCCCTCCCCCTTAGCCGCGAAGTAGACGTCGCCGTTGACAAGGTTCCTGACCATCGCGAAGCGGACTCCTCTCAGACCTCGCCCCTCCACAATCGCAACCGACGTGCAATAGAATGGGAGGCCTCTCCGGAAGTTCGAAGACCCGTCCAGGGGGTCAATTACGGCGAGCGTCCGGCTTCTGGGATCACCCATGCTGCCTGCTTCCTCGCTCAACAGCTTCATCCCTTCGACCCTTAGTAGCGCCCTTGACAGCTCCTCCTCGGCCCTCCTATCAGCGAGCAGGGTCTTGTCCCCTGAGGCCCCGGTTCCCACAACGAGCCCACGATCACGCCCGGCTGCCACCCTGGAAACGGACCTCTGCGCTTCCCCTGTCGCTTCAGATAGCAACTTCTCCCAGGGAGCGTTCCTGGAGTTCACCTGCTGACCACTTTTCTCTTCCTCATGGCAGCAAGGACCTCCTCGAGCGTTCGCTCGGCATGGGAGTCCGTATACACCTTCTCCACCTTTCTCTCGTCGAGTTCATCGTGGATCTCGGCCAGCGCGGAGTAGTACCTGGCCCTGAAGACCTCCGTCGAGTTCCTGTCCCTTTCTTTCTTCCCTACCTGCCTGTCGCCGATTGTCTCGGGCCCAGCCTCGAGCAGGACGTAAAGGTCAGGACACATCCCCGGGGCCGCAAGGACTTCTTTGCACAGGGCAAGCAAGACGGGATATGCCGTGCTCTTCTTCAACTCGAACCTGATCTTCGCGTAGGCGAGGTCCGAAAGGAAATAGCCCTCAGAGACCAGGTTCCTCGTCCTCCTCAGCCTGGAGATGGTGGAAACGTAGGTCATCGTGGCCCCAAAGAGGCTGTAGTCAGAGTAGGTGTCGCCCCTGTCGGCGACTGGGACATGCTCAGGTAGAGCGTGGGCGGATTCCTGGAACCTAAGCCAGCCCCGCCTTTCCAGGCGTCGGGCCAGAGTCGTCTTGCCGGTTCCGGAGAATCCTTCAAGTACGACGAAGGTCATGCGGGGGCACGGTCCGGACCAATTGGCATTTAACCTCGCCAGACCTGATGTTGTCAGGGAAGCGAAAGCAGCGCGGCCTGATTGAAGGCAAGGAGGTAGGCGAGGTACACCAGGTATCCGACTCCCAGGTATGCCACCGTCGGAACCCCGTACTTCACTTCGACCATGGCCCCGGGCTTCTGGTTCGCTTCGACTTCGTCCCTCGCGACGTTGACGTCGCTGTCCACCTCCACCCTGACCCCGTCTGAGATGACCGCCTCTGGTATCCACTTCTGCTCCTTCAAGAACCTCTCGATCGCGATTGTCTTTGATCCCCATGCGTTTCCCTTCGCGACCTCGTAGCTGATGTGCGCGACGGCGACCGCCGCCCCGCATACGAGAGGCAGAATCGGCGAAAACTGGTAGGGGTCTGCCGCGACGAACACCAGCGCGACTGCGTCGGCCTGTCCGACGGCGCCCAGCAGCGCGAACGCCAGCGCGATTCCCCCAATGAGCCCGAGTTTGATGAGCTGGAGCGCGAGGTTCGGGAACATGGAGTAGATGACGTAGGCCGACCCGATTAGCGCCGGGACCCATACGATGTCGTTCACGGTCCGCTCCTTGACGTCCTGGTACGAAGCCACTGCGAAGGAAACCCCGATCAGGAGCTGCGCGAACAACCGCGCCTCGGACTTCGGCGTCACATATAAGCGCCAATCAGGGATGCTGAGTCAAGTCAAGTCAAGCGAAGTTGGGCCAAGCCGGTCTTAGACATCACCGACCTTCTGCTTCTGCCTCGAGAAGATCGTCGCGACTTTCTCGACTGTGTCTATGTCGGCCACCGACTTGTCCGTCCTGATCCTCTTTATCCTGGGGAAGCGAAGCGCGTACCCGCTGTCGTGCCTGGCGCTCCGCTGGATGCTGTCGAACGCGACCTCGACCACGACCTCGGGCCTCACCCTCCTCCAGTATCCATGGTCCTCCTCGGTCAGCTCCTTCATGCGGCCCGTCATCTCCAGTATCTCTGCGTCGGTCAGGCCGCTGTACGCCTTGCCGATGGTCTTCAGCGAGGCGCTGTCCCGTACGGCGAAGGTGTAGTCTGAGATGACTCCTGCCCTCTTGCCGTGCCCGTACTCGGCCGCCACTATCACCGCATCGATGGTGTCAAGCTCCTCCTTCAGCTTCACCCAGCCGGAGCCTCTCCTCCCCATCGTGTAGGGGCTCGCGGGGTCTTTCAGGACCAGCCCCTCGTACCCCAGAGTCCTGCTCCTCCGGAATGCGGCTTCTATTTCTGAAGCCTGGCGTACCACCTCGGAATGGGCGAGAACGCCCACCCCTTCCATCACGGCGCTGAGCTCATTCTTGCGCTCCGAAAGAGCGAGGCCGAGCTTCTCCTCACCACCTCTGTATAGGATGTCGAATGCGAAGTATGTGACCGGCGCCTTCATGGCAGCGTCCTTGAACCCTTCCACTTTCCTTAGCCTCCTCTGGATAAGCTGGAACGGGAGAGGGCGTCCCTCGAAGAAGGGCACGATCTCTCCGTCGAGCACGAGATCGCCCTCTGCCCTGCCGATTGAGGACGTCACCTCAGGGAAGCTCGCGGTGATGTCCTCCAACCTCCGCGAGTAAAGCCTCACCTCTTCGTCCCGTTTGTGGACCTGCGCCCTGACGCCGTCGTACTTGTACTCAGCGTAGACCTCCTTCCCGAAGTGGGCGGAGACCTCGAGGGGAGTGGCCATCGGCTCCGCCAGCATGAAGTTGACGGGCCTGAACGGTGCCATCTTGAGCTGTCCGACTTCTCCCCTGGCCGCGGCGCTCGCCAGCAGACCTGGGTCCCCGACGATCATGTGGGCACGGGCGACCTCTTTCCTTGGGACTGCGTACGCCTGAGAGATCGCCTGTTCGACCAGTCCAGCGACCAGGCCGGTCCGCATCTCTCCTGTCAGGATCTTGAAGACGTACTTCCCCTCTAGGGGCGTAGCCCTTAGGATCAGGGACTTCACCAGCGCCCTCCTCGCGGTCGCCGACCCTTTCCCCCTCGCAGACCGGAGCCTCCCAAAGGTCTCGTCGAGGTCATGCAGCGTCAGCGGTTCTTGGAAGAGGGTCTGTTCCCTCTTGCCGGCGAGGAGTTCTTCAGCGACTTCTCCAAGGTCGCCGTGCCTAAGATAGGCCTCGGAGACCCGTTCGCCCCCGGCCCCGGTCGCTTCCTTGACCACTTCGAGCAGGGCTGAATATCCCACCTGAGCCTCGTCCCTGCTCCCCCTTTCGGAGGCTCTACCCGACGACACTCGGGCCGCCGTCTCCGCATCGTCCGGCCGCAGGCCCGACAAGTATGAGGCGAGCATTCTGACCTTCTCGTTTTTGCTGCGAGTCGACTTCACGTCTTCGAGGGTCCTTGCCAAGTCTGCGAAGGGGGCGCTCTGCCTCATTTCCCGACCTGGACGGCCATCACTAGGGCACCTTCGCCGTCCCTGTAGTAGGCCTCAAGTCGCCCCGTAATCTTGTATCCGACTCGCTGATACAGCGCAATCGCCTGAGTGTTTGAGATTCGCACTTCGAGGTAGCACTCCGTGGCCGACTTCTTCACCATTTCCGCGTGCGCCGCGAGAATCAGGCCCGTCCCAATCCCCTTGCTCCGGTGCTCCTCTTCCACCGCAACCGAAACCACGTGCCCCTTCCGCGCTAGGGCCAACCGCTTCAGCTGGGAGAAGCCGTATTCTATCCGGCACATGATGTATCCGACCAAGACGTCACGCAGCTCCGCGACCAGGAAGGTCTCGGGATACTCGGACAGTATCTCGTAGTAGAAATAGTCGGAGTAGTGCTCGGGGAGCGTTTTCATGTTCACTTCGATGACCGAGGGGATGTCCTCCCTTTCGCACCGGCGAATCTCGTAGTCGCCTAGCTTGGCCAAGACGGCTTTCTGCAAACCCACCGGTGCGCCCCCAACTGATGATTAAGTCTTCCTGCGTCCTGAAGAACTCCTTTTCTATCGGACGGCGGGGTGGCCGCCCAGTTGTCGGCGCAGCCTGTCGACCCGGAGGCTCTTGTCCGCTCGAAGTTCACGGTCAGGGATAGCTTCCAGCTCCCGGACGAGGAGATGGAGTTCAGCATCGAATACCGACCTGATTCGAAGGAGCGATTTGTCGAGCTTTGCCTGGAGCTCGAGGCATCCGGGTTGACTCCCAAGCTCGTAGGGACCCAGGAGGATGCCCTCCTCTTCGTACGGAAGGCACAGAAGGATGAGAAATGGCGGTCGAGGGTCCCGGTCGTCCTCGCGCTTCTTACCCTGGGGTCGGTCGTCGCATTCGCTCTGCTCCTAGGGACCATCTACCAGCAATATGCGCCGTCAGTACCAGAGGGATCCGTCATCCTCCTTTACGGGGCCGCGGTCATCGCGGTGGTGGCGGCCCATGAACTAGGCCATATGTACATGTCTCGAAAGAGAAGCGAGGCGTCTCCGGCCCCGCATGTCCTCCCAGGGATTCCAGGCGTCACCGCGGCCCTTCCTACGCTGGGCATCATTTCCAGCCAGAGGGGACCCGCAGTCAACAGGGACCGGTTCTTCGACGTCATCATCGCCGGCCCGCTCATGGGACTCGCGGTCGCGATGGCTCTGTACGTCTTCGGAGCCATCCTGAGCGTCCAGTCAGCGGTGCCTTTGCAAAGCTGCCAGCAGGTCAATGGCACGGCGACGCTCTGCCCCAGCGTCATCCAGATGGGCCTGGACGCTGTCGTCGGGCCGCTCCTGCCCGGTGTCGCCACAGGATACTCGTCCCTCTCTCCCCTGGCAGACGGAGCAACCGTGGGGCTCATCCTTACGTTCATTGGCCTGCTCCCAATGGCGACCTTCGACGGGGGGTATCTGTCGAGCCTCACGTGGGGACCCAGAGCCTCGAGGGCGGCATCCTACTTGAGCCTGATTCTGCTAATCTCCGTTGACTTGCCCACATACTGGGCGTTGGCCTTCGTGGTCCTTCTGCTGATGAATTTGAGCCGTTCCTCCGAGGTTCAGCTGCTCGACGAGGTCTCCCCCATTTCGGACAGGAGGAAGTGGCTGTACCTCGGCGCACTGGTCGTCGCGTTGCTATGCATGCCCATGCCTCATTCCTTCGCAGGGTTCCCTCTAGGTTGACTCGATTCTGCACTCGGCGGCTCGGGTCACTACGTTCATCTTCCCAGACCGGCCGAGCTTGTTCAGGACCCTCCCGACCGCCTCCCCCGAGCCCCTCGCAGTCGCTAGCCCCAGCTTCGACTTCGCGTAGACTTCGGGCAGACCCGAGAGGAGCAGGACGTCGTACTCGTCCTTCAGCTTGCTGAGGTAGAAGACGTCCTCAAGGCCATCAACGTACACCTCGTTTTTTCTGCCCCCTTCACCCGAGACCCTGCCTGTGGCAGCCATGTCAAGCGCCGTCGAGCCGAGGCCCTCCGAGCATTCGGCCATCAGGACGACCGAGCCGGACCTCCTGACCCCAGATAAGGCGTTCCACGCGGTCCTTACCGCCGAGGAGAGGGTATCGTCGTAGCCCCTTCCCCCGGTCCCCACCACGATTGCCCTCGCGGGCGGGACACCGGCGCTGAAGAAGCCGTTCTTGATAGCGTCGAAGGGGGCGTCCTCCATCACTGTCCTCACTTTCCCTCCTCTTGGAAGGACGTCGATGAAGCTCGCCTCTGCGATGCCTTCGGCAATGGCGTCCATCGCATCCTTGGACTTCGTCCTCTCGAAGGGAGAGGGCTCCATCTCCTTCCTCGCCTTGGCCGCCTCCCTATGTGAATGGGCGACCCAGTTGAGACATGCCTCGACCTTTGCGTCTGCGATTCCGAACAAGGGGTCAGGCCGCGGGGTGCCGACGAAGAGTTTGGCCCCCCTCTCGATCAATTCCTGCGCGAGGACCGTCCCCCCGTCGTCCGTGGAGATAGGCGGTGGAAGTGTCGTGACCCTGCCCTTGAGCTCCGGCACGGCGGACTCGACCCTTCTGGGCGCGGCTGAGAAGATCTTCAAGGCAGCGGCATGGACGATTCCTTCGGCGAGTTCCCGCAGGAGCTCGGCCGTCGGTGGAGATGCGTCGCAGATGAATAACGCAGATGTCCTCTTAAGCGCTTCGAGAAGTCTTTCTTTCTCGGTGACGCCCATCTCGGGCTGGGGGTCCACCACCACGCCCAGGTTCTCGGCTTGGATTGTCACGAGAGTCTCTACTGAGCCATAAGGAATCCAGAGTTCCGGCAAACATCACCTCAGGTTCGGCGTTGGTTTTTAAGTTCGAATGCGGGGGCCATCCGCATGGCGTGGAGAACGCGCCGCTCTCAAATAAGTAACCTTGCTGAGGGCCTGATCAAGGCGGGGGCGATTCAGTTCGGCACGTTTACTCTCCCCGACGGCAAGGAGAGCTCCTACTACATCAACCTGAAGGGAATCCTGAGTTACCCCGGGCTGTATGCGCTGGCGGTCGACTCCATGACCCGGCTGGTCTCGGCCAAGGTTCCACGGGCGAACGCTATCTGCGGCGTGCCTTTAAGCGGCCTCACCCTGGCCGCTCCCCTCGCTCTCTCGCTGAAGAAGCCGCTGACATATGCGAGGAGCTCCAGACAGGCCAGCGGGCGGGTGGTCGAAGGCGAGGTCCGTCCCGGCTGGAAGGTACTCGTGGTTGACGACCTTTCGACTACGGGGAAGACGATTCTCGCTTCAGCGAAGGCCGTCCAGGAGGAAGGCGGAGAGGTCACTGACGCCGCCGTGCTCATCGACAGGATGGAAGGCGCGCGAGCGAGGCTCAGCAAGGAAGGAATCGCACTTCACTGCCTGACCGATGTCGTGGAGTTGGCAGACACGCTCTTTGCGATGGAGTTAATTGGCGAAGAGGACCTGAAGGCGATAACAAAATCTGTGGGACGCCGTCAGTAGACCATAAGATTCTTCTCTTCAAGCGTCACATGAAGGTTGTTCACTGCCCTGTAGACCTCGCTCTCCTTCTTTGCCCCAGTGCAGACGAGCTTTCCTGACGCAAACAGCAGTATCACCGTCTTCGGGTCAGCCATCCTGTGAATCAGGCCCGGGAACTGCTCAGGTTCGTACATCGACTTCGGGAGGACCCTCGCGGCTTCCTCGAGATGGACCTTTCCGCCGAGGCTCGCCGATGCGACTATGTTCTGAATTTCGACAACGGCTTCGTTCTTTATTGGAATCTTGCCCTTTTTCAGCTGCCTCACCACTTCTTCGACTGCCTTGCGGGCCTGTTCTTCAGACTTCGCCCCCGTGCAGACCATCTTCCCCGAGCTGAAGATCAGGGTCGCTGTCTTCGGATTCCTGAGTCGGAAGACGAGGCCGGGGAACTGATCGGGGTGGTACTCGACCGTCACGAAGTTCTTGGTGATCAGGTTGAGGTCGACCGTCTGGCTTATGGATGCAGAAGCTACTACGTTTTCAATGCTCACGATCGCTTTTGTCTGAGGCATTTGTCGACCGGAAGCCCGGTCGGTATATAAGGAGTATATAAGATGGAGACCTCGGAACTGTTACCTTCTCGGGGTTCATGCTCAAAGTCGTCTCCCTGTTTACTTTCGGGGGATGATAGTTCGATGAATGTCTGTTTGGTCTTCTTTGTCAAACGGTAGAGATAGCCGTTGAGTCCCTTGACCAAGAACAACGGTTCACCCGTCTCTGATTTCGTTTCTACGAGGTAATCAATATCAAGGTAGATGACTCCCTTGAGTTCGGGAGTGCAAATATGGCCGGCCTGTTCCTCTTGAATGAGAACCTTCTGACATCTGAGGCACTTGACGAGGTTATTCTTCGACATTACTTGTGAATGCCCCCGTTCCGAACTTGGACGATTCGCAGTCGTCATATCTCTTTTTCCATGCATCCCGTTCTTTGGTTAGGCTCGCAACGTCTTGAGACAATTTCTTCGCGGTCTGCTCTGCCTCGCCAAGTTTGAAGATGTATCCTTCTCCCTTCTCGAAATATCCCCAAGTGTGCCCGTATTCGTAAATCTGAACGAGGTCTCTGGCGGCCTTGAATCGGTAGGTTGTCCCCTCAGGGGAGTAGTCTGCACGCCAGACTTCAAAGGTTGAGCGGCGACCCGCTAAGAGGTCTGCGAATTTTCGGGACACCTTTCTCTCCTTGCCATCCTCATCCTGAATCTGCTCAACCATATGAGCCCGTTGGGATTCCTTCACGACTACTATCTCATCCTTCAGAAGCCTGAGAATCTTCTCCGCCTCTTCCATGATAACGCGCCCGGATTCGTCACTCATTCCTAAGGCGCCTTCCTGACTTTCACGACCTTCTTCCCGTTCTCGATGTCCATTCTCCATTCGAGTTTGTCTCCCGAACTGAGGTCGAGGAAAGCCACTATTCCTTCGGGGACTGTCGCCCTCAATGACTTGGTTCCGACCTTTGCCACTCCTACCGTGGTTTCAAGGCTCATCAGTCTACCCCCGTTTCGCTGTCTTATTAGTCTACCGTCCATTCGTCAGGCGTAGAACCCGACTTCTCTATCAGGCGAACGGGCGATAGAGATATATACCGTGGTGTCTACCGTCCTGACGGCAGATATGACCCAAGAACAACTCCGCTTCGAGAATGGACAGGGACGAGTTCGAGGATTTTGTTTCAAACCTCGAAGCTCGACGGAACGCAAGGGAGCTGGCGTAGATGAGCCAAGCCCCCTCTTACGATTCTCGCGCTCAGCGTGGCAGGCTAATCTGCGACTTGGGGAACCAAGTGCGGAGATTAGACGACAACGAATACGCCGTGAGGAGTCAGTCGGGACACGGGGAATACTTCGTCAGAGCCTTGGAGTCGGGCTGGAGTTGCACCTGCCCCGACTACTCCTTCCGACGAGTCGCGTGCAAGCATGTCCACGCGGTTCTGTTCTCGCGGAAGATTAGGACAGCCGTAGAACTCGGAACCCTCGCGGAGTTCACCACAACGGACGCGTGCGTGTTCTGCGGTTCGAGGCATGTAATCAAGGACGGCATTCGCCACAACAAGGCGGGAGACCTTCAGAGGTTCACCTGCCAAGAGTGTCGATACGACTTCTCCGTGAATGTCGGGTTCGAGAAGATGAAGCATGACCCTAAGGCGATAACCACCGCGCTTCAGCTCTACTTCTCAGGAGAAAGCCTGAGGAACGTCCAGAAGTCTCTAAGGCTCTTGGGCGTAGAGGTCTCGCACAAGACCGTGTGGAAGTGGATTCAGAAGTATGTCGGGTTGATGGAGACCTACCTCGACAAGATAACGCCTCAGGTCTCCGACACTTGGAGAGCCGACGAGGTGTATGTCAAGTTCCGAGGCAACATGAAGTATGTCTTCGCCATGATGGACGACGAAACGCGGTTCTGGATAGCGCAAGAAGTCGCGGACTCGAAGCAGAAGCATGACGCGAGGCACTTCTTCTACGAGAGCATGAAGGTCGCGGGCAAGGTTCCCGCGACTCTCATAACTGACGGCCTCTGGTCTTACCATGCCGCGTTCAAGAAGGTCTACTCATGGAGACGAACAGATGTGAAGCCTGAACACATCAAGGAGATTCGACTCGCGGGCAAGATTCACAACAACAAAATGGAAAGGATGAACGGAGAGATACGCGACCGCGAGAAGGTGATGCGAGGGCTGAAGGTCGTGGATACGCCTATCCTCAAAGGCTATCAAATTTACCATAACTTCGTGAGACCTCATCAAGCCTTAGACGGAAAGACCCCTGCTGACTTGGCGGGAATCAAGGTCTTGGGAGAAAACAAATGGCTGACTATTATTCAGAACGCGAGTCGGACAAACGATGGGTCTACAAAAACAGGGGATTGAGGAAATTACTCTCTCGATGTTACGTCGAGAATAAGACGGGTAATCTCCTCAGCGTTCTTCTCTCGGATAGCCTTCTTCAGTTCTTCCCTGAACGTACTATTCCGTTCGACTTCAGCCTGAACCTTATGCATCATTGCACTGACGATGTTCAATGAGTACTCGATTGTCGCGCTTAGTGAAGTCGGGTTCTTGGAGATATCCATGAACTGTGCTGTAGTACCCGAGAGGAGTTCGTATGCTTGTTCTCTTACCGATATGACCTTGGACATGGCGCAGGACTCATAATTTTCAATTATTACACGTACATATGTTATATAATGATTGTGTATTCTGCGTACACCAATACGGTAATAATCTTTATACGCTCCATAGTGTCTATGTGTCGTACTTAAATGACGAAATCTGGGTCTCCAGAAGCAGAAAATAGGCCACGGGTGGGATTCGAACCCACGTTTGCTAGGATACCAACCTGCTGGACTGACCGCTGTCCGACCGTGGCCATAATTCCCTCTAAGCCTTTTTGAATATATAAGCTTAGGTAAGCCCGTCATTCGAAATTCGATAATTGGCTAAGTTCGGCATTCGAGTTCCCAAACCCCCGAAAGGTAACAGCGAGAAAAACAGGCCTTATCCGTCTAAGAGGTAACAGAACCGAGACCTCCCAGACCGGTCATTCAGGGCCCACGGCAATCTCCCCTGCCTCGGCTCTTTGAGGGGCGCGACTTCCCGCAAGCTCCGAGACGATTATCACCACGAATATGAGAGCTGCGACGAAGTAGTTCAGTCCGTACGGCAGCGACGCCAGTCTTTCTATGTATGGGACGATGAATACGACCTTCCCGATTAGGCAGGCCTGGGTGATAGGGCCATTGGCGATATTGAGGTTCTGATCAGTGTTCTGGTTGGTCTTCCTGTCATCTCCCTGGGTGAGGAAGCCGCCCCCCTCAGCCACGCCCACCACCCTGTGAATCACCGAGTCGCCGCTTTCCGAGCAAGGGGGACCGTAGACTATGATGTCACCAATGTGCACGTCGCTCGTCGAGACTGGCTGAATGACTACCAGGTCTCCCTCCTCCAGCGTCGGGAGCATACTGACCCCGTCTACCCTCCGAGTGTAGTTGAGCAAGAAATAGGCGAAGACGAGCAGGAGCAAGACGAAGACCACAGCATAGAACGAGGCCCTCTTTCCGGGAAGCCGCACAGCGCGGGCTTCCTTCATTGGGCGCGGTTAAACATTTGAGGTCGGAGAGGTTTTATTCACACCCGAGGAGGAGTCCTTGACCTTGGTCCGGAGAGGCATCTTCTTCCTTGCAGTCTTCGACCTCCTCGTGCTCACCTTCCTGTACTTCGTCTTACAGGACCTCGCGTGGCGCGCATCATACGTCACATCCGAGCACTTTAGCCCCAGCACCACGTACTCGCTTTTCATTCATACGTTCAGCATCACGGTCAGTGCAGTCCAACCTCCGCTGGTCAGCCCGCCTGCCCTCGACTGGGTGCAGGTGGGCGTTGCTACTCTGATACTCATCAACGGATTCTACGTCTTCCAGATGCTCCGGAGATAACCCAGCGGACGAGATTAAGCGCCGACCATTGCGAACGCCTGCTTTTGCCCAATGGGTCAAGGGACCTTCGGCGGGTTTATCCGTGACTCTTTGGGGCGGGCTCGACGTGCCAAGACGCCGATCGGAATCCGTCCGGTCGACCTCCGGGTCTGAAGCAGCAGGTAGTTCGGCCCGGCTTGGCCTTCCAGTGGAGCTCCTGACTGGTCCCCTCAGTGAAGGACCAGTTCTTACGGCCCTCACCCTGATCGCTTCCGGAGCGACGGAGGAGGAGGCTGCAAGTTCCTTAACTTGGAAGGACTTCGAAGGGTTCTGCGCTCAGCTGTTGAGGGCGAGCGGGTACATCGTCAGGGAGAACGTGTACCTGTCGCACCCGCGCGCCCAGATCGACCTGGTAGCGACTGGTCCGCTCTTCGTCATCAATCTAGATTGCAAACACTGGAAGAGGGCCCCCTCCCGTTCAGCTCTTGAGGGGTTCGCCCTGGCCCAGCTCAGGCGGAGCCGCCTCCTAAGGAGGAGTCTGGACGACTCGAGGCCCATAATCTCGGCAATACTGAGCTTCTCGGAGCCCGCCGGGAGCTTTGTCGAGGGAGTCGCAGTCGTCCCACTCCGGACTCTGCGGAACTTCATGGATACGGTCGAGTCGTACTCCTGCCTCCTGGATACGAACTAAGGACCGTCGTCCAGGGCCTGCAGAGTCCAATACGCGCGCCTCACCAGCACGAGTTCCGCCTCCGCGGTCCCTGCCTGCCATCTCCGGGTATGATGCAGGCGTTGCGCGCGGGAGACGGGAGCTCGCTGTCAGCGATGGCAAGGTATCCGTATCGAACGCTAGGTGTTCTAACCTCGCCTCTCGTATGCTCTCTCGTCAGAATCTGACTAGTTTTGTCAGATAGGCTCTTTTCGCAACGCTTAAAATGACCGGAAAGGGGTTTTTGGATTAACCTATGTCGCTGAACGGGTTCGGGCGACTGGTCACTTTCGTCTCTAGTAGTGAAGTGCGGAGCAAGGTTCTCCTTGATTTGTCTAAGGGGCCAATGACGCCGACCGAGTTGGCCTCGGTAGAAGGGAAACACGTCAGCCACGTGAGTCGGGCACTCGCTGAGCTTCGCGCAGAGGGCCTCGTAGAACCAGTCCGAACCTCTTCAAGGGAGAGATACTATCGGGCAACCGACCGGGGCCTCTCCTTGAGTGTTCGATTCATGAAGATGCCGAAGTAAGTCTTTCCAACCCACTTGTTTGACTCCCATCCCCTCTCGCCCTGACCACACTGCTTCTTAGAGGCCTTGAGGCTCCGTTGGGGCCGGCTCGGCGCGAGGTCCTAGGCAAAGGCCTAAGGAGAGATGGGGGAGAAGAGGAGGTGCGTGCCCACGACCTCCTTTCGGGCATCCGCTAACTAATTAATAGGACCAGAAGTACATGAACCCAGTCTTGGTCAAGGTTGTCCTCTGCGGGATGGGCGCAATCGGCACCGAGATTCTGAAGTATCTCAACGAGAGGTCGCACCTTGTGACGGCGGTCGTCGACAGCGATCCCAGCAAGGTCGGGAGAACGGTGGCAGAATTGACCGGCCTGCCATTGGGCGTAAGGGTCTCTGCGTCGCTCAGGGACCTTCCGATTTCCGAGGCCGAAGCAGCGATCTTCGCCACGAAATCGAGGATTGCGGACATAATGGAAGACTTGGTCTATGCGGCCTCGACAGGACTCGACGTCGTGACCACGTCAGAGGAGATGGCCTACCCTGAGTTCGCAGGCAAGGAGGCAGCACGGAAACTCGACGCCCTGGCCAAGGAAAATGGCGTAACGATCGTAGGGGTCGGCGTCAACCCAGGTTTCGTCATGGACTGGGTGCCTGCCGTCGCTGCATCTGCAAGCAAGAACCCGACCTCCATCCACGTCGTCCGGTCGGTCGATGTCAGCAGGCGACGGCGCCAACTCCAGGCAAAGACTGGCGTAGGGCTGCCGAAGGTGAAGTTCGAGAACGCGATGCAGGATGGTACACTTGGGCACGTCGGTCTCATTGAATCGGCGCACCTGATCGCGCTTTCCCTCGGCGTGAAACTTGAAGGGCTAAGGCACGGAGTCTTTCCCGTCCTGGGGTCTGAAGACTACGTCATAGGCGTGAGACAGTTCGCCGAGGGGATGGCCGGGTCCTGTCAGATCAGGCTGGATTTGGAGATGTCTACGACCTCGGCGGACTTCGACGTGGTCGAGGTGAAGGGGGATCCGGACATCAAGCTCAGGTTCGAGAAGGGGGTCTTCGGCGACTCTGCTACGGTTGCCCTGGTTGTTCACGCTCTCGAGAGGGTCGGGAAAGCGACTCCCGGGCTCCTGACCGTACTCGACCTGCCGCTCGCTGTCCGCTGAGCTGCTTCGCCGGACCGAGGAATGACTTAAAGGGGCATTCGCAAGTTCTGTCGTGAGGCTGTGATGTTACAGAGTTACGGGAAGGTCCAGATGACCTGAAGGCATTAGACTGAGCCTCACTCACTCCTCAGGCGTTCGGATACTGAAGATTGTATTCAATCCAACCTTCTCCTCAAAACGGCGGAGGGCCAGATTCTCCGTCGGAGTGAATACTGCTTCGAGCAGGGGGAAGATCTTCCCCGAGATTACGTGACCGCCGATCACGCTCATGTCTCTCCTGCCGAAGGTTCCATGGAGATGAAGGAAAGGTTCTTCGTCCTTCAAAGTGACGTTGCCGATCAGGCTCGCGACTTCGAGGAACTCGTGGTACTGGTGTTCCTCGTACTTCTTTGCGTTACTGTTGAAGTAGGCGATTCGCAGTTCGTTGACTCCGCCAATCGCCTCGACCTTGGCCGTCCTGACCTTCTCCCGCTTCGCAATGGCGAGCAACCCTTCGGTCAGGCCCGTCCCAGGCTTGAGGCTGAATATCTTGGACACGCCGATGCCGGATGCTCTACAGGTTAAAAGGATGGGAGCAAGCTTCCGACCCCGATTGAGCGTTCGCCTTCACCTGAACAAGCCAGGGATCCGGGCGTTGGGTGTCGCTGAGAGCTTCGGGCCCGGGCAAAAGACCTCGACGCTTGCCGGAGTCGTCATGAGGAGTGACCGCGTGGTCGACGGCCTAGCCATTGGAAGGACCTCCGTGGGGGGCGACGATGCGTCAGCGTCGATTGCGGCGCTCTACCGCAAGCTGAGACGCAACGACGTAAACGTCATGATGGTCTCAGGCGCGATTCTGAGCCTCTACAACATCATCGACATCGACGAGTTGTCACGGAGGACCGGGTTGCCCGTGATCTGCCTGACGTACAGGGAGACTTCAGGGATCGAGGATTCGATAAGGCGCCACTTCCCCGAGCGCGCAGGTCCCAAGCTGGAGGCATACAGGAGGCTTGGAGGCAGACGGAAGCTCAAGCTGAAGTCAGGCCATTCCGTCTTCTTTCGGGCTTCGGGACTGGAGGATGCCGAGGCTCGGTCTGTGATAGGCATGTTCACGCTTCAAGGCTCAATCCCAGAGCCTGTCCGAGTGGCGCGGCTGCTAGCGAGGGCTGTGGCACCTAGATTATCTTCACGCCGGGATTGAGTATTCTCTTGGGGTCGAACGCATCTCGGACCTCTCTCATTATGTGGTGTGACTTTGGATACTGCCGTGCCACATAAGGCGCTCTCAGCATGCCGTCGCCGTGCTCTCCTGTCATCGAGCCTCCCATCCTCCATACAGCCTCGAAAGACTCCTCCATGATCTCCTCGAGCATCCTTCGGTCAGATGGTAGACTCGGGTCTAGGAGGGGGCGAGCGTGCAGGTTGGCGTCGCACGCGTGCCCGTAGGAGATGTAACCTAAGCCTCTTCTCTCAAACTGGTCTTTCAGGAGCTTCACCAGGTCGCCGAGCCTCTCAGCTGGGACGACAAGGTCCTCGACCCCCGGAACCAGGATTCTCCTCCCTTCCCTGACCTCCAATGCAAGGGTGAGTGTCTCGTTCCTGACCTCCCACGCCTCGCGCACGTCTGACGGGCTCGTCAGGACAATTGGCTCGAATCCGCCGATCTTCGAGCTCGCTAACTCCTCCATCTTTCTCCGCAGCAGCTCCTCTGACCCCTCGAACTCGCAGAAGAGCAGGTATTCGCCCTCGACGCGGGAGTACTTGGCGATCCTCTCCTCCCTGCCCGTCCTCCTGAAGACCGACTTGTCGAGGAGTTCGACAGCGGTCGGGGTGTGCCTCCTGAACGCGGCGACAAGGACGTCGAGCTCGTCTAATTGGGCCTCGACGATCAAGAGCATTCTCGACCCGGGTCTCAAGCGCGTGGTGAACGTGATCTCCGTCAGGACCCCCAGCGTCCCCTCCGATCCCACAAGGAGCTTCGTGATGTCGAATACGTCGTCGTGCATCGCCTTCTCGAGCCTGTATCCTGAAGAGTTCTTGGTGACGCGGGGCTGTTCGTCGGCTATCGCCTTCCAATTGTCTATAAGGAGCCCGGCGACAGTCCTCGTCAGTCTGTCGCCAGAAAGCGCTCGCTCGAGGGGGAGTGCCGTAAGGTCCCGGGCCCCCTCGCCGGGGATGACCGCCCTCAACGAATCGACATACTCGACGGTGGAGCCGTACACCGGGGTCCTTACCCCCGACGAGTTGTTGGCCACCATCCCGCCGACGGTGCAGACTGAGGTAGCTTGAAGGGTCGACAGGCATCCACCTCCCCGTCGGCTCGAGCAGCCTGTTCAGATTCCCCTTCACGAGAGCCGGTTCGCACCTTACCTTGCAATCGGGGAGCACAAGAGCCGCGCTTCGACTTTGCAGTAGGATCGACCCTTTCCCCACCGACTGGCTCGGAATCGAAGTGCCTGCGCCCCTTGGCGTCACTGACCCACTGGAGCTCATCGCGAGCTCGAGGACCGATTCGACCTCTTGCTCTGTGTATGTCAGATAGCCAACCGTGGGTCTTATTCTGATTATTCCGGCGTCCTTTGAGAGTTCCTCAAGTTCCGATTCTTTCGATAGAACCTTCAACGCTGGGGGAGGCCCGCACCAGGCTATTTCGGTCTTGGTTTCGTCAGGAGTTCTTCACGATGACGGTACCTTCCATGCCGCTGTGGTAGATGCAGTGGTACTGGTACGTGCCTGCAGCAGGAAAAGTGTACTGGAAGGTGTCGCCTTGGCACAGACCGGGAACGCCCTGACACGTCTGGGTGAAGCCCCAGCCACTGCCCGTGACTGGCGTGATTGTATGTACGGCAGTGTCATCGTTGGTCCAGACCACGGTGTTGTTAACCCCCATCACCACCGTTATCGTGGCCGGGGAGAATCCGCACACCGTAGGCAGAATGCAGCTGCCCGCGCCCGACGTGATATTGACGTAAGCGCAATTTGTCTTGGCGCATGTCACCGCGATGGTCGGGCTTGATGTTGAGGAGGTCGTCTGGTTGGGCGCGACCTCGAACTGGTAGTATCCTATCGAGGCAATTGCCCCGACTATCAGGATCGCAACGACTAGGCCAACGGCTGTCGTGCTTCTGTTACTCAACCGGATTATCGCGGGGCACTCCGAATACGACCTATAAGCGTTTACGGACTTTTTCGGTCACCCAATTCAAGAGACGAAGGTTAAATGCCGCTCCGGCAACCCTCGACGCGGAGAATAGTTGGCGGCGGGGAGCAAAGAGAACACATCCTCCCAGCAGAAGTCCTCTGAAGAGGAGAAGAAGCAGTCGCCGGCTGCACCGGTCCAACCACAGGGGGTCCCTCCAGCTGTTCCAGCGCCTCCGGCCGCGGCACGACCAGCCATCACACCACAAAGGCCGGTTCCCGTCCCCGCGGCGGCCACTTCTAGGATGTCGGCGGCCAAGGGCGCCGGCAGGCGCAGCTTCTTGAAGGTCCTCCTCGCGGTAGGGGCAGTCCTGTCGATCGCCCCATTCGTTCCATGGGGCTCGTACCTCTCGGGATCGATCGAGGCAGGCTCCGGCACGAGGTACCTGATGCAGAAGGTCGTGATCGACGACCTCTCCAAGTACGGTGCGGCCGCGGGAGCGCCGGTGAACGTCAACGACCTTACCACCTTTCCTCCCAACGATCACTGGATCTTCACATATCCGACCTCCGGCAGTCTGGCGGTCGACTCGGCGAACCCTGACACCTTCGTGAAATACGAGCTGATTCGCCTCCCGACAGAGCTTGGGGGCTCGAGCATGAAGGCCACCGATTTTGTCGCTTTCAGCAAGGTCTGCGTCCACCTCTGGTGCAGCCCGAACTACAACCCGGAGCAGACGACCAACCCGAACGAGAACGGATACTCCTCCCCCTCGGGGACGCCGCCGGGGACCACCCACGAGCAGTACGAGTGTCCCTGCCACGGCAGCATATACCGCATACCCGACGGGCTGGCGGTCGGGGGGCCCGCCTCGCTCCAGCCTGCGCCCACCAACGCGATACCGATGCTCACCCTCCAGGCTGACGGCGACGGGAACCTCTACGCTTTCTATCCCAACTACGACCCCGTCACCGGAACGCCGGTGAACGCCATAGAGGCGGACGGCGAGATAGGCTACGGGAGGGATTACGCCAGCTACCAGAGCTTCATCAAGCCGAAGGCGGAGATCCCCGCAAACCTGGATGACCTGACGACGGCGGCGCCGTAGAATGGCGAAGGAAGCCGAAGAAGAGAACGTAGTCTCAAGGCTCTACCACTGGATCGCCGGCGGACTTGAGCGGACGGTCTACATGGGCGTAAAGTACACCTTCCCGAAGAGGTTCGTCAGCCCGCTGGGCTACCTGGGCATGCTTACTGGGATAACTTTCCTCGTACTCGGGGTGACTGGGGGGCTTCTGATGATATACTATCAACCGACCCTGTCGGGGTGCGGGAGCCTAACGTGCGCCTTCGCGTCCATCGATTACATCAACAACACGGCGCCAGGAGGCTGGCTGCTGAGGAACATCCATTACACCGCGTCGAACGCGATGGTCCTGCTGGCAATCCTTCACATGTACTACAACTACTTCAGCGGCAGGTTCAAGATAAAGAACGAGATCCTGTGGGTGACAGGGGTCATCCTGGGGCTGATAACCGGCGTGGAAGCCTTCACGGGTTACGACCTCCTCTTCAATCAGCGGGCCGGGCTGGCCATCGAGATCGGGGCGTCACTCGCCAACGCGTCGCCGGTGATAGGAAGCTCGCTAAGACTTGCGACATTCGGGGCCGGCTTCAGCGACTTCATCCTCAGGCTCTACGCCGCCCACGTCTTCATCCTGCCCATGATCATGATTCTCCTGGTCTTCATCCACTTCCCCAGGTACCTGGTCTTTGACATCCCAGTCGTCTCGACAGTGGTCGGGGGCCTCCTTCTCATCGCGGCCATCTTCCCGGTCGCGGTCGGGGTCCCCTACAGCCCCAGCAACCCCCAGCTCGACCATCCCTGAATGGTACATAACCGGCATCTACGCCCTGCTTAGGACCGAGTTCAACAAGTTCGTCATGGGCGGAATCATGCCTCTCCTGCTGGTACTGATGGCGATCGTCGTCCCGTTCGTCGACACTTCTAAGAGGCTCAGCTGGAAGGACCGGCCGTTCTTCACTGCGCTGGGGATAACCAGCATCGCGCAGATCATCATCACGACGGCCTGGGGATTCTACATCAACCCGAACACCTCGCTTCCGACCCTTCAGAGACTCTTGGTCCCGCCCACCGACTACTTCGGTTCGATGCTCGCCGTGTCGGCGGCCTCGTTCGTGATGACCTACGCCTTCCTCAGGTACCTGAAGTCCAAGGAAAGGGTGAGGAAGGCGGTGGCGCCCATGGGACCTCTCCTGACGAAGAAGTGGGTCTACATTGTCTTCCTGGTACTGGTAATCTCGCAGGTGGCCCTCAACGGTCTTGCTGCCGAGGCCTTCTCGACGGGCCTGAAGAACCTGGCTCTCTTCGATACGGGTGCGATCCTGATTGCCTTCGGTGTCATCGCCCACCTCTACAGGTACAGCCAGAACCTTCCCTTCTAGGCGGGAAAGAGCTAGGTTAGGCCGGGAGCCTGATGTCAGCGGCCATCTCGAGCCACCTTGGACCGACCTCCCTTACCCTCCTCGTCTTGATGAGGGTCCTGGGGGGGACCACTCCTGAAAGCTCTTCGACCAACCTGGCGGAGGCCTCACCCACGTTCTCACCCAAGACGTGCCTGTAGTAGTGGATCACTGCCCGCTTCTTGGACATGGCGAGCGCGGCAGGGAGGAACCTGTCAGCTTGGGAAGGATGAGGCATCAGGACCCGGTCGAACTTTGCCTTCACCTTCCTCGGCATCTCCGCCGCGTCTCCCCTGATCACTCTGACAATGTCTTGCACTTTGTTCAGCCTGTCGTTCTCTTCGTGAAGGTCACAGGCATATTCGTTGATCTCACAGCTGGTGACCCGTGCCCCCGTGTTCTTGGCGATCGGAATTGAGAATGGGCCAACACCGGCGAACATGTTCAGCACCCGCTCCCTCGGTGCCACCAGGCCAGCGAGCCTGAGCCTCTCGGTGGAGAGCCTAGGTGAGAAGTAGCAGCGTGCGACATCGACCCTGAAAACGCACCCGTTTTCTCTGTGCAGGGTGAGCGTCCTCTTCTCCCCGGCCAGGTGCTTCAGGCTCCGAAGCCTGTACTCACCCTCAATCCCTCCCTCCTGTTCGTAGACGCACTTCACGTTTCTGATCTCTTTCGTCAGGGCACGAGCCAGGCGCCTCTTCTCGGCCGCCGAGAGGCTCGGGGAGCCTGACAATCGCGATGTCTCCTACGACGTCGACCCCGGTTGAAACCCTCTCTGGCTTCCTGATGCGAGCTTCCACCAGGACCTTCCTAATCAGCTTCAGGGATCTCTTCCCTCTGTGGGGGCACGTAATAGTATTCCCCCCTTTCCTTCTGCTCCCTGTCCAGCTTGCTCCCAGGCTTGTTGACCCTGGGTCTCCCGGTGCTGACGTCCCTCCTGTATGTCAGCCCGACCTGCTTGAGGAACAAGTTCATCCCTTCCTCCTTGCTCAGAGGCTTGCTCGCCTCTCCGGCGACCCCGGGCTCTCCTCCGAAGACCATCAACCTGTCGGAGACGATGTCGACGACCTGGAGGTCGTGGTCTATGATGATCGCAGCCTTGCCTCTCGCCTTGACCATCCTGTTCACTGCCCGCGCCACCACGAATCTGTCTTCGACGTCGAGGAAGGCCGACGGCTCGTCCAGGGCATACACCTCCGCGTTCTGGGCCATCGTGGTCACTATTGCGACCTTCTGCAGCTCTCCTCCGCTCAGCTCCTTCATCTTCCTCGCCAGTAGCTTCTCCATTTTCAGCGGGACCGCGAGGGCGTCCTGCAGGTTGGGCTCGCCGTACCGCGTGCCCAGCGTCCCGGTGAAGAATTCGTCGACTGTGCCCTCGAAGGCCGAGCTCAGGTACTGCGGCTTGTAAGCCACTGTGGCGTCGATGTCGACTTTCCCCCTGGTGGGCTTCTCCTCGCCGGCGATCATCTTGAGGAAGGTGGTCTTGCCGAGGGCGTTGGCTCCCACCACGCCGAGGATCGTCCCGCGGTTCATCTCGCCCCCTACGACCTTGAGCTTGAAGCTATCGTACGACTTCCTCAGGTCTGTGTACCTGGCGGCCACCTCCTCGCTCTCGACCGTCTCACCCGCGGCCCTGTGTCCAAAAGAGACGGCGTGGTCCCTGAACCTGATGTTCTCCTGCGGAAGGTAGCCGTCGAGCAGAGAGTTGATCCCTGTCCTGGAAGAGTAGAGCCCCGAGACGATTCCGTAGGCTCCCGGCTCGCCGTATATTATCTGGACATAGTTGGTCACGTAGTCTAGGAATGCCAGGTCGTGCTCGACGACCAGGACCGACTTGCCCGCCTGGGCGATACCGCTGATCAGTCTGGAGACCGCGAGCCTCTGGTAAACGTCGTTGTAGGACGAAGGTTCGTCGAAGAGATAGAGGTCGGCCTCCTTTAGGGCCGCCGCCGCGACGGCGACCCTCTGCAGTTCCCCGCCGCTCAGATCGGGGACCTTCTTGTCGAGGGTCTCTTGGAGGTTAAGGACCTCCACCACCTCAGACATCGCCTTCCTCTCGTCCATCTGCTGGAGCAGCAGTTTCGTTTCTTTCTTCCAGGCGTCAGGAAGCCTGTAGACCGCCTGCGGCTTGAGAGAGACCTTCATCTCGCCGTCGGCGATTCGCTCGAAGTGTTCCTTCATCTCGCGCCCGCTCAGGTAAGCGAGGAATCTGTCCCAGCTCGGCTCATTCTCGTAGTCGCCCAGGTTAGGGACAAGCTGTCCGGCCAGTATCTTCAGGGCTGTCGACTTGCCTATCCCGTTCCGGCCGACGAGGCCGACGACCTGGCCCTTCCTCACCACCGGTATCCGGAAGAGCCTGAAGGAGTTCACCCCGTACTGGTGGATCTCTCAGTCCTGAGCTCTTCGCTCAGGTTCAGGATGTCGATGGCGTCGAACGGGCAGACCTTGATGCAGATACCGCAGCCGATGCAGAGCTCCTCAGAAATGAGCGCAATCTTGCTGTTCGGCAGCATTATGCATTCGTCGCCGTTGATATTGACGGGGCAGTCCTTGATGCACTCCAGCCCGCACTTCTTGGACTGGCAAAGCGTGTCGTCTACGACGGCAACTCTGTGTACCATTCTCGATCACTCAACGCTCGCCGAGTCTCTTCGCTATGGGGCAGAACGAACAGATGGCAGGGTCGCCTTCGAGCTTCAGGCTCTCCACGCTGTGCCTCTGCCGCATGGACATCCAAACGTCCGCTTCGCGGGCCACCCCCGAAAGGTGAATCGCTTCGTGCTCCACGATGACCGGGAGGAGTCTGCACCTTGTGCAGATAGGCTTTACGAAGGCTAGTGGCTTTAGGCTGCTCGTCATCATCACGACGCCGGTCGTCCCGACTAGCCAGAAGAGGACCACGAATCCCAGAATTCCTGCCGACCCCATAAGCAGCCAGCCGATGTCCAGGCTGGTGAACAGCAAGACGGCCCCAAGGACCAGGCCTGACTTCCCTCCTTGGAACGAGACACCGCGCGTGCTCTTAGAGAGCGTGGGCGCCAGCAGGGACGGGATCGCCACCTGGAGGAGCGGGGACAAGGTGACCACCCTGGTTCTCTTGGCCACCAGCTCCCATTCGGCGCCTTCGACTATGGTGGTCAATTCTGGGCTCGGCACAACGCATGTCTATATATCCCTGAACGGGTTTTCGTCAGAGGGTGCCTGCGCGGCGGTAGGTCAGCGGGGAGCCTGCCGAGGATTCCGGTTGACGATTGGTCCCCTGCCTGGCGCGATGCCTCGCCTTGCCGAGCGCGCTCTCGATGGACTTCTTGCCGTCCTGCAGCCCGTACTGTTCCAGGAGTAAACGCTCTCCCACCACGAAGCTTTGTTCGGTGAAGAGGACCTGAAGGATCAGCCGTTCGGTTTCGCTCAGGTTCATGGACTCGAGGGCGGCCTTGGTCCTCGATTCGTCCTCGACTAGGTCGTCGATCATCCGGCCGAGCCGTCTTGCCTGGTCTTTTACCCGTCTCCTTTGGATGATCGCCTCCTCGGCAAGGTACTCCAGGTCCAAAGGCTTCTCGGGCTCCTCGGCGACAGCAGAAGGCTCCTCGCAGAGCCTGACCAGCGTCAGACCTTCTGTCGAGAAGTCCCTCAGCCTCGCTCCTCTCGCCTCGTAGACCTTCCGGACGGACAGGGCAGGACTCCTGACGCTCCTCTCCTCGACGAGCCCCATCCCTTCTAGTATCCTCAGATGCTTGAGCACGCCTTGCATCGAGATCCCAGTGGCCGTTGCCAGCTCCCCCAGACTCCGAGGCCTTTCCGACACCAGGTCGGCTATCTTGAGCCTGGCCCGGGAGGAGATCACTTCAGGGAGGAGATCTCGAACCATATGACTCTGCACGGGAAAGGGTTTATAAAAGGGTTTAACCTGTAGGTAACTAACCAGAGGTTAAACAGATGAGCGAAGACAGAAGGAGGGACCTTAGAGACATGCTTGCCGAGCTGGACAAGTACTTCGAGGAATTCGAGAAGGACGTCCAGGATTTCGCGAGGAACAGCATCTCGGCTGCCCATCTGAAGACAGAGCCCTACATCGCAGGGTTCTCGTTCAGGCTCGGGCCCGAAGGCAGGCCGGACATTCAGCTCTTCGGTGACAGTTCCCTGAACCACGACGGCTTCCGGTCGCCGATGAGCGAACAGATACTGGACGAGAAAAAAGGAGTGCTTAGGTTGGTTCTGGACATGCCAGGAGTGGAGAAGGCCGATATCCAGGTAGAGGCGACTGATGACACCGCAGTCGTCACCGCGGAGAGGGAATCGAGGAAGTACAGGGCCGAGATTCGAGTCTGAAGGCCCAGGTTGTTACTGATAGCGGGAAGGCCGAATATAAGAACGGCGTCCTAGAGATTTCGTTTTCGCTGAGGGACAAGACTAATAAGGGCTACAGGAGGGTAAACATTGTCTGAGGGTTCGTCAGGGTTGAGTCAGCAACAGGTCCAACTGAAGGTCCTTGAAGCCTACACGCGTGATGTAGGGAGAGGTGTCGCAAGGATAGACTACGATGCGATGGACGCGCTCGACGCTTCTACGGGCGACGTCATCGAGATCAAGGGCAAGAGGCGGACGGTCGCTAAGTGCCTGCCGCTGTACCCTTCGGACGAGGGCAGAGGAATCCTTAGAATCGATGGTCTGATCAGGAACAACGCGGGAGTCGCGATAGGGGACGTCGTCGTCGTCAAGAAGGTAAAGGCTCCTCCTGCCGAGAAGGTCGTTGTTGCGCCTCTCGAAGCGGTGCCCCCGATTGACGAGCGGTACCTCGCCGACGCTCTCGAGAGCGTTCCGGTCACCAAGGGCGACAACATAATGATTCCTTACTTCGGAGGCAGACTCACGTTCCAGGTGGTAGGCGTCAGCCCGGCCGCCGATGCGGCGCTCATCACCCAGCGGACGGTCTTCGTGATTTCGGAGAAGGGCGAGGCTCTCCGCGGTGTCCCGCAGGTGACCTATGAGGACATCGGCGGCCTGAAGGATGAAATCCAGAAGGTGAGGGAAATGATCGAGCTCCCGCTTCGCCACCCCGAGATCTTCGAAAAGCTCGGCGTAGAGGCGCCGAAGGGGATTCTTCTCTACGGCCCGCCGGGGACAGGCAAGACCCTCCTGGCGAAAGCCGTGGCCACGGAGAGCAACGCGCATTTCATCCCGATCAGCGGGCCCGAGATAATGTCGAAGTTCTACGGGGAGAGCGAGGCCAGGTTGCGGGAGATTTCAAGGAGGCGAAGGAGAAGGCGCCCACGATCATCTTCATCGACGAAATCGACTCCATCGCCCCGAAGAGGGAGGAGGTCACGGGTGAGGTCGAGAGGCGGGTCGTCAGCCAGCTCCTTTCGCTTATGGACGGGCTGGAGGCGCGAGGCAAGGTCATTGTCATCGCAGCCACAAACCGCCCCAACGCCATCGACCCCGCGCTTAGGAGGCCCGGAAGGTTCGATAGGGAAATCGAGATTAAGGTGCCCGCGAAGAGCGGAAGGCTGGAGATTCTCCAGATTCACACCAGGCACATGCCCCTCGCCCTGGGAGAGGAGAAGCACGGAGGCCCGGCGGACAGGATAGTTGACATTGAGAAGCTCGCAGCCGTCACCCACGGGTTCGTGGGAGCAGACCTGGAGTACCTCTGCAAGGAGGCCGCGATGAAGACGCTCCGAAGGAACCTGCCGGACATCCAACTGGTGGAAGACCGGCTCTCACCCGAGACGCTGGACAAGCTAATAGTCACGATGCAGGACTTCGACGACGCGCTGAAGGACGTAATGCCCTCTGCCATGAGGGAGGTCTACCTCGAGACGCCTGACGTGAAGTGGTCGGACATCGGAGGCCTCGAGAGCGTGAAGAAGGAGCTGCAGGAGGCTGTGGAATGGCCCCTGAAGTATGGGGACCTCTACGACAAGATTGGATACACCATGCCGAAGGGTATCATGCTTTACGGGCCTTCGGGAACCGGCAAGACTCTTCTGGCGAAGGCCGTGGCCACTGAAAGCGAGGCCAACTTCATCAGCGTCAGGGGCCCCGAATTGCTCAGCAAGTGGGTCGGCGAATCGGAGAGGGGGATTAGGGAGGTATTCAGGCGCGCACGCCAGGCGTCGCCATGCGTGATATTCTTCGACGAAGTCGACGCTCTGGCGCCTACCAGGGGGTTGGGAGGAGACAGTATGGTGACCGAGAGGGTAGTAAGCCAACTGCTGACCGAGCTGGACGGCGTCCAGAATCTTCAGGGAGTGGTCGTCCTCGCAGCGACGAACAGGATTGACATGGTCGACACCGCACTCCTCAGGGCCGGAAGGTTCGACAAACTCATACAGATCCCCTTGCCCGACAAGGGGTCGCGGAAGGAAGTGTTGAAGATACACATGAAGGGCATCCCTACGGGGAAGGACGTCGACGTGGACAAGATAGTGGACATGACCGAGGGGCTGAGCGGGGCGGACATGGCACAGCTCGCCAACACCGCGGTCTCCATTGTGCTACAGGAGTTCATCTCGAAGTATCCAAAGCCGGAAGACGCGAAGAAACACGTCGACGAGGCGATAGTCAAGATGGACGCCTTCATGGACGCCATCAAGAAGGTCCGCTCCTCAAGGGAGGGGAAACCGATGGAGAAAGTCACCGTACCCTACTACAGGTAGTCTTAGTAAAGCAGGGTCGTCGAGAGGTTTTTTGCGTACCTCGCGAATCCCAGACACATCTCCCTCCTCCTAGGAGCTTCTGAATCTAGGACGCCGGCCACTTCAGGTTCAGGATGATGGGAACTCTCAGGCGACAGGGTATTAACCCGCCGTGTTGGGGGAGGCCCGAGCATCGAGATGGAGCGGACCGTCGATGTCATTGGCCGTGGCACCTGGCTCGACAAGGTAGCGCGCGACACCCTTGCTAGGGAGAAGGCTCTCGGGAGGACGCTGAAGCTGGTGAGGGTCGAGAGCGGGCTCGGCGCTTCAGGACTCCCACACATCGGGAGCGTCGGAGACGCGATACGGAGCTTCGGCGTTAAGCTGGCGCTTGAGACTGCGGGGTACAAGTCAGAACTCATAGCTTACTCAGACGACTTCGACGGCCTGAGGAAGGTCCCTGCCGGTTTCCCGGCCTGGCTCAAGGACTACATCGCCCACCCCGTGTCGAGGATTCCCGATCCCTTCGACTGCCACGCGTCGTACGCCGAACACGTGGGGTTCCTGTTGCGAGATTCGCTGGACAAGCTGGGGATAGAGTACACGTTCCAGAGCGGCACCGAGGCGTACAAGTCTGGCCTCCTGAACGACCAGATCAGGCTGATCCTATCGCGCTCGAAGTCCATCGGGAAGAAGATTAACCAGCTGGTGGGCCAGTCGAAGTACGAAGAGAACTTACCATACACAGTGGTCTGCGACCAGTGCGACCGCATCTACACGACCAAGACCCTGTCGTTCAACCCGAGGAAGGACACGGTCCATTACAGATGCGAAGGCACCGAGCTGGGGGACAAGTTGCTGAAGGGGTGCGGCCACGAAGGAGAAGCGAAGATTTCCGAGGGGAACGGGAAGCTGATGTGGAAGGTAGAGTTCGCCGCGAGGTGGGCGGCGTTCGACATTAGGTTCGAGGCCTACGGGAAGGAATTGACCGACTCGGTCAAGATAAACGACTGGGTCGCTGAATACGCCCTGAAGCAGCCGCCGCCCTTCCACGCCCGGTACGAGTTGTTCCAAGACAAGTCCGGCCGGAAGATCTCGAAGTCGGTGGGCAATCTCGTGACACCGAGCGAGTGGCTTGAATACGCTTCGCCCGAGAGCCTCAGGCTTCTGATGTACAAGAGAATAGTCGGCGCTAGGAGCGTCTCCCTCGAGGACATCCCGGTCTACATGGAGGACTTCGACGACCTTGAGGAGCATTATTTTTCGAAGGTCAGGGACACCAACCCTATGAAGGAGACCAGGCTTAGAGGGCTCTACGAATACGCTGTACTTCTGAAGGTGCCAAAAGCGAAAGGCATGCACGTGCCCTACAGGCTACTTTCGCAGCTCGCCGCGGTTGCCCCCAAGGGCTCGGAACAGGAGTACGTCGTAAAGCGGTTGGTCGCCTACGGTATGGTGGGTGGGTCGACCCCTGAGCTCACGAAACGGATCCTCTGGGCTTCGAAGTGGGCTGGCAGGGAAGGGAGGCCGAGCGGGAGACCGGTGGAGGTCAGCCCGAAGGCCAGGACCGCGCTCAGGGAGTTCGCGGGAGCGATAGAGAAACTTTCTCAGCCCGACGCGATTCAGAATGCGGCTTTCGAGGCGATCAAGCGAAACCGCCTAAAGCCGGGAGACTTCTTCCCTGTAGTCTACTCGATCCTGCTCGGCTCTGACCGGGGGCCGAGGCTTGGCCCCTACGTCGTCGACTCAGGTCCAGCCGCGGTGAGCAAGGCGCTCCTTGACGCGGTCACCACGTGAGCCAATCCCGTCCTGGATGTCGTCTTCCATTCAGTGGAGTCCGGCTTCGCTTACCGCTGGACGAGGAAGCTGAGAGGGTGCCTTTCGATCTCTAGGTCCAGCTTCTCGAAGCTCGACACTGTTCCAACATCGTACCAAGCTTCGGAGGTGTAGTACGCTGCGACCTTCAGACCCTTGTCCAGCAGAGCGGGCAGAAGGTGCGTCATGAGATCTGTCTTCTCTCGGCCGGCAATCCTCCCTACTAGGGCCATCGCTGCCGGCGCCAGGACCATGCAGCCTGTGGTCACGTTTAGTTTCAGACTAGGCTTCTCACGCACTGAGGACACGAGTCCCAACCTGCTGACCTTGGCGGTCCCGACAGGAAGGGCGTATCCCCGGGAGAGTACTAGCGTTGCATCAGCGCCCTTCTGCTTGTGTCTGGCGAGCAGGCTGGTGATGTCGAGGTCCGCAAGGACATCCCCGTAGTAGACTAGGAGGTCGTCGTGTTTCGAGATTGTGCCGTTCCTCAGAGCGTTTGCTACAGCGTTGAGACTCCCCCTCTGGTCCTCGGCGTCCTCCGAGTACCTGAGTTCCACCCTGTATGCTGCACCGTCGCCGAAGTAGCGCCTGACGTCATCCGAGCGATAGCCCGTCAGGAGGGTGACCCTGTTCACTCCGTGATGCTCTAGGAGACTGATGACATATGCGAGAAGGGGCAGCTTCTTGGGTCCGATTGGGATCATGACCTTCTGGAAGTAGTCTGTGAGCGGCCTCAACCGCTCGCCCCGGCCCCCGCACAGCACTGCCGCCTGCGACGCCATGCTCGTCGCCGTGGTCGTACCATGTGATAGTTAATCGTTAGGCTGGTCTGCGATGTCGCCGCCGGTTTCAAGAGAGCGTCCCCAGGACCGTTACGGCGTACTGCTGGCCAGCGACTATAGAGCACAACAGCGCGCGCGCGACCAAGCGCCCGGCCGCGAGGTTGTATTCTGTTGCCCCGAAGATCTTTAGCTACTCCGACGCCGCCAACACGCAAGATTCTCACAGTCCGCAGGTGCCCGTCATAAGGGCCCAATTTCGTGGCACGGTCCTTCGAGAGACGGAACGGTGCTTCTCCCTCTCTGGATGCCTGTCTGCCTTCGAATGCCATATCTTGGCTTGTCACTCTGCCACGGACGGGCAGGATGAGACTGGGCCTCGCCGCGTTTCCCTAAGTAAGCTTGAAGCGCGAAGCCACCACCAGTGGGAGAGGACTGGGCTCCTCAGTGCTATCGGTCGGCTCCCGCCAGGGAACTAACCCGCCCTCCGGGTCCCTTCCTAAGACATAACTAGGCAGCTGGCCCGAGATGATTGGGCCCGTAGCCTAGTACGGATTAGGGCATCAACTCTCCAAGGTGCATGCCTGCGGCTGCCTGAGGCAGAAAGCTGAGGGTCGTGGGTTCGAATCCCGCCGGGCCCGCTACTTTTCAGTGCCGGACACCTCCTGGAGGGTCACCTTGTCTCTCGTCAAGACCGACTTGGATGATGAAGTAGGTCTACCTGCTCTTGTTGGAAGTGTTTTTAGTCGAACCCTAGCGAACACGGTTAGTGACCATGAAACAGAGCATTGTGCTTGTCCTTTGGCTCATGTTACTGCTAGTTCCAACCTCCCAAGTCAGGACGTCCCCTGGCTCGCCGTTCTCATCGCTCCCCTATGAGGTCGCTCTTCCGGCCGGCTATTTCGAGCCGGTCCCTCTACAGGCGTATTCGAACGCGACCGTGATTCAATATCAAGTGCAGAGCAACGTGAGCATTTCGACGGCTTTCATGAATTCAACGCAGTTCTCCTCATTCAATGACAGTGTGGGACAGGTTTCCGACTCGGTTTTCTATCAGAACGGGACCAACAGCCAGCACACTTTCCACGTCGGTGACGGGCTCTATTATCTCGTCTTCTACGCATACTCAGGGGCCGCAAACGTCACCTACTCTTACGACATCCTCCCCGTCAGCCCCTTGCAGTACGGTCCCCTGGTCTCGCCACAACCTACGGGCATAGCGTCCTTTGGCTTGTACAACGAATCGGGCAATCTGGTCCCCTATTCGGTTCAAACTGATGAGGTCGTAGGAGCCGCGCGCATCTCTGCTCTGTCGGCATACAACGCTACCGCCGCGTCTGCCGATTCCGCTGTATCGGGAGCGACCCTCCAACTCAACGCTATGCTTGTCGTCCAACAGACTGATGGGTTGCAGCAGACGTACTGGTGCCAGAACATCCCTGACTTCGTGACTGCGACCCTCAGTCTTGCAGCCTCCGACAACCTCTGGAATGCGAGCATCAATGGTTTCTTGAGCAACGATAGCGTCACGTCCGAGGAGGGCCTTGGTGCTGTCTACAGCATCCCGTCTAACGGGGGAACGCAGTATTACTATTCCTACGGGTCTTCAAACTCGAGCTATTCTCTCCCGCTCGATCTTGACATCTTGATGAAGGAGACCGTAAGCCAGGGTGAGGGCGTCGTGGTCCAAATGGGGATGCAGGTCTTGAGAAACGGGACCGGCCCGTCAACCCCCATCTCCTGGTTCGACAACTCCACAATTCATGATTCCGGGGTTCAGGATGCGTACTTCTTGACGACTGGAAACCAGACGACCCCGGACGGCCTGTTCTACGACACTGAACTTGCATTCGGGGGCGAGGCAAACGGCGAGTCGACCTTCTTCACGCAGATGAACGCTACTCTGGGACTGTTTTACGCGAGTACGTCAAACGGGGTTCTTACGGCATTTCCGTCTTACTTCAGCTATGGGTGGGATACCGTGGAGTCGGCAGACAACCTCCGTGTAACCAAGTCGGGGAATGGGTCTGGGCAAGTCTCGACGGGAATACCTGATTACATATACTTGGGTACGGCATCAGGAACGCTTGGGCTCGGAACATCCACGGCAACAGGCTCGAGCTCAACGGTTTCGGGTTCTACCACCTCCCTCCCCTCGGCTTCGAGCACCAACTCCAATCCGGGGGTGAGTTCGGGTGTTCCCGAGTTCCCAATTCAAATCGGTGTCAGCCTCGTCGCGACTGCTGTGATCATGGTTTCGTATCTGCTTGTGAGACATTTCTCCCATATTGACTCACAATCCAAGACATAGCGTCCACCGGATTGGCTCAGGCGTCAACGCACAAAGAATAACGCCCGGACCGGGGCTTTGCAGCTCGTAGGAGCCTGGACGGAGCCGAGCCTCTTCTGAGCATCCCTTCCCGCCTGTCAGTGGTGTAACGGGTCCGCTCTACGGCTCAGTCCTTTCCAGCCTGTTTCCATTTCCCCAGTAGAGCTCGCTCGGAATCTGTGACCTTGTGCCCGACCTGGTCGGAGGACAAGGAGTTCTCCCTTTCGGAGGCTACGCCTACACTCATGGGGTAAGTCCCTTTGCTCTCGTCGTGGTACCATCGTTTCTTCGCCTTGTCGAACTGGACCTCCCAGACCTTGACCGAACGCACCTTCTCATACTCGAAGTCCAGCCCGATTATCGAGTAGCCTGAAGTCACCGTAGGGTCGTTCGCCTCGTCGAAGACACACCGCGCGCAGCTGATGACGGGCGGCGGACCCGATCGTGACCTCCCGAGCATCCTGGCGGTGTACTCGACCGAAACCCTCGGGGAGTGCACGTGGCCGTTAAGGATGATGTCGGAGAACGAGAAGAGCCGCCTCTTTGTCTCTTCCTGTGCCGAGGGGACAATCGCCTCGAGCGGGTGGTGGACGAGCGTGATGTTGAAGGACGGCCTGTCTGCACTGGCGACAGCTTTCTCAGCGGCCAACATCTGCCGCAGCCCCACATAGCCGTGGTAGTTGTATTTCCTGCTGAAGATGAATGCAGAGTTGAGGCTGATGTAGTTCAGCCTGACGTCGGCGACATCGACCGAATCGATGTAGAAGAGGTCGTCCGTGGACTTCAGACCGTGCTTCTCAAGGAACGAGTAATACGGGCCCATCCCGTTCTTCAGGGCAACTCTATCGGCGTCGTCGCCGAATCTTGCTTCCGTGCCGGCGACCCCGCCACGCTTTTCTACCATGTCGTTCATGAGCTCCGCGTTGAAGGGAGCCAGCAGGGACCAGTTGACGTCGTGGTTCCCGCCGCAGTAGACCATCCTTCGCGCGTGCAGCGTCTCCCTGAGTGAATCGACGAAGCCGTCCACAATGGAGTATTCCTCCTCTCTTCCGCCGTAGGCCAGGTCTCCCGAGAGGGCTACGTGCGGGTCGGGCAGGCCGAGCTCCTGAATCCGGCGGTTGAGGTCCCCTGTCAGGGACTTCAGGACCTCGTCGGTCTCAAGCTGCGTGGACGTGCGCAGGTGGAAGTCTGACAGGTGGATCAGGCAGTAGTCCAAAGGCTCACCAAGTTCTTTCCCTTGCTATCAGTAGACTTCCTCGGTCGAGAGGACTTCCATCCCGTTGCCGGTTATCACGTACGGTCTCGGGTGAGTGTCGACCTTCGAACCGCGCATCTTCAGTATCTGGATGGTCCTCACTCCCTTGCGCAGCGTCCGCATCAGCACGACGCCCTCGGCAAGGTACTCCTCCGGCTGCAGGAGGCGCTCCTCTCCGGTCGAAAGCAGTTCGCTGGTGAGCAGGGACGTGGCTCTGGTCGACTGCAGCGTCTCGATCAGGTCGAGGACCACGGGTCTTCTCTCTTCGACGGAAGGGAAGCGGAAAACAAGGTCGGACATCGAGTCGACGGCTATTCTGTCCGGCTCGAACTTCGCCATGGCGTCTTGAATCGTGTCGAGAAGGTTAACCAGCCCCAACTCCCTTCCTCCGACCGAGATTCGCCCGACCTTCGCCTGCTTGGGAATCCTTCTGACGTCGGTCGCGTCGATGTACTTGAAGTTCCCCTGGGACTCCAGTGCCGAGAAGTCCATCCCAAGTCCTCTCATCTCGCTCATGAATCGGCTCTGGGGCTCGTTCATTCCGATGAACATGCTGTGCTGGTTCTCCCGGGCGGCGCCCTGGTGGAGGTACTGCGAGCAGATAATCGTCTTTCCGGTTCCGGGTTCGCCAAGGACTAGGACGACCCGGCCTCGGTTGAAACCACCGTCGAGCATGGAATCGAGGCCTGGAAGACCACTACTCAGCTTCGTAGCCTCGACGCGAGGGCTGTCTGACATCGTGATGACTCGAGGGCCTCGGCCGCGGATTAATAGTGTATCGTGTACGCGGCCCCTGCGGCAAGGACCCGAGCCACTGGCACAGGAAAGCGGAGCAGAATCCCTCTGTTGAGGGTCGGAGATGCGGAATGTCAGTTCAGCGGGCTGCAAGGTCACGCGAGAGTGGAAGCATGATGACTAGCTTATTACGACCCGTGGCTTGGTGACCACAATTGTCGCGCCCTGACATCGACGAACTTCAGAGGAAGGCGGCACTCGCAAAATCGATCCTGGATGGGGTCGTGGATAGCTCAAACCACGAAGACGAAAAGGTGGGTCGCATCCTCTACTCGATGTCCTTCTTAACCGTTGGAACGACGATTGCGTTCTCGGCCTTCTTGGGTAACAGGATCGGGACCATTGCATACGGAGTCGATTTGGTGTCAGTGCTGTTCCTCGGCTACATCCTCTTTCTCGTGATGGGGACGATCATCATACTGGAGGCTATGAGCCCCAGACTGTACCTCCGTCCTGGTCGAGGGGCGAGAGCTAAGGGTGCTGACACTGATTCCGCCAGCTTGGATTCCATGCACTTCTTCAAGAGCATCGCTCGCAAGAGCCAGGCCGAGTGGCTGGCTTACTTCAAGGACGCTGGCAGCGCAGACCTGCTGATGCGAGAGTACGATGACGCGCTGCGACAGGCGCACTTCCTTTCCAGTAAAGTTAATCAGAAGGTCGAGTACATTCGGAAGGCGAAGTGGATCATGCTGATCGCCGCTCTCTTCCTGCTGGCGATGACCGTCGCGGGAGTGCTCTCCTACCTCTGATGAATGCTTGAAGGGCGGAAAGCCTGGCAATGGGTCGGATCTCAGCTCGGACTGGCAACGAAGTGTGCGCCAAGCGAGAGCAGCCCGGCCTGGATTCAACCATGCTTAGGGCTCATGGGCACCAGAATACCATATCCTTGGAGAACCCCAGTGTAGCCGGGCATCCGGGGAACCTTGAAAGAGAACTTGGATTGCATCATTCAGACTAGAAGGACGAACAGACGGCTCATCTGAACCAAGCAAGACGCCTGTTAGGAATCATTCCCGAACCAGCAAGCACTTGCGAATTCGCTTCCGAGAAACGTGCGGACATATATAATGAAACCTTGTCGAGAAAGAATGGGTTGTCTCTTCCGAAAGGGAGGGGAGCTGTTGAACTAGCTCTCGTCCTCTTCTGTATTTCAGCATTTATCCTCCTTCCCTCCCTCTTTCAACATCCGGAGGAGGTTTCGACAGTTTGTGGAAATAATGTCCCGTGTACAGTGGACCTGTTTAATCAACCCTATCTATCTGGTGTTGAGATAGCAGAGGGTTTCGCAGTCATAGCAACCTTGCTCCTTCTGTTCCAGACTAAGGACCGCATTTCGAAAGCCATGCCGTCTCTTGCCCGCTTGTTCGCCTGGCGTGCATTCCTTTCAAGGCCAGCAAGGATGACAGTACTCGTGCTTTCAATCGTGGGAGTGATATCCTTCTCGATGATGGTCTTCGTGGACGTTGGTTACAACATTCCTGCTGTATCCTACACTGCAAAGTACATACTCTTCCACTACATAGATCTCAACGGCATCTATCTGAGCCAGGTGGCGTTCCCTATCGCTGTCCTGACGACCCTCGGGTTAACCGCATACAGGATTGATTGGGGGTTGGCGCCGGCTCTCAGGTGGGCGCTCAGGGCATTCACCTTCCCGGCGATAACCATCTTGCAGGTTGGAATCCTAATCTTCGACTCGCGAGAGATAGCCCTCTATGCCACCAAGTTCGTTCCATGGTCTCTAGGTGGCATCTGGGTCGTGAGCAACTGGTTCCTCCTGATCGTCTCGGCATTCCTCTTCTTTGCGACAGGTCAGAGGAGCTCCTTCAAGCAGAGGACGATAGAGGAGAGAGGCCGACGAACATAGTGACAAGGTCGTAGGACGAAACCTTGCCAAGCTGCGAAGACTTTGTGGATTAGGGGGTCGTAGGCCGACAGACGAAGGAAACAGTTAATCTTTAACCATGCCACTCCGGACGGAGTGGAGTTCTCGAGGTTGAAGGCTCTGGCCGTCGCCATGGTGGTTGTGGCGCTTTCCCTGTCGGGCGCCTGGGCTCTCTTGGCACTGTCTTCGCCTGTGAAGTCGCTGCCTCTTGACCCTCGCTCCTCCTCTGTGTGCAGCCTTCTCGGAAATGTGAGCCCCTCAGCTGCCAGTCCCTGTGAGGCCGCCATTGCAAAGTACAAGGCCGATCTGGTGACCATGCAGCTCCCCTTCTGGACGTATCAGACCTATGGAGACCTGGCGGCTGGGTTCCTAGCTGCGGCTTGTCTGTCGCTTCTCGCTCAAGTCTTTGTCCAAAGGATGTCGAAGGGCCCAAAGATTTCTGTGCCTCGTCCATTCAGGGATGTAGCCCTCCTTGGGGCGTTGGCAGGACTCGCGATGTTTGCGGTCTGTGCCTTCATGGACGTGGTCTCGACCAATCCGGCGGATATCCCGAACCCTCTCCTCTTCAGCAAACTTCTCGGCGCCGATTGGACATATTACTTGAATCTGTACCTCCTCTCCGGGAGATCCAGTCTGGAGGCGTTCGGCAGAACGGCGTTCGCAACCTTCGTCGTCGCCGTCTCTGGAGTGTTCGTCTACCGACTTGAGGAGGGCGTCATAATCGCCTTGGCGAAGACCGTCACCATGTTCGCTGCCCCAGTCCTGATAGCCTTCGAGGCCGTTCTGCTTCTGTTCACCCCTGTCAACATGCCGATCCATGTCTCGGCGCTCTTAGACGGCACCTTCCTCGCGGGGTTGCTGACGAACTGGTTCGTCCTCGTTGTCTCGTCCGCTCTCCTCGTCTTAGGGCTGACGCATAGGAGGCTGGGCTTCTCTAAGGGGGCGGGTGTCAGGTCTTGAAGCCTCTTGGCGTAGTGGCGGTGCTTCTCGCGACCGCGCTCGCCTTCGCCTTCTTGTGCATGATTCTGATCCCAACAGGTTTCGCGGTCTTCTTCCCGCCGGCCACACTCGTCTATTCTGACCAAGTCCCGAACGGGCCAGTATGTACCATTACGTCCCACTACATTTCATGTCCTGCCATGTCCCAGGCATCAGCCAACCTGGCGGGGGACGTTGCCTTCTACAACGGGGTATACTGGTTCAATGTTTTGTCGTGGTGCTCGCAGACCTGCGCAGACGTGGCCATTGGGTTGGCGACCTTGGCCGTGTTGTTTTACTTCATGTCGGTCGTCGCTCAGAGGGTGAAGAGGCTCGACCGAAGGCTTCCTGTGCCACGCCCCATCAGAGACTTGGCACTCCTTGGAGCGGTGTCGGGACTTGCGATTTTCGCGCTCCTCGCATTCCTCGACGTCGTTACGACTCCGATTCGGATTCCGGGGCCGCTCATCCTCTCCAACGTGCTTAGCGCCAACGTGCACTATTACGGGGGACCCCCTCCGATATCGCTACTGGAGACCATCGGCCAGGAGGGATTCGGCGCCTTCATCGCTGCTACCTGCTGCGTATTCGTCTATCGTCTGACGGAAGGCGTCTGGACTGCGCTCGGAAAGGCTCTCGCTCTGTTCGCGGCCCCGGTCCTTGTGGCCTTTGAGGTCGCGCTGCTTGTCTTCACCCCCATCAACATGCCGATCCAAGCCACTGAGTTCTTGGTCGGCTCTCCGCTCGGTGCCGTACTGACGAACTGGTTCGTCCTTGTCGTCTCGTCAGGCCTCTTCGTTCTCGGTCTCGCGCGGAGTAGACTGGGGCTTTGGAGCCTCAGCCCGCAGGACTCGCCATGGCCGCCGACTTCGCTCAGCCATCTCCAGTCGGTCGACAGGGAGGATTCAAACTGAAGTGGATCTGCAGAGAAGCTGCCGATGGACTGCGGTCAGGATGCGTCTATCGTTAGGGTGAGCGTTCCCGAACTCCCCAGATTGTTCGTCTTGTCTCCACTGTAGGCCGCCTCGATTTCGACGCTCCCCGGAGCTGCCGCGGTGATTGTCACCGAGCAGCTCGCTGAACCCGGCGCCAGCTGGCAAGTCGTCGTCGCGGCCTGGTCGAACGTGACTCCTCCAGACCCCGAGACTTTCGACCAAGTCACCTTACCAGTCGTGGAGTATCCGTTCAGCACGTTGGCAGTGCATGTCACTGACCCATTCACGGTGAGCTTCGTCGCGGGAGAGCATGTGATATCGATCGTGGTCGATGCCTTTCCTACGGTGAACTTATGCGTCCCTGAAGTGCGAATGTTGTTTGAGTCCCCCCCGTAGCTCGCGTTCACCAAAACGCTTCCAGGTCGTGCACCCGTGAGGGTCACGGAGCAGCTGCCGCTCCTTGAGAGTGTGCACGCCGCAGTGACGAAGTGGACAAACCCGGCACCGCTCTGTCCCCAGGTCACTGTGCCCGTCGGCGCGTAACCTCTTACCGAGGCCCTGCAGAAGACACCTCCTGTTGAGTTGGCGGGGGCACTTCCCGGTGAACAGGAGACCGTGATCTTCGAGGGTTTCAATGTCACACCCAATGTGTAGGTTCCACTGGATTGAGAGTTCCTTATGTCACCTAAGTAGTTCGCAGTGAGCTTCAATGAGGAGCTTGAAGCGTCTGGCGTGAACTTCACTGTGCAGGTACTGCTGGAGCGTGAGAGGGTGCAGGTAGTGGGCGAGAATTTGCCCGAGGCAGCGGTGGACCATGTGACCTTGCCCGTCGGCGTCGAGCCGGGGCTCTGGACCGTCGCAGTGCACTTGGTCGATGAACCCACGACCACCTTGGGGACGGTGAGACACGATACGGTGATCGTCGTGTTAGCAAGTCCGCTAACCGTGAGAGGTTCGCATTGGCTTGTGGCGCCGTTGTTCCTGGCGTCACCGCTGTAGACTGCATTCCAGCTGTAAGAGCCTCCAGACCCAAATGTCTGGGCGGCCGAGTTAGGTACTGTACCATTTGTCACAGTGACAGGGGAACCGACCTGTGGGGGCACCGGGAGGGGGACGAGAGTGGGGGTGCCGGAACAGTAACTCCCGGAGAAGTATTCGTACTGAACCGTGCCGCCAGCGGTGCCTTTGGTGCCCGAGAGGGTCGCCGAATCCGTCGCAGAGGTGGTGACCTCTATGGTGTTGGCCGAGAGGTGGGTCAATATCGAGGCGCCAGGGCCGTTGACTGCCAGAAACTGACAGGGACCTGTCGAGGCGTTGTTGTTTGAATCACCGCTGTAACGAATCTCCCAACTGTACGGACCGACGCTTGTAAAGTTCTGGGGCCCTGAACCACCCACCTTGCCACTGCTCACTGGTTCGGTGAAACCGACTTGGGAGGCCGTGCCCTTACAGGTGCTGTCGTGGTAGTACCAATACGTGACAGTCCCTCCTGCATGGAAGCCACCATTCGTCGTGGCCGAGTCGCTCACGGAGTGATCTACCACGATTGCTGTGGAAGAAAGGGATGGTGTGAAAGCGGGGCTGGCCTTGTTGACGGTGAGCTTCTCGCACTCGCTGGTCGCAGGGAGGTTGTTCGCGTCGCCGCTGTAGAACGCCTTCCAGGTATAGTGGCCGGCGAGGTTGAACTGCTGTGTCGCTGAATTGGGGACCAGGCCTTGGTTGACTGTGACGTTCGTTCCGACCTGTGCGCCTGGGAGAGAGCACGAACTTCCGGAGTAGTAAAAGTATGTCATGTTGCCCCCAGCATTGCCTGTCTGGTCTGATAGATAGACCGAGTCGATTACGGAGCTTCCGACTTCGATGGTCGTAGAGGAGAGTGTTGCGGTCAGGGTGTCAGGTGTGGCGCTGACGGTGAGCGGTTCGTCCTTGCTGGTCGCTGGGTTGTTGTTGGCGTCTCCGCTATAGATTGCCTCCCAGCAATACGAGCCAGCGGAACTGAATTCCGTACTGACTGAGTTTGGCACTGTCCCATTTCCGTTGGTCACTGTACCATTCTTCACCGCAGAACCGACCCGGGTGGCGGTGCCGGTGCAGGTGTTGCCGCGGAAGTATTCTGTACGTGACATTGCCTCCGGCCTTGCCTGTGGCGCCTGTTAGCGTGGCAGAGTCTGTGGCTGATCCTCCTACCGTGATCGTCGCGGAGGAAAGTGCTGTGGCGATCGAAGGGCTGGCCTTGATGACGGTGAGCGGTTCGCACGGGCTAGTCGCGCCGAAGTCATTCGAGTCGCCGCTGTAGACCGCGATCAAGCCGTAAGAGCCGGTGGAGTTGAACTGCTGGGACGTTGAGTTCGGGACTACCCCGTTCGTGACCGTGACCTGCAGGCCGACCTGTGTGGCTGGACCGATGCACGATTCGTCGTAGAAGTATTGGTACGTCACCGTGCCTACAGCCTTCGATGAAGCGCCTTTCAACGTAGAAGAGTCGGTAACTGATCCTCCTGCGGCAATCGTCGAGGCAGACAGCACGGTGGTGATGGATGGGTTAGCCAGATTCGAGGCCGCAGCGGGCTGAAACCTCGCAGTGCCTCCGCCTTGGCCTGCTGTGTATATCGGTCCGTCCGCGGCCAGGGCCATGGGCGCTGATGATAGAGTCAGGATCAGGACGATGGCAAACCACAACGCCTTTGCCGGCATGCCGAAGACGGAGTTGGACATTCCTTCCCTATAGGATTTTGCAACGGAGGAAAGTGAGACCTGATCTCTCAGGCATCTCGATTCGGCAAGATAGAACCGACAAGGATGGAGAACAGCATCCTAGAGATGTCTTCCGATGTCATGAATTGGGCCGTAGTCTTCCTCCCTCTCAACTTGAGAATCCCTTCGCAAGCTCGAGAAGGCTCTCTCTTGTTCCATTGAATTGCCTGGAAAGGTCGGGCGACCGGGCTTCTCCGGCCAGACTCGCAGAATACTTCGAAAGCTCGACTAACCTTTCCTGCAGGATCATGAGGGCTTGTTCCCGATGAGGGAGAAGGTACTCCTTCTGCTGCAGCTCGAAGGACGGTCCGGCGGTCAGACCCGGAAGACGAGAGCCGATCGGTTGAGTGGTGAGCGCGATTCCAAGCGGCTTGATTACATCTGCCATCAACCCAACAGCCGTATCGGCTAATAACTGCAGTTCAACTGTTTGCTCACCCTCGTGGACATAGAAGCGGCTGAGGCACTGAATTGCTAGCCCATAGGTCGCGTTGAAGAGGTCCGCCACCCGTGAGGTGAACGTATCCGAAATCAATGGCACGTTCTCCGTTCCGATGGGTAGTCTCGAATACGCGGCGACTACGGGTCTGGTCGGATTGAAGTCCGGGTCGCTTCTTCTCTTCTCCACGAACTCCTTGAAGACGCCGAGGAACATCCCGAAGTGCGCGTTCTCCCAGTTCCCGCGTGCGCCTTCGCCGTTTTCGACTATCTCTTCGATCGCCCTAGTGGCTGACGAAAGATCAGTCACGGCAATCAGGTCAGGCCAGCCAAAGTTCCCTTCCGTCGCTTGGGTCCGGCCCGCCCCGAGAAAGACCCCTTCTTCGCCGTACTTCTCGACAAGGTCCTCGATGCCCCTCTCGACGCCTCGGTACAGATAACCGACCGTCGAGAAGTACTGCGCCTGCGGAACTATCGCATCTTCCAGCCCTGGGGGATTCAGGTCGCCCAACACTTCGAATCCCGGGACGCCGTCTATTGACATTCCTTCTGGCCTCTCTAGGTAGAGGAAATGCCGTAGTGCTTGCTCGCCGAACGGCATCAGAGCCAGTTTGATGTTGGGCGAAAAGTATTTCGAAGGCTGAGGAAAGTTCGGGTGGTGGAAGTACGGCCCTGCCCCGACGGAGACCAGCATGTTGTTGACGAGCGCGAGGTGGAGCATCTCTTGAACGGCGACGTTCGTGATCACGCCTTCCCATTTCCTGACCTTCTCAAGCTGCTCCGAGCTGAGGCCCTCAGACCCGTTCCTCTTGAGGCTGAAGGCCGCGAAAAGATACTCGCACATCACCATGTGCTCGAGAGTTGAGGCTTCGGAGAGGATGAAGATCAGGTCTTCTCTCGTCGTCACCTTGATGGCGCTGGGCCTGCCCTCTAAGCTTCCCTCCGGAGACCTCTCCGTCATGGTCAGGCCTACCTCACGACGAGAACGGGGCAGCTTGCGTTGTTTGTTACGCCCAGCGCGACGCTCCCAAGCATCATCTTCGTGAGGGATGAAGTGCTCGCCCTGGTCCCGAGCACGATTAGGTCCGCCCCTTCCTTTTCGGATAGGGTGCAGATTGCCGTTGCGATTGCCCCGCTGGTTTCAAGAACCCTCGCTTCAAACTTCACATTAAACTTACGGGCGAGACCCTTTACCTCGTCGAGCGTCACGGCGCTCTTGGCAAAGAGTTCGTCTCGAAGGATCTTCCGCGTCTTCTCCTCGATGTACTCCGGAATCTGGACAACGCAGGCACCTATCAAATCTGAGTGCGCCGCGGAGGCGAGAGTCAGCGCGTATCTCGCGGCCTTGATGGACGACTCTCTGAGGGACGGCTCTGAACCTTCCACTGCGACGAGGATCCTCACGGGAAGGATAACGGAGTCATGTGATGGCAAGATGTTCTTCTTGGGCTCGCTAGTTAATGGCTCGGCGGGTCGCTATATTTGGCTTCCAGCTTCGTCAACGGCCCCTTCTTCATCCCGGGCTCTTATCAATCTCGACGCAGATCTCATCCCCGACTACCAAGATCTTGAAGATAGGCTCGTCCGGTAGTCGGCGCGAGAACTGGACCAGCTTCCCTGTCTTTACGTCCCACTTTGATTCATGCCGGGGGCAGGTTACCACACTTCCCTGAATGCTTCCCCTGTCAAGCCGGCCGCCCATGTGGGTGCACACCGCACCCATTGCGTAGAACACTCCGTCAACGTTTGCGACCAGCATCTTATCGCCTTCGACTTCCACTCCTATCATCCCGCCTATCGGGATGTCACTGACTCTTGCGACCGTCTGCCTGACCAAGCAGGATTCTTCTCTTCTTCACACGAGTAGCGCAGAAGGGGAGGCGTCAATCGTTGCGGAATTCACTTCTTGACTATCGACTTGTTTGGAGCCCAGAGCGAGCAGTACCCATGCGGCGCTATCACCTTCGAGAACTTTCCATTGCAGTCTTCGCCTTGGCTCTTCACTATGGCGCATTTGCCGCCTTGCAGATCAAGGAAATAGACGCACGCTTTGCAGAAGTAACCTTTCCGGAGGTCAGACTTCTCGAATTCGTCAATTTCGATGTACCCTGCTCTCTTCTTCGGGATTCTTGCCTCTTTTGCTAGGTCGAGCAAGTGCCTGATTCTTTCCGACATGTCCGTCTCTCCCTACTTCTCCCCGACCGAAGGGTTCTTCCAAAGCGCGCACATTCCATGAGGGGCTATTCGGTCCGAATTCACGCCGTCAGCACTCTCTCCCTTGCTCTGAACAATGGCGCACTCGTCGTTCCCTTCGAAGAAGTAAATGCAACTGGCACAGAAATAGCCCTTGCTTGTGTCTACGTTCTTGAATTCAGAAAACTCTACGTACCTGGCGAGGAGCTTGGCGACCTTGTCGAAGTCTGTTCCCGGAATGCTGGTTGTGCCTTCCGCCATGTCCAAGCGCAGGGTGCGACTCACTGTCCACTTCATTTAAGGGTTTCAAGATGATGCGGGTTCTAATCTGCCAAACTGTTTCCATCGGGTGTTACCTCAAGAGTCTACGCAGCTTCTCTGGGGAAGACAGTCTCCACAAGCCCAATGAATCCTGCCAACGTCAATATCACGCCGACAACGAAGAGAGCGACGCTGATGTAGGGCCAAACGGCGCACCCGCTGCCATTGCCCGGGTTGCAAGGGGCAACGTAGCCTGTAGGATTGGAGAGGCCCTTCGACACGAATTCCTGGTCCCCGATCGAGAGTATCGTGAAACCAAGGACCACGAGTCCGACTCCAACGAGAAGAACCAACGCGAACTTCAGTCGAGACTGCATCCCGACCGTTCTCGGGGCCCTCAATTTACACGCTTCGGCTCGGTTCGTCCTCAGACTCGTTCGTATCACAGCGCGAGGATTTTGATGATCACAGCTCTGTGTGCGGGGTCAAGGTTCGACGCTCCAAGGAAATGCAAAAGGTTAGGAGGGGTGCGCTGTTCGATGTTCTTCGGGAGCCTCAATCCGTCAATTGCCAACGCCCAGAAAGCTAGAGCTAGCAATGCACTGTTGTAATGGGAGGACCCTCTGGAGGGAGGGGCAAATGTCAATCGTGCGGTGCTAGATTCGACCCTGAATGCAACATGATGAAGCGTGCTTTGACCCTCGCTCGAGGGGCCCCTGAGCTGGCACCTGGCGCTCTCAAGTGCTTCATGTATTATTTGTAGCTGGGTTTGAAGCGACCTTCAAGTTTGCCATCCCCTCCTTGAATCCAACGGTAGGTTGTTATATGTGCTAAAGTTATTAGAGGAAGACCGGCTTTGGCTGGAAAGCGCTCGCCGCTGGTGCTGTCCGCTTCCATCGTTTCACTCTTCATACTGGCTCTGTTACTCTCGAACCCCTTCGCCTCGGCGGCGGGGCCCAGCCCCTGGCCCACCTTCAGGCAAAACACGCTTCGCACTGGAGCATCGGGAATAGTTGGTGCGCAGACGGCGGCGTTGGAATGGCGCTTCACGACAGAGAGCTATGTCACCTCCTCACCTGCTGTGGGCAGCGACGGCACGATCTACGTAGGCAGTGCTGATCGCGACCTTTACGCGATAAACCCTGGCGGCACTCTAAAGTGGAGCTACCCGACTTCGAATGTTGTCTGGTCTTCCCCCGCCATAGGCGGCGACGGCACCATCTACGTAGGAGGCGCTGACGGCAACCTGTACGCCATCACCCCTGCCGGAACGCTGAAGTGGAGTTACGCGACTGGATACGGCATCTACTCCTCCCCAGCCATAGGCGGCGACGGCACCATCTACGTCGGAAACGATTACGGCAACCTCTACGCCATAAGCCCCGGCGGCACGCTGGATTGGAGCTACAAGATGGGTGGCGCTCTCGACTCCTCCCCCGCCATAGGCAGCCACGGCACGGTCTATGTCGGAAGCATCGACGACAAGCTGTACGCGATCAACCCGAACGGTACATTGGATTGGAGCTACAAGACTGGGAACGGCGTCTACTCGTCCCCTGCCATAGGCGGCGACGGCACCATCTACGTCGGAAGCCTTGACGGCAACCTCTACGCGATAAATCCTGCCGGCACGCTGAAGTGGAGCTACACGACGTTAGGTCCTGTCGAGTCTTCCCCAGCCATAGGCGGCGACGGCACCATCTACGTCGGAAGCCTTGACGGCAACCTCTACGCCATCAACCCCAGTGGCGTCCTGAAGTGGAGCTACCTGACCGGAGGTGGCGTCTACTCCTCCCCAGCCATAGGCGGCGACGGCACCATCTACTTCGGGAGCTACGACTCCAATGTATACGCAATCAACCCCGTCGGCATGCTGAAGTGGAGCTATGCGACTGGAAGTGGTATCTACTCCTCCCCAGCCATAGGCGGCGATGGCACTATCTACGTAGGAAGCTATGACGGCAAGGTGTACGCCATCGGGACCCCCGCCGTCGTTTCAACTGCCTCGATTACGACAGTTACCACCACGGTCACTCAGACGGTGACCTCGTCCACCACCGTCACCTCGACGACCAGCGTTCCGACCACGACGACCAGTACCACCACATCCACCACCACTGCTCCGCCGACCACGACCGACACCTCCTCGACCACTGGTCCGACCACGACGACGACCACCACCACTTCCACCACTACTGCTCCTCCGACCACCACAGAGACTCAGACGGTGACCTCGGCCACGACCGTCACCTCAACGGCCACCACCCCAACCACCACTACGCTGACCACGACCACCACGGCAACTACGCCCACGACGAAGACAGAGACCGAAACCTCGCCCACGACTGTCACTGCCACCGTCACGACACCTTCAACCACGACCGAGACCCGGACGAGGACGTCGGCCACGACCGCCACCGTGGAAACGACCGCCACCGTGGAAACGACCTCAATCTATTCGACGACCATCACCAGCGTGACGACTCAGTCGAGCAGCCTGGGGGCCGACCTGATCTACCTATGGTTACTGGTCATCCCCTTGCTGGTTGTGCTCGCGTTGATTGTGTACTTGGCAAGGAGAAACAAGGGTCAAGGGGGAGACGGGGCCCGGATGGCGGCTTGAGAGAGAGGAATTCGGCGAACCCCGAGTACTCAATCTGTCGTAAGCGTTAGCGCGCGAACTCTATATCCGCAAGTATTGGATCGGTCATGGCAACCTATGGGGGTGACCCGGATGACCTCGAGAGTTAAAGAATATACTCGGTGGCGGCAACCTGACCGACCCCGCTTTAGGGCTGCAGATTACAATATGTCAGAGTTGACACGTGATGAAGTACCCCAGAATCCGGACCTGCAAACTTGTCCGTGGATGTCGATCAGACCGTGTCCTCACTGCTAACTCGCTGGATATGGCGGAATTTCGGCTAAGGTTCATCGGGAATCTCCGTGTAAGTTAACAGTTCCTCCAAATCCCCGTATATCTTTAAATCTCTCAAGAGGCGCTTTAGTCGCCCCTTGCCCTCGTCAGGGAGCATACTCCGGGCAGCTTTGATTGCAGTCGTCATTGTCATTGCGGTCATCATAGTCATCCTGCTTGCACCGCGGTTCCTCCCCAGCCCGGCGACCATTACCCCGTCGGCGACGACGATAGATGCAGGGCAGACGGTCTACATAGATCTGTCGTGGAAGGGCGGAGCGGCGCCTTACACTTTCGCGTTGTACAGCAGCAGCAGTGGGAGTTGCAGCCTCCTCTTCGGCAGTCTTGGGCTCGAAATCAGGCCAGGACCTCCCCCAGCTCACATTTACAGTCCCGGCCACCTCTTCGGCGCGGTACTGCGGCACGGTGTCCAGTTCCAGCGGGTCCAGCACCCTCTCCCCCTCGGTCTTGGTCACGGTCAACCCCGCCCTCGGCGTCCCCACCCTGGGAATCTCCCCATCGGCGATGGACTCCGGCCAGTCCGCGACCGTGGGCGCGACGGCTACAGTGGTTGGTGGCTCGGCTCCATACGAGGTCACCCTGTACAGCGGCTCAAGCGACGCCTGTTCGACTGACACGACTGTGGTGACTGTACCGTCAGGGACAAATCCCGTCACCAAGCTGGCAGGCACCTCTGCGCCATTCTCGTTCGCGGCTCCGACCGCGGACACCTTCTACTGCGTGACCGTCTCAGACAGCGGCTCCCCTTCAACCTCAGCGACCTCGTCGACCGTGAAGTTCAACGTCAACCCCGTCCTCACAGCCTCGATCTCCCCCGCGAGTCCGAAGCTGGACAGCGGGCAGTCAGTTACCCTTTCATCCGTGGCTTCTCAGGGCACTCCGCCCTATTCCTATCAGTGGTACGATGGGCTCACCTGCTCCACTCCGATCAGCGGACAGAATTCTTCCTCTTTCTCCAGCGGCGCACTGACGACGGCCAGTTCTTACTCGGTCATGGTGAAGGACAGTAGCGGCGGGACGCCGCCTGCCAATCTGTGCGAGGAGGCCACCGCAGCTGTCAGCTCCGCGTTCACAGGGACCACCGTCACCATCGGCCCCTCTGTAGTGCTCGACAACGGCCAACCGGCGAGCCTGACTGTGTCGTGGGAAGGGGCCGGCACCTCGCCCTACTCCGTCAAGCTCACTACCAGCTCCGCCTCGACCTGCTCTAAGCCGACTAGCACAGGGCTGAACATGACGCACCTTTCAGGCACCTCCGCCGTCTTCCACATCTCGCCCGCGTCCACGACCCTTTACTGCGCGACGGTCAGCGACAGCGCCACGGCTCCAGAGAGCGTGTCTACGACCTCAGCCGCTATGATTACCGTCAACCCAGCCCTCGCTCCCAGCGTCGTTCTGTCCCCGCCGGGAATCGATTCCGGCCAGGAGGCGACCCTGACAGCTACCGTCGAACTCTCGGGTGGCACCTCTCCATACACTGTCACCCTCTACAGCGGCTCCAGCAGCTCATGCTCAGCCGACACCGCCGTAGCCATTTCGACCGGCCCAAACCCGCAGACGGGAGTCGCAGGCCCGACGGTGGCCTTCACATTGTCGGCGCCGGGCTTGAGCACGTACTACTGCGCCACGGCGACCGATGGCGCAACCGTCCCTGCCACCGCGACCTCGGCGGCAGCCCAGTTCGTCGTCAACCCTGCGCTGGCCGCCACGATAACTCCGGCCTCGCCGTCCGTGGTCGCCGGGAGCTCGATCAGTCTGACCGCTGTGCCCTCGGGGGGCGTTTCTCCGTTCTCCTACCAATGGTACGAGAATACCGGGTGCGCAGGAGGCAATCAGATATCGGGACAGAGGGCGCAGGTGTTTGCGACGGGCGTGCTGGCGTCAGTCGGTTCTGATTCGTACTCAGTCCTTGTAACCGACAGCAGCGTCGGGACGCCCTCCCAGAGTTTCTGCGCGTCCACCAAGGTGACGGTAACCCCAGCCCTCGTCCCGACTCTCGCGCTCTCCCCGCAGGGATTGGACGTGGGCCAGTCAGCCCCCGTCACAGCTACTGTCGCCTGGACTGGGGGAATCTCGCCCTACACGGTCACCCTTTACGGCGGCTCCAGCCCCGCCTGCGCCTCAGACACCAAGGCCGTGGCCGTGTCGACCGGGTCCAACCCGAAGTCTGGCCTGACGGTTACGTCGACGACCTTCCCGTTTCCGTCACCCTCCTCGAGCACCTACTACTGCGCCGTGGTGATGGACAGCGCCACCACGCCGCAGACCGTGCCGACCTCGACTGTCCTGTTCGCCGTGAACCCTGCCCTGGGCACAGTCCTTGTAGTGACCTCCCCCACGCTCCTCGACGCGGGCCAGTTCGCGAGCGTCTTCGCCACCGTCACCTGGGCAGGGGGAACGGCCCCCTATACAATCACGCTCCACAGCGGATCCAGTCCCACCTGCACCGCAGACACCGTGACCGTTGGTGTCTCCCCCGGGTCCAACCCGCAGGCAGGCGTCACGGTCGCGACGACCGCGTTCTTGTTCCCAGCGCCGGGCTCGAACACGTACTACTGCGCCACCGTGACTGACGCAGGGATCCCGCCCGAGACCGCCTCGTCGCCCACCTCGCTGCTTACGGTCAACCCCGTCCTCGCGCCCGGCGCCCCTGTCCTCTCCCCCCTCGTCCTCGATGCGGGCCAGTCGGCGACCGTCCACGCAACGGTCACCTGGTCCGGAGGGTCTCCGCCCTACACCCTCACGCTCTACAGCGGCTCCAGCCCCTCCTGCACCTCAGACACCACGGTGGTGGGTGCGATGGCCGGGTCCAACCCGCAGACAGGGCTTACGGTAACTACGGCCTCCTTCAACTTCGCCTCGCCCAGTTCGAGCACCTACTACTGCGTGGCCGTGAAGGACACCTCCGCGATACCAGTTACAGCCTCGTCGGGCACCTCTCAGTTCACCGTCAACCCGCCTCTCACGGCCTCCCTGGGCCCTATGTCCCCGCCCGCCATCGACACCGGCCAGTCGGCGACCTTGACAGCCTCGGTCTCCTGGACAGGCGGAACTTCGCCCTACTCGGTCGCGCTGTTCAGCGGCCTCAATCCCTCCTGCTCGTTCGATACCACGCCCATTGGCAGTCCGAAGGCCAACCTGATCGCGACATCGACGACGATCACCTTCACGTCGCCGGCGTCGACCACCTACTACTGCGCCAAGGTCACTGACAGCTCGGGGATTCCCTCCACGGTCACGACGACCTCGGCCCAATTCACGGTCAACCCTCCGCCCACGGTCACGATCTCGCCCCCCACGCCCTCTATCGGGGGCGGGCAGACCGGCCCCGCCCTGGTCGCATCCGGGTCAGGCGGCACTCCGCCCTACACCTACCAGTGGTTCACAGGGTCCTCTTGCTCGGCAACGATCTCGGGCCAGACCGCGTCCGTCTACAAGCCAGGGGTCCTGTCGACAACGAGCGTATACTCGGTCGAACTCATCGACAGCAGCCCAGGGACCCCTTCGAGCATCTCGAGCGCCTGCGCGAGTGTCACCGTGACCGTCGGGCACGGCCCCGAGGGTGTGGCGTCGAATCCAGTCACGGGAGTGGTCTACGTGGCCGACCCCCTCTCCAACCACATCTCCGTCATCAACAGCACGTCGAACACCGTGGTCACCAACGTAACGGTCGGGACGCTGCCCTGGGGGATCGCCGTGGACTACGCGAACAACGTCATCTACGTGACGAACTACGGGTCAGGAACGGTCACTGTCATCAACGGAGCAACCAATACTGTAACCGCGACGATACTGGTAGGGACCAACCCTGAAGGGATCGCGCTCAATCGCGCGCTAGGCCAGGCCTACGTGGCGAACTCAGGCTCGAACACCGTCTCCGTGATTGACACGACCACAGACTCGGTGACAGCGACGGTCGCCGTCGGGAGCAGCCCCCAGAGCGTCGCCGTGGGCCCGTCGGCCTCCTCTCCGCCCTACACTCCGCCTTACACGGTGTTCGTGACAGACTACGGCTCGAACACGGTCTCTGTGATATCTGTCGATTCTCCGTCTCTCTCCTACGCGGTCACCACGGTGACGGTCGGCAACAATCCGTGGGGGGTCACGATCAACCAGTCGACTGACCTCGTGTACGTGACCAACTCGGGACCGGGGACGGTCTCCGTGCTGAACGGGTCGACCTACACCACGGTCGCGACCATATCCCTCGGCGCAGGGCTGACCCCCGAGGGCATCTCGATCGACGCAGCGACCTCGACGGCCTACGTGGCCAACGCCGCGACGAACACGGTATCTGCGATCGACCTGCTCACGGACACACCGATAACTTCAGCGGCGCCCCCGATACCCATACCGGCCGGAAGCGGCCCGTGGAGCATCGCTGTCCTCCTCAATACGGGGAACGCGGCCTACCCGAACCTGGGGTACGTCACGAACTCCCTCACGAACACGGTCACCGTCATCGACCTAGCAACGAACCAGGTCATTACGACCATCACGGTCTCCTAGCGGCCTTCTGCTTTTGTCCAGTCATGCCTTGCCCAGGCGGCACTTCGCTTGATGCAAGCAGCTGCGGCTTCGTTTTTCATGAAGGATTGGGCGTATCGGTCGTGATTTCCCATGGCATCCCTGGGTCGGTCAACCTCGAGCGTGACCAGTTTCGAGGTATTGGGGAAAGACTCGACAGCATCGACTCTTTTTCATGCGAAGTCAGAACCCATGGGCACTTGTAGATGCGTGTAAATACTCGCACGCTCGCTTCGCGCAGGGATTCAGCGTGGCCTCACTACGCATGAATACGATGTCCCTGGTGGCTGTCTCTGTCTTCATGCTGTCTGCAATGACTGCTGCGGGCGCGGCCTCAGCACAACCTGCCACGCCGGCCGGAGGTTCTCCTGCTGCGATGGCAGTCAAGGCTGGAGGCGTTGCAATGGTAGGGGCAGGCAACTCAAGCGAATCATGCGTCTCCAACGGATTCCTGGCGGCGCAGGTGGACCCCCCCACTGGCATGTACTCTTTCGATGTCGGCAGGCTGTGCTACCGCCGGAGACTTTGCAAACTACATACTGTTTCCCCTCGGGACGAGCTTCGTTACCGTGGCCGACTTCACGACCGGCGTGGACTACGCCGAGGGCGGCTACGGGGGAGGCACATCCCTCGGTACGCCTACTTCCGGTGTCGTCAGCGGCTCGATAGTCACGGTCTTTCCTCCCACCGCCGATGGATTGCTAGTCACGCAGAACATGACTGTGACGGGAAGCACCCCCTCAGATTCCGCCATACTGATGAGCGTGAAGGTGGTCAACACCAACGCTGGGCCTCAGGAGGTCGGGGTCCGCTATCTCTGGGACCTTGACGTAGGAGGATACGATGGGGCATGGCTGCAGGAGCATCACGGCATGACCGCTGGGGCCATAACCGGCTACGAAACGTCTTTCAGCCCGCCGCCCCAGAACTTCACGTCCTATGCGGTTGGCGGTTGCTCCCAGGGCTCTGTCGTTCCCCCGCCCTACATCTGCGAACCCTCAAACTTCGGGGCTGACTCCGGGACCTTCGCAGTCTCTGGCTCGATTTCCTCCGGTCCGGGGGTAACCACTCCCGCCCGATTCGTCTATGGATTGTGGAGAGCCATGTCCGGCACCACCTACGGCTACGTCTCGAACCCATCGAACGAGGTCGGCAGCTACGTGCAAAGCGTGGGCGGTGGTCAAGACTCCGCGCTTCTCTACTACTTCTCCAACCAAACGCTTGCAGGGACGGGCGGGGCTCTGTCAGATCAAGCCGACGTCAACAATTCGCCAAGCTTGTCCCCTCCGGCCATCTTTCTCACCCCTTCATTGGGCGCCGTGGGCACTTCCGTCACCGTGACTGGCGCCGGCCTGACCCCCCTGGCGAATGTGACTCTGGTGTCCTTCGGCAGCTTCGGCCCGGTCCCTCTCAGCGGGACCTGTGCCACCAACCCATCGGGCTACCTCACTTCGTCGGGGAGCTGCGCCTTCACAGTTCCCGCTTCTGCGTCGGCGGGGGTCTACACCCTCACCTTCAGCGACGGCACCCACGATCATACAGCGACGTTTACGGTGACGCCCCTCGGCGTGAAGCTCACCTGTTCCCCGTCCCCGATTGTCGTGGGCACGGCAACCACCTGTGAGGCGGCGGTCCAAGGAGGCGGCCTTGCGCCTACCGGACCCGTTGCCTGGTCAAGCAACACTCCTGGCGAGTTCTCGAGCACATCGTGCAGGCTTTCGAGCGGAGCCTGCTCGGTGAAGTTCACGCCCATCGCCGCAGGCTCGGCCGTGATTCTTACTGCGAACTACGCGGGAGACTCGAGAGACCCTGCCTCTGCCGGAACGTACAGCTTGGTGGTGACATTCAAGACCTCGACGACCACGGTCTCCTGCACCCCTTCGAGCGTTCTCGCCGCCTCGCCAAGGATCGTCACCTGCACGGCCAGGGTGAGCGGCTACCTGCCGACCGGCACCTTAAGCTGGTCGCAGAGTGGAACTGGGACCGTCTCCTTCGTTGCCGCTTCATGCACGCTCTCCAAGGCCACGCTCTGGTACTACTCGTTCTCGGGAGGCCTGACGCTGCACAAACTCGTCCTGGGCATCTGCTCCGTGACCCTGACGGGCGCCCAGGCTGGAAGCGTGGCGGTACAGGCAAGCTATGGAGGGAACTCCGGAAACACGCCCAGTTCAGGTTCATACGGGCTCAAGGTCGGAAAGGTCTCGACTTCGGTCGCCATTTCATGCTCCTCAACGACACTGAACGTGGGGGCGCCTGTGACCTGCACGGCTGTCGTGCAGGGCGGGTACCTTTCTCAGACCGGGACCGTCACCTGGTCGAAGGCCTCGGGAAGTGGTAAGGTCACGTTCTCCCCGATGACCTGTACGCTCTCGGCAGGGAGCTGCTCGGTGACGGTCACGGCGACCGCCGCAGGGAGCGTCAAGATCAAGGCGGCCTACGGCGGAGACTCCAACAACCTCAGGAGTTCGGCAACGGTCGTCCTGACTGCAACCTGAATGGCCCAACGTGACGAGTACCATGTCAATTGTTCGCCCGCCCCTTCCAGTCGCCGTCTCTTGCCCCGTGGACCTCGATTACTTGTAACTTGAATTCTTCCTTTGTCTCGCGCACGAATCCGCAATAACACTTCGCCTTCCTGTGGCCGCTTTGATAACGTCCAGCAATACATCTTCTCAGCCTGGCTCAAGTCGCCCTTGGGCGGTGCGAACTCATTTCTCTCCATTGGCATGGTCAGCACCCTGTAGGACACTGCTTCTGTCACAGACAATCGGGCTAACGAAACATCCGAACCGGCAGCGACGCCACCGAAGCCAGAAGCCGGATTCGGCCCGCGTAAGGCTCATCGATCGAATCGCTATCCTGAAAGGCAAGTGCCTGTTGACTCGAATCTGCATGCCAAGAGCGGCGGTTCTCGGACTGCTCCCGCTGGTGCTGATGCTGGTTGTACCTGCTTTCACCGCTGGCTACGCGGCCGTAGCGAAGGTGCCAGGTCCCGAGACCGTCGATTCGGCGAGGGTGCTCGTGAGCCATGGCTCTCATCCGGCAATCCGTCCCGCGGTGAGTCAGGACCTATCGCAGTCGCCCAGCCCCTCCAGTCAAAACAGCTCCTGGAACTGGAGCGGCTACGTTATATCATCGACTACGGGTTCCGTCACTGATGTCAACGGCTCTTGGATAGTGCCAAGCGCTTTCTGCTCTCCACGCAATTCGTACTCTGCCAGCTGGGTGGGCATAGACGGCTGGACGGACAGCACGGTCGAACAGACGGGGACGCACTCGGATTGCCTGAACGGAATTGCGACCTACTATGCCTGGTACGAGTTCTATCCATCGGCGCCTGTGCAGATAAGCAACATCGCTGTTAGCTCTGGAGACGTGATCTCAGCGGGAGTATCGTGCCAGACGGTTGGGCTTGAGTGTACGGCTTCGATCACAGACGTCGGCAGCGGCCAGTCGTTCTCCTACAGCCAAACCTACCGGCCGGAGAGCGCCCCTCAAATCAGCTCGGCTGACTGGATCGCTGAAGCTCCAGCTCTTCTTCTTTTGCCAAGTCTCGGACCGGTGTACTCTGGTCAAGACTTGACGGGTATTTCGCCATCCGACTCTGCCACAGTCAACGACACCTCTGGGCCGATTGGCTCGTTCGGAGCGGCCGTAGTCGAGATCACGATGGTCTCGCCAGATGGGTCGACTCTGGCACAGCCCTCAGGGCTCTCGCACGACGGTACCAGTTTCTCAGTCACATGGAGCACGTCGGGCCCTCTCATCGTATCGTGCGACCCCGCTCCCGTGGTGGTGGGTTCAGCAACCAGCTGCAAGGCAACGGTCCTGGGCTCCGGCCCTGTGCCGACCGGCATCGTCGCCTGGTCCAGCAACAGCTCGGGCAAGTTCTCCAGGCCCATCTGCAAGCTTTCAAAGGAGGCATGTTCTGTCCGGTTCACGCCTACCGCCGCGGGATCCTTCGTGATTCTTACTGCGAGCTATGGGGGCGACTCAGAGAACTTTCCTTTCACCGGAACCTACGGCCTGGCCGTGGCGATGAAAGCCACGGACACGACGGCCTCCTGCACGCCGAAATCTGTTGTAGCCGGCTCGTCAACCATCATCACGTGCGAGGCCAAGGTGACAGGCTACTCGCCGACGGGAACCGTCACTTGGTCCCAGAGTGGCACAGGCTCGGTATTCCTCAACTCGACATTGTGCGCGCTTTCACAGGGAACATGTCGCGTGACGGCGACGGGTTCCACAGGTGGACAGGTCATCATGAACGCGACCTACGCAGGAGACTCAAGCAATCGGGTCAGTTCCCGAACAGCTGCTCTGACTGTCAAGAAGATATCTACGGCCGTCACGACCTCATGCGCCCAGTCCTCCATCGGCGTAGAAGAGAACGTCACATGCACAGCGACTGTCTTGGGCGGATACCCTTCGCACAACGGGACCGTCACCTGGTCGGAGGCCTCGGGGAAGGGGAAGGTCAATTTCTCTTCAACGAGTTGCGTGCTGACTTCGGGGAGCTGCTCGGTGACGGTCACGGCGACCGCCGCAGGGAGCGTCAAGATCAAGGCGGCCTACGGCGGAGACTCCAGTGACCTCGAGAGCTCGGGATCGTTTGTCTTGGCAATAAGCTAAGTCGCCGGGGCTTCGACAGTTCTGCAGGATCCGGAGTCTGAAGCTGGTTGCTGGCGTGATGCCCATGGCTTCAGTTGGGTTCGTTGTCATAGCCTGAGTGGGTTGGCTCCAACTGGATTCCGGACCCTGTTTTCGGATTGAACGCGCTCCGACACACGATCGAAGAGCAAGGGCTCTCACCTTGGAGTCTAGGGTGTCACGGAAGGGGCCGGAGGTTACGTCCGTTCCTTGCTGATCCCTGCATCCACACGGTCACACATGAAGAGTGGAATGTGTAGGGGTAGTAGAGTTCGAGCCAGCGGCTTTGATGCTGGATGCTCGCGGTGGAGTGATGACGCGAATTGCCTAGGGCAATTGCGGGGTGCACAGAGAGGGCGCGCTGCTGGTGTTGGGTGGAATGGCCCCCGCAACAACATTGCTCACACAGATATCGGTAGAGTAGAAGTTCGCCGTCCCTCCTGTGCCTGAGCCTGTGGAGTCGTCGTAGTAGCCATACTGCTTGTTGCTGTCCGCCGTGTTCCCGTTGAGTGTGTTGCTGGAAGAACTGGAGATGGAGAAGCCATCATTTGTGTTCTTCTCCGCCGTGTTCAAAATGAGTGTGTTGCTGGAAGAACTGGAGATGGAGAAGCCATCATTTGTGTTCTTCTCCGCCGTGTTCATAATGAGGGTGCTGCTGGAAGAGTTGGTAAGGTCGAAGCCATTGTAACACGTTCCCTGCGGGAGCGTGCAGGAGAGGCCGTTGCCGTTCGCCGTGTTCAAGAACAGGGTGTTGCCGAGAGAGTTGTGAAAGTCGAAGCCATCGTAGTGGTTGCTGTCAGCCGTATTCCAAAAGAGAATGTTGTTGTTGGATGAAGAGAAAAGATCGAAGCCATCGCCGGCGATATTGCCATTCGCTGTGTTCTTGCTGAGAGTGTCGCTGGAGGAGTGTTGAAGGGAGAAGCCATCGCCCGTGTTGGTGTTCGCCTTGTTCCCGGTGAGAGTGTTGCTGTCGGATGCACCATAGAGGATGAAACCAAAAAGGCCGTTGCTGGTCGCGGTGTTTCCGGAGAGGGTGTTGTCGGAAGAGTCCTGAAGGACGAACCCTCCGCCATAGACATAGGTCAACGCGTTGTTATTACTTGCCGTGTCCTTGCTGAGGGTGTCGCCGGAAGAAGCGGAGAGGAGGACGCCCACAGTGAACCCCGTAACCTTGCAATTCTTGACCGTGACTCCCGTACGCCCCGTAATATTGATGCCGTAATTCGCTCCTGTGCCAGTTATCTTGTGTCCGTGGCAGTCGAGAGTTATGCCGTTGGCGCCAATGGTCAGCCCTCGTCCTTGATTCCAGCACGGGCCGACATCCGAATTCAAAGTCGTGGTCTTCGTGATTGGGGGGCCACCACATTCGATTTGAGCGGAGGCAGCGGTAGACGAGAAGACGAGCGTGGACCCTAGAGCGGTAAACAGAAGCAGGACGATAAGCGGAATGCTTGAGAACCCGCTGTGCCTCAAGACTTGTCAGCTCTAATGCTAACGGGCGTTATATACGACTTTGGGAGGATTTCCAGCGTCAAACAGCGACACTCTCACTTTGGCCAGTTCCCCTTTGTCTTGAAATGAGGGAAGGAAGACCCTTCCGTGCGCGCGCGTCGGGAAGCTGCTCGGTGACTGTCACCGCAACCGCCGCGGGGAGCGTCAAGATCAAGGCTGCCTGCGGCGGAGACTCGAGTGACCTGAAGAACCGAGGGACGCTTCGCCTGGCGATAGCCTAGGTCACCTTCGGTGAGGGTCCGGAGGGGTCCCCTTGTTGGCAAGGTTTTTGAGCGCGAGCGCCTCCAAGGTCTCTGGAAACTGCATGTCCAGAACAGCGACTTGCGGACTACTCTTGCTGTTGTTCATACTGGTCGTACCCGCCTTCAGCGCCGGCTACCAGATCCTTGCGAAGGGTCCGAATCCCGCGACTGCCGAGTCTACCCGAGTGATCGTGGGCCACAGCACCCATCCGGCTATCCTCCCCCCCACGAGCCACGGCCTTTCCCACATTCCCAGCCTCTCCATTCAGACCAGCTTCAACTGGAGCGGTTATGTCGTCCCGTCAGGGACGGGCTCTGTCACCGAGGTCAAGGGATCCTGGATCGTACCCAGCGTTTCGTGCTCCTCATCCGATTCGTTCTCCTCCTTCTGGGTGGGCATAGACGGCTGGCCTCCCTCTACCACGGTTGAACAGACTGGGACCGACTCGGATTGCGGGGGCGGCACCCCACTCTACTATGCTTGGTACGAGTTCTATCCAGCTAACGAGTCGCTCATCGGTAACGTTCCTGTTGCGGCAGGAGATGTAATCTCGGCGAGTGTGTCGTGTCAAGCAGATGGGCTCCTGTGCACGGTCTCCATCACCGATGTCAGCAATGGGCAGTCGTTCTCCTTCAGCCAGCGCTTCAGTCCCGGGAGCGGTCCTCGAATGAGCTCGGCTGAATGGATAGCCGAAGCTCCATATTTACCCTCCTTAGGGACATTCTCGCCATTGTCAGATTTCGGAACAGTCCACTTTGGGCAGGACTCGACGGGCGTCACGCCCTCAGATTCTGCCACAGTCAACGGAGTGACCGGATCAATCGGCTCGTTTGAATCGGCTGTGGTTGAGGTCACGATGGTCACCCAAGAGGAGCTCACCCTAGCACAGCCCTCAGGGCTCTCGAACGATGGCACGAGCTTCTCCGTGGTATGGGGCTCGGGGCCTGCTCTCTCCTCTGGGGCGGTCTCACCGGGCGGCCCCACGATCAAGGTCGGAGAGTCGGTCCAACTTACTGCGAACCCATCGGGAGGTTCCCCTCCCTACACCATTGCCTGGTACTCCGCGGCTAGAGCGGGCAACTGCTCGACTTCGGACGACTTCGTGTCGACCGGCCCCACTTACGCCACGTCACCCACTTTGAACACCTACTACTGCTACATCGTAACAGACTCTGCGAGCCCTCCCTCCACAGCCGTATCGCCGACCGACCTTGTCACGGTGATTCTCGACTTCACTTCCCCGGCGGTTTCAGTGTCGCCCGGCATAATCGGCGTCGGCCAGTCCGCCTTAATATCGACCTCTACGGCCTTTGGAATTGGTGCCCCTCCCTACACCTGCCAGTGGCTCGAGAAACCGCCTTCGGCCGCGAACTTCAGCGATTTCGGCGGCTCCTTCACGGCCGGCTGCATTCCCTCTTCGAGGCCATCCGCGTCCACGGGAGCTTTGCCGACGTCAGGGACCTGGGCGTTCGAACTCGAGGTGACGGATGCGTTAGGCAGCACGGTGGTCTCGGCGGGCGCGTCTCTCTCCGTCAGCGCCTTCGTCGGGCCCGTCCTCACATTGACTTGTAACCCCTCCCTCGTGGTCGTGGGTTCGGCGACCATTTGCGAGGCGACGGTCCGAGGCTCCGGCACAGCGCCGACCGGCAGCGTCGCCTGGTCGAGCAGTTCCCCAGGCAAGCTCTCAAAGGCGTCCTGCAGGCTTTCGGGCGGGGCCTGCTCGGTGAAGTTCACGCCGACCGCCGCAGGCGCCTCCGTGGGCCTCTTGGCGGGCTACGTTGGGGACACCCGGAACTCTCCCTCTTCGGGAGCCTACATCCTGACGGTGAATTTGGAGACCTCGACGACCACGGTCTCCTGCACCCCTGCCGGAGTCCCGGCTGCTTCATCGAGGATCACTTGCAAGGCCAAGGTGGCTGGCTACTCGCCGACAGGCGCCGTGACCTGGTCGCAGGCAGGCGCGGGCTCGGTCTCGTTCTCTGCTGTCCCTACGTGCACCCTCTCCAAGGGAGCGTGCTCTGTGACGATGACGGGGAGTGCCGTGGGGGCCCTGGACGTCAACGCGTCTTATTCAGGCGATTCTGAACGACGCTGCGAGCTACGCGGTGACGAGTGTGACCATCACCAAGGCCAAGACGACGCTGAGCATCACCTGCGCGCAGACGTCATTGTTTGATGGGCTCTCGACAACTTGCGCCGCCACTGTCTCGGGCCCCTACCCGTCACAGACCGGGGTGGTCACGTGGTCGACCGGAGGGGGGAGCGGAGGGGTGACCTTTTCACCGGAGACCTGCTTCCTCTTCGCCGGGACCTGCTCAGTGATTGTCACAGCCTCGGCGATAGGCAAGGTCACCATAGAGGCGGTCTACGCCGGGGACTCGAACAACCAGGGCAGCTCCCGGACGGCCAAACTGACGATCAAGTAGGCTGTCGCGGCTGTCATGCATTCCTCCGTGGAATCAAGTAGATCAGGAGGTCCATGTCGCGCTCGGCGATGTCCCTGACAGCCTTCTCCCGACGCATGCGACCCTTCTCTCAGATTCCGTTCCGGCCCTCTCGTTACTCCCTCCGTTTCGCTTGTGGGTTTCGGTTGGAAGTCCCCCCTGTCAAGCGCAGAGACTGACTCTTCATCTCTAACGTCAATCCCCCCGCGTTGGCGTGGCTCCATTGTGGTGGCTCCGTTCGCAGAGGCGGTCGAAGGCTCAGGCCGCAAGAGACGCGAGCTCCTTTCTTGATACTGACGGGAGGACAGCGTCGTCCGATACTACACAGGACCCTGAGCGAATTGCCTCGTGCGTAATGTGATTGCATCAAAGGTGTATATCATCCATTCCCCTCTGATATGGGCTCAAGACATGCGCAACGCCTCGTCGTGCCGCTAGTGGCTTCGGGGTCTGGTCATTGAACTCGAAACTTCGAAGACGACGAGCTTTGGTTATCTCGTTGGTTCTCGGCGTCGTTGTCTCCGTCTCCCAGTTCCTCTTTTCTGAATTATCATTCCCAAGGGGTCGCACGGAGGGCGCCGCATGAGACTCTCGCGCGGCCACATCGGCAGGGTCACCCCGCTGGCGATTCTTCTGCTTCTGCTTGTGTCTGGCATCCTGGTGTTCCTTCCACCTCCGTCGGTGTACGCCTCGAACGTGCTAGAATACGTCCCAATCACGATCACGAACAGCGCGAGTTCGGCGACCCCGAACCCGTTCCAGCAGGCGATAACGTTCGACCCGGCCACTTACTCAGCCTACGAGAGTTCCAGCCTCAGCGACATCCGCTTCTGCGCGGACGCCGCCTGCGCGACCGAGCTCTACGCGTGGCTGCAGCAGTGCAACTCCTTCACGTCCTGCACCTCGAGCAGCACCACCGCGACGGCCTACGTCAAGATCACTTCATCGATAGCCAGCGGCGGGGGCGTCCTCACGATCTACATGACCTTCTGGGCGACCTCCGCGGCCTTTGACGGCCCCAGCGGCTACTGGGGGGAGTCTCCCATCCTGTCGAGCACCTACGGGCTGTACGACAACGGGCCGAGCGTCTTCAACTTCTACGACAACTTCGCTGGGACCACTCTCTCTAGCAAGTGGACCACCGTTGAAAGCTCGGGCTCGGTCGCGGTGAACAACGGGGCCACCTTCACAATCACAAGCAGCTCAGGCTACGCGTTCGTAGCCTCGGCCGACCAGCCCTATCCGCAGATTGCGGAGAGCTACATGGTCAGCGGAAGTGCCGCAGACATGACGATGGGGGTTTCGACAACCCATTCTATCGATACCGGCGGTGCCGGCGGTGGAGCCGAGATGTACAACGGCTACAGCCTCGACGACTGTTCCGGCACCTGCGGCACTACCGGTCTGGTCTTCGCCCTCCAGCTATCCAATGGAGAGACCCCCCTGTCTCCCGCTTCGACCGAAACCTTCCAAGCGGGCATCTGGCGGGTGACCTGGGCGGCGACGGGAACCGAGTCTGCGACAGACGGTTCGGTCGCATATAGTTACACGAATGCCGGTGCCACGATCGCCAACTATGGGATCTACGTCGGCATTTCCAACGATCACACCGGCAGCGGAGTCATCGACTGGGCCAGGATGAGGGCGTATCCCCCGAGCGGCACAATGCCCGCGGCCTCCCTTGGCAGCCTTAACACTCCTCCGACCACCACCACGGCGACCACGGCGACGACGACCGTGACCTCCACGACTACCGCCACATCCACGACGACCGCTCCTACGACTACGACCGCCACCTCCACTACGACAGCTCGGACCACGACGACGACAAGCACTACTGTCACCACCGCCTCCCCTACCACGACGACAACTATCGCTACTCAGACGAAGATTCTACCCACGACCACAACCACCACTGTCGCCACCCCGACCACTACGACGGCGACCACTGCAACCACGACGACCGCCACCTCCACTACGACAGCTCGGACCACGACGACGACAAGCACTACTGTCACCACCGCCTCCCCTACCACGACGACAACTATCGCTACTCAGACGAAGACTCTACCCACGACCACAACCACCACTGTCGCCACCCCGACCACTACGACGGCGACCACTGCAACCACGACGACCGCCACCTCCACTACGACAGCTCGGACCACCACCACTGCGACCACTACGGTCACCAACGCCTCGCCCACGACAACGACCATCACTACGACCTCGACTCAAACGGATACTTCGCCGACGACCACGACCACCACGATTGCCACCCCGACCACCACCACAGCGACTATCACTCTGACTACAGCCTCCCCTACTACCGTTACCGCGACCGAGACTCAGACTGAGACTTCGCCCACGACCTACACCACCATCACGACCGCTCCGACCACGACGACGGCAAGTACCACCCTCACCACCGCCTCTCCTACGACAACGACCGTTACCGCGACCGAGACTCAGACTGAGACTTCGCCCACGACCTACACCACCATCACGACCGCTCCGACCACGACGACGGCAAGTACCACCCTCACCACCGCCTCTCCTACCACGACGACAACGACGGCGACTCAGACGGAGACTTCATCCACCACCTACACCACCACTGTCGCCACCCCGACCACAGCGACGGCGACCACAGCGACCACGACGACCGTCACCTCCACGACGACCGCACTGATCACCACCACGGCGACTGTGACCACCACGACCGTCATCTTTACGGCGAACGCTCCGACCACCACTACCGTCACCTCCACGACCACCGCACCGACCACCACCACCGAGACTGATACCACGACCACAGCCACACCCACGACCGTTACCGCGACGGCTACTCAGACAGAGACTTCATCCACCACAACCACCGTCGCCGCTCCGACCACCACCACGGAGACTGATTCAACCACGACGACCGTCACCTCCACGACGACGGCTCCGACCACCACCACGGAGACCGATACGGTCACCACCGCCACGCCTATGTCTACGACCGTTACCGCGACCGAGACTCAGACTGAGGCTTCTCCCACGACCACCACAACCACCGTCGCCGCTCCGACCACCACCACGGAGACTGATTCAACCACGACGACCGTCACCTCCACGACGACGGCTCCGACCACCACCACGGAGACCGATACGGTCACCACCGCCACGCCTATGTCTACGACCGTTACCGCGACCGTAACCATGACAGAGACTCAGACCGAGACTTCGCCCACTACCTACACCACCACTGTCGCCACGCCGACCACGACGACGGAGACAGATACCGTCACCACCATGACGCCCATGCCTACTACCGTTACAACGACCGAGACTCAGACAGAGATTTCACCCACGACCTACACAACCACGATTGCCGCTCCGACCACCGTCACGGAGACCACTACAGTCGCTACGGCCTCTCCTACGACCATTACGACGACTGCGACCCAGACCGAGACTTCGCCCACGACCACGACCACCACTGTCGCCACCCCGACCACCACCACGGCGACTACCACCATTACAGCCGGAACCCCTACGACCGTTACAACGACCGAGACTCAGACGAAGGTCTTGCCCGTAACGGTCACGGCCACCGTAACGGTCACCGCTACCGTGACGAAGACCGTGACTTCGGTCCAGACGACATGTGCGCCGTGTTTCCCGCCACCACTGATACTGCAGGCTGGCGGCTCGACTTTCGTGAACCCGGTCATGCAGACATGGGCCTCGGCGTTCTCGGCGTACACCGGTGGGGCTGTCAACGTCAACTACCAGGCGGTCGGCAGCGGAAAAGGCATCACTGGCTTGCTGAAGAACGTCTACTGGTTCGCCGGCAGCGATGCCCCCGTGTCCGCATCGCAATCTGCGAACTATACGACCATCTATGGCCCGCTTCTCCAGATTCCGGAGACGCTCGGAGGCGTCGCAGTCTTCTACAACATTCCTGGCGTGACTGTCAGCCTCAACCTGACCGGTTCCATAATCGCGAAAATCTACCTGGGTGAGATAACGACGTGGAACGACCCGGCCATCGCGGCACTGAACCCCGGGTGCCGTGCAGGCTCCTCGACCTGTGTCCTGCCGGACCGAACCATCATACCTGTGCACAGGTCTGACGGGAGTGGGACAACGTACGCGCTTACCAACTACTTCGAGAAGGTCAGCGCAGACTGGAACGCCTCGTTCACGGGCGGATGTCCCTGCTACGGGACTTCGGTCAGCTGGCCGTCCTTCGAGGTCGGCGCCAACGGAAGCTCCGGCGTAGCAGCCTACGTCGGGAGCAACCCATACACGATCGGGTACGCCGACTCGTACTACGCCTTCTCCAACGGGCTGGAGGCCGCAGCCATCCAGAACAGGGCGGGCCAGTTCCTCGTGCCGTCCCTGAGCGACATCGCGGCTGCCGCCGCCGCGTTCAGGCTCGCAGATAGAGGCTAATCCCACCTTCACAATCACCAACGCCCCAGGAGCGGGCTCCTACCCGATAGCTACGTTCACCTACATACTCGTCTGGCAGAACCAGCCCAACCACTATCAGGGTTACGACATCGCCCAGTTCCTAGAGTGGATCGCAGACCAGGGTCAGGCGTACGGGCCCAGCCTCTACTACCCGCCACTGCCCGCAAGCGTCATCGCGATCGACCAGTCGCTCATCCAGAGGATCAACTACGACGGCGTTCCATTCATCACCGCCGCCACGGTGGTATCGTGCAACCACGCCTCCGTGGTCGTGGGTTCCGCGGTCACCTGCAGGGCGAAGGTCGTCGGCTCCGGCGCTGTGCCGACCGGCAGTGTCGCCTGGTCCAGCAGCAGCTCCGGCGAGTTCTCCACGCTCACCTGCAAGCTCTCGAAGGGGGCGTGCTCAGTGAAGTTCACGCCCACCGCCGCAGGCTCCTCGGTCCTGGTCTCGGCTGGATACGAAGGGAGCTCCGAGTACCCTCCATCTGCTGGAACGTACGTCCTGACCGTGTCGGGGAAGGCCACGAAGACATCCGTCTCATGCACGCCCAAGTCAGCCGCCGCCGGGTCCTCGGCTGCCATAACCTGCACAGCAACCGTGACGGGAAACTCGCCGACCGGAACGGTGAGCTGGTCACAGAGCGGCACGGGCTCAGTCTCCTTCAACTCGCCGTCGTGCACCCTCTCGCAAGGAGCGTGCTCCGTGACGATGGCAGGGTCTACAAGCGGGCACGTCACGGCGACTGCGACCTACCTGGGGGACTCAAGCAACCAGGGCAGCGCACGGACTGCCAAACTGACGATCACGAAGGCGCCCACCTCCGTCACGATATCGTGCACACAGTCGTCCTTCGGCCCGGGCGCGCCGATCACATGCACGGCGAAGGTGGCCAGCGGATACGCGTCGCATACCGGGACCGTCATCTGGTCGAAGGTCTCGGGAAGCGGGAAGGTCACGTTCTCCTCGACGAGATGCACCCTGTCGTCGGGAAGCTGCTCCATTACGATTACGGCGACCGCTGCAGGGAGCATCGAGATCAAGGCGGCCTACGGCGGAGACTCCGATGACCTCAAGAGCTCGGGAACGCTCGCCCTGACGATAACCTAGTTCATCCGGGCGAAGGTCGGCAGGGGAAGCACCCGATTCTAGGGGTGAATCGGACGCTAAGACCTTGAGAGCGGGCCTCCAACCGGGTCCGCAGGCCACCAGCGGCACCTCAGAAGCCACTACCCATCGAGTAAGGTTCCCCGAGAGGGTTCCCCGAGGCCTGATCTCGACTCCAGAATCGCTATTTGAAACAAGTATTACGTGTTCGCAAACGGCATAATAGCCAGACCCAACTCTTGCTCTATGCCGAGCAAGCAGGTTTTGCTCGTCCTCACTCTGCTTCTCGCACTACCCGTCCTTACACTCGTCGCTATTCCGGTGCATCATGGGCAGGTCGCGCATTTCGCCGAGAGTTCCCTGACGGTCTGGCCGGCCAATTCGATAGGGGATGGTCGGTCGATCAACGCCTCGGCGCTCGTTCCGGCCCAGCAACCCCTTCAGCCTAGGTTCGCGTCGGGAGATTCCGGCAGCTACGACTTCTGGGTCGGGGCACAGGCGAGCGATTCGGCCGCGCTTCCCAACGCGGGGGTCCAGGCGAGAATCGAGGTGGTCAGCCAGCAGGTGACAGGATGCCTCTCTTTCTGGGTGAGCGAAGAGGCAAACTCGACTACCTGGGGCCAGGTCGGGTACTACATCTGCAACGGAGACACGCCTGAGGCCTTCTACCAGATCTGGAACTCTGATTCTGTGCTGGTGACCGGAACCACCTCGGTCTCCAACGGATACCACCAGTTCTCCATGTACGTCCAATCAGGGGACACCTGGGCGTATGCTCTTGACGGGACCGTCTTCGGCACATACAGCATGGGGGCGGGCATTCCCAGCTCCACCTACCCAGTCCAGGCTCTCTCCGAAGAGGGTTATGTCAGCGGCCCGTGGACCCCCGCCCAGGTGGAATTCGGAACCGCGATACAGGTGCTGCGCTCGGGTGCCTGGTCCTCAGCACAGACAGCGTCCTCCTTCTCTTCGCCCTATGGCTGCAGTTCGAGCCTGATGTCGTGCTGGGGCCTCCAGGGCAACCTTCAGGACCCTTCGATTTCCACTGACGCCATCGTAGTCGGCGGGAGCGCCCCACAGATGGCGGGAGGGTCCCCGCTGTGGAACGGCACGACCGCTTCCCGACTGAGCGGTCAGTCGGCCACGCTCACCGCCAACCCATCGGGAGATGCCCCCCCCTACAGTGCCGCATTGAGCGGTCAGTCGGTCACGCTCACCGCCAACCCATCGGGAGGCGTCCCTCCCTACAATGTCACTTGGTATGCCGCCGCAGGGCCGGGCATCTGCTCGACCTCTGACGCTCCTGTCTCCACGGGCCAATCCTACTCCCCGTCGCCCACGGGTAGGGCATTCTTTTGCTACATCGTAACCGACTCCGAAGCCCACCCTGCCTCAGCCAGCTCCCCGACTTACCCAGACACGGTAGCCATCGCTTACCCAGCGATTTCGGTCCGCCGGCTATGATTTGCGTCAGCCAGTCCGCCTTGACGTCGGCCACTTTGCCAACCTAAGGCGGTGCTCCTCGGTCCGCTTCCAAAGGCTCGAGGAGGCTCCTTCTGCCGCAGACTTCGGCTACCGCGGCGACAATCTTGAGCCATCATCCGGTTATCGCAAATGCAATGCGATTCGCGTGACCTGTATCACGGGACTCTCGTGAATGCTCGGCACACTACGACCAGGTCGTTGTCGTGTATGTTGTGGTCGAGGTCTCTGTGTAGGTGCCGCTGGCGTTGATTACGACTAGCACGTTGGGTTGGAACACGATGAGCACGTGTGGTTGAGGCGTCGTGGTGAAGGTCGTGGTATAGGTGGTGTTCGCCATTTCTACGATATTGACTACCACGTAGGGAGCAGTCCCAGTCATCGTGGCTTTCGAGGTCGTAGCGGTTGATGGGTTTGTCGGTTTAGAAGCGGTGAGCACAAGAGAGGCTAAGATTATGCCAACGACGATGACGACCGCGACTGTGGTCCAGACCTTGTTCGATTGCGAGGCGCCCAGGTTGCCTTTCATCGACAGCACTCAGATGAGGTTCTTTCCTTGACTTAAGAGGCTTCTCAGCACTGCTTCGAGACTGAATACGTCTCTACGAATGGCTTCACGAAACGAATGGCTATGCTGTCCTGGTGGATTTCGCAATCCATGAACTTGCCCTCGGCCTCGGATTCCTCCCATAGGCTCAGCTGTCGTCAAGTAGCCTGGCAAATCAGGCGTTGGAAATGCGGCGCGAATACCTGCGTACCGCGACGTACGACAAGACCAGGACGAAAGCGAAGGCTGCTGTCGCAAGGGGCAAGTACGAGAACTCCTGGATGACTCCATTTGGTGTCGATGGTGCTGATGATGTTGACTTTGATGACGCCGAGGTTGACGATGGTGTGGCGGAGGTGTCCGCCGTGGCTGTGGTCTGCGAGGTCGAGGGTGGGGTTGTAGAGGTAACGGAAACCGTGCCTGAACTGCCAACGGTCGTTGACGATGCTGCAGTCGACGAAGTGGCCGTGGTCGTGTTTGCCCCGGACAGGTCCCAGTGGCTGACGGCCACTCCAGCAGAGTCGCCTGCGGCATTGAACGCGCGGGTAGCGACGCTGATTGTCCCCTCGCTGGATGCCAGTCTGTACGAAATTCCGATTGTGACAGACTCGTCTGGCATGATCAGCGGGATCACCGCAGAGTACGAGTTTGAGCTCTCCGTTTCCGAATACGTGTAGAAGTTTCGGTTCACAAAGCCGCCCATCGACAGGCCTTGGCCCGAAGTGATTGTCAAGTTGGTGTACAACGCCGGCGCGCTCCCGCCATTGCTGAGCGTAAGGTTGGTGTCGAAGACCCCCGGGAGCCGGCTCGCCATAGGAGACGACACTTCCGCCTGTATTATCGGCATGCCAACTGAAGTAGAGGACTCCTGCTTGTACTCAGCCGTCCAGATGCCGGTGATGTCGACGTAGCCGAAGCCATACTGTCTGCTAGGCTCTAGCTCGGTCCCCTCGTGCCATTCGTTCCATGAAGTGATGAGCACACCGGTGGCGTTCGACGAAATGGCATCCTGCCAGTACTGCTCGTAGGTTTCACCGTCTTTCCTATCGACGATCACCAGGGGCCCCTGGCCCGTATCGTAGGCGCCAGTCCTGTTCATCCCCGGAGTCACTGTGAAGAAGAGGTCCTTCTGCTCGACTGGAAGGGGTGTGCCGGAGGAGACGTAGTTGAACGCTTGGTCCCACGACAGCCCCGGCAGTCCTTGGTTCATGCTCGTGGTGAGGAGGCTGTAGGTCGTGTCCATCAGGCCGGGAGTCAGCATCACGTAGCTGTGGAAGCCGTCGAAGACGTTGAGGTAGCTCGACCACTGCGGTTCCCCGTCTCCGCCAATGAGATACACCGGCCCGACGTTTGATTCGAGCGCCTCCCTCACGTCGAGCCAGAAGGTGGCGTTCCTGCCGTATGCGTTCACATCGTACACGAAGATCACCGGGCGACCGTTCGCCTTCAGGAACGCCGGGCTAGAGCCGTATTGCCTCACCACATAGGTCAGCTCGTTCACCATGTCGCTCGCCGTGAGATTCCTGACTGTCTCGTAGTAGACGCTGACCGTGAAGTTCATCTGCTGTGCGACGCTCAACTCCACGGCTAGGGAGTGGTCTTCGAAGGTCCCGATGCCCCACCAGGACGAGATGAAGCCGTCGATGCCCGCTTCGCGCGCGAGCAGCATCTGTGCCCTGATGATCGCCGGGTCTTGGCTGTCGTAGGCCCCGAAGAGGGGGTAGTCGGTGGCGCTGGCGATCGAGTTCTGGGTCGCGTTCACCCAGTGAGACCACTGCCCGCTGGGCCCCGCGGGGTTGCCGTACCAGGGATAGTAGAACGCGAAGACCTTGTGATAGAGACCTGACGGGACTGGCTCCAGCGACGTCGAGTCGCTGGGGCTGGCGTAGAGCCGGGAGTAGTAGAGGGCGAAGTCTCGGGTGTTCGTCGCCGAGCTCTGGTTGATGCCCGAACTCCCGAAGCTCAGGAAGGGCTGGAACGCTCCGGACTCGTAGAAAGACAGAGTCACGTTGGTCGAGCCGATGTCTCCCTTGCTTATGCTGGCGCTTCCGTCCGCCGTTCCCGTGATGGCGAGCAGCTGAATCTGTATCTCGACGGTCGTGTTGTCGAAGGCCTTCTTGTTCATCCTGATGAAACCAGGCTGGGCGACGTAGCTGAAGCCGGGAGCCTGCCCGCCTCTAACCACGGAGGCGTTGTAAGCGAGAACCTTCGGCCCGCCCGTGAAATTGAGCGTCGTCCAGTCGGAGTTGCTGGTCAGACTCAGGCGGTAGAGGTAGGCTAGGCCCGCTCCGCCCTTCGGCTGCTGGGGTCCGGAACCGGCTGAGGCCGGGAGCGTGAGCCCTTCGCAGAACGCGGACGTCGTCAACAGCAGGAGAATCGCAAGGACAGGAACGCGGTGAGCACGCTGTCCCTTGACCGATTTCATTTGGTGCGGCGTAGTGCCGAGATACTTACGGCTTGCCCGACGAGGCTGACGCAGGCTACGAAGAGTTGCATCTCACCGAGCCCGGACGGGTGCACCCCTGACTGCGTGCGCCGCGATGATTAGCGCTTTAAACTTGATAGGCCAATCGTTACCGTCTCGACTAGATCGTGTGCTGGGACTGCTCCCTCAGGCGTATATATCTCGAGCCTGCACAAGAGTCGGGTTGAGGAGCAAGAGGTCTCCGAGGGTTCCGGTTGCCGTTCTGCTTTTCCTGATCGTTCTGGGCTCCGCGCTCGTCTTCTCGCCTGTTCCCGTGAGGGGGGGAGGCCCCCCTGCGCCTCTAACGGCGCCGACGATATCTCCGCAGGTTGGCTCCTTCGTTCCCGGTCAGACCATCTCTGTGACGGTGACCTGGGGCGCGGGCACTGGATCCGACTACCAGGCCTGGCTTTATGCAATGCCCACTGCCAGCTGCTTCGGCGCCTATGGAAGTCCAGGGCGGCTGGGCCAGTCTGGCCTGATCGCCGACACCACGTGGACGGCGTCTTTCGTTGCCACCAGCTCGGACACCTACCTCTGTGCCGTGGTCGAGGACTACGGTACTGGGACGACGCTGACGTCGGGCGTCGCCAGCTACGTCGTAGCTTCCCCGCTCACCTCCCACAATACCACCGAGCAACAGAAGGTGAGCATCGACCTCGGGCAGTCGGCCCTGCTGACGGACTACCCCTCGGGGGGCGCTACGCCGTACAGCTTCGCGTGGTACTCAGGGGGATGCCCAGTCTCCGGCACCGCACTGCAGACAGGGTCGTCCGCGTCCTACGTAGCGACCCCGGCGAGCCTGGGGACCAACACCTACTCCGTAGTCGTGACTGACGGCACCATCGGAACGCCGAACACCATCTGCGAGACTGTGACTGTGCAAGTCAACCCGGCCCTAGGAGGCTCCTTCACCATCACGCCTTGCACGATAACCGCTGAAACGCCGTCTTGCGAGAATCGACGGCCAGGTGGGCTCTCCAGCGCTCACGGCGGTTGTCACCTTCTCACCGGGCACGGGACCCTGGTCCGCAGTCACCATCACCAGCGGCACCGACTTCACATGTTCGGCTGACACCCAGGTCGTCGCACACCTAGACGACATCAGCGGGACGGAGGCGATCCTCTCGTTCCCCGAGCCCTCGACGCCGAGCTCTGTCACCTACTACTGCGCCACGCTGACAGACAGCTCCGTCGGGATCCCGACGACAGCCGTTGTCCTCGGCCCGATCCAGCTCGACATCAGCCCCGCGCTCAGCGCCCCCACCTTCACGATCACTCCGAACGCGGACGACTACGGGCAGCCCCCGGTGACCGTTACGTCCACCGTCACCTGGTCCGGAGGCACGTCGCCTTACTTCGTCTTCCTCGTGAGCGGCTCCCAAGAGAGCTGCGCCCTTGACGACCAGGCGGTCGATCCCCTGACACCCGCCACCACTCCGATTTCCTTCCCGCCCACATACTACGTCTATGGGCCGACGACCCTGTCGACTGCGACGTTCACCTTCACCTCCCCAGCGTCCAGCACATACTACTGCGCTGTCGTGTACGACAGACTCGACCCCTCCTTCGGTAACCGAGTCATCGGATCAAATGTCGGCCGTTGAATCGCTCTTCGCCATAGACTCACCAACCCTCTCCACGACCAACGTCGAGGTCCTGAACCCGCTGTACGAAGGCAACACGATCACAGCCTCCGTCACCTGGTCCGGGGGGACCGGGCCATACGACGTGTCGCTCTTCCAGGGAACGGTCGCAGCCGGCATCTGCACGACCACAGCGCTCGTGGCCGCGACGCCGGGGTTCAATCCGCAGACCGGTGTGACCGGGACCACCGCGGCGTTCTCGTTCCTCGCCCCCAACATACAAGGCACCTACTGTTACTACGCGACGGTGACCGACGTCGACGGCAACACGGTGGGGAGCCCCACGTCATTCTCGACGCTCGTCGTCAGCCCGGCCTTCACTACGCCCACTGTGACCCTCGTGCCCACCCTGTACCCCAAGGCCCCCCTTGAAACCGACACGGGCCAGACGGAAAGCGTCACCGCGACCGTCACCTGGACGGGGGGTAGCGCGCCCTATCAGGTCACCCTTCTGTACGGCCCGTCCAGCACCTGCGCCCTTGATGATACCGCTGTGACCGTGTCTGCCGGGTCCAACCCGCAGTCCGGCGTGTACGCCTCCCAGGCGACCTACGTCTTCATCTCACCCGCGGCCACCTCCTACTACTGCGCCGAAATCACTGACTCCTCCGTGCCGCAGTCTGTCGGCCTGACCGTGACGGGGGCCGTATGGACGGTCGTCCCGCCGCCCACCGTCACCATAACTGGCGCATGTGGGACGTCGGACCCCTCAGGCATAACAACCTGCGAAATCGCAGCGGGCAGCGGAACCCAGATAACGGCAACCTCAATGGCGAGCGGCCCAGGGCCTTACTACTTCCAGTGGTTTCTCGGCCCCACGTGCACATCGGCTGATGCCATTACACCGGCCCCACCGGCGGCGGGCCTCGGGACATACAACGCAGGCCCGCCCCCCACATACACCGACACCTACAGCACCGGGGTGATAACCACAGACACCACCTACTCGGTGATGGTCACCGACAGCAGCTACGGAACACCCTCGGTCGGCGTCTGCGCGAGCGACCCGGCTCCGGCGGTCACCACAGCGCAGTCTCAGACGATCTCGACGGCGCTGTCCCAGACAATCGTAGTGGTCGGGCAGCCCGTGACCGACTCGGCCGCCATGTCAGGCGTCTTCGACGCCGGAGGGAATGTGACGTACCAGTACTTCTCCGGGAGCACCTGCTCCGGCACGCCCACGGCGGTCGGGGCCCCGGTGACGGTGACAGACGGTGTGGTGCCCAGTTCCGCCCCTCAGGCATTCAGCTCCCCAGGCTACTACAGCTGGAACGCGGTCTACAGCGGCGACGCGAACAATCTCGGAGCGACGGGCGGGTGCGACACGCTGACGGTCAACGCCTCTCCGATGACCTTTTCCCTGTCATGCAACCACGCCTCGGTGGTCGTGGGCGCGACGATCACCTGCAAGGCGACGGTCCGCGGAACCGGCTCCTCGGCACCGACGGGCGGCGTAGCCTGGTCGAGCAGCGGTGCCGGTATGTTCTCGAGCGCCTCCTGCGACCTCTCGCGGCACAGGTCGTACGGCACCTGCTCCGTGAAGTTCACGCCTACCGCCGCAGGCTCCTCAGTGACCCTCACTGCGACCTATGGCGGGGACTCCAATAACGCTCCATCAGCCGGAAACTACGGCCTTGGGGTAACGATGAAAGCCACCAAGACGGCCGTCTCATGCACGCCCAAGTCCGCCGTCGCCGGTTCTACGATCACCTGCACGGCCGAGGTCACCGGTTACTCGCCGACCGGGGAAGTGAGCTGGTCCCAGAGCGGAGCGGGCTCGGTCTCCTTCTCCTCGACGGCATGCACCCTCTCCCAAGGGACGTGTTCCGTGACGATGACGGGGTCCACGGGCGGGCATGTCGTCATAGCCGCGGTCTATATGGGAGACCCCAACAACCAGGGCAGTTCCCGGACGGCCAAGCTGACCATCAAGAGCGCAACCTAGGTCGCCGAGTCACTTAGATCACCGAGACTCTATGAAGCTCGAGTCTTCCTCTAGAAGCTGTCTTTCCCCCCTCTGGTTGGTCTGCCACGCTCGACCAGACTCTAGCACGGAAGTCGGCGTCACGATGGGGAATTCGTTGGTCAACCTCGTTCGATGGCACAGCCTTCACATCGTGCCCGTCTGTCTCAACATTCGCTGGACTTCAGTGTGGTGCCGATGGCCGCAGAAGACGGAGGCGGGCCGGGGTAATGCGCCGAGACTTCCTGCAGGTTTGCAACGGTCAACAGTGCAAGCAGACTCGTCGGCGCAGGCTTCATTAGGCACTGGCCTTCAATTGCCAACGTGAGAACCGTCAGACATCACGGCCTTCGTCACATGAGGACCTCGACCATCTTACTCGCAATCATTGTTCTTGCATCTCCTCTCCTTGCGCCGGTCGCGCACGCTCAGACAGTCGTTGCGGCAGTGAACGCGGGGAGTTATCCCTTCGGCGCTGCATACGACTCTGCCAGGGGAGAGGTGTTCGTGACCAATCTTGACTCTGCCGTAGTCTCCGTGATCTCCGACTCCAGCAACACGGTCGTTGCGACGGTGGGCGTTGGGAGTCATCCCTTCGGCGCTGCCTACGACTCCGGCAGGGGAGAGGTGTTCGTGACCAACGAGGGCTCCAACACGGTCTCCGTGATCTCCGACTCCAGCGACACGGTCGTTGCGACGGTGGGCGTGGGAACCTATCCTATTGGCGCTGCCTACGACTCCGGCAGGGGAGAGGTGTTCGTGACCAACGAGGGCTCCAACACCGTCTCCGTGATCTCCGACTCCAGCGACACGGTCGTTGCGACGGTGGGCGTGGGAACCTATCCTAGTGGCGCCGCGTACGACTCCGGCAGGGGCGAGGTGTTCGTGACCAACGAGGGCTCCAACACCGTCTCCGTGATATCCGACGCCAACAACACCGCCGTTGCAACAGTGAAGGTTGGAACTGGCCCCTTCGGCGCCGCCTACGACTCCGGCAGGGGAGAGGTGTTCGTGGTCAACACCGACGACAACACTGTCTCGGTGATGTCCGACTCCACCAACACGGTTGTCGTGACAGTGCCCGTGGGAAGCAGTCCATTCGGCGCTGCCTACGACTCCGGCAGGGGAGAGGTTTTTGTCACCAACTGGGACTCCGGCAAGGTCTCCGTGATATCCGACGCCAACAACACCGCCATTGCGACGGTGAGCGTGGGAAGTCATCCCTATGGCGCGGCCTACGACTCCGGCAGGGGAGAGGTGTTCGTGACCAATGCGGGCTCCAACACGATCTCCGTGATATCCGACAAGATCGCCTCGTTGACGTTTGTCAGCTGTTCCCCGTCCTCCGTCCCCGCCGGTTCGTCCACTGCATGCACTGTCACAGTTACGGGATTGTCGCCCACGGGCACAGTCGTCCTCTCGGATTCTGGCACGGGAAGCGTTAGCCCGAGTCCAGCCAGGTGCACCCTTTCCTCCGGCTCATGCTCTCTTACCGTGACAGGCGCCAACGCGGGCAGTGTCACCATCAAGGCGGCGTACGGCGGTGACTCCAACAACGTGGGCAGCTCGGGTGCGATCCGCCTCACTATTACGCCGGCCACGACCACCACCGCTCTCTCCTGCGTGCCGACATCGACCACTTCGACGACATCGACAACTTCTACGACTACCCTCCATACCACTACTACTGCTTCCTCCACCACGGCCACCTCCACCACATCGACAACGCCTACCTCCACCACATCGACAACGCCTACCTCCACCACATCGACAACGCCTACCTCCACCACATCGACAACCGGAACCACCTCCACCACGACCACTACATCCCTTACCGCGACAAACTCTACCACATCGACGACTTCGACCAACTCGACGACTACTACTCCCCCTACCACGACCGATCCTACAACATCGACGACGTCGATTACCTCGACGACGACCACCATCCTCTCCACCTCGACTACCTTTGCCACATCGACAACGCCTACCACCTCGACGACGACCACCTCGTCAACCACTTCGACCACCTCGTCAACCACCACAACCTCGACTTCGACAACGTCAGCCCCCCCGACCGCTTCTGTGGTAGTGGGTTCGCCGGTCAGGTGTAGAGCCACGGTCACGGGCTCCTCCCCGACAGGCAAGGTAACGTTGTCCAGCAACGGTTCCGGGAAGTTCTCAAGCGTCTCATGCAGTCTCTCCAAGGGAACCTGCTCGGCGACGTACACGCCAACCTCCGCCAACTCCCTAATGACAGTCACAGCCAGCTACGGAGGGAACACGAATAACTTGCCATCCTCTGGGGCATTCACTCTGTCTGTCACTGTGAGGACCTCGAAGACCACGGTCTCGTGTAGCCCTACATCGGCTGTCTTCGGCTCCACGAAGGTCATCACCTGCAAAGCCAAGGTGTCTGGCTATTCGCCGACTGGAAGCGTGACCTGGTCCCAGAGCGGAGGCACGGGCTCGGTCAACTTCGTCTTCGCCACCTGCTCCCTCTCCAAAGGGGCCTGCTCCGTCACCATGACCGGAGCCTCAGGGGGGACGGTCACAGTGCTCGCCGTCTACAGCGGGGACCCGAACAACGCGGGCGGCACTTCTAATGCCGCCAAGTTGACGATCAAGCCCGCGAAGACCAGCCTCTCCGTCACCTGTACCTCGTCGTCCGTGGTCGTCGGCTCCTCCGCGTCCTGCACCGCGACCCTGACTGGTTATGCCAGCTTGGTCGCTGGCGAGACCGTCACATGGTCCCAGTCCGCGGGCTCAGGCAAGGTGTCTTTCTCGTCTTCCTCTTCCACCACCTGCACCCTCTCGGCGGGGGGGACCTGCCTCGTCGCCCTGACAGGGGCCAGGGAGGGGAGCGTCACCCTCAAGGCTGTCTACGGCGGCGACCCGGACAACCAGGGCAGTTCACGGACTGCCAAACTGGCCATCAAGAACGCCACGTAAGTCTCCGAGTTCGGAACGCAGCTCTATAGCATAAAAGAACCTGTAGCAAGCAACCTGAGATCAGTTGACTATACGAAGGCCATCGAGCCGTGTGCCCAAACCAGCCTGGGTGGAATTTGAGTAAGCCCGCCCTGCTAACTCCGAAGGGAGGGCACCTTCTCTCTTGTCGTCAGCAACCCCCAATACCTTACGCTTTTCGTGGCGTTAGTGGTAGTCATCATCGGAGGGTTGCTCGGATTCGCGCTGTCCAGCCGTAAGAAATCTGGCTGATTGGTAATCACAGCCTCCCTTCTCGGGAGGGATCCCCGAATTCCCGGTCCAGCTCGGCTTCGTCCTTCTGGTTACGGCTGCATTCGTCGAATTGTATGTCGTCACAAAGCGGATCACGCTGCCACGAACAGGTTTGAAGTGCGGTGCTTCAACCCTCATGAGCTAAGCAGATTTAGCGCGGCCTGGATTCGAAGCGCCTGGTTCGATTGTCTCATCATCTGACCTTTTCACCGCACAAGCGAGTTCGAGTCTGGTCGGACTCGTATCATATTTGTACTCAGAATGGGACTCGGACCTGAAGGGATTCGAAGCGTTCTTGGTGCTGGGAGTCGTATCAAAATCCGTGGGTTCACACATACGAGGGCTCATATCGGATTTGTGCCAAGCGCGCGCTAAGCGGATGCCCACTCTGAGACGTACAAATTGAACTTCACCCTCTGAGAAACTGAAGAGTCATAGAAATCCGTAAGTAATCCGCGTCCTCTCAATTATTGACGATCTATCTTGGCCAAGAGGCATGGCGTCGTCGACCTTCTCGCAGTTTTCGTGTTAGTGGTAATGGCATCTTCGATTGTGCCCGGCGCTGTAGCCATGCAGGCGGCTCCGCACGTGTCTCCTCCGAATCTGCTCACGAATCCAGGATTCGAGGACGGCCTCGTTGGCTGGAAGACGTCCTACGGCACGGCCGTGTATTCGTCGGACTCATCGACGTCCGTCTCAGGATGCTGCTCGGTCAAGGGGGTAGAGATCGAGACAGCGAGCCTCGGGACGCTGTACCAGAACGTCATAGGCGTGGCGAAGCCTGGAAACGAGTACCAGATCAGCGGCTGGATAAGAACGAGCGATGTCAGCGCGATCCCCACTGGAGGAGGGGCAACGATCGGCCTCAGTTACGTGGGTTTTGACGGCGCGACACCCGCAGATGGCGGGGTGCAGACCATCGGTTTCGTCCTCGGCACTCAGGGTTGGACCTTCTACAAGAGCGGCAATTTCACCCTTTCTGGAATGCCATCGGATGCCGTGGCGCTCTACTTCTCCCTCGACTTCTCTGCAGCAGAGGGAACTGCCTGGTGGGACGACGTTTCACTCCAATGCATGTCCGCGTCCGGCTGTCCAGCCGCGAACAGCACTGCGGTGGTCTGTGGTGGCTCCACTCTTCTCGCCGCCAACTCTTCTATCATGTGCACGGCCACCGTTACCGGATCCTCGCTGACCGGAGCCCCGATGGGCGACGTGCTGTGGTCGCAGACGGGTGCAGGTACGGTCGCGTTCGACTTCAATCAGTGCAGCATTTCTCTCAGCCAGTGCCAGGTCGAGGTCTCGGGGACAGGCGTCGGTTCGGTCGCCCTGAACGCGACGTACCCTGGGGACCGGAATTACCCGAAAAGCGTCGGAACTCTTGCATTAGACGTTAGCCCTGTCACCGTCAACTGCAGCATGTCCTCGCTGCCGGTCGGGACTGCCACCAAGTGTGTAGCATCAGTAGCCGGGTCATCACCCTCGATTCCAGCCACTGGGACAGTCGCGTGGTCGAGCAGCGCTCCTGGAAAGTTCTCGAGAACCACATGTGTGCTCGCGAACGGCACATGTTCAGCGGGCTTTACGCCGTCCGCGGTCGGCCCCTCCGTGGCCATAAAGGCAACCTACGGCGGTGACAGCCTGAACTCGCCGTCGGCCGGAATATACTTCCTTACTGTGGGCTTGAGGACATCGAAGACCGCGGTCTCATGCAAACCCACCAAAGCGGCGGAAGGTCCCTCGGGTGTAATCGAGTGCACGGCGAAGGTCAAGGGATACTCGCCTACAGGCGTCGTGACTTGGCAACAGTTTGGAATCGGTGCTGTCTCCCTGCCGGCAGGAACAACCTGCGCCCTCAGAAAAGGGAGCTGCTCGGTATCGTTCTACGGAACCTCGTCTGGCACCGTCTCTGTGGAAGCGACCTTTGGCGGTGACATAGACAATACCAACAGCTCAGGGATTCATTGGAACCTCATGATAGAGTAGTAGGCAGCCTTGCGCCGTTACGGCATCGCCTACAGGCCGACATGCTCCCTGACGAGCGGGCGACATCGGTGTGTCTGGGCGGTTTCACGATTTCACACAGCACATGCGATGACAATGACGGCGTTCGTGCGGATGAGATTCGCTGGGCCCATGCAGTGACCGCTCAGTGCGAATCCTGCCACGGCTCCCGAAACCCTTTCCTCGTCCTCCCTGGCTCCCGCGCGCGCTTCTCTCTACGCCGGCTTCACTCTAGGAAAAAAGGCGCCCCGGCCGGGACTTTACAGTTCAGGCAGGCGCCCCAACAAGGAACGCGGATTCAAATGCCTCGTTCACACATCGCGCGCGCCTCTTCTGGCTCTGGTACCCTTCCGTTATGCATGGCTTAAATTACAACAACCCAACGACGATTGCTACGAGATTGAGACAAGGCGTCTCCCGTCCGCTCGTTATAGTCGTGGTCATTTTGGTTCTACTGGCTGCTGGGGCCGCTGGTGCCTTCCTGGTATTCTCGAGTCAGTCTCCTTGTGCCCACGAGCAAGGGTCTTACCAATCAAGTAGCAGAAGCCCACTGAGTTACACAGAGCTGCATGTTTTGCTTTCAGGCCAATTGACGAGTTCATGTCTTGATGAAGCCGAGAACACGATTTTCGTCCAATCTGGTTACAATTCGTGCGTAGTGACTTACTACATACTACCGAATGCCACTCAGGTCGATTATTATCAAGGTTCGGACTCCATTCTAACGCCGTGTGCGTAGGGTTACTGTTTTTCTCACCTTGATGCAACGATACTCCAAGAACGAACGTCTCTACGGTAGGGAATTGTGAGGGTTCAAGCGCGCGCGCCCTACCCCAGGACCTCGAAGATCCTCACGTCGTTGTTGGTGAACACCATGGAGAGGTACGGAGATCCCTGATAGTAGTAGGAGTAGTAGGTGTACGCCTGATAGGGGTTGCCTGAGGGGTTGACGGGGGGAGTCACGTAGTACGCGACGATTATGAACTGATCCCCAAACTGCTCAGCGAGGGCCAGCCCGTCGCTCGGGTCCGGAGTATACGAGTAGTTGGTGGCCCTTCCGAAGAAGAGGCCAGTGTATACGAACCGCCAGTCAGACACTGAAAGGTACCTGGACCCAGCGGAGGTGTTGTTCTTCAGCCAGTACATCGCCGAATAGACGTCCTGCTGGGCCTGCGCCCAGGTGCCGGTGTCGGTGAGCGCGTCCGAGACCTCCCTCTGCCCCCATGACCCCACCGCGATGGCGGAGAGCAGCAGGACGAGGACGACGGCGACCTTGACGTTCAGTCTCAGGCCTGAGCCCGAGCTCCCCCGCCGCGGGAGGAGCGACGAGATCCCAAACCCGGCCATGATCGTGAGCGGCACGAGAGCCTCGTACGAATAGCGCCAGGCGTTCTCATTCAGGGGAGCGACGATCGCGAGCGAGAAGAGCCACAAGCAGGGCACCAGAGACGAGCTCCTCCTGGAGACGATGCCGTAGCGCACGGAGACCACGGCTAGGACGAGCAGGAGGACGAAGGCGATGTCGTCCGAGACTTCTAGCGCCATGAAGCTCACAACAGGTATGGCAGCCACGGCGTCCGACACCACGGTGTGACCGACCAGGGTCTGCCCTCCGGTCCCGCTGAAGGCAAGTTTCAGGATGGCGGGAAAGTCCGGATAGGCGACCAGAGCGACGGCCGCGGGCGCGAGCGCCACGACGCCCGGAAGCAGGTAGCGCTTGAAGCCTCCACCTTCCAACGCGAACCGGACCAAGGGGAGGACCAGCAGGGCGGGGAATAGTGTGACCGAGGAGTAGTGCGAGAAATAGACCATCACAAGGGCCAGTAAGAAGAGGAGCCAGCGGCTAGGGTTCCGTGTCCCCTCGGCGACCTGGAGGAAGGCGACCAGGAAGAAGAGGCACGCGATTATCCCGAAGAAGTTGGCGTAGATCCCGGCGTCGAAGACGCTGTCGAACCATATCGTGCCAGAGAGCACATAGATCGCTACAGTGATCAGCCCGGCCCTGGAGCTGGTGAGGATTCGTTTGGAGGCCGCGTACACAATGAGAGGCGAGAGTATGACGAGCACCCCCATGGTCCTCTGGACGGTGACAAGCGGCTCTCCCCCCACCAGGACGAGAGCCGATGCCAGCTGGTAGTGGATCCCGTAGTAGAGCACGCCTCCCGGAAGGGACGTGACCGCTCCCGAGACCAGGCCCTGGACGGTCCCCGCGTACACGCCTGGGTCCTGGCTGGCGAAGGCTGGGAAGATCGGGTACTTCGCGAAGTAGAGCGCGACCATCACGCCCATCGTGATGGTGAGAAGGGCGATTGCAAGGTCCGACCATGTCGGCGCTCCCAGGACGTCGAGCCTCCTCTTCTTGAGCCAGGCAGCGGCCAGCGCGACCAATCCCACGGCCATTATGAAATAGATCGTCGGCAGGTCGACCCCACGCAGGGTCTCTCCGAAGACGGTGACGCCCGACGTCTGAACGGCCATCACGAGCGTGTCGAAAGCCAACCCGAGTCCGAAGGCGAGCCCGAGCTTCTCGGCCAGCGAGTCCCCCTTCTTCCACAGGCACAGGGCCTCGCCCATCCCAAGGCCGGGAATGAATATCTCTAGGAGGTAAAGGCCGTACCCGGGATAGAAGAGTCCGCCGACCAAGCAGGGCGCCACTTTCCCCACGGCCGGCTCGCTTATTCGGCTTTTCGACGGCGGGAGGAGCGCTAGCGTGATGGCCTAACGGCTTGGCGTCCTGCGAAAGCCCGGCTCCGGGTACGGCATGCAGTGACCAGCTAGGCCTGACGGCCCAAGGGACGACCCCAAACCTGACTGTAAGTTAGCTACTTTGAGCACATTTTTGGCTATGACCAGTTTCATGTGATTCGGATAACCTGTATTAGAGCCCCGTGCCCAAGGCGCGGCCAGATAGCACCTTGAACCGCTATCAATCGACTGCGAAGTCTAACCGGGAAGCGGTGAGTCCCCCTGACAGGAAGAGTTGAGCGTTTGTCGCAGAAGTGGCATCGTACGCGATTCAGCGTGGCCTCGCCGCGCATGAATGTACTGTTTCTGTTTGTGGCGTCTGTCTTCATCCTCTCGGCCGTTCTTGTCGCCAGCGCGACAACGGCACCGGCTGCCGTCTCGGCTGTGGATTCCCCTGCTGCCACGACAGTCCCTGCGGCGAGAGGCGCGACGGGAGCAGCCGCCGACAACTCGGGCGGCTCCTGCGTTTCCAACGGTTTCCTCACGGCACGGGTGGACGGCCCTACGGGCCTCTATACCTTCGACATCGGCAGCTGCGCTGCCGTCGGGGCTGTTGAAGACGACATACTGTACCCCCTCGGAACGAGCTTCGCAACCGTCGCTGATTTCACGAGCGGCGTGGACTATACTGAGGGCGGATATGGAAGAGGCGTATCTCTTGGCGCCCCGACAAGCTCCGGCGTCGTGGGCGACTCGATAATCACAGTCTTCTCTCCCACTGCCGAGGGATTGGTTGTCACCCAGAACATAACCGTGGAGGGGAGCGCGTACTCCGACTCTGCCATACTGATGAACGTGAAGGTCGTCAACACCGACGCGAATCCTCAGGAAGTCGGAGTCCGATATCTCTGGGACGCTCAAGTCGGCGGATACGACGGGACATGGCTGCAGGAATACGATGGCGCGACCGCCGGGGCCATAACCGGCTACGAAACGGCATTCAGCCCGCCGCCTGCAAATTTCACTTCCTACGCGATCGGCGGCTGCTCCCAGGGCCCCGTCGTCCCCCCGCCCTACGCCTGCGATTCCTCAGACTTTGGGGCCGGGTCCGGGGCCATAAGCGCCTTTGGCTCGATATCCTACGGTCCTGGAGCGACGGCTCCTGCCAGATTCGTCTATGGCTGGTGGAGGGCCATGTTCAGCACCGCCTACGGCTACGTCTCGAACCCATTGAACCAGGTCGGCAGTTACGCACCGAATGTGGGCGGCGCTCAAGATTCGGCGATGCTGTACTACTTCTCCAACGAGACGCTTCAGGGGACGGGCGGGGTTCTGTCCTACCAAGCTGACATCGCCACGGCCTCGATCCCCGCGTCCGTCTCTCTCAGCTCTACATCGGGCGCCGTGGGCACCCCTGTCACCGTCACAGGAGCTGACCTGGCCCCGCTGAAGACCGTGACTCTGAATTCGTTCGGCAGCCTTGGCCCGGTCCCTCTCAGCGGCGCCTGCGCCACCGACTCGTCTGGCGACCTCTCCGCGTCGGGGGGCTGCACATTCCTTGTCCCCAATTCCCCCGCCGGAGTCTACACGCTCACGTTCAGCGACGGCGTCAGCAGTCTCAGTGTAAAGTTTACTGTGAGTTTCCTCACCCTCACTTGCTCTTCGTCCACCCTTGTCGTGGGTTCGACCACCACCTGCAAGGCGACGGCCCATGAATCCGGCACCGCCCTGCTGACCGGCAGGATCGCGTGGTCCAGCAACAGCGCCGGTAGGCTCTCGAGCACATCCTGCACACTCTCGCGACACGGCTCCTCCAGTACCTGTTCAGTGCGTTTCACCCCGACCGCCGCAGGCTCTTCCGTGACCCTCACGGCAAGCTACGGGGGAGACGCAAAGAACCCCTCATCTGTTGAAACTTACGGCCTGAACGTGACGAAGGCGGCGACGGACACAGCGGTCTCCTGCACTCCGAGATCGGCCCGCGCCGGCTCGTCGACGACAATAACGTGCACGGCCGATCCTGACTGCGTCCTCTGGCGGACTTGCCTGGGGCCGACGGGGGTGGTGAGCTGGTCCCAGAGCGGAACGGGTACTGTCTCCTTCGGCTCGGCGATGTGCACCCTATCGGGGGTCGACCCGATTTGTTCCGTGACGATGACAGCGGTCTCTGGAGGTAGTGTCGACATAGCAGCCACCTACGCGGGGGACTCCAACAATCAGGGGAGTTCAGGGACGGCCAAGCTGACCGTCAAGGCCTGACGGCCCAATGGGACGGCCCAAGACCCTTCCCCTGTTCGCTGTCTTGAGCCATTAGGCGTGTATTACATTACGCCCTAACCTCAGTAGTTAGAGGAAGTTGTGACCAGACCCGTGCCCAGTTGTTAAATATCCAATGTGCCTCCGTGTGGAGACAAGGATGGGCGCTTCGAGATGGAAAGTCCGAGCCGGCTGACCGTTTCAGTTCTCGTCATACTGTCGTTGACATTTTCTGGTTTCCCATTACTGCTCTCCGCTCCGAACGCTACAGATCAGGTCCGCGCCCAGCCTCAGCGCTTACCCGTCATTCCCCCCGAGCTGGCCAGCGCGCCCAGCGGACAATACTTCGGCACGGGATTGAGAGCCCCTGCGCCCCCGAGACTGTCGCTCGCTGCATTATCTGACCCACTCTACGACGAGCAGCTCGGGATGACTTTCACTCAGAACTTCACGTCCATGCTCTACAACGTAACCGCGGTCGAGCAGGCAGACCCCTCATCTGGTGTGGGACCGGCGTACCTGCTCAACGGCCTCTCGAACACCGGCTACTGGTACCAGGTCGGCCTGAGCTGGAACTGGTGCGGTCCTGTCTCCGGCGCCTGCTTGGGTTACGTTGCAGGATTCAACATGGTCTATGAGGTCTTCGACTCGAATGGCAGTGCAACATTCCCCACAGACGGCGGCGCCGGCCTCGCGAACTACTCTGGAGCTGTCAATACGGGCGACCCGGTCGCACTGAGCTTGAGTTTCTCGAATGGAAACGTGACCATGCTCTCTGAGGACCTGAACACGGGTGCCGAGGCCTCTGCGTCGTACAGCGCCGAGGGCGCGACGTCCTTCCTGGGTCTGCCGTCCAGCACGGCGAATCTCAACGGCTACTTCACGGGCCTGATGACCGAGTGGTACCATCCGAATGCATACTACGGGAGCGAGCAAAAAGTGACTTACTCGTCGAGCTTCGCCCTCTCGTCGGCATGGATGTGGATGGACGAGTTCGGGTGCTCCGAGGCGGGCTGCACCGTGTTCGCCTACTCGACGTCGTCTCCCGTCTCATACGCAATCCCGACGCTGCTTCAAGCCTCGTCCTTCTTCGGCGCCACCGAGTCCAGCGACGCCTACGAATTCGTCACTGGCTTCATACCGATTCTCGCCGTATCGTGCGACCATGCCTCTGTGGTCGTAGGCGCGATGATCACATGCAGGGCAACCGCCGTCGGCTCTGGATCTGGGTCTGGCTCTGCGCCGACGGGCAGTGTCGCCTGGTCGTCCAACAGCACTGGCACGTTCTCGAGCCCCTCCTGCAGACTTTCAAAGGGTGCCTGCTCGGTGAAGTTCACGCCGGGCGCCTCGGGCTCTTCCGTGGTCCTCACCGCGAGCTACGGAGGGGACACCAAGAACGCCCCATCCACTGGAACCTACAGCCTGGAGGTGACGGTGAAGGTCTCGAAGACCGCGGTCTCCTGCACGTCGAAATCCGCCGTGGCCGGCTCGTTGACCATCATAACCTGCGCGGCCAAGGTGAGCGGGTACTCGCCGACGGGGACGGTGAGCTGGACACAGGGAGGCACGGGCTCCGTCTCTTTCTCTGCTCCCACCACCTGCACTCCTTTCACAGGCGCGTGCTCGGTGACAATGACCGGGAGCACCGCGGGGAGCCTGAACATCACTGCCTCCTACGCAGGTGATGCAAACAACGCCGCAAGCTACGCCGTAGCGAAGCTGACCGTCACCAAGGCCAAGACGACCTTGAGCATCACCTGCACGCAGACGTCTCTGGTGGATGGGACCACGACGAGCTGCACGGCCAGCGTCTCGGGCCCCTACTCCCCCCACACGGGGAGTGTCACACTGTCGGAGTCGGGGAGCGGCGAGGTGACTCTTCCATCGGAGACCTGCCCTCTCTCTGCCGGAAGCTGCTCGGTGAACGTCACGGCTTCGGCGATAGGCAAGGTCTCGATACAGGCCGTCTACGCAGGGGACTCGAACAACCAGGGCAGCTCCCGAGCCGGTAAGATGACCATCACGAAGGCACCTACGGCTATCACGGTGTCATGCACACAATCGACCTTCGGCGTAGGCACGCCGGTCACATGCACGGCGACGGTCTCCGGCGGATACCCATCGCAAACCGGGACCGTCACCTGGTCGAAGGTCTCGGGAAAGGTCACGTTCTCCTCGACGACCTGCGCCCTGTCGTCGGGAAGCTGCTCGGTGATGGTCACTGCGACCGCCGCGGGGAGCGTCGAGATCAAGGCGGCCTACGGCGGAGACTCCGACAACGTCAAGAGTTCGGGAACGCTCGTTCTGTCGATAACCTAGATCGCCGAGCCTGCCGTCAGCGGTTCGTCAGCAGTCATCACCCGTACGGCCAAGGTGACCGTCAAGAACGCAGCCCAGGTGACCGAGTCTTAGGATTCTTGGCCAGGGTGGCAGCTGGCTGCGGCGGCGCAGGGAGGGAAAACGCCGATGCCAAGGTCGACGTGGGCGGCGGAGTCTTAAGTAAGAATGAGAAAACCCTCAGAGAACCGATGGGGGCAAGAGGCGCAGGCACGAACCGCAGGACGCTGCTGGTGCTCTCGCTGCTAGGTGCCTCCGTAGTCTTTGCCCTTCTCGCGCTGTATTGCCTGCTCACCGACTATTCCATACTCAACTACTACTCCATCTATTCATGCATGAATGACGCCGCATCTCCGTGCTATAGCAACCTGGTGCCCATCTGGCTCTACCAGTCTTTCGGAGACATGTCGATTGGATTCTTCGCCCTGACGGGTCTGGCCCTCCTCGAGCCGGTCATCGTCCCGAGGGTGCCGAAGGGCCCGAAGGTCTCAGTGCCCCGCATCGCCAGGGTGGTGGCCCTCGTGGGGGCGCTTGCGGGGCTCGTGGCGCTCGCGTCCTTTGATATCGTCGACCTCTTCTCCTTCAACCCGGCGAGACTGGGGTCCCTGGGCCCGCGCATCCTCGGTAGCTATTACAATGCCAGCTGGGTGAACCTCAACCTTGCCCCTTACCCGTACAGTCTGGACACCATCGGCCTGAACGCCTTCATCACATTGCTCGCCTCCGCCTCCTGCGTGTTCGTATACCGGCTCAGAGAGGGCGTCTTTCCCGCTTTGGCGAAGGCAGTCACCCTGCTCGCCGCCCCGGCCGTGATGGCCTTCGAGATAGGGCTGCTCCTCTTCGGCCCCTTCTACATGCCGGTCCACGCCATGAGAATCCTCGCGTCATACCCCTACGCCGCGGCCGTCGTGACCAACTGGTTCGTCCTCATCGTCGCCTCGTATCTGACATTCTTGGGCGTCTGGGGGTGGAGGCAGGCACGGATCAGGGGAGCCAGGGGCGCCCCTCGAGTGGGGTAGGGTGGAATCCCATGAGGGAGCTCATGCGAAATGGCGTAGACAGCCGCGTGGCGCAGACCGATTCACGGCGTTACATGGCGGGACGCTGACGCAGCTTCCGCGACCTTCTGACACTATGTTCCTTTGTAGACTCTGGGGCTGGCAGACCGGCTTTCGCATCCCGCTATCGAGCTGACCCGGCCATCTGGTTCCTGCCTCTCCCTCCGATGCTGCGTCTCATGAGGAGGTAGACGGCCAGGACCGGGAGCGCCAGGGCCAGGATGCCCGCGGGGAATTCTGGGATTGTAATCGTGGTAGCGGTCGTGCTGGTCGTCGTAGACGTGGTCGAGGTGGTGCTCGTAGTCGAGGTCGTGCTCGACGTGGTCGTGATCGAGGGACTGCAGGTCGACGTTGGGCCGATCGGGGCGTAGTACACCCCGTCGACATAGCTGTTATCGATGTAGCCGGCCACGCAGGTCAAGCAGTTTGAAGAGATGACGCATGGCTCGTCGTAGATGAGAGTGGGATAGCAGGTGGCGGGCAGCGGGACGCAGGAAGTCCACGAGCCCACCCCCGACGAGGAGACGGCCGCGAAGTACACCCCGTTCGCATATTGGGTGCCGCTGTAACCGCCCACGCAGTAGATGTAGCCTGAGTAGGTGGTGCACGACTGCCCTTGGACAATAAATGGGTAGCTGTTGGTGGACAGGGCCCAGGAGCCCACTCCTGGCGAGGAGACCTGGGCGTAGTACACCGCGCTGGTGTAGACGCTGCCGGTGTAGCCGCCCACGCAGTACATGTAGTCGGAGTAGACGGCGCACGATTGGCCGGAGATGAAGGTGGGATAGTGGTTGGCGGTCAAACTCCAGGAGCCCACCACCCCTGATGAGGAGACTTCAGCGTAGTATACCGCGTTGGTGTAGGCGCTGCCCGTGTAGCCTCCCACGCAGTACATGTAGTCAGAGTAGATGGCGCACGAGTGGCCGTAGATGTCTGTGGGGTAGCTGCTGGTCGACGACCAGGAGCCCACTCCCGATGAGGAGACCGGCGCGAAGTTCACTGCGTCGGTGTATGCGCTGCCGGTGTAGCCTCCCACGCAGTACATGTAGCCTGAGTAGATGGCGCATGACTGACCCCCGGTGTCGGTGGGATAGTTGTTGGCGGACAAGATCCACGAGCCGACTCCTCCTGTTGAGTTGACTGGAGCGTAGTACACTGCGTTAGTGTAGGTGCTGCCATCAAAGCCTCCCACGCAGTAGATGTAGCCTGAGTAGACTGCGCACGACAGGAGGGAGACCTTGATGTGATAGCTGTGGGTCGCACTCCACGACCCCACCGATTCTGCGCTTGCCACGCCGACCAGAGAAAGGAAAAGCGCCAGAGAGACGACCGCAGCGACAATCAATGTCCGGTGTCTTTCCGGTCTCGTGTTCAACGATAAGACATGATACGGTTCCTTCCACGTCTATTTACGTAGTGTCGTCGGAACACTGCAAGACGACGACTGTGTGAAATCTGAATTCATTCTCTCATCCGGAGGCTCATACGTCCCTCCCTGCGTCCATCGGTTCGTTCTTTCATTGAAAATGCCTCCTCGGGCACAGGGCTTGTGGGTCTGGGGTGTGGCCCGGGGCTTGAATGGCAAGGGGGCTGTTTCAAGGGGAGCTGATTGCCCGGGGGGTCAAGGGCTGTCAGGGGACTATCTCCTGGCGTGATGAATCGCGCCCCCAAGGTCGTTCCAAGGACACTACGTAAATAATCGTTCGAATTATCATCGCGAGTCAAAAGTTGGGCACGAAACTGGGACGACGGCGGATTCTGATTGTCTCTGTGGTTGTCTCTCTTGTCCTGTTCTCCTCTTCGATAGGATCTGCAAACACTGAATCGTTGGGCCTGTGGGGTCCCACAACCAATTATCCCGCCGGTACATACGGTCAGTCGTGCGCCATCTACTCAGGCTACATGTACTGCGTGGGCGGCTCCACTGGCGGCGGTATCGCCGACGCGGTGTACTACGCCCAAGTCTCCTCATCGGGAGTAGGCACGTGGGCTCTGGCCGTCAACAGCTATCCCACCGCTATCGAATATCAGTCGTGCGCCATCTCCTCGGGCTACATCTACTGCGTGGGCGGCTGGACCGGCAGCGCAGCAACTGATGCAGTATACTACGCCGCAGTCTCCTCAACAGGGGTGGGCAAGTGGACTTCGACCCCCAACAACTATCCCGCCAACATCGAATATCAGTCGTGCGCCATCTCCTCGGGCTACATCTACTGCGTGGGAGGCTGGACCGGCAGTACAGCAACGAACGCGGTATACTACGCCCAGGTCTCCTCATCGGGAGTAGGCCCGTGGGCTTTGGCCACACACAGCTATCCCTCCGGGATCTACGGTCAGTCCTGCGCCACCTACTCTGACTACATGTACTGCGTGGGCGGCTTCAACGGTAGTATCGTCACCGACGCGGTCTACTTCGCCCTAGTCTCTTCATCGGGGGTGGGCCCGTGGACTTTGGCCACGAACAACTATCCCACCAATGTCGAGGACCAATCGTGCGCCATCTCCTCGGGCTACATCTACTGCGTCGCGGGCTTCAACGGTGATATCATCGCCGACGCGGTCTACTACGCCACAGTCTCGCCATCGGGGGTGGGTCCTTGGAGTTCGACCACCGTGTATCCTGTTGATACCTACTATCTCTCGTGCGCCATCTCCTCAAGCTACGTCTACTGCGTGGGGGGCTCGACTGGCAGCGCTTATGCCAACGCGGTATACTATGACCTAATCAGCGCGCCTCCGGCTACGACGACCACCACCGCGACAACCACATCCACTGCGACTTCAACGACGAGCGCCACCACCACGACCACGTCGACGACAGAGTCCACGACCACGTCGACCACGACCGCGACTCAGACTGTAACATCATCCACGACCTCCACGACGACCTCTCCGACAACGACGACCACGACCTACTCCACCACGACGACGACAACCGCCACGACCGCGTCGCCTACGACCACGACCGCGACTCAGACTGTAACATCATCCACGACCTCCACGACGACCTCTCCGACTACGACCACCACGACGAGCATCAGCCCCACCACGACGACGACAACCGCCACGACCGCGTCGCCTACGACCACGACCGCGACTCAGACGGTGACCTCATCCACGACAACGATCAACGCCACCACGACCGTCGCGACGCCCACGACGACCACCACTACGACGACAGAGGCCCTGACAACGACGACGGCGACCATAAGGGAGACAGAGTCCACCACGGTGACGCTAGCACCCACTACGTCGTCGACGACTGAGTTTCCGCCCGCGACCTCCTACGGCACCGTGACTTCGACGGCCACTTCGACCGTGACCGTTACGTCCTCGATCACCAAGGCTACGACCCTGAGCAGGGAGTCTACGGCCACCGTTACCTCCGGAACCACCTCTACCGCTACGGTGACATCCCTAGCCACGACGACCACGACGACGACCACGTCCGCCACGACGGGAGTCGAAATAGCGGGGATCGCCATCGGGGCGGGGATCGCGATAGCGGGCATAGCCATCGCGCTCCTGCTGGCGCTCCGTCGAAGAGCGGCTGATGAGTGAATTCGTCAGTGAACCTTATCAGAAGATAGGACCACCTCGGCAATAGCAGCTTTATCGATCCGTGAACGTCGGTTCTACAGGCTTGATCCTAGGGGCAAAGTTGTCCAGTAGGCTTGTCGGGTCCGGCAATAACGTCGCCTTCCGAAGGCGGTCTGGTGGTCTGTTGGGCTCACCGGGTAGAAAAGACTTGCTAGATAAACGCTAGATAGATAATTGCTAAAACGGAGCTAAACGCCATGATACGGCCTTTAGCAGGAGTTTAGCGTTTATCTATCTATCGTTTATCTAGCGATTTAGCAACGGGAAATCAGGCTGACGACATAGAGTCGGACCCAACTCCCTGCCGACTGCTGGCCCGCAGGAGGTCGACACGGGTCACCTGCCAGGACCGTGGCGAGGTCGCCCCGAGATCGTTTAGCGTCCATTAGTTAGCGAATCGTTTAGCCCGACTGTGGACCAGCCCCGCACGTTAGCCTTGAGCAGTTACCCCGTTATGTGGGGAACCGTGAGCGCAAGCACAAACACTCTCTTCGAAGAGGTAGAATGGCTCGCTGAGACGGGGGCAAGGAGTTCTGGACTCCGCACCGGTTATGGAAGGTGATACGTCAGCTTCCTTCTCTTGCCCTCAGGTCTTGCTCGCGCTCCGCGGGAGGCAGCACCAGGAGACCGGGAGTCACACCAAGTGCCCTCGGTAGAGCCAGGAACAAGGAGCCCCTTTCAGGGCGATGCACCCCATGAGGACGTCTCGCGCGTTCATGCTTTACCTATCGGTGCCCTTCCACTCTGCCTCAGCGTGCTCCCGAATGGAGTAACCATACTCGATTCTAGGCTGTTCGCTCGAAGACCATGGCCATTCCTTGGCCTCCGCCGATGCACATGGTCGCCAGACCGTATCTCGCGTTGTTTCGTCTCATCCCACCGAGCAGTGTGACGACGACCCGCGCGCCCGTGCATCCTATCGGATGGCCGAGGGAAATTCCGCTGCCGTAGAGGTTCGTCCTGTCCAGCCCCAGTCCCAGCTCTCTCATGCAGGCTATCGCCTGCGAAGCGAACGCCTCGTTCAGCTCTACGAGGTTCAGGTCATCTATGGAAATGCCCGCATTCTTCACTGCCTTCCTGACGGCGGGTATGGGCCCCAACCCCATGTATGCCGGATCGACCGCCCCGGATGCGAAGCCTAAGATCCGTGCGAGAGGCCTGAGGCCGTTCCGCGCGCACTCTTCCTCCGACATGAGCAGAACGGCGGCAGCGGCGTCGTTGATCCCGCAGGAATTGCCTGCGGTGACAGTGCCGTCCTTCTTGAATGCCGGGGGGAGGCTTGCCATCTTCTCCATCGAGGTCTCCATCGGCCTTTCGTCGGTGTCGAAGCTAGTCTGCTGGCCCTTCTTCTGCGCAATGGATACGGGCGTAATCTCCTCCTTGAAGATGCCCTCCCGGATGGCCTTGCGGGCCCTCTGGTGACTCAAAAGCCCAAGCTCATCCTGCTCCGACCTTGTTATCCCGTACTTCTCGGCGATGTTCTCGGCGGTGATGCCCATGTGATATCCGTACAGGGATTCGAGCAGCGCGTCAAGGACCATGAGGTCGTACACCTCGCCCCGTGCATCCGCGTCCATCCTGTACCCCCATCTTGCCCGGGGCAGGGCGTAGGGCACGTTGCTCATGTTTTCCATCCCGCCGGCCACGATGACTCTTGCGGACTCGGTCATTATGGCCTGGGCGCCGAGAGCTATCGCCTTCAACCCTGAGGCGCACAGCTTGTTGACGGTGAAGGCGTTCACCTCCTTCGGGAGCCCGCCCATCATGGCCGCCTGCCTGGCAGGGTTCTGTCCCTGGCCCGCCGGCAGGACGTTCCCCATGATGACTTCATCTACCGCTATTTCCTTCGAGGATTCATCCCAGGAATAGTACTTCTTCTCGAGCTCGGTCAACCCCTTGCCCAGAAGGCTGGGCCTGAAAACCAGGTTTTCGTTCGGCGGAACCGGTCGGAGGCCCCTTCTCTTCAGGACCTCGCCGATGACCTTGCTCCCGAGCTGGACCACAGGGTAGTCACGAAGTGCGCCACCGAAGCTCCCTATCGGCGTCCTCACGCCCTCAACTACAACCACGTCTCTTGATCTCAATGCGCTTTATTCCTCGAAGCCGCCGAAGCCCCACAATTTGTAAGCCTTCTCCCTAACGCAGTCCATCCGGTTCTCGTTACACTCCTCGGAGAGCAGTCGCAGGAGACGCCGCTGGGCGCAAATAACCGCGAGGGCACGGATGGAGCCGGCAGCCTAGGCTGGCTTCCTTCGGACGATCAGCTTGGCGTCGCAGACCAAGACCGCTTCTCCCCGCTGATTCATGACTTCGTTGGAAAGGGTGACCATGCCGCTTGTCTCCCTCTCCTGCTTGCCGACGACCTTGATTCGGGCGTGGATCGTATCGCCGAAGAAGACCGGCCGCGTGAACCTGAGGCCGTCGATGCCATAGAACGCTTCGACGGACCCAGCGATTATGCCTATCTTGTCCCACAGGCCCGTCAGGATCGCCAGGGTCAGGACCCCGTGCGCGATCCTTCTGCCGAACTTGCCCTTCTTTGCGAACTCCTCGTCGACGTGGAGAGGGTTGTAGTCCCCGCTCAGCGCGGCGAAGTTGACGACATCGGCCTCCGTGACCGTCCTTCCGGGCGTCTCGAAGGTCATGCCGACCTGGAACTCTTCCAGGAAGAGCGGGGCCGTCATGTGGCCGCCCCCTTCACCGTCGGTTTGAGGAACTCGTCCATGAGCCTGTCGAACTCCTTGGGGAACTCCCTGTTCGGCAGGTGGCGGGCTCCTCGCACCGTCACGAGTCTGGAGTTGGCAATGCGCTTCTGCATGAACATCTCTGCCTGCGGCGGCGCGACGTAGTCGAGCTCACCGGCGATGAGGAGGACGGGAACCTTGATCGAGGGTAGCAGAGGCGTATAGTCCTGGGCGCAAGCCGCCTCCGCCGACTGAATGTACGCTGTCTTGCTCGTCGAGCCGATAACCCTGGCGATGCTCTTCTTCAGTTCCGTCGATGCGGTGGGCCCCACGGCTGCACCGGCCACCAGGTCCCCCACCTCCCGCATGGACATCTTTTCCAGCGCCTGGGTCTGGGCCGGCGGGTACTGCGGCAGTGAGGAGACGAGGGTCATGCTCAGGAACGCCCCGGGCTTCCTCCTGTAAGCCTCGAGCACGACAAGCGCTCCCATCGACAGGCCGCAGAAGTGCGCCTTCTCGATCGAGAAGGACTGCATCACATCGAAGACATCGTCGGCGAAGCCCTCCATCTCGATCCTCGCCTCGCCCGCTTCGGAGCGGCCGTGCCCCCTGAGGTCTAGCGCGACGGCCCTGAATCCCTCTGCCCCGAAGTGCTCCAGCTGCTCGGACCAGCTCTCCAGGCTATCGCCAATGCCGTGGACGAAGACGATCGGAGTGCCTTCCCCCTTGCTTACGAAGTTCAGCTTCACCACGTCGTAAACTGGTGGGCTCCCTTCGTTCGGGCATTATTATAGGTCATCTTGGTTCTCATCATTGAGACGTACAATAGTGAGCCAGGTCCCTCGAACGCCACTGTGTTCCTCCTCGTGACATTCACGGCATCCCAATTCCCTAGATCCCGCTTCCGACGTTCCGCATCGATTGAAAGAATTCAGGTATTTTCCAAATGGTGAATACAGTTAATACGTAGAGGAATGTTCATTCCAAACCGACGTATATGATGAAGAAAAATAACAAACCTAAAATGACAATTCTACTAGTCTTTCTTCTCGCAGCCCTCACATTCGTCACCATCCAGCCCGTCGACCGGGCAAGCACCGCAGCGTCCTCCGCAGCGTCCCCAACCGTGATCAAGATTGGCGTGGTTACGGACCTCTCGACGGCGTTCGCCTACTATGGTGAGCAGGAGGTTGCCGGACTTACCCTGGGTCTCGCCTACGCCGTCGGTGTGACCAATGTCACTCAGGCCATCCAGCAGACCAGCTACGGGTACACCGTAACTGGAGGCGGCTACCAATTCCAGATCTACGTAGCCGACGGAGAATCTGACCCAACCCTGTCGACCGAAGCGGCGGTTCAGCTGGTGACGCAGGACGGGGTGCAGATCCTTCAGGGCTCACCCGACAGTGACTCCGCCATCGCCGTGGCGGCCGTGGCAGCGCAGTACCAAGTGATCTTCATGGCGGCACCCGCGGCGGACTACGATATCACGGCGCAGAACTTCAACGTCTACACCTTCAGACTGGCAAGCAACAGTTACCAAGACGCACTCGCAGATGGCCCCTACGCAGTGCAGAACATCGGCAAGTCGTTCGCGATCATAGCACCTGACTATTCGTGGGGATTTGAAGAGGTCGCAGAATGGAGCGCGGTTGTCCAGAGCGCTGGCGGGAAAATCGTGACCGTCCAGTACCCCCCAGAAGGAGCGACCGACTTTACACCCTACATCGACCATATCCTGGCCTCGAACGCGACGGTCGTACTCCCAATCTGGGTCGGTCCCGGCGCAGTCACTCTCTTCCAGCAGCTCAACAGCCTGGGCGTGTACAAGCAAATGAGCGTCACGACCGGAGTTCCAGACATGACCTCGTTTAACTTCGAGCTCGTCGGAAACATACCGGCCTTTACGGGCATGACGAAGTACGCGTTCAACCTGCCGAACAACACTGTCAACACATGGTTGATCAAGAACTACGTCACCCTGTTCAAGGAGAACAGGCTGCCTGAGCAGACCGCAACATACGGCAGCTACTTCTTCCCATTGCCGGACATCTTCATGCCAGACTCCTTCGCGACTGGACAGGCGATAGTAGCCGCACTGGCCATGACTGGAGGAAACCCGGCCGCGCCGGGCATGATACAGGCACTCCAGGGCATGTATCTGAACACACCCAAGGGACCGATGTACATCAGACCGCAGGACCACCAGGCCCTGCAGGACATGTACATAGTCAAGGTGGCTTACACCAACACCACTATGTCGGAGTACTACACAGGGCCGAGCCAGTTCCCGTCAGACAACGTCTTTGCTGGAAGTGCATCGGTTTCAATAAACGTCTTCAAGACAGGCTTCTGGGGAGCCCAGCTCATAGAAACCCTCGACGAGACGCAGACGGCGCCCCCAATCTACGCAGGCACAGGGAGCGCTGCCAGACCTGCAGTGAGCTTCACTACGACGTGTTCTTCTTCCACTCCTGTCTTAGATAAAACAACAACATGCAAGGCGACGGTCCAGCAATCCGGCAGCAAGGCAGCTACAGGTACTGTCACGTGGTCGGTGCCGACTCTGGCGGGCATCGGCTCGGGGAAGTTCTCCAAGGCTAGCTGCACCCTCTCGAAGGGGGCCTGCACGGTGAAGTTCACCCCGACCACCGCCGGCCCCGTCATAGTCGTGGCAAGCTACGGAGGAGCCTCCGGGTACCCCGCGGCTGCCGCAGGCTACAGCATGCTCGTGACCGGGGCGACATCGAAGACGGCGGTCTCCTGCAAGCCCACGTCGGCGGTCGCCGGATCGTCAACGGTCATCACCTGCAACGCCAAGGTGACCGGTTACTTGCCGACTGGACAGGTGACCTGGTCGCAGAGTGGCACGGGTTCCGTCTCCCTCAGCTCGGCAGCATGCACCCTCACCAGCTCGACGAACCCCAACCAAGCGACATGTTCCATGACAATGACAGGGACGACGGCCGGCAAGGTCACGTTGCAGGCAACATACAGCGGAGACTCTAACAACCTGGCAAGCACGAAGACAACGAAACTCACCGTCAAATCCTAGACACACGCACCAGCGAATTAAAGTGGGCTCCAGCCATTCGACTGGGGCCTTCCTCCTTTCCGACTTTGTAGCGAAGACATTCGAAGACGCCGGTCTACTTATGCAAGGAGCCCACGGATTCCTTCGTGGGTCGCTCACTCAGGGTTAATACGGGGCGGAAGGGGCCGCCGCCTTTGAGTGGCGATTGAAGTGTCGCTCGAAACCCTCGTCGTCAGCGCGGCGATCAACGGTTTCGCCTACGGGATGCTTCTCTTCATCTTCGCGAGCGGCCTGTCCATAGTCTTCGGCCTGATGGACATCCTGAACTTCGCCCACGGGGCGTTCTTCATGGTCGGCACCTACCTGGTGTGTTCGGCTTTTCTGGCTACCCACAACTTCGTCCTCTCGCTCGCTATCGTGCTGGTCGTGGGCACGGCTGTCGGAGCCATCACGGAGGCAGCGCTGCTCAGGCCGCTCTACGGCAGGCCGATCTTCCAGATACTCCTGACTCTGGGGCTCTTCTTCGTCATCAATCAGTTAGTGCTCTATCTGTGGGGACCGCTGGGCCTCGACATCGGCCCGGCGGAGGTGGGGGTTCCTCAGGTCCTAAGCGTCCTCGGGGCGGGCGTCTATCTCTACAACGTCCTGCTGGCTGGCGCGGGAGTCGCGACGGCTGCAGTCCTCTACCTGTTTCTGAAAAGGACGAACGTCGGCACGAGGGTGAGGGCGGGCTCCGAGAGCCGCGAGCTGGCTGAAGTCTTCGGGATCAACATCAAAGCCCTGGGAACGGCGATCTTCGGGCTCGGGACCGGCCTCGCGTTCTTCGCGGGCGGGCTGGCGGAGCCTTGGGTCGGCGCGAACCTGGCCACAAGCACGGACTTCCTGCTGCTCGGGTTCATAGTCGTTGTCGTCGGAGGCATGGGTAGCTTCACCGGCAGCTTCTTCGGGGCCATCGTCATCGGCCTCGTCTACCAGTTCAGCGCCTACTTCTTCCCCCAGTTCACCTTCGTGAGCGACCTGCTCATCATGATCGTGGTGCTGCTTCTGCGGCCGTCTGGCCTCTTCGGGAAGGGCAAGAGCTGAGATGCTCCGGTCCCGTCTGCGTTCGCCGATGCTCAGGCTGGCCGGGTCCAGATGGCTGCTTGCCGCCTTCGTCCTGATGTCCCTGCTTCCGTTGGTCTATCCGTCCCTTTACTGGCTCACTGTCATGAGCTACCTGCTGGCGGCGGGGCTCTTCGCGCTCAGCTTCGACGTGGTACTGGGCCAGACGGGTATACTGAGCTTCGGGCATGCCGCCTGCTTCGGCCTCGGAGCCTACGCAGTCTATTGGGTAGTCAGCGCCGGGTACCCGTTCGTAGCCGGGGTGGCAGCCGCCATGCTGCTCGGAGCCGGGGTGAACGTGGTCATGGGGACCGCGATCCGGCGGGTGAAGGGGGTCTCCTTCGCGATGTTCACTCTGGCGTTCGCCGAGGTCATCTACCTCTATCTTTCGAACCAGGTTTCCATCACTGGGGGCGAGGCCGGGGTCCTCTCTCCGCGCCCCGGGTTCCTGCAGGACACGAACGTCACCCTGATCCTCACCTTCGCGCTCGTCGCAGCGGCCGCCTGCGTGGGATACATCCTGATCGGGTTCTACTTCAGGCGGGGCGAGAGGGTGAAGGGGATAATCGGCCTAGCGCTCCTCGCCGGCCTCCTCGGCTACGGCCTCTACAACCTTGATGTGAGCGTGCTCCCGACGCTCTCGAGGCCGATTGCTGCGTTCACTGTCAACGCCTACCTCCTATCCGTCCTGATGCTCTTCGTCTCCTACTATCTGGTTTCGAGACTCATGCGCTCACCTCTGGGGGCGATATTCATCGCGCTCCGGGAGAACGACGAGAGGACGGGCATGCTGGGCTACGACACCTTCAGATACAAACTGGTCAGCATGGGCATCTCCGGCCTCTTCGCCGGCCTCGCGGGGGCGATGCTGGCGTCCTTCGCGTCGTTCATCATAACACCGGACCTCATGGGAGCCACCTACACCTTGAACGTCCTGCTGTACTGCATCCTAGGAGGAATCGGGACGCTGATAGGCCCCATCCTGGGTGCTTTCATCATCCAGTTCCTCTATTTCAACATAGGAACCCTTTCCCAGCTGGTCGGTGTCCCCTCGCTCGCGGAGTGGTGGATGTTGATAATAGGCGTCTTCTACGTCGCGGTGGTCCTCTTCTTGCCGTTCGGACTCGTGTGGACGATTAGACTGAAGGGGAGGAGCGCAGTGAGCCACATTCGGAGGGCCCTGCTCGGGAGGTAGACCGCGGATGAGCAGCGCTGGGGAGCAGGGGGAGATTCTGAGGACGGAGGGGCTCACGAAGAGGTTCGGCGGGTTGGCCGCGGTCTCGGACGTGAACCTCCGAGTCCGGCAGGGCACATGCCACGCGGTCGTGGGCCCGAACGGGGCCGGAAAGAGCACCCTCTTCAACCTGATCTGCGGCGTTCTGCAACCCTCGAGCGGGCGGGTCTTCGTGGCCGGAAGGGAGACGACCGGGTATCCCCCCTACAGGGTAGCCCAGCTCGGGGTCGGTAGGTCGTTCCAGGTGCTCAGCATCTTCTCGAACCTGACGGTCCTTGAGAACGTCAGGATAGCCGCGCAGTCAGTAGGAGGGCCGAGGGTCAACCTGAACCCCTTCTCGGGGGCGTACTCGAAGGGGAAGTTCGTCGAGATGGCCTACGAGGTGCTGGGAATCGTCGGGCTGATCTCCAGGGCCCTCGTCCTGGCCAGCACGCTGACGCCGAGCGACAAGAGGAAACTGGACATGGCGATAGCCCTCGTCAGAAGGCCGAAGATCCTCCTCTTGGATGAGCCCACGGGAGGCGTCTCGATAGAAGACATCCCGGGCGTCATCCAGTCGGTCAAGACCGTGAGGTCGGAGTGGAACCCGACGCTCCTGCTGATCGAGCACAAGATGGACGTGATCAAGGGCCTGGCGGACTACGTCACCGTGATGGACAGGGGGGCGGTGATCGCAGAGGGGACCACCGAACAGATAGAGGGGAACGAGCGCGTGCAGGAGGTCTACCTGGGGAAGAAGCCATGACCACCCTGCTCAAGGTGGAAAACCTCCACTCCTACATCCAGCAGTTCCACGTCCTCCAGGGGGTCAGCTTCTCCGCCGAGAAGGGAGAGGCGACGGTCATCCTGGGTCGGAACGGGGTCGGCAAGACCACCCTGTTCAGGAGCATCCTCGGCATAGTGAAGCCCGCTGAGGGGCACATCTTCTTCGACGGGAAGGAGATCACCGGCATCCCTGCGTACAAGGTCGTCAAGAGGGGGATCTGCCTGGTGCCGTCGATCAGGTCTGTCTTCACGAGCCTTACCGTCAAGGAGAACCTGGGGATAGCCTACCGGGGTGAAAAGGGGGACTTCCGGGCCAGGCTCTCGAGCACCTTCGGGATGTTCCCGGAGCTCGAGCGCGCCTACGGCAGGAGCGCAGGGAGCCTGAGCGGAGGAGAGCGGGAGATGCTCGCGATCGCGTGCGGCATAATCAACAAGGCCGAGCTGCTCATGCTGGACGAGCCTTCCGAAGGCCTGAGCCCGCTGATGGTGACCAAGGTGATGGAAGCCCTCGTCGCCCTGAAGGGCGAAACGACGATACTCCTGGTCGAGCAGAACTTCAACGCCGCCAAGCTGGTCGGGGACGCGTGCTACTTCATGGACAGGGGGCAGATCACGTATCAGACGAGGATGGACGAGGTCAAGAGGGACAGCGACGTCCTGAAGAAGCACCTCGGGGTCTCCTTCTAGCGGCCGACGCATGCTTGAAGGCCTAGCCGATCCCAAGACACGTCGGTGCTCAGACTGAACCTTCACAGAATGAACACTCCATGGCTTCCAGGAAACATTCTTGTAGAGATTGATGGCAACCAAATGACTAGGCTGTTCTGTTGAGTCGGCCACGAAATACTTGCAGAAATCGTTCCAGAGTCCAAGTCCAGCGCAGTCAGCCCACCGCTCTGCGTGATGCCAAGCCAGTCCTGGGTATAGCAATTCAACTGAGGGCTTCCAGAGGTATGATTCCCAAGGCCGCTCGGTATTAGAAATGTTGCCGCTCCGCTAGAATCCGTGTCTCCTAACATTGTGACGTTTATGAACGCCTCACCATCGAGCGCTTGCCCGTTCACCCCTATTCGTGTGCAGGTAAGATTGGCAGAGACAAGCACGCTGCGATTCTTGACTGGCATGGCAACACTGTTCACTACTCTCTGCACGTGGACAGTCAGACTCGAACACGTCACGGACTGAGAGTGTAAGGGGTATCCCTGCGGATAGACTATCGTCTGGCAATTCATGAGATTGCATGGTAGGCTCACCCGCCCCCACGGCATATCCCAAATGCAGCTATGCGGCGAATCCACCGCGGCCGGAGAGGAGCTGTTCCACTGATACAGCAAAGGAGACGGCACACAGCCATCAAATTCGAAGGACTGGCCAAAGGGGCATGCAAGGGAGACGGGAACAGCCACTGCGGCCGTCGTTGCAACAAGACCCAACAGCAAGAGCACACCGAAGGACGCTAGTCTGTCTGTCGATGCCACGCTATTTTGAGCACCTCAATTCGATGCAGGTTCTGTACAGATCACTCCAGCCCGGGACCTGCCTGAAGAGGCGGCCGTTCTTTTTAGGCAAATCCGTCCGCCATGCTTTTGTTCCCAACCCGAGTTCCGCAACCTGAGCCACGCCACTTGAGAATCTGCCTGGCTCGACGGGGGGATCACCCCCTAATTTGCTTTTGGCAGCCTTGGTTTCTGGGCTTTCGTTAGATCGATTTCTCACAAGAAGCATGTTCCATAGCAATGACACGGACGACCGCTGGCGAGCTCACGCTTCGGGGAGAATCCAGCGGCGGGCACGGGGAGGCCGTTCAGTCGAGCCGCAATAACGTACGTCGTAGGAGTAGGTTGTGTTGTTCTACGTCAACTGAGATCACGGTGTTTCAGGTTCTTCTATCCGGTGGAATCTCCCTGATTCCACTTCCTCGATGAATGACAGCACCTTGCGATCGAAGTCCCGATATCTCTCTATGCACAGCGCGTGTCCGGCTCCTTTGAAGACCGCCAATCTGCTGTTCGGAATCATCCTGTGAAGCTCAAATGCGTTTTCTGGCGGCACGATGATGTCCTTTTCGCCAGTGATGACGAGGGTCGGGACACTGATCTCGCCAAGGCGATTGTGTGAATCGAACCCGACCACCGCATATAGCTGGCCCATGTACCCTTTCGCGTCGTCTCCAATGGCGAGCCGCTTTCTGACCAGCTGATCGAACTCGCTCTTGTCTTCTTTGGTGAAGCGCTCCGAGAAAGCCCCCTTCATCCTTTCTGCGATCCCCTCGAAGGTGAAAGCAGCAGAGGCGCCCTCAGAAAGCGTCTTCAAGACCTGCGCGCTCGGCAGGACAGACCCCTTCCCGTAGTTAGTATTGGACAGTATCAGGCCCTTCACGTTTTCCTTGTGCGCGCGGTAGTATTCCTGGGCTATCATCCCTCCCATCGAGACGCCGAGCACGTACAGGTTCTGCAGGCCGGAGTCTCTGACGATGCACTGGATGTCTTCGGCGAAATCGCTCATCGAATAGGCGCCAGGAGGAGAGGAGGACTTTCCGACGCCCCTGTTGTCAAAGGCGACAAGCTTCAAGTGTTGCGGAAGCTCTTCGATCTGTCTGTACCACATCCAGCGCGAGTAGCCTATCCCTTCGATCAAGAGAAGAGTGGCTCGGCCTGACCCGTGTATCTCGTAGTAGATTTCGACATCCCCGTTTCTTGCGATCGTCCCTAACCCACCTTCTGTGCGATCATCGTCGATGCGCCCCAGACCCAGCCGGTCCCTGACGAAACGAGGACCACGACGTCGCCTTCCTTTATCATCCTTCGCTTTTCCGCGAGCCTAAGCGAGAGGAAAGGGTCCACCCCCTGCATGTGGCCGTATCCTTCGAGATACACGCTCTTTTTCTCGTCGATGCCCAGCTCTTGCAAGATCCTCTGGTGGAAGGACCTCTTCATGTGAAGGATGGCGAGATATGAAACATCCTTTGTTTCGTATCCGCTTTCCCTGAGCGAGTCGCGGATCACCGTCTTGAAGTTCTCTCCGGAGGACTTCTCCATCTCTTTCCGCCAATTCTCTCTTTCGTTCAGAACGATCTGGTAGTCCCACCGACCTCTCTTCCTTAGATGGCGTTCGCCAAAGGGGGCCCAGACTATTTCGCTTAGCCTGCCATCGCTGATGAAGCTGCTCTGGAGAACCTCGTACTTCCCAGATTCGTTTGAAAGAAGGATTGAGACCGCGCCGTCGGAGAAGTCGTCAAAGAAGGCCAGAGAGGGCTCCTTCAGATTGACTATCATGCTCTGTTTGGTGGAAAGCGTGACAAAGCCAGAGGCCTCGCTGTCGCCATAGGTCATGAGTTTGGCCTTCGCGAAGTCCAGGGCCACGAGACTACCGACGCACTGAGACGAGATGTCGAACGCGAGGATCTTCTTGTGGAGAGCTTCCCACCCGATCTTGGGTGCGATCGTCCAGATGTAGTGGTCCTTGAGGTCTGATCCTGCGTAGATTAGGTATTTCGCCCTCTCGGTCTCCTCCCTGTTCCTCCTGGCGAGAGGCTTCAGCGAAGCTATGCACATCTCGGAAGTGGAGAGCTTGCGTTCGATGGGCTTGCTGACGATTCCTTGCTTGTCCTTCACCACGAATGGGGGTAGGCCTGTCGCCCGCGACAGGTCCATGTAGCTCATCACCGTCCGCGGGATGTACAGGTTGTAGTCTCTAAGGTACACTCTTCTCATAGAGATCCCTCAACAGGTACTTCTGGACCTTCCCAAGCTCAGACTTCGGCAGCTCTTTGGCGAAGGCGACTCTCTTTGGAACCTTGAACGATGAAAGCTTGTGCTTGAGGTCGTTCCTTACGGTTTCCTCATCTGCCTGCCTTCCTGGCTTCAGAACTATGACCGCGAACACTATCTCTCCCCATTTTTGGTCCGTTATACCGATTACTGCGGATTCGCCGACATAGGGCAGGGTGTTGACGGCCTCCTCGACCTCTGAGGAATAGACGTTCTCTCCGCCTGTCTTTATCATGTCTTTCGTCCTTCCCGCAAACGTGTAGTCTCCGTCGGAATCGACTGAGAATAGGTCGCCGGTGTGAAAGAAGCCCTCCTCATCAAGGGCCCTTTCAGGCCCGAGGCCGAGATAGCCCTTGAAGGTGTGCGGCCCCTTGATCAGGAGCTCGCCCTCTCGTGACAGCTTCGCCTCCACGAACAGCATCGGTTTTCCGACTGAGCCGACCTTTTCCCTGAACCGTTGGGGTGAAATGTAGAAGTTGTTCGGTCCGGTTTCGGTCGCGCCGTAGCCCTGAAAGATCCTATAGTTCTTCGACGTGAATCGCGCCACTAGCTCCGCGTTCATTGCTCCTCCGCCGCCCCCGAAGAGCACGTGGCTCAGATCAAATTGCTCGAACTTCGGGTCGCTGGCCATCCTGTAGAGGATGGTGGGGACGCCCACAAACCTCGTCACGCGATAGTCGTGCAGTGCCTGGATGGCGGTGCCCGCATCAAACTTCGCTGACAGCACGACCTTGCCGCCCACAAACAGCAAAGGAAGGAGAAAGATGTTCCAGCCGCCTATGTGATACAGCGGAAAGGGCTGATAGGCGATGTCGTCCTTCGAGAGGTTCCAGCTCAGGATCGTGTTTATCGAGTTCCAGACTATGGAGCCCTCGTGAACGATCGCCCCCTTTGGAAGCCCCGTGCTCCCGCCGGTGAACAGCACCATGGCTTCGTCCTCCAGAGTACTTCTTGCCCTCTCGCTCGAGAGCGATGGTCCTTCGCTGTGACCCCTTTCTGCTCCATAAGCCAATTTGCCGCTTTCCATTCCAAAATTGAAGAAGTCATCGAAGACGAGCTTCGGCTTGGTCGCCTGGATCTGGGCTTGCAGGTTCTCCCTCTTCAAGACGTAGTTGAGCGGGACGAGGCTTGCGCCGACCTTTCTCAGGGCGAAGAACAGACTCGATGTGAAATATGGGCCTGTTGACCAGAGTCGCCACTCTGTCGCCTCTCCTTATCCCGAGGGACTTCAGACTCCTTGCAACCGAGTCGCTCTCTCTTTCGAGGTCAGAGAATCGCTTCTCTACGTTGGTCTCTGATTCAATCAGAGCTACGGTGTCGTTCAGTTCACTGCGCTTCTTCAGCAGCGTCTCGAGCATGACTTGATTCGCCCCCTGTCTGCCCGCTTGCGCGGGCACGAACAAGTTTCTTAAGGGTGGTGCTCTCCGCGGTCATGTCTGGCGAATGCTACAATTCTGCCAGACGGTTGCAACATTCTCGGCCTGGAGGCAGGTCCGAGCGATGGATGATTCCCTCTAGGTTTAGTAGGCTCGCGGCGATGACATTGGAGCCGAGAGGGTTCGTGGAATGAGGACTTCCAAGAGTGACGGAGCGCAGAATCCTACTCCGCATGACGGCAGAGTCGCCATCGTCACTGGGGGTGCGAACGGAATCGGAAGATCCATCGCGGAGGCCCTTTCAAAGAGCGGCGACAGAGTCGTGGTCGTGGACCTCGCGGAAGAGAAGGGCGAGGAGGTTGCAAGGCTCGTCGGGGGCTACTTCGTCAGGGCCGATCTCTCAATTCCTGGCGACTGCCGGAGAGCGGTGGAAAAAACGGTTGACAGGTTCGGAACGGTCGACATCCTTGTGAACAACGCCGGGTTCCAGCACATAGACAACATCGCGGATTTTCCGGAGGCGACCTGGGACAGGATGATGGCCGTGATGCTGGATGCCCCGTTTCTGCTCACGAAATACGTCTGGCAGTTCATGGCATCCAAGAGGTGGGGAAGGATAGTCAACATCTCCTCGGTTCACGGCTTACTGGCCTCCTCCTCGAAGTGCGCGTACGTGAGCGCGAAGCACGGGCTCATTGGACTGACCAGAGTGGCTGCGCTCGAAGGCGGCCCGTTCGGGATAACTGCGAACGCAATCTGTCCTGCCTACGTTCGGACGGATCTGGTCGAGAACCAGATCGACGACCAGGCGAGGGTTCACAAAATACCAGCCGATCAGGTCGTCCGGGATGTGTTCCTGGAACGCGTTGCGGTAAAGAGGCTGATCGAGCCCAAAGAAGTGGCTTCGCTAGTGTGTTACATATGTTCGGAGGAAGCGTCGGCCATCTCAGGGTCGGCCCTGACGATAGACCTCGGCTGGACAGCGGGCTGAGACTTCAAGCAAAGGCAGACCTCCGCCCAGACGGAGACCTCGGCAGGTATACCGCCTGCGTGGTTAGCCCCCTTCGTACCTCGTCCTGTACCTTAATTCGTGCCCTGAGAGGGAGCCTCCATCGACGCCCGCCTCTTCAAGGGGATTGTTCGGAGCGGCTTGGAGCATTTTCGCCGAGGAGGGGTTGAATCGCGCGGACCACGCTGAGGCTGTGAGTGAGGGCCGTGACTGACTCGACATGAGAAACGCGGGCCTGCAACTTCACTCATTCAATCCCTGACTTGAAGAAAGCGTTTGGCTGGTAGCCATGCTTTTATATCTGCGGAGCAACAAAGGAGCAACTATGGACACGAAGGTCCCGCTTGCGGTTCTGCTTTTACTCACCGTTCTGGGTTCCACGCTTGTCTTCTCGCCGTCCCCAGTCTTCGCTCAAATCGGGTGCAATGCCACGATCACGACAAGCACGACCCTAGTTTTCAACGTCGGCCCGTGCTCGGGCCCTGGCCTCGTCATAGGCGCCAGCGGCGTAACCCTCAACTGCGCGAAGCGCACGATAAACGGTACAGGCATCGGCGTCGGGATTAACATCACCGGGCGTACAGGAGTGACGGTCGAGAACTGCTTCGTGTCAGGATTCTCGGCAGGCATCTACCTCTCCGCCTCTTCCAAGGATACGCTCAGCAAGAACACGGTGAGCAAGAACGACTACGGTTTCGAGCTTTCCAGCTCTTCAAACACGAACAAGCTTACCAGTAACATCGCTAGCAGCAACAACGTCACGGGTTTCTACCTCTCGAGCTCTTCCAGCAACACCCTCAGCTCGAACACGGCTAACAGCAATGTCTACGGCTTCTACCTCTCGAGCTCTTCCAGCAACACCCTCAGCAAGGACATGGCTGCCGGCAACCACCTCTACGGCTTCTACCTTCTCAGCTCATCCAACAAGAACAAGCTCACCGGTGACACTGCGACCAGCAACTTTGACACCGGCTTCTACCTTCTCAACGTTCTCCGTAACACCCTCAGCTCGAACAAGGCGAACGGCAACGGCTATGGCATCTCCCTTACCAACTCTTCCAAGAACACCCTCAGCTCGAACACGGCGAGTAGCAACGGCGACTATGGGATCTACCTCACGAGCACGTCGGACAGCAACACACTTACCAAGAACACGGCAAGCACCAACAGCCTCAATGGCTTCGACCTCGCCAGCTCGTCAAACAGCAACATGCTCACCAGCAACACGGCGAAGAGCAACCTCGAGACCGGCTTCGATCTTTCCAGCTCTTCCAGCAACATCCTGACTTCGAACACCGCGGACAGCAACCACTACTACGGCTTCGTCCTCGCAGGCGCCTCCTTCAACACCCTCAGCAAGAACACGGCGGACAGCAATGTCTACGGCTTCTACCTTTCGAGCTCATCCGGCAACACCCTCAGCAAGAACACGGCCGACAAGAACAGCTACTATGGCTTCGGCATCGGCAGCTCGTCCAGCGACACGCTCACCGGGAACACAGCGAACGCCAACATCGACTACGGCTTCCTCCTCTGGAGCTTCTCTCTCAGCACAGTCACCGGGAACACCGCGGGCAGCAACATCTACGGCTTCTACCTTTCCGGCGCTTCCGGCAACACCCTCACCAAGAACACCGCCAGCAAGAATAGCTACTACGGCTTTGGCCTCAGCAGTTCGACCGGCAACACCCTCACCTCGAACACCGCGAAGAGCAACAAGCAGTACGGCTACTTCGACGACTCCACGGGCACCGGCAAGGACGGGACAGGGAACTCCTATTCAAGCAATGTATCCAGCACCAACGGCCTTGGTGGCTCCAATCCGGCCGGGCTCGCAGCCCCGCAGCCCTAGACCGCTCCTGCTTTCACTCAGCCTCTCGAGTCCGACACTATCAAGACCGCCGGTTCAAAATCGGGCGACTCTCAACCAAGTCAGGGTCTGTTCATTGCGGCCTAATCCGCTGAATCCTCTCTTGGTTACCGACGTTCATCTCTGAGCTCGCTGTCGGGGTTTCGTCGGAACTTGGTCTCCATTCTTGTCGCCAGCGGTCAAGGGACGGAAGTACCGGCCCCAACCATCTGTTCGATTGGGGCCCCGCTGGAATCACAGAGCAAACTGACTATGTTGCCTTAGTCGCTTTCGTGTCTAGTATTATGCGCAGGAAAAAACGTATTGTTCAGGCTATTTCGCAACAAGACGTCCTCAACAAGACTTCGATATACTTATGAGATTGGCGACTGAGTAACCCCGCGAATGCGAAAGAGGAGAGCCGAGGAGAATGCGTCCCTCAGTTGCTTCAAGCCTAGAGAATTTCGATACCTCGCCTACATCCTGTGCGAGTCCAGTCAATCAGACGACACTTCGTTCAGTCATGACATGAGGCACCCCGTCGATGCCAAGGTGCTCGACAGCATGCGCAGAAGAGTCGGGTCGCATGAGCCGTTGAGGCAGGTCATTAGGAAGAATGGACCATTGCCTGCCAACGACGTTTTCGTCCTGTCGAGCAAGAAGAAGGTCAATGTTTCATCCGAGGGTAATCGAGGAGTGAGTGTCGGCACCGAAGCGATGGCCATCAAGGCGGGCTGTACCCGTCGTGTCATTGGAAGCATTTCGTGGCGGAGTCAAATGTTGGCTCCAAAGTGGAGAATGAGGTCGATTTTCAGGCGCGACCCACTGGGGAGGAGGCCCGAGGGAAGCGTCGATTGGAAAGTTCTGAAGAACGAGAAGAATGCTCTCTCCTTCGAGCTGGCTTTCAGCCCGGCGCTCCGGATCGGGGAGATCGTCAGGTACGGCTTCTATGTCTGGAACAGGAGACACTTTGCCATGTCGAGAACCGAAGCAGAGGAGAGATACAGGGACAAGTGGATTCGCGAGGGTCTCGCTGTGCGCGGACCGACTGAAAGGTTCGAAATTGCCGTTAGGGTGCCGCGTAACTTCAGAGTCCATGCCGCCATTCTTGAAAAGGATCCCATCCTGAACCAGGACGGTCCAAACGACCCTGGCTTGGTGGTGAGGGATGTGCGACAGCGAGGCAGGGCGCTCGAGGCCAACATGCACCTTCCAGAAAGCGGCCGCTACTTCTTGTCCTGGATTCCTCCCGGATGAGACACGAGCACGAGCTGAGGCTGACTTCCCGTGAACACCGAAGGTAACGCGCTCGCTTACTACGATGCCAAACCTTGGAAATTGTTCCACTTCATTCACGGGGTCGGAATAATTCGATGACGGAACCAGCGAAGGATTGAAGTATTCATCCGATGATTCTACTACAAGATGGCCAGTGTCGACGGCTCTGTGACGCCTTGTCCTCAGCCGGGGTCAGACAACCGAAGGATAATATCATTTGCACCAGGCTTGACGTTCGGCCCAGACACGACCGATGGCGCATCCAAAGGCTGGCGGAGTAGTGGGGCCATTGGCTAGAAGGAGGAGGCTTCCGCTCGAAATCATGGCAGACATGCTGAGGGCTGCGTCGGGCGAGGGTGCAACCATTACGGCCCTCACGTACAAGAGCAACTCCAACTTCCTTCGCGCCTGCAAGTATGTCGAGCTCCTGACCAGTAAGGACTTGCTCGAGTGCGTGAACTCCAGTCCCAAATTGTACAAGGCCACTGCCAGGGGAGACGAAGCCGCGAGGACCCTAGCTCGTGCGGTGAACATAGTCTTCGGGGTGGATGGCCACGACGATCCTTCTATGGTGCAAGCAGCCTTCCCGGCGGGGACACGAGCCGCCCCAGTCGCCGGGGACGGACCTCGCCTACGCGAAGTCCAGAGGAGCTTCGTGAAATTGAGCAGGGTCTGCAAGTTGAGGAACGGGGACAATTGCGGATTGCGTGGAACGAAGTGCAAGCTTGCCGCATGCCTCCTCTTCGTGCCCGAGAAGCCGGGTTCGGCAGGGTAGCTGCCTCGCGAATCCGAAGTGACTAGAACTTCGGCCGGGCCCAACCAACTTCGCACATCATGCCTTGCATTCCCGGTGAACAGTCGTCACGGCAACATTTGCCGCCGACGCGATTCTGCGTGGAGAATCAGCTCATGCGTCAAGAGAATTTCAAGTACTTCAGGTAAGAACTTCACGTCCGGGGCACAATAAGTACTCGCAAGGTTTCAGGCAGGCCGTTGAAGTCGAATTCTGCGGCTGTTAAGCTAGCGATCCTGACTGTCATTGTTCTGGCACCCGTTGCGATGGCTCTGATGACGGGTGTTGTTGCGACTACTCCTGATCCTGCTGCGACGACCACGACCTCCACTGTGACTTCGGTGGGGTATACGACCGAGACAAGCACCATACTTACAGCCACAACCTTCACGTCCTTGGCAACATCATTTACTACTATAACCTCCACTACTACGATAACGTCCCCAACGACGACCATAACCTCCACGACCACGATAACGTCCCCAACGACGACCATAACCTCCGTGACCGCAACCACATCACCAGTCACGACCGCGATTTCGACCACGATTACAACTACGACTTACACGACCACGATAACAGTGCCGGGGACGAGTGTAACCTCTGTCATCTGCACCCCGACGTCCTTCGCCGTAGGTTCCTCCTCCACATGCACGGCCACCGTGTCAGGATCGTCGCCAACCGGCTCTGTCACGTTCACACAGTTGGGCACCGGAACAGTCAACCTGGCTCCAACCACATGCGTCCTCTCCTCCGGCTCATGTTCCATTGGCGCGACAGGCAACACAGCGGGCAGCGTCACCATAACCGGGTCCTACAGCGGTGACAGTAGCAACCTCGTGAGCTCGGGTCAGTTCGCCCTTACAGTCACCCCGAAGGTCGGGACTCCGACCATCACCACCGTCACCTGCACGTCCTTCGCGCTCGGCGGGTCCGGCTCGTGTATGGCCCATGTATCAGGGTCGTCGCCGAGCGGTACGGTAACATTCACGCAGTCTTCAGGCACCGGCTTGGTCGCCTCCCTGCCCGCGATGTGCACCCTTTCCTCGGGTTCGTGTTCGATCGGTGTCACGGGAACTGAGGCGGGGAGCGTCGTCGTAACCGGGACCTACAGCGGTGACTCCAGCAACCAGGGTAGCTTTGGTTCCAGCCCACCCTTCACCGTAAACAAGGCGACGCCCACGATAGCCGTCTTCTGCACCCCCGCATCCTTCGTCGTCGGTTCCTTGTCGACGTGCAAAGCGACCGTGACCGGACCAGCCGGAGACTTGCCCACGGGCACAATCGCGTTCGGACAGTCGGGCACTGGAGCGGTCTCTCTGAGCTCAGGCACGTGCGCTCTCTCGTCCGGTTCTTGTTCTATTTCCATAACGGGTCTCACCGAGGGCCCCGTCACGATGACAGCCACCTATGGCGGCGACTCGAACAACAACGCGGGTAGTCCGGGCACATTCCCAGTCGCAGTAACTCCGGTCACCTTGACCCCCACTGTCACGGGTGTTTCCTGCACAGCGACGTCCTTGGGCGCTAGCGGCTCCTGCATGGCCACGTTGACTGGTTTCAGCGGCTCCGTAAGCGGCGAGACGATCAGTTGGTCGCAGTCGGGCATCGGTAGCGTCGCCTTTGCGTTTCCAGCCAGGTGCTCTCTCGCTTCCAATTCTTGTACAATGACCGTTACGCCCATTACGGCAGGGACCCTAACGATACAGGCAACATATGGTGGGGATGCTTACAACGGAGCGTCGTCCTCGACCTTCGTGCTCACGGTCACGAAGTTCGTGACCACCACCGCCGTCACCTGCACCCCAACGCCCCTGAGCGTTGGTTCCTATTCGTCGTGCACCGCAACCGTATCTCCCAACTATGGCTCAGTCATTTTCGAGACGATCAGTTGGTCGCAGTCAGGTGGAACGGGGGGCGTAGGCCTGGGTTCAACTACGTGCTCTCTCATCCCCTCAGATGCGTGCACGATTAATATCGTGGGGGCCTCACTGGGCACCGTCACCATAAAGGCGACATACGGCGGCGACTCCAACAATCTGGGCAGCTCAGGCGGAAGCGGTACATTCTCAGTCACCGGAACCGCCCCGAGCGGCAGTGCCACAGTCACGACCACTTTAGTCTCGTGCACCCCGCCGTCCTTCGGCGTTGGCTCCGTCCTTTCCTGCACGGCCACCGTGAACTCTCCTGCGGGTAACTATCCGACGGGAACTGTCACGTTTGCGTTCACGGGCCCAGGAGGAGTCTCTCCTTCGCCCGCCTCGTGCGCTCTCCCCTCACACGCCGCGCCCCACAGCAATTCGTGCCCAATCTCCGGCACTGGAGCCGTGCAGGGACCCGTCACTGTAACTGCGACATACAGCGGCGACTCGAACAACTTCGGCAGCTTCGGTTCCGCGGGAGTCGTGGTCAGCCAGGCTGGCGCCACGGGCAAGCTCTTTGACGGCTCCGTATCGGCCGACCAGACGCTGTCGACCGGCGTGAGCGTGAAGGTGGTCAACTCCACCTTCAAGAACGGCACACCAGTAACGATCACCTCGACGAACCTGGGGGCAGACATGCCGAGCGGCACGACAGGCCTGGTGACCCTCGGGTTCTACGAAGTCTCAGTGAACGGAATCACCAACGGGACAGCGACCGTCTGCATCACAAACGCCGGCGTGGTCTCGACCACGACGATGGAGTACTACTACGGCGGATGGCGGACCGCGTCGAAGGTAGTCGACTCTGACCCAGGAGTCCCTTCGGTCTGCGGCAACATCCCAGTGTTAGCCCTGAACGGAAGCGGGACCCTGATTGTAATCGGGACCCCGATTGACCCCGTGTCCGTGTGGGCGGCCGTCGACATGACGGTCATGCGAAGCGCAAACCTCCGGATGTTCATTGAGGGTCAGCCTTCGTCCACAGAAGGCCAGTCTCCGTCCACCTATGGCCAAGGTTCGGGTTCGCCCTTCCCCCTCCTTGTTAGATCCTGATCCCACCGCGCATTTCGACAATATGATACGAGCCTCGAGGGATTGAACAGGTTCGGAGGCGCTAGGGACTTCACAGGCCCTCTCGTTCACTAATCCGCCAGCCTTCTCAACGTGTGTTGCAAATGACCTAGGACTGGAACAAATGACTTGGTACAGAGCGCGCTTCTCTTCTCTTCAGTCTGACCACGAATTTGTCTCCTTCTGCTTCGCTGAGGCACGGTTTCTCCTTGTGCCGCAATTCCGTATGTCAGCTCAGGGGCAGCGCGACGGAACGTGTCGCCCGGCCCCAGTGGTGACGAATACCTGCGGGAGATCCGCCACATTCGACTGGACCCGAAGAGGATACGACGTAGCGGGACGAGAACTCGGCAGGAGTTGACGGAAATCGGAAGTGGCGGGAGGAGAATTCGACGGGACCCGACGAGAATTTGACTTTAGCTGACGGGAACTCGACGTGAACCGACGAAAACTCGACAGGATGCGAGTAGAGCTCGACGGCATCTGACGAGAATATGACGAGGTCCCGTGAGAATCGACCAGAAACAACCATGAAGATTGAAACGCAGCCGGGCTCGACGGCTTTTCCCCCGAAGGGGCTCAAGCGGCCGACCGTGGGCCGCGAGCACCGCACGTACTGAAAGGACGAAAGGCTCCGGGTGGCGCGAGAGCCATAAGAATGGAGGGCTAGCTTAATTGTGCCGTTCGGCCCTACGACCTGGTGCCCCGCAGGAAGGTCATCACCAGGAAGATGCAGGGAAAACTGCCAAAGCACTGCAGGCCAAGACGCCGCAGGGGAGGGCCAACCACCTGTTCGATGCCCTCGCCGAGGAGGGATTCAGGGACCCTGTCCTTGATTCCTTGCTACATATGGTCAACGAGGTCGGGTTCGCGCAGGGCCCGATTGATAGGAAGCTGCAGACCTGGATCAAGAAGACGCTGAAGTACGCGCTTCAATAGTAAGCCTCGATCGACCGGTGATCTGACGACTCCTAGAGCGGGTGGGCGCCCGCGACAAGTACCCCTCCCGGGCATCGGCTCCGGGGGCCTTTTTCCCTCCCTACGGACCCCGAAACTGGGCTTTAATTGGCAAATCCCACAACATACTCGCCATATTCTACATGATTCTTCCCAACATGATATTACTTCGGCAAGCCTTAAATCACTGGGCCTGCCCAAAGCATTGAAAATTATGAATACGAAAACTAAACCAATTTCACTTGCAATTACAGCACTCTTAGCACTCTCATTCCTAGCACTAATCCCAATCGCAGTATCACCAGTTCACGCAATCACGGCCCCCACGGTAACGCCACTCGAAGGCGAATACCTTGTTGGTCAAACCGTCACCTTGACGGTGAGCTGGGGAGCTGGCGTCGGACCCTACGATCTCTATATTGTCGCCATGCCTGCGCCCAGCTGCATCGGTGCAGCTGCTGACATAGGTAGCGCAATAGTCACCGTAACCGGTGCCACTTCTCCACAGTCCGTTCCGATCACCTCGATCACGGCTTCGGACACCAATCTCTGTGCAGTGGTGGTAGACACCGGTGCCGCTGATGCGACGGCGACCTCGGGTGTCACCAGCTACACGGTTGCCACTCCGATCACCTCGTACGTCAACAACGACGAGAACACGGTGAGCATCGACTCCGGACAGTCGGTCGTACTGACCGTCTATCCGTCTGGCGGAGCCCCGCCGTACGCGTACCAGTGGTCGACAGGTGACGCATGCGCCGCCCCGATCGGGGGCGCCACGTCTGCGTCCTACACAGCAACCCCGCTAGCCACAGGCACCTACTCCGTATCCGTGACTGACAGCGTCATCTCGACGCCTGGACAGATCGACTGCGAAGTCGTCGCAGTGACGGTCAACACGGCCTTCACGGGCACCCTCACCATCTCGTGCGCGGCTCCATGCGAGCTCGACAGCCAGGTGGGCGAGCCGGCGTTGACAGCGGTCGTCACCTTCTCGGGCGGCACCGGACCATGGTACTCAGTGACCATCTACAGCGGCACTGACTCCCTGTGCACCGGCGACACCACGAAGGTAGCGTCCCTCAACGACATCAACGGTACGGAGGCGATACTCTCGTTCCCCGCACCCTCTACGCCCAGCTCGATCACCTACTACTGCGTCACGATAAATGACATGTCAGCAACGCCCAACCCGATGAGCCTCGGTCCAGTCCAGATCAACACCAGCCCAGCGCTCAGCGCGCCAACCTTCTCGATCGCTCCGTCCTCCGCCGACTACGGCATCCCGGTGGTCGGTGGCGTTTACGCCACTGTCCAATGGGTCGGAGGCACTGCACCATACTTCGTGGTGCTCACGAGCGGTTCCAGCAAGAGCTGCGCAGCACCTGACAACACGCCGGTGGCTTACACCGTCGTCTCAGGCGGTAGCATCTACACTGTGCACCTAGGTGCCGACGCACTCGCGGTCGAGTACATCACACTTGGCTACACGGTCACTCAATCGTACGGGTCTACCGTGACGCTCAACTTCCCATCACCATCGTCCAGCACATACTACTGCGCCATCGTCTTCGACAGCTCTGCTCCGGCACCTTCGCAGACGTACACTCCGGCAGGAGCCCTGTTCACAGTCGAGGGCCTCTTCGCCATCAACCCACCAGCGCTCTCTACGACCCTGACTGAGGTCCAGACTCCGATGTACGAGGGTCTCCCAGTGACAGCGACCGTCACGTGGTCCGGCGGAACCGGTCCATACGACGTTGCGCTCTTCACAGGAACCGTCGTCGGCGGTGTCTGCACAGGGCCTTACACGCTCGTAGTTACGACGCCTGGGTTCAACCCGCAGACCGGCGTGACCGGGACTAGCGCTTCGTTCACCTTCCTTGCACCCAATTCGATGGGCGCCTACTGCTACTACGCCGTAGTGACTGACGTCAACGGCAACGTAGTGGGAAGCCCCGCCATCTTCTCGACACTCACAGTCGCACCATATCTCGGCACCGTTGTCGCGACCATCTCCGCGGTGGGCATTGACATCGGCCAGACCGAGATGATCACCGTATCCGCCACATGGGCGGGCGGCAGCGCACCCTACACAGCAACACTGTACTCCGGCGCCTCCGATACCACCTGCACGACGAAGGTAACTTCGTCCTCTGGTCTCGGATCGGCCACAGTGTCCTTCATGTTCACTTCACCGAAGACCACGACCTACTACTGCATCGGGGTCTCGGACTCCTCCACGCCAGCGTCCCTCGGGATGAGCAACGTGGTACAATTCCTAGAGTCACCGCCTCCAGTCGTCACGGTCCCAGCGGGATACGAAATCGCCGCGGGCAGTGCGACCAGCATAATGCCGACAGCCACCTCCACCGGAATAACGCCTGACTACTTCCAGTGGTTCATCGGGGCCGGATGCGCAGCGGGCGACGCCGTAACAGGCGCGCTGGCTACACCCGGAACCTACCTCACAGGAGTCATCTCGACGACCACCACCTACTCGGTACTGCTGACAGACAGCAGCACCGGAACGCCCGCACTGAGTTCGTGCGCGAGCATCACCATCACCGTGAACAACGGCCCGATGGGTGTCGCGACGGTCGGCTCGGGCGCATACGCAGGGCTCATCTATGTCACCAACCCAATCTCGCCTGGAACAGGAGCTGGCGGCGTCACTGTCTTGGACAGCGACTCCAACAGCCCAGTCACTACCATACCCCTGACCTACCTCGGATGCGAAGTCTCGCCAGCCGGAGTCGTCACTGACGGTACAACCGGCACCGTCTACGTGACAGGCTCCACGGGCCCAGCAACTGACTCGGCCCAGCCCCTCTTCGCGTGCCCAGGGACTCCTAACGAAGGAGTCGTCTTCGCCATCGACATCGCCACCAACACCGTAACCACTACCACGGACATCGGCGCCGGAACCAACCCACAAGGAATCGCGGTTGGCAGCGGCCTCAGCGAGGTCTACGTAGCGGAGAACGGCGTCAACAGCGTCGGCGTGTACTCGCTAGCTCTCGCCCCATTGGCAACGATCGCAGTCGGGCCCGGCCCGATTGGCGTAGCCGTGGACCAGAGCTCGTACAACGTCTACGTGACAGACAACAGCGGCAACACCCTCTCAATTCTGCAGCCAGTCCTGAACCCGCCCCCACTCTTCGTCGTAACCACGGTTAACGTCGGCTTCGAACCAGTCGGAGTCGCTGTCAACCCGGCTAACGGCGACGTCCTAGTGGCCAACTCGGGCGCAGGGACCGTCTCAGTCCTGAGCGGAACCACCTTCAACACACTCGCGACCATAAAGGTCGGAGGAATGCCTGAGGGCATCGACATCAACGGTAACTTCGCCTACGTGGCCAACGCGGCCACGAACGCGGTCACCGTGATCAACCTCGCGACCAACACACCCCTGGCTTCGACCATCGCAGTGGGAAGCGGCCCAGGAGCCGTAGCGGTAGACGCACCGAACGGCACCGTCTTCGTCGCCAACTCTGAGTCGAACACTCTCTCCGTCATCAGCCTCGCCAACAACCAAGTCATAGCGACAATCGTCGTCCCATAAGGGGGATACACACATGAACTTCCTTCCACAATCAAGAAAAAGCATCTACATGATCGCTCCCATGCTGGGAGCGATCCTGATGCTGGCGTTCTCCGTGCAACCCGTCCTCGCCCAATCGGGCATCAGCAACAACCAGTCGTTCAGCAGCGGCACGCCCAGTTCCTTGTTCTTGGGTAACGCTACCCAGATCACCAACGGGACGGCGTCGTTCAACTTCATCGGGACTGGCGGCAATGACACGTTCGACCTCTCAGGCGGCAACGCCTCGTCGATCTTCATCGCCACCGGTCTCCTGAACAACACGTTCAACATAGTGACGGGCAACCCAGGCACTGCTACGAACAGCAGCACGTTCAGCCTGGTCAGCGGAGCCAACTCCACCTTCAACATCATACAGAACAACTTCAACGGCTCTGTCTCGTTCTCCATCATCGGAGGCTCGAACAGCTTCGTGAATGACACGAGCTCGGGCAGGGTCTCCTCCACGCTCTTCTCCATCAACCTGGGCAGCAACAGCACGGCCAGCCTAGCGTCCGAATTCACAGGTAACGAAACAACAATCAACGTAGTCTATTAGACGAGCGTCGTCCAAAAGACGACGCCTTCCCCGTTTTTCAAAAGACCCAGCGGAAAGCCTGCAAGCTCCACAGGGAGCGTCAGAGCATGAGGCACATGTCTCGACTGAAGGTCCGAGTCTGAGTGGGCCTGGAGCCCTGACTCCTATGCATGCTCCGAAGACTCTGACCCTGCCGATAACTGTATATGTCCGAAAGTGCCACCAGCAACGAAAGTTGTGACCATGAAAAGGAGGCTTCTGTCACTTACGATCATGCTGTTATTGGCGCTTTCATTCTTGGCTCTGATTCCGGTCGCAGTGAAAACAGGTCACGCTTCAACCGACACAGCCCCCGTGATAGCGCCAGAGGAAGGCTCCTACGTTCCTGGCGAGACCCTCACGATAGGCGTAACGTGGGGTTATACCGACAGTAACTCGTACACGGTACGGCTTTACGCGAGCCCCGTCGACTCCTGTCTTGGCCCTTTTACCTCCAGTGAGCTGGTGGCTGTAACCAGTGGCAGCAACCCGGCTCTGAGCCAGTCCGGGCCTGGTCCGACGACCTTCACTTTCACTTCACCCAATTCGAACCTCTACATCTGCGCCTCAGTGACTGACACCTCGCTGTCCACACAGACGACCTTGTGGTCGGGACCCGCCAGCTACTTCGTCTCTCCCCCGCTCAGCTCGTACAACACCAACGAGCAGAATGCGGTGAGCATCGACCTGGGGCAGGTGGCCCAACTGACGGACTATCCCACAGGAGGCAACGCGCCGTACTTCTACCAGTGGTACTCGGGCACCGCATGCTCGGGCACCGTGCTGGGGACATCAGCGTCATACGCCGCAGAACCTGCAAGCTTGGGAAAGAACTACTACTCTGTAGCGGTGACTGACAGCAGCATCACCCCCAACACCATCTGCGAGACGGTCACTGTGACGGTCAACCCGACCCTCGGGGGCTCCTTTACCATCTCGCCGTGCGCGATCACTGCCGAGAAACCATCATGCGAGATCAATGGCCAAGTGGGCTCCCCGGCGCTGACAGGGGTCGTCATCTTCTCGCCGGGTACGGGACCATGGTATGATGTGGTCATCACCAGCGGCACTGAATTCACCTGTTCCAAAGACACCACGGTCGTCGCGTCCCTTGACGACATAAACGGGACGGAGGCTATCCTTACCTTCCCCGAACCCTCAACGCCAAGCTCTATCACCTACTACTGCGCCACGCTGTCAGACAGCTCTGTCGGGATCCCGACGACTGCCCCTGTCCTGGGTCCCATCCAGATCGACATCAGCCCCGCGCTCAGCACGCCAACCTTCACGATCACTCCCAATGCGAACGATTACGGGCAGCCCCCGGTGACAGTTACGGCCACCGTCACCTGGTCCGGAGGCACCTCGCCGTACGAGGTTGTCCTGATGAGCGGCTCAAGCAAGAGCTGCGCCAGCGACGACCAGCCGGTGACGACCCTGACGGGTGGCCTCCCGACTGCCACCAGTGGCGAAGTAGCTTTCTCGGCGGATTACACATTGTCTACCGTGGCGTTTACCTTCCTCTCCCCGGCGGCCACCACATACTACTGCGCGGTCGTGTCGGACAGCTCGTCTCCTCCTTCGGTTACCTTTTCGTCGACCCAGGTGTTCACCGTTGAGTCGCTCTTCGCAGTCAACGCGCCGACCCTCTCCACAAACCAGGTCGAGGTCCTGAGCCCGCTATACGAGGGGAACCAGATCAGCGCCACCGTCACCTGGTCCGGAGGGACCGGGCCCTACGACGTGTCGCTCTACCAGCAGCAGCTGGAGAGCGGTTCCTGCGGGTCCCCTGGAGCCGCCTACTTCGGGCCACCTACGCTCGTAATCGCGACGCCTGGGTCAAACCCGCAGACTGGGGTGACAGGGACCAGCGCGGTCTTCTCGTTCCTGGCCCCGAACGGGGGCTCCGGGACCGCTCCTTACACCTACTGCTACTACGCCACGGTGACGGACATCAACGGGCTGACGGTAGGATCGATGTCTCTGTCCTCGTCGCTCGTCCTCGCCGCAGCGTTCACCGTCCCGACCCTGACCCTCACGCCCACCCCGCCCCTCGCGGGTGGTGACATGACAGACGCGGGCCAGACCGAAAGCGTCACGGCGACAGTCAGCTTTACGGGCGGCAATCAGCCGTACAAGGTCAGCCTGCTTGACGGCCCATCTTCAAGTTGCGCCCTCGATACGACTCTGGTGGCAGTCACCTCCGGGTCCAACCCGGTGGTCGGCCTGTACGCCCAGACCACGACCTTTGTCTTCAAGTCGCCCGCGACGACTTCATTCTACTGCGCCAAGGTCACGGACTCCTCCGTGCCGATCTCCACTGGCTCGACGGTCACGGGATTTGAGTGGCTGGTCAACCCTCCTCCCACAGTCTCGCTCCCGCCGTCTTACGGGATTGCCGCGGGCTCTTCGACGCTGATAACTGCGACCATCGTAAATCCCGGGTCGGCGCCTGACTTCCTCCAGTGGTTCATCGGGCCGGCATGCGCGCCAGCCGGGGCCATAACGGCAGCGCCGCCTGCCACCACGAACCCCTACGACACCGGTGTCATATCTACTGCCACCACCTACTCAGTGCAGATCACCGACAGCAGCTCTGGACTGCCCTCTGCCAGCGCGTGCGCCAGCATCACCATCACCGTCGACAACGGACCGCTGGGAGTCGCGGTCGTCAACTTCCCCAGCCAGTACGCTGGACTCGTCTACGTGGCGAACCCAGCTTCGTCAGGATCGCCCTCGACTTCGGACAGCGTCACCGTCATCGACAGCGACTCGAACACCGCAATCACGACCATACCCCTCTTCACCACTCCATCCACGGCGGTTGACGTCGGAGACGTGGCAGGCTCGTACCCCGTCACTCCGTGGGGAATCGCGGTGGACAGCACCCACAATTACGCCTACGTCACTGGTGAAGTCAACGCTCCCTGCCTACCGACAACCCTTCCCGACACATGCACAGTCTACACCACAGGAACCACGACGACAGGAACCACTCCGACGACGCTGATGGACACTACCGTCAGCTTTGGGGCGACTAACTCTCTGGTCGGGCAGTACCTGGAATACACCGGATCGAGCCCAGCCTCGGGGCAGTATGAGCCGATCACCGCGAACACCGATCATTCGATAACGACGGCAGCCTTCCCGAGTACGCCGACTCTAGCGGGCGGGGACACCTTCGACGTCATACAGCCCTGGGCGCCGTTCGGAGTCGTGATGACCATCCAAGTCTCGACCAACCAGGAAGTGTCTGTCATCAAGGTCGGGGACAACCAGCCGGAAGGGATCGCGCTAGACTCCTTCCTCAGCCACCTCTACGTGGCGAACTCCGGCGACGACACAGTCAGCGTCCTATCCACGACGGTGCCATCTGCGCCAACAATCCTGACCACCGTGCCAGTGGGGCCCGACCCCGAGGGTGTGGCCGTGGACCAGAAGACCGACACCGTCTACGTGACCGATTACGGCTCGAACACGGTCTCCGTGATGCAACCCCGCCTGACCCCGGCCCCAGCATACAGCACGTTCGCTGTCTCCACCGTGAACGTTGGCTTCGAGCCGGTCGGGGTAGCGGTCAATCCATTGAATGACCACGTCTACGTTACTAATTCGGGCTCCGGGACGGTGACAGTGCTGAACGGCGTCTTCTATGCGACCATCGCCACGATAAAGGTGGGAGGCATGCCTCAGGGCATCGACATCGATTCGGCGGCTGACACCGCGTACGTGGCCAACGCCGCGACGAACACGGTCTCGGTTATCAGTCTCGCGACCAACGCGGTGATGGCTTCGACAATAACGGTCGGAGGCGGCCCGTTCGGTGTAGCAGTTCTCCTCAACCCCGTTGACAACCCGACGTTCCCAGCTCTCGCATATGTCACCGACTCCGGCTCGAACAGTGTCTATGTCATCAACATCGCGACTGACCAGGTCGTAGCGACAATCTTCGTTCCATAGGAGAGAAGCACTTCAACCTCCTTCCATGATCAAGACCTCACAGATTACTTCGAGCTTTGCCCCTGGGTAACTAACGCTATCCTCTGAGCGACCCCTCGCCATAGTGGTCGGCATCCTGCTATGCGCAACCCTCCTAACATGAAAGGCCTTCCGAGAGGAACTCCATGAGGTAGAGCCGGAGAACTTCGGACCGACTCTGCTGACACGAGCTGAGGACGCCATTTTCTCGGACGTCCGAGGAGGGTCAGACGCAAGGTACGTTTCTTGGTTGAAGGCTCGAGCCCGAAACCTTCAATGGAACTTCGCCGCATACAAGTCCAAGCAGCCTCTACGTGTCCATCGCAGGCTGATCGGCAAACCATTCATGTGAACCAGGAAGCCTTCGAGCCTACAAACCGTTAAAAAGAGTCAGGGCCTTCTTCCCTCCGATTGCTGCTTCATCAGAAGCCATCCAAGGCCCTCGTCGCGATCGCAGTGGCTTGCGCGATCCTGGGCGCGACCCTGCTCGTGCCCGGAACAACGGCGATCACGTTGAACCTCAAGATTGACAACACGGCGGGGGGCGGGACGAACGACTTCAACCTCCTCACCACCTTCCCGATGACCGTGGGCTTCTCGGTCACGTCCGGGCCGGCCGGGTCGTCCTACTTCTGGCAGTTCGGGGACGGGACCAACAGCACCGAAGCGACCCCGACCCACATCTACGGCTCCCAGTGCGTATACGACGTCAGAGTGCAGGTGACGGCGAGCAACGGGAGCGTCACCTCGGGAGGAGTGAACATCGGCGCGTTCACCACGAAGGGAACGCCGGGCGGCGCCCTCGCGCTCTGCCCTCCCCAGGGCACGGCGGGGGTCACCCAGGTCGAGCTGGCCGGGGGCTTCTTCGCAGCCAACCAGGTGGTCAACGTCACCATGGGGGGCGCGACCGTGGCGACCGTGACCGCTGACAGGGGGGCGGGAGACTGGCTCCTCAACCTCAGCACGCTCTTCACTTCCATGCCCGAGCCGAACGGCTCCCAGTACACCTTCACCACCTCCCCTCCGAGCCTCACGAGCTCCTTCACCACCCTTGAAGGGGTCAGCGCCACGCCTGCCTCCGGGGCGCCGGGGGACAACGTCACGGTCAGGGGGGGCTCCTACCCCGCTGACTCGTCCGTCCAGGTCTTCGTCGGGGGCGTGAGCCTCGGCACCGCCCAGACGGACGGCACAGGCTCGTTCCTAGCCACGTTCCAGGTCCCCGACGCCTCCCCGCTGAACCTGGCGGGATCCTACTCGTACACGACCGTCCCGGCGATACTCGGGAGCCAGGCCAGCTTCGCGAGCACGGGCTCCCCGGTCGTGTCGTCCACTTCCTCATCGCAAACGATCCCGCCCCCACCGCCGTTGTCGCTGCCGTGGTGGTTCCTGATCCTGATCATCGTGATCATCCTCATAGTCGTCCTGGTCATCGTCGTCTTCTACCTGCTGTGGGGCAGGATGAAGCGCCGGTCATACCCTCCGCCCGAAGGCGAAGCCTTCTGAGGGCCGAAGGCGCCCAACTGTAAGGGACGGCCTGTCGAGTCCGTGGACTTGGGAGCGCACGTATGTCCGGCCGGGGACGGGCGTGCCTTTCCCTTCTCATGTGAAGGATATTAAGTACCGACTCGCTCTGGCAGGCAATGAAGACCGACGGCGGAAACGAGTGGACCTACTCACGCCCGCGAAAGAGAGGAAACGGGATCTACGTGGTGGTGGCCCTGGTGGTGACCCTGGAACTCATCGCTGTGCTCTACCTGTACGCCTTCCCCTCCGGGGGGGCGACCGGCCAGGTCACGTTCCCCACTTCGGCTTCGACGGGCGCGACGGCGACCGGATCGGCAGGAACCGCTTCGACCTCCAAGGCGACGACGACCACGACGACGCATCCGCCCCCTGACGTCATCAAAGTCCCGTCCGCTTCGATCAGCAACGACTCGCTCTACATGGCGGTGCACAACCTGGGGCCCAACGCGACCACGCTCCTGAGCGTCACGGGCGTGTGCACCCCGAAGTTCCAGGCCTGTTATGACTACAAGGCGCTCGCTGGGTCGTACCTCCACGAGACGTTCGTCCTTCCCGCCGGGCAGACCTTCAACGCGAGCCTCTCGAGGGTCTGCACCATCGCCATTTCGAGCTGCAAGAGCTACCTCCCGGTGGCGAACGCCACCTACTACCTCCAGGTCACCTTCACCTTCTCCGACGGGTCCACCGTCCTGGTCCACGTCTCCGCGACGGCCAACAACACCTGGTCCCCGTACCCGACAGCGATCCTGGGCATCACCTCGCCCTCGCTGACGGTCGCCCCGGCGAACCTCACAGGGCTCTTCAACGTCACCGTCGACCTCAACGACTCGCTGCCGTACGCGTCCTTGGCGACGAAGCTCGACGGGTACCTGAAGCCTTCAAACGCCTTCAGCGGGACCATCCTGACAAACTCGACCGGATGCTTGGGCAGCGGAACCGGCAACTTCACCGTTGACGGCCGCCCCCTGAACGTCAGCTTCACGGCGGACTGCTCGCAGCCCCTGACGGTCGCGGTGAGCTTCTCCACTGTCTTGACGGGGATCACCCCCGGGCCGTACTACTCGGTCGCAATCCGCGACACAACGGACATCGACAAGCCCGCGGGAAATCCCGACTACGACGCCCACTCCGCCTTCTACTTCGCAGTCTGGGTCCTAGGCACCACGTGACGTCCCCTCACGACTGAACGATTGCCTTTGCCTCTCGACTCTTCCGACATCTCCGGCTTAGATTAACCTAGAGAACTCGTCATAGACACTATTTCGGTGACCTACGTGTAGCACGATGACCCGGTGTGTCTGTCTGTCAATCTCGTAGATTGCCCTGTAGTCGCCAACCCGTATCCGCCAGAACTGTGAAGGCTTCAGTGGGTCCCCCTTCTCCGGCCTTTCCTGTAGCTCCTTCAGACCTTCCACGATTCTCTCTCTGATCGACGCCGGCAGTTTCTTCAAGGCCTTTGCTGCCTTGGGATGAAGCAGGACGGTGAAACTCAAGAAGCTTCATCGAGAGGGAGCAGAATCTCAGGGTCCTTTCTCGCTTCGTCGCTCCTACTTACGAGCGTACGATAAAACCTCCGGGTGCGCTCCCTCTCGTTGTAGAGGGCCACAATCGTCTTCACCGCTTCGCTCCTGCTCGAGAATCTGCCCTCGGAAATCCATTTGTCCAGTTCCTCCACCAACTCCTTGGGGATTCTGACCTGAACCTGCATTGTCGCCATGGTGGGTAAACGTAATTGTCTACTCGGATTTAAGCATAGTTTCAATAAGTCAGTGCGACCTCGGTCGATTGCGCCAGTCCTGAGCCACCGAACAAGAGGCGCCAGGCCTTCAAAACCGCTGTCGAAGGTTACCAGAGACCCATTCTTCATGCCCTTGGCCTGCCACAGGATGGTGAGGTCCGTGGAGCTGGGATGCGAGTGGCGGCCCGACCTGAAGGCAGGCACCGGAATCGGCAACCCAGTCCGTCGGGATACGAACCTGGTCTTCGCGCGCCCACGGTATGCAGGGCAAAGAAGAAGAACCTCCGTGATGAACTCCTACCGGTTAGTGCTTTGAAGCGAGGAACCGTGACCAAGAAGCCCTGGGGCCACTTCACCACCTACGCCGAGAACAGCGACGGCGTCACTGTGAAGATTGTCGTGGTCGATCCCGGCCAGCGCCTGAGCCTGCAATACCACTCCAAGCGCAGCGAGAGATGGATCTGCCTCGAAGGCGAGGGACTGGCGGAGATCAACCGCAGAAGGCAACTCCTTCGCCCCGGTCAGGTCGCCGAGGTCCCGGCGGGGGCCAAGCATCGCCTCGGCGCGGGGCCGCTCGGCACGAAGGTCCTGGAGATCGCGCTAGGAAACTTCGACGAGGATGACATCGTCAGGCTAGAGGACGACTACGGCAGAGTCTGAGGCCCTGAATCCTGTGGGGTACGCCGAAGGGCGACCGTCTCATCTCTTTCGCTACTCGATGCGCGCCATGGACAAGGACGCGACCAGCGAGCATATCCGGGTCAAACGCCCCTATAACGGGCTGGTAACAACATCTAAGAGCAGGTGCAACGAATTACACACGATGGTGTCTCTACCCACCATTGAGACGCGCCCGAACGTCGGATTCGTTTTCATCTTCGCTTGTCTGCTTCTGGGTGGCTTGTCGTTGGTCCTCGTTGCGCTGCCGCCTGCAGCCTACTCCGCTCCGGCAGCCCCGTCCATCAACACCCTGCTTTCGCCCCCGACGATAACGGTCGGAGGGTCGGTCAACGACTCTGCCCTGCTGACGGGCGCCACGAGCAACGCAGGAGGCACCGTGACCTACGAGTACTTCTCGGGCGGCGCATGCTCCGGCGCTGCCACCACTGTCGGAGCCCCCGTGCCGGTGACGAATGGCGTAGTCCCTGGCTCGGCGTCCCAGCAGTTCATCACCGCCGGATCCTACAGCTGGAACGCGGTCTACTCCGGCGACCTAAACAACGGCGGCGCCACCAGTCCCTGCGAACAGCTCGCGGTCAGCAAGGCCACCCCGACGCTCACGACTCAGGTCTCGAATTCGGGCACCATTACGATAGGAGCGACCGCCACCGACACGGCAACCGTGTCCGGCGGGTTCGGCACTTTGACCGGCAGCGTCACCTTCACTGCTTACACGACCAACGACTGCTCGGGCTTCGCTGTTCCGGGGTTCCCCGGCCTCAGCTCAAGCAGCACGGTCATCCTGAGCAGCGACACCGCGACCTCCGGCGTGTTCACGCCTCCTTCGGCGGGGACCTACTACTGGAAGGCAGTCTTCAACGACACTGACGGCAACAACAGCGGCGTGACCTCGACCTGCGGTACGCCGGGCTCTCCGACGGAGATCCTCACGGTCAACAGGGCAAGCCCGGCAGTGGCGACCACGCTATCCTTCTCATCGATAACCGCTGGGGGCTCCGTAACAGATTCGGCCACCCTGACCGGTGCCTTTCAGGCGGGTGGGACAGTGACCTACGAGTACTTCTCAGGCGGCGCATGCTCCGGCACGGCCACCGTTGTCGGAACTGCTTTGACAGTGACGAATGGTGTGGTCCCGGGCTCAGCGTCACAGCAGTTCGGCTCTGCGGGCTCCTACAGCTGGAACGCGGGCTACAGCGGCGACTCTAACAACAACGGAGCGACCAGCGGGTGCGAACCGCTCACGGTCAACCTCACGGGCGTCACGGTGACCGCGACCCTCTCGTCATCCGCGATCACGGTCGGAGGTTCCTTGACCGACTCAGCCTCACTTTCAGGCGGCACGAACAACGCGGGAGGCACGGTGACCTACGAGTACTTCTCAGGCGGCACCTGCTCCGGCGCGGGCACCACCGTCGGAACCCCTGTACCGGTGACGAACGGCGTAGTCCCGAACTCAGCGTCACAGCAGTTTGTCGCCACCGGCTCCTACAGCTGGAACGCGGTTTACAGCGGCGACTCGAACAACCACGGTGCGGCCAGCGGATGCGAGCCCCTCACGGTCAACTGGACGAAGCCGACAATCACGCTGTCTCTCTCTTCTTCCGTGATTTCAGCAGGCCAATCGGTGTCAGGCTCGGCCTACCTGAGCGGCAGCTTCAACGCAGGAGGCACCGTCAAATACGAATACTTCTCCGATGGCGCCTGCACCGGCACCGCGACCATCGTGGGCTCTCCCGTGGCCGTGACGGACGGAGCCGTGCCCAGTTCCGTCTCTCAGATTCTCGTCACCGCGGGCTCCTACAGCTGGAACGCGGTCTACAGCGGCGACTCGAACAACAACGGGGCTACCAGCCAGTGCGAGTCCCTGGCCGTCAACAGCGCCGGCGTCTCGATATCGACACGCCTCTCTGCCGCCACAATAGCCTACGACTCTTCGGTGACGGATTCGGCGACCCTCTCGGGCGCGGCGCCCAATGCCGGCGGCACGGTCACCTACGAATTCTTCTCGGGCTCATATTGTTCCGGAGCCCCGACGACCGTCGGCACTTCAGTCACGGTGACCGGCGGCCTCGTGCCCGACTCGGTCGCTCAGGTCTTCAGGACGCCCGGCTCCTACAGCTGGAACGCGGTCTACAGCGGCGACTCGAACGACAACAGAGCGACCAGCGGGTGCGAGTCCCTCACGGTCAGCGGCCTCGCTGCCACGACCCTCACGGTATCGTGCCACACGGCTTCGGTGACCGTGGGCTCGGCGAGCACCTGCAAGGCGACGGTCAGTGGTTCGGGTTCTCCACCGACGGGGACAATCGCGTGGTCCACCGGCGGCTCGGGTCAGTTCTCAGGCACGACCTGCGTGCTCTTTGCCTACGGCCACGCCGGCACGTGCTCGGTGAGGTTCACCCCGACCGCGGCGGGCTCCCCCGTGATTCTGACCGCGAGCTACGGGGGTGACTCCAGAAACTCGATGTCTTCCGGAACATATCACCTGGCTGTAAAAACCAAGGCGACAAAGACGACCGTCTCCTGCATGCCGAGGTCTGTCGCCGCCGGCTCGCTGACGACCATCACCTGTACGGCCAGGGTGACCGGCTACTCTCCTACTGGCTTTGTGGCCTGGTCTCAGAGCGGCGCAGGGTCCGTCTCGTTCAGCCCGGTGACCTGCGTGCTCTCGGCCGGGAGTTGTTCCATAAGCGTGGCTGGCATCAGCGCCGGGACGGTCACGCTGACTGCCGCCTACGCGGGAGACCTGAACAATCAGGCGAGCTCCCGGTCGACGAGCGTAAGCGTCGGGAAGGCCGCCACGGCGGTCAGTGTCAGCTGCGCTCCGTCGCCCCTGGGTGCGGGGTCGGCCTTGACGTGCGCCGCCACGGTGTCAGGCGTCTACTTCTTGCGCACCGGAACGGTGGCATGGTCGAAGGTTTCGGGATCCGGACGGATCGCGTTCTCGCCGACGACCTGCACGCTGTCATCCGGGGGGTGCTCGGTGACGCTCACGATCACCTCCGCAGGGACCGTCGAGATCAGGGCGACCTACAGCGGAGACGTCAACGATCTCAAGAGCTCAGGGACGCTCGTCGTCAGCAGGGCCATCCCGACTATCGCCACGCTCCTGTCGTCCGCTGCGATCACGGCGGGAGGGTCGGTCACGGACTCCGCTACCCTGACCGGAGCCACGGGCAACGCCGGAGGCACGGTGACGTACTACTACTACGCCGGGGGGTCCTGTTCCGGCCTGGCCATACAGGTCGGCTCCCCGGTCACGGTGACCAACGGCGCTGTCCCGAGCTCGGCGCCGCAGCGGTTCAACGCCGCCGGCTCCTACAGCTGGAACGCGGTCTACAGCGGCGACCAGAGCGACAGCGGCGCGGCAAGCGGGTGCGAGCTTCTCACCGTCAACTGGGCGAACCCTAGCATCTCGCTGTCGCTCTCTTCATCCGCGATCTTCGTGGGTCGGTCCGCAGTCGGCTATGCCTCTCTGACTGGCGGCTTCAACGCAGGAGGCACCGTCACCTACGAGTACTTCTCGGGCACCGCCTGCGCGGGCCCCGCCTCCATCGTGTACTTCCCTGTCACTGTGACCAACGGCGCTGTCCCGCCCTCATTGTCGCAGACGTTCTATCAAGCCGGCAACTACAGCTGGAACGCCGTCTACAGCGGCGACTCGAACAACCACGGTGCGACCAGCGAGTGCGAGGTCCTCTCAGTTAGCCACTTCGTTCTCTCTCCATCCTCCGCCACTGGTCTCCTTTTCGGCTCAGGAGTCACAGTCGCGCCTCAGGTGGCGCGAGGGGGACCTACAGTGGAATACGAAGCCCCTAGGGTTGGTCGGGATTCATCGGCCCTCGGCCTCTTCCCCACCCCGTTCGGTGTCAGAATCGGGCGGTGAAATTATGCAAAGCCCGCCCGATTCCTTGTGGATGTTGTTGTTGTCTGTCTCGTCTCTGCACATGAGTCTACCGAACAATAACGGACGCGCGTACCGTGCCAGACTTGGAGCGCTGGTTCACCCGTCAATCCGGCTATCACCTATCACGTGATAGGAATCAGCAATCTCTCTGATGAGCCGCGAAAGTTGACCAACTTGTCAATCATTCTTCATAAGATGGAGGGTAGCCGGGGACCGGAAGGTAAGAACTCGCCTAAGAACCTCGATCCGGTCTTGGTCCCCTCAATCAGGGATGCCGCAAAAAAACCAAATCGTGACAATTAATCCTTTTATACCCAAGTCGCAAAAGGGTCAAACGATGAGGTTTTACGGATTCACAGGACGACAAAGGAAACTCGCGGGTCAGCTAGGCGCGCTTGCGATTCTGACTGTTATGATCGGATTTGCAGCGACGGCTGGCCTGCACGCTGTGGCTGCCTTCCCTGTGGTCGCGACCGTCCCGGTGGGGAACGCGCCCAGCGGGGTTGCGGTCGGTCCATCCGGCACCTCCGTGTATGTAGCGGACGAGAGTGACAACAACGTCTCTGTGATCCAAGCCTCGACCAACACAGTGGTCGCCAACCTGACGGTTGGCTACTCTCCAGACGCCATCGCAATAAACCCCGTCACGGGGATGGTGTACGTGGCTGACTCCGCCGACAACAATGTCACCGTGATCAACTCCGCGACCAACAAGCAGGTCGTCAACATTACGGTAGGGAATGACCCCATAGCCATCGCAGTCAACCCCTCAACAGGCGACGTGTACGTAGTGAACAACCAGGACAACACCGTCTCGGTGATAAGCGGCACCACCAACAAGGTGATCGCCAACGTGACAGTGGGCAACTCCCCTGACGCCGTCGCAGTCAACCCCACCACGGGCACGTGGTACGTGGCTGACTCTTCCGACAACAACGTCACCGTGGTCAGCTCGGCCAACACGCCCGTCGTGAACGTAACCGTGGGCGATGACCCCGCAGCCGTCGCAGTCAACCCGACCAACAACACGGTGTACGTAGCCGATGAAAGCGACAACAACGTCTCGGTCATCGCAGGCTCGACCAACAAGGTCACAGCCAACCTGACGGCCGGCAACTCTCCGGACGCCATCGCCGTGGATTCCGCCACGGGCACGTGGTACGTGGCTAACTCCGCCGACGCCAACGTCACCGTGTTCAACTCGGTCAACACGCAACTCATGAACGTGACCGTAGGGAACGACCCGGTGGCCATCGATGTGAACCCGACCTCTGGCTTGGTGTATGTCGCAAACTCTAACGACAACACGGTCACGGTGATACAGGGTCCCGCAGCTCCCACCACAAGCTCCAGCTCGTCCTCGAGCTCCAGCAGTTCCTCGAGCAGCAGTTCGTCGAGCTCCAGCACGTCTTCGAGCAGCAGCACCTCAACAACGGTCCCTGAGTTCCCGGTTCAGCTGGGCCTCGTAGCCGTGGTCACGGGCTTCATCGTAGTGGCCTACGCCTTCGCAAGGCGCGCTACCCTTCGCCGGCCGTAGACTTTGAGGCGCCCTGACAAAGGCGTCATCAGACTCCTTGCCTGGTTAGGCCTTGCTCTGACAGCGACCGCTCTTCTTTACTCGAACCAAGTCGCGACGTCCCTCTCGCTCCTCGACGGCATCCCTGGATTCCCTTTCGCGGCGCTTCTCGGAATCATCCTCGTTCTCCGCTGGAACGACCTGCATTCGTTCCTCGACGGCGAAGGGAGGCTTGCGACCCTCCTCCCGACCCGGGCGCTGGGGCTAGGTCTCGCCCTCCTCCCTCTCGCCTTCACCCAGTACTCGGCCGGATCGCCCGAGTTGTCGGCCGTCACCCTGATCCTGGCCTTCTACGGGACGTCCCTTCTCCTGAACCCAACTACCCTGAGGATGCTCCTCCCGTACGCCGGACTCCTCGCGGTCGGGTTGACGGCCCCCACTGCGATTCAGTACCTCGTGGGGGAGCCCTTCGCCGGATTCGCGACCTATCTCTCTGCGGGCATGGTCAGGCTCGGCGGCATCCCTGTGGTCTGGCAAGGGACGCAGTTCGAATTGGTCTCGAAGGTAGGAGGCTCAGTAACCGCAACGGTGACTCCAGGGTGCTCGAGCGTGCCGTCGGTGACGACTTTTCTCGGCCTCCTCGGCCTGATGTACTTCGACATGAGAAAGGCTGCTGGCTTCACGCTGAAGCTGGCGGTGATTGGGACTGTCGCCCTCGTCCTTCTCGACTCGGCAAGGATCGGGATCCTGATCTGGGCGGGCTATGTGGACGGTCCGGCCGCGCTCTGGGGCCTGCACTCGTGGTTCGGTTACGCAATGTTCTTGGGATTCTTCATGGTAGTCCTGGTGGTCTATTCCACGAGAGGAAGCCCGAAGCCCATGGCTCCTCCCTCGGCACAAGACGTCGCGAAATTCGTTGTGGCCTGAATTGAGGAGAGCCGCGGCAACGGGACGACTCACGGGCCAGAAGGGAGGTTCCGGTCGAGCTGTAGGCTTCGATGTCATGCAAGCGGCCGCTTATATGGCCGAATCCCCCCTCTCAATCTCTAGAAATGGAGGAATTTTGGCTAAGGTTCACGAAGAATCTTCGTGCAAGTTAACAATTCCTTCTGTGGTAATAACACATATAAGCTTGCTTCCGGCTAAAAGACTTGAAAATATGAACATGAAAAGTAAGTACATAGTACTTGCTATTGCATTCCTACTCGCACTTTCATCATCGGCAACAATCGCATCCGCATCATCTAGCAAAGGCACACTTCTTGCGCCAGCGGCAGTTGACACGCACGGTCCGCGCATCAACGCGATCGACTTCAGCGTCATCTCTGTCGACAGCGCACTTTCGTCTACCCTCGGCACCGGAGGGATCCAAGCCGCTGAATGGTCGTTCCTTGCAGGCTCGTACGCATCGCTGAAGAGCAACTCCAACGTAAAGGAAGGGAAGACCTTAGGCTACACATTCGACGGCATTGCCTTCAACAATGCGCAGCCAATCATCGGCAACGTCCACTACAGGCTGGCGATCCAGTACCTGACGAACTACGGTCAGATTCAGTCAGTCAGCCTCTCAGGGATCGACGGCGCCGCGGCACCATACCTGATGCCCTGCGCGGTCTATCCCCTGACCTGCAACACAAAGGTACCTCTGGAGAAGTACAACCTAGTCCAGGCAGCAGTCCAGCTGTCTGAGTCCGGGTTGACCGTCACGTACAACGGCGCGGCCATCACGACCGCCCAAATCGCGAAGCTGTCAGCCAGCAAGCTGGCTTCGCTGGTCTGGACCTACAACGGCGCCGCCTTCTCCCCTCTCTTCTACTACAGGAACGACGACCCGCTGAGGTCGAGCGTTGCTACACTACTCACCTCCGCTGCGAAGTCTGTTGGACTCGTCATTGACGCCGTTGGCATCTCTGACGAAGAGGCAGGCGGCACCATCTACGGAGCCTCCGAAGGGGACGTGATCCAGAACGGTGGCTACTGCGCAAGCGGCCCGAACGCGGGCTACAACGACTGCCCACCAGCTATAATCAACGAGACCTCAGCAGCCCTCGCGGCTGACAACTGGGACATGTACACCTTCGGATGGGTCACCAGCTCTGCGTTCACCTTCCAGGGAGGATACGAATTCACCTCCTCGCAGGTGAACAACGACAACTTCAACGCTTTCATCAACTCGACCCTGGACTACAACAACAACTTGGTGCTGTACGGGTCCACGATGGCGGCATCTGAAGGCGCTGCGAAGACCGTTGGTCTGATCTTCGCCCAACAGCTCCCAAGCGTAATATCCTTCTACCAGAACTACCTGTTCGCTGACTACATCCAAGGCTGGACTGGCTACGCGAACGAACCGACAACGGGTCCGAACACAGCCACCGGCGCGTACTACACATTCCTCAACATCCACCAGACGAGTTCCGCCATCGGCGGGACCGTCAACTACGGGCTACACGGCATCCCAGACACGGGTTCCCTGAACCCGATTGCATACCCCAACTGGGTCTGGCAGGCGGACATCTACGATGTGATCTACGATGCACCGCTGGGGACGCCTCCTGCGGCGATTGCCGTGCCTAACGCCTACTTCTCGTACATGCTGAGCGGCACAGATCCGTCGGCTCCTGCTGGTAGCGTCCAGACGATGCCTGGTCTCCAGATCGCGCCCTACAACGGGCTAACGCCCGTTGGTGCGTTCAACTTCCAGGACCCTGTCACTACCGACCAAGCCAACATAGTCCACGGACAGGCGATAACCTTCACCTTCGCCAACAACATCACGTTCTCAGACAACGTTCCAGTGACCGCCTATGACTACAACTACTCGCTCTACGCCCTCAACTTGGCCGTATCTCCCAGCCTGCCCACCGCCTTCTCGCCATACATCGGCGCGGACAGCGGACCGCTGGGCCTCTGGGCGACCACAGTCAATCCAGCGACCAACTCCATAACGATGTATCTCAACGACTCATCGGTCTGGAACGTGCTGGACGTCAACGTCCCAGTGCTCCCAGAGCACCTCTTCAACTACCTCAACATCAACGTCGCGGACGCCGTTGAGGCCAACATCGACTTCTCGCAGACCTACGGTGGAGCTACAGGCCCTGTCCCAGGTTCAACCCAGGGAACTGCGCCGGCGGCTATCACCTATCTGCCAACCATCAACCTCGCCTCCGGGCCATTCTGGCTCTTCACGATCAACGAAGCCACAGGGTCCGGCATCCTCAACGCGAACGTCAACTACTTCAGGTCCTCGTGGTACGACAACTTGAAGGCCAACACCTTCACGTTCAAGTCAGGCACTGAAACCCTGAAGTCGTATCCATCAGAGTACATCTACAACGCCGGGGCATCCTCGAACATGAGCGTCGCAGCGGGCGGCTACGGCTACGTCAACATGACGTCGGCCAACTTGCAGGCGAGCAACGGCGGCAACGCCGCGGACTCGAGCATGAGCTGCTCGGCATCTGCGCAGGCATATTCTGGAAGCGCCCCGTCGGGCAACATCTTCAAAGGAAAGGCGGTCGGTTCACCAATCACCACTAGCAGCACCAGCGAGACTCCAGGTTTCACTGTGACATGCAATGGTAATGGTCAGATCGTCGTATCCATCACACCACACTCAGTCTCAGGAATGACGAAGGGCATCTACGAAATAACTGTCACGGGCACCTACACCTTCCTCGGTGAAGCGCGCACGTGGTATCAGTTCTTCGGCATCCTCTCCAAGTAATAGCAAGAATACGGGCAATTGGGGCCTAAAGGCCTCAATTGCTTTCCCCGTTTTGTTCTGAATTCAGAAGGCCAGTGTCCGACAACTTTGTCAAGAACTCGTTGCAACATCAGGTTTCTCTGCTGTCGAGTTGGCTGCCAAATGTCGGGACACGAGCGGGCTTCCTAGTTCTGGTGTGTCAGGCGTCGGTCGAATCTTCCCTCCGGGGATCCCCTCGCTGACTAGAGGCCTGACGGCAAGAAGCTTGTTATACCGTAAGTTCCCGAAGAGAGACTGTGCGCGCCTTCGCCAAGGTAGCCGACAGGACTCTGGCTGAGAGGTTGGAGGCGAGCCTGAAGAAGCTCGGATTCTCCTATCTCAAGAATCAGGGGCGCAACGTGACCGAGTTCGAGGTACAGGCGCCCTGCCACTTCCTGGTGACCGTGGAGAACGAGGCGAGGGAGCAGATCGGATACCCTTTCCGCAGCCGCGTGAAAGTCGAATCCGCGATAGACTTCAAGCGCACCATCGGGGCGAAGGAGCCTGGCTCGGAGCTGAAGCAGCACATCTCGGCGGTGGTCGAGGACCTCTGCTCAGACCTGCAGGATCAGCGCTGGAAGGGGCTCCTGGCCCTCAGGTCGAAGTCTGAGGAAGCGAACTGGGACGCGCCGGGAGACTCGTGACGCGGGCTGCGAGGGATAATGACCGCCTCTCGTTCCCCTCACGGAGATCGATGACCCGTAGGGGGTTGCTCCGGGGTCGCTCCCCCAGGCGATGGGTGACCTGGCTCACGAGGCGGAAGGTCGCCGCAACTCGAACGTCTTGACCAGGGCGGTCTTCCCGCCCTCCTCTGTCTCCTCCGTGATCAGGAAGATTCTGCTCTTGCTGATCCTCTCGTACCTCGCCACCAGGGCGAAGAAGACCACCTCGTTCAGAGGCAGGCCTGCCATGATGCCGAACACCACGGCGATGAAGACGGCAGGGGGGAGGAAGAAGACGCTGGCGAGAAGAACCACGGTGGAGAGCGCTCCACCCAACGCTATGAGGAGCCCGACTCTGGTGGCTCTCTTCGTGTCGGTCGTCGAGACCTTCCCTTTGCCGTAGGGCTCCGGAAGGCCCGACCTCAGGCCCCTGGCCCTCAACCAGAGCGCGGCCAGAGCTATCACCAGGACCGCAGCGAAAGGCATGTAGAAGTCCAAGTAGCCGAAGAGCAGGGCGGCGAGATACAGCGCGGCAGAGCAGACCGCTATCGACAGCCCCAGGCTCTTCATGGAGGGCCTGACCCTCCGCATGTGGGCCGAAGCGAACGTGTTGTTCAATCCTCCCGGGGCCCGGGACTACTCCGAGAGTCTCTCCCTCATCCGCGCTTCCGTCTTCTGTCGCGGTGACTTCCTCCCGCGGACGGCCTGGACGACCGCGGCTGCGACGACGACCACGATGGCCGCGACGACCAGGTACGGGAGGAAGGACAGGTCCTGAGAGGACGAGTGGTGCGTGTAGCTGAGGAGGTGGTAGGTGTATATCCCCTCGATGTCCGAGATCACGTTGACGGTGGTCCTGCCGTACTCCAACACCCCTGTGGTGGCGTTGAAGCGCATGTCCCAGTGCGACGGCGTCTCCCCGGTGTACCCGATGGTCGTAAGGTTCACGTCTATCAGACCGGAACTCTTGGCAACCGTCGCGTTGACCCGCTGGACACTGCTGACAGACACGGAGCCGTTCTCGATCGGGACGTCTGTGACCGTCACGTTGACGCCTAGGTTCTTCACACTTCCGGCTTGGAGGTCGACGTAGGTGAATGGATAGAAGCCTATGTTCCCCAGGTAGCTGAGGTTGTCATAGGGGTCGAAGACGGTGGTGAAGTTCACGTAGAGGGAAGAGCTGGTCACCACTGAGTTGTTGAACTCCTGTATCGTCTCCGTATACCCGACCTCGCCATGCGGCGCCGACGAGTTGATTGAGGTGATGCCGATGGTGAACTGGTTCATGCTGATCGTCGTGACGTTGCCATTGGGCGTGGCGTAGGTCGTCAGCCTCTCGTACGAGAAGACCATCGAGTCGCCGGCGAAGACTCCGTACGTGTTCGCCAGCGCGGGACCGGGGACCAGGAGCACGAGCAGGCCCAGGGCCGCAGCGCGGAGGAGATTGATGCGTAGCTTACTGCGCAGCCCTGCCACCCTCCGGCCTGTCGAGGCCCTTGGCGAATGCCTCGTGCGCCTCCTTCCAGAAGTGGCACGCGACCAGGCGGTCCGGGCTGACCTCCGTGAGCGGAGGCTCGACCTTCCCGCAGATCTCCTGCGCGAAGGGACACCTCGGGTGGAACCGGCACCCGGGGGGCGGCGAGATGTTGGTCGGGATCTCCCCCTCCGCCAGCACCCTGACCTTCGGCGCTTCGGGGTCGGGGACCGGGACCGCCGCCGTCAGGGCATGCGTGTAGGGGTGATAGGGCGAGGCCACGACGTCCACGGCCGGCCCCTTCTCCACTATCTTCCCGACGTACATGATCGCGAGCTCGTCGACCATGTCCTTCGAGAGGGCCAGGTCGTGGGTCACCATGATTATCGAGATCCCCCTCTTCTCGCGTATGGAGAGCAACACGTTGATGACCTCGGCCCTGATGGACACGTCGAGCATGGACACGGGCTCGTCGGCAAAGATCAGCTCTGGGTTGAGGACCAGGGCCCGCGCTATCGCCACTCTCTGGCGCTGCCCGCCTGAGAGCTCGTGCGGGTACCTGGACAGGAACTCCTCCGGCGGCGTGATCTGGACGTCTTTTAGCGCTCCGATTACCTTCTGCACCGCTTCGTCCCTCGAGGACACGAGGTTGTTGACGAAGAGGCCTTCAGCCACTATGTCGAAGACGGTCATCCTCGGGTTGACGGATTCGTACGGGTCTTGAAAGACGACCTGGAGCTTCGTCCTGTACTTCTTCATCTGCTTTCTCGAGAACTTCGAGATTCTCGGTGCCCCTGTACGTGATGGAGCCCGAGGTGGGCGGTGTGAGCATGAGGGCCGTCCTCAGGACCGTGGTCTTCCCCGACCCGCTCTCCCCAGCCAGCCCGAACACCTCGCCCTTCCTAACCTCGAAGCTGACGTCGTCCACTGCGTGCACCATGTCGGCCTTCGTCCTGCTCAACGATTGGAGGAACGTCCGCCTGACCGGGAAGAACTTCGACAGGTGCTCGACCTGCAGCACCAGTTCTCTGTCGTCGGTCACGCCTTCGCACCTCGCTGGGCTCTGATCTCCCTCCAGAAGTGGCAGGCGACGGAGTGGCCCTCCCATGCCTCGACGAGAGGCGGCTCCTTCGACCTGCAGACCTCTTCCGCGTAGGGACACCTCGGGTGGAACCTGCATCCCTGCGGAGGGTCAATCAGGTCCGGCGGAGAGCCCGGGACCGAGGTCAGAGCTTCCTTCGGCTTCCTGATATCTGCGAAGGCCCCCAGGAGCCCGAGGGTGTACGGGTGAAGTGCGGTCTTGTAGACGTCCTTGCTATCGCCGAATTCCACGAACTTCCCGGCGTACATTATCGCCGTCTTGTCGCTCATCTGGGCCACCAAGGCGAGGTCGTGGCTGATGAGTATTATCGCCATGCGGAACTCGCTCCTGATGCTGAGCAGGAGTCTGATTATGCCCGCCTGGACGATCACGTCCAGGGCGGTGGTAGGCTCATCCGCGATCAGGATCCTGGGGTTGAGAGCGAGCGACATCGCGATCATCGCCCTCTGCTTCATCCCGCCGCTGAACTCGTGCGGGTAGTGCCTGCCCCGAGCGGGGTCCACGCCCACGAGCTTCAGGAGAGACTCGGTCTTCGCCCTGGCCTCGGACCTGGACGCGTCGCTGTGCACTGTGATCGCCTCCGCGATCTGGTCTCCCACCCTGAGGACGGGGTTCAACGCGTTCATCGCGCCCTGAGGGATCAGGGCGATCTTGGTCCATCTCACCGACCGCCTCACTTCCGAGTCCTTGGCCGGGATGATGTCCTTGTCCTCGACCATGATCTTGCCCTCCTTGATGTTTGCGTTGCCCGGAAGGAGTCTAAGGAGGGTGCTCGCCAGGCTGGACTTTCCGCAGCCGCTTTCGCCGACGATCCCAAGGACCTCGCTCTGCTCCAAGTTGAAGTCCAAACCGTCCACCGCCTTCACCTCCCCAGCCATGGTCGTGTAGTACATGCGGAGATTCTGCACGCTAAGCACGGGCAAGCGAACTCACCTCGCACGCAGCCTCGGGTTGAAGATCGAATCCAGCGCGAATCCCACGAGCACGAAAGCCAGCGACAGGGATGCGATCGCTATCCCCGGGGGAAGGAACCACCACCAGACGTAGCTGGCCGCCGAGTTCGATGTCGCGTCTGGCAGAGAGTTCGTGAGCATTATCCCCCACGTTATAGTGTCTATGGGATGGATCGATACCGCGAGGAAGTCGAGGGCCGCCTCCAGAAGGATAAATCCTGACACGTTCAGCGCGATCTGCGAGTAGACGAGGCCCATTACGTTGGGCAGGATGTGCTTTCTCAGTATGTGCCCGGTTCCTCCGCCCACGGCGCGAGAGGCCTCCACGTACGCCCTCTCCTTGACCGTCAGCACCTGGCTGCGTATGATCTTACCGATGAAGGGCCACGACAGGATGATAAAAATCAGGATGACCCAGGCGTAGACGTTCGCGTAGAGAACAGGATTCTGGCCTATGATGAACAGAATTACGATAAGCAGTGGCAGAAACGGTATGACGAGGAAGAAGTCGGTTATCCTGCTCAGAACCTCGTCCGAAAGGCCCCCGATGTAGCCGGCCGCAAGGCCTGCGAGGGTGCCGAGCGCAACTGCGCCGATCCCCGAGAGTACCCCTATCAGGAGCGAGACGCGCGACCCCCAGACGAACTGCGACCACACATCCCTCCCGTAATTGTCCGTTCCGAGGAGGCCATAGGCGCCTCCCAGGATGTGAAGGTTGATGCCCGAGACCAGCATCGAAATCGAGGGGCTGTTTCCGATTGCAGCCCCCTGGATCTGCATGGTCAGGGTGTAAGTTCCCGTACCGTTGAAGACCACTCCCGCCGGGTCTTCCGTTTGGCTGAAGGCGGGGAGCCCTGAAGTAGTAAGGTACCCGCTTGAGACGTTCACCATGTTCCATTGGTCGACTTCGTTGGATGGCAGGTCAATCTGGGCCCCGAGGTTGTAGCCCTCGACCGAAGCCAGGGAGAAGTTCTGTTTCGACGGGGTCGTTACGATAAAGTTGACATAGATGTCAGAGACGTTGGTCATGACCAGTGGGTCGATCACCGTGTTTATCGTGAAGTCCGTCGGTGGCTTCGTGTTGTACTGGAACGGCTGAGACATCGAGAAGAAGACCTGCCCGCCCGGAAGGTAGGGGTTGCTCGGGTTGCCGTTCACCCAGCCTTTCATGATCCTCTGGTTGGGGATAATCGAAGCGTTAACGATCAGGCTTCCGTTGAATTCTCCCGTTGTGAAGTTCTGGCCCGAGGTCTTCCAGCCGGTGAGGTCTGCTGGACCTGGGCCTGAGAAAACAACCTGAACGGGGTCGGAGCTGACAGCTAGGTTGCTGTACTGGGGAAAGATTGTCGCCCAGGCCGGGACTGAATACGGGGCGGCAACGTCGAAGCCAGTGACGGGGTTGTTCTGTGCCAGCTCGGGTGAGAAGATTGCCAGGAGAAGGAAGAAGACAATGACTATCAGCCCGATCATCCCGATCTTCGATTTCATGTACAGTCTGGCGGTCTTCTGCCAGCTCTTGAGGAAGGACAGCCTTCCGAATCCAGATCGGGCCATGCTAACCAGTGCTCACTCTCGGGTCTAGTAGCCCGTAGATCAGGTCGGCCACGAAGACGGCGATCAGTACCATGAGGGAGATGACGAAGAAGATCGCCTGTTCGAGAGGGAAGTCCAGCGACAGTATCCCCTGATAGATGGCCAGGCCGAGTCCCGGCCAGCCGAAGACGGTTTCGGTGATGATCGCGCCGGAGAGGATGAACCCTATCGATATCGCGAACGCGGTGACGATGGGTAGCACGGCGTTCCGAAGCGCGTGCTTGTAGAGCACCGTCCTCTCCGGGACACCCTTCGCGCGCGCCATCAGGATGTAGTCCTCCGCGACGGTGTCGATCATGACCGCGCGCTGGGTCAGGAAGACGCCACCTATCCCCGCGAGGGTCAGGGTGATGAACGGAAGGAAGAGCGACTTCAGGAACCCCAGGTCGAAAGCCATTCCAGTCTTCGCCAGCGTGGACGTGCCTATGGGCACATAGAAGTTGCCCAGCAGCCCCAGCTGAAGGAGCCTCGAGCATCGCGCCCAGGAAGAAGACGGGCAGGGAGTTTATGAAAAGAAGACCTGCGAGAGACGAGACGTCCAACACCTTCCCTCTCTTGGCTGCCGCGACGACCCCCAGGCCTATACCTATGATGAAGGCGGCAACAGTTGAGGACCCCAACAGGACGACGGTATACGGAAGCCTGATTCCGATGGTGTGCGACACGGTCCCCGTCAGGAGGCTGCCGACGTTGTAGCCAAACTGGAACGTGAACATGTTCCGCATGTACAGGAAGAACCTCGTGTACATGGGTTGGTTGAAGCCGTAGAGTGACAGCACAAGTGCCCTCTCCTTGTCAATGAGCGCTGAGGCGTTGACGGAGGAACCGTGCGCCGGAGCGGGCGGAACGTACAGGGTGGCGGCGCATTGTAGATACGTCCTCCCGGGGCAGGAGGTAATGAAAGGAAGCACTTGGAACAGGACAAAATTGAAGCAGATTATGAGAACGATGAGGATGAACATGTAAATGATACGCCGGGTTACGTATCTCCCGAACCCCATTGAGGCCCGCGAGGCAATGAGACGTTCTTATGTTTTGTTACCAGTGATCTTGGAAGGGATTCTTCATGCGTTTTCGGGGATTTCCCATTCTTCCTCCGATTCTATGCCTCCTTTACCTGGAGGAGCGAGATCCCCAGGATGGCGAACAGGGCCGAAGAGCGAGCGCCAGTTCCGAGGCGAGGAGGGGTCACCCAGCTGTCCTCAAGGCTTCATCGCCTGACCCCCAGTCCTAGCCTCCTCGGCGCAAGGCCGAGGGCGAGGAGTCCTGACGAGACGACAAGGACGAACCAATTGCTCAGGACCGGAAAGCCGAAGAGGACCCAGTTGCTGCTGAACCTCGTGACGTACAGGTACATCTCCCGAGAGTCGAAAAGGAGAAGGAACAGCTGGGCGATAGAGGCAGAGAACGCACCGAGCATCACGCCTGACCGCAGCCCCGCAAAGAGCCCTCTTCTGGCTCTCAATACGCCAAAGCAGACGCAGGCGACGGCCAACCCGAGCACAGCATAGACGGGAGGCTGGGGGATGGAGTGGAAGAGGCCGATGAACTGGTCGTTTAGCGTCTCCGCGTAGAGGAGGTTGAGCGACTCAAGAAACGCGAACGCGCCGAGACCGGCGGCCCCTAAAGAGGCAAGGGCGAGGCGCAGAGGCTTCTGCAGGCTGACCTCCCTCTTCAGGAACGCCGGGGCCCTGAGCACCGAGGCAAGGAGGCACAGAGCCACGACCACCGCGAACGCCTCTGCTATCTCGGCGTAGGACTGGTAGAGACGAAACTCGGGGACAAATTGGTTCTGGTATATCGCCACTGCAGCTGCACAGCGGTTGGCGACACTGGCACCCGTCGCACCGGCACTCGCTAGACCGTCATGGAGATCACATGCGGGGATTGTGGATAGGGAAGGGGAGGGCAGGGACTTCACTGGGGAAGCCCACGCCATCCACGCCGCAGCTGCCGAGAAGGAGAGCAGGAGGAGTACCAGGACGACGGCCTGAGCTTTCATCTCTCGCGGAAAACCATGTGTTTCTATTTACCCTTGCGATGGGGATTGCTCCAGGCTTTGTCGGTGCAAGAGAGGCGACAGCCTCGCCAGACCGCAATCGTTTCATACGCGCCGGCAAGCCACTCGCCGTGGAGGCAATCGAGGTAGTACGAAGAGGCGGGCTGGGAGCAGGGGGCTCGACGGCCGGGATAGTACGCGAGAAGGCCTTCGAATCGCCGGGCGTCGTCGTCTCCAAGTCCACCGTGCCCGGGGACGCAGTCTCAGCTTGGCACCACCACGGCGCGAGGAACCTCTACGGCTTCGTCGTCTCAGGCAGGCTCAAGCTCGAGTTCGGCAGGGCGGGGAAGGAATCGGTTGAGGTCGCCGCCGGCGACTTCTTCCACATCACTCCCGGCCTGATCCACAGGGACGTAAACCCAGACCGGCACGAGAAGGCGGTCATCGTGAACGTCTCGGTCGGGGAGGGCCCGGCGGTCGTCAACGTCGAGGCCCCCTAGCTAGGAACCGGACGCAACCACCGTGATGGTCCCGGTCATCCACGGGTGATAGATGCAGTAGTAGTTGTAGACCCCCGGCTTTGTGAACGTGTACGTGTATGTCTGCCCGGGCGCGATCGGCCCCGACCCGAAGTCTCCGGCCCTGTCCGTCACTGTGTCATACGCGATGGAATGGCTGACCCAGGTCACGGTGCTGTTGAGGCCTAAGACGACTGTCGCGATCTGTGGGGAGTACTGCCACGAGATCGGCGTCTCATTGATGTACACCACCGCGGCGCCGCTGGCCTGACCCGGGCCGGACGCGCTGACTGCCGCAGCCGCAACCGCGTAGTACCCCACTAGGACGGTCAACAGGATCACCGTCAGCGCGGGGGCCAGTCGCCGAGGCGCCTTCGCTCTGTTCAGGACCGTCTCTCTCCTCACGACCTGAGGGCCGGAACCGCCCAATGCCGCGAGCCAGTTCGGGTTCCTGGCTACGATGTAGCCTATGCCGACCAGAAGAGAAGGGCCGGTAAGGAGGAGGAGCCACCCCAGGGTAGCCTGATTGGCGATAGAAAACAGAGGGTAGACCTGCTGGTTCCAGGGCGATATCAGGGCGACCGCGTATCCCATGTGCCCGAAGAAGGCGGCGAGCAGGGCCCCTATCTTGGCAGAGTCAGGGAGGAGCAGGAGCCAGGACCCGGCGAGGAGCCCGACGACCAGGAACGAGACGTGTTCGATGATGTGTATGCTCGGGTTCAGGATCGCCGCGTCCCAAGGGGAGGGGAAGTGCCAGAAGACGATCAGCGACGCAGCGGCCAGGAGGGCAAGCTTGGGTACCACGCCCGACCCGTCGCCTCTTGCCAGCCTTTGGCGGAAGAGGGGGTACGCGATCAGCACGCCCGCGACCATAATCAGGACGTGCTGGAGCATGTGGATGGTCAGGTTCACCTCGGCCGCGTCGTCGAGGGGAGGGAATCCCGCTGAGAAGGCGAACAGGGCGATCCCCAAGAAAGAGGTGGTCCTGACAGCGGATACGGCCTTGCCGCGCCACATTTGCCCGCGAACGCGTCTTTCGTCTACTTAAGGTGAGACAGCCTACCGAACCCCAGACCTGGGCAGTATCTAGAGGTCTCCATAGATAATAGAGCATATATTGATAAGCAATCCGACAGCGAATCGTGTGAACCGGAGCCGAGATGGAACCCACAGCGAAGGCGTCGGCATCGAATGCCGCAACTAGGATCAGCATCATCGCGATTACTACGGTGCTCTACGCGGTCGGCAAGTGGATGACCGCCTACATCAACACGCCCTGGGGAGTGGGCCAGTTGCTGGTGGGCGTCTTCTTTCCAGCCCTAATGGCGGTCGTCTCGGAGACCGTGCCCGTGGCTATCGGCGCGGGACTTGGGACCTTCGTCGGTGATTTCCTCGTAAGCACCAGCCCGGGCCTCAGCCTCGTTGCCGGAGTTCCGGCGAACTTCTTGGCCTTCCTCCTCTTCGGATGGTTTGTGAAGAAGTACAAGTCATGGCCGTCCTTCGTGGCCGGGACCGTTACGTTCGTGACCCTCGGCAACCTAATCGCGGCGGTGATGGTCTACCTCTTCGCCTTCCGGCTCATCGGTGTCGTCATACCATCGTCCGCGATCCTGGGACTCACGGTCTTCTGGAACACTACGTCAATCCCGGCGGTGATAATCGCGGTCCCGCTGCTGGTCAGGGCGATCCGACCCCTGTACGGCAGGTCGAGGATTCTACAGTACTATCCTAGTTGGACATCCACGGTCGTCGGTCGGCAGACGCTGCTCGCTCTGGGGTGTGCCATGGCTTTCGTCGCTTTTGGGGCCGTGATATTCTTCGTATCGCCGGCTTCTGTGGCGACCGCACCAGGAATAGGGTACTTCGCTCTGGCGGCTCTCCTTGTCGTGATTTTCGGACCCATTGCCAACGTGTTGGCAGGGTCCAGGGGCGAGGCGAAGCCCGCTGCCGGCTGAGTCGGCTTCCGCCTTCGCTCCCGCGGCAATTACCAACTTCTTCAGCGTCCACTACGAGCCGCAGGCCGACGGAAACCTAAGGGACGCAGGCGCCACCGGGGGTGGCTACGTCCTCCCCAGGGGCGTGACGAGCAGGGCAAGGGTGACGGAAACCGGAGGAGAGCACTCTGTCGAAGTCATAGTCGACGGTGACCCGGAGTACCGGGCTACAACGACACGGAAGGCCCTGGATCTCCTGTTCGCGGACCGCGGTTGGCCGAAGGGCCGCCTCATCTTGGAGCAATCGATGGGCGTCCCAGTGGGATACGGGTTCGGCGCAAGCGCCGCCGCCGCGATATCTGCGGTGTATGCAGCCGCTGCGGCGACGGGGTTGAGGTTGGCGAAACGCGAGCTCGCTTACTATGCCCACGTCGCGGACATCCTGGAGCAGACTGGCCTCGGGACGGTCTCGGTCACCTACGACGGGACTGGGGCAGGGGCCATAACCCGGGCGGGGGCCCCAGGCGTCTCCAAGTTCCTAAACGTGGACTATCCCCCCGGAACCAGGATCGTCACGGCCTCGCTGGCGCCCTTCAGGAAGAGCGACGCGATTTCGAGACCCGGCACCGTGAAGAGGATTAACGAGCTGGGCGACAGGGCGCTCGGGAGCCTGGAGGCGTCGCCGACGCTGGAGACACTTGCGTCTGAGGGGGAGCACTTCTCAGAACGGCTCGGCCTGATGACCCCCGAGGTGAGGGACCTTGCTAAACTCGCGAAGGCGTCGGGCGCGGCCCACGCGAGCCAGAACATGATAGGGCACGCGGTTCACGCCATCACCACGTCTTCCAGGGCCGAAGCTGTCGCTGCGGCGCTCAGGGGCTCGTCTCTCGAGCCGCTGGTCGAGGTCTTCGAAATAGGGAAGCAGCGTGCGCGTGTCCTGAGGTAGAGGTCCGCCCGCCTCTCCTGGAGAAGGCTGGATTGGTACCTAGCCTACTGTCAACAGTTCCTTCGTGAACCTGGTCAGGACGACCGGTTTTCTCCCAGTTTTCACTGTGTCTTCGATCCTGATTCCGTACCTTCCCGGGAAGTATATGCCAGGCTCGTCGGTCACCACGTCGTTCGCGAGCAGCTTGGACTTGCTCCCCTTTGAGATCGGCGGCATCTCGTGTATGTCGATCCCGACGCCGTGTCCGATGCTATGGTTCAGGTACTTCTCCACCCCCGCCTTCCTGAGGACCCTTACAGCCGCCATGTGGACGTCCTCGCAGACGGTCCCCTCTCTGATGGTGTCGAGGGCGCTCTCCTGCGCCTCGAGGACGGTCGCGTAGTTCCTCTTCATCTCTGCGGTGGCGCTCCCGACGGCGAAGGTCCTGGTCTCGTCCGAGTTGTAGCCCTTGTACCTGAAGAAGATGTCAGCTACGACGAAGTCTCCTTCCTTGATCTTCCTTCCCGTTAGCTCCGAGTGGGGGAGCGCGCCGTTCGGCCCCGACGCCACTATGGTCGGGCTCAGGGCCGAGTCGGAGCCAGAGGGGGTCAGCTCGTTTGCTGTGGCGACCTTCATCACTTCCGCCGCCACCTCCCACTCTGTCTTCCCGGGCCTCAGCTCCCTGGTCAGGGCCCCGAAGATCCTGTCCAGCCCCTTCGACGCCCTTTCTATCCTCGCGACCTCAGCCTCGTCCTTGACCCGCCTCGCCTCAAGGTACAGGTCCGCCCGCCTCTCGAAGCGCCTCGACCCTCTGAACTCGGAGTCGTCGTCGACCACGACCGGTCCTTTCCCGAGCTCTTTCAAGAGGGCGGCTTTCACGAGCTTCCACTTCTTCGCCACCACGACCTCGACCTCCTGGCCCAGCTCGGACGCCCTGTCCTCCTCAAGGGGGGTCGTTATGACCACCGTCTTGTCAGGGCGGACCACAGCTACCCCGCCTCCCCAGAAATCAGTCAGGTAGTAGATGTTCGCACCAGTAGTGGCTACCACCTCCTTTCCCCTTGCTATGGAGAGAATCTTCCTGCGTCTATCACTGTAAATTGTCATTTTTCCGTGGCCCTGCACTTAGAAGACAGAGTTGTTAACTCTTGGGTTCAATGCCAAAGCTGACTTCCTCGCTCCGGGCCGCGAGATTGTCTCCGTCTCGAGATAGTCTCCCTGCCCTCCCCCATGATGGCATCTGGGATGGATTGTGAGCTGTCCGTACGCGTTAGGCCGTTCACCAACATCATTACGATTCGCGCAGATTGGAGCTAAGCGACTCGAGTGCCTGCCTCCGGGAGCCGTCCGCGTTGCCATCTAACGGTCCTCAATGCTCGCCCTCGGAAGCCCTGCAAATGACGAGCCCTCAAGGGGTCTGCCAACGCGTAGTCGTTATTCTGCCATGCGGCCAGGAGAACCTCCTCATTAGCGTCAGGTCGTTCTGAGTAGGGCCAATCGCTCCGTTCAACGGATTCTGAACGAACACTGCAAAGACGCCCCTGTATCTGCCTTCGACCCGCGCGTCAGAGTATGTTTTGATCTGTTGGATGCCTATCTGCGATCTGCCAGTCTTCACTTCGACGATCCACTCTTCTGTCGTAAGCAGATCAAGTTTGGCTTCCTTGACCCGCTTCAAGTAATAGTCCCCGTGCTTCAGAACTTTGGGATTCTCCATCCCGCCTCCAAATATCCTCCATACCAATATTCTCACCCATTTTCCCACCTGAACGGGATTCCTAGGTTCCCAACCCACGAGTCACGTCGATTGGGACTGAGAGAGTTCCAAATGAAAGAACTCTCCGGGTGTACCGGTAGCGGGATAATTAGGTCGAGTGAATCCAGCAGCCAATGACATACCTCCAGGTCCCGGAGATGAATTCTCGCGTGACAACGCTAGGATTGAAAGAGCGTTGCAAAAACGATTCTCGAATAGGATTCCGGTAACATCCGCGTCTCCACAAATTCCACCGCAGCCAGTATTTCCCAACCAGTGACAGGATTGGGAGACGGACTCGAGTTCTCTCAGAGACACGGCATTTGACTGCAGCTACTTTGATTCCCCTCAGTCTAGTCGACATCGCATTCTGGATTGGGTCGTTTGGTCGTAAGTCCCCCTAGGAGCCGACGATTCGGCAATCATGGCTGCAACCTGCTTCCCCTTGGCTAAGGAAAGCAGCCTTTTGCGCCTTTCGCCGTAAATCGTCATCTTCTTGCCGACACAAAGAGAGTGCTTATATTGCTTCGCCAATGTGTCTCATAGTCGGGGCAATCCGCGCGGTGACGTACATCCGTAGGCTAGAGATGAGAGGGTTCAAGTCCTCAGGCCCCCGAACAGTGGTGGTAAACTTCGAGAAGGGGTTCACCGTCATCACCGGACCCAACGGGAGCGGCAAGTCGAATATCGCCGACGCGATAATGTTCGCCATCGGGGAGAATTCTCCAAAGTCGCTCAGGGCGGCCAACGGCAGGCTATCCGGATTGATTTACGACCCGAGGAACGACGACGATGTTTCCCCTGGATCAGGGAAGCCGACGTCGTGCAGGGTGACGGTACAGTTCGACAACACGGACCGGGCGATCCCCATAGATTCGGATCTCGTGACGATAACCAGAGATCTCGGGGACAACGGCGACAGCGTCTACTACGTCAACGGGCGCAAGGCGACCCGATCTGCGATGACAGAGATCATCGACCTTGCCGGCCTCTCACCCGGCGGTTTCAACGTCGTAGCCCAGGGGGCGGCCACGAAGATGGCCGACCTGACGCCGGAGGAGAAGAGGAAGGTCATCGAGAGCGTGGTCGGCATATCGAAGTTCGACGAGCGCAGGTCGGAGGCCCAGAGGCAGCTGGGCCAGGCCGACCAGAGGCTGGAGGTGGCAATGGCCCGGATCGGCGAGATGCGTAGCACGCTGGAATCCCTCGACTCTCAGAGGAACGACCTCGTCAGGTCGAACCTACTTGAGGGGCAGATCAACTGGCTGACGGCTGTCAGGACATCGCGGAGAGTCTTCGAGCTAAGGGAGAGGCTCTCCTCGCTCCGCGCCCAAGAGCAGGAGCTGACTGGGAGGGTCGGAGACCTGAGCGCCAGGATGGCCGAGTTCGAGAACCGGATCGGACAGGTAGAGAGCGAGAAGACCCACTTCATAGTGGACGTAATCCAGGGTGGGGGAGCCGGCACCGTCGAGCTCCAGTACCAGCTTGCGGAGGCGAAGAACGAGCTGGAGACCCTCGAGGCCGACCTGAAGTCGGCGGAGGGCAACGTGGCCGCGCTAGAGGGTGAGACAGTCCCGCAGCTCAGGTCCGTAGTCTCGACCAAACGGAAGGAGGTCGGCGCTGCCGAGTCAAACGTCAGGCAGCTCACGTCGGAAGTCGCCAAGCTGGACGCCCGCCATGCGGAGCTCGCGACGAGGCTCAGGGCGTTCTTCAGGGCCGGCGAGGAGCTCCAATCGACGATTGAAAAGAAGGGCAAGCAGACCGGGCGCGTCCAGGTGAAGCTCGCGGACCTCGGCCAGAGGCTTGGCCAGGTCGACCTCGCGATAAACGCCGCGAACGCCAGCCTGGGAGTGGAGAAGAAGAGGCTCGACGAGCTCAAGCTGAGGGTCGACGGCTACTCGGGCGTCCTAGGTGGCCTGGAAGCGAACACGAAGAAGCTCTTCGAGCTCTACGGCACCTCGGCGGAGGAGCTGAACAGAATCGAATACGACCTCTCGGGCTCCGAGAAGACCCGAGACAAGCTCGTCTCGTCAATAGAAGGCGCATCCAAGATCCTTGAGAAGGCGGCTGCCGAGATGTCCAGGGAGGAGGCGTTCAGGCACATGTCGGAGAGCCTCGCCGGGGAGCGGAGCGGGCAGCTCAAGCTTCAGGAGTTCTGCGACAACGGAGGCCTCCCCGGATACGTGGGTCGCCTCGGGCAGCTTGTGAAATACCCGCAGTCGTACTCGAAGGCTGTCAACGCAGTCATCGGGAAGTGGATGGGGGCATTCATCGTCCAGGACCTCAGGTCGATGACGCAGCTAATCAAGGCCGCGAAGTCGCTGAAGGCGAAGGCCTTCTCCGTGATCCCCCTCAGCGAGGTCGAAGGCTCAAAGGCGGTCGATGTCGGCAGGTCCGCAGGCGTGATGGGCCCTCTCTCGAGCCTGATCAAGTGCGAACCCGAGTTCACGAGCCTGGTCAACTTCCTCGCGGGGGACTCAGTCCTGGCGGACAGCGAAGCGTTTGCGTACACTTTGGCCTCCGAGGGCGTCAGGGCAGTCACCGTCGACGGCGAGGTCTTCGAGCCGGGAGGGCGTGCGTTCACCTACGGGTATCAGGAGGTCCTGGTCAACCTGATGGAGGGCTTGGAGAACCTCGAAGGGATGAGCGAGGTCGAAGACGCGGTCGGAGCCCTGAAGGGCGCGATCGACAGGCGGAGGTCGGAGCTCGAGTCGCTGGAGTCCGATTCCGAGATCGCTAATGAAGGAGCGCGTGAAGAGAATCGTCTCGTCGACCAGCCTAAAGGCGGAGGCCACGACCATCACCAGGATGGCGAACAGGTACAAGAGCATCTTCAGGAGCATGAGCGCCGAGTACCAGAGGCAGGCGGGCGTCGTCGAGAGGCTGGATTCTAAGCTGAAACTCAACACGGACAGGAAGGAGTCCCTCCTGAGAGGGATTGCGTCTCTGCAGAACGTGGTCTCGGAGACGCAAGCCCTCGGACTGGAGTCGATGCTCGCCGAAGTCGACGGCGCGAGCCGGTCGCTGTCGGGCGAGATCGATTCCATAAGGAACAGGATTTCGGACCTGAATCTCACCCTGACCAGAGAGAAGGCCAACCTCGAGAACGTCCTCCTCAGGGCCCTCGAAGACAACGAACTCGACCTGGCCCAGGCCACCGAGGACCTCCAGTCGAACAAGCAGTTCGCCAGGGAGGCGCCGGGGAGAATCAGGGAGGTCTCCGAGCAGAAACGTGTTTTGGACGAGAAGGTCCGAAAAGTACTCGAGTCCTCCAAGAGGAGCCAGCCGGTCCTCGACGAGTTCGACAGCAAGGTCAGGCGCCTCAAGGAGGAGAGGGACGCGGTCGGGCGCTCGATAGCAGGGAGCCAGAAGGACATGTTTGCCCTCAGCAGCCAGGCCTCGTCGACCCAGGAGAGGGTCGAGGAGGCACTCGGGAGCCTCAGGATGCTGGGCTACGCCGAGGTACTGGAGCCCTTCGAGTCGTCAGACTCGCTTCTCGACGAACTTGAGGCCGAATACGAGCAGGTCGTCAGCTCGGTCAACAGGGGCGCCGACAGACAGTACACAGAGATGTACGTCAACTACAAGAGCCTCTCTGTCAGGCACAACGAGCTCGAGAAGGAGAGGAACTCAATCATCGGCTTCATCGAGAGCGTCGAGTCGGAAAAGAGGAAGGTCTTCATGACCGCCTTCGACAAAGTGAGCACGGGGTTCAGCTCCATCTTCGAGAGGTTGGCCGGGGGGCGCGCGTTGCTCGAGCTCGAGAACCCGGACGACATCTTCAGCGGGGGCCTTATCCTGAGGGCCGACTTCGGGAACGGGCTACGCGAGTCGTCCCAGCACAGTGGAGGCCAGCGGGCGGTCACGGGGGTCTCCATGATACTGGCGATGCAGGCGGTCCAGTCGCACCCGTTCTACCTCTTCGACGAGATCGACGCAGCGCTCGACGCGGTAAACTCGAGCAGCCTCGCCCGATTCTTCAAGGACAGGTCTTCGGAGGCCCAGATAATCGCGATCACTCTGAGGGACGTCTTCGTGGCCGAGAGCACCATCACCTACGGGGTTTACTCGGCGGGCGGGGTCTCACGGGTCGCGCACTACAAGCCGGCCGAGGTGCCTCAGCGTGGCTGAGCCCTTCCCCCTGTCGAAACCACCACTGAACGTCCTCATCGACCCCTCCCTGGCCCGGCGGAAGAGTCCATGGGAGATCGACATTTCGCAGCTTTTGGGCCTCTTCCTGCAGGCGATTTCGCGGTCAGGCGCGGTCGATATGAGGGCGGCCGGGACCGCGGCCCTCTCCTCGGCGACAATCTACAGGCTCAAGGTGGAGACTCTCTTCCTCTTCGAGAGGCTCAGGGCGCGGGGGAGACTCGTGGACGGCTCTGAGCCACCCCAAATCATAGTCATGCCGTTCAGATACGAGGTCTACTCCACGAACGTCGACGAGCTCTTCGATGAGCTCTCAAGGATCCTCCAGAACATCATCACCGACGAGGAGGTAGGGGGCGGGTCCGAGCAGAACCTGATATCGGTCGCGGAGCTCCCGGCGCCCAACCTGGAAGACTATGTCATCTCCCTCCAGGCGGTTCTGTCGGAGTACCGCAAGATACTCGTCGAGCGGCTCAGCGCGACAGGGAAGGTCATGCTCTCCGAGCTTGTCAGGGGTCTCGACCCCCTCGGCGCCGCCCGCGTCTTCATCCTGATCCTCTTCGCAGCCAACAGTGGGGAGGTCGTCATAGAGCAGGAGGAGTCGGACGAGGACGCGCTGGTGGTCTCGGTGGGGCAGCTTGAGTGAACCGCGAAGAGAGCTCCCCCCAAGGAGGTTCTTGCCAGGGTGGAGGCCGCGCTCTACGCCGCAGGCAGGCCCTTGGACGCGGGCGAGGTCGCGAAGGTGGTCGGAACGGCTTCCGAAAGGAAGGCGGTCGCGATCGCCCGGGAGATAGGCCGTGTCGTCAACTCCACGATGCAGGCCGTCGAAGTCGTGGAGTACCCCGGCCCCCGGTTCGCCATGCAGCTCAAGGCGCAATACACTCAGGTCGCGCGGAAGTTCGCGACGCGCCCCCTCCTCTCGCGGGCGGCCCTGAGGACTCTCTCCTTCATCGCCTACTTCCAGCCGCTTTCGGCGAGCGAGCTGGTTCTCCGGAGGAGCTCGACGGCCTACCAGCACCTGAGGGAGCTCGAGGAGGTCGGCTTCGTGGTTAGTGAGAGGCAGGGGCGGAGCAGGGTCTACAGGACCACCGGGCGGTTCTCCGAGTACTTCGGGCTCAGTGGCGACGTGGCCTTGATGAAGAAGCAGCTCGGGGTCAGGAATCTATCGCTCCACTGACGGCACCTTTTCTAGTGGCTAGTCGGAAGGAACGTAAACCAAGGTCCTGCTGGTGTCGGCCGGTTTCATTTTGGGTTGGACGCCTTCGCAAAGTTCGCCGTTTCAACGAAGGCAAGGTTGTCGTCTCCTTTCGGATTCAACAGGCGCAAGGGGCTTCACCTATGTCCCAAAGACCAATGTGGGGACTTCACTAAGGTCTTTATATATAATTGCGTGCAAGAATTGGACTGAAAATGAAGACATTCCAAAGTAACACTCGACTAGCGATTAGCAGAATGGCAACCATCGGAATCGTGGTCATCCTCGTCATAGCAGCCGGAGTAGGCGCAGCGTACTATCTCTCGACGAGCAGCTCAAAGTCCACTACATCGACCACTACGACGCCGACAACCACGTCGTCCCCAACGTCGACTTCAACTGGTGTTCTGACTTATGAGACGGCAAACACTCCGGAGTACCTTGACCCCGCACAATCGTACTTCTCATACGACTACACCATCTTCCAGCAGGTCTACGAGCAGCTCTTGTGGTACAACGGGACCAATTCCGGATCCGTAATCCCATGGCTGGCTCAGAGCTACACTGCATCGTCAAACGGCATGTCGTATCAGTTCACCCTTCACTCGGGTATAAAGTTCGCCGACGGCGAGACGCTGAACTCGACCGCGGTGTACTTCTCGCTCAACCGCCTACTGGTAGAGGACGCGAGCACTCCTGTAGCGCACGGAATCCAGGCGAGCTGGATTCTTCAGCAACTGCTCAACAAGTCACTCAGCAGCTACCTGTCCAGCACCCCACAGAGTTACGGGACCGCGTACGTGAAAGCTGTCCTCGGTGAGAACTTCGTGCAAGTGACCGGCCCCGACACATTCACCATCAACGTGATGACGCCGAACGCGGCGTTTCCGTTCCTGTTGGCTGGTGAATGGGCTTCGATCCTTGCTCCCTCTTACGTGATGCAGCATGACCTGGCCCTGTGGACCCAATCAAGCAACGGCTACACACTGCCGTACCCAACACTCAGCGGCACCATGAACAACCAGATTCAGCAATACCTCGACGACCTGAGCGCGACGTGCAACTCAGGCGCGACCCCGGCCGGATGCGCGGCCACCTACCTAGATGGTTCGTACTCGGGCTCCTCGGCGGGAACCGGGCCGTACGTCATTACCAGCTACAGCCCGAACACTAGTGACTTCGTCCTCACGGCCAACCCCAGCTACTGGGGCTCACCTACTGGGAAGCTTCAGGCACAAATCAAGACAATCGATATAAACTTCGTCTCGGACATCACCACACGAGAACTGGACCTGCAGAACGCTGCGAAGTCCGGTCAGGCGATGGTGATCGACCCCGACGCCTCGAACCTATACGACATTGCTAACAGGACGGCCTGGCTGAACAGCAACCAGCTGGTCTCCACGATCAGTGGCGTATCTCTCTACGGGCCGTACACAGCGCTCAGCGTTCTCTTCGATCCGTTCGAAACGAACGTGACGAATCCGCTGACCGGGTCATACTACACATTCCAACCGTTCGCGGACCAAAGACTCAGACTCGCGTTCTCAGATGCGGTGAACATCACCGACATCATGGCGACCGTGAACAACAAGCTGGGAGAGACGGCCATCAACGCCGTCGCCCCAGGGTTGCCTCCGGCGGGCTCTTTCTTCCCGAACGATAAGCCAGCCTACAGCTACAGCCTCGACAACGTGCAGAAACTGCTTCTGGCCGCAATGGAAACGCCCCTGACCAGCTTCAACTTCGTGAACGGAACCAAGGCTAAAGCAGGGGTCTTCGACAACTCCTTCGGATGCACGACGCTCAACAACAAAGGCGTGTGCTCCAGCCCTGTGGGTCAGAACATCCAGCTGGTCTTCGCGACCGGCGACACGGTCGATGAGGCTATCCTAGAGACGATTGCGAGCAACATCAACAACGTCAGCATCACATACAACATGGGCCTTACAGTCTCAGTGGTCCCACTCCCAATCGGCCAGATGATAGAGGAGTCTAGCGCCACCCACCTATACATGTACGCCCTCGGATGGTTCGCCGACTATCCGTGGGTCCTGGACTTCACCAACGCCATGTACGGCCCGTCCGGCACGTATCCCGCAGCCGACGGCTGGAACTTGGGCTCGTTGTCGACACTCTATGCAAAGTCTCAGGCCGACAGCGCAGCATCCAACCTAACAGCGCTGGTGCAAGACGTCCACCAACAGAACCTCGTCGCGAACAACGCGGTGATGTATCTCTGGACGCAATACCCGCTCAACTTCATGGCAATGACATCCAACATCGCAGGCTTCTACTACAACACTGCCCTATCTACTCCGGCGGCCGGTGGAACCGGTCCGGAGTACTTCGCGACCCTCTACATCAAGTAGAGGGCCTCCTGTTTTTTTAACGCTTATAATCTCAGAAAGGTCTCTCAGACTAACAGACATTTGAAACTGTATCAGTACGTCATCCGTAGGCTGATACTCGCTGTCTTCGTACTGCTCGCCATTTCGGTCATCGTGTTCGTGCTTCTCAGGGGTCCGCTCCCTCCTGAGTCTGTGCTGGCCCCATACGTCACACCCAAGATGGGCGCGGCAGAGAAGCTTCAGCTGGCCCAATCTCTCGGTGTGGCTACCTCGTCGTGCCCATCCTACACCGCTTTTTCCCAACGGGCTGCGGGGTGCATCGTCCCTCTCTACCAACAGTTCTTCGCCTGGCTGGGCCAGGTGTTCAAGGGGAACTGGGGCTTCAGCAATTTGCCCGGTATCTCCGGCCTCGGCGAGACTACGCTGCAGGTCTTCTCAGCCAAATTCCCGTACACCGCTGAGCTGGCCATCTCCGGCTCCTTCCTTACTATCCTCGTTGCCCTTCCGCTCGGGATCGTGTCCGCGACCCACAACAACAAGCTACCTGACCACCTCTCGAGGCTCGTCGCTCTCCTCGGGTACTCGGTCCCGATATTCGTGTTCGGTTACCTGCTCCAGTTGGTCTTCGGACTCTACATCTCGATCCCTACAGGCGGAGGATTGAGCAAGGGGCTGCTCCCGATCTCGGGATCCTTCGCCCAAAACTGTGCAATCTGCATTTCGAATCCGGGCTCCGTCACAGCGTACACGGGGGCCCCGATCTTCGACGGACTGCTTTCGGGCAATATTCCCTATTTCTGGGATGGGCTCGTAGCCATGTTCCTGCCCGCGCTCGCCCTCGCAGTGACCACGATCGCAGCGCTCACCAGAATCCTCCGTTCGAGCATGCTTGAGGCCCTGCGGCAGGACTACGTGCTTCTCGCCAGGTCCAAAGGGCTCAGGAACCGAGTGGTCATCTACAGGCATGCACTCAGGAACGCCCTACTTCCGGCGATAACGGTCTCTGGGCTAATAATCGCCTTTCTCTTCGGCGGGGCAGTGCTTGTAGAGACGGTTTTCGCGCTTCCCGGAATCGGTGCCGCTGCCGTCGCTGCATCCATTGTCTTCGACGTGAACTTCCTTGAAATGTACATCCTCGTCACGGCGTTCATCATAGTCCTGGCCAACCTGGCAGTTGACATAATCTATGCCAAGCTGGACCCGAGGATCAGGTACTAGGAGGGATAAATGAAGAAAGAGGAAGCCCCCAAGAGAAGATCCGAGGCGCGGTTCGTCCTCCACCTGCTGAGGCGGAACCCCCTGGTGTTGATCGGTTCCGCTTTGGCCCTGGGCTCCGTCCTGCTTGCGCTGCTCTCGCCGCTACTTGTCAATCCGAAGGCATGGGAAACGCTAGACTTCGACATTGCGAAGTGCTGGAACAACCCTATCATCAATTGGCACATAGCGAACATCTTCACGTGCCCGGGCACGACGGTGTACCCTCTTGGAACGGACGCCTACGGCAGGAACCTGTGGCAGATGATAGTCCTCGCGGTACCGCTCGACCTCCAGATTGCTTTCGAAATCGTAGGCGGCGCGTTCATCATCGGGGTCACGCTCGGAGCGCTCGCGGCTTACGCCGGGGGGGTCATTGACGAGGCCGTTCTGCGCGTCACCGACATCTTCTTCGCGTTCCCAGTTCTCTCCCTTGCGATAGTTCTCGTGACGATAGGAGCGCATACGATTGCCTGGCTCACGCTCGCCGTCTTCATAGTCTGGTGGCCCACGTACGTCCGCCTGGCTCGTTCACAGATACTCGGCGAGAAGGAGAGGCCCTACGTCGAGGCTCTCCGTGCGATGGGGGCCGGGAGACTGAGGATCATCTTCCTACACCTGCTCCCGAACTCGGTATACCCGATGCTGGTGCAGGCTTCACTGGACATCGGAGGGGTCATCCTCACCTTCTCCGGATTGATGTTCCTCGGCTTCGGACCGTCGCCGCAGCTAGCAGAGCTGGGCAACCTGGTGAACGACGGGATCACCAAGGCTAGCGTCCAGACCGCGCCTTGGATCGTGCTGTTCCCAGGTCTCGCCATTTTGATCATCGCATTCGGCTTCAATCTCCTCGGCGACGGAATCAGAGACATCTTGGACCCGCGGCTCCGAAGGTAGCGGACTGGAGATACCATGGCAGCCAGTCCAAGCCTAGTTTCGGCCGACTCAGCGCTCGAGGTGAAGAATCTCCGCCTGATTTTTCACACCTACGCGGGCGACGTGAAGGCGCTGGACGGCGTCGACCTCAGAGTTCAAAACGGCGAGATTCTCGGTCTGGTCGGAGAGAGCGGCTGCGGGAAGTCCGTCACCGCGCTCAGCATCGCCGGCCTTCTGCCGGAGAACGCGGCGGTGACGGACGGGGAGATCCTGCTGGAGGGTCGGGATCTGCTGAAGCTGAGCAAGGATGAGATCCGAAAGGCAAGGATGAACGACATCGCGTTCGTCTTCCAGGACCCGATGACGTACCTGAACCCCGTCCTGTCCATAGGATCGCAGCTGACGGAGATTCTAACGGACGATAAGAAGGCGCACATGTCCGTCTTCATCGAAGTGAAAGCTATGGAGCTCGAAAAGCAGCTGCACGCCGACCCAGGGAGCGTATCGGCGAAGGAAGAGCTTGCGAACCTGAAGGCTGGGAGTGTCAAAATCGGCCGAAGGGAGATAAAGAGGCTCGCCAAACTCAAAGTTCTGGAGTACCTCCAGATAGTCAGACTGCCGGACCCCGAGCGGGTCTTCAAGATGTATCCTTTCGAACTCTCGGGGGGGATGCGGCAGAGGGTCATGATCGCGATGGCCCTCGTGCGCACGCCGAAGGTGCTCCTCGCCGACGAGATTACGACCGCGCTCGACGTCACCGTCCAAGCCCAGATACTCGAGCTGCTCAAGGACCTGAGAGACAAAATAGAAGGCGCAATCATACTCATCACTCACGACCTGGCCATCGTCTCGGAGGTCTGCGACAGGGTCGCGGTGATGTACGCGGGGAATATCGTGGAGGAGGCCACCGTTGAGGAGCTCTTCGAGAGTCCGCTCCACCCTTACACCCGTGGGCTGATGGGGGCATTACCTAGGCCCGACGTCAAGGCGATAAAACTGGAGTCAATCAGCGGCTCTGTGCCAGACCTGATATACCCTCCCTCGGGATGCCGCTTCCACCCGAGATGCCCCAAGGCGTTCGACAGGTGCCCGAATGTGAAGCCACCGCTGATCGAAGCCAGGCCGGGCCACAAGGTGGCCTGCCTGCTCTACGGAGGGTGAGGGGTTGAGCGACGCAAACAGCCTGCTTGTCGTCAGGGACGTCTATGAGTGGTTCCCGATCAAATCTGGCCTGCTGAGCAGGACGGAGGGCTACGTGAGAGCCGTCGACGGCGTCAGCCTCCACGTGACGAAGGGAGAAACCTTTGGGCTTGTGGGCGAGTCCGGCTGCGGAAAGACGACCCTCGCGAGGGCGATCATGCGGCTCACGCCAGTGACCAAAGGGTCCATAGTTTTCGAGGGGACGGACATCACGAAGCTCAAGGGGTCCAAACTGAAAAAGTTCCGAAGGAAGATGCAGATGATCTTTCAAGATCCGTACGCATCACTAGACCCGAGGCAGTCGGTCAAGTCGACCCTCACTGAGCCGATGGCGATCCATAAGCTCGCGCGCGCTGCGAAGGCGCATCAGGCGGCCGCTCGGCTGATTGAACTTGTCGGGCTCAACCCCGACCACCTCGAGAGATTCCCGCACGAATTTAGCGGCGGGCAGAGACAAAGAATCGCGATTGCCCGGGCGCTGGCAGTGGAGCCCGAGTTCCTCCTCCTGGACGAGCCGACCTCCTCGCTCGATGTTTCTGTCCAGGCCCAGATCCTCAACCTCCTGAGGGACCTTCAGCGCGAGCTGGGGCTGACATACCTCATCATCTCGCACAACCTGTCGGTGATTCGATACATGTGCGATCGAATCGCTGTGATGTACCTGGGGCGGGTCGTCGAGATAGCGGAGGCGAATGTCATCTACGAAGACCCGAAGCACCCTTACACGCAAGCGCTCCTCGCCTCAGCCCCGATCCCTGACCCTAGCAAGCGCAAGGGGGTGGCCGCTCTGCAGGGAGACGTGCCCAGTCCGATCAACATCCCGTCTGGCTGCAGGTTCAGGACCAGATGCCCCTACGCCACACAGAAGTGCACCGACGAAGCGCCTCTACTTCGCGAAATTGCGCCTAACCACTGGCTCGAATGTCACTACGACATCGACTTCGCGAGAAAGCTGGCCTCCCCGGTCCAGTGATTACCTGACTATGAACACAAGGGCGAACAAGATCACGATCAGTACAACCATGGGGAGGAGGACTGTCTCGAGGGCGGCAATTGCCAGCGCGACGTAGTCCTTCCAGTCCAGAGGCACCTGCAACTGCTGAGTTTCGTCATCCTCCTTGTCTCGATTGTCGAGTTCTCTCTCTTCTGTTTCAGCCAAGGTCCTACACCCACCTAGATATCAGATAGCTCCAGCCACTTCGCTCGCTCGGTCCTCGAACGAACAAGACCGAGGCCCTCCCAGGGTTTCTCCGGCAGTGCGGAGGTGAGGTGCTCCATGAATGCACTTACGTGCTTGTCGACGAATCCGTCCGACTCAGGAGTGCCTAATTCACGCCGAAGCTCCAGCGAAGTTTCGGTCTTCTTCGACCGTATGAATCCGAAGCTGTAGTCCTCCCTAGAATTGTCCTCAACGACGACCCTGAAGCCTGAGGGCGGGAGAACCTCGAACTCCGTCAACCGCTTGGTCTCATTCCTGAGAAAAGGGTAACCGAGAGACGTCAAGCTCTTCTCCACGTGCCTAACCAGCTTCCGGTACTCTACTCTAGTGGAAGCGCGCATCTGGCCACCAAGGTGCCCACTCAGATATAACCCGTTCACCTTTCGTTCCATCTGTCCCTTTCTCCCAGATCATTCTACCCATCCCGTCGGCACTCGATTACGAGTAGACCCAAGTACCGTCGTCGGGGGATAGTCCTGAAATTGGACAGAAACGCACCAGAACCGGAACTGTTGGCAAAACGCTTAACACCTGGTTGCGAAGGACGTCCGTTCAACCAGGCTTGACCGAATGACTCGCCCATTGGAGAACCTCACGAAGCGGAAGGCGACAGGCGGAAGGTCCCGCCCCTCGAGGGGAAGAAGAGCTTACGAGCGCGACGGTTACCCAATCGAGCCTCTAGTGGGAGAGGCCGCGAAGAGGAAATCCAGGCGAAGGGGCGGAAGCATGTCCGCGGGGGTGGTCTTCTCCGACGTGGCGAATGTCTCGGACTCCAAGGGTAAGGCGATGAAATCCAAGATTCTCAGGGTGAAGAGGAGCCCAGCCAACAGAGATTACGAGAGGAGAGGCGTGATCACGAAGGGCGCGGTCATCGAGACCGAGGCCGGAGAGGCCGTCGTCACCTCGCGTCCGACGGACGACGGGGTTGTCAACGCAGTCCTGACGAAGTCGAAGTAAATGAAGGAATACGAGAGGTACGTCATCTGGCTGGACTATTTCAACTCCGAACTTAAGCGAAGGGAGGGAAGGAGGGTCCCGCTGAACTCTGCGACGAGGGCGCCCACGCTCCAGGAGCTTGGGGAGGCGTGCCGCAGGCTCAACATCCAGCCTGTCACACAGACCGCGCGGTTCCCGCTGACACCCACGAAGGAATCAGGCTACGTGTCGGTGGCCAAGGCAAAGCCGAAGCACACGCTTGTGATGAGGGTCGCGAAGGAGCTCTCGGTCGTCCGGGGCATCGCCCAAAGGAAGCAGGAGTCCGCCCATCCGATTCAGAAAAAGAGGTAGGCCTCCTGCGAAGGTTTAAAGGCAGGAAGACCATCGACTCCAATTCTTGTTACAAGTTGGCATTTTGATGCACCAAGCTAAGAGCGGCCGGCTGGTCGTCCGTCTCACGAAAGAAGTCCGGCCGGGAGCCCTTATACTCGACGAAAAGGGGAGAAGGCTAGGCAAAGTGGTCGAGCTCCTCGGGCCCGTGAAGGCTCCTTACGCTTCAGTCGCGGCCGCCACCAGCAAGGTCGGTAAAACCGGCGACGTGGTCTTTGCGGAAAGGTGAATGAGTTGACGCTCTGGAACGCGAGAGGGGACGACACGTTCAGGACATCCTGCCCGGTCTGCGGGAACAGCTTGATCGGGGACAATGAGAAGGGGGAACAGGTCTGCCCCAAGTGCGGTTACGTGACCAACGCCCCCGCGGACCTCGGACCTGAATGGAAGGCGATGGACCTCGAGGAAAAGAACAGGCGGGTCCGGGTCGGGGCACCTACGACGCTCGCGCTCCACGACATGGGCCTCACGACCGAGATCAGCAGGTCGATGCGCGATTCCCACGGCAAGTCCCTCGACCCTGCGATGCGGGCCACTACCGAGAGGATGAGGAAGTGGCAGAGCAGATCGAGGACGATTAACAGCGAGGAGAGGGGCCTCGCGAACGTGCTGACGAAGATCGGCGAGCTCTGCCAGACACTCAACCTGCCGGACAACGTAGCCGAGACTGCGGCCCAGATCTACCGGACGTCAGCGAAGATGAAGGTCGCCAAGAGCAAGTCGATACTCGGAATGACGGCCGCGACCGTCTACCTTGCGTGCCGAAAGTGCGGCGTTTCGAGGACTCTAAAGGAGGTGGCCCGCGCAGCAGGGATGGAGAAGGGGAGCGTCGCGAGGTACTTCAGGCTCGTCCTGAAGGAGGTGGAGAAGGAGTACGTCCCCCCGCCATCGGTCGAGAAGTACATCTCCAAACTGATCAACACGGCCAAGATCGACCCGAGGGTGGAGCATCTGGCCCTCACCCTCTCGGCGAAGACCAGCGACTCGAAGATATCGAGTGGGAAGGCTCCCGCGGGGCTAGCGGCCGCCTACGTCTACCTCTCCTCCGTACTGGTGGGGGAGCACCTTCCGCAGAGGGAGGTGGCGGAGTTCGCTGAGGTCACCGAGGTTACAGTGAGGAACAGGTGCAGGGAGATACTTGACAACTTCGTGATACGGCAGGAGTTCGGCCAACCAAAATGACCAAAGCCAAGCCGAAGGCAAAGCAGAAACAAAAGGAGAAAGAGAAGGAGAGAAAGAAGCAAGCGCACGCGAGGCCCAGGGCCGCCCCCTCACGCCTGAAGGCGGCGAAGGCCAAGAAGGAGGAGCCTGTCCGGCCTGTCGAGAGAACTGAGGAGGAGTTGGTCGATTTGACTTCGAGAGTCTACAAGCTGGTTGTCGAACGCGGGAGGGATGGCGTCCTGCAGAGCGAGATCTGGAAGGAGCTTGGGCTCACGAGCCGAGACGGCTCCAGACTCGCTATAAGGCTCGAGAGGCGCGGCCTGATCGGGCGGGTCAAGGTCCTAGAGGAGGGGCGTTGGACGTACAAGCTGACTCCGCTGAGGTTCCCGACTGATATGACCTCAATCGAGAAGGCACCGTGCATAGTCTGTCAGTTCGAGTCAAAGTGCTCGGTCGACGGTCAGATCAGCCCGTACATTTGCCCGTGGATCGGCCCCTGGGTCATCGACGAGGCAAGAATTGCTGCAGGCCAGGCCGTACCCACTGTCGTTCCTACAGGGTAGCGTCCTCCAGCGTGGCGTGAAGATTGGATGAGGCTCCACGAAGCCAAGCGCGACCTCTACAGGAGGCTCGCGAAGGAACAGGGGTACAAGAGTCGGGCGGCGTTCAAGCTGATTCAGGCGACCGAGAGATATCACTTCATCGCTCCGGGCGACAAGGTCGTCGATTTCGGGGCAGCTCCCGGGGGATGGATGCAGGTGGCGGCGCAGCTGGTAGGCGACGACGGGTTCGTGGTTGGGGTCGACCTTCATGAAGTGAGGCTGAGGGGGGAGAACTTGAAGATCGTCGTGATGGACGTGCACGACCCCGAGGTCAGGCAGAAAGTCCTGGACGCCTTTGCAGGGACCTCGGCGGACGTCGTCCTTTCAGACCTCGCCCCGTCCGTCTCGGGGGTGTGGGAGCTCGACCAGGGCAGGCAGGTGGACCTCACCCTGAGGGTCCTCGACCTATCGGAGTCCGTCCTGAGGATGGACGGGTCTGGTTTCTTCAAGCTCTTCGAAGGGGAGCGCTCCCAGGACGTCCGAGACGAGTTTCGGAGGTGCTTCAGGACAGTGCACACAATCAAACCGTTGGCCAGCAGGAGCGTGAGCTCCGAGCTCTATTACTACTGCGAAGGGTGGAAGCCGGGCCAGCGTCTCCCGGACGATTGAGTCCTCCGAGCCCTGAGGGGCGCTTGGGTCCCTAGTGCTTCTTTAGGGCTGCTGCCTCGTGGACCGCTTCCACGACTGCCGAATGCTGAGCGTCGGTCTTGAGTCCCGTCTTCTCGAGGGGCTGCCTGAGTGTCCTGTACCCCTGGCTCCTGAGCGCCTCCGTGACTGCCGTGTCTGGGACCGAGGCAATCCTGAGGGCCGAGCAGATATTCTCGACGCTGAAACTCCACGGTGGGAAGTCATTTACCCCCAGGAGCGATGTCAGGACCCTCGTCGCCTCAGGAAGTCCGAGCTCCCGGGAGGACGCGACCGCGTCGCGAATCGTTTTTGTCTCGGTCATTTCCCCCAGCCACAACGGCCCTGCTGCCTTCAGCTTGGCCCCGCACTCCCCGCACGATTGCTTCGGCGTCGTCCCCTTGGCTAGGTAGCCGCATCGCCTGCACCACAGCACGTAACCCTCGCCCTCCCGGGCTGCGTCGGCCTTTGACGGGCCGACCTCGACTCTGACGTAGACCCTGATGTAGTGCCTTGTGCTGTGGACCGCAACCGGCCTGACCCCGAGGTCCAGGGACGCTGCTTCCCTTCTAACGGCGTTGAGCAAGAGCCTGACCCCTGTCTCGTGGTGGAAGTGGTTGTTGACCGGCGTCCCTCCGTACCGCCTCTCGGCCACCCGAACATGGACTCCACAGAGGACCGCGGTGTCGGTGGCGGTGAACGACGTTATACCTCCGGCCATCGTGGCGCGCAGGGCGGCCTGGACAAAAGGGACGGGGCTCCCGAACGGGTCGATGTCGACATAGCCGAACTTCTCGTCCTTCCCGTACCTCGAGTAGAGATAGGAGTTCGTTTCGTCCGCGGCGAAGTCGCACCGCGTCTGGACCCCGTTGAGCCTAGCGTTCCTCCGTCCCAACCTGATCGAGTCCCTGTTAATGTCGACCATCGTAACCGTTGGCTTTCTCTTTATCTCCACCGCTATCCTCAGCCCCCGTGCCCCGATTCCCGCGAGGGCGTCGCAGAAGGTCGGCCCTTCAGTCGCCTCAACTATCGCGACCGAGACGGAGCGGTTTACAGATGCAGCAGGGTTGTAGAAGACGGGGGTGGTAGGGGGGACGAGTGAGAGGCTTTCCTTGGGTACCAGCAGGTCTGTCTTCCCTTCCTCCGTCCGGACGAGGTTCAACCTGTTCTCGACCCACGTTAATGCACTGTTAAGTGAATCGGGTGAGCCTCTCCCAGACTGGATGGCTAGGTCGGCTGTCGATAGGGAAGCACTTTCAACCATGACCAAAGCGGAAGCATTTGCCCCTATTTCGACCATGAGTCTAATTGAGACTAACTTCAGTCTGTTAGATCCTCACGCAGCTTTGTCTTGGAAACATTCCGGCGGTGCGACTCATCGGCTGACAGAGCGCGAATCCTCGTCGTTATCTACCGTCGATCTCACCCGGTCTCCCGCGGACAGATTCTTCTACCAGAGACTCCGACGCGCTACCCATGAGCGGCATCTGGCTCCTGACCGGCCCACCCGGTGTGGGGAAGTCTACCATAGTTTCGAGGGTGATCCTGAGGTTGAAGAGCTCCGGTGTCATCGTCGGGGGCTGTTTCACTGTCGAAAAGAAGGCCAGGGGCTCTAGGGTGGGGTTCGAGATACTCAACCTCACTGACGGGACCAAGGGGGTGCTCGCCTCCATCTCGGCCAGCCTCGGGCCAAGAGTGGGCCGGTACCGCGTCAACCTTGCGGACCTTTCGGCCGTGGGGGCTGCGGGCCTGGCAAAGGCGGCCGTCTCCTCTGAGGTGATAGTGATTGACGAAGTAGGGCCCATGGAGCTGGTCAGCCCCGAGTTCAGGAAGGGAGTCAGGGGCTGCCTCGACTCTGGGAAGCCCATCCTCGCCGTCGTCCACGAAAGGCTGGAGGATGACCTGCTCGCGGAGTTACGTGAGAAGGCGAGGGAGACGATAGCAGTCACGGTGGAGAACCGCGACGAAGTTGAAGACGGTCTCGCTAGGTCGCTACTCGAAGCCGCGGGCGGCCCGAAAACAAGTTAAGCCCGACACGCCACCCGCACCCGGAATGGTCTCGCTGGTGGGCGGCGCAGACGAAGCCGGGAGGGGTTGCATCGTGGGCCCACTCGTCATAGCCGGGGTCTCCGCGACCCGATCTGGGTTGAGGGAACTGAAGGAGCTGGGCGTCAAGGACTCTAAGAAACTCTCGCCGCGCCAGCGAGAGACACTCTATCCCGACATTCTCAAGGTATGCCGCCGCGCCTACTGGGAGCACATCGAGCCCGCTGAAATCGACACAGTGGTCAGGACCGGCAAGAAGTTCCGAAAGCTGAACTTCTTAGAGGCACTATACTTCGCCAAGGTCATCGACCAGCTGGACGCCCACCAGGTGACGGTGGACGCCTGCGACAGTGTCCCAAGAAGGTTCCGGGACAACATCTGCGACAACCTGAAGTCCAACTGCAGGGTGACGGCGCTTCACAAGGCCGACAGGGATTATCCACTCGTCTCGGCCGCCTCCATCATCGCGAAAGTAGAGAGGGACAGGGAGGTCGATAAGCTGAGGCGGGAGCACGGTGACTTCGGCTCGGGGTACCCCTCCGACCCGTCGACAAGGATCTTCTTCATCGAGCGGATGCGCAGGGGAGAGCCACTCCCGGAGTACGCGAGGAAGAGTTGGAAGACCTGGGCCAGGCTCCGTCAGACCCTCCTGGCCCCCTTCTAGCTGGCTAACGGGACGCGAGTATCATGGCGTGATCCTTTTCGAAGGGGCTCAGCTCGATTATCGACTCGACCCTGAAGCCGGCGACCTCGAGCCTTTTTCTTTCCTCCTGGAAGACCCTATCGGGATCCTTCAGCACGTCGATGCTCCTCGCCTTCACCACGAGCAGGAGCTTCCCCCCGGGCTTGAGCATCGCCCTGCAGTTCCCCATCGCGATCTCAGTCTGGTCAGGTTGGGCAATGTCGCAGTAGACCAAATCGACCCTCGAAATATTGTACTTTGAGGGATCGCGTGCGTCCGCGACGTACGGTATCACGTTCCTGCGCTGCCTGGCCACGTTCTCCACGAATTCCCTCGCGACACGGGGAGCGAACTCAACGCCTATCAGGAGCCCACTCTCTCCGACTAAGTCGGAGACGTGGGAGGACGTCGTCCCCGTCGAGGTCCCGAGATAGAGCACCCTGTCGCCTTCCAGTATGATATCGTCGGGCAGGCCTTTCAGGATTGCCGCGGCAAGCTTGCTCCTGAACGGGTCCCATGTCCTGTACTCGACCCCATCCCTGACGACGAGCTCCTCGGTATAGACCCTGTACCCCTTCGCGAGGTTCGGCGTCAGCAGGACTGTCCTGCCGTGCCTCTCCTCCCTCCTGACCGGACTCATCGCCTGCGGTACTTCTGGCGCCTTGGGGACCCTTCACGCCTCTGGGGACGGTCGCGCCTATCAGGCTGCCTCGGCGGGGGCTCCCTGTACTTCTCCCTGATGTTCTCGAGGCGCTTGTCGAGGCCCGCTTTGATCGAGACCTCCTCTGACCCCCTGTAGTAGTCGACCCTGGCCGCTATCGCAATCTTGTTCGCAATCGTCCTCGCGATCTTCCCCCGCTGCCACTTCGGCGCCGCGTGGACCGCCTCGTGTTGGAAGAGAATCCCGTGCTTGGGCGGTTTGGCGCCCGTCCTCAAGGCACGGAAGAGCGCCTTCTCGGCGCCGAGAATCTGGATCGTGCTGGCAGGCAGCATTGCGAGCCTGTCAAGCCCTCCCGCCTTCGCCATCAGCCTCGCACCTATGGTGGCGCCCGCGATCTGACAGACGTTGGGAGCGATCCTCTTCATGGCGCCCTCAACGTATTCGTTGAGCTTGTCCCGTTCGCTGCTGATCTCGACTGCGAGCGACGACAACGCCTTCACCCTGGCCATGTCCCCGTCGGTGATCTCCCCGCCCTTCGACCTGTCCCTCGCGGTGAGAATCGCCTCGACCTTCTTCTCGGTAAACCCCCTCCCCTGAAGCAGCTCCGTCGTGAACCCGTCCCTCCTCCCTGCGGCGATAATCATCTTGCATAACGCGACATTGTCCTGGACCATCTGGGTCAATTCGGGGAAGTGCAGTCCGTACCATTCGGAGGCCCTGGTCGCGGTGATGTTGAGGAACTTGTCGGCGTCGTCGAGCGCTTGGATTGCCTGGACGAGGTGGAGATCCGGGCGGGAGCTGGACCTCCTGATTGCCTCTTCGGCTACTGCGATCGACTTCTCCCTTATCATCGCCAGGGAAGACCCGTCTTCACCAACGGGGCCTCTTTCCGCGCGGGTGGGGCCATCGTTCTCTGGGCTTGATGTATCCAAAGAAATTCGACTCTCCCCGGGTCTCAGGACATTAAAGCGTTTTACATTGGTGGCGCTCCAAGAGCGAAGTTATGATGTAGGGGCAGTTCGGGGTAAAGAGTTGATAACATCGTCTCGGGGGAATGCTGTTGCGTTCGGGTACGGAATCTTCGCCGGCGAGGTGATCTGGAGGCTCTGTAAAGATTAATCTACTATGAAGTGACAGGCAAGGTAAGGAGGTTTGATTCAGAACAATGCCGACTCACGGGAGTCAGCGGCTCAGCGCAACGCTCGCCGCCTCCAGTCACTAAGGCCGGCAAGGTCCGCAGTCAGACGCCAAAGCTGGAAGGAAAGCCAAAGCCGGGTAAAATCCCGAAGGTAAGGAACAAGCGGACGTTCGACAAGCGCTTTACCCTCAAGCGCAAGCCAGGCCAGAACTGGATGCGCCGGTGACCGCCCAAGAGCCAGAGAAGGCACGGGAAGCGGCCGCCTACTTGGCCGAACAGCTGGGCAACGGAGGGGTCGCGTCAAGGGCAGACCTCGAGAAGCTGAAAAAGCGGGCTGCCAAGAAGTATTCTCTCGACAGGTATGTCTCAAACTCAGAAATAATCTCCGCGCTGGAACCGCGCACGAGGAGTGCCTTCGAGGAGGTGCTCAGGGTCCATCCGAGGAGAAGTGCTTCAGGCATAGTGGTGGTGACGGCATTCTCCGCTCCGTATTCTTGCCCACACGGCACGTGCGTCTTTTGTCCAGGCGGGCCCCGCTCAGGGACGCCGCAGAGCTACCTACCGGAAAGTCCTGGGATGAGGACGGCGATCGGGGTGGCCTTCGACCCGTTCCTACAGGTCAGGAGAAGCCTCGCCAAGTACGAGGCGAACGGCCATGGGACCGACAAAGTAGAGACGATTATCGAAGGGGGCACGTTTATCGCCCTGCCCGTAGAATATCAGGCTTCATTCGTGAAGGGCGTCTACGATGGCCTCAACGGCTGTGCGTCCAACACCCTCGAAGAAGCTCAGGCTCTCAACGAGTCCGCCAAGAGTCGGTGCGTGGGTCTGACCCTCGAATCGAAGCCAGACTGGTGCAGGCCGCAGGACGTCGACCTCATGCTGAGCTTTGGGATAACGAGGCTGGAGATAGGGGTGCAGAGCCTCAGAGGCGAGACGCTCTCGCGGAGCAACAGAGGGCACACCGTCGAAGATACGCTGGACGCCTTCCGTGTCGCGAGGGACGCAGGCCTCAAAGTGACTGCCCATATGATGCCCGGACTGCCGGGTGCGACCCCTGACGAGGACCTCACAGACCTCAGAACGCTTTTCGATAGCGAGGACCTCCGCCCAGACATGATGAAGCTCTACCCGACCCTCGTCGTGCCCGGGACGGCGCTCGCAAAGATGTTCGAAGCTGGCCTATACAGGCCGTACGACCTGAATACCGTAGTGGAGCTGCTGAGCGAAATGAAGCGGTTCGTCCCTCGGTGGCACAGGATAATGAGGATCCAGAGGGAAATCCCGGCTGGAGAAATCACGGGCGGGGTCAAGAACGGAAACCTGAGAGAGCTGGTCCTGGCCCGTGCCAAGGAGAAGGGCTGGGGCTGCAGCTGCGTCCGGTGCAGAGAGGTGGCCCTGTGCGAACCCTCAGTCATGGATGAGGAGGAGTCCCTGGGCTACCGCGAGGAGAGGTACACAGCTTCTGGCGGGCTCGAGGTCTTCGGTTCTTTTGAGTATCAGAAGAGGGGAAGAATCGCGGGCTTCGTTAGGCTTCGCGTTCCATCCGAGGCTGCCCACCGCCCGGAGATGGAAGGTTCGGCGGTCGTCCGCGAGCTCAGGGTCTACGGGCGCCAAGTCGAGGTGGGAGAGAGGAGGGAAAACGCCTGGCAGCACAGGGGGCTCGGCGCCTCCCTGATGGAATCGGCAGAGAGGCTCGCTGGCGAGGAGTTCGATGCGAGGAGGCTCCTGGTGACCAGCGCTGTGGGGACGAGGAACTACTACAGGAAGCTGGGCTACCAAAGATCGGGTCCATACATGGCGAAGACCCTGAACTGACTCAAGACTGAGTTCGGACCTAGGCCATTCTTCTGTCGATGACGCCGTCCTTCCGCGCCTTCCTCTCTGCGGCGAAGTAGATTATGAGGCCGACGCCCAGGAATGCTGCCCCGCCCAGAAGGCACAACGCCATCGAGTAGAGGTAGTCGCCGCCGACTCCGGGGACGATGGCGACCCTCGCCGCGGCAATGAACTGGGTGAAAGGGAGGTATGTCGCCCCTGTGGACAGCGGATACGGGAGGACCGTCGTAGGAAAGAGCGCCCCCGAGAAGACCATCAGGAGTCCGGCTATGTATCCGGGGAGGGACCATTCGAACTTGCTCGCGTAGAGGGAGTACGCACCGAGGATGTAGCCGAGCCCAAGGGCGGCCGGAATGTCCGCGACCAGGGCGGCTCCCACCATCACCACAGTCAGGGGAGTCACTGTGAGCGGGATGGTCGTGCTCAGGAAGGATTCGAGCACGTAGTAGGCGGCTGCGAGGGCGGCGACTGAGGCCGTGGTCGAGATCACGAAGGCTGACAGGGTCCTCCCGGCCACGTAGAGGGCAGTCGACCGCGCAGTGAGGTAAATGTGCGGGAACACCGCGAGGTTCTTGCCCTCTGCTATGGCGACCGTGGGGACCCAGGCGTAGGCAGCGACCTGTGCATAGAGCGACGACCCGACGAGGACGTACGCCAGCTGGGTCGGGTTGAAGGAGACGACCCCGCCGCTGTAGGTTGAGCCGAACCAGTAGATTATCGAGACGGTCATCGCCGATGCGAAGGGGGAAACCGCACGGATCGCGAGCGAAATGGGCGGGGACGTCCAGGCGAGGTCGTGTTGGATGCCCATCCAGGCAGAGGCGAAGAGTGACCTGAAGTTGATCATCTGATCCTCACCGCAATCGTGCCGTCCCTCCTCCCGATCTTCTCCAGAGCCTTCAGCGCCAGGTTCGAGATGCCCATGAAAACGACCGCCATGACGCCTAGGGTCGCGAGGCTTGGCCAGGTGGACCCGACGCCAAAGCCCTCGAAGAGCGATTTCCTCAGGGCGTCCATCCCGATGGTCAGGGGGATGAGGGACGCGACCGCCTGCAGCGCGACTGGGAAGGGCGAGGCCGCCCCAATCGACGGGAAGTAGAGGCCCGAGAGCATCGAGACAGGGTCCTGAAGCGCGTTGTTCATCGACTCCGCCTCCCGACCGTAGGTGAGGTAGAGAGAGGAGAGGGTCATCCCCATGGCGTAGAGCGACGCTAGCGTGAGGGCAAAGGTCAATGCGACTGCTCCCCAAGAAGCAGTAACCACCGGATGGAAGAGGGCCCACCCGATCGCGACGACTATGATTGCCGAAGGGACGGTCCCGATTATTCCTCCCACCGACATCCCGATCAGGATCGCTGATAGCGAGGCGGGCGACGTGAGGTAGATCTCAAAGAGCCCTTCCTGCTTGTCCCAGTTGAACTGGCTCGCCATAGACCAGAGGACGTTGCCCCAGAAGGACACCATCACGCCTCCCAGGATTGCGAAGCCGATGTAGTCGGTCGCCCCTATGCTGTAGTAGAGAAGTGACAGCGCGAGGGACGAGAGTACCGGGAAGCCCATGCTCACGATGATCCAGAGCGGCTCCCCGAAGATGCTCCAAAGCCTCACCAGGGCCCGAGCCTTCATGGTCCTAAGCCACGGCCTAGCTTCCATCCTGCTCCTCCCTCTCCTTGAATCCGCGCCCGACTAGGGCTACGAAGACCTCCTCGAGCGTCGCCTCCTTCCGCCAGGATGCGATGACCTTGTGCCCTGATTTCACTATCGCTTCCTCGGTCCTCCGGGCGGTCCCATCGTCCTCGATGACAACCTGAACCGTCGAGAGCCCTCTCTCCTCGTCCGAAGCAGACGTGAACCCCTTCACCCCTGCTACCTGGGTCAGCATCTCGAAGCTTTTCTCTGGAGGGGAGACCTCCATCACCAGCGCCGGGACGCCGAGCGTCCGCCTGAGCTCCTCCGGGGAGCCCTCGGCGATTATCTTTCCCTTGTCGATTATGGCGACCCTGTCGCAGACCGCGTCGACTTCGGCCATGTTGTGTGTGGCGAGTATTATCGTCCTGTCGTGCTGGCGGGCCTCCTCCTTCAGGAAGTCCCTGATGCTGCGGGCCGTCATCACGTCGAGCCCAATCGTGGGCTCGTCGAGGAAGACGACCCTGGGGTCGTTGATGAATGCCCTCGCTATCGTGGCCCTCTGCCTGTAGCCGGTTGAGAGCGCATAGAACTTCCTGTCGAGATACTTCGTCAGGCCCAGCCGCTCGGACAGGCCGCTAATCCTCTTCTCGGCGACCTGGGGCTCGATGCCGTACAGCTGCGAGAAGAACCAGAGGTTGCGCTTCGCGCTGATGAAGTCGTATCCGGCCTTCTCGGCGCCGCTCGCCATGTTGATCACGTGCCTGACCTTCTCGGGCTCGTGTTCGACATCGAACCCCATTACGGTGGCCGAGCCCCCTGTGGGAAGAAGGAGGGTGGACAGGATCCTGATCATGGTCGTCTTTCCAGCACCATTCGGCCCTAGTACGCCGAAGATCTCGCCGCGCTCTACCCTGAGAGTGACCCCGTCGAGGGCGACCGCAGGGGCCTGCTTTGTCTTGAACTCCCTCCTCAGGTCCAGGACCTCGACCGAGGGTTGTGTCCCTAGAACCATGGAAGACTCACGCTGGAAAACTCGCGATTGCCCGCCTCGCTTCGGGAATTAACCATTTCTGCGCGGAGGAGGAAATCGTTTAAGACCGCAGGCCCGCTGGACTAACCTCATGCCAGAGCTGGCCGGCTACAGGGGCAGGGCACTCGAGTTCCTCACTAGGGCGAAGGCCGGCATCGGAGACGTCCTGGAGGTGAAGACCGACTGGGGCACGGTCACTGGGACATTGGTCCCGCGCTACGAGTACGCCGACGACGGTCATTTGGTCCTGAAGCTGAAATCGGGGTACAATATCGGTCTCGCCGTCTCGAAGCTCAAAGGCGCGTCGGTCAAGACGAAGGGGGAGAAGCCAGCCTTCGCGCCCCCGGGGCGCCTGGAGCCGAGGGCTGGGCTCCCTAGGGTACTCATACTGGGGACGGGAGGCACCATTGCAAGCAGGGTCGACTACAGGACGGGCGCGGTCCGCCCCGCGATCACGGTCAGCGAACTCCACGCCCTGATACCGGAGCTGTCGGACATCGCAGAGATCGAGCCGGAGATACTCTTCAGCGTCTTCAGCGAGAACATCGAACCGGCCCACTGGTCGAAGCTGGCCAAACGCGTCAAGAGAGCCGTCGCCGAGGGCTACGCCGGGGTTGTCGTGACTCACGGGACGGACACGCTGGGATACACCGCCGCAGCCCTCAGCTTCGCTCTTCAGGGTGTGCCGTTCCCCGTCATCCTCGTGGGAGCCCAGCGCTCCTCGGACAGGCCCTCCTCGGACGCCACCCAGAACCTTATCGGCGGTGTCTCGGTGGCGGCAGCCGCGCCCTTTTCTGGAGTCTACGTGGCCATGCACCTTGACGAAAGTGACGACGGTATCGCCCTGCACAGGGCCACGAGGGTCAGGAAGAACCACACGAGCAGGCGGGACGCCTTCCTCTCCGTGGGGGTTCCACTCGCAGCTGTCTGGCGCCGTTCGGGGATCGAACAGGTCACGCCCGACCTTCCAAAGAGAGGGGACGGGACCCGGTTCTGGCCTGCTACCCGCTTCTCCAGGGACGTAGCTCTGCTGAAGTTCTATCCCTCCATGCCCGGAAGACTCATCTCGGCAGCGGCCGAGATGGGGGCCCGCTGTCTGATACTCGAGGGCACCGGGCTCGGGCATGTGGGCTCGAAGGACATCGCTGCGGTGAAGGCTTTCCTCAAGGGAGGGGGGTCCGTCTTCATGACCTCCCAATGCGTCAACGGGAGGGTCGACCTCAACGTCTACGACACCGGGAGGGACTTGGCCCAGGTTGGGGTCGTGCCTCTGGAGGACATGCTGGCCGAGACGGCTCTCGTGAAGGGGATGTGGGTCTTTGGCAACTCCGCCACCGCCGCTGAAGCGAGGGCAAAGATGCTCGAAAACCTGGCGGGCGAGATGACCGCGCGCAGGTTTCCAGGGTGAGCAGTTCGCAGACCGACCCGAAGGAGGCCGACGTCAAGGTGGGGCTCGAGATCCACCAGCAGCTCGCATGTGCGCACAAGCTGTTCTGCGAATGCCCGATACTGAAGTCTGAGGAGCTACCCCTTTCATTCGAAAGGCGGCTCAGGCCCGCCCAGAGCGAGACCGGCAAGCTCGACCCTGCCGCAGTCTTTGAGTTTACGAAGGGAAGGTCCAACGTCTACCTCTGGAACCCGGAGTCATCGTGTCTCGTTGAGGCTGACGAGGAGCCCCCGCACCAGCTGAACGGCGAGGCCCTCGACATCGTCCTCCAGATTGCCGGGCTCCTCCACTCCAACGTCGTCGACGAGGTGCACGTGATGCGAAAAATCGTGATAGACGGCTCGAACACGACGGGCTTCCAGAGGACCGCGGTCATCGGGCTCGGCGGGTACCTCGAAGTGGAGGGGGTCAGAGTCGGCGTTCAGTCGGTGACGATAGAGGAAGACGCCGCGAGGATCATCGGAGAGGACGAGAAGTCGAGGAAGTTCGCCCTGGACAGGCTCGCGGTTCCGCTGGTCGAGGTGGCCCTCGACCCGGTCGAGGGAAGCCCGGAAGCAGTGGGCAGGGTCGCACTCCACCTCGGCAGGACGCTCAGATCGACGGGCCGGGTGGCAAGGGGCCTGGGGACGATAAGGCAGGACCTCAACGTGTCAGTGAAGGGCGGCAAGGTCGTCGAGGTGAAGGGGGTACAGAAGCTCAACCTGCTTCCGAAGGTCGTGACTTACGAGGTCGCGCGGCAGCTCGGTCTGCTGGCGCTCTCTTCCAGGCTGAAGAAAAGGGGCTTGAAGGCCGTTGAGTGCAGAGAGTGCGACGCCACCCAGGTGCTGCTGCACACCGCGTCGAGCGTCATCCAGGACAAGCTCAGAGAGGGAGGCAAGGTGCTCTGCATCAGCGCGGAGGGCCTAGGGCACTTGATGGGGTGGGTGCCGTCGCCCGGCATCAGGCTGGGGAAGGAGGTCGCGGAGGTGGCAAGGGCCAACGGCTTGGGAGGCATAATTCACTCCGACGAGTTCGCGAAACAGGGCATTTCGGAGGATGACGAAGAGGCTCTTCGCAGGGAATGCAGGGCGGGGAGAGACGCGGCTCTCGTCCTGCTGGCGGGCTCAGCGTCGGTGGTCGAAAAGGCGGCCCCGCACGTCATCCAGAGGATGAGGCAGGCGATGGAAGGCGTTCCAGCGGAGACTCGGTCAGCCACCGAGGATGGCGAGTCGAGGTTCATGAGACCCAGGCCCGGCGCCCAGAGGATGTATCCGGAGACCGACGTCCTCGACGTGGTGATTGGGGCTGACCGCCTAGATGCTCTGATGAAGTTGGTCCCCGAAAGCTGGGAGGAGACAGTCGAGAGATGCGAGCGGAGGTACTCGCTGAGCAGAGATCTCGCCGTAAAGTTGCTCGACTCAGGTTTCCTCGACTTCTTCGAAAATCTTTCGGGCCAGCTCAGGCTTGGACCCTCGTTGGTGGCCTCTATGCTTGTCGACCTCCCGGTCAGGCTGGCGAGAGAGGGCATTCCTGACGATGCTCTCGACCAGGAAACCATCGCGGATGTCTTGCGAGCAATAGACGCGGGGACGGTCGCCAAGGAGGCTGCTCCCGAAGTCCTCAGGTCTATCGGAAAGGGCGAATCCAAGAGTGTGAGCGAAGCGGTCCAGAAGCTGGGACTCAGTTCCATCGACCCCGGCCGGCTCGCCGAGCTCATCGAATCGGTTGTCCGAAGTAACCGGGCGCTGATCGAAGCGAAGGGCGAGGCGGGCGCCTTCTCTCCTCTGATGGGAGAAGTGATGTCAAAGGCTAGAGGGAGGGCTGACGGGAGTCTGGTGAGCAGGCTCCTGAGGGAGAAGCTCGCCTCGATGAGGGGCGGCGGGAAGAGCGGGTAGCCAGTGTCAGACCCATATATTGGGGATGGGTGTCGAAGGTGCATCACCCCAGAAGGCAAACAAGAGTCGATCCAACGTAGCTTCAAACCAACAAAGTCGTCGAAGAAGAGTTCATTAGGCACCAACGTCGAATTATGGACGTGAGAACGGTCGAACATCATGGTTTTCGCTATGTATGGGCCCTACCAATCCTACTCGTAACCTTGGTTCTTGCGACAGTTCTCCTTATCCCTGTTACCTACTCTCAGACAGTCGTCAAGACAGTTACCGTAGGAAGTGATCCCTATGGCGCAGCCTACGACTCCGGCAAGGGAGAGGTGTTCGTAGTGAATTATGGCTCCGACACGGTCTCGGTGATATTAGACACCAACAATACAGTCGTTGCGACTGTGAACGTGGGAAATGCTCCCTATGGCGCAGCCTACGACTCCGGCAAGGGAGAGGTGTTCGTGACCAATGACGGTTCCAACACGGTCTCGGTGATATCCGACGCCAATGACACCGTCCATGCTACGGTGACTGTGGGAAGCGGTCCCATTGGCGCAGCCTACGACTCCGGCAAGGGAGAGGTGTTCGTGACCAATGAAGCCTCAGGCACGGTCTCGGTGATATCCGACACGACCAACACCGTCGTTGCGACGGTGACCGTGGGAAGCGGTCCCATTGGCGCAGCCTACGACTCCGGCAAGGGAGAGGTGTTCGTGACCAATGAAGCCTCAGGCACGGTCTCGGTGATATCCGACACCAACAACACTGTCCATGCGACGGTCACTGTGGGGAACTATCCCATTGGCGCAGCCTACGACTCCGGCAAGGGAGAGGTGTTCGTGACCAATGATGGTTCCAACACGGTCTCGGTGATATCCGACACGACCAACACCGTCGTTGCGACGGTGACCGTGGGAAGCGGTCCCATTGGCGCAGCCTACGACTCCGGCAAGGGAGAGGTGTTCGTGACCAATGATGGTTCCAACACGGTCTCGGTGCTATCCGACGCCACCAACACCGTCGTTGCCACAGTGACCGTGGGGCACTATCCCATTGGCGCAGCCTACGACTCCGGCAAGGGGGAGGTGTTCGCGGTCAATGACGGCTCCGGCACGGTCTCCGTGATATCCGATTCGACTTCAACGACCTCGTCCTCAACGACCACACCTTCAACAACCTCATCCTCAACAACCTCTGCCCAGACCACCACTATCACAGTTACACAGACGATTCCGGCTACCACAGTCACAACAATCTCATCGACAACCACGATCACGGCGACGCTTCCGGCCACAAGCTCCACCACCATTTCATCTACGACCACCACCACCACCACCGCCACGATTCCTGTGACGAGTGGCACGACGACGATCACAAGTACAAGCTACACTACTACCACAATTCCCGTGACTTGCACAAATCCCTTGGCTTGCGCTGCTACAACTCTCACCGTATCGTGCCACTATACTTCGGTGGCCATAGGGACCGCGGACAATTGTCGGGCGACGGTCGCGAGCCAAGGCTCCACGCCGACGGGTAACGTCAATTGGGCTGTTTCCTCCGGCACTGGCGAATTCTCGAACGCGGCTTGCGAGCTAGGATACTATTACACCTACGACTACTACTATAGCTCGTGCTCAGTGCAGTTCACGCCGACGCCAATTCTGGGCACTTTCGCGTCCCTCACGGCGAACTACGTGGGTGACTCCCAGAACTCTCCATCTGCCGGCACGTCCAGCGGGTTGTTCGTGACGCTGAAAACCACGGCGACGTCCGTCTCCTGCAAGCCGAAGTCCGCGGTCGCCGATTCGCCGACAGTCATCATCTGTACGGTCAAGGTGACAGGGTTCTCGCCCACGGGAACGGTGACCTGGTCTCAGAGCGGCGTCGGCTCTGTCTTGTTCAGCCCGGCGATCTGCACGCTCTCCTCAGGTAGCTGTTCTGTGACGTTGACAGGTACCGGTGCCGGGACGGCCAAGTTGCAGGCAGCCTACATCGGGGACGCGAACAACACCGGAAGCTCCCGAACGACGACGGTGAATCTCACGAAAGCCCCCACTGCGGTTGTGGTGAGCTGTACTCCATCTTCATTGAATGTGGGCTCCGCGATTACGTGCACCGCAACGGTATCGGGCATCTACTCGTCGCACACGGGAACGGTGACATTTACGAGGGCTTCCGGCAAGGGGAGAGTCACGTTCCCCTCAAAGACCTGCACGCTTTCGTCAGGAAGCTGCTCAGAGACGGCTGCAGTGACTACAGCGGGGAGCTTCACGATCAGGGCGACTTACAGCGGGGACTCCAATAACCTGAAGAGCTGGGGGACGGCCGTCAGCAAGGCTAGCCCTACCATCACGCCGTTTCTGTCATCCACCGCGGTCGCAGTAGGCAGATCTGTGACCGACTCGCTGACCTTGAGCGGTGGCTACCAAGCCGGAGGGAATGTCGCATACGAATACTTCTCTGGTAACACCTGTGCCGGCACCGCCAACCCCGTAGGCTCCCCCGTGACTGTGACCAGCGGCGTGGTGCCTGAATCCGCCTCCCAATTCTTTGTCACCCCAGGGTCCTACAGCTGGAACGCGGTCTACAGTGGTGACTCCAACAACAACGGAGCGACCAGTCAGTGCCAGTCTCTGGCGGTCAACAGCGCCGGGGTTTCGATATCGACCGTCCTTTCTGCCTCCACCGTGTTCTCCGGCTCTTCGCTGACAGATTCGGCGACCCTCTCGGGCGCAACGAGCACCGCTGGCGGCACGGTTACGTACGAGTTCTTTTCCGGAGGTTACTGTTCCGGATCGGCAACGACCGTCGGCTCAGTTGGGGTGACGAGCGGTGTTGTGCCCAGTTCTGCTTCTCAGGTCTTCAGCACTCCGGCTTTCTACAGCTGGAACGCAGTCTACAGCGGTGACATCAACAACAACGGTGCCACGAGCCCGTGTGAACCCTTGAATGTAAGGGGAATCCCAACGATAGCCACTTCGCTGTCAGCTGCGATCATCGACGTGGGCGGTTCGGTCTTCGATACTGCCACATTAGCGGGAACCACGAGCACCGCCGGCGGCACGGTCCAGTACGGGTACTTCGCCGGCAGCACCTGCACCGGCACCGCTACATTGGTCGGTTCTCCTGTCACAGTGACAAACGGCGCAGTCCCGGACTCGGCCTCCCTGCAATTCGGAACCGCGGGCTCCTACAGCTGGAGCGCGGTCTACAGCGGTGACTCGAACAACAACGGCGCGAGCACATGTGAACCCCTCACAGTCAACCCTGCCCTGGTTGCTCCAGGAATATCTGCCTCTCCGACCACGGTCAGCAGCGGGGGGTCGGCGACCCTCACGACCACAACGCCATTCAGCGGTGGGACGTCCACATACACCTGCCAGTGGCTTGACGAGACACCCGGAGGGAGCTACGTCAGTCTGGGCAGCTCCTTCAGTTGTACGGCGGGTTCCACGCCCTCCACTTTGACCGGCGCTCTCTCCACCACAGGAACCTGGTACTTCGAGCTCCAGGTGACCGACAGCTCCAGTATGCCCGTGGCTGTAACTTCAGCTCCCGTCGCTGTGACGGTCGACTAACTCCGTCACTTACTGCGCCCTCTTCTCTACGGTCTGAAGTGTTCCGCTGGGCTGACTTCCACGTGCCAGGTCAGCGGGTCGCGTAGAAGTAGATGGCGAGCATGAGCAGCATCGCCGCGGCAATCAGCTCGGACGCGTACACGGTGAAGGCGGAAGCCAAAATAGAGGCTGCGATGACCAAGCCAGCAAGGGCAACGTACACGGCCATCTTTCTCGTGTGCGCTCTCGAGACCTCGGAGACCAACGACCTCGCCTCGGCGTCAATTCCCGTCCGGGACCCGAGCACCGCCGACACCTCATACTCAAAGGTCAGCCTCTCGCAGACGACTATTGCGAAAAGGCCCGAAGCGAGGTAACTCCAGGCAGCAGGGAGGATGCTGGTCAGCGCAAACGCGAGGGCGGGGTACGCCATCAACCCCGCGAGGAGTGTCGGCAGGATCCTCTTCCACACGAAGCCCACTACCAAGAGGGCTGCGCACCCTGCCACAAGCACAGAGGTCAGAGGGTTCCAAGAGACAACCGCCGCGGCTGCCGCGACGAGGAGCAGGACAATCGCGTAGGGCCTCTCGCTCATCGCCTGGTCTTCCTCCCCGCTTCCGTGAATCCGCCGCCGGCGGTCCATACGTAGACGTCGGAGACGGTGGTGAGCATCGCCTTGAAGGAGTCCTCCTCGGCCCTCGCGAACCTGAGGCCGAACTCGACCTCGCTTGGCTTGAGGACTTTCGACTCCGTCAGGGCCCGTCCTTCTCCGCCTAGCGCGTCGACGAGCACCGAATTGCAGACGAAGCCCTTCCTCGATAGCGAGGAGACCGCTTCGAGCAGCTCGACCCCGGGCCACGCGAACACGAAGAACAATGTCCCCTTGCGAAGCGTGTACTGCCTCCTGAAGAACAGCTCCAGAAACTGCTCCGCGTACCTCATGCTCCAGGTTTCCCCCTCCTTCGAATCGACGAGCATCTCGACCATGGCCCGCAGCTGCTTCGAGCCGAAACCAGGCTTGACCCTGTCAAGGGTGCTTCCCATCACGAGCAGGCCGACCCTGTTGCCAGAACTGACCAGCGAGCACGCCAGCTCGTAGGCTGACGTTATGACCTCGCCTCTCCCGTTCCACTCGCCCACCCTCGGCAGGCTTCCCGCAGATAGGTCGACGATGACGACGCAGTCCAGGCCGCGCTCGACGTGCCACTCGTTGACAAGCATCCTGCCGAGCCTCCCGCTGGCTTTCCAGTTCACGTCCTTCAGCGGGTCGCCAGACGAGTAGCTGCGTATGTTCATGAAGTCGAGGCGCCCTCCCCTGTACTTGGAGGGAGTGACTCCCGCCCAGCCAAAGGCCTTTGCAGGTCCTGTCTCCACCGTCTTGACCAGGCGCCTCGGGTAGACGCGCACGGTGAGTGGCGCTGGAAGGACTAGCGTCCGCTCCCCCAGCCCGAACATCGACTGCAACCGGACGGAGCACGATTCGAACGGATACTCCCCTGGTTCGCTGAACTGCACCTCGTACCTCAGCGTCACTTTGCAGCCTTCGTTGATTCCGCAGAGAAGCGAGGTCGACCCCTTGGTTACAGCCGCATGCTCGGTCACGGACGGGAGGTCGCGAAGGCTGCGCGCAGTCCTGAGCGCGGGCGGGGTGTCGCGCAGGAGCACCTTCTCAATTCTGGGGCCGTGGTTCTCCAGTGTCAGCTCGACCAGGACCGGGACACCCATCAGCGCCTTCGTCTCTGAGACGCGCCTCGACACCGTCAGGCTGGTCTCTTGCGGCTGTGGCAGGGAGGCCCTAAGGTCGAACGCCACGAAGAGGAGCACGAGGATCGAAGCTAGGCCGAAGGACGCGCCGGGAACCACAGGCAGGATGGCTGATACCCAGAGACCGGCTAGGCTGATGGCGATCGCCAGTGAGAGCTTAGCGTTCAGGCTCGCTTACCTTGGGCACCGGTGTCTCTGCGAGAACCTTCTCTACGACTGCTTCTTGGCGCAGACCCCTCATCTCGTAGTCGGTGCTGAGCACCAGCCTGTGCGCCAGAGCCGACACGGCGAGTCCCTTCACGTCGTCGGGGGTGACGAAGTCCCTTCCGGAGCACGCCGCCTTGGCCTTGCAGAGCCTGAATAGGTGAATGGACCCGCGGGGACTCACGCCCACCTCGACGCTTGGAATCGAGCGGGTCTTCGAGGCGATTCTCACGATGTACGTCTTTAGGTCCTCGTCGACGTATACCTGCTCGAGCTTGGACTGGAGGGCGAGCAGGTCCGCCGGACCCGACACCCGCTCGACGGCCCTGAGCTCCTCGGTGGGCGACTTCCGAAGCCCGAGGATCGTGACCTCGTCGTCGTGCCCTGGGTAGCCCATCCGGAGCCTGACGGTGAACCTGTCCATCTGCGCCTCTGGAAGCGGGTATGTTCCTTCATACTCGATCGGGTTCTGGGTCGCGAAAACAACGAACGGTTCCGGCAGGGGAAACGTCTGGTTCTCGGCGGTGACTTGGTGCTCCTGCATCGCCTCCAGCAGCGCCGACTGCGTCTTGGGCGGGGACCTGTTGATTTCGTCCGCCAGGAGGATCTGGGTGAAGACGGGGCCCTTCAGGAAGCGGAAGCTCTTCGACTCGTCGAGGACGTAGGTGCCGGTGACGTCCGCAGGGAGCAGGTCAGCGGTGAACTGGATTCGCCTGAATTCGCAACCGAGCGCCTTGGCGGCAGCCTTCGCAAGGGTGGTCTTCCCGAGGCCCGGAAAGTCCTCGAAGAGGATGTGGCCTCCCACAAGAAGGTCGTACGTGACCAGTTCAATGACGTCGCGCTTCCCGACGATCGTCTTCGAGACCGATTCGACCAGCCTGTCGCGGAAGCCAACGAATTCCGAGACGTCCATGTGACCGGCTGTTTGGGGTTGCTCAGATAAACAGTTTGGGAGGGCGGGGCACGCCCTTCCCGGGGTCCAGGGCGAGTCTCCTACTGTGCGCTCTTGGCCGAAGCATCGGGGACCATCTTAGTGACTTCTTCCAGCCCACTTGCCGAAAGCCTCCGCCACCCTGGTTGGATGAGGAGCGCCCGTTCAAACGGGCTGTCGGATTCCCTTGCGATGGATGTCGTCGATTTGATTCGGGAGACGGTGACGTAGTGTGCTATTCTGCTCCTGGGCACGGGCATGCGCTCTCTCCGGTCACCCTCGATGACCGCTGTCTTGGCCCCCCGCAGCCTGCTTGCCCTGCCCATGAGGAACGTCATAAGAGAGAGCAGCTGGTCCATGCCTCTTTCCGTGAAAGAGAAGAAGGCCACCACGCTCGCCGTGACGGCGAAGACAAACGCGTCGGCCTCCCAGTACGGTCCGACCCCGACGCCGTAGGCCACGGCAGCTGCGACCCCGAGCGCCGCGTACACGTATGCCCTACGGGGACTCACTCGCTCTCCTCCTTATCACGTCGGCGAAGGCGCCCATGAACCTCGACGCCTCCCCCGCCTCCAGCTCAGACAGCTCCTCGCCGTACCTAGACCTGTTCACCGCAGACGCGAACCTGGAGGCCTGGTCCGTCTCAACCTTGAAGAACGACGAGACCCTCCCCACGTACTCCTGTGGCGTCTCCGCGGGCTCGTCCCGGAGGCCGACCTTCAGGCACGCCCTCCTCATGAGGAGGTAGTAGCGGAGAAGGGCAGCGTTTCGCAGCCTGTAGGACCACGTCTCCTCGAGATACCTCCGCTGCTGCTGCTCCATCTCCTGCAGCGTCCCCTCCAGGTCCATCACGTGCTCGGTGGTCCTTAGCCGGAGGAAGAGCAGGCAGGCGCCCCCGAAGCACATGACCGCCAGGGCCGCAAGGAACCACCCTGGCAGGGCGGGCAGGAAGTCGGACACGTAGCTCGCATAGGGGCTTTGTAGTGGAAGGGTTCCCTTGGTCTTGCTCCCACCGACCAAAGTGGAGTTCAGTTGAGCGCCTGTGGTCGTATAGTTGCTTTGGCCGCCCGGCTGGCTGTTTGTGGACCCAAGCCCCTCAGCGTGGGGGACAAGCGAGAAACCGCCGTAATTGAACCCCGAGACCTTCCCGGATTCGACTGCACCAGAGACGACTACGAGCAGCACGCATACGCAGGCGAGCAGGACGACCCCGTTGAGCCTGTCCATGCCCAGCAGCGGCAGGCTCCGAGGCTATATTGTTTCCAGAAGAAGAACCTTGCTGGCTCTATTTGCTCGGCTCTCAGCGCATTGGGTCCATCCTCAGCTTCTCCTCTTCTCAATGCGGGGTTGAGTCTCTTCAAAGCGCTTCTCAGCCCATTGATGACCACAGTGCTTGCATCTGTATGCATATCGGAACTCCCTTCTCTCAACTGTCACGCGAACCTTCTCTTCGAGCTCCACTTGGCCGTCCCAGACCTCCTGAATGGGGCTCCTTACATTGCCATATCCCGATCTTTGGGCTGCGAAGGTACTCCCACTACCGTATCCCGCTCTTGTCGCAGGGTAGGAGTCCTTCTCCGTGCTGACTAGACTCCTGCCCACCAGCCTGATCTCGAATCTTCGGCCGCAAGATGGGCAGTGGCGAAAGAAGGTCGTGACCCCTGGCATGAAAGTGAGTAGTCGCCCGCCTAGCTTAAGGGTTTGGCGTCAAGGCGCCGATTGGGTTTAGGCTTCTTCACTATCCTTATTTGGAGCGCCCTGTTCAGCGCTGAAACCGGCGCCCTCCATGGTTAGGCAACTCGAGCTGCCCATTCAGATAATTCGAAAGGTGCCGCCCGAGACCACCCTTCCATTCACGACGTTCTTCAAGGGTTTCGAAAGAGTTCAGGCGGTCAGGAGCGTCTTCGGCGAGGATACGGACGCGGTCCTGGGGAACCTGAAGGTCGGGTTCATCTCTCTCAGGTTCATGTACATGGGGATTAGGGACGAAGATGGAAGCATCGGCGTCGGGACTTACCATCTAAGGCACAGCGACCTCAGGACGCTGTATCTCGACATTGTCCACGAGCTGTTCCACGTCAAGCAATGGCAGGAGGACAGGAAGTACTTTGGGGAACAGCACCGGAAGTTTATGAGAGACTGGTCACTGTATTATGCGAGCCCCATCGAGGTCCCCGCCTACAAGCATACTGTGAGGGAGGCGGAGAGGATTGGGATGTCGCGCGACGAGATAGTGGAGCACCTCAAGATGGGACCGGTCCCTCCGAAGGTCTTCGCCAAGTTCGTGAGGGCAATGGAACTCGGACGCGGCCCAAAGTCAGCGCGTCAGGTAAGACTTCCCGTCAAGATAGAATCGCAAGGCTCCGGTGGCCCTGTTCCCTTTCACCGAGTACTTCAAGGGGTTCGAGAAGGTCGCCTCTGTGAGAACCCTGTTCGGGGAGCGGACAGACCAGAATCCTGGACCAGCTCAAGGTAGAATTCGTCCACGGCTCCTTCATACAGATGATACCGAGCGACGAAGACGGCCACCTCCTGGTCAGCGTCCCGTATCTCAAGAACAGTGCCTCGACTTCAATCTACCTCGACGTCCTGGTCTGTCTCAACATGGTAAAACGCGCCTCCGAGGGACGGAGTGCTCAAGACCCAGCGCAGAGAGAGTTCTGGGACAGCTCAGCCATGCTTGAGTCATACAAAGCCATGGTGAAAGAGGCGAGCCGGATCGGGATGCCCGACGCGATGGTCTTGGAGCACTTGAACGGCCCGCGATTCCTGATGAGCCCCGCGGGCTACGAGAGGTTCCTTCGAAGGCTGGGGTTCGGCAGACCGCACGAGAAATCTTCAAGGCGATGATGCCCTTCCGCCTCCGTGAATGACTGCCTCTCGAGCGCAACGCTCGGTGTTGATCGTCGGGTCCGGCAGAAGCTACGCCAGGAGGGCTCCTGCCTCAATGTGAAGGAGCTCTCCGCCAAGGGGGTCATCCAGGGCGAGAAGGGAACCGGAACAGGTACCCAGCGGAGGGCATCCTTCTGAAGTCGTAACTGGTGCCAACATGCATCCTCGGCTTGAACTTCTGATTAGATGGGTTAATTACTCGTCGAACAAAGAGCCCGCGGCTGACGTCAAGCTGAAGAGCGGGTGAAGAGAAGCATGCAGGATCAATCCATCACACAGGCAGAGCGCAAGAGGGCCATCGTGAGCGTGAAGGGTCTCACAAAGACGTTCGACGGGAAGTTCAATGCGGTGGACGGGATAGACTTCGAGGTGGAGGAGGGGGAGATTTTCGGCTTCCTAGGCCCCAATGGTGCCGGCAAGAGCACCACTATCAACATGCTGACGACCCTGATGCCTCCCAGTTCTGGCAAGGCGGAGGTCTGCGGCTTCGATATCCACAAGAACGCAAACGAGGTGCGGAGAAGCGTAGGGGTTGTCCCTCAGGACTATACGGCCGATGAGGACATGACAGGCTTCCAGAACATACTGCTCTGCGGAGACCTCTACGGCATCCCCCGGGGCGATTCGAAGAGCCACGCGGTCGAACTGCTTCAGCTGGTCGAGCTTCAGGACGCGGCGAAGAGAAAGGTGAGCACCTTCTCTGGAGGAATGCGGAGAAGGCTGGAGCTCGCGTGCGGCCTCATCAACTATCCCAAGCTTCTCTTCCTCGACGAGCCGACTCTTGGACTCGATGTTCAGACACGTGCGGCTGTGTGGAAGTACATCCGCCAGCTGAAGGAGGACTACAGAATGACGCTGTTTGTGACGACCCACTACCTTGAGGAGGCCGACTCCCTCTGTGACAGGATCGCGATCATCGACCATGGGCGCATAGTCAAGATAGGCACGCCGGGTGAGCTTAAGGCCACCGTCGGGGGAGATGTAATAGTCGTCGGAGTCAAAGAGTCGGAGCCCGACATCTCTTCGGATATCTCTAAGATTGGTCTGGTAAAGGCGGTCACTAAGTCGGGAAACGATTATCGCGTCAAGGCGGACGCGGGAGAGGAGGCTTCCCCGCGAATCATCGAACTGATTCGGTCGAAGGGGATGCACGTTTCGAGGATTTCGTTGACGAGACCGACCCTGGACGAGGCGTACCTCGAGCTGACGGGACGCACCCTCAGGGAGGAGGAAACGAACAGGTGGTCGATGATGAGCCAGAGAAGGACCATGCGTACAGCGAGGTCATAGAGCCAGGCGATTGATTTGGTAGAGAACGAACAGTCCACGAGGAAGGAGGTTGCCGTGCAAGACACCACGCTGCAGGAACCAACCCCAGCTGCCAGCGCGCGTGAGGTGACCGCGATGCCTAGCCCGAAACTTAACACGAGCCCTACGCACGGACTCTGGGCCCTGACAGAGAGGGACCTTAGGAAGTGGTACACGAATCCGTACCAGCTGATAATCTCGCTCATTCAACCGATAATCTGGATGGGGCTCTTCGGGAAAGCCCTGAACTTCACCTCCTTCATCACTGCGGGGGCTAGCTCGAGCGGCGTCAATGCCAACGCGATTTTACTCAGCTTCTTCGGCACGACCAGTTATTTCTCGTACCTGGTATGCGGGATGCTGGTCTTCATCGTGCTGTTCAGCTCCACATTCGCCGGGATGTCCGTCGTGTGGGACAGGAGGTTCGGCTTCATGAACAAGGCGCTGAGCACCCCGGTAAGCCGAGGGGCGATAATCATGGGTAAGATTCTCCAGAGCGTCATACGGTCGCTCATCCAGGCTGCGGTCGTCCTGTTGATCGGGATAGCCCTTGGAATGGAGACGGGCAGCCTCACGGTGCTGGGAATCGCCGGGACGTTCGTGGTCGTCTTGCTGGTCGCGATGGGCCTCTCCGGGCTTTTCGTGATGCTCTCGCTGAGGTCTAGCAACTGGCAGACGCAGATGGCCGTAATCAACCTGCTCAACCTGCCTCTACTCTTCGCAAGCAACGCCCTATTCCCGGTGAAGATAATGCCTGGGTGGCTGCAGGATGTCGTAAGGGTCAACCCCGTTAGCTACGCTGTGGACGGGATTCGGCAGCTCCTGATAGGAGCGACCGGGTCATATGCGCTCTGGTTGGACTTCACCGTCGTCTTCGGGTTTGCGGCCTTCTTCTCCATAGTAGGGATTGTGATGTCCTGGAGACTGCTCAGCAAGTAGCGCAGCGCAAGTTTTTTTATCGAGATCGCCACCTGTTTAGGTAGGTGCGCCGGTTGAGACCAGAAGAAGACGCCGGCAGGATCAGACCGACCTCCACTCTGGCGCTCATCGGCAAGGCCTGTCCCAACTGCAACTCCGACCTCAATTTCCTGGAGAACCCTCCCGTAATTGTGCCCGACGACCTGGGCGAACTCGATTGGGACTACGTCAAGAACCTGTCGCTCGTCCCAAAGGTCTTGGCAATCTGTATCAGGTGTGGCTTCGTGGCGGTCGAGTGTCTGACCCCGGTGGAAGCGAAAGGGACGTACATCGGAACCTGATTTGAGAGTCTTTGGACGGGATGAACTCCCACCGCCGATGAGGGTCTGGTGCCTCTCTAACTCCTCCTGCGGGCCCGGTTGAAATGTCGCGGGTCCCTTCGTGCCCATGCCTTCAAGAAATTCAGGTAGATTCGGACGCTAGACCGTTTCGCCTCTTCGATACCCGTCAATCAATGTGGTAACCGCCATATCGCCATCTGCTCCACCCTGCGATAGCGGATCTCCTTGCTCTCGTCTATGGATGACCTCACTCTCTCGGTCACCTTGTGGAATATGTCGTCAGGAATGCCGTCCAGAAATCCGTAGGCGCGCTTCTCGAAAAAGGAAAGTCGCTCGCCGAGAGTGGTAACCACAGCCATGTCTTGGATTGTAATCAGCTCATTCGGCGGGAAGGAGGAGAGAAACTCCGCTTCCCTTCTGAGTCTGGCGCGCCACTCGTTAGGACCGGATGGAAGCGTGTATCCCATCTCTTCTGCGACCTTTCTGAAGGTCTGGCGCAGGACGCTTCTTTCGTCCCCGGGGAGGAACGGTGAGGAGGCTCCGTCGCGTTTCCTGACGAAGGCGACTATCTCATTTCTCGCGACTCTGGAGAGCTTTCCGAAGGTCTCTGCAGGGTCCTCGAGCAGGTGAAGCACGTGAGCCAGCACCGCTGCATCGACCGTCTTGTCTCCGAACGGCAGGTGGTTGGCATCACCCATGACGAGGTTCTTGATTCCTTTTCGCTGAGCCTTGGTCAGCATTCCTCTCGAGAAGTCGACGCCTACTATCTCGAAGTTTCGTTGCTGAAGCGGCTTCGCGATGCGGCCTGTCCCTATGCCGACCTCGAGGATACGCGAGCAACCGTCGTTCAGAAGGACGAGAGCCGCCTTGTCGAGCGCTTCTTCGGCCAGAGGCTCTCGGGTTTCGTCGTAGACCTTTGAAATCCTGTCAAACCGCTCGGCTACATCTGGGGCTCGGTTCACCCATTCAACCCTATCATCGGGAGACCGTTCCGCTCTTTAAGATTTTTTCGGCGAGTTTTCTGTTACGCTTCGCTCATAGGGCAACCGGCACGGATACTTCCTTTGCGGGGGTGGGGCTTATCTTGACCACCCTAGGAGGTGACAGGGTTGGCCGGTGGTGCCAAGAGAATCGGGGTCCTTGCCGTTCTTGCGGTTGTGCTCATCGTAGTCTGGGCTATCTTCCAGTTTCTTTCTCGATTGATCCCCCAGCCCATCAGCAGGACGGTCTCGGCCACGCCAGCGAACCCCAGATTCAACGCGACCCCGCTGAACGAACTGGAGGTGGCCGTCTTGGTGTTGGCGCTCTTGATTCTGCTCGTCGGCAGCGCCGCATACCTGCTACGGAGGTCTACCCGGCGGCCTGCACAATCTCAAGACGTAGCTCAGCTGACGGTGGGCTCGGGAAACGATGAAACTCCGCGCTCATCTAGGGCTAGGACCAATTCGTTCCATAACGAAAGGCCCTCTTGAGCCTCAGATATGCAGAAGCCGGGAAGGGCACTTCCCTGTCGAATTCGCCTGGTTCCCGGGTGATATCCTGCTCCCTTATCCCGGATTGGTAGTGGTTCCGCTCGCGGCGAGTTACATCTCGAACCGAAACTGATCCACGTCAGGGTCGAGCCGGGCTCTCCTGTGCATAGAGCGAAGCTCGTCGAGTCTAGGGGACAAGAGGGCATGGGCCAGTCATGAGCATGGCTGTTCTTTCAGTCGTCAACTGCCTCTTCTGTTCCTTAATCTTCATGGAAGGTAGGGTGCGCTGGAGAAGGTCAGGCCCAATCTTCCCCTAACATGGCGGCGTTTATCTGGCAATTGGTGACTAGTTCGTGTCCCTTCGGGCTCAGCCTGACACGCGAATTAGCTTCTGTTACCAGCGTATCCTTAGGGTCAGTCAGGACATTCCGGCATTGGAGAGGATGAAGTTCAATCTTTTCGCAGTATTGGTAGACCTCTGCCCAGCTTCTGTCTCCGTTCCCGATGAATTCAAGGACAGCGATAATCCTGTCCATATCAAAGAAATTGACGCTCTTTCATTTAAGAGTTGCAGCGCCAGGTCCTGCTCTGCTTCGCATCTGGGGGATGAGGCAGAGTGCTCCGGATGGGGGAATGGACACCGTTATCAGAGGCAGTAGGCAAGGTGAAGCCGTTGGCTGACGACAGGTCAGAAACCGTTGCCCTAGTCGTCGCCTTTCTAGCAGGATTCGCATACTTCATGGTTGGCATCGCTTGGTATGCGGCAATCAATGAACTCGGAATTGGCCCAATCATACTGGTCATCGTGGGCCTGTTCTTCATAGGTATGGGGATTGCTGGGTTGATTCGTAGGCGTTCAAGCGGTTCTGTCCTATCTCTTCCATAATTCAATTGGCTGTCCCACTCCGCGTGGCGGAGAATCCCATCCATCTCCTTCTACGAAGCGAATTTCGCATCCCCTGCAAACGAAGCAGAACACCAGGTTCTGTCGAGTTCGAGGCAGCTCTCCTGACTCGTTAGGGCTGTGAATCCTCAGCAGTTGCGCGGCGTCCTTCCTCCAGCAAGTTACCGACAAATATGAAATCCTGCTTGAGTCAAAGTCTTAGTCCAATAGTCTTGTTGCTTGGAAGTATTTGCGTCGAGTCCTTTCATCACCGAAGTTGATGCCTAGGATGCCGGGTCCTCAAGATCTAGTCTGCCACGGCTGTGGGGATGACCTGGCACAGGGGCGAGATTGTAACAAGGATGGGGGGTGGTTGACTCTTTTGAATCAACCAGCACTAGTGCGGCAGACCTTGCGACCGTCTAGATCGCAGCCTTACCCGTAGGTTCAGAGGTTGATGCCGTACTCGCCTCTGGGCTCTGTACGACCTGCCCAGACGCAAAGCGGTCTGTGACCTGCGTGACCTTTATCCTCACGTTCTGGCCTTGCCTCGTGCCAGGGACAAAGACAACAAATCCGTCGACCCTGGCAATACCGTCTCCACGCCTGCTTGTGTCGGAGATACTTACGTTGTATTCCTTACCGACCTCGACAGGCTTGTTGAAGGAACCGGAACTTCTTCCGAAACCCCCTCGACTGCCATAACCTCCGCCATGTCCGAAACTCATTTTCTTTCACACATCCTACCGTTATTCCATCCGATACTTCTTCGGACGGTGGCGAGCTACTTAAAGGGGCGCAATGTCAATCCTGCCTGTCTGGCACTTTCTCCCCTGAAAAAAGAGCCCGTGCACTGGCGCCCTTAGCCATCGAGACTTGATTTGAGCTTCTCCCGTCAAAGTCAAAGCAGGCACGTACCAGCAGTTCCTCTTGGCAGATTTCTGTTGCCCCGCCTAGGCCGGCACGCGGGGAGACTCGCCGCTTGCTGTTCTGTCCCGGGCCTGGCAAAAAAGGGGAAAGGTGGGCTGAGTCTAGCCCACGATGGATTGGATTTCTTTGGCCATCTTTCCTTCCACGTGTGCCGTCCAGAGCATCTCTGGGACGTCCACGGCAAGGAAGAGGACTGATAGGAGCAGCGCTTCTACCGCCGCGACGCCGAGGTTCTGGATCCACTTCCCGATGCCGATATGGACCGTGAAGTCGTTGGGCTGTCCGCTCACCACCAGGGTGAAGCACCTGTCCGCGGCTACGATGTCGCGCAGTATCCCGGCCTTCTGGGCCTGGATGATGTTACCGAGCGGCGCGACCTTGGACTGGGTCTTGTAACCCTCTGCCTTGAGTTGCTGTTCAATTTGCTGGGCCACCTGGGCCGGATCCTTCCCTTTGTTTTGGAAGCGAAGTATCTTTTCTGAGACCATATTTCTCGAATTTTTGCGCCTTCGGGGGCCCATAAAAGCACGACGGTGCCTGCAGGGATGTCACACCACCACACAAGACATCGGCAGAATCCCTTCTGTGCGGCGCCATGAGTGAGGCGTATCAGCCCAAGATGCCGTCCTGGTCGAGAGTGGCGGACGAAGGAGAGCGATTCAAGACGTCATATTCTCGAATTGACTGGTGCCACTAATCTGCTCTCCGTTTGCCAGAGTTATGGTGACGACCACTGGGTCTCCCGCCGCACCAAAAGCCAGGTTGGAGCCACCCGTATTGAAGTTCAGGTAGAGCGTATCGTCTGGTGAGCCGCTTCCGCCGATTTCGCAGCCTGTAGGCGCGGCTCTGGCAGTATTGGCTCCAAAGTAGAGGGCGACCCCAGTTACTGAAGTAGAACCGTTGCCGATGTTGGTCAACATCACGTATGACTGAGCCGGTATCGAGGCGCAGGACGCCGATAGCGTCGTTCCCGTCCCGCTGCCGCCCCCTACAAAGGCTGATTGTGCTACCTTGACATTCGCCAGACACACGTACGTCTGAGTGGAACTGGTGAGCTGCGAAGATGTCGCATTGTTGCAGGCGTTTGGTGCGTTTGCTTTAGGAGAGGAGAGATATGCATACGACGAGGCGGCAACCAGCAATACTACTGCTAGAAGAATGCCAACCCAGACTCCCCTACTGACCACGCAACACCCCGAAGGGCGGCGAGATTTATCCTAGTCGACGGTTCAGGCGCATGACTCAACTGCAGAGGTGAGGAAGCGCGGCGTCACTTTGGGCCGTGAAGTTCCTATAGGTCGAAGTACAGATAGAACTCGTACGGGTGAGGCCTCGCCGCCACCGCCCTGTACGCCTCCATCTCCAGCTCCATCATGACCTCGACTAGGTCCCTCGGGAAGATCCCGTCCAGGAAGGACAAGTCGACCTTCAGGCTCTCTACCGCCTCCTTCAGGCTCCCGGGGAGCTCGCCCACCTTGAGTTCCCTCCGCCTCTCAGCGGTCAGCTTGTAGATGTCCTCGTCCACCGGGTCGCCCGGGTCTGTCTTCTTTCTCACACCGTCCAGCCCGGCGGCGGTGATCGCCGCGAAGGCGAGGTACGGGTTGCATGACGGGTCGGGGGTCCTGAACTCGACCCTCTTCGCGCCCTCCAAACCCTTCTCGTAGGCCGGAATCCTGACGTTTGCCGACCTGTTCATCTTGCTCCAGGCGATGTAGACCGGAGCCTCGTAGCCCGGGACCAGCCTGTGGTACGAGTTGGTCGTCGGGTCGACGATTGCGGTAAGGGCCCGGCTGTGCTCCATGATCCCTCCGATGTAGTAGCGGGCAGCCTGGCTGATCTCGGCATAGGCGTCTGAAGGGTCGAAGAATGCGTTCTTCCCGCTCCTCCAGAGGCTAGAGTGAACATGCATGCCCACCGCGTTGTCGCCGAAGATCGGCTTCGGCATTGTGGTCGCTATTAGCCCCATCTTGTTCGCCACGTTCTTGGTCACGAACTTGTAGGTCATAGCGCTGTCAGCAGCCGTAACGAGTTCGTCTCTGTACATGTCGATTTCGCACTGCCCCGCCGTTGCGACCTCGTGGTGGTGTGCGTTGCAGAGGACTCCGAAGCCGTCACGGAGGTAATTGACGCATGTCCCCCGGTAGTCGCTCATCGTGTCGACCGGCTGGGCGGGGTAGTATCCGTCCTTGAAGCGGATCGGGAAGTTGGTCCCCCTGGCCTCGTTCGCGGACTCGCGGGACGATATCTTGAAGCCGGAGCTGAACGGGTCGTTCGCTTCCCAGGTCGCGCTGTCGAAGACGAAGAATTCTATCTCGGGGCCCCACAGGGAATCTGTGAACCCTGCATCCCTTATCTTCGCCTCGGCGGTCTGGGCGACGTGCCTTGGGTCCCTGCTGAACTTCCCGGCCCCGTATCCGGCCCTCACGTCGCAAATCAGACGGGCAGTCTTGACGCTGTCCTCGATCCAAGGGATGACCCCGTAGGTCGACGGATCAGGTACAAGGAGCATGTCAGATTCTTGAATCTCAACAAAACCCCTTACTGATGAGCCATCCAGCTTCGCGACGCCCTCGGAGAACATCTTCTCGTGCATCATCTCTGAAGGTATGCTGACGTGCTTCAGCCGCCCTGGCACATCGGTGAATTGCAGATCGACGAACTTAACGCCCTGTTTCTCGACTAGGTCGAGAACCTCGGTCGGATTGAAACTCTTCTTCACGAACCTTCCGTCATCAGTGATCTTGTAGGTCAATTGCAGACGCACTGTTCGTAACTAATATAAGCGTCATGTGGAGGAACTGGACAGATTTGCGGTCAACAGGGAAAAGAGTGGACAGACAGCCAGCGAGCCGCCACTCGTAGGGGAGGGTTCTGGACAGATGACCATCGACGACACGGACAGGAGGATTCTTCGCCACCTCACGCATGACGGCAGAGCTTCCCTGAGGCAGCTGGCTACGGAGCTTGGCCTCTCCCCGACGACCGTCGCTTCCCGGGTCGCGAGGCTCGAGAAAGCAAGGGTGGTCAGGGGGTATGCTGGCATCATCGATTCGCAGATCCTGGGTTACGACCTGACGGCAGTGACCGAGATACTCGTCTCGAAGGGGAAACTGCTCGAGATGGAGCGGGAGATTGCGAAGCTGCCGGGCGTCTGTGCCGTCTATGATGTGACCGGGGAGATAGACGGGATTATAGTCGCCAAGTTCAAGGACAGGGAGGAGTTGAGCCGCTTTACGAAGGGCCTCCTCACGATGCCTTTCGTGGAAAGGGCCATCACACACGTCGTCCTCACGACCGTGAAAGAAGATTTCCGTCTGCCCGCCTAGACTTAAATGGACGATTCCGGTTCGGCGCAGCTGGCGCCTTTGACCAAGATCAGGGTGAAGCTGGGCCAGGCCGAGGCTGAGGTGGAGGCCGACCCCGAGCATCTCCGAGAGGCAATCGAACTGATACTGGAGGTAGCCGCCAAGCTGCAGGGATTGGGCGCACAGGGCGCGGTGGGAGTGGGCGCCAGACCGGCCGAACGCGGGGAGTCGTCGGCTCTCCTTGCGCCGGGCCAGCTTCCCGTGATTGGCGTCGAGAAGGGCGACTCTCTCGCCGACGTGATCGGGAAGTTCTTCTCCGACCCCTGGGGGAGGGAAAGGCGGAAACTCTCAGACGTGAGGGAGGCCCTGCAGTCCTACGGGATGAACTATCCCAAGCAGTCGGTCGCCGTGGCACTGCTCAGGCTTGCGAAGGCGACCAGGATCAGGCGCTTCAAGGCCGAGGACGGCGAGTTTGTCTACACGTCGTCGGCCATGACCCTGCCGTCGGGCCCCTTGCTCGGCCGCGACGAAAGGCTGGACGAGACGGCTTCCTCCCAGAACCTAATTTAACCAGCCACGATTGATGTCGGCGGCGGAGCAGAGAAGCGTAGTGTCCTCGGAGCATCAGCTTTCGATAACGGTCAGCTACGGCGACACAAGGGTCGAGTTCTCTGGGTCGCCCGATGTGGTCATGCGGTCGCTGCACGAGTTCGTCTCTAAGGTCGTGCCCAACATGGACCTCGCCCGCACAATCACGGTCAACTTCTCCCTGAACGACCTCATACGGATGTTCAAAGAGCACGTCAGAATCACCCCGGAAGGACCGAGGGTCTGGACCCAGAACAAGAAGCTGAGCGACAGGGACGTCATTCTGCTGCAGCTGGTTGCGGCCCGGATAGCCAGCCTGAGCAACAAGGCCTCGTCCGATGCCATGAGCGTCGGTGAAATCGAGGCAGCGACCGGGCTCTATCCGAAGACGATAAGCTCCAGGCTGAGCGAGCTGACGAAATCGGCCCAGGTGGAGAGGGTCGATTCGCAGGGAGGGGGCAAGTACAGGATTGCGACCGTAGGAGTCAACAGGCTGGGAGAGCAGACTCTCAAAGAAGTTGAAGCCGCAGGAAGAAAGCCCATCCCAACCGTAGCGCAGGCCTGCAGAAGGAGAAGAGATGTAGGAGACCCGCCACTACAAGCGATACTTCGATTGAGGAGGCTTTGCTATGCGGGGGCATCCGGTCCCTGGGGATTCGAGACGCCGTGATTCTGCCCGGCAATAGGGTACTTCTGGATGTAGCGGTAGTTCCGCATGCTTCCCTCTCGGAAGAGTGTGCCCTCCCGCACCAGGTCCGCCAAGGTGTGCGAGACCGCGGTCCGGTCGTAGTGATACCCTCGCCTGCTCATCTCCTCGTGCGCCTCTGAAAGCGCCCTTGGGGTCGAAAACCATCCCTCGCGCCACATCGTGACGATGAGCCCCCTGCAGGTCTCAAACCTGCGCTGTTCCTGCTGCGTGTCTTGGGGCTCGACGAGTGCCGGCTCCTTGGATGCCATTCCGGCCAGTACGCTCTCCACTGCCTGCTGGACTCGGTCCTCAGGCGAGGTGATTTCGATTTCCCAGGCTCCCCTCTTAAGCTTAACCGTGATTGTGTTCGGCTGTGATGACAAGGGGTATCTTGTTGTCCTTGTTGGGCAAGTTGCCCATATTTGAAGGATTGTCGGTCCGGAGAGGGCTCTGTCCAATGTTCGGGTGATGTGAAGGTCTGTCCAACTATGGGTGATGCCTTCCAACCTTGCCGAGTTGGGAAGTAGTCTCTGAAGAGCGATTGTTCGAGCGCTGGATTCAGGAAATATCCCTCCGAATTTGACTCGAAATATCCACAAACGAAGCATCTCTTGATTGTGAAGCCAGACTTTCCGTCTCTCTTAGGGTAAAGGAAGCCTACGCACTTTGGACACCGCTCACGGGTCATTTTGATATGCCCTTCTTCAGTATTGGATTGTTTTCGAGGTGGTTGATTCTTTGCTCGTGATTGTTCATTACCGCGTTGAATCTCGCTGACTCCGATTCACCGTAGTTCTCCAGTCTGAATCCCTTGCCTTCGTCGATTCTCTTTTCCTCCGTTAGAAGCGCAATCAAAGGCCATAGTTTCTCGACCAGTGCTTCTTGGTTATCCGCATCAGTTTTGATGATGCCAACCCATCTGTGGACGAGGTCTTTCAAAGTGGCGAATCTATCGTCTGGATTGTCCTCAAGCCTGAGGTGACTGATGTATTTCTCGCCGAAATCGAAAGTAGTGTCGCTTGGTATGTAGGCACGTGCCAAATAGTATGCCCCGTATTCCTTGACTTCATGTTTGGAGAACAAGTTAGGATTCAGCCTGACGAACCTCAAAACTTCCTCGGCAGTTGGTTCGTGTGCGATTTTGTTCGTGACCCTTACTTTGTCCTCGTTCCCGTTCACGAACCACGCACAGAACTCGTCTACCTTTCTGAACTTGTAGTCCGGATTGAAGTATGTCCATTGCTTCTTAGCCAATCGACTTGGCCTCCTTCTTGAGTTTCTTCTGTTCTTTCATCCACGCCTTCAACGCCTCGTTGAAGATTTGAGTGTCGGTCATGTCGTTCTCGATGCCGAAGTGCTGAACGTCTTTCAGAAGACCCTTCGGCATTCTGAACGTGGTCTTGGTCATCTCCCCTTCCTGCTCAGACATATCCAGGCGATGCTGGCAAGCCATACCTCTTAAACGTTGCCATACTGCCGTTTTGCCACCTCGCCCTATTAAGGCTTGCCATACTGCCATACCATTTATTAAGGTGGCTTGCCATACGTATGGCATGAGCACGGAACAAATGCGAAGCGAGATGGACGCCGACAGGTTCGAGGACTTTGTTCACTCCCTCGAAGCGCGACGCGAGAATGGAGGCAGACTGAAATGAGCAGTCCACGCGAAGACAGAGGATTGGCAATCGCCAAGTCTGCCACAATCAGAGAGAACGCCGACGGGTCTTTTTCTGTCCCGTCTCAGTCGAGGGAAGGGGTCTTCTACACGGTGAAGACCATTAACGCCAAGTGGGTCTGCGACTGCCCCGACTTCCAAAACCGCGCCGATGTAATTGATTCTTGTAAACACGCCTTCGCCGTTAGATTCTGGATTGCTTCCCGAGTCGAACTTCAATCCGAGCCGAAGCCGAAGGTCTTCTCTGAGGATGCTACCCAATGCCCGAAGTGCGGTTCAATCCGCGTGGTAAGGTTCGGGAATTACAACGGGAAACAGTTGTTCAAATGTAAGGACTGTAAGAGCAAGTTCCGAGAGGGTCTAATCAAGAAGGCGAGATACGACCCCAAGACGATAACTCTCACCCTCGACCTCTACTTTTCGGGGTTGAGCGTGAGGAAGATAACGCGGACTCTCAACGACCACTTCGATTTGACGCTTGCCAAGTCCACCGTTTATTATTGGATTGAAACCTTCGTTCCCCGCATCTCCGAGTATGTCAATTCCCTCTCGCCCCAACTCTCGGACACTTGGCAGGCCGATGAACTCTTTGTGAAGATGCGGGGAGGGGTGAATGACACTCAGTATAACCAAAAGAGCATGGCGTTCTTGTGGAACGTGATGGACAGGAAGACCCGCTTCTTACTCGCCTCTCGCCTCTCCACGCATAGAAACGTGAACGGCGCAGTCGGGGCGTTCAACGAGGCGCGGAAGGTTGCGAAGGACTCTCAACCTGAGAGGATATTCGCGGACAAGTTGAACGCCTACCCTCAAGCAATGACTTACTGGGAGGGCGAGAGCAAGCCCGAACTCGTCGCTAAGATGGGAGTTGGCAAGCCCCACGCGAATAACAACAGGATTGAACGCCTCAATGGGACTCTTCGGGAGAGGGTGAAGGTTCAACGGGGTTGGAAGAGCATGAAGACACCACTCGCAGAGGGGCAGCGAATCCACTACAACTTTGTGAAGCCCCATGCGGCTTTAGAAGGACAGACTCCCGCACAAGCATCGGGAATCAAAGTTGAAGGAAAGGATAAGTGGATGGCCCTTCTCGAATCCGCTTTGAAGTGACAAACTATCGAGCCCGGGGCTACTACTTCGTGGCCTGCGGTGTCTTCGTAGGCATTTTCGTCATTCTCGCATTTTGGAACGTCGCGTTCTTGGCTCCATACAATCCTCCTCCAGTCTATTACAGCCTCCTCGCAATATCACTCGGCTTAGTGGTTGCTGGGTCTGCTTCACTTGGATTAGCCGACGTAAACGAGAAACTTGACAAACTTCTCGAAGAGAAGAAGCAACGGGAGGAATCACCCAAAGATGAACCAAACCCGAGCTAAGACGTATCACCCACGGTTGGACACCCTCAGAAATCACCCATCAGTTGGACAGAGCCCCGGAGAGGGACCATGGGAGTAGGCCGAGGACGGGTCGGGCGGCGGCTGTTGCGCATGTTGATGTTGCGCAACATTTATAGAGCCACCGATGGTATACCATGTTGCGCAACATGGCCATCGCAACAAGCATCCTCCCCGACGGCCTCAAGCCCGGCCTTCTGGACTCTCTTGCAGAGGAGTTCAAGCGGAGCTTTGCCGAGCTCGAAGAGAGCGCCGACCGGGAGCTCTCGGGAAGAAACTTCGTCTTCAGCCGCTACGGGAGGGAGCTGTATCCGTACTTCGAGGAGGCAGACGCGACCCTGGTCCCTGGGTGCATAATTCCCATCAAAGAAGGGCGACCGGTCGCGTCGGTCGACTCGACGTGCGTCCTCGTCGGAGAAACCTCTGAGGGGGCCCTCTACGCGGCAAGGGCGGCGATAGGCATCTCATTCGAGGGGGCCCTTCGGCGCTTCTTCAGGCTCGGCCCCATACTGGTCTACGCGTCGGGCTCGGGGCTGGTTGGCATCGACTCGAGACTTTCGTCTCCCGAATTCGCCTTGTTACTGGTAGACCACACCGTGGCCGAGAGGGTGATCAGGAACTGTGTGGAGAGGCGAGTCATCGACGCCCTGATGGCGAGCGATGAGAAAACCGTCGTGATGGCTGACGGTTCGCTCAAGCACCCTATGGGCCAGTTCGCCTTATCTCTGCCGAAGCCAAGCAACTCCGGCACCTGCCTGGTGGGGTTCTCGAAGTCGAGCAACCTGATTTTCTCTGAGAGCGCGGTTAGCGCACTCTCGAGGTCGGAGGTTGCGGCCTACCACAGCATCGACGGCGACAGCCAGGTCAAGACGGTGCTGGCGAAGTTCACCCCGAGCGGCCTTGTCTTCAGGCTGGACGTCGCCCTGGACCCTGAGCCAGTCAGGCAGACCCTCGGCAGGATCCTCTGGAACGACGCTTTCTCTTCGGGGTATCCCGATTCGCTAAAGATCGCGCACCACCTCTCCATCTTCTCGAAGGCCGACGACCAAGCCCTGAAGGCCTTCGTCACGAGGCGCTTCAGGCTCAGGCAGCTCCCGACCTTCTCGCTCAGGAGGATCGCCCTCGGTAGCTTCAAGGGAGGAGCCTGACCCCTGAAGATACTCAGGAAAGATTCGGACGACATTCTGGTGATCGCGTCACCCCGAGAGCCGGCCCGGGTCGGCGACTACCTCGTGGCGGCGGAAGAGAGTAGGAGCCTCGTACTCCAGGTCTACGACGAGCGATATCTCGACCTCGAGGGTATCGAGGAGGAGATCGCCCGGGAGGAGGTGCTCTCGGCATCGGCCCCCGGGGTCACTGCCGATCCGACCGACCTCTCAACCATTTCCACCCTGATCAGGGACATGCGGATCCTGCTCTGCAAGCCGAGGGGGACGATTTCAGGAGGAAGGCTGACCCCTCGCGCCGACTGGATGCCCTCCAGGACCAATTCGAGGGTGACGAGGTTGATGGTCGAGGAGCTGTCCGGGACCCTCCCGCCGCTCGGAACGAGAATGATCAGGATCGGTAGCGTCGACTCGGACTCCGAGTTCTCGGTCGCCGCCGAGTCCCTCGACGGAAGGATCACGGTCATCACGGGAAGGAAGGAGTCGGGCAAGTCGCACCTCGCAAAGATGCTCCTCAGAGGCCTCCTGGAGCAGGGGGCTTATTCGGTTGTCTTCGACCTGAACGACGAGTACGCCTCGATCGGCCAGCGGAGGGACGGGACCAGGACCGCGGTCGACGGCAAGGTCAGGGCGATGAGGCCCGGCCGGGACCTGAAGTTCTCCCTGGCCAGTGTCGGCCTCCGTTCCATCACGAACCTGCTGTCTCACTCCTTGGACATGCCCGGGACCTCGCTGCGCGAGTTCGTCAAGATCTGGGAACAGCTCGAGGAACGGAACGAGCTCTCCCTGGCGTCGCTCGAAACAGCGATCCACCAGTGGCGGTGCAACGAGTTCGTCCGTGACGCCCTCTTCGCAAGGTACCTCACATTAGCCTCCTGCGGCCTCTTTTCAGACGCGCCCCACCAGCAGTTCGACCTGCAGGACTTCTTTGACCTCAACCCCAGAGGGGGTTCTCTCATTGTGACTCTGAGCGGCGTCTCCCCCCTGAACAGGCGGATGGTCGTAGAGCTGATGCTCTCCCGGATGGTGGAGCTCCTGGAGCGCAGGAAGATACCGCCGGTCTTCCTCTTCGCCGAGGAGGCCCACCTTTACCTCAGGGACACGTACTGGGAGGACCTGATCACCAGGATGCGCCACTTCGGCGTCTTCACGGTCTTCGTCACGAACCAGCCCGACGCCATTGACCAGAAGATCTACAGGCAGGTCGACAACATCTTCCTCTACAACTTCAGCAACGATTCGGACTTGGCCCTAGTCTCCCAGGCCACCATGGCCGACGCCGACACCGTTCGGGCCATAGTGAGGACCCTCCCGCCAAGGATGTGCCTGCTCCTCGGATATGCAGTGAGGAACCTACCGGTTGTGGTGAGCGTCGACCCCTTCGACTCGCCGGCGAGCGGGACTACCCGCAGGTTCTTCGAAGAGACAATCGAGCTAAGCGCGTAGCAGACGCACTCAGGCCGCAATCAGACTCTTTACACTGGCACCTCTCTGCCAACCGAATTCCTTGTAAAGATAGACCGGTCTATAACACCTGGGGAATCTCTTGGTAAAAACGATGGTCAACGTCGAATGCCCGGTCTGCGGCTGGTACCGCTGCTTGGGCTCAGTGCAGACAGGAGACCTGTCAGAAGCTATGACCGGTCTAACTGTCCCCTTCAGAGTTGACTACAGGCTCTGGACAGGCGGAAGGGCAAAGGGGGTCTCCGAGAAGGAGACCCTGAAGCCGGGGAAAGTCCCGACTTCCGTGTACTCGGGATGGCTGGCCTTCGTCAGGAGGATAGAAGGCGCCTACGCGGCTGTCAAGTCGATGTCCTACCAGACCCCCATGCTGGTCACCACCTGGGCGACTCCTTCGTTTGTCATCAGTTACAAGACCCCTAGGTTGGTGAAAGAGTGAGCGAAGAGAAAGAAAAAGAGGTATTGGGCGAGATCAAGATAGGGAGTTGCACATATGTGGCGTCCCGGAGCAAGTCAGAGCCCGGTGTCGTCAGGCTTGAGGGCGTGTCCTGCGACATAAGGGCAGACCTGGAGAAAGCCAACAACATCATCGGTGTTCTGTTCGGAGGCGCCGAGATCCGGTTCAAGCCGCATAGATTCGTGAAGGAAGAAGAGAGGCCAGTCAAAGCCTAGGTCCCAGGTCTGGGCGAGCGCAATGGAACCGTGCGAATATCATCCAAACCCACCAAGACTGCTAGGCCGTTCTGGAGGGTAGGCGTAAATCACGGCATTTCGCTTGTTTCACACGGCATGAGAGCCGAGAAACAGAAGACATCAACTGCTAATGTACTCATTGTCATCTGCATCGTAGTTTTGTTGGGGGTAGCAGCGTTGTCTGTCTATTCTTATTCAGTCACATCTGAGCTGTCCCAGCACAATGTCAGTCTCAGCAAAGAGGTATCGAGTTTGAACCGAGAAGTGTCGAATCTGAGGTCGTTGGAACTTGCATTTGAAGACAGGGAAGTTGAAGCTGGCCTCTACTATCTCGCATCAAACTACAACCCTCACATCGGCTTGATTTCCGAAACTCCGCACTCAGACGTCTATTGGCTCTATAGCGACAACTATCTCGCCGCCCTAGTCCTAAATCAAACCGGGTCGTCAAATTCGACACTCATGGCCATTGCAAATAACATATCGGCAACGCTGCACCACTACTCTCCACGCCTTGGATATGCGACGAATCAATACATGCTTCTGAGCAGCTACTGGAAGGGTTCATGTTCACTTAGTTCGGCCGACAATTACACCATCCCATATGCTGGCAATCCCAAAATCATGGTGACCCTAAATAACGGAAGTGGCACACTCTCGGAAACTCAGTATACAGACGCAGCATTCCTGCAGGCAATCTGCGACCAGAACCAAGGCAACACAACGGGCTGGTCGCAGGGGTTCAGTGACGGAGTCAGTTTCTTCAACGGTGTCGGGCTCAACGACACACCATTTCAAGAAGGTTCAAGCAGAGGAATCTACCAGACATACAAACTTGCGCTATTCATTTACACCATCGAGACCCAATGCGGGCCATTCAACCAGACGGCATACCAGTTGGCATTGACGACCCTTCTTCAGATGCAAGCCCCAGACGGGGGATTCTATACAGGCTACAACCCCGACCTTTCGATAAACGGAGCCACGAACGTTGAGACGACCAGTCTTGCGATTCTCGCTATGTCAACCGTGACTTTTTGCAACGGTGATTCTCTCTCCTAGTGGTAGTAAGCCAAGGTCGTGCCATGTCATCGGTTGATGGGGTTATCCACCTACCGTGAAGTGAAGCTAAGGTTGAGAGTAGTTTCATCGCGTATTCCTCTTTAGAAGGGTAACCCTGTCGGGCAGGAATCCTCTCCTTTCCTTTTAGCGAACACTGGAGTCTATTCCAACCCCGCCAAAATCGCTGGTTCAAATCCGGCTGACCCATGCCATCCACCTGAAAGGGGCCCGCCTCCATAAACAAAGAGAATCCCACCGGACTCGAACCCATCAGAGGAGTCCTATCCAAAGGGTTTTGGAGTCCCTCGACCCAAGCTGGGGCGTGAAGGTCGAGGAGGTTGTTCTGCAGGTACCCGAAGGTAACCAGCTGATTCTCGGCCAGAGCCACTTCATCAAGACAATCGAGGACATCTACGAAGTCCTGGTTACGTCGATGCCAGGGATTAAGTTCGGCGTCGCCTTCTGCGAAGCATCAGGGAAGGCGCTCATCAGGTACGACGGGACTGACGATGAAGTTGTTTCAACTGCCCGGAAGTTTGCGTCCCGACTAGGGGCTGGGCACTGCTTTGCAGTGGTGTTGAAGGGGGCCTTCCCGATCAACGTCCTCAACAGGCTCAAGAATGTTGAGGAGGTCACTGGAATCTACTGTGCCACTTCCAACCCGGTTACGGTCATGGTGGCGGACACGGGCGAAGGCAGAGGCATCTTGGGGGTAGTCGACGGCGTTTCGCCCAAGGGCTCGGAAACCACTGCAGACAAGAAGGAGCGGCATGAGTTCCTCCGCAAGACAGGATACAAGCGCTGAAGGGACAGTCAGCTTGACCATCGGGAATTGACTCACCTGGGGGCGGTTACCGTTCACTTCACTGAAGGTGAGTAGTGAATATTAATTTCACATATCCCTCCCTATTCTGCATGCAAATACTGTAAAACTGCTTATTACCGACCGCCACCATGAGACGTCTAGAGGCTACAAGCATGTACACGAGCCAGGAGCAGAAGCCTGCGCCGACATGCGGTCTATGCGGCCGGAACCTCGGCGTCGGGTTCTACTACTCATGCCACATCTGTGGAGCTACCTACTGCTACGCGCACAGCCCCCAGAAGTGCGACCACCGCAAAGCCTCATCGCCTCCGCTGAACGCGGCTCTTTCCAGCAAGGCATAAACCCTCACCCCCTTCCTGCTTCCGCGTTGAAAGTCTACCTGGCCGTGCCGCTCGTCTCCAACAGGTCGATCGAGAGGACCCGCATCATGGCGAAGGCCATCAGGGACTTGGGCCACGAGGTCGCTTCACCATGGAACCTGGACCCTTTGGAGGTCTCGGCTCCTTCAGCCGTGAACGTCTTTGAGCGCGACAGGACCGGGTCGGAGGCAGCAGACGTCATGGTCGCCGACGTGACCGATCCGAGCACGGGCGTCGGCATGGAGGTGATGGCCGCCTACAAGGCGGGGAGGCGGATCATCCTGGTCTCGAAGAGGGGCAAGCGGATATCCACGATGCTGGAGGACATGGACGGGAAGGAGAGGGTCGAGTACAACAAAGAGTCGGAGATCTACGAAGGACTCCTCAGGGCACTTCGGTGACTGCCTTCTCTCCTGCGTCTTTCCGTCTCCTCTTCACAACCGATTTAAGACGGCTGACTTCGGCGGTCACCGTTGAACCGAGAAGTCAAGTCGAAAGGCGCGCCGGCTCCCGTGGGTCCGTACTCACAGGCGATCGACGCAGGAGCAGTCTATTGCGCGGGACAGATCGGTCTCGACCCCTCCACGGGAAACCTCGAGCAGGGGGTAGTCGCCCAGACCAAGAGAGTACTTCAGAACCTTGAAGCTGTACTCGAAGCCTCAGGGCTCAGCATGAAGAACGTGGTGAAAACGAACGTCTTCATGACGGACCTCGCCGAGTTCTCACAGATGAACGAGGAGTATGCGAGACACTTCTCAGCACCCTATCCTGCCCGGTCCACGGTCCAGGTCCCGGCCCTGCCGAAAGGTGCGAGGGTTGAGATTGACGCAGTGGCAGTCCGCTGAGTCCAACAGGCATCTGGCTCTTTTCTCTCTCAGCGCCTAGTCTAGCCATATCAGGTCAAGCCTAGCCTACCGAAGCAGAGCTAGAATGGCTGAAAGCGCAAGCAGGATCAGGACAATCTCGGCCCCGAGCTTCGCCCAGTCACGTCTGGTCATCTTCAGGCCTGGGCCACCTCGTTGACTGGTGCGACCCCCGCCCTGAGCGCCCGGGCCAGGCCTTCGACTAGAATCGCAGGTGTGCTGGCCTTCCACCGCGTCTTCGTGATGCCCCGCGACCGTCTAAATGACCTCCTTACCTGGACTAACGACCCGCGTTCAGGTAAAAAGACTTCCTGTAAGGGCCACGCCTCCTCTTGCGGGCCTTCTTCTTTCGTTCCTTGTCGGTGAGAAGGCGGTCTTCTTCCCCTGTCATTTCTTCATCTTCGCGAAGGCCACGATGCTGACCATTCCCGCGACCTTGAACGCGAAGTCCCTGAAGATGGCGGCCTCGGGCGACCCAGGCTTCGCGACGACTACGGGGACTCCGGCATCGGACTGCTCTCTGACGGCCGTGACCAGCGGAATCTCCCCGAGGAACTCGACGTTCTGCTCCGAGGCGATCTTCCTCCCTCCTCCTTTGGAGAAGATGTAGGACCGCTCGCCGCAGTGAGGGCAGACGAAGTAGCTCATGTTCTCTACGACGCCGAGGATGGGCACGTCCAGCCTCCTGAACATCGCGAGGGCTTTGGCAGCGATGCTGAGGGCCGCCTCCTGGGGCGTAGTCACTATCACGATTCCTCCCAGCGGGACCGTCTGCGCTAGCGTCAGGGACGCATCGCCGGTGCCCGGCGGCATGTCGCAGACAAGATAGTCGAGCTCGCCCCAGTCGACCTGGGTCAGCAGCTGCTTCACGGCGCCCGCGACGAGAGGCCCCCGCCATATCACAGGGGTCTCGTCCTTGTAGAAGAAGCCCAGTGACGCCACCTTGACCCCGTGGGCCACCGGCGGGATTATCAGCTCGTCCCTGACCTCCGGATCCTTGTTCACGCCCATCATGTGCGGGATGTTCGGTCCGTAAACGTCCGCATCGAGTATCCCGACCTTCGCCCCCGATGCCGCCAGCGCGACAGCCAGGTTCACGGAGACCGTGGACTTCCCGACCCCCCCCTTCCCGCTCGCGACCGCGATGATGTTCTTGACTCCCTTGAGCACCTCTCCCTGCGACGCGTCTCTTGTGGCATAGACGACGGAGCCGGTCTTCATCTGCACTTCGGTGACCCCCGGAATGCCCTTCACCGCGTCCTTTGCGGCGTCTTCGAGCCTGGTCCTCAGTGGGCAGGCAGGCGTCGTGAGGTTGAGAGTGAACGTGACCTTCCCACCATCCACCAAGACGTCCTCGACCATCCGCAGGGAGACCAAGTCCCGGCCCAACTCCGGGTCCTTGACCGAGGAAAGAGCCTTCATCACGTCTTCTGGTGTAGGCAATCTGGGGTCGCGGCGTTCTTCCGGATATTAAATTCTAGTCCCCTGAATCGGATGCCCCAGGGGTAGCATTTATCGCGCCCTCTCGGCCTGGTCGGGCGGAGCGATTTGGGAAAGGTCGAGGTCATCCCTCTCGAGGGCATCCCAGAGGTTGCCGTGGGGTCGGATGTGGCGGGGGTGGTGCTGGCGGCGCTCGAGCGATTCGGGTTGGAGCTGAAGGACGGAGACATCGTGGTCGTCAAGCAGAAGATCGTGTCCAAGGCCGAAGGGCAGGTTGTCAGGCTGAGAGACGTGGTTCCAGGAAGGCGGGCGAAGGGCCTTGCGAAAGCAGCAGGGAAGGACCCCCGGCTCACGGAGTTGGTCCTGAGAGAGTCGGTTAGGGTGGTGAGGAGCGGGCACGGCGTCGTCATCACTGAGACGAAGCACGGGTTCGTGTGCGCGAACTCAGGCGTCGACCAATCCAACGTCGGGAAAGGGCGCGCCAGCCTGCTCCCGTTGGACTCCGACCTCAGTGCAAGGAGGATCAGGAAGGCCCTCGAGGCCCACACAGGAGTTAATCTGGCAGTGGTCGTAACCGACACTTTCGGCCGACCATGGAGAAGGGGTCAGACCGACGTGGCCATAGGGTGCTCTGGGATCGACCCTTTGCTCTCCTTCAGGGGCAAGGCTGACAGGTTCGGCTATGCCCTGAGGGTAACGGAACCCGCGGTCGTCGATGAGGTTGCAGGCGCGGCCGAGCTCGCAATGGGGAAGCTAGAAAGGGTCCCGGTCGCCGTCGTCCGCGGCGTGAAGTATGCCAGGGGAGAGGAGGGAGTCAAATCCCTGATCATGAAGAGGGAAAGAGACCTCTTCAGGTGACAGGCTGAGATGAGGGTCGTAGCGCTGGCAGGGGGGACGGGCTCGGCTAAGCTGCTGAGGGGGCTGTCGGCGCTGGGCGTGGACCTGACAGTAGTGGCAAACGTCGGCGACAACTTCTGGGCGCATGGCCTCTATGTCTGCCCGGACGTCGACATAGCAATGTACACGCTTGCCGGAGCCGCGAACGCGAAGCTGGGGTGGGGCATAGAGGGAGACACCTTCCGGGCGCTCAAACGGCTGGGCCAGATGGGGGAGCCGACCTGGTTCGCGCTCGGAGACTTGGACATCGCCACCCACATAGTTCGGACCAGGATGCTCAGGGAGGGAAAGTCCCTGACTTCGGTCACCGAGAAGCTTCGGAAGGCATACCGGGTCGCCCAAACTATTCTGCCCCTGACGGACGACGCAGTCGAGACCCGCATCCTGACTTCCAAAGGCTCCTTGCACCTTCAGGAGTTCTGGGTCAGAGACCGGGGTAGACCCTCCGTTAGAGGCGTGACTTACCGGGGGTCCTCAAAGGCACGGTGCAGCGAAGAGGTCGAGAGAGCCATCGAGAACGCAGACAGGATCGTGATCTGCCCTGCCAATCCTGTCACCAGCATAGGGCCAATGCTTGCAGTACCCAGGTTTTCGAAGAAGCTCTCCAGGTCCAATGCAAGGGTTACGGCGCTCTCTCCGATGGTAGGAAGGGCGCCCTTCAGCGGTCCCGCGGCAAAGCTGATGAGGGCAGTCGAAGTGCGGCCAGACTCTGTCGGGGTGGCGCGTATGTACTCCGGATTCCTCGATGCCCTGGTCGTCGACAGGAGCGACGCGGCGGCGGCAGATGAAATCGAAGGGCTCGGGATCAGCTGCGTCGCTTCAGACACATTGATGGCCAACCGTTCCGACGAGGTGAGACTGTCAAGGGAGTTGGTGAAGGTTTGAGCGCGACTGCCGTCCTGATCCCCTTCAAGGCCGACCAGAGGAAAACGAGGCTCTCCCAAGTGCTTCACCCTGACCAGAGGCGACACCTGGCGGAGCTGATGCTCCTGGACACGCTCGGAGCCTTTCGCGAGGCTGGGTTGCTACGAAGATGTTACGTTATTTCGTCAGATGGGAAGGCCCTTGCCCTCGCACTAAAGGCTGGGGCCCAGACCATCCAGGAATCCCGGGACGGAGGAGTCAATGCCGCGATCTGGACTGGCATGAAGGCGCTCGGAGGAAAGGCGCGCGACATCATGGTAATCCCTTCAGACTTGCCCACACTCTCCGCTGGTGAGGTCAGGTACGCCCTTGTTCTGAGACGAATCTTTGGATGCGTCCTATCCCCGTCCCGCTCGTTCGACGGCACCAACCTGCTCATATTTTCGGCGAAGGCCCCGCTGGCCCTAAGCTATGACTCCAACAGCTTCTGGAACCATATCAGCGGGGCTGCGGTGAAGGGGTTGTCCCTCGCCGTCTACTGCGGAGCGGGAATCATGTCTGACGTGGACACCCCCGAGGACCTGCGCGCGCTGTCGCTCATCAAGAAAGTGACCCCATCTGTGCGGTTCGCGAAGGAGGCGCTCAAGAAACGGCCATCCTGATCGAGAACTGCAGGCTGGGCGGCAAGGCGGGGGCAGGGTCTCTCTTGGTCCATAGAGGAAAGATCGTCAAGTTATCCGGCACCGAGACGATGGACACTCCCGCCGGAGCGAAGCGGCTCGACGCGAACGGGGCAACGCTCTTTACGGGATTCACCGACACCCACTGCCACCCCTTTGAGTACGGTTGGCTGAAGCGTAACGTCGACCTCAAAGGCACCGGCAATATCACTGGCCTCCGGCTGCGCCTTCTCGCAAGGTTGCAGCGGTCAAGGCCCGGGGAGTGGGTGACGGGAATGGGCTGGGACCAGGAGGCCTTCAGCGAGGGAAGGATGCCGGACCGCTCGGACATCGACGACCTGTCGGGCAAGAACCCAGTCGCCCTCACCAGGGTCTGCGGCCACATCGCCCTGCTCAACACAGTCGCGATCAGGACGCTCGCCTTCGAAGACAGGCTTGGCCCCGAGTTTGTGAGGGACGCCGGAGGGCGCCTGACGGGGATCGTCAAAGAGGGGGCACTGGAGGAAGCCTACGGAAAGATGCCACGGAGCGCACAGGCCTGCGCGGACTTCCTGCTCTCTGCGGATGCAGACGCCGCGAAGTGCGGGATTACGACCCTGCATGCGGTCGTCTCACCAACAGGCTACCTTGAAGAGCTCGAGGCACTCGCCTCTCTGCAATCGGCCGGTGCGCTATCCCTGCGCTACAGGGTGTACATCCCGGCTGAGGCGATGGAGTACGTGAAAGAGAGGGGGTTCCGATCGAAGTTCAACGAAGACAGAGTCAAAATCAACGGCGTGAAAGTCTACGCCGACGGCTCCCTTGGGGCCAGGACCGCGGCTCTGCGCATGCCGTACTCGGACGACCCCGGCAACAGCGGGATCTTGAGGCACAGCGACGAGGAGATAGCGGGTATCGTCGATGGGGCCGACGCGGCCGGCTACCAGGTCATTGTCCACGCCATCGGAGACAGGGCCGTGGAACAGGCGATCCTGGCGCTCGCCCGGGTCACAGGGGGCGGGAACCCGAAGAGGCACAGGATAGAACACGCGAGCCTACTTCCCAGGGACCTGATGGCAGGGATGGCCAAGCACAGCATCAGGGCCGCCGTCCAGCCCCTCTTCATCACGTCCGATTCATGGGCAGCCGCGAGGCTGGGTGTAGACAGGGTCCAGGACCTGTACCCGCTGAAGTCGATGCTGTCCGAGGGAATCGTGGCGTCTGGAGGCTCGGACTCCCCGATCGAGCAGATGAGTCCCCTCGTCGGCGCCTGGGCCGCGATGGCAAGAGGCGGGTTCGCGCCTCAGGAATCTCTGTCCCTTGACGAAGCGTTTGGCCTTTACACTACGAGCGCTAGCTCCAACGGCTTCGACGAGGCCGGGTCAGGGCTGGCGGAAGGCGCAGACGCGAACCTCACGCTCCTTGACTCGAACGTCGAAGGGATGCACCCTGCGATGGTCAGGAAGGTGGGTATAGCAGCGACGATCGTGGGTGGGAGGCTCGCCTACTCGTCCGCAGGCGTCGATGGCTAGCTACACCTTTTGGAACTTGCCCGACTTGCCGTCGTATCTCATGAGACCCCCGTATATCGTCCAGTGTATCAGCAGTGCCTTGATCAGAGACTCGTTGAGCTCGGGCTGGTAGTGCCACTTGATGCCAATCTCGGAGAGCGCGTCCGCCACCTGCCCCGCGGCCACCACCTTGCCCTTGGAACCGAGCTCCAGAGCTGTGCGGAACGGCTCGATTGCGGCCAGCCGGTCCTTGAGCATCCTGACCTTGTTCTTCGAGGTCTTCTGAAACTTGAGCCCTAGCTCCGTGAGAGAGACGTTTCCCTTCTCGCTCCTCACCAGACCAAGCATCTCGGCGGCATCCAGTATCGTCAACAGAACCGCTATGTCCGCGCCCAGCTCGTCCGCTAGCCTTGAAACGTCGACCTTGGCGCCTAGCCCGCCCGTCACCTCGACCAAGCTGATGACCTGCCCGGCCCTGACGTTGCCCGGCATTACAAGCGCTATCGGAAGGGGCCTCCCCGGCTCTGCCATTTGGGTCAGTGCCTCCGCGCGCCCTCGTGTGGCTTAAGGAGATATCGGCTGGTCATGATAAGAGCGCATACACCTTGTCCACCCAGGTGAAGAACTCCTCGGACTTCTTGTTTCGCGGTCTCTGGAGTTCGATCTTGATTTCGCCGGCGACATGCGCTGGGCGCTGTGAAAGCACGACGACCTTGTCGGCCAGCTCGATGATCTCCTCCACGTTGTGGCTGACCATGATGACCGTCTTGACGGATGTCGAGGGGTTGATCAGTAGCGCGTAGATCTCTTTCCTCAGCCTCTCGGCGGTGAGGTCGTCGAGCGAACTGAATGGCTCGTCCATGAGCATGACTAAAGGGTCAGTCGCGAGGGCTCGGGCCACCCCCACTCTCTGCTTCATCCCTCCTGAAAGCTCCCCGGGAAAGACGTTCTCGAACCCCATCAGTCCTGTCTCCTCGAGCGCCTTCTCGGCCTTTTCCTTCTTCTGAGTGTTGGTGAGGTCCCTTCGCGAGCTCAGGCCGAAGAGGACATTCTCCAACGAGGTCCGCCATGGGAGCAGAACGAAGTTTTGGAAGACCATTGTGATCTCGTTACGCGGGCCCGTGACTTCCGCGTCAAGAATCTTGACGGTTCCCGCCGTGGCCCTGTTCAGGCCGCCGATGATCCTGAGCAGAGTTGACTTGCCGCAACCAGAGGGCCCGGTCAAGGCTATCAGCTCGTCCTTCCCTGCGGTCAGAGAAACGTCGGAGAGGACCGGGAGCGTCTCCTTCTCGTTATGGTAATTGAGGCTCACGTGTTCGACCGTGACGATCGGGTCGCCGCTAGCGAGTCTGCTCCGACCTCTCGGACATTAGGGCGCTCCGACCTTATCAGCGGTTATACGTGTACCGCTTCGTAACGTGGTGATAGACCCTCCTCCAGACGGTCAGGTTGAAGGCAACGATCAGGATTGTCATCGACACAACAGCCAGGGTCAGCGTGAGGTAGTCGCCACTATTGGTCGCCAAGACGATCGTCTTGCCGATTCCCACTCCTGTCTGTGTCAGGAGCGTCGTCGAGCCATTGCGATTCGTGACCGTGAAGTACTCGGCGATGATTAGGGCGTTCCAGGCGCCCCCGATGGCGGTGATCGAACCGGTGACAAATCCTGTGAGCGCGCCGGGGATGTACACGTTCCTCCACGCTGACAGTCTGCCGACCTTGAAGACACGCGGCAGTTCCTTGATCTCGGCCGGCAGGGTCCTGACACCCGCCATGACATTGAATATGATGTACCAGATTATCGCGAGCATTATCACAATGGCCGCAACTGCCTCGGGGAGATGTCCCAGGATGGGGATGAGGACGATAGCAGGCAGGAGAATCGGCGCTGGTATCGAGGATATCACCTCAAGGATTGGGGAGACAGTGTCATACAGCCTGAAGTTGAGGGAGATCACGATTCCCAGGGGCAGCCCAATTGCAGCGCAGATGGCATAGACGTACCATACCCTGACGAACGAAGCTGCCAGGGCGACCAGGACCGAGCCCTCTATCGAGCCAATCAGCGAGAGGGGCGGCAGCTGGCCGAAACTGAAGGTGCCTGTGTGCATCACAGTCTCTAGCACCAGGAATAGGAAGATCCCGAGGAAGATCAGCACGGCATACTTGATTCCCCTCCTGAACCTCGATATCGCGGAAGTGAATCTATTGACTCCCCTTCCCTGAGTAAGAAGGAAGAGCTTCGAAATGCTTCGTTGATTCACCCAGGAATAGAACTTCATTATCGGGTCTCGATGCCTTTCGCGCGGCTCCTCCATCATCTTGTATTTCTCGGACCAGAGCGCGAATTCTCTCAGGAAGACGAATCTCCAAACGACTACGGCGAGAATCAGGCCGACAATCAAGAGGGTGTAGTCGGAGAAGTCTCCGGCGCTGAAGAAGCTGGTCGCGCCTATTCCTATGCCGTAGGTGACGGGAATTTGCTTTGCGCCCACCGAGATTATCTCGCTTGCTACGAGGAAGAACAGGCCGACCGCCCACGAAGTCTGCGTGTTGTACGCAATCCTACTCATAGAGGCAGGTATGTACAGCGACTTCGTCCTCTGCCATCCGCTGGTGTTCGACATGTCGAGAAGGTCGGCGTAGTCCTGCGGTATCGCTTTGACGGCCTCGTAGACCCCGAAGGCGATGTTCCAGGACATGCTGGTAAAGATCAGGACAATGACGGCCAGGTTTGCACCGATCGCGTTCGGTATCAACCCGTAGATTCCTCCTATGACGAAAGGGAAGAACCCCAGGATTGGGATTGACTGGAAGATGTCGAGAAGCGGCAGGATCACCGCCTCGGCCCTTCGGCTCCTGGCCGCTGTTATTCCGATCACGAGGGCGAATAAGATGCTCAGCCCAAGTGCGAGCATCATCCTGATCCATGAAGAGGCGATGTCGATGGCTATCAGGCCAAACTCGAGCGAGGCCGTGAGCTTTCGAAAGGCGCGTCGAGCCGCTGCTGTATTTACGGATTCGTCGGTTAGCCGATATACGGGGTGCTCGAAGAATCGAACCTGCGCACGGTCTCGTACGCCCCCTTGTCCCTGAAAGCTGCAAACTTCGGGAGGTCGGGGAAGAATTGGTCAAGTGGCTTGACGGCCATGTCGCCGACGAGGTGCCTCCCCCCGAAGAACTCTCTCGATATCTGCTGGCTCAGCTCTCTCACCTGCCTGTCGCCTTCGAATCCAAGAGTGTGCAGATACTCGTGAAGCAGGATCATGAAAATGTACGAGTTCACCCTGGCCTTCGACTTCGAGAGCTTCTGAACGATCCTGAGCAGGTTCCGATTCATCACGATGGTGTTAGACCCCATCTGGTGATACGCGCCGACGTTGTTCGGGATATCTCCCAGGACAAGTGTGAGACCGGCTCGGTGCATGCCGAGGCTGCCCTCGGCCGCCGCCTTCACCATCTCAAAGATTGTGTCAAACCCTTTGGCGTGAGAGAGAACCTTCCTGTTGGCTGACTGATTCACTCTTGCCTAACTGCGCGGTGTGGTAGATAAATCCCTCTGAGAACCCAAGATGGGGTAGCCCCGCAGAGTCGTAGCGCTGAGACATCTTGCCCGCCGGCCGCACAGACTAGGCCCAAGCCCGAGGGTTACCGCTCCGTCGACGAGGTCGTCTAGAGCCTTCTAGAATCCGTCCAGACTATCTAGCCCACTCGTCATCCATACCTTTCTCGATGTTATCCAGCTCGAAACCAACGTCCTCCCATCGGAAACTCTTCGGAATAAGGTGCTGCATTTCAGTGATGGAACCCATGTTATAACCTACGTACTAACACTGCTTGATATTGGCTGTGGATTGCCGAACTTGACCTATGCTTTACTCTCCGTTCACTAAACTAAGGTTAAATCGCCGTATTAACGGGAGTTCACCCGTGCCCGTCATATTTCGGGTCAAGCTGGGGAAGACTGGAAACAGCTTGAGGATTACTGTGCCACGTCCGATCGTCGAGGGCTTCGGCTGGAAGGAGAGGGACGAGATAGTGCTCTACGTGACGGAACAGGAAATCACCCTGAGGAGACTCGAGGACGCCGGGAAGAGGTCACGCTACCGACCAGCCGCATGAAGGGCAGAAGAGATTCTTTCTTGCAAGCTGGACGCCACAATACGCGCACGCTGGCTCGGCGCCTGACCCCTTTCCAGGGGGCTCGCCCCGAGGTTATGCCGAGCCAACAGGACCGCTCCTTCGATGAGCACGACAATCGGGACGAAGATCACCACGTCCGGGAGCGGTCCACCGTCGGGCGTAAGGAAGAGCCCGGTGACGACCCAGACCAAGAACCATATTATGACCCTGTTCTTCGAAGAGAACTCGGGTTCGACGACTCGAAGCCTGATCAGCGCGTAGACAAAAACTGGCGCGGTGAATGAAACGCCAGTCGCTCCGATTATCAGGAAAATGACGTAGTAGAACGCGGCGGAGTCTACAAGGAAGCTTGTGCCAGTCGCGGAGAAGAAGGCGCAAGCGTCAGTACGAGGAACTTGGAGATGACTACATATCCGAAGACGACGCCGACCACGAAGACGGCAGATGTCGACACAACGAAGGGGTAGAGGAGCTTCCTTTCTTGATCATTGAGAGCTGGGTCGATGAACTTGTACGTTTCGTACGCGATGACCGGCATGCACAGCACGATCGTGACTAGAATCGAGGCCACGAAGTAGATCTCCATCGCCTCCCCGATTCCGGTCGCCGCGATCAACGACCAGCCGGCGGGGAGAATGTCGGCGATGACCCTGTGGAGAAATGCGGCGATTAGAGTGTTGTTTAGGAACTGCAGGTTCAGGTGCTAGCCCAGATGCTGGGCCTGCTGCACAGGGTTCGCCGGAAAGAAGACTACGAGGATGAGGACCATCGCGAAAGTGAGGAAGACGACCTTGAGACGTCGCCGAAGCTCTAAAATGTGCTCGGCGAACTTGAAGCCCTCTGAGCTCAATGCGAATCGACGACCCGTCCGTCTCGGCCTAATTACGCTTGAGGTTTAGCTCTTTCAACGATTTCCTGCGAAATCTGCGCGCGGGTCTTTCCTTCTGTCGTGATTCCAAGTCCCCCGGCGGCTTGGACTAGAGCTTGGTCTGCGGTCATGTCGGGCGTCATTCTTGCAGAAGTGCCAGAAACGGAATTTCCCATTTCTTTTGACGCGTCGTCGAATTCCTTCTTTGCCCTGCCGAGTGCCCTCGCTATGTCCGGGATTTTCTGCGGACCCCACAGGAAAATTACTATCACGACCACACCGATGACTATCCACTGCAGTGGGTCTCCGACTGCCAATGTAGTTCGTCGATGCCTATCTGTCATATTTACGTTTTTGGAGGAAGGGCTCTGTTACCTTCGACTGGGAGGGATTTACTGAAGGAGCCTGTGACATGAAGTAACCGGCGAAGCACCCAAAGAGGCTAGTCTCCCTGAAGCATAACGTTTTATCGCTGCCGCTGACGGCTTATCTGGTTGTCCCTACGCAGTTCTGCGAGGAACTACTGGCGCCTAACCAAGCCCAGAATCTGGGGGCTGCTTGTCTTCACTGGCCTGGTGGCGATGGTGGTGGCCTACCGTGAGACGCCGGGCTCGACCCTGTCTCCTGCTCTGATACTAATAGCAGGCGTCGCCCTGACCTTCGGAAGCGCCTCTGCCGACGTCCTGACAAACTATCACGACAGGGACATCGATGGCATGATGAAGCGGACGATGAAGAGGCCCATACCAGCCGGAGACATATCACCCCGGGCCGCTCTGGCTTTCGGTCTTTCATTGGCAGCCCTCTCGATTGCAATCCCCCTCTTCCTGATCAACGCCGTCTCTGCGGGTTTCATGCTGATTGGTCTGATCGACAACGTCGTCGTCTACTCTCTCCTGTTGAAGAGGCGGAGCTGGCTCAACATCATCCTGGGAGGTTTTTCAGGGGGGATGCCAGTCCTGGTCGGTTACTCGGCCGTGGGCGACCCCTTCTCGCCGATAGCCCTCTACATGTCGGCGCTGGTCATGGTCTGGATTCCGACCCACATCTGGAGTCTGGCGATATTCAGCAGGGAGGACTACGAGGCCGCCAAGGTGCCTATGCTCCCTGTCGTCTTCGGCGACAAGGTGGCGTCGGTCTGCGTGGCCGCCACAAGTGCGATGCTGACGGTCTTCTCAGTCCTCATCTTCCTGTTCGCCCCAGTGAGCATCTTCTACACCCTTACTGCTCTCGTCCTCGGAGGCCTGGTCCTGGCCTATAGTGCCAAGCTGGCCGTCGAGCGGACCAGGAGCACAGCCTGGACACTTTTCAAGATCACCAGCCCGTACTTGATGCTGCTCTTCCTTGTCCTTGGCGTAACCCTCTGGATTTAGCACCCGCCTCTCCACCTCGAGGTCAGGCAGGTTTACCAACTTCCTTTCACCGCCCCCCCTCCCTGCCGATCCTGATTGCCCAACCCTCCTCGTTCATCTTCATCGCTCCCACTGGGCTGGGAATATACAAGGAAGAAAATAGAGGGCGACGTTCGAGTAAAGAGCGGTCCGCTCTCTGTTAAAACAATAATACCAAACCCTCTGCCACATTTGAGCAGTTCTCTTGTAAGGTCCTGGAGCCACTTCAAGGCTGAGCAGGATGGAGACCGCACCCCAGCTGCGAAGGCCACTGGAGATCATACCACGAGAGACGGAGTACTCACTTATCGCAAGTCTGCCGAAGAACAGCTCCTCGCTTGCCCTCAAGGCCGAAGAGGCCGGAGCCGACGCTGTCATGCTGAACATCGAGGGCGACGAAGGCTCCACCCAGAGCCACTATGGGAGCTACGACCTTCACGACGTGTACATCAACGACGTCATTTCCACGGTATCGGTCCCTTGCGGCCTCTGCGTAGGCGGAGGCAGGCACCTCACCGAGGAGTACTGGGAAAGGATAATGTCGAGCTCTTTCAGCTTCGTCGAGAATGTACGCCCACCTGATGCCGCTCTTCGTTCTCTCCGACGCCAGGTTGAAGAAGATTTGCGCCATATCGACCGGCTACATCCTCGAGCAGGTGAGCCAGCTCTCTAGGATGGAGGGGGTCGCGGCTCTCGATGTCGCGACTGTCCCGCCGCAGGCCAGGGGGACCCCGTTCAGCGCCCTCGACTACGCTACGCTCGGCGTAATTTCTAGGCTCTCGACCAAGCCCGTTCTCCTGAGGACCCAGAAGAGGCTCACCCGGTCGGACATCGCGAAGGTCGTGGAACTCGGAGTCAAGGGCCTGGTTGCTGACCCCTGCATCCTCTCTGGGGCCGACGAAGCGTATAAGGACGAGTTGGCCAGCCTGAGCCCAAGGCGACAGGCTGCTGAGCACCAATAAGGTCCAGGCCGTGATCCTAGCCGGGGGTCTCGGGACCCGGCTGAGACCGTACACGTTCCTGCTCCCGAAGCCGATGCTCCCGGTCGGCCCAAAACCGATACTCGAGCACATCCTGGATTGGCTGAAGCAGAACGGCGTGACGGACGTGGTGATTTCCGTGGGGTATCTCGGGAAGATGATCAAGGACTACTTCAAGAGCGGGCGCGAGTGGGGGATGAAGATCGAGTACGTCACTTCCCCTCCGCTGGGGACCGCAGGGCAACTGAAGGCAGCCGAGGGCAAGATAAGGGGAAGGTTCGTCTGCCTGTACGGCGACGCCCTCCTGGAAATGAACCTCCGGGAGGTCATCGACTTCCACGTGCGGCACAAGGCCCTGGCCACGATGACACTCATGCGATACAGCACGGCGCTAAAGTACGGCTTCATGGAGACGGACAAGGAAGGCCTGCTGACCGGCTGGAAGGAGAAGCCGACGGTCAGCGGCGACATCAACGTCGGATGCTTCGTCATGGAGAAGGGTTTCCTCGAGTACATCCCGCGTCGGGAGATGTTCGGGATGGATCAGGCCTTCGGGAAGGCTATGGATGCAGGCGCCAAGGTGTACGGCATCAAGATTGAGGGCCGCTTTACCGACATCGGAGACAGGAAGGCGTACAAGGACGCCAATGACGAATACCTGAAGAGGATGGGCAAGGTCCTGTAGCTGATTGAAGCTCGTCGTCTTCGAAGATGATGGTCTGGCGGGTTTCGCCCCGCTGACGCTGACGAAACACATTGGCCAGCTGAATCGGGGGACCAAGGCCCTTCTCGACGCTCTGCGCGAAAGCGTCACCGACGCCACCGAACTCGCCCTTTGGGGCCGGGAATACCTGAAGGACGTCTGCAAAGAGTCGCTGGGGAGGGGCTACAACGAGAAAGCCGACGGCCTCACCACGTTCGTCAACGCCAGGGCGAGGCCGGGGAAACTGCTCCTGGAGCTGACATCCAGAAAGACCCCCTTTGTCGCCTTGGCCAGGACCCAGGTAGTGGCCGCCAGGATCAAAGGAGCCGAGCTGGCGCCGGGCCCGATTGGTAGGAAGGACTCGGTCAGGATCGGCAAGAGCGTCGAGAGGCTCCAGGCGCCGAATGACAGCCTGTTCGGGGGATACTGGGACCTCGTCCAAAGCAATGGGCTCGCGATTGCAGAGCAGGCGAAGCGTGTCGAGGACTCGCTCTCGCTCCCGACCACGGTGGAAGTCAGAGGCCCTCGTTCCAACCTGAGGCTTGACGGCCGCGCCGACGTCGAGCTCCACGTCACCTTCGACACCAGGCTGGGCCCGGTCGTGGTCGAGGGAGGAGCCGCAGTCGAGAGTTTCTCCAGGGTCATGGGCCCCTGCTACATAGGCCCCAAGACCAAGGTATATTCCGCGCTAATCGGCGGTGGGACCTCCATCTTCGAGGGGTGCAAGACGGGCGGGCAAGTCGAGAACTCAATAATCATGTCGCACACCAACAAGGCGCACTACGGGTACCTCGGCGACTCGTACATCGGGGAATGGGTCAACCTCGGGGCGGGTAGTACCTTCGGCAACCTGAAGAACACCTACGGGAACATCAGGCTCGACCTGGGCGGAAAGAAGTTCGATTCCGGGATGCTCAAGCTGGGCGCGGCGGTGGGCGACATGTCAAAGGTTTCCATCGGAGCCATGGTTTACTCGGGCAAACTGCTGGGGACGGGGTGCCAGGTAGCGGGCTTGGCCGGTAGGAACGTGCCCAGCTTCACGTATTCCGACGGTTCAGGACGCATGGTGGAGCTCCTGGTCGAATCAATCCTGGAGACGCAGCGCAGGATGATGGAGAGGCGAGGGAAGACCCTGACGAGGGCAGGGGAGACCCTGATCCGGCAGGTTTTCAGGAACACCTCACGGGAAAGGCTGATGGCCGGTGTCTCCAGGGGACGCCTACCGTGACTGCCGATTCTCGTTGCTCGGACCATCGCGGGTCGGGCGCCCAATGTCCTCCCAATGGGTTGCGCTGCCGTGGACGTGGGTGAGCTGCGTCCAGCTTAAAGCGGAATCCACCGAGGGCTAGGAGACGAAGAATAGAGTGAAACGAGTTGCGCGACCCCTTTTCGCTTGACCGAATAGAGAGCGTTGACCGAAGCGACGTCCACAAGACCTACGAAAGATGGCCGGCGATGGCCCGTTCGGGATTCGGAGTCAAGTTCAACCTTCCACGCGCCGGGTTCCGGAAGGCATACTTCCTGGGGATGGGCGGTTCGGCGGCTGGCGGCGACATCATCGCCAGTTGGCTCTCCGACAGGCCTAGGTTTGAGACGGCCACCTTCAAGGGGCAGCTGCCGATCGGGGACATGAGCGACGCGTTCGCAGTCGCATGCAGCGCTTCTGGGCAGACTGAAGAGACCATCGAGATGATGGAAGCCGCGGTCCAGAGGGGCGCGACAACTGTCTCCATTTCCGGAGGCGGAAGGCTGATGGAGGTCACGAACAGGCTTGGGGCTCCTCACGTCTTGATCCCCGAAGTCGTCGCTCCCCGCTATATGCTCCCGTTCATTATCTTCTCATGTCTCTCGGTCATCAACGAGGGGCTCGGGCTGAATTGTGAAGGCGAGGCCGAAGACGCCTTCAAGGAGATGGAGGCCGAAGGGCGCGCGATCGACATTAGCACGCCCACAATTGAGAACCCGGCGAAGAAGCTCGCCCTCTCGATCCTGGAAAAGACTCCAGTGATCTACGGGCTGAGGCCAACCCGAGGCGCGGGAATCAGATTCAAGAACGTCCTCAACGAAAACGCGAAGAGACACGCGATATTCGACGGGCTGCCAGACGCCTTCCACAATGGGATCGAAGCGTGGGAGGACCCGAGCGCCATGTTCGCGCCCGTTTTCCTCAGGCACCAAGCCGAGACCGAGCGCGACCGGGCAAGGGCCGAGGCCATGATCAAGATTCTCTCGGACCTGAAGATGGACCCAGTCCAGGTCACTGGGAGGGGCAGGTCCAGCTTGGCCCAACTCGCTACCATGGTGTACAGGCTCGACATGACCTCGTACTACGTCGCAATCGGGATCGGCCGGGACCCGTTCCCGACCAGGCTGATGGACCGCATCAAGGAAGAAGGATAGCTGCTGCCATTTCCCCCAGCTATCTTATACCGACCAGCTGGGCTAGCTCCTTCCTCGAGCTCGCGCCCAGGACCTGCGCGGCTCCTTCTGGTGAGACATCGCTAGTGTAGATGCCGCCGCCCAATTCGAGCCCAGACCACTTCGGCCTCCTCGGATACACCTCGATGTGCCAGTGTATCTGCTTGGTCGTCTTCTTCTCCGAGGAGCTATGGAAGACCAGCGTGAAGCTCGGGGTGTCGAGCGCCTTCGAGAGCCCGCCAAGCGTTGATCTGAGCATCAGGGCGAGGTCCATCATCTCTTTCTGCGACAGCTTGAGCAGGCTGGTCATGTGCCTCTTAGGGTAGATCCAGAACTCGAAGGGGTGCGTGGAGACCCAGGGGGCGAACGAGATGAAGAAGTCGGTCGCAAGTATCTGACGGGGGCCGCCGGTCTCTGCGCCCACAACCTGGCACATCGGGCAGACCCCCAAGTCGTTCAAGGAGGTCTGGACGGTGTCTGCCTCCCGCTCGACCGCGGGCGGAACGCGGGGGGTCGTCACAATCTGGATGTTCGGGTGGACGGCCGTGGGGCTGCCGTCTGCCTCTGAGTTGACGTAGACCAGGACGTAGCTTACCCCCTTCTGCGAGTAGAGCCACCTCACCTTGTCCTGCAGGGAGGCAAGGATGTTGGTCCACTGCTCGATGTCGATCTTCGAGAAGGCCTGGTCGTGTTTGGGCGTAGCCACGAGGACGTAGTGATACCCTACGGCAGGCTCGCTGTAGTGCGGCGGCTCCCCGTAGGATGGAGAAGCGTTGGGTGTCACGATAGGGTTCTTTGCCGGGAAGATTCTCACCGACCAGTTCTTGATTATGTCTCCCTCCGAGTCTGTCTGCTTGAGGAGGGTGTCGCCCCGCTTAACGAGCACCAAGTCGGCAGGCGATGTCATCTCCTCGTTCCCCGGGCAGTAGTTGCACTTCTCCGCCTTCTGCGGGATGACCTGACCCGGCTTCAGCCCCCTATCGGGGAGGATGATTGACAGCCTGTCCGTGAAGTAGTCTTTTCTGATTTCAGCCATAGGCGCGGTCGGAGGACGCACTCCCGATATTAGGGTTTGGACGCCCCCGGACGCGAAAGGGAGATAATCCGACCCCATGAAGACACGGGCGCGCAAATGAAAATAGGTTACGTCCTCCTCGACGGCTGCGCTGATAGGCCGAGCCCCGAGCTGAATTTCACGACGCCGCTCGAGGCAGCGTACACGCCCAACCTCGACCAGATCGCCCGAAGGTCCAACCTAGGAAGGGTGGTGACCGTGAGGCGGGGCGTGGCCCCAGAATCCGACATCGCGGTCTTCAACATGCTCGGATACTCGTTCGACAGCGGGTATCCGGGGAGAGGGGTCATCGAGGCGGTCGGGTCGGGCCTCGAAGTCCGTCGGGGGGACCTCGCTCTCAGGGCCAACCTGGCCTCGGCGAAGGGGAAGCGAATCGTCGACAGGAGGGCAGGCAGGAACCTTACCGAGGACGAGGCCGGAAGGCTGGCTGTGGAACTGAACGGTATCAGGCTAAAGGGAGCGGAGCTGGAGTTTCGTGCCACCCTGTCGTACAGGGGGGTTCTGGTCATCAGGGCGGACCAGCGGCTGTCTTCCGAGATTTCGAACACTGACCCAGCTTACGCGAAGGTGGGGGGATTCGGGGCCGCGAGGCCCACGGTCAGCGGCGAGAGAGTGCAGACATCGAGGCCGGAGTCAGCGAGCGCCGCAGCGAAGAGGGCGGCGGACCTCGTCAACGAATTCACCGCCAAGAGCATCGAGGTCTTGTCCAATAGCAGGGTCAACGAGGAGCGCGTGCGCGAAGGCAAGCTTCCCGCCAACTGTGTTCTCCTCCGCGACGCGGGCGACAACGTGCCAGCGGTCGAATCCTTCGAGGAGAAGTACGGAATGAAAGGGACGGCTCTGGTCGAGATGCCAGCCGAAGTTGGCATAGCGAAACTGCTGCGGATGAAGATGGTGGAGGTGAGAGACAGGAATGACATGAAGGAGAAGGCCAACCTCTTTGCGCGGGAGATTCGAGAGGGCACAGCAGTATACGTTCACATCAAGGGGCCTGACGAGTTCGGCCACGACGGCGACGCCGTAGGCAAGAAGCGGGTCATAGAAACCATCGACAGGGACTTCTTCTCTTCCGTGGCCGACAGGGTCGGCGAAGTGAAGGTCGGCGTCTCATGCGACCATGCGACCCCATGTACCATCAAGATGCATGCCAGCGACCCCGTCCCCCTTCTGATCAGCACCGATTCGAAGGGCGACGGGATGCGGTTCACGGAGAAGGGAGCTAGGAAGGGTTCGCTCGGGACCGTCAGAGGGAGGGACGTCCTGGGATTGATGACGGCAGGTTCGGCCGGCCGACACCATCGCCGCCTGACGCGCCATAGGGCCCGGTCCGGGCTCTAGGTCTGACTCGCGGCTCGCGTTGGTGGTCCTTTGTCCGGTGCCCCCCGCTGCCGCAGGTCGACGTACATGTGGCGCGCGCTCGCCCAGAGCAAAGGAGTCGCGCCACCAAACGACTTTGGACAGCCCGCAGAACGACCCCCACCAAACGACAATTAGACAGAACCCTGGAAACTTGCAAACTATCGACACACTCACCGCGCCTGCGTCAGTTCTCTCTGGTCCTCCTTCCCGGAGTCTTCTAATCCAGCCACGATCATTCAACTGACGCGATGCGCCACTTCGTCTACATGCTAGAGTGCTCCGACGGAACTCTGTACACGGGCTACTCCACTGACGTAGACAGGCGGGTCCGCCAGCATAACACAGGAAGGGGGGCTAGGTACACCCGGTCAAGGACGCCAGTGAAATTGACGTTCAAGGAGGAATTCCGAAGCAGGGGCCAAGCTCTCAGGCGTGAGTTTCAGATAAAAAAGATGAGGAGGAACTCAAAGCTCCTCCTCTGCGCCGGATATCCGCCGAAGCAAGGGCAGAGCCCTAGCTAGCGAATACGAACCACCTGACGTGTTGCTGGTGTCGCTGTTCTTACTTGCCGACGACTATTTCTATAGAGGAAATGTTTCTCTGTTCGGCGCCTTCGCCAACTACTTCGGTGTTGATGCCGATGTCCTTGACGGCGTACATGCCGTTGCCGAGCCTCTTGGTGACTATTTCTGCCACGTCGACTGCTCTGCTGATAGACATTCCCCTTGCCTTCACCACGATTTCACCGGCCTGAGTAAGCTGGATGAGCGCGCTCATTGCGTAGCTCATGACCGGCTTCTTGCCGACGAAGATGTGGTTGGGCGGCGAGGATCTTTGCATCTGGCCGTTTGGTTGCTGAGGTGCTGCACCGGAGTGCTGTGCTTGTGTTGGCATTTGTGTTCCAGAGGATTCCTCTGATTCGTCTGAGTCGGATTTCCTTTTTGGCATATGGTTGTCCTTGCTCCTCACGGGGCCTTGCCGCATATTTAACGCTATGGCAATGGGAGCTTGCCAATGAAGGCATCTGCCTGCCTTTCTTGATAAGTCCTATATGTGATTTCTAAATCTAGAGGCCAGTCACGACTCCTGCCTTCGGAGCGTTACTGGCTCTGTCTTCATCGCATTTTGATGTGATTACTTGTCTTGAAAGCCCGCGCGTCCTAATCGAGAGAGGTCTCAGAGCGCCCCCTGGGTGGACCAGGCGACTCCTTGCTCACGGGCGAGGGCTGGAGGGCATGTATTCGTCCAGCTCGACCCTGTTCAAGGCATCGCCCATCTCCAGGAACCGACGGACGTTCGTTGCAGCCTCCACGATAGGGTGCTCCAGCTTCTCTCCGAGGGGGACTCCTGAGATGTGGAGGGTGCCGGAGAAGTTCGGGAGATTCCAAGCTTCAGTTTCGAACGTCTCCTTCCCTTCCTTCTTCCAGAAGACGTCCGTCGTGTAGCGGCTCTCGGGCCTTTCACGGAGCCACTTGATGAGCCCTTCCTCAGAGACGGTCTCGCCCCTTCCTATGTTCACGATGGTGACGGACTCGCTGGTCAGTTTCAGCGTGTCGTAGTCGATCAGCCCGACCGTCTTCCTGGTCAGAGGAAGGGCGATGGCTATGCCGTCGGCTACGCCGATAACCTTCCGGAGGTCTTCAATCCCGCGCTTCTCGTCGAAGAGCTCGGGGACCTTGAACGACCTTGATACCCCGACTGTGTGCATCCCCACGGCCTTCCCCAACCTGGCAATCTCAGAACCAATCGCCCCGCACCCGATCACGAGGAGGATCTTCCCGTGCAGCTTTCTCGGTACCACGCGCAGCCTCCTTGCGTGCAGGCCCTTGGCGGCCCCAAGCAGCAATCCCCACGCATGCTCGGCGACCGGTTCTGTGTACGCGCCGGCGTTCGAATATACACGAGCGCCGTGGGGGAGGGAGGCGAAGTCCAGTCCGTCGACCCCAGCCGACAGAGCCTGTACCATCCTCAGGCTCCGCATTTTCCCGAGGAGCTCCTTTCCCGCACGCGTGGGCCACACCATCAGGACCTGGCACTGAGCGAGAGCCGCGTCGTCCGCTTCGCCTTCGAAGACATCGTACCCCTCAAGGATGCTCTTTGCCTGCTCAGGCAGCCTCGCGGTGACGAAGATTCCGGTATTCAAGGCCAGGCCTGGCATGCTACTTCGCGAGGGCCTTTATTGGGATGTCCTGAGTCGTTCCGTCGGGAAGCGACCGTCTGATTGAGATGGGGAGGGCGTCCTCTTCGAGCTCTGCTGTCGCGATCTCGATTGGCCCTCGGTAACTACCTTCCGTGGAGATGAATGGAGGCGCTCCCATCGCGATTTGCAGGGACCTGGCCCCAACTATCCTTGCTCTCTCGAATCTCGTCAATTTAGGCGGCCCAACCTTGACTTCGAACGCTGCGAGTGAGGGCTGCCTAGTTTTCTTCGGTGTTTTCACAGGTGACAACAGAAATCCTCGGAGATGTCTCGCCTTCCTGAGTCATCAGATAAGTCTTTGCCGACGGATGTAAGAAAAGCGCTTAAGGGCTGCGAACACGGGGTCCAGCGATTGCCCATGGAATCTGTTGCGGGTTCTGTCTCGAAGGTCGATTGCGTCGCCTCATTCCGAGGAGGTGATCGAGCCAAGGTTTCTCTCTACCGTCATCTTTCTCCGCTGTCCGTCAACGCAGTGATGAGAATACTCCCAGTTGATAGCCGGGTCAACGTTCAACAGGGGATGCGCTGCCTCTTCACACCGCTCAAGGTCGGGGTCGAGAAGCCCAGGACTTCGTTCGTCATAGGCGACGTCGCTTTCCTCGCCTCAGGGGGCCTGATCTGCGTCTTCGTGCAGGAGGCCAGAAGCGATCGCCCGCTCAACCCGCTCGGGAAGGTCGAAGAGAGGCTCGACCTGTTCGAGGGCACGAAGCCTGGGGACACGGTGCGCCTCTCTCTAAGTGAGCCGCCCGTTTCAGGGCAATCCTGAGGGACGGGGGACTTGCTCGCTGGCGTCCTGCCAACGCGTGGGAAGAATCGCACATCCAAGGCGGACGAATTGTCATGAGGATTGTCACCAAGGGGTCGCGCCTCCGTTCGTTACTTCTCTAACTGAACAGTGTCACACCCTTCAGTGCGAGTGAATGACCCGAGATGTTCGAAGAATTCCGCAACTCTCCTTCTGCCGCTGAAAGGCGACCGCGAAGGTCATATCAGGTTGACCAGCGAGCCGAGCACGAAACCGAGAAAGATTCCCATGTAGATCACCTTCTGGCTCGCCCCACCCGACTCTTTGAAAAGATTCTTTAGCATCGGGAGGATCACGTAGAGAATGCAGCCGATGGCGATGCCGTCGAATATCACGTCGAAGACCGTCGAACTGTAATAGAAACCGACCGCTCCGCCGATTACCGTAGGGATGCCTCCGATGAAAAACAGCCCGAGCAGCACATCGGTCTTCGCGCCTACGGTGCCCAGGAAAGGAGAGGCGATTGGGAAACCTTCGGTTACGTTCTGGAGGGTGAACCCCACGAGGACCACCAAAGTCGCTCCAGTGAGCCCGAGCGCCACGCCGAGGCTGCCGAAGACCAGCCCCTCGGTGAGATTTTGGAGCCCGATTCCAATCGCGATTATGAGAGATAGCTGCGTCGGGGTTAGACTCGCTTTGGATCTGTTTTCAAAGTAATAGAGGGCAAGGAACCCCACTGCCAGGGAGACCATGAATACTGAGTCGTAATATGGTGAAGACCCATAGCCGTAGAGGCTGCTGGCGCTGTACAGGGTCGGCGTGACGTCAGAAAACACGTCAGCCATTAGGAAGATGAGAATGCCTATAGCGATTGCGACGAGCAGTCTGGATGTTCTCGCGTCTCTCTTCCCGCGAAGGATGACCGGCAGGGAGAGGTAGATCGAGAAACCCATGACTGCCGAGAAGATGAGCGTTTCTGCGAAGCCGACCATGCGGGGCCGCCCATAACATATGTTATATTTAACGTGGACATTGGTCCTTCAAGCTCGTTGTACGCCGTGGTATGACACTGAGTGAGCGAAATGGGCGTAGCAGGCCGAAGAGCCCCGGCACCCCCAAAAGGACGGGTCGCGCTCCTCCGGATGGTCTTGTCAATCATGCCTGGGATGGAGTGTTCGGGTGTCGGGCAGGAGGCGAGGTTGGCTTGGGATTGGCCTACGGGGCACGGGTAGGCGTGTAGGGATAGCACGAGAACTCGGTCCGGCGACTGCAGCAACCTGATTGAGGGACTGCGCTAGGAAATCTTCCAGACTGCGTGTCCGCTGAAACCGCCGACCTTCAGGATCGCTTTCTTGACTTCCAAGTCGCGCAGCAGCCCCGTTGCTATGGAAGCATTCACTCCTAGGGCTCTCGAGGCGGTATACACAGTGATGGCCTTCAGCGGAACGAGGCTTTTCAGCATCTCGGCCTCATTCATCTTAGGAACGAGGAACGGAAGCCGCTTCTGCTGCTGTTGCTGCGGCGCTGCTTTCTGCTCCTTTCCCTTCTTTCCCTTCGATGCCTCGCCTGACTGCTGCTCGGTGTCCGAAGAATCCTGCTTCTTCTCCATCGACGCTAGAGACTTCTTCTTGACTCCTCCCATCTCGTTCCAGCAGCCGTATTCACCCGGTGGAGATAAGCCTTTTCCCCTGAAGACGCGAAAAGGAGTTTAACCGCCCCCGCCCTGACGGGAAGGCCTTGAACTATTCCGTAGTGGCCGAAGCGTACGCAAAGCTCGAGTCCATCTCAGGGAGGAACGAAATGACCCAGGTCATGGCGGCGTTACTTGTGGCTACTCCAAAGGACCAGCTCGCAAGGCTGGTGTACCTCACTCAGGGGAAGCTACGCCCGGACTACGAGGGAGTCGAGCTCGGGCTGGCCGAGAAGATGGCGCTCAGGGCGATCGGTACAGCGTCCGGGCTTCCCCCGTCTGCGGTCTACAATGCATACGTAAAGGCGGGGGACATCGGTACGGCTGCCGAGAAGGTGCTGGGCAACAGGTTGCAGGGGACCCTCTACTCTGAGGCCCTATCACTGGAGCGGGTGTACTCGACCCTGCTCAGGATAGCAGCTCACAGCGGTGCCGGATCGGTCGAGTCCAAGCTGAGAGAGCTGGTCAGCCTCCTGAACGATGCGTCCACGCAAGAGGCGAAGTTCATCATGAGGACGGTGACAGGCCAGCTCAGGCTGGGTGCTGCCGACTATACGGTGCTCGACGCCGCGGCTATGGCATTCTTGGGAGGCAAGCAGGGAAGGGCGAAGGTTGAGCGCGCCTACAACGTCCATCCAGACCTCGGCTTCATCGTCGAGGCCGTCGCGCGCGATGGCTTACGGGGGCTAGAGGCCGTGAAGGTGAAGGTCGGTGTGCCCATCAGGCCGATGCTCGCTGAGAGGCTCGAGTCAGCCAGCGCCATAGTCAAAAAGATGGGCGAGAAGGAGGTCGTTTCAGAGTACAAGCTTGACGGGGAGCGCCTCCAGATTCACAAGTCTGGAGAGAGGGTTGGGCTGTTCTCCCGGAGGCTGGAGGTGATAACCGACCACTATCCAGACGCCGTCGAGCTGGTCCGCCGGCACGTCATAGCCAGGAGCGCCATCCTTGAGGCGGAAGTAGTAGCTATTAACGAGGAGACTGGTGAGTACCTACCCTTCCAGGAGTTGATGCACAGGAGAAGGAAGCACGGCGTCGACAAGGCCATGGCGGAATATCCGGTGGCGCTGAACTTCTTCGACCTCCTGCTGGCTGGTCAGACCGACTTCACCGGGAAGCCGTACTCCGCGAGGCGGGAGAAGCTTAGGGCAGTGGTAAAAACTACTGAGCGGACGCGGTTGGTCCCAGCGCTCACGTCGTCCGACCCCGAAGCAATGGAACGTTTCATGGAGGAGGCGATTCAGAACGGCTGCGAAGGCCTTGTCGTCAAGGACCCGGTCTCAACTTACAGGGCAGGCGCAAGGGAGTTCGCCTGGATTAAGCTCAAGCGGGAGTACAGGAGCGAGCTCACGGACACCATCGACCTCCCAATCATAGGGGCTTTCAATGGCAAGGGACGGCGGACTGGAAGATACGGGACCTATCTCCTCGGAGTATACGACGACAAGAGGGGCCTCTACTCGAGCGTGGCCAAGGTCGGGACGGGGTTCTCGGACGAAGACCTGGAGAGGATTCCGAAGCTCCTGAAACCGGTGGAATCGAACGTGAAACCTCAGAACGTCGAGTCGAAAATGGTGCCCGACGTCTGGTTCAGGCCCCACCTTGTCCTAGAGACGATCGCGTCCGAACTAACACTATCTCCGATTCACACGGCAGCTATGGGGAGGGTCAGACCGGGGTCAGGGATTTCGTTGAGGTTCCCCAAATTCACGGGCAGGATAAGAGACGACAAGCGACCTGAGGACGCAACCACCGTGGATGAGATCGTGGAGATGTACAACAGCCAACTCAAGAAGATTGAATCCTCAGCATGAGGTCATCTGACGGTCATGTCGGCTAGGCCGCGCCACCTGCCTGTGCCCGCTCAGGCATCTGTGTTTCTGCAGCCTTCCAGTCACCAGCGTCATCATATGCGTGTTCCACAGTGTTTATGTCAGACCAGCCGGGGGTAACTAGATGCGTTGAAGTTGCTGCGGATCCTCCTCGCCGCCTCCCTCCTGTTGGCACTTGTAGGCGCGTTCTCACCGGCTCACGCTGCGGGGTGCACTTCGGACACGGGTTACTATGTCGCCTCCTTGAACGCAGATATAGACCCCGGGGCGGCTAACTTCATGTCTACTACTGTAGCGAATGCTGAGGCCGCCTGCGCAGGCCACATCGTGTTCATTCTATCCACGAACGGCGGAGACGGAGGGAGCATGGAGTCGATGGTCGCTTCGATTTCCAGCTACCAGCAGTGGAACGGGACTGGCCATCTCGGCGTTTTCGTGACCCTCGTTGCTCCGCAGGGGGCCTTCGCCTTCTCCGCAGGCTCTTACATCGCCGAGGCCTCGAACCAGATATACATGGTCAATGGGACCACCATTGGCTCGGCGACGCCCATCGTATCGGGAATCCCGACAGGCGAGGTGAACTCAACCATGGCAAAGGACATTTCAGCCTTTACCAACTACATGCAGGCGCTGACGCAGGCCAACGGGAGGAACATGACCGCCACCGGCCTGATGGTCTCACTTGGCTTGTCCTACACCAATACCGAGGCCGTCGCGAACCATGCCATCACGGCGACGCTTAACACGACCTCGGTCGGGGGGGCTCTCCAGGATATCGGCGTCCCGTCTTCGGCGCCAATCAACACGCCGGGAATCAGTTCCACGGTCATCTCCATTTTCAGCAACCCCAACGTGGCCAGCCTCCTCTTCTTGGTGGGCGTCTTTGCTGTCCTAGTCGACGTCTTTCACCCTACGATTGTCCTCTCAGTCGTTGGCGTGACCGTGATCGCCCTGTCTCTCTTCGGGCTTGGCCTCTTCGGAGCCTCCCCTCTGGCTATCGCGTTGATGGTGGTCGGAGCCGCTTTCATCTTTCTCGAGGTCAAGACGCAGCACGGCATCAGCGCTCTTATTGGGGTGATAGTCTTCATCGTGGGTTTTCTGTTCATATTCCAGTTCCCGCCAGCTTCGGCCTCAAACACCTCGCTCCCCCCGGCCAACTTCTCGGGTATTCCAGAGATTACCTACGCGCTCCTCGTGGCCCTTGGGGCCGCGATCGTGATAGGGAGCCTCTATCTGAGAAGGATCAGGGCCGGTTTGATGGCTAGACCGAAGGTCTACGATTCGTCCGGGGCCCTGGGCAAGACCGGCGAAATGAAAACCGACCTCACAGCGGGAGGCAGCGGTGATGCGCGCATCGGGGGGGAAGAGTGGAGCGTGACCTCGGACAGGAATCTAAAGCGTGGAGACTCGGTAAAGGTTATAGCAGTAGACGGTTTGAAGCTGAAAGTAGAGAAGCTAGAGAAATGAATCTCATCAGCTCGATTCCGCTGCAGACGACCGGCGACTACGTCAGCTACGTGATCTACGCGCTGGTGATAATCATAGTCATAGGGTTCATCGGCTACAGTGTCAAGATTGTCAGGGAGTACGAAAGGCTGGTCCAGTTCACCCTCGGTAGGCTGACAGGGGCGAGAGGGCCCGGAGTCGTCTTCGTCTTCCCTTTCATCAACCGCGTCAACAAGATTGACCTCCGCGAAAGGTACCTAGAAGTCCCCCACCAAACCTGCATCACGAAGGACAACGCGCCTACTGATATCGACTTCCTGATCTACTACAAGGTAACCGACGCAGCTACAAGCGTCGTGCAGGTGCAGCACTTCGAAGGGGCTTCGATAGGCATCGCGACTACCACGCTTAGGGCCGTCGTGGGAGACATCCCACTGGACGAGTTGCTCGCTAAGAGGGAACAGATCAACCAGGTACTCCGAACCAAGCTCGACGAGGTCACGGAGAGATGGGGGATCAAAGTGACCAATGTGGAGATCAGGGAAATTCGCCCGCCTCAGGATGTCCAGGAGGCGATGGTGAGGCAGATGTCTGCGGAGAGGACCAGGAGGGCGACAGTCACAGAGGCGGACGGCAGGAGAGAGGCATCCATCCTGGTCGCCGAGGGAGACAAGAAGTCGAACATCCTTAGGGCCGAGGGCGACAAGCAGGCTTCGATTCTAAGGGCGGAAGGGTACGCAGGCGCACTGAACCAGATCTTCGCTGCTGCGAAGGGCATCGATTCAAAGACGATGGTGCTGCAGTACCTAGACACCCTGAAGGCCCTAGGCGCGAGCCCGTCGACGAAGTACATCTTCCCGATGGAGTTCACAAACCTTATCTCGCCGCTCAGAGACTATGCAAAGGAAGCGGGCAAGTAGCGGCACGGTCGGGCGCGACGGGCGAGTACTCGGAACTCCCACGTGAGGGAGGCCCAGTCTTATATCCTCACCTTCTCAAGCTTTGAAGCGAGTCCCTTTCATGTCAGGTCCAGAAAACGAAATCCAAGCCAGACGGCGTACTGTGGTGGTCCTCCAAGACGAGATGAGGAGGGTCCTGGACGCGACGAGGGTCCTTCTGGACGAATACCTGTCTCTCGCCAAGGGCGACAAGACGCAGGTCGCCTCAGCCCTCGTGAAGGTCAAGAAGGCGGAGGAAGACGTCGTGACTCTCAGGAGCGCCCTGATCAGGGAGCTATCTCAGGTGGGAACCCTCCTCGTGAACAGGGAGGACATGCTCCGTGCTGCGTTCTCCGTGGAGGACATCTTCGGGCATATCAACGGGGTCGCGTTCAAGATGTCGCAGCTGTCACGCACATCTGCCAAGAACAAGAAGTACCGCGAGGCAATTACCGACCTGCTCGGCCTCCTGATTGACGGAATCTCGAAGCTCAACGAGAGCGTCAGGGCTCTCTCGGTAAACTCCGACCAGTCGATGCAAATGGCCGCTCAGGTCAAGCAGATCGAGAGCTCGGTCGATACGAAGTACAGGGGATACGTCGCCATGACGATGAGGACAGCGACCAACGTCAAGGAACTTATCATTGTCAAGGAGGTCCTCGAATCGATAGAAGACTGCGCGGACGCCATGCTGCGCGCCGCGGACGCGAGCACAATCCTAGCACTAGGGCTCTAGTCATGCCCAAGCAGAAGGCGAGGGGCAGGCTCTTCGAGAATCGAGTCGTGGTCTGGGACATCGAAAATTCGAGACGGCTCTTCAAGGACGGCTACTACGGGAAGCCTCTCGGCATACCGAAGCCGAAGGACTTCGACTTCGAAGCCCCGCTGATCCTTGACTTGATGGAGGCCTACTACCTTACTATGAGAAAGGTGATTGACATCGAAGACCAGTCGGGTAGGGAGCTGACTCCGAAGCAGCTCCAGCAGGTCTGCGCAGCCTCGTACACCGACTTCGACGAGAAGTTCATGGTCTACAGGAAGCTGCGTGAGGCTGGTTACGTCGTCACCCCCGGCATCAAGTTCGGTTCTGACTTCGCTGTCTACGAGCATGGCCCGGGGATTGACCACGCCCCCTACATCGTCCAGGTGATGGGGCCCGGCTCGACAATGACCGCGACATCGATGGTCAGGTCCGGGAGGCTCGCGACCACCGTCCGGAAGCAGTTCATTATAGCCATCCCGGACCACGGCAAGAAGACCGTGGAGTTTCTCAGGTACGACTGGTGGCGGGCGTAGCTAGTTGAGCCCGGGAGAGGGAGACCTGGCGGCGGAGGAGGCGAGCCGGGCGGCCGAGACGATTGACCAGGACTCTCTGGTCCTAGTGTACAGGGACAGGAGGAGGAGGTGGCTTGTCAGGCCTAGGGACACCCCGAAGCTCCACACACATCTCGGAATCCTCGACGTCTCCGCCCTAGTCGGCAGGGGATACGGCATCACCGTCACCACGACTTTGGGCGACACCCTTACAATCCTGAAGCCGACGATCGAAGATCTCGTCATGAAACTGACGAGGAAGACCCAGGTGGTTTATCCCAAGGATCTGGGCCTGATCATGGTGAAGCTCGGCATCCACTCGGGCTCGCGGGTGGTAGAGACGGGGACGGGCACGGGAGCGACCACTGCTCTGATGGCATATCTCGTCCAACCTGGGGGGATGGTCTACACCTACGACATCAAGCCCGACTTCCAGGAAGTGGCAAGGAAGAACGTCGAGAAGCTCGGCCTGTCAGAATTCGTGACCTTTAGTGTGGGGGACTCTAGGGTGGACTTCAAGGAGAGGGGCATGGACGCCGGAGTCCTCGACGTAGGGGACCCCTGGGAGGTGGTCCGCAGCATGAAGAAGAGCCTCAAGCCTTCGGCCCCGATGGCGGCCATCACACCCACCACCAACCAGGCAGAGAAGCTGGTGGCGAAGATGTCTGAGGAGGGGTTCGTCTCCATCGAGACGGTGGAGGTCCTGCTGAGGCATCTGGAGGCGCGGATTGGGATGACCAGGCCCTCCAACATTATGGTAGGGCACACGGCCTACCTGACGTTCGGGCGGAAGACATCTGGGGCCTGAGCGCCCCGCAGGAGACTGGTGGCATCATCGGGTGTTCAGTTGGACACCGAGAAAACCGAGCAGCGTGTCCCGCGAACTGGACAGAACCCAATGGAACAACAGTTTTAAGCCCAGCCTGGGCGCGCACCCCGACTGATGAGCAAGAAGGTACCCTCAGACGACGTGGCCGTCCTCCTCTACATGGTCCCTTTCATCGCGAGCGGGGTCTATGCCCTTTATCTCGGGGTTGCCGGCGGAGTCTCGCACGTCCTCTCTCCCACCGTCTATCTTACCGTTACCAGAGACCCGATTCTTTTCCTGCTCGGGACGCTTAGCGTTTTGCTGGGGGTCGTGTTCGAGGTCTCCTCCACAAGTCCTGCGGGGAGGCCCGCAAAGCTAGGCTCGGTGAGCAGCACGCTGCAGGTAATTGCTGCGGCCAGCTTCGTGCTTGCACTCATCTGCGCGCTCTACGCCCATGGGTTCTCCGACCTCTCGGGAGCTGCGAGCGACTTCGTCACGGGCAGGTTCAGCCTCATCTTCCCAATTCTGTTGGTCTTCTTCAGCTACCTGATAACTGCGCCTTTCAACATCGGTTCGATTGGGAAACCGACAGTCTTGGGGATCATCGCAATGCTGCTCGTCCCAGTCTCCGTGTACGAGATCGGGAAGAGGAACACAGTGGTTGGCCTCGGGGCGGCGCTGGTCTTACTCATAGTGGGATTCGGCTTCTTCCTGATGTCGACCAAGAAGGTCCCTGGCCAGGGCAAGGTCAGCGGCGCCGGTCCATAGCTCTACGGGGTGGCGCGCCTGTTTGCCGAGTTCTCATCTACAGCGCAACTCTCTACTTTCCAGGCCAACTAACGGAGGGCCAGGAATGGCCCGACCAGACACGCCGAGGAGGGGAAGAAGTCGACGTCAGGGCCTCCTCTCTGTTGTCGGTGACGGGCCCGGTGCCGCGGAAACCGGCAGGTGACCGCTCGTGGTCGACCCTTCTCTGGCGGCCTTTTCAGCGATAGCCTCTGCGCTGTTCGTGACCGAGCTGACCGACAAAGACGCTTTCTTGTTGCTCTCCCTGGCGACGAGGATCCGCGCTGCCGTTGTCTTCCTCGCCGGAGCGACTGCTTTCGTCACCACCACCGCCATCTTCGTCACGGCCGGGACGCTGCTAAGCGCGGCTGTTCCGATTCTATGGGTCAGACTCATTGGAGGTGCGTCTATGATAGGCTACGGACTCTGGCAGGCGCGCGGCCTCTTCGGCCGAGAGGCAGTCGAAAAAGAGGGGAGTCTCCTTGAGAGGCCCGTCGGTGCATGGAAGGCTTTCTTCGGAATCGTCGCTGCGCTGGCACTTCTGGACATCGCGGGGGATGCGACCGAACTCTTGACTATTGTTCTGGCGGTGCAGTACACCGACGCGGTCTTGGTCTTCTCCGCTGCTTGCACAGGGCTGATAGCCGCCACGGCATTCGAGACAGTCCTCGGTAATCGGATTGGCAGGATGCTCACCCCACACAGACTCAGATACGTTTCGACTGCTGTCTTCCTTTTCTTGGGCATCTTGATAATAGCCTCCAGCCTCGCTTAGTGGCCGAGAGGGAAGCCAGCCTCCGGAGGCAGTCCACACCGGGGGGCTCGCTCGCCCGCTCATGCCGTCTGTGGGCGCATCTTCTTTAAGCGGAAGGGGCGAACGCCCGGAGTCACGAACATGTCAGAGCCCGGCAAGGAAGGCATCACTGCGAAGAAGGCCGAGGACTTCGACGAGTGGTACACCCAGGTAATCCTTAGGGCGGAGATTGCGGACTACACCCCGGTCTCAGGGTGCCTCGCCTACCGACCCTCCGGGTACGCCATATGGGAAAACATACAGAAGGCCACCGATGCCGAGTTCAAGAAGGTCGGGATTCAGAACACTTACTTCCCTCTGTTCATCCCGGAGCGCCTGCTCAAGAAGGAGGCTGAACACGTCAAGGGGTTCTCGCCCGAGGTTGCCTGGGTCACGCAGGCCGGGGACTCGACTCTGGACGAGAGGTTGGCGGTCAGGCCCACTTCGGAGACCGTGATGTACGAGGTGGTCTCACGGTGGATCAGGTCCTGGCGAGACCTGCCTCTCCGCCTCAACCAATGGAATAACGTGGTCCGCTGGGAGTTCAGGCATCCTACCCCGTTCCTCCGCTCTAGGGAATTCCTCTGGAACGAGGGGCACACTCTCTTTGCCACGAAGGAAGAGGCCGACGCAGAGCGAGACCAGAATCCTCGGTATCTATAGGATGATTACGGAGGAGTTCATGGCTCTCCCAGGCTATACGGGCAGAAAGACGGACTCTGAGAAGTTCGCGGGAGCCGAGGCGACCTACAGCGTAGAGCATCTGCTCCCAGATGGGAAGGCGATACAGGGACCCGACTTCCACTCCGATGGCCAGCGGTTCTCGAAGGCTTTCGAGATCGTGTTCATCGACCAAGACGGCGAGAAACGTTTCGCCTGGCAGAATACCTGGGCGATCACAACAAGGGAGATTGGGGTGATGCTAGCAGTCCACGGAGACGACAAGGGCGCGGTCGTGCCCCCGAGGCTCGCCGGCATCCAGGTCGTCGTGGTGCCTATCGTCAACGACGAAAGCAAGGCCGTCGTCCTGGAGGAGGCGGCGAAGATGGCCCGAGAGCTCTCGGTCGCGTGGAGGACCAAGCTCGATGACAGGGACAACCTCACGCCCGGCCGGAAGTTCAACGAGTGGGAACTGAAGGGGGTCCCCCTCAGGGTCGAAGTCGGCCCAAGGGACCTGAAGTCGAAGCAGGCCGTTCTCGTAAGAAGGGACACCGGAGGCAAGAGGGTTGTGCCGCTGGACCGCCTGAGCGCGGCAGTAGGCACGGAGCTGGGCTTGATTCAGAAGAACCTCCTAGAAAAGGCAAAGGCGTTCCTCAGCGCCCACACTTTCGAAGCCGAGTCGCTTTTCATCTTGAAGGACATAATCAGAGAGAAGGGGGGAATCGTGAAAGTCGCCTGGTGTGGGAAGCAGAGTTGCGAAGACAGGCTGAAGGAGGAGGCGGGCGGCAAGATTGTGAACATCCCACTCGAGCAGAACCCTCCGATTGGGGCCTGCGTTTCGTGCGGCGAAAAGGCTGTGTTGACCGTCAATTACGCGAAGTCTTACTAGCCGGGGAGCCTGGTGAGTACCTGCCTGTCTGATTGCCTGCCTGACTGCGACAGTGCCTGCCAGCGCTTGGTCGTGCGCCCAGGTGGGGCCGCCTCAGATCCCAGCGACGGGGCTGGCGAGGGAGAAGAGCCTCATCGCGCTGTCGTCCACGCTCATCGGAAGGTCGACCTTCGCAAGCGCTATCATGGGGAGAGATAGCGAAGACGCAGCGACCCCGAAGCAGGCGCTGCGTAGGAAGTCCCTCGTTTTCAGGTACCACCCGAGTGTGGCTCCGCTGAGTATGTCCCCTGCGCCGGTGCTGTCGACGACCTGCGCCCGCGGCACCGCAATCTCGTAGATTCGCGCCCCGTCGAGCACGAAGCAGGAGCCACCGCCCTGGGTCACGATCGCCTTCTTGAGACCGACGGATGCGACCTTCTGCAGGGCCTCTCTCGGGTCTGACCTGCCGGTCAGGGCCTCTGCCTCGGCCCGGTCCATCTTCAGTGCGTCGACCTTGGAGATGATGCCCTTGTCCTTCAGAGGCGCAGTCGATACCGTCCCGTCCGGAGCGAAGCTCCGCACGAAACCCTGAGGGTCGAGAAAGGTGAAGTCTGACCTCGCGGAGACCTCCGTGAGCAGCGACGACGAGATCTCCCCCGCTACAGGACTGATGAGAGACGCGTCAAATCTCATCCCAGGGGGTATCTGAGAGACCGAGATGTCTTCGCATCTACTAACGAGCGCGAGTGACCTGTTGCCTGCGGAGTTGTCTATCCGGAACCTCGTCGTGGGTTTCGAGATGCTCCTGTCGGCCGCTCTGAGCATGATGCCGTTCCTGGCCAGCCAGACAGCCTGCTCGTCCGGAAAGTCGTTGCCGACTTTCGTTAGCGCTGTGACCTCGAGTCCGAACCTGGAACAGATGAGCCCGGCGTAGCAGGGAGGGCCGCCGACCGACATGACCTGGCGATACGCGAGCTGAATCGCGTCGATTGTGATGAACCCTGCCACAACGACTCTCAATGAACGCGCGCCTCTGGGGGGATTCTCTTATGAACGCTACCCCACGCCCGGCCCGCCCTCCACGGGAGGCCTGCGCTTTACCCACCATAGGTTTAAAGAGGAACAGGCGAGCTGGTCACAAGTCTAGTCTAGTTTGACAAAGAAGAGGAAGAGTCGAGGACGCTCGAAGGGAGGGAAAGGCAGAAGTGGCACGATTTACTGCAGCAACTGCGGGTCCGCGGTCCCGAGGGATAAGGCGAAGAAGGTGACAACCAGGATGTCGCTGGTCGAACCAACGCTCGCCCGCGAACTGAGGGCGGCGGGGGCATACATAGCGTCTCCAACGACTGTCCGCTACTATTGCATCAGCTGCGCAGTACACTACGGAATCGTGAAGGTACGGGCCCAGTCGGAAAGGCACAGCTGGTAGGCACAGGCCGGGACGGTTCAGGATGTCCTGCACATCAACAGGCTGACTGTGGCAGCATCGGCTCGCCGCTTCCTCCTGATCTCTGCCTTTCTCTCTCACACGCATCGCGAAACCGAACATGTGAGGCAAGGTTATTCACTTCAGGCTGGCCGACCAGTGTGCATGGCCCCGGAACATCTGTGGACGACCCCGACAGAGGGGCATCACTGGCTCCACGTAGTCTCGGAGCGTCAGATCGGCGACTCGACCCCGAGTGAGATCCGTTCCCGGATCCTCGCCAAGCGAGGGTTTGTTCCCGCAGCCATGACGTTCCACTCGGTGGTCTGCAGGCTGAGGCGGGAGGGCCTGATGAAGCGGCCGTCGGATTCGCTTCGCTCGGCGGATGCGGCCACCCCTAGAGCACGGACAAGCTTCTGAAGGCCAGGTCGTATCTCGGAGAGGTGCGGAGGAGCCTCGGTCAGGGATGACCCAGGAGACTGAACGCCCTGTACGTCCTTTCGAGGAAGGTGAATCCGGCTACAAGAGCGACTAGGATGACTCCCCAGCCTGAGTAGCCGGCGATCGAAGCGATTGCGAGGATGAGCAGGCGCTCGCTCCTCTCTCCTATCCCGACGCCTGAGAGCGTGACACCCAGTGCGTCTCCCTTGGCTCTCGTGTAACTGACGAGGAGGCTGAGCGACACCGCTGAAAGGACGAGCGCGGGCGGCGCCAAACCACCCGCAAGTATCCCGAGGAATATCGCCACTTCGGCCACCCTGTCGAGCGACGAGTCCAGGAAGGCGCCGCGCTTCGAAATCCTCCCGGTCACTCTTGCGACCGCACCGTCCACGATATCGAACCATCCTGCGGCAAGGATCAGCACGCCTCCGGCCAACTGACCCTTGTAGCCACCATGCGAATACGCCGCGCCCGACAGGACCGAGAAAGCGAGCCCCACGAGAGTCCAAGCCGTCGGCGATGGCTCAATCAACGAGAACAATCTTCCGACGAGCCTGAGATACGCCTCGAGCTTCCCCCTAAGCCTGTCTAACACAGCATCCTTTCCGGACCAAGATTATATATAGAGAGAAGTGATTGGCGTTTCGCCGTTGGGAAAGGTCGACAAGGGCGTCAACTGCAGCGTGACCGGCTGCAGCAACAAGGCCGTAAGGTCGCTTAGCAGGTCTGAGGTCGGGGGGAGCGGGCTAAGTGTTGGGGGCGAAGGAAGGCGAGCTTACCTCTGCCATGATCACTACAAGGCATGGAAGAAGGCGACCAAGAAGTCGAAGGCCTTGGAGAGGTCGAGATGGTAAGCGGGAGTTGAACCTGGACGAAGATACTCCAGATGCACGCCGACTTCATCGAGTACAGGCCAGTTAAGAAAGAGATCCAAGGCGCCGAGGAAATCCAGCCCAAACCAGTAAGAGAGGAGGAGCTCCTCGTGCTCTTCACGGCGTTCGAGGAAGGGGACGACGAGGAGTTGGTCAAGAAGGCGATTGCAGAGACCAAGGAGTTCCTTTCAAAGCTCGGGACCAAGAGGATAATGATCTACCCGTTCGCCCACATCAGTCAGAACCTGGCGCGACCGTCAGAGGCGCTCCCACTGTTACTCTCGATGGAGAAGGAGGCCGTGGGCCAGGGGCTGGAAACCATGAGAGCCCCGTTCGGGTGGACGAAGGCGCTTCAGGTCAAGGTCAAGGGGCATCCGCTCGCAGAAATGTCCAGAAGTTACTCGCATGAGACGCAGGGGGCGCTCGCGCCCGCATCCCCACTCCCGAAAGCGACCGCGAAGGCGAGGCGCGAGCTTTCAGAGCACGAAATGCTCGCGAGGGTCAGGAAGAGCGATTTCGGGCAACTGCCTGAGACAGACCACAGGAGCCTTGGGGAGAAGTTGGACCTTTTCAGCTTCCAGGAGCCGTCTCCGGGGATGGTCTACTGGCACCACAAGGGCCTGAAGCTCAGGAACCTCCTCGTCGATTTCATCCGGGGTGAACTTGCGAAGCGAGGTTACCTCGAGATCAGCAGCCCGGCCCTCGCCAACACGATGCTCTGGAGAGTGAGCGGACACTGGGACCACTACCGAGACAACATGTTCCTCACCAGCCTAGGGGACGAAGAGATGGGCCTGAAGCCGATGAACTGCCCCTCCACCTTCATGATTTACAAATCGCGCCGCTGGAGCTTCCGCGAGCTGCCAGTCAGGTACGCGATCTTCGACCCGCTATACAGGAACGAGTTGAGCGGGGTCGCGACAGGTCTCTTCAGGGTCAAGATCCTGACACAGGACGACGCGCACATTATCGCCCGCGAGGACCAGGCGGAAGCCGAGCTCTCCGACATGCTTGACCTGATGGAGAGGCTCTACGGCGTCTTCGGCCTCAAGTACAAGGTCAAGGTTTCGACCAGACCGGACGAGAGCATGGGGAGCGACGAGGAATGGGAGAGGGCCACCAAGACGCTGGTCCGGGTGGTGGAATCCAGGGGCTTGACATACGAGACGAAGGAGAAGGAAGGCAACTTCTACGCCCCGAAGATTGACGTTGACATCAAGGATTCGCTCGGAAGGGAGTGGCAATGCGGTACCTTCCAGCTGGACCTCCAGATGCCGAAACAGTTCGGCCTGACTTACACGGGCTCGGACGGCAAGGAGCACACGCCTGTGGTTCTCCACCGCACTATCTACGGGTCGCTGGAGAGGTTCATCGGGATAATCTTGGAACACTATCAGGGAAGGCTCCCGCTCTGGCTCTCGCCAATCCAGGTAAGGGTCCTCCCCCTCACCGACGACCAGGTCCCGTACGCGAAGCGGGTCCTGTCCTCGCTGCAAGCCGGGGGCTTGAGGGCCGAGGGCGACTTCGAGCACGGTACCCTGAACGCGAAGGTCAGAGACGCCCAACTCCAGCAGATACCATACATCGTGGTGGTCGGGGGGAAGGAAGAGACAGCTTCCGCCATCGCCGTGAGGACAAGGGAAGGGAAGCAGGAGTTCGGGATCAAGATCCACGATTTCATTGCCGACGTAAAGTCTCGGTCGGACAGGCTCGAATAGGGTACTACCCCGCCGATGCGCAAAGGGCCGCAAGCTCGTTCATGAACCGGGCAGCAGCAACCACGGTGGAGCCGTTGTCATAGGGCGGGCTCACTTCCATTATGTCGAAGGCGGCGACCTTGTGCCCTTTGAGGGCATACAGGAAGTCTAGGAGCACGGCCGTGGTCAACCCCCCTGCTTCCGGAGTCCCTGTCCCAGGCGCGAAGGCGGGGTCGAGGCCGTCGATGTCGATGCTGACGTAGACGCTCTTGAATCCTGAAAGAAAGCGGGAGAACCTCCTCAACCCTGTTGGATCGCTGGCCTCCTTGGGAGAAAGGACTAGGCCTAGGCCCTTGGCGAGCTTCCACTCTTCTTCCGTCGCCGCCCTTCCGCCGATGTGGGCCACGACGGCGGGACTAACCTTCTCCGTGACCCTCCGGAGGTAGCATGCGTGAGAAAGCCTCGATCCCTCCCATTCGTCTCTTAGGTCGAAATGGGCATCGAAGACAACAAGTGCGGTCTTCTTTGGGGCGTTGACGAACGATCCGCCCGTTAGCGAGTGTTCGCCGCCGAGCATGCAGAACCGTTCTCCAGCGGCGAAGAGCTCCTTGGTGACCTTCGAGATGGCCCCGACCATGGCCTCAGGACTGTTCTGCTTAGTCAGGTTTCCGGCATCCCGGATGGGGAGGCGCTCCACGTCCACGCCGAGCCTGCGCGAGTAAGCCTCTATGTTGAGGAAAGCCTCCCTGATTGCGTTGGGGGCGAACCTGGTTCCGGGCCTATAAGACGTCGTCCCGTCGTATGGTGCACCGAAGACCGTCAGCAGCGGGTCTTTGAGGTCCCTGAGACCGACTAGCGGGTTGACACTCGAGAAGAGCTCTAAGTAGCTCAGCGGCTCCCCACCCTACCCGAACCCCAACTGTGCGCCAAGGAGGTCAATCTCATCTCTTAGTTATCGGCTGATGGATCGGGAAGCCGGCGCCTGAACCCGTGACCTCGCGACTGTCGTGCAGTACTCCCTAGCGGGCCCAAGGAGGCGGTATCCACCTTTCAGAAGGCCTTCGAGGAAGATCCCGTAAGTCATCGCGAACTGCTCGGGCGGAGCTTGATGGCGTGTCTCCGCGACCTGGGTCTCCGGCAGTTCCTTGACCTGGAACCTCCCTTCGCCTTCGAACGCCCCCCCAACGGGTATGCAGGCCTCGCTTCCGAGTTCCAGTTCCGGGGTCTCGCCCGGATTGTCGCGGTAGAGGCAGAAGGGATACTCGGCCCGCCTGATCCCCTTCGAGTCAATCCACGCCTTCAGCTCTCGCATCGCCTCTCCCACGCCGGGATAGGGGCCCCTCCTTTCCAGCGAAGCCACAACCACCTTGGGTGCGACCGTGAACCTGACAACTGGTCCTGCCATTCTTGGCTCAACGTCCAGGCCCGGCTGAAGGATAATAAACTCGATGGCTCAAGCGAAGAGCCTTCCCACACCCTCGCTCGTTCGTGAGGCCTTCCTGGGGGCCCACAAGGAATGGTACTTCAGGGCCTTCAGGCGTCAATTGGCCAGCCGAGCTTGGTTTCGACTCCTGCCGTAGCGTGGCGAATCCGGCTAGACTGTGGATCCTTGTTTCGATGGTCACGGCGCGCAACGTTGCATTAGCCAGCCTTGACGGCTTCTCTTCTGGGTTCTCGACGCTCCTCCTCTCGAGAACCGAAGGGTTTGTCCTGTCCTTGGCTCTCTGGACTGCGCTCTCGAACGTCGTAGCGGGGTTCTTGATGCTTCATGGCGGCGTCCTGAGGCTAGGCCTGGCAAATGAGTCGAGTTCGACCCGGTCGAGGAGGAAGAGGCTAAACTCTCGCTCAGGAAGTCTTGGACAAGTACAGGCGAAATGACTAGTGAGATCAGTCATCGGCAGCCGCAACAAGGGCACAGACACAATCGCCGGCGGGACCGCGATAACGCTCCTCGATGAGGGCTCGAACACTAGGTCGACCAGAAGGAGTCTAGCGTCGTCGCTCCTAACATCTCGTCGAAGCTGAAGTCTAGGGCGTCCAACATTTGGTCGAACATGGAGTGAGCGTACTCAATGTACTTGTCCGAATCAATCTCGTCGACCACGGCAAGCTCGACCGGCTTGACGTAGGGTGGGTTCTTCGTCTTCACGTACGCAATTATCTCGCCAGCCTTGATCTCCCTCCCATGTACCTCGAGCAGTCGGGCCGCTCTCACGTGCTGAGGGGTGGTGTCCCCGTACTTCTCTGTCTCCTTTCCCATCATGACGTTGAACGCCAGCTGCTCGACCGGGACGCTGCGGTTCTTGAGCTCGGTGATCATCCTTGTGAGGAGAGCCTTTGTGTCGGCCCTTGCCCTTTCGAAGTCTGACTCGCTCTGGACCCTGCTCAGTATATCCAGGGCCTCGTAAAACGTCTGTTTGAGGAATTCCGGAGTCTGCGACTTCTTACCGGTCAGGCCCTTGATGTCTGCCGTCCCGTCTGGCAGGACCCCGAAGTAGTTCTTCTTGCGGCTGCTGAAGGCCACGTATCTGTAGTTCTTGTCCAAGTCGAGCTCCACTCCAAGCTCCGTGTCGGCCCAGTGCGTAACCGAGGAGATTTGCTGCTTCGAAGGGTTCTGCAAGAAGAGGCTGTCAGTGTCGCTGTAGAGAACGCTTATCCCCAATTCTGAGCATTTCCTGATGGTTCTTGTAATCGCGTCCCTCCCTAATGCCGCGGTCGCCTCTGCCACCGGCAGGCAGTAGAATGCGAACGTCTCGAAACCCATCACCCCGTAGCTGGCGTTGAGAAACACTTTGAGGCCCTGGGTAACCACGGTGTACAGTTCCCTGTCCTCCTTCGGGAGGGTCAGGTCTCTTGTCAGCGGCTTGTAGTGACTGACCCGAAGGTCCCTCAGAGAGCCTGTGACGAGGCTCGTTATCCCTCTCCGCTTCCTGCAGACCCAAGACGCCGTGTCGGGGACGGTGTTGTCCCTGCACTCTTCGTGCGGGCAGTTAACCGTTTCGTACGACAGGTTGTGGACCTTGATCAGGCTGGGATAGAGGCTCGCGAAGTCCAGGACTGAAACGTCGAAGAAGACACCCGGCTTCGGCTCAATGACCAGGCCTCCCTTGTACTTCTTTCCCTTGATGACCGCCTGGGACGACGCCCCGCCCTTCTCGGCCAGCTCGTCCTGCCTCGGGATGAGCGCCCCCATCTTCCGGTGCTCGTAGAAGAGCATGCTGCGAATCCAGTTGGAGACTCCCAGCCTGGAGACGTCGTTGATCGGCATCTTCCCGATTCTGGAGATCACGAGCAAGAGCTTCATCACCAGCGAACCGCCCATCGACGTCAGCTCGTAGGTCGAGCTGGGAGTCGTTGAGACAGTAGCCGGCTAGCTCCGCTAGAGGCAACTCCCCTATCTCACCTTCGAACTCGATCTTGGACTTCCCCAGGAGCGCCTCCGAAATTCCGTTGAGGGTATGCTCCGTGTACCTGTTGCTGAATGCGTAGACCTGTATGGACCGATTCCTAAAGAACTGGTACAGGTCGATGTGGACGCCATGCTTGAGGGACGCGGCCACCCTCTCGAGCTGAATCGGGTTCTCCTCCTCTGCGATTCCCTTCTTCTCAGCCCTATGCCTGAGGTAGCGGAGGTCGAAGTCATCCCCGTTGAAGGTGACCAGGACAGGGTAGTCCATAATCTTCGACATGACCGCCCTCAGGAGGTCCGTCTCGTTGTCGAAGAGCCTCCAACCGTACGGCTTGCCCTCGAGCCCCGACTGCTCCTTCCTGCCCCTGAGGAGGTATACGACCTTCTCCCCCTCGCTGAAGAAAGACACTGCGATCACGGGCTGCTTGGGGTCCTCCGGGTCGGGAAGCCGGCCCGCCTCGTTTGCCACCTCTATGTCCAACGCCGCGCGCCGGAAGTCGCAGAGCGGCTCGCCAAGCAGCTCCGCCCACGCCTTGAGGTAGGGCGCGAACTCCGGGGGGTTCTTGCTCAAGATCTGGTCGAGCGAGTGGGCGACCCGCTCCGGCACCGCGTGCTCCGCGGGCACGACCTTCCCCCCGGCGACGCGGTAGTAGGTCCCCATCCTTAGACCCCTGTCATAGGCGTAGTTCTCGTAGTACTTGATGTCGGCCTCCCAGGCCTTGACCTGGTCCCTTACGCTGCTGTTCCCGCCTCCTATTGCGAGCGGGTCGGTCGTGATTATCTTCCTCACTTTGACTCTGGTGTCGTTTAGAAGGTCAAGCTTCTCCTCCTCGATGATCCCGATAACATCCTTCCTAGCTCTGACCTCCGTCAGCTCTTCCATTCCCAGCCGGGTGTAGCAGTACGGTTTGTGCCCCGTGTTGTCGCGCCAAAGCCAGAACCTTCCCGCGGCCTGGTCATAGAACTTCAGGACGGCCAACCTGAGGTCCCCGTCGTAGATCGCCGAAGCAAGGAGAGACTCTCCCAGCTCGGTGACTGGCCTGGTGAGTTCGGCGAGCTTCGAGGCGAGTTCCTGGGCCTGGATGAGCGGCTGGGTCGACAAACTGGGTCAGTCCACACTCAGCCCGACCGCAGACGAGATAAGCCTACCGCGTGAACTCGAGTCCGATAACACAATTTATAACGACAACCGCGCGCGGCTGCGGTGTTGCCGAGCGTCTCTGACATTCTAAAGTCGAATCTGGCGTATGAATTCATAGCCGTGGGGGTTGTGTGGGCTGCAATCGCGGTCGGACTGAGTCTGGCCATCGTCCTATGGCCCGCTTTAACGTGCCTCGTCGCGGGGCTTCTGCTGAGACTCCAGCCTTCGGCAAGGCTTACGTGGCCCTGGGCGACTTCATCTGCGGCCCTAGGCCTTTTGGTGTCCGGCTATCAGGCCTACGTGGCAGTCCTCTTCATCAACGGCACCTTCTCCCTAGTCGCCGGCGAGACGCTTGCCGCGTTCACAGTCTTCGCGCTCGTTCACTTAATGCTGCTCTATACCGGGTACTCTCCCGCCGGAAAGCCGGCTGTCTAGATTACGTGCGAGCGGTTCAATCGGCGTAGGAAGTAGACCGAGTACCCGCTAATCACGAAGAGCGCTGAGAACGCTCTGGTGGCGAAGACGAAGCTCCATGGAATAGGGTAGCTGCTGTTGAGGAGGTCGGGGATGGAAACGTTCTTCTGCAGCGCGGCGACTGTGTAGGTCGCACCCCAGAAATTGAAGTTGTAGAGGACCTCGTACGCCGACGAGAAGGCCACGATGAATCCCACCAGCTGTAGGAAGGTGATCAGGCCGAGAGGCCACTTCGAGATCCTGACCTCCCACAGCCTCAGCCCGGAGTAGAAAAGGGCGATGCAGGCCACCGAGAAGTAGGTGACCGGTTGGGCGAAGTACGGCGGGAACGGCCAGTAGACATCGACCCAGGTGGCACCGACCGCCAGGTCAGGCCTGAGGAGCGACTCCGCGACACCGTAGATTGTCAGGATTAGGAGCGCGATGAACGAGACCCAGGCCACAATGCTGAAGACCCTCTTGGTCCCTGGGTCGAGAGGCACTACCGCAGTCAAATGACGAGTTGGTTGCTTCTTGATGCTTTAAGGGTTCACGGCAGGTGTTGCCAGTGGCCTTCTCGACGAGGAATGAGCCAAGCCATCAGGGTCATAAGGGGCAGCTCAAGGTACCACCAGGAAAAGTTGGCGGGGAGAACCAGAATCGCGATGATGAGGAGGAGCGAGCCGTTCAGGAGGGCTTTCTTTGGAGAAGAGGCCTTCCAAAGGAGAAGCGACAACGCAGCAGCAGTGATCCCTGCCCTCAGGATCAGAGGGACGGAGACGCCGAAGAGGGTCAAAGCCAATCCACTGAGACTGGGGTTCACGTTCACTCCGAAGGGCTCAGGCGTCAGGATCCCCTGGACAGGGCGGCCGAATTCGAAGTAGACTGTGTCGTTGATGAAAGTGGATGGGTTCCAGATGATGAATGGCGCTGAGACAGCGAGAGCGACAAGGAGGCCCACTACAGTCTTCTTGAATCGCCGGGCCTTCAAGTCTGCCAGAAGTACGAAGGGGTAAAAGAACCAGACGAGTTGGCTTGACGCGAGGGCGAGCCCTGTGAAGACGGCCGAGACCCCGTACCGGCCCCTCGGACGGGCTGCGAGCGCTAGCCCGAGGAAAGCCATTCCGACTAGGGTGTCGTTCGGATACCAAGTAGAGAATAGAATGCCAGTCGGCAGCAGGAGATAGGTAGCCGTTATGGGGCCAGCCCTTCGGCCCTTCAACGAATAGAGCGCAACGGCTATCAGCATGTCGCATGCCACCAACCCCAGCCTGACGTCTCCTGCTGCGCCGAACGGGACGAGAAACTCCACGACGCCTGGGAGATAGGCGAATACGTTCTCTGCCCCATGTGTGGCCAGACCAGCCGGGACAATGTAGTGGTGACCGTAGGGGTTCGAGCCGGAGAGCAGAGTCTGTACGGCTTGACTGTCGTAGTAGTACACGTCCGGCACATAAGCGAAGGGAATCGCGATGAGCACGAGCCTGAGGACGACTGCGGCCGCCGCGATGATGACGAGTGCCCGTCGGTCTATGGTAAGCAGCAGCCTCCACCGGGAGGAGGCCTCCTGCAAGAATCTCAAATACTCTCCCGATGTGGGGCAGTCGGGGAAATTGGACTTCATACCGATCAACCTCCCGTTGCTGGGGGAAGAGGAAAAGAAGGCGGCCCTCTCCGTCATCGAGAGCGGGAGGCTGACCGACAGCCTCCTACGAAGGGGGCAAGTGGGTGAGGACTTTCGAGTTGAAGATGAGGGAACTGCTCGGGACGAAGCACGTCGTGGCCGTGAACTCGGGGACTGCCGCCCTGCATTCGGTCCTGCTGGCGCTCGGGATCAAACCGGGCGACGAAGTCGTGGTTCCTTCGTTCACATTCGTGGCCACGGCCAACGTGGTCCTCGCCTGCGGGGCCAAGCCGGTCTTCGTCGATACGAAAGCCGACTACAACATCGACCCAGTCCTTCTCCGGAAGGCCATCACAAGGCACACCAAGGCGGTGATCCCGGTCCATCTCTACGGCTATCCGGCCGACATGGACGAAGTCCGAGAGGTCGCGTCAGCGCACTCTTGTCATGTGATAGAGGACGCGGCGGAGTCTTTGGGGGCTGTGTACAAGGGCAGGCAGACTGGAACATTGTCCGACGCGGGGTGTTTCAGCATGTATGCGTCCAAGGTCGCCACCTCGGGGGAGGGAGGGGCGGTCTCGACCAACAGCGACAGTCTGGCCGAAATGCTGAAGCTCGTCAGGAACCACGGGATGGTCAAGGGGTATGACTCGCGGCGTCTAGGGTTCAACTACAGGCTCCCCGAGTTCGCTGCCGCGATAGCGTCTGTCCAGATGGGCAAGCTGGGTGGATTCCTGAAGACCAGGACCAAGAATGTCACGTTCCTGCAGGAGAGAATTTCGGGGGTCAGAGGTGCATCATTTACGCAGAACGGGAAGGACAGGACCCACGCGCACTACCTGCACACCATCTTCCTGCGGAGGAACAGGGACAAAGTCCTTAGGAAGCTCAACGCCATGGGAATCGGAGCCGCAGTCTACTTCAAGACTCCAGTCCACAAGACTCCGCTATACGCTGGGCTCGGATACGGCCGCAAGACCCTCAAGAATACGGAAGAGGCCAGCCGTCACGTGATATCGCTGCCCGTCCACCCCAGGCTGGGCGGCGAGGAAATGGAGAGGGTCGCTCAGGGATTCCTGACTGCGGCGGGCGAACTCCTCTAGGAGTTTCCGCAATGCAGGCTCAGGAGAGGCTATGTGCGGTCGTTCCCACGTATAATGAGCGGGACAACTTGGCGAGGCTTGTTGACGAAGTGCGCAGGGCCGCCTTCCCTGGCCTCATTCTCCTCTTCGTCGACGACAACAGCCCCGACGGGACAGGTGATCTGATTCGGGAGATCGCCCTCCACGATGCATCGGTGAGGCTCCTCGTCAGGAGTGCGAAGAGGGGAATCGGGAGCGCGTATCAAGACGGATTCAAGGAGGCGCTATCAGCGGTTGCACCCGACATCATTATCGAGATGGACGCGGACCTCCAGCACCCGCCCTCCGCGATCAGAGACCTTGTCAAGGCAATCCAATCCGGTGCCGACGTCGCCGTCGGGTCGAGGTACGTGGCCGGAGGTGGTGTCTCGGGATGGAGTCTGCGGAGGCGGGCGGTCAGCCGAGGGGCGAACCTGTATGCGAGGACTCTGCTCGGCATCAAGGTCAGAGACGCGACTTCGGGATTTCGCGCATATGCAAAGGCCAAGGCGAAGCAGGTTGCCGAGGCGACGCTACCCGCGAAGGGGTTCGAGTTTCAGGTCGCATCTCTTCACCTGCTGAAGGGGTCGAAGTTTGTGGAGGTCCCGTACAAGTTCGAGGCCAGGACTGCGGGCAAGTCGAAACTTGGGGTGGCCGATATGGCCCGGTTCTTCTTCTCCGTCATCAGAATCGCCCTCAGTTGAAGCAAGGTTTCTTTCAGCGACCAGCGCCTGGCTTGGTATCTCCTAGCTCTATCTCCGAATGCGCCCTGGGACAACCCTCATTGTAGGAAAGCCAGAAATACGGGGAATCTCGACGGGATTCTAGAATGTCAGCAGAAGCGCCGAAGGTGCAGCCCGTGAAGGTCTTCGCGGGAGCCGTCTACGAGTGCGTAAGGTGCGGCACCAAGACAACACAAGAGGAGCTTACGAGGCTGCCCGAAGTCAAGTGCATCTGCGGATACCGAGTCTTCAGAAAGGCAAGGCCGTCAGTTGTCAAGCAGATTAAGGCCGTTTAGGCGCAATCTTCTCCGCATCTGAATCGGGAACAATCTGGACTTGTGAACGCGTAAACCGAAGCCGCTCCTCTAGGGAGGCGGCGGTTGAGCTTCGGGACTATCGGCCAGGACTGCGTCACTTGAGGAAGTTCGACAAGAGGCTAACAACTGACCCCCCCTATTGCGTAATCGTTTATGAATGGGTGTGGTCCGGCTCGGCCAGCATCTAGATGCATCTCATGAAAAGCAGCAGGCCCGCTGCCATACTGGGCTACGGCTCTTACATCCCGCTCTACAGGCTGCCCACTTCCGAGATTGCCAGGGTCTGGAAGGGGGGCGGTTCGGGCCCCAACCTCGAGAAGACGGTCGCCTCGATGGACGAAGACACAGTCACCATGGCGATTGAAGCGTCCCACTACGCCATGAAGATGGCCGGGATCGCCGAGCTCGGCGCTGTCTTCGTGGGCACCGAGTCGAAACCCTACGCCGTGAAGCCCACCAGCACCATGGTGGCCCAGGCCCTCGGACAGCACCACACTCTCGCTGCCGACCTCGAGTTCGCATGCAAAGCGGGTACAGAGGCAATTCAGGTGATCACGGGCCTGGTCGGTTCAGGTATGATCGAGGCAGGGCTCGCCATCGGCATGGACACGGCTCAGGGGAGGCCCGGCGATGACCTAGAGTACAGTGCGGCCAGCGGCGGAGCAGCCTATGTAATCGGAAAGAGTGGGAAGGACGCTGTCGCCCTGATCGATTGTAGCACGTCGTTCGTCTCCGACACCGCCGACTTCTGGAGAAGGGCTCATGAAAAGTATCCTCGACACCTGTCCAGGTTCACTGGCGAGCCGGCTTACTTTTCACACATCGAGAGTTCCGTCAAGACTCTCTTCAAGGAGACCGGCCACAAGCCGAGCGATTTTGCCTATGCGGTCTTCCACCAACCCAACCCGAGGTTCCCCGTCGAGGTCGCTTCGAGGCTGGGGTTCACCATGGAGCAGATCAAGACAGGGCTGCTCAACCCAATGATTGGGAACACCTACGCCGGGAGCTCTCCCATCGGGCTCGCGGCTGTCCTTGACGAGGCGAAGCCTGGAGACAAGATTCTGCTCGCGAGTTTCGGTTCAGGTGCCGGGTCGGACGCCTTCTGCATCGAGGTCCTTGATGGGATCAGGAAAACGAGAGGGATCAACCCTATGGTGAAATCGATGCTTAAGCGCAACGTGAAGATAGATTACGCCATCTATTCGAAGTTCAGGGACAAGCTGGAAAAGTAGGGGAGTCGATGCCGAGGTCCAAGGTCTACGTGTCATCAGCGGGCTTCACCAAGATAGGCGACCAGTGGGAGAAGTCCCTCCTCGACTTGGCGGTCGAGGCGGCCCGGGGAGCATTGAAGGGCTCATCCAAAGTGAGGCCGCAGCAGATCTTCGTGGGGAACATGTTCAGCGCGATTGGTGCGGGGCAAGAGCACCTTGGCGCCCTCCTGGCCAGCGCTTTGGGCCTCGCTGGGGTGCCCTCGGTCAAGGTGGAGTCGGCTTGTTCGTCAGGCGGCTCAGCTTTCAACATCGCATACTCGCTGGTGAGATCAGGCGCGCTCGACTCGGCCCTTGTGGTCGGTGTCGAGAAGATGCGCGATCTGGAACCCGAGGAGGTCTCGCTGGCGCTCGCGATGGCCGAATCGGCCGAGTACACCCAGTTCGTGGGCGCATCGTTCGCCGCTCTGAACGGGCTCCTTGCAAGGTACTACATGGAACAGCTTGACGTCTCGAGGGACGAGCTCAGTTCGATTCCTGTCATCGACCACGCGAATGCCGTTACGGCCGGGCACGCACAGTTCAGGAAGGCGATAACGAGCGACGTGGTCAGCAGGTCGGGAATGGTAGCAGATCCGTTAAGACTCTTCGATTGTGCGCCGGTCGGAGACGGGGCTGCTGCTGTCTTCCTCGTCGGCGATAGAGCGACATCCGGGAGCAAGAGGAAGATGGCCGAGGTCCTGGGAGGCAGGATCGTGACAAACGAGTTCAGCGTCTACGAAAGGGAGGATATGTTGGATTTCAACGCCACAAGGGAAGCCTTCAAGGGCGCAATGGCTCAGGCGGGGCTCTCCCCAAAGAAGGTCAGCTTTGCCGAGATCCACGACGCCTTCTCCGTGGTGGGGGCCCTTGCCCTTGAGGCGATGGGATTCTCGAAACGGGGTCGTGGCTCCAAGGACGCGAGGGAGGGGAAGTACACCGTGGGCTCAGAACTTCCGATCAACACCTTTGGGGGGCTAAAGGCGAGGGGGCACCCCGTTGGTGCGACTGGCGTTTACCAAGTCGCAGAGGCGTATCTGCAGCTGACGGGCCAAGCGGGCAAGAACCAGGTCGAGGACGCCGACTTCGGGATTACTCACAACATCGGAGGAGTGGACACCACCAGCGTGGTTCATGTGTTCGGGAGGGCAGCCTAAATGGGCATCCAGGCCTGGAGGATTAGGGACAGGTATTACAGATTGATTGGCAGCAGGTGCCAAGAGTGCGGCGCGGAGTTCTTCCCGCCCGTCTACAGGTGCCGGCGCTGCGGTTCAGAGGGTATCGAGGACAAGGCGATGCCGAGGAAGGGGGAGATTATGACTTACACACAACTTCACGAGCCGCTACCCGGGTTTGAGGCGCAGGCCCCTTTTTATCTCGCCGTGGTGAGACTCGATAACGGTGCGAAGGTCCTCTCGCAAGTGGTCGATTCTCCCGGGGAATCAGTCAAGACGGGAGCGAGAGTGAGGGCGACAGTGCGTCGAGCCAAGGTCGACGGGGATTCGGGCCAGATTCTCTACGGCTACAAGTTCATCGTAGAGAGTTAGATAAACAGCCTCGCTACGTGACTATCTAGGTAAATCATTCTACTTTGGCCCGGACGCGCGGAGGATTGACATGAGGGGTCGTCAAGGTTCCAAGCTGAAACCCGTCCCCGGAGGGTCAGGTCGATTCATTTGGGTCAAGCCTGCGCCCAACGGCCTATATACTCCCTAGACGCTGATAACCACGCATGACATATGCAAGAAGAAGAAAGTGGGCAGTAATTCGAAGACGAAGACACTCTTCACATCAAAACACGCTTGAACAGCGTTCCGCTCGGGCTTCAAAAACCGGCTAGCGGTGAAGTCGAGACCCTCTGAGAAAGAAGGAACAAAGCGTCTTGCCTGACCTGAAACGTGGTTAGGGTTCATCGCAATAAGCTGGGCAACTACTCTTCGCCTTGTCCGTGCCTGAGTCTCTGCCCTTTAGCGGTTCGCTCGACCTTGGAGACATTCATCCTAAGACAATGAGGGTACGCCGCACTACCTGCTGCGAACGAACGGGCATCCTAAGCTAGGGTCGCTGCGACGTAGAGCCGAAGACTACTGCGAGCGAAGACAGGAATGTGACGATTCCCAAACCATGTCTGCACTGCCACGCATTCAGTTTCGCGACAAGCAGATCGGGCCTCCAAACCCGGCTACGAAAGTCTACAGATGGCTGTGAGAGAGTCACTCAAGACCATGGAATGCATCTCCAGTTCGGCGTCAGCTATCCGCCTGGCCCGCGGATAAATAGGCGTCTCCAGCACCGAACAACAAAGACGACGGCCTTGCGTAAAATCTACTTTGCAGTTTTCGGTTCGGGGTTAGGTCACGTGACACGAGTACTCGACATCGCTGAGCGCCTCGGGGTCGGAGGGGATAAGGTCCGCTACTCCTGCTCGGGCCAGGGTTTGGAGTACATCAGAACCCACGAGCCAGAGATGGACACAGTGGAGTGCCCTCCGTTCGATGTGGAGTGGACTGAAGATGGGAGCTTCTCTTCGAGAGGCTTCATAATCCACTTTCCTTTCATGCTCCGTTCTTTCCTGAAACAGATCGCATTCGAGACGCAGAGTATCGCAGAATTCAGCCCCGGAGTCACTGTGTCCGACTCGAGGCTCTCGGCCGTCCTGGCAGCCAAGTCAAAGTCATCTCCCGTCATCACGATGCTCAATCAGTTCAAAGTTAGTCTGCCTCCGAGATTCAGGGGGGGAGCGCTTGGGCAGCTCTACGAGAGAATCGGGGGAGACGTTCTAGGCCTCATGTGGTCTCTGAGCGATCAGATACTGCTGACAGATCTCCCCCCTCCCTACACGATTGGTGAGGCCAACGTCGCGGGGACCGACCTTTCAAACGTGGTCAGGTACGTGGGATTCACGACCCCGAGCATGGACGTGAGCGCGGACAGGCTTCAGAGGGTGAGGGAAGTGCTCGGGTTTGATGGACGGCCGCTCGTATTCTTCCAGATAAGCGGCCCGGACGCGACGAAGAGGAGATTCATCGACGCTGTCCTCCAATCGGCCAACGCGCTCTCTAGCAGATACAAGGTCGTAGTCTCTATGGGCTATCTAGGAGGCTCAAGGGACCCTAGGAGGCTAGCCGACGGTACCCTGCTATACGATTGGTGCCCGGTCAAGGACGAACTGTTCATGCTCTCAGATGTAATAGTCTCGAGGTCCGGTCACAGAACGATAGGGCAGTGCATCGACGCAGGGAAACCGGCGGTACTGGTTCCGATAAGCAATCACTCAGAGCAGCTCGGGAACGCAGACAAGTTCCAGAGGCTCGGACTCGGGCTTTCCGTTCCCCAGGAGAGCCTCAGCGTTGGGACGCTCACGGATTCCGTCGATTCGTGCATGCGGGACCCGAAGTACAGGAAGAACGCGGAGGCTGTCGGACTTATTTCGAAGCGGTACAACGGAATCGAAAAGTGCGCCGAGATTATCAATTCTTATGCGTAGCAGGCTCCTCGTGAGCCAAGTGGCTGGATGTTCCAATCTTCGAGTCAAGTCAGGCTTGACTAGAGATGAATCGTTCGAACTCCCTCAAGGAACGGGGGTTACCTATCTCGTAGAACCTCTCTCCTACTGGGAAAGCCAACAGTTCACCACGTCTAATCAGTTCTCCGTAGAATTCCTCTTCGCTGCATTCCTTCCCCGGTTGAACAAGAGCCAAGGCACGTCTTCTGAGTGCAGTTATCCCGAAATTCACCCATTCCATGCCTCCACCCCTGCCCCCCTTGTCATAGCGCACAACATACCCGACCCTCACGTCAACGTCGCTCTTACCGTACCTGTTGCGGTTCCGATACACAGTCATCAGCCCGAGTCTCCCCGAACAGAGAAGGGCCCCCATAACGCTTGGATAGTCTGCCCTCAGGTAGGCGTCGCCGTACGTGACGAAGAAGCATTCCTCAAGGAGCGGTTCGGCTCCCTTCAACGCGCCTGCCGGCCCCATCAGTCTGGGCCCGTCGTAGCTGTACCTGATTCTGACCCCCCATCTGCTGCCGTTTCCGAAGTAATCCTCCACCTTCTCGCGAAGGTAGCCGACGCAGAGGACGAAGTCATCTATCCCGCTCCGCCTGAGCAGACCGATTTCATACTCGAGAAAGGGCTTCCCGTTCACGGGGACCATCGGTTTTGGAACATTCTGCGTTAAAGGCCGGAGTCGTGTCCCAAGGCCTCCGGCTAGGATGACTGCCTGCAAACCAAGCGCCCCACTTGTATTTCGCCCGATGGTCCTAGACGTTGTAGATTACCTTGCTGCCCTCAAGGTCGAACCTGAACCGCATCTCTGTTAGGCCCTGACTTGCAAGGGCAGCCCTGACCTTCTCCCTCCTCTCCTCGCAGAAGAGCATGAGAAAGCCTCCACCACCTGCGCCGACGAGTTTTCCTCCGAGCGCTCCGTTCTCTCTCGCGATAGAGTACCACGAATCAATCTGGTCGGTAGTCATGATGTCCGTGAGCCCACGTTTCACCGTCCAATGTTCATGGAGCAGTTCCCCGAACCTCCTTAGATCTCCGGCTTCGAGGGCCTTCTTGCTCTCCAGGCCGATGGCCTTTATGGCGTGCATTTTCTCGACCAGTCTGTCATCGCCGACGGAAACTCCCCCCTGCTGTCTCCCCAGGTTCTCTCCAGCGTTCCGAGTAATCCCAGTGTAGAACATCATTATCACGTACTCCAGTTCGGACAGCGTGTGGTCAGAGATATTGAGTTCTTTGGTCGTGACCTTCCCCCGTGTGTCTATTTCATAAGACCTGATGCCTCCCAGACTGGCTGTGTATTCATCCTGCTTTCCAGATGATTCGTGTAGCCGGTTTAAGGCGATGTCGCAGGCTATCTCTGCGATTTGCTCGGGCGTCTTTACTATCCTCTGGTGCGCATAGAGCGCATTGAGCAGCCCAACGGTAAAGCTCCCCGAAGACCCAAGGCCAGTCGCTGCCGGAACATCGGCTAGCGATACTATCTCGAGCTTGTCTTTCAGGTTCAGGAGCTTCAGGGCCTCTCTGACCGACGGGTGGCGTATGGAATCAGGGGAATCGACGATTTCTGTCCGACTATAGCTCAGCCTTATTCCACGCTCGAACCTGTCGTTGAGAACTATATGCATGTACTTGTCTACTGCTCCTGATACGAAGAAGCCACCATACTTGGCGTAGTATGCGGGAAGGTCTGTCCCGCCCCCTCCGAGCGACAGTCTGAAAGGGGTTCTTGAGACGATCATAGAAGCTATAGACGCTCCTATGCCACGCCTCTGCCTCAAATATTTAACTAATCACCAGAGGAGGAACGTGCCTTCATCCCTGGTGGGGCGTTGAGGCTGACGGCGGAACTGACAGACTTAATTAGAGCTGACGGAGGTTGAAACCTGCCGACTTGTCCCGAACGCACGAATACCTCCATGAAGTTGCTCAAATTGCGGTGCAGCTGGACAGGGTGTCGATAGACAAGGCGGTGGGAATTTTCTATGCGGCGTGGAAGAACGACAACCAGATCTTCACTGCCGGAAACGGGGGCTCCGCATCCACCGCGACGCATCTTGCTTGCGACCTGAACAAGTGGGTGTCGGAGAAGGCCGTCCGGAAGTTCCGCGCGTTCTCCCTCGTGGACAACATCCCACTCGTGAGTGCCCTGACAAACGACAACGGGTGGAGCGACATCTACTACGAGCAGCTCCGGAATTTCTTCAGGAGAGGGGACGTGCTCGTGGCGATAAGCGTCCACGGCGGTTCGGGGAGCGACAAGGCCGGTCCATGGTCCCAGAACTTGCTCAAGGCCGTGAAGTACGCAAAGGACAACGGGGGGAAGGTCATCGGGCTATCCGGGTTCGACGGCGGGGCGCTGAAAAATGCCTCAGACGTATGCATCGTCGTCCCTGCCAATTCTACCCCGCATGTCGAAGGGATGCACCTGGTCCTGACGCACCTCATGTGCGAGCAGTTGAAGGGCCTCATTTCGCCCCGGGGAAAGGGGCGGAAGCCGCCCGACTACTGATTTCATGCGTTCGGCGTGGACAGAGGGTGCTTCTGCGCGAGCTGGCCACTGGGCCGGGGCAGACTGACTCTGCCGGGATGTGAGGGTCGAGTCCTAGACTCGGGTCCTTTTCTTTCCTGTCGCGCTTTTGGGTTTCAGGCTTCGCAACAGGTCCGGGACTTGTCTGAGAGATGGCAACAGGAAGTCTGGTCTCGCACCTTCGGTTTCGATTATCTCCCCGAGGAAAGTGGTAGGGTGCCCGAGGAGGATCGTCCTACAGCCTGCAGCGTTGCCCGCCTTCACGTCGACGAGCGCGTCGCCTACGAAGAATGAGTCATGGAGGTCAAGGTCGTTCTCCTTCGCCGCTCGGAAGAGGAGTCCTGGCTTCGGCTTCCTGCAGTCGCAGTCCACCTTGTAGTCTGGGACAAGGGCGTCAGGATGGTGTAGGCAGAAGTATTCTGCGTCTAACGAACATTTGTGCCTCGCGAGCTCCTCCCTGATCTTCTTGTTCATCCTCTCGAGTTCGGAGTAGGTGAATTGGCGCTTTGCAACCCCGGGTTGGTTGGAGATGAGTATAGCTTTGAAATCAAGCTCCTTGATTCTTCTCACGGACTCGCCCGCGTACGGGAAGACCCTGAGTTCCTTCGCGGACACCGGGCTCCCGATCCGTCCCTCTTCCGGGTAGTACTTCAGATCGTTCAGGACTCCGTCACGGTCGAGGAAAACCGCCCTGCTCTTTCCCATCACGCGTACCCCTGGGCCTGATCGAGTCGTGGTCAGCCCGAGCGCCCTGCAACGACTTTATGTCTTTCGCGGCTGCCGACCGCGTGACTCCCATATCGGCGCCAAGGCAGACTAGAACCTGGCAAATTCTTATAGCCCCACCTGCGAAACCGGGGCTATAGGCGCAGTCGTGTGGTTCAATTCTTCTTAGATACCGCCTCCTTGAAAGAGATTGAAGAGTTCACGCGATGGGGGGTTGTCGACGGGGTCACTACAAACCAGAAGATCTTTCTGTCTGAGGGGGGAGTTGACTTCAAAGGGCGGATTCTTGAGATTTGCGCCCTCGTCAACGGGCCTGTAAGCGTGGAAACAACGAAGACCAAGGTGTCAGAGCTCGTGGCGGAGGCTAAGGCGTACGCTTCGTGGCACAAGAACGTCGTCGTCAAGGTTGCTATGTTCGGCGACGGCAGGGGGTTGGAAGTCGTTTACAAACTCGCGAAAGAACAAATCAGGACGAACATGACCGTCATGATGACCTTCAACCAGCTGGTCCTTGCCGCGAAGGCGGGCGCCACGTACGTCTCGCTTTTCTACAACAGGTCGAAGGAGGCTGGTGAGAACCCTGTGCAGATTATCAAAGACTACGTGGACGTTGCGAAGGACCACAATCTCTCCGCGAAATTGATAGTCGGGAGCATCAGAACTCCAGAAGACGTTGCCCTGGCTGTGGCCGCCGGCGCCCACATCATGACCGTGCCCGCCAAGATCATGAAACAGATGTCATTCAACAGGCGGACCGAGGAAACGATCGAGGAATTCGACAAAGCGTGGCGGGATTTCTTGGCGATGAAAAGGGGGGATGCTGCCAAGTGAGCGCTATAGGAAACTGCGGTGAGAAGAGGAGGCCTGTAGGCACTTCCTCCCTCCCAAATCGTGCTATGACCGTTTCCTTTCCTTCTTCGGATGATGACGCTTAGTTCGGAGCCGGATGTGGCTCGATGATGGATTCTACCCTCGATCGAGGGGTTCGTCTATTTGCGCTAGCTAAGGAGGCCGCATGAAAGGATGAGAAGGGCACTCGTAACCGGCGGGTCAGGGTTCATCGGGAGCCACCTCGTCGACCGGTTGCTGGCTGACGAGTGGCAGGTCGTAGTCCTTGACAGTCTCCTGACGGGGCACCGGTCGAACCTCGTCAATCAAATTGGCAACCCACGCCTGAAGGTGGTCGAGGGAGACATTCGGAATCTCGAAACCGTGTCGAAGTGCTCGCAAGGATGCGACGCGGTCTTCCACTTTGCTGCCCATGCGCTGATGCGGGCCAGCCTCCGCGACCATCGAGCAGATCTCGACCATAACATCGCTGGCACCCTGAATGTACTGGAAAGCATGGTTGCGAACAGCGTACCGGACTTCGTCTTCGCTTCGACTTCTGCCCTCTACGGCGAGGCGGAAGTCACACCGACCCCTGAGACCTATTCGGGTATCCAGACGTCCATCTACGGAGCGGCCAAACTCGCAGGGGAAGGGTATGCCTCCGCATTCGCGGAGTTCAGCCCCATAAAGGTCTGGGCCTTCAGGTTCGGGACAGTCCTTGGAGAAAGATGCAGAAGGGGCGCGGTCTGGGATTTCACGCACAAGCTACTCGAGAGCTCCGCTGAGCTGGAAATACTCGGCAACGGAAAGCAAAGCAAGGACTATCTGTTCGTGAAGGATTGCATCGACGGGATTATGCTCGGCTATGAAAGGAGTTCGAACCGGGTTAACATCTTCAACCTCGGCCTCCAAGAGCAGACGACGGTCGATGAACTTGCAGACTTGGTGATCGAGGAGATGGGCCTTTCAAAGGTGAAGAAGCGGTACACAGGAGGCGTGCGGGGGTGGGTAGGCGACAACCGAGTAGTCTACCTGTCTTCAAAGAAGGCCCGGGAGCTCGGTTGGAGGCCGAAGACTTCTCCCGCTGATGCGATTAGACTGACCGCGCGATGGACCCTGGGGGAGGCGAGTCGGCAAGGCGGGTAGCAAGGGATACGTGACCATCCGAAATGTCAAGAGTCGCAGTCACAGGCGGCGCCGGATTCCTCGGCAGTCACATCGTAAAGAGGCTCATGGATGACGGCCACGAAGTGTCGATCATTGACGACCTCTCGTCTGGTTCGGTTCAGAACCTCGCTGACCTTGGGATCAGACAGAAGTTTTCAATAGGAGACCTGCGGAACCCTCAGTTCGCGAGAGAGTCCCTTAGGAGAGCCGATACGGTCTTCCATTTCGCGGCAGAGGTCGGAAGCGTGAGTTACCTCCACGGGTCGAACGAGCAGGAGCTTGCCGCGCTCCAATCCAACCTGGTCATCGATTCCAACGTTTTCAAGGCGTGCCGCGAAAACGGTGTCCGGACAGTGATCTTCGCTTCAAGCGTCTCGGTCTACCCTTTCGACGAGCAGCTCGGCCCGCGCGCTGAATTCAGAGAAGAAGATTCTGAGCGCAGGGCGAACCCGGAGGGAGGATACGGCTGGGCAAAATACATCGCGGAAAAACAGCTCTCCCTGATGCCTGGCATCTCCTACGGTGTCGCCCGGATCTTCCATGCTTACGGCAGGAACATTTACCTGAAACCAGACAGAAGTCAGGTAATCGCCTCTCTCATCAGAAAGGCCGCGAGGTATCCTGATGAGGATTTCATTGTGTGGGGGGACGGGAGTCAAAGACGGTGCTTCGTCTTCATAGATGACGCGCTCGATGCGCTCATGCTTTTGGAGAAGTATGTTAGTGGACGGGGGAACCTCACGGTCAACGTGGGTTCAACGGAAGAAGTCACCGTTAGGGACCTTGCCGAACTCATAATCCGCCTCTCGAAAAAGAACATCCCGTTGAGGTTCGACGACTCCAAACCCACAGGCGCTCTGAGCAGGACACCGAATTTGCAGCGAATAGAGACCGTCCTTGGCTGGAGACCAACAACCGAGCTCTCTAACGGTCTTGCGAAGACGTTCGCTTGGGCTGAAAGAAGGCTTGGGAAATATGGAGACAAATCATGAATCTGATTCGACGGAATGCAAGGATCATCTCCTCTCGGGGCCCTCGGGATGCCGGGGTGGCGCCTCAGGTTGCAAGCGCCGACCACCAGGGTTGCTGCAAGCCTCTCGATTTCCGTGATGCACTACCCGGCATGCGCTGTCATTGTGTCTTGGCCCATTGAAGGGTTGGAACCCCGTGGCAGTCGACGCTAGGTAGGTGGCTCCACTTGCTGCTTGCGGCGCCGCGGCCGCCGGAAAACCGGAAGAAGGGAGGCTTGGTACATGTCGGGTTTGAACACTCGGTCATCAACGCTACAAGCGCTTCCCGCCCCCGCCCCCTAGCCCAGCCGCTCACACGACGACTTTGACCGCGTCAATCGTATGTAATTCTGCCAATCACAGCATATGACTTGAGCCAGGGGCGGGCGAGGCCCTGTCCGCCCCTTCGTCAAGGATGGCCGGTGTTAGAGTCTGTGACCCGTCGTGGCACACCGCGGCGGCTTTCGGCAAGAGAGCGCGGATAGCATATATCTACACGGCTTCGGGCATTGCGATGACGATGTCGTTCGACGAGGTCACCCGTCTTGCACAGCAAAGAGGCTTCTTCTTCAAGTCGGCAGGCAGCTACCCGAATTCTCCGGCAGGCTTCTGGGACTACGGGCCCCTCGGCGTCTCTTTGAGAAACAACCTTGTGGAGCTGTGGAGGCGGACGATAGTCAAAAGGGACGGGATGCTCGAGATTGACGGCTCGCAGATTCTGCCGAGGGCGGTCTTCGAGGCATCGGGCCATCTCTCCAGCTTCACTGACCCCTTCGTCCGATGCTCGAAGTGCGGTTCAGTCTTCAGACCGGACAGGCTTGTGGAAGAGAAAACCAGCAAGCAGGTGCCTGAAAAGCTCCAGGACGCCGAGTACGACTCCCTGATGGCGAAGGCCGGAGTAAAGTGTCTGAAGTGCGGCTCGGCGCTTTCCGGGACGGGCCGTTTCAACATGATGTTCAGGGTAGGAATTGGCCCAATGCAAGAGGAGGCCTACCTGAGGCCCGAGACCTGTCAGAGCATCTTCGTGGACTTCCCGTTGCTGTTCAAGACGCAGAGGGTCAAGCTCCCGGTGGGAGTGGCTCAAGTGGGGCGCAGCTTCAGGAACGAGATCGCTCCTAGGCAGGGGCTCCTCAGGTTGCGGGAGCTCAATCAGGCCGAGGTCGAAGTCTTCTTTAATCCGAAGCGGGCGGACGACGAGGAAAGATTCGGACGGGTTCAAGGCGACGAGTTGACCTTCCTCAGCCCCGACGAGTCTTTAAGCACCCTCAGTGTCTCTGAAGCTATCGAGAAAGGGTTGGTGCCGAACAGGCTAGTAGGCTACTACCTTGCCTTGCTGCTCGGCTTCTACGGGACCGCCGGGCTCCCCAAGGAGAAGCTCCGGTTCAGGATGCTCTCTCAAGAGGATAGGGCGTTCTATTCGAAGGCGGCCTATGACCTGGAAGTGGACCTCTCGGTAGGATGGCTAGAGCTGGTCGCTTGCAACTATAGGAGTGATTACGACTTGGGACGCCACTCGAAGGTGAGCGGGACAGACTTCACCGTCGACGACGGCGGAGAGAAGGTCCTCCCGCACGTCTTTGAGCTCTCGATGGGCATCGACAGGAGCGTGTACGCTGTCCTAGAGACGTCGATGAGGTCTGAGGGGGAGAGGCGCCAATTGATGCTCAAGCCGTACTTGGCACCCGTGAAAGCCGGAGTCTTTCCCCTGGTCAATAAAGACGGCCTCCAGGGGGCCGCCTCCAAGGTGTTCGAGGAGCTTCAGGAAACGCTCGACGTCTTCTATGACGAGTCGGGTTCGATAGGAAGGAGGTACGCCAGGGCCGACGAAGCGGGAGTTCCGTATTGTGTCACGATTGACTACGACACCCTCAAGGATAGCACGGTGACCATGAGGAACCGCGACAACCGTGCGCAGGAAAGGGTCCTGGCCTCGTCCCTCACTGAAAGACTGGTTGCCGCGACCAGGTACCCTAGGCGGCCGGGATAAGGATGAGGAAGACCGCCAGCGCCGCCGCAGCTCCCGCGACTGTGGCGAGGAGGTTGACGACGTTGTTTTCGATGTACCGGGTACCCCCCGACACGCGAGTTCCTTCTCCACAGTGCTTCAGCGCTTCGGTGGGCTTTAGGCATACTGCGCAGAATCCCCTCCTCTGGACGGTCGCTCCCAGAAAGCTGTCAAAGGAAGCTCCCAGGACCCCGCCGATGACGCAAATGGGTACAACGGTGAGTTGCCCCGGCCCCACACTGAGAAAGAACGCCATGGAACCGATGATCAACGAAGCAAAGATCGCGCCCAGGACGCCCAGCGGGGTTACGCCTCCGGAGGTCCCAGGCAGGACCGCCTTGGCCGGATTCGTGAACAGCCTCGGCTTACCGTGACTCAGGAGGCCCAGTTCGGTCGCCACGGTGTCAGCTGCCGAGGTGGATATGGCTCCCACAAAGAGGACAGAGAGCGCGAGGGTAGGACCGAAGAAGTTGAACAGGGCTATCGCCGAGGCGACCCCCCCATTTGCGAGGATGTTGGGCCAGTTCCGCGCGCCCCCCTTTTCCTGCGCCGTCCCAAGGTTCCTCTTGTACCCGTACTTGTAAAGGGTGAAGACCACCCCCAGGGCGAAGAAAACCGCAACTATCACGAACCAGGAGGGCCCTCCCCCGTAGATTATGGAGAAACCCACGACAGCGCTCGCGAGGAATCCCCTTCCGTCGATGGTCTTGAGGAGGACCGCTGCCAGCGCGAACGCGACCACCACGAAGAACTCGGCGGTAACAAAGACTACAAACAGCACGGCCTTCCGTCGCGCCCCGGGTTGGAGTAAAAAGCCTTGCAGGCTGGTTGAACCAGATGTTCAAACGCGTACGCCGTTATATACGAAGGCAATGGGCCGAGCGTCTGAATGTCCCGAGTCCTATATGGGGTTAGTCCGATTGGGCTAGGACACGCCACTAGGACCCTAGCAGTCGTGGAGAGGCTCTTGGCCGCAGGTGCAGACGTCAGGCTCTTTTCGGGAGGAATGGCCGCAGACTTCCTGCGGATGTGCGGGCACAAAGCTGATGATATCGTTTCTGACCCAGTCCCTGAAGTCGTAGACGGAGAGATGAAGAGGACTGCCCTATGGTACATCAGGTCCTGGGCCGCGCTGAGACGGACAACAAGGAGGACAGAAAGGCTCTTCGATGAGTACCGGCCAGACCTGGTGGTCTGCGACGAGGAGTTCTCCGGCGTCGAGGTAGCGGCGAAAAGAGGTTGCCGGAACGTGCTCGTCTCAGACGAGCTTGAGCTCGGCTTCGCGCGCGGCACCGTCGCAAGGTCGATTGAGAGTCGCGTCGAGAAGTGGTACAAGAGACTGCAGGATTCGGTGACCCTCCTAGTCATCCCCGACTTCGGGACAGACGAAAGGAATCGACGCCACGTCGGGCCAATCGTCAGGACTATCACGGAATCGCGGGCCGAGACGCGCGCGAAGTACGGCTTTCCTGCGGACGCGAAGATGGTCCTATTCTCGATGAGTGGGAGCGGGATCGGGTCGTTCCTGCTCGAAAGAGTTCTGGAGGCAGCCAGTTGCGAAGCCATGCGGGGGGCCTTCGTCGCGGTCAGCGGCAACCGTGGCAGGAGGGTCGCTGCGGAAGGCGTTTACGACCTAGGCGTCGTGAGCGACAATCAGAACCTGATCGCTGCGGCCGACCTGGTTGTCTCGACTGCGGGGAAGAGCACGGAAGACGAGGCAGCAAGCGCAGGGACCCCCTTCATCGGGATACCCATCCAACACCACGCAGAGCAGGAGCGGAATGCGGCGTCATTGGGCTATTCGCCTGCCGACGCAGAGAGGCTTGGAGAGCTTATCCTGCAGAATATCGGGAGCAGGGAGGCTCCCCGCAATTACCGAGGCGCAGAGGGAGCCTCCCGCCTGCTGTTGTCCATTTCATAATTCATTCATCGGCTCGTTCGCCCTTTCATCCAAACATTCAAGCCAGCGTCTCTACAAGCGCCAAAGACCTGGCCACGGTCTGGCAGCGGCCCTTGAAGCCCTGAGTACCGCCTGCTGTCTCCTGCCTCGGAGACCCACTAGACTCCGCCTAGGGCTGGACGGGCGGAGTAACTGCCCTCAGGGCTGAGATGAGGGTCTCCTCGGTGGGTGCCTCAGAGAGCGCCAGCACGATTCTCTCTCGCCGCGCTAGGTCAACCGCGAGCGGGTCGACATCCTTCGGGCCGTGTATCACCACCACCCTGGGCTTCAATTGGGAGACCCTGATCGCCACCAGGGGGCTACGCCCCATCCCGACCTTGGTGAATATCAGCGCCCTCTCGGTCGTAGCGCCGAAAATCCTATAGAAGTCGTAGCCAGAGAGCGCGTAGATGGTCTTTATGCTGTCCACGACGGTGTAGCCGTATAGCTTGACATGCTCTTCGTCGCCTACGAGTACCCTCGCTTCTACGGCCTCCAGGACCGCGGAGGCATCGACGGGGCCCTGGAATTCGCCGATCGAAAGTATGGCCTCGTCTCTCTCGATGGAGACCAGCTTCGGTATCATCCTGTCCCGCCCTTCGTCGAGCCTTACGAGGGCCTCGACGTACTTCTTTACGAACTGGACCCCAGGCGACGGCCTCCTGCCGCTTTCGTAGTCGCTAAGGACAGAGGGCGACATCGAGAGCGCCTTTGCCAGCATCACCTGCTTTATCCCGAGCTTTGACCTCCAGGCCTTCATGGCTCTCCCTGGGTCTGGGCTGGCCACAACATTGCCCGCGATCTTCGCGAGCGCGTCGGTCTTGCTCGGTTCCAATTTGATTAGGCACTTGGCGAATGGGATTTTAAGTATTGAACGAAGTCCAGACCGTCTGCAGAGGGGAGTCAGGCCTTCCGCGCCAGCTGCGAGACTTGGGACCTGACCATCTCCAAAGCCTCCTTCAGGGAGTCGCGATCCCGCGCTAGGCCCATATCCTTCAGCAGCCGGTCTCCCAGAAGTCTGTTCTTCCCAGTCGTAAGCGCGCTGGGACCCACCCCTGTCTTGGACGCCCCTCCTTCGCGCGCCGCGAGCTGCCGGAGGGCGTTGAGCATCTCCATCCCGAGGTAGGAGTAGCACTCCGCGTGCTCAATCCTCTGGTTTAGGTCTCGGGCCTTTGAACCGACGCATTCGAGCCGGGTGGAAGACCACGTCGGCCGCACAGTCCTGGCCCCTTCATGACCTCCCCAAAGGACATCGTAAAGCACTGCCACGCCGTCGAGCCTGGACCCGCAGCTCGCCCTCGAGGAGTTTTCAAGGCCTACGCCCGTTGAGAATGACTCGAAGCCCTTCGCGGCCACCTTGGACTGACTCTTGAGCTGGCCGAGAAGATGGCTTGGGGAAGGGGGGATCTCCCTAGAGTAGAGCCACGAGTAGGCATAGTCGTACGCGGCTGAAAGCAGCCAGTAGTCGACGTCGACGTCGACGTCGGTACTCTTCGAGAGCGCTTCCTCGGCCCTGCCGAGCGACTTCAATGCTGAAGCGAGCCTTAGGCTGGAGCTCCTCTTCGCTGAGCTAGCTAGGACCGCCAGGTTTGATGCAAGGCTTGTCGACAGGAGAAGCGAGGTGTCCCTGACCGTCTTGGCGTGCGCCATCGAGACCGCATGTTCGGGGCTCAGGGGCTTCAGAACCTCCTTTTCCGACACGAAGAATAGATCGAGGAACACCTCTCCAATCCTTACGGTCGAGTTGAGGCGCCTCTCGTTCGTGACCACTATTACATCGAGCTCGCACGAAGGGCGCTCGAGCCCCCTCGCGTGGCAGCCGACGATGGCGAGGGCAGAGCTCCTGTAAGTGTCCAGAATCGGCCGGAGGAGCCGAGCGGCTGGCCCAGAGGTCTCTCTCATCGTGCTTCAGTCTTAACCCTGAACCTTCTACTAACGTGAATGAAATCCCTTGTATGCGGGCTATAATTGGTCGGAAATGCCAGATTCTAAGCAAATCCTTGACGTGAACTTGTATTATGCGATATTCGTCCACAACGCATATATACGCGACTGCGTTGATGTCCCTTGTAAAGATTTCGCTAGTGGTAGAATTGTTCTCAGACAAGGACTTTTCGAGGCTGATGAAGCTGCAAAAGGCGCTTGACAAGTGCCCTAGGTGCGGCAAGGGACCCATGCTGGTGGACACAGCAGGCGGAGAGCTCTTCTGCGGAGCCTGTGGCTTCGTTGTTAAAGAGAAGATCGAAGAGGTCGGACCTGAGTGGAGGGCCTTCTCCAAGGAGGAGAAGGATGACCGGAGCAGGGGAGGCATCCCAACCTCCATCGCTATGCACGACATGGGGCTTGCTACCGTCATCGGGGGTGTAAACAAGGACGCCTCTGGAAAGTCACTTTCTGCCTCCATGAAGGCAACAGTGGAAAGGCTCAGGACGTGGGACTCCCGGAGCCAGGTGCACGAGCCGGTCGACAGGAATTTGAGACAGGCATTCAGCGAGCTCGACAGGCTTTCTGACAAACTCTCTGTCTCCGACGCTGTAGTCGAGAAGGCAGCCTATGTCTACAGGAAGGCACTCGAGAGAGGCCTGGTCAGGGGAAGATCGATCTCTGCCATCATCGCCGCTTCACTTTACGCAGCCTGCAGAGACACCCAGACGCCCAGGACCCTCAAGGACCTGGCGGCGGTTAGCAACGTCAAGAAGAAGGACATCGCGAGGTGCTACAGGCTCCTTCTGAAGGAGATGGACATCAAGATGCCTGTCGTGGACCCAACGAAGTGCATTTCAAGAATCGCCTCGAAGGCAGGCCTCTCCGAGAAAACTAAGAGGAGGGCGCTGGAAATCCTGAAGAGGGCTGAAGAGACTAGGATTTCGGCCGGCAAGGACCCGATGGGCCTAGCGGCCGCGGCGCTTTACGTAGCCTGCACCCTCGAAGGAGAAGACAAGACCCAGAAGGACGTGGCAGAGGCTGCTGGGGTCACCGAGGTCACAATCAGGAACAGGTACAAGGGACTTCGGTCTGCCCTAGGCATTTAGTCGACCGATCAATCAATCAGTCGGTCAGTCTTCCTTGACAAGCCTCTCACTCATGATTTGTTCCAGCTTTGCCCTCGGGAACTGGGCCGGGAAGTTCTCCGACAGAATTTTGACATAAGTGTCGGTCTCCTCGTCGTTCATAAACTGGAACATGTACCTGCCAGAGTAAGGTGAGGGTTCGCCCTCCCTTCGAAGGAACTCGATGTGAATCAGAGGATTCTCCTTGCCTGATTGTGATGGGGGTCCTCTCGTTGCTCAAGTTCACGAGCTCCAGCGCCAGCCTGCCCACAAAACCGCTATGGACCTTGACCGAGTTGAGGAACGAGAGCCCAAGACGCCCGAATTTGCTTTTGGAAGTCAGGTGGGCGACGCAGTCAGGAGGCGTGAACACAATTTCGCGGGAGATCATGTTCCTATGCTCGAGGTAGTGGAGCGTCCTGTCTTCCCTGACGGTCAGTACGTATCCATCGCCGTCGAAAGCCCCTGCATCAGATGGATAAATCACCTTGTACTTGGCGACAAGCCCCTTCAATACCGAAGCGCCGAGGACTGTCACGTCTCTCGCGTCATTCCCTTGTGTCAGCGACTTATGAACTTCAGGCAGGAGCCGGCGGTGGCCCCCGCCGCCTGCCCCAGCGCTTGGCGAACCCGATGTATGCTACCGCCAGTACGCACGCCACCCCAAAGATCCCGAAAAGGTCGGTCGTGAGGATCTGCTGGAGTATGTACCCCTGGTTTGACGTCCAGGGGATGCCGAAGACCCCCTGCCCGTAGAAGGCGAAGACGCTAGGGAAGTAATCGATGCCCCAGTGCGCCAGGACTGCCACGTGGAATCCGTACCTAATGTACAGATACGCAAGGACGACCCCACCGTAGGTCGCTTCCGGCAGCTTCCCGATGTCCCAGCCGCCCCCGCCGCACGCCACGTGGCAAGCGCCAAACGTCCCTGCGCTGAGTGCGCCCGCGGCCCAGACTACGACGAGGATGAGCGTGCTGTTGTCGACGCCCTCGTAGGCGACAGATGGCCGCCAGAGTGTCCTCAGAGCTGAGTTTAGCGACTTCCGGGCAGACATCCCCGGGCGAGGTAGAGTGACAATCACCGCCGCAACTCCAATTAGGACCATCCTAAACCCAAATTCCTCCCGGAGAGGAGCAATGGTGAGCTCTACGAAGGTTTGGAGGTCGTCCCCACCGAAGGGGTTTCCTACCGGCGGCCCAACGGTCGAGACCACCCCGTCTATTATCGCAGCAGTGAAGACCAGAAACCCGATTGACACGAGCGTCAGGAGCGCCCGGTTCGACAGGAACTCGCCGTATCCCTTCTTGAGCCCTGAAACGACAGCCGAGGGGATGCTCTTCCCCTGAAAGATGACCAGTATGAACATCCCGGCGTAGACGGCAAGGACGGCCAGGAATGCCGCACCGTACGTGACAGGAATGAGCACGGAGACAGAGATCGGGCCGATCCAGAGGTACGGATATCCTACGGTGCCTGCTGTTGAGTTCGAAAGTCGCGTGAAGAAGACGGTGTAGACACCAGCTGGAAATGAAAGCACCACTAAGAACGCTGTCAGTGAAAGCAGAATTAAGAAGATAGCCGAGAAGACCGATCCAAAGATCTTTGTCACCGGGTCCACACTTGCTTCCCCACGGGCCTCCTCGCTGGGCTCGGCGCCAGGCTCCGCGCTTACGGTTCCTCACGACCCTCGTTCGAGGCTCTCTCGAGGAAGGCTGTTCCAGAATATCCGCAGTTCGTGCAATAGTAGTTCATGGGAATCAGCCAGCCTCCGAGCTTGCTCGCGTTCCTCACCGGATGAAGGCAGCGCGGGCAAAGCTTCTGCGCGGGATTCAGGGGACTCCTCCTTACAAGCCTCGGGCGGCCAGCCTCCGGGTCGTTTTCAGGCTCCAAGCTGTGCGCGACTCGCCTTCAGGGGCTTAAAACCGTTACATGAGGCTAACTTCAAAAGGGAAATCTGGGCGCGAAGGGCTGGAAGGAGCGATCCTAAGTGGGAACCGCTACGCTTGCGGATCACTGATGGAGGAGATTCAGACATGCAAGCCCTGCTCCTCCAACTGCTGGAGCAGCTGGACGGCGAAGACGTGTCTGGTCTACCGAAGTGACCCCTCGGCCATTCTGCGGCCTTCTCTTCGGATATGATGCCTACCCCCGCCGCGGCCCTAGCGTCCAGACAAGCCGTTGAAGATCGTCAAGGCTTGGTCCACGGTGGCACCGTCATGGACTACCGCGCGGACCGCCTTTATCATTCCGACCGGATTCGCCGACTGAAAGATGTTCCTTCCCATATCGACGCCCACGGCACCCTTCGAGGTCGCCTTCAACGCGAGGTCCAACGCCTCCCTCTCGGGCAGCTTCTTCCCTCCAGCGATGACGACTGGGACCGGGCACGAGTCGACGACCTTTTCGAAGTCCTCGCAGTAGTAGGTCTTCACTAACTGAGCACCCATCTCGGCGGCTATGCGGCAAGCCAGGCCGAGGTACCGGGCGTCTCTATTCATCTCCCTCCCGACGGCAGTCACGGCGAGTACGGGCATGCCAAATCTTTCTCCTTCGTCGACTAGGTGAGAGAGGTTCATCAGGGATTCCTTTTCGTGCTCCGAACCAACGAAGACGGAAACGGCCACGGCAGACGCGTTGAGCCTGACCGCCTCCTCTACCGAGGTGGTGACACCCTCGTTGGAAAGCTCCTTCAGGACGCTCGCCCCGCCGGAAACCCTGAGAACAACAGGGACGCTCTGCGACGGGTCGACCGACGTTCTCAGGACGCCCCTCGTCAGCATCAGCGAGTCCGCATATGGGATGAGCGGTGTTATTGTCTTCCTCGGGTTCTCGAGCCCCGTTGTCGGCCCTTGGAAGTACCCATGGTCCACCGCCAGCATCACGGTCTTCCCAGACCTCATAATCCGGGAGAGCCTGTTCTCCTTGCCCCAGTCCACTGTTCGCCCCTCCCCTGCGGGCCTTCGAGCGCGGAGGAGGCGTTTTAAGCGTGACTACCTAAGCTGTTTTATCCATCTAGTGTGTGATGATAACTTTCATCCCTGCCCCGGAGGTGGCCGTCTCAACTGCCTTATCGAATTCCTCGATTGGAAACCCATGGGTGATGATGGGCCTGAACCACTCGCTGTTTGTGTCGATGAGGCTGAGCGCAGCGGCGGTCTCCGAGTCGGTCGCGCCGTAGCTGGGTATCAACGAGACCTCCGCGTTGTAAAGGTCGCCGACATCGTAGTCGAGCACCGAACCCCTCCCCGGCACTCCGAAGAGGCAGACTTTTCCCCCAGCCCTGACTGACCCCAGAGCCTGCAGAATTGCCTTTGGGCTGCCCGAGGCGACGATTACCACATCGGCGCCCCGACCCGCGGTCAACTCTCTGACCTCGCTCGCAACGTCCCGTTTCCCGGCGTCGACCACGCGTTCGATTTTCATCTTCTCGGCGAACCGCAACCGCGTTTCACTGACGTCGCTTATGATGACCCTCGCGCGTTTCGACAGGAGCAGGATGGAGTGAAGAATCCCGATGGGACCCGCTCCAACGACCAAGACGGAGTCTTCTAGGCCGACCCGGCACCTGTCCAACGCCCTAATACAGCATCCGACAGGTTCGATTAGACTTAGTTCCTCAAAACCGAGGTTGGAGGGCAATTGAAGGACTCCTCCCTTGCTGACGTTCCACGCGGGTACCCTGAAGAATTCCGAAAAGCCACCCGGATAGATATTACTGCTCCTATACTTCTTGCAGGCTGTCTCGTTTCCGTGTAGGCAGTAGAAGCATTCGTGGCACGGAACGTGGTGGTGAGGAAAGACCCTGTCTCCTTTGCGAATGCCAATGACGCCTTCACCCACCGAGGCCACGAACCCGACCGCCTCGTGCCCGAGAATCGGCAAGGCAGCAGTGTACTCTCCCCGCGCCTTCTCGATGTCTGTTCCGCAGAGGCCGCACGCTTTCATCTCGACAAGGAGCTCTCCAGCTCCGATGTCTGGGACCAGGACCTCCGAAACCTCGGCGCCGATTGTGCCCGAAGCAGGAGGCTTCTTCAGGAGAACGGCCTTCATCGGCTTTCGTCGCATCCAGTCTCATCCCGTGGATATAAGCGAACCAGTGCCTGTCTGCTCGCGTGCATGCATGCTCACTTAATCCGGGCGGACTTCTCCGTGGCTTCATGGCTCTCCGCGCAGGTCGCCGCTTGCCGAGGGACAAAGACGTCTAGCATCGGCAGCCTTCTCGCCCTGCCCGGCTGGGGCGCCTCGGAGTGCGAGCTACGCGTCAGGGCTCTATCTTAAAATCAAGGGCATCTAAGTCGTAAGCAGAGAACCCGCACTTGGGGCTACCAGAGAAGATCAAGAAGATCGAGGATGACATCCACAGGACGCAGGTCAACAAGAAGACCGAGCATCACGTCGGGCTGTTGAGGGCAAAGCTCTCGAGGCTAAAGGCCGAGCAGGAGGAGCAGCAGTCCCGGCGCGTGGGAAGCAAGACCGGTTATGACGTCAGGAAGTCAGGAGACGCGACAGTGGTGCTGATTGGGCTCCCGAGCGTGGGCAAGTCTACCCTGCTCAACAGACTCACGAACGCAAAGTCGAAGGTGGCGGCCTACCAATTCACCACTTTGGAGGTCGTGCCTGGTGTGATGGAATTCAACGGCGCTCGCATCCAAGTGCTCGACCTGCCAGGGATAATCAAAGGAGCCTCTGAAGGCAAGGGCCTTGGGAAGCGGGTCCTAGCCGTTGCTAGGAGCGCCGACCTAGTGCTGTTCATCGTCGACGTGTTCCAGCCAGAGGCGCGGGGAATCCTCGAGAAAGAGCTCAGGAGTACCGGGATAAGGGTTGACGAGAAGCCTCCCAACGTAGTCATCGAAAGAACGGGCTCGGGCGGTCTTGCCGTGTCAGCACAGGTGAAACTCACAAAGATCAGCGAGGCCCTGATCAAGGACATCTTGAGGGTCTATGATGTCAACAGCGGTAGAGTCCTGGTCAGGGAAGACATCGACGACGAGCAACTCCTCGACGTGCTGGCCGGGAATAGGACGTACGTTCCTTCACTCACGGCCATGAACAAGATTGATCTCGTGAACTCGGGCTTCACAAACGAGTTGACCAGGAAGCTCCCCTACAGGTTCGTTCCCATATCGGCCGAGGCCGACCTCAACCTTCAGGCACTGAGGGAAGAAATCTACAGGAGGCTCGATTTCGTCAGAATATACATGCGCCGGCGCACCGGGGAGACGGACTTCGAAGAGCCGATGATAGTCAAGAACGGCACCACAATACTGGAGGTCTGCGACAAGGTCCACAGGAACATGAAGGGCGACTTTCGTTACGCCCAAGTCTGGGGCAGAAGCGTCCGGTTCGGGGGGCAGAGGGTAGGTATGAGCCATAGGCTGATGGACCAAGACGTGCTTACGATAGTGACGAGGTAGCGTCAGCGCAGGCGGGGGAAAGTAAGACGCGCGGGACTGAGCACCTCCTGGCGCCCCATCTTCCGTCTTATCCGACCCGAGACTGCGAGATCGACAGAGTTGCATTCCGTCAGTATGACGAACACTCTTTCAGCTTTGCAGCTTGTCCGCCAGCTTCATCATCTCGGCATAGTGGTGCCGGATTATGCCCGAGCCCTGTGACCCCATCATCTTCTCGGCGTTGTTCTTGCATTCGGATATCGTCTCCACTATCCCCGCCCTGGTCGGGCTGACATAGCTCGCCCCGCATTGGGAAAACACCAATTCGACGAAACTCCTTACCTGCTGCTTCAACTGGTCGTCGGTCACCGGCTGCCTTAGAGCCGCAGCAAATTCCCTGTTCGCGCTTTCGAAACACAGGAGCAGCTGGTCCCTGACAAAAGTGGGCATGACCTGTGAGTCATTGACTTGAGGTACGTGGTACCTCCCTGTCATAACATAGGTTATACAACATACGTTATATAACAGTATCTGCCAGGTCGAGCACAGATGGAGAGCAAGGCTAACGACACGGAGCTGTTGAGTAGGTTCCAATCCGAATTCCTGGCGAGGGCGCCTCATCATCAAGGCGATGGCGAGAACCGGATAGTGGCTAACGCCACGCCGCTGACCGACATAACAAAGGCCCTTGTCGAGTGCGCGAAGTCGGAATACGGAATTGACATTGGTTCAAACGAGCTCGCGGTCTACGGGAAGTTCGATTCGAAGATCTTTGGCGGGTCCGTCAAGGCGAGGCCGGCGCTCAGAATCCTAGAAGAGGCCTTGGCTTCAGGGAAGCTCACGCGTGGGGGGACTGTCTTCGAGGCCACCTCCGGGAACTTCGGGATTGCGCTCGGCATACTGACGGGACTGGGCTTCGATGTCGTCGTGCTGGTATCGCGGCGGCTTCAGCGAGGAGTTTTGGAAGAATTGAGGACACGTGGAATGAAGATTGTTAATCTTGACGTCGACATCTGCCCCGCCCCCGGTCTCCAAGGAGACGCGGACCTGCTGATGGCGAAGGGGGTGGCGGTGAGCGTCAGGCAGCAGCTCTCCGAACTAGGTTTCGATTCTGTCCCATTCAATGCGGTGATAGGTTCGGTCGAAGCTCTTCTTGCGAGGCAGGATGCGATTGGTCTGGCCAAGCTCTTGGCTAAGGTCTACGGAGGCTTCTGCCCGTCGCAGTACGACAACGAGTTGAATGTGGGGGTTCACGAGACATTGACCGCCCCAGAGATTGACCAGCAGCTCAGGCAGGCCGGTCTTTCATTGGGAGAAGCGGATGTGGTCTGCGCCGTTGGGACCGGGGGCACGGCCACGGGAATTTCCAGATATGTGGCACACATGTACGGAAGGAGGGCCGTCAGGGTTGTGTTCCCTCTGGCCGGGCAAGACGTCGCGGGGATAAGGACCAAAGAGAAGGCGGTGGGGCTGAAGTTCTACACGCCCACTGCCTACCTTGCCGAACACGAAGTCGACTTCGAAGACTCCCGCAAGGTCATGGCTTACTTCAACCGTGCGGGGTACGACGTCGGCGAGAGCGGTGCGCTAGCGCTATACGCCACCATTCAGCTTGTCAACTACGGGGCCTCGAAACGACTGGTCGTGATGATTGCCGACGGAGAATCGAAGTATGTCCAGGCCGCGCCTGCAGTCCAAGGCAGGCCTAAACGAGAATGAGGTAACCCTTCAGGAGGCACTCTCTGCGATGGGGGAATACGGAGCGGTCGTCTGGACGCACAACATGTTCGTGCCGAAGAAAGAAGGACTCGAAGTGATAGCATCTTCGCTCGGCTGCGACGAGTCCGCGATCAAGGTCGCAAAGACGACCGAAGTCCAGGATGTGCTGAACGGGAAGCCTCTTCCCAAGGGGTTCGAAGATCTGGTCCCGGCGGACGGTAGACGGCTCCTGTTCGTCTGCATGGCAGGCAATACCTCGCTCTTGCTCGCAAAAGCACTGTCGCGCCTAGGCGTAGATGCGGAGAGCCTGGTTGGGGGCATAACCCAGCTCCCGACCTCCAGGACCCGCGCGCCCTTCGAGCTCGTCCAGGTCGCGAGGAACTGACCCCCGCTTCGATGCAGCCCTTGCGCGGCCAAGTCGCGAGCCAACCGTTGACTTGAGTGAGCGCTAAAGCAAAGTTAACAGGGTCGAGATGCGTCACGCTTTTATACCAGAAATGCCTCATCGGGTTTCTTACTCTTGGCCTTGCCCGTGGATACTTCAACGATTGGGGACTTCCTCCAGTTCATTGGTGTCTTTGTCTCCTTCTCAGTTGCCTACGTCGCCTTCCGAGGGGTCCGACAGACCCAGAGTTCGTCCCTGCTCAGGCTTGCAACCGCCTTTGTCTTCCTTGGTTTCGGTTTCGCGGTGGAGGGTATAGTGGGGTTCAGTCAGCTCATACCTGCCCTCCCGTTTCCTACGATGGCAGTAGTTGCCGGTCTCCTTCTCGAAACGACCGGGTACTTCTTCCTCGCATTCTCCCACGCGATAGATGTGGTGATCTCCAAGAGGATGGCTGTCGCGCTCTTGATGTTCCCGGTAATCACCCTCTCTGGCGCCCAATTGGTCGACATACTCAGCGTTCTTTCGTTCTACTTCGTTCTTTACGGTGTGGTCGAAACGGCCTACTCCTATGTCAGGACAAGGAAGCCGGACACTCTCCTCATAGCGGCCGGATTGGCCCTGCTCAGTGTCGGAATCTTTGTCCAGTGGTTATCGCTATTGTACCTAAACGTTGATGTTCTTTCACTCGTGCAGATTATTATGAAGGAAGTCGGTCTACTCATCCTGTTCACACCCGTATTGAGGTTCGCAGTTGGAGGAGCGAGGTTAGATGGTACCATATAGGACTCAGGTCAGAATAATAGCCGACGTCCTTAGCACCGCTAGGGACATGAACAACGAAGGCAACGGCGTGGGGGTCACGACCCTCCTGAGAAAGGGCAACATGTCGTACTCCAGGATGTCCAAACTTCTCTCGGAGCTGGTGGGCTCCGGCCTCCTTTTGGAGTTGAACGGAGAGAAGATCTCGAAATACATGATCTCGGAGAAGGGGATCCAATTCCTTTCTGTGTACTACCAGTTCGAAGACTTCGCACAGTCCTTCGGGCTCAGGCTCTGAGGGACCCTGAACAACCTCAGGCGCGGCCGCGTTTCCGAAATCAGTTTATACTCCCGCCACGGAGGAGTTCACTCATGATCGGCATCGCAGGAGCTGGCAAAGTGGGCGCCCAGTCGGCGCTCGAGATAGCGTCCATAGGGCTTGACGACATTTCACTAGTCGACATCATTCCCGGTCTCGCCGAGGGCGAAGCTCTCGATATCAGCCACAGGCTGGCTGACGCAGGCATCGACGTCGACGTCAGAGGCTCAGTTGACTTCTCTGCCCTGAGCGGGGCCGACCTCGTCATCGTCGCGGCCGGTCTCGGTCGCAAGCCTGGCATGACCAGAATGGACCTGCTTTCCAAGAATTCAGGCATCATCGCGTCGGTTACGAAGGAGGCTGCCAAGTATGCTCCACAATCGACGATCCTTATGGTGACCAACCCGATGGACGCTATGACATACGTCGCCCTAAAGGCGACGGGCTTCCCGAAGGCCCGGGTAGTCGGCCAGGGGGGCGTCCTAGACAACTCAAGGTTCAAGTACGTGCTCGCAAAGAAGCTGGGAGTCTCGAGATCCTCGATCACGTCGCTCGTGATGGGAGAGCACGGCGAGAACATGATCCCCGTGGCAAGCCACACCTACGTGAGCGGCGTTCCGCTGACCAGCCTGCTGACCGATGAGGAGGTGCAGCAGACCATCGAGGACACGAGGAAAGTCGCCGCCGAGGTGATCTCGAAGAAGGGAGCCACGATCTTTGCTCCGGGAAGGTCTGTTGCGCGAATGGCGAAGGCCATAGTGAACGACTCGAAGGAGGTCCTCGCGGCCTCGACCTACTTGGAAGGCGAGTACGGCCTCAACGGGCTCTGCATCGGCGTCCCCGTCAGGCTCGGGAAGGGGGGCGTGGAGAAGATCTACGAGCTCAAACTGTCAGACAGGGAACGCGACTGGTTCAACAAGGGAGCCGACACACTCAGAGAAGCAATATCTTCACTCAAGCTTTGAGTCACCGCGCCGCCCCGTCCCTCCAATCAGAGTAGCCTAAGGCGGGCCGGACCGCTTTGAGTCAACTCTTCTAACCGCCTCCCCTGTCACTGCCGAGGTTGGTTCCAACAGCTCAACGGCGAGTCGCCAGTGCCAGGCCCTGTGTTCTAGACCCAGGCTGATCCGAGATATTTGGGTACTCCGTGGCAGAACATCAAGCGTTAAAATTCACGTTCTGTCAACGGTGAGAGGTCGCTCAGTCATGGCAGAGCCTCAATACCCTTCTCTCGCGAGAAATAGGAGCTTCCTCGTATTCTTGTTCGGCAGAGGTATCTCCTCGCTCGGCGACTACTTCGGCAACCTTGCCCTCTCTTGGCTCGTCTTCGCGGTCACCAGTTCAGCGTTGGCCTTGGCCTTCACGTGGGTCGTCTTTATGGTTCCGAGGTCACTTATCCGGCTCTACGGGGGCGTTTACGTTGACAGGTGGAACAGAAGGAGGATAATGCTTGGGACAGAGACCTCGAGAGCGGCTCCTTTCGGCGCGATTGGATAGCCGCTCTGATGAACGAGACCCCTTTGGTCTTCATCTTTGTCATCGCCTTCTCGGTAGGCTCGCTCGGCGCGCTCTTCGACCTGGCGGCCGACACAGTGACACCCGCGCTGGTCGGGAATGACACGCTTCTTAGGGCGAACTCGACCTTCACGGCGGCGTTCGAGGTAGACGGCGTAGCCGGGCCGGCACTGGCCGGCGTTTTGATAGCGCTGTTTGGAACCGCGGCCGCGCTCCTGGCCGACAGCCTGAGCTTCGTGGTGCTGGTCTTTTCACTCTTGATGATCTCCATTCCGTCGACACATCTTGTCGAACGAGTGAAACGCCCGTGGGCAGAAGACTTCAAAGAGGGGTATGCGGCCTTCAAGAGCAGGACAGACCTCGTCTGGATGTCACTCCTGGTGGCCGGGGCGAATTTTGGCCTCGGAGTGCTCTGGTACGTCTACGCGCTGATATTCGCGGACGATGTCCTGAAGTCCGGCAGTTTTGGCTATGGCATGCTCGGATCCGTCAGTTCAGCGGGCATCCTCGTGGGCGTCCTCTATCTCGGCAAGATCAAGCGGGTGAAGAGAAGACGGTTATACATTCTCGCCTCGCTCTTTGGGATGGAGGCATTCCTCGCAGTTCTCTCCTTCACGACCGCCCTGCCGGAAGCCCTCGTGGCCATCTTTGGGTTCGACCTGTTTGTGCCGTTCGCTGACACCATAACCACGGTCTATTACCAGGAGACTGTTCCAGGCGTGATGCTCGGCCGGATGTTTGGATTCGAGCGATTCATAGAGTTCCTGACTGTGCCCGTCAGCGTACTACTCGGCGCGTTCACTGCAGGGTATCTCGGGGTCGTAAACGGGATTCTCATTGCAGGAGTAGTAGTCTTCGGCTGTGGTCCGGTCGGAGCCTTTGCCCGCCCGTTGAGAAACCTGATTACGCCGCCTGAGCTGCAACAACTCGTCTAACTCGCAATTCCGGCTGGGAATCAAGAGAAAAGATTGCATGGGCCATGTACGGTGTCATGTCGCACGCAGAGGAGAGCCCAAGAACCATGCAGCCTCGACCGGAATGAGATTCCGTCTCGCGCCGGACGACCAGAGAGAGGCACGTTCGAAAGAGTTGGGCCGCCAGTCACCCCGAGGGGTGGCAGACAGAGTAGCAAGCCGTTCTGTCAGCAACTTCAGCGGAAGCTTCGTAGGCGGTAAGGAAGACGAATACCTAGGGACTGATGTCCTCCGTCCTCGTAGAAAACCGGCTTTTGCTGTGCTGCGGGGCTCTTTGGGAATCATCTCGTAATTATTGCGAGAGTCTAGTTTTCGCCTCTCACAACGTTGACCTGTTGTTTATTGCTCTTAGAGTGGGTAAGCGCGTCTTGAGTTTGGCCTCTGGAAACAAGGCCAGGTCGGTCGTCTTCTTTCTGGGAAAGGATAATACGACCACGAGAAGGGGGCGCGCTGGGAATGGGCCTCAAGGAGTGGGTGATTCCGCAGGACAAGGCTTTCTTTGACATACTCGAGAAGGAGTCAGCGAACGTCCTCTTCGGTGCAACGAAGCTTGAGGACGCCATGAAATCGTTCGACCAAATGGAGGAACGCAGAAAGCAATTCAAGGATATCGAACACGTCGGGGACGACATCGTCCATCAGATCTACGAGAAAGTCAACAGGAGCTTCATCACCCCGATTGACCAAGAGGACATTACAAAGCTCGCCTCGCTCTACGATGACGTTCTCGATTACATGTATGCCGTTATGAATAGAATCGTCCTCTACGAGGTCACAGGTCCGACCGAATCGATGATCAAATTCTCGGGAATTTGTCGCGCCTCCGTGGAAGAGATTCACCAGGCCTTTATCTCGATGAGGAAGCTCGACAAGGTCGAGATCGACAAGAGGTGCATCGAGGTGGACAGGCTGGAGAACGAGGCAGACGAGCTCCTGAACGAGACTGTAGTCAAACTCTTCAAGAGCGACGACGTGATCAGCATCCTGAAGCTGAAAGAGATTTACGAGCACTTAGAGACCGTTACTGACCGGTGCGAGGACCTGAGCCAGGTCCTCCGGGACATCCTCATTAAGCATTCATAGGCGAGTGCGGTGGACATCCAGGCCGTCTACATCCTCGGGATTGTAGCCACAGCATATTGCTTTGACTTTATCAACGGCTTCCACGACGCCGCCAACTCAGTCGCGACAGTCATCTCCACCAGGGTGCTCCCGCCAGTGGCCGCCGTGGCGATGTCTGCATTCTTCAACTTCATCGCCTTCTTGATTTTTGGCGTCGCGGTCGCGACCACTGTCGGCAAAGGAATCGTCAGCTCGTCGGTGGTCGACCCGAACCTCATTCTCGCCGCCCTGATCGGCGCTATAGTCTGGGATCTAATTACATGGTATCTGGGCCTCCCCTCCAGTTCGTCTCACGCTCTGATTGGCGGGCTCGTTGGTGCCGCCGTGATCAAGGCAGGCCTGAATTCGCTCGTCTGGGCCGGGCTGGACAAGACCGTGGCGTTCATGGTGGCATCACCTGTCATCGGCTTCGTGCTTGCGTTCCTTCTCATGACCGCACTGATCAGGACGTTCTTCACGACCCCGCTCCACATCGTCAACCGCTACTTCAGGAGGCTTCAACTCGTCTCCTCCGCCTTGGTCAGTCTCAGCCATGGGACGAACGATGCACAGAAGACGATGGGGGTGGTGACCGCCCTTCTAGTGTCGGTCAACTGGATACCCACCTTCAACGTGCCCTTCATCGTGGCTGCCCTGGCTTCCACTTCCATCGCTCTTGGGACCTTCTTCGGAGGCTGGAGAATAGTGAAGACCCTCGGCTTCAGGATGACCAAGATTGACCCGGTTCACGGGTTCTCGATTGAAACGGCGTCTGCGGTCACGATACTCGGGGCGTCGTGGGCCGGCATCCCTGTCAGCACGACTCACGTAGTCAGCGGTGGCGTGATGGGTTCTGGGTCCACGATGGGCGCTGCGACTGTCAAGTGGGGTGTCGCGAGGAGAATCATATGGGCCTGGTTGATCACGATTCCAGCTTCAGCGGTCGTCGCGGCCGTATCCTACTTGATAATCAACATGGTGTAGGCGCCAAGCGCCTATCAGCCTCAATCTCTCCCCTTCCACCATCTCCGGCAGAGAGTGTTGAAAAGAGATTCATGGAACGGAGAGAAAGTCCTACTCCCGTCCACCTTGACGGCCTTGAGCGCTGCACTTGCTCAAAGATTGACGCACAAACTAAGTACGGAGCGCAGCGGCCATATGCCTAGACCTCCTCCTTCTGGGGCCGGACCGATACCCAACACTGCAACGACGTCCGCAATGCTATTCGTGCCATCCCTCCACCAATCCTCAGGCAATGCCCCTTCTCGATACAGACACAACGTTGCTCAATTACTTGTTGCCGCCAAGAGCAGGCAGCGAGCACTCCTGACCGCCCAAGCGAGTCTAGCCCCACGTTACTTTGAATAGCCCAGCCAGGGTTCCCGCCTGTTCGGGTTCGAGCTCGTTAGCCGTATAAGAAAGGAAAGGAGCACTGTCATCATGCGCCGGAATGGTGCACCAAACGCGATAGCTGCGGGGCTGCTCGTCGTAGCCGTCCTGATCGGATTGACTGGTTACTACGTCGCGACGACCTACCAAACCAAGATTGTGACTCAGACTGAAACAGCCACAGTGAAACTGGCAACAACAGCGACGCAAACAGTATTGGTCACAACCAATTCCATCTCGCTCACTACCTCGACCCATCCATGGGTGCCTGATGATGAGGCACCTTCTGGTGGTACAGTATCAGGGCACGCTTGGGTTCGATTCCAGTAGACAGTCACGTTTGAACTATACCCTGAGCTGCAATTCGACCTTGGAGGGGGCACCTGCAGAGTGTGTGGTCTCTTCGCGGCGGCAGTGATTGGTCCAGTGGCAGTTCTTTTGGGGATCGAGCAAGACCTAAGATAAAGAATGTCGATATCCAAAGCAAAGATGAAGGAGGGCTGAGGACGTCCAGACTACGAGGCTCCAAAAGTGGAGCCTGAGCACGGGGTTCTTTCGAGTTTAGACATGGTCAAGACCCCCTGCCGCTACGGCAGGGGTACTGTCAGCTCGTCGCGCCGGCTACCCAAAGCATCTTTTGGACGACATCACAACCCTAAAAAACAGACGTCGGCGGCCGTCGAAGTGTCTTGCTCATCATCGTGCTCCTGAAGGGTGTCCCTGCGCGCACGACGCAGGTAGCGCAAGTCGGGGGGGTCCTCAACAGAGAGGCGATGGACCTCGTCCTCAACCCACACGACGCGAAAGCCATCGAGGCGGCTGACTTCCTCAAGCGCAGAGTCGGAGGCAAGACCGTCGCCCTGACGATGGGCCCTGACATGAAGCTGATCCCCCTGATGCGGCCCCTTTACAGCGCCGAGGTGATGGGCGTCGACGAGGAGTACGTCCTCAGTGACAGGAAGATGGCGGGCTCGGACACCCTGGCCACCTCGTACGCCGTTTCCCTCGGGGTGAAGAAACTCCTTGAGAGGCACATCGCGCCCATCGACGAGATGGCAGAAACGATCGCGAAGTCAGGCTATTCAGACACCGTCAAAGCCAAGGCGGGGGACCTCTACCAGGCCAATCTGCTCCCCAATCGGGTCTACTCGGAACTCCCCCCCATCGGGGATAGCGTAGTGCAGAGGTTCCTTGAAGGCAGCATCACGGCCGAGCAGGCCGTCGAGGAACTCGCCAAGGTGAAGGAATCGCTCTCACGGTTCATCGTCGTGTCTGGGATAAAGACCACGGACGGCGAGACGGGTAGCGTCGGCCCCCAGGTCGCCGAAGGCGTTTCCGAGCTGCTCGGCAAGATCCTCCCTCACGCAACGTACGTCGAGGACTTCGACATCGACGACGCCGCTTCCACGGTCGTCTCAGAGAGGAGGATTGGTCGCATGGTGCAGAAGCTAGAGATGACGCTTCCCGCCCTGCTCACCATCTCGACAGAGTATAGGCCCCGCGAGTCTCTTGCGTCCCACCAGCCCGAGACACGCTACAACAACTACAGAGGAAAGATCCTGCAGGCGCAGAAGTGGACAGCCGACGACCTCGGCGCCGACGTGAAGAGGTTGGGCCTCGCCGGATCCCCGACCATAGTCGGGACAGGGATAGACGTGGGCAAGCCGCCCGTCCAGAAGTTCGTGAACAAGAGCCTCGTGTTCCTGAAGCCGGTCCCTCAGCTCCAGTTCGAGGGGCAGAAGTACGGGCCGTTCGAGAAGGGGCAGCTGGCCTCGGACCTTCCCCAGGCGCTAGTGGCCCAGTTCACTGATGACGGTTCGGTCGGTGTCTTCGGCTATGGAATGCTCGAAGGGGAGCTCTTCGGTTGACTGACGATGCGAGGGACGTATGGGTCTACCTACAGCATGACAAGGATGGCCTGACCAAGGATTCGCTCGAGGTCCTCGCCGCAGGGCGGAGGGTGGCCGACAAGATGGAACAGAAGGTCGTGGGGGTCTTGCTGGGAGACGGGGTCGAACCGCTCGCGAAACAGGCGGTCCAGTACGGGGCCGATGGGGTCATCTATGTGGATTCTCCCGCCTTCGGGACGTACTTCAACCTGAGATACATCGAAGCGATCTTCGCAATGGTCAAGGAACGGCGCCCCTACGCCTTCCTTTTCGCTGCCAACGAGCTGGGCAAGGACCTGGCCGCGAGAATCGCATACAGGGCGGTCACGGGGCTCGCGACGGACAACGTCCAGCTCGAAGTCGAGGACTACTCCAATCCTGCGCTCGGCAACTTCAAGAATCTGCTCATCCAGATCAGGCCGGACTTCGGAACCAGGCTCGCGAGGATCTACACCCCCAGGCACAGGCCCCAAATGGCCACGGTGAGGCCGGGCAACTTCACTCCGCTGCAGCCCGACTCCAAGAGGAAGGGGAAGCTGGAGAGGTTCAAGTTCGAAGACAGGGAGTACCCAGCCAGGGTGAGGGAGGTCGTGGAGCTCCCTCCGCCTGAGCTCGACCTGACGGGGGCTGACGTCGTGATCAGTCTGGGCCTGGGCATCCTCAAGGACGCGTCGGGTCGCCCGAGGGACCCCAGGGAGGCCTACCGATTGGCCGAGCAACTGCGGGAGGCGATTGAAAAGAGGTACCACATCAAGGCGGTCATCGGGGCGTCGAGGGCACTCATCTATGCCGAGGTCAAGGAGCTGGAAGGGCTGATTCTCGAAGGCCAACCAGGTAGGTCAGACGGGTACGACGGTGAGCCCGAAGCTCTACTTCGCCATCGGGATCAGCGGGGCCCTCCAACACAGGGTCGGGATGCTGCGTTCGGGGAAGATCGTGGCGGTCAACACAGACCCTGACGCACCCATCTTCAAGATTGCGCACTTCCCGATCGTGGGCGACCTCTACGAGGAGCTCCCGAAGTTGATCGGCATCGTCGGAGGGGGGGCCGGGCACGCGAGTCGAGTTCGACGTCATCGTGGTGGGAGCCGGTCCCGCAGGGTCTGCGGCAGCGCTGACACTCGCCAGGAAGGGGGCCAATGTCCTGATGCTCGAAAAGGGAAAGATCCCCGGGGAACGGAACATGACCGGGGGAGTCCTCTACGGAGACTTCCCAGGCGAGCTCGGCCTCATCAGCCTCGTGCCCGACTTCGAGGCGTCGGCGCCCCTGGAGAGGCACATACTTTCGCACGAAGTCGTCGTGCTCGGCCCGACCGACGCCGCCAGGGGGGAGTCTCGCTACTACAGGCTTTCCAAGACGTCGCTCCCCGCCAAGCTCGGGATCTTCAACCTCAGGTTCGAGACCGGCCACGACTATACCGTTCTGAGGCGCCCCTTCGACCGGTGGTTCGCAAACCTGGCAGTACAGGAGGGGGCGATGCTGTCGACCGAGACGACCGTTGAAGGCCTTGTCAAGGAGGGCGGGTCGGTCGTCGGGGTAAGGACCACCAAAGAGGAGCTGAGGGCGAAGCTGGTCATCGACTCCTCGGGCGTCACCTCTGGGCTGGTCGAGGAGGCGGGCCTCCGGGGGAGGCTATCACCCCGGCAGCTCTACCACGGCATGAAGCGCGTGTACAAACTCGACGCGGCCACAATCGAGAAGCGCTTCAGGGTCGCCCCCGGGAAGGGGCGCTCGATCTTCTTCCTCGGGGAGTTCATGCAGGGCATAGGCGGAGGCGCGTTCGTCTACACCAACCGGGACACACTCTCGGTCGGGCTGGTCGTCTCTATGGAGTCCCTGCTGCGGGCGACGACTGAGCGTTTCGACAGAGTCGGGAAGCTCATCGACGTCCAGGATGAATTCGAGGCGCATCCGATGGTAGCTGAGCTGCTCGACGGTGCCCAAGCACTCGAATATGCGGCCCACAACATCCCCAAGGGCTACAAGTCGATCCTCAAGACGCCCTACACCGACGGCTTCCTCGTCGCCGGAGACGCTCTGGGGTCCTTCGTGAAGGTAGGGCCGATGATAGATGGCATGAGGCGCGCGATCACCTCGGGCATGGTCGCCGCCAGGACCTACATCGAAGCTAGCTCATCGGGTTCCTTCCGTGCCAGGAACCTGTCCAGGTACAGGGACTACCTTACCCCGGTCTACGAGGACGTGAACAAGTCGGGCCGAGACAGCTTCATCTCCGAGAGCTCCTTCACCTACCACACTCTTCCAAGGCTGATCTTCGGGACGCGCCTGATCTCCAGCACCTACAGGTTCGAGCCCCGCCCCGAGAAGGGCTTTGGGGACGCAACGCAGAGGGTCCAGAACGGCACCAGCCTACTGAACTACGACGAGGACAGCGACTACTCGCACATCAAGGTCGACCAAGACGCCGCCTCGAAGTCGGTCACCAAGCCGTGGGTCCCCACGTGCCCCACCAACTGCTACACCCTGCAGACCCCGAAGGGCGTCTTCGCCTCGTTCAAGGACCTCTTCGACCACAACCTCGCCGCAATCGTGGCAGCCGGCGGGGCCGAAGGCGCTTCGAGGGGGAAGGCCTTCTCCCAGACACGGCAGGACATAGCCTCGGGCCGCCTGAAGTTCGACCACGTAGCCTGCGTTGCATGCGGGACGTGCGGCGCGATAGGGCCGCCTGAGATGGTCGCCTTCGGGCACGAGCGGAGCGGCCACGGCGTCCGTTACGCCTACGGTTGAGCGGCCCTTCCGACAGAACAATATACTCCGCCAGGGCGGCCGCGCCCTGCCAGCACGGAATGACTTACAATTACCTCGAGCGGCTCAACAGGACGGTCAGGGAGCACGAGCAATGGCGGGTCGGGGAATGCCTCAACCTGATTCCCTCCGAGAATCGCGGCAGCGACCACATGCGATCGATGCTCGCGACAGACTTCGGAAACAGGTACTCGGCTCCTGACAAGTTCTATCGCGGCACGAGATACGCCGACGAGCTCCAGGCGCTCTGTGAGGAGGTCGCGAGGAAGGTCTTCAACGCAAGGTACGCGGACGTCCGCCCCCTCTCCGGGCATACCGCAGACATGGCGGTGCTCCTCTCGCTCACCGAGGCGGGCGACAGGATCATGTCGGTCTCACCCGACAACGGCGGGTACCCTGGAATCACGCACCAGGGCCTCGGCAAGCTGCTGAGGCTGGAGAACCTCTACTTCCCCTATGACGACGGAGCGGTCAACATAAGGGTCAAGGACTCTGTCTCTGTCATCAGGTCCCAGCAGCCCAAAGTAGTCTTCTTCGGCGCGAGTTTCATCCCGTTTCCACACCCGACGAAGCAGCTCGCCGGCGCGGCGTCGGGGACCTGCGTCTACGACGGCTCCCACGTCCTGGGCCTCATCGCCGGGGGAGCCTTTCAGGACCCGCTCAGGGAGGGGTGCTCGCTCCTCATCGGCTCGACCCACAAGAGCCTGCCGGGGCCGCAGGGAGGCATCATACTCTCGAACAACGAAGAGGTCTTCAAGGCGGTCTCAGGCAAGATCCATCCGGGCATCGTGGACAACGTGCACCTGAACAGGGTTGCGGCCCTCACGGTCGCGCTGCTGGAAATGATGCAGTTCGGGAAGGCCTACGCCCAGGCGGTGATCGGGAATTCGCAGGCTCTGGCGAAGGCGCTGTCCGATGGCGGGGTCAAGGTCAGGGGCTCCTCCCTCGGGTTCACCAAGTCCCACCAGGTCCTACTCGACTACGACGCGGGCAGGCTGGGTTTCTACTCTGCGAAGCTCGAACAGGCGAACATCATCATCGACAACGGCGGGCGGGTCGGGACCACGGAGCTGACCCGGCTCGGCTACGACGCGCACGAGATTGAGGAGGTAGCGGAGCTGATCTGCCAGGTCGTCCTCGGCAAGAAACCGGTGGACTTCGTGAAGAAGAGAGTGAAGAGCCTCGTCAAGCAGCACCAGGAGCCTAGGTACGTCCTGAAGTCGGTGCCCAAGGTCCTCGAATAGCTCGAGCTCGCTAGCTACTTGTGCGCTATGCCCAGCGAAGCGTCGGTCAGTCTCATCGACTCTTCCCTGCTGTAACCCCCGTACAGCGCCCTTATCGCGTCGATGTTTTCAGGGACGACTATCGCCTCTTGATGGACCGCCATGAACATGTACGCCTCTCCATCTATGACGCTGACGGAGTCCTTCCACACCGTCGCTTCATAGATGTCGTTCCTGGGCCTGCCCATCTCCCTAGCCAGGTCAATTATCGCCGCAGTCGACTTGAATCCCGACCGTCCGTCGACCAGCTGGATCCTCGGCGCCGCCTCGAGCGCGGCCACCAGGTCCTCCCTGGTCGCCGACTTCTTGAGGCTGAGAATCAGGCTGTGCAGATGCATGTGTGTGGTGGGGACCTTGAAGGCCATGGTGACGATGTTGAGACCCTTGAGGACCGCCTGCACGTCGGGCCCATGATGTGAGGGCAGCGTCGTCGGGTCTAGGACCACAGCGTCGATCGGGCCCTTCTTCACGTCGTCGGGGTCGGTCGCCCTCCGAGCGAGCACCGCGCGCGCCTTTGCGACCCCCGCCGCCCTGTCGATCGCGTTGATCGTCCTGCAGAGCCCCGTGGTGTTGCACGAGACCACCTGGACCGTCCGCTTCCCCACCGCCTCCTCGAAGTTGCACTGCGCGACGAACGACGCTTCGGCGAGGTTGTCGCCTGCTCCCCCCTGGAAAATCGTCTTCACAGAAGCCTGCTGATAGATCGGCTTGTTGAGCGCGCCGGTGTCCTCGGGGGCCGCGTCCACGATGACGTCGACCCTCTGAAGGAGGTCGTTGAGCGTCCCCTTCACGTTAGACCCTGCGGCCCTGAACGCCTCGAGGCTCTTCATGTCGACGGCATACATCGGGATGCCCTTCTTCTCTGCGACCATCGACTTGTAGTCGGGCCTCGTCTTCGTGACCCCCGCCAGCTCCATGTCACCCTGCTTCTTCACCGCGTCGGCCACGCGGCGCCCAATCGTCCCGAAGCCGTTGATGCCGACCCGTATCATCGCCGCGGGAGACCTCCTCCTCGTCTTAAAGGATTCACGGACCCTTCGGGCCCCACTTCTCTGCCGACCTCTCCAGGGCGTCGATGAGCGGGAGCCGCTTGCCGGCCAGGTACTGGACCAGGGCCCCGCCTGCTGTGCTGATGTGGTCGATCTGCTCATGTATCCCGTACTTCCGCAGCGCGGACGAGAGGTGCCCTCCGCTGATTATGGTGGTGGCCAGGGAAGAGGCCATGGCCTTCAACAGGTGCTCGGTCCCGAAGCTGAACTCCTCCCACTCGAAGGCCCCTGGAGGCCCACTCATGAAGACCGTTCCCGCGCCCTTGATGTGCCTCTCATACCTCTCGACGGTCTTGGGCCCAATGTCCAGAACCTGCGCCTGGGCTGCGACCTCCTTCACATCAATGTCCTTCCGTTCGCCATCGACCTTGATACCAACGTCGATAGGCATCGCGAACCTTTCAGGGTCTTCATCGATCAGCTGCCTGGCCTTCAAGAGGAACTTCTGTTCGCCGTCGATCTTCAGGTCTCCCTTGTACATACCGGCCGCCTTCATGAACACGAGTCCGACGACTCCGCAGAGCAGCACCCTGTCGGCCCTGTTGTTGGCGATCAGGGCGTCTATCGCCTCAAGCCTGTCGTTGACCTTCGCCCCGCCGAGGACTGTCACGTAGGGCCCCTTCTCGACCGCGACTATCCTGTCGAGCATGCGGAGCTCCCTCCCGACTGTCCTGCCCGCGCAGGTCGGGACGAGCCCGGCGAAGCCTACTATGGTGGGAGACGACCGGTGGGCGGTCGAAAAGGCGTCCAGAACGCATGCGTCGACGTGCTTCCGGAGACGGCTCACGAGGAACGTCTTCTCGGCGTCGGCCGGCTTGTACTCCTGGTTCTCCTCCGCCGTGAACCTCAGGTTGTCGAGGACGAGGACGTCGCCGGGGACCATGGAATCGATCTCCAGAAGCGCCTCCGGTCCGAAGACGTCGGGGACGAACTTGACAGGCTTGCGCAGGATGCCCTGGAGGGCCTCTGCGTGCCGGGACAGGCTGACGTAGTCTGACCGCCCCACTCTTCCCTGGTGGGAGGCTACGACCACCCTCGACTTCGGAAGGTCCTCTATCGTCATAGCAGCTTCCTCCAGCCTCGCCTGCTCGATCAGCGCCCCGGTGTCGGGGTGGACCGGCGTGTTGATGTCGACCCGCAGGAAGACCCGTTTGTCGTCGAGCTCCAGGTCCTCCAGCGTCAACATCTTGATGGGCATAATCCGTTAGTGGCCTCGCCTGACGGCGTGAAGGGTGGGGCAATAAAGCCTTGGCGACCCAGATACAGAATCAGCCGCGAAAGAGGCACAAGCCTCGAAAGGCAGCCCAGAGAAGACGACCCCTCCTTCAAGACCTGGGTGGTCAGACTCAACAGATCAGAGGAATCTCTACCACGGAAACACCGCTTCGACTGCATATCATCGGCCCACTAAATGCTGAAGTCACTGGGACTCAGAAGATGAAACAGGTCCCTTTGTCGCGTCTGATTAGGTTGTCGCTGATATGGTGGCTTCAGTCGTCTTCGTCAATCAAGTTGCCGTGTTCGTCCCTAATCCTGTGGTCGTGTAGGAGTCTCATCGGAGGGAGTCCCCCTGAGCCACCCTTCGAGGGATGCTCGCGAATATATGCTTCGAGCAGCGCTAATTGACTGGCTTCGCTCGTAGGTAATACCCCTAGGTCGGCTCGCGCAACTATGGGCTCGAGGATTCCTACAGCTCCCTGCCCGAACATCTTGGTAATGGAAGCAACGAAGTACCCTGGGTCCTCCCTCGCCGCTTTACCTATTGACATGAAGACTATGTCGGAAAATCCCTGGCCAAGCTTGTCCTTCAACGCATCTCTGGCCAGGAGCTCGAAATCCATCCCCCTTTTCTGGAGGTTCCTCATCCTCGCGATGAAGGACCGTGCGTATTCATTCGTTGAGAGGTCGAACCTTCGAAATTGGAAGGGTAGGCGCAAGGCTCAGAGCACCCGTCTATGCACGTAGAAGGCAAACGCGAATGTGAGGTAGCCCAATATGAAGATGAGATCATCGAGGCTGCCGTTGTAATAGCTCCCGGCGGCAACCTGATACAAGAAGAACTCGTCGCCTATCACATACAGTACTGACCCGACACCGAACAGCAGCCACCAATTCGCGATGGATCCGGTGATGAATATTGCCAAAGCAAGAACCGTGAGCGAGAATAGGGCGAGGTCCAGGATAGGATACCCCAGATCGGTCAGGGCTTTCAGGAAAGTTGGACTCGTGGAGAGCTCGAGCGGCACCACGAAGGAAAGTGCCATGATAGCTGCGACACATATTACAGCAAGAGAGGCGGCAAGCCTGCGCCTCGACATCGCTTTCGAAAATGTTCGACCGTAGATGGCCAAGCCAGCGAGCATTGGGAAGTAACCACCCACGTAGAAGAAGTCTGCAATCGAAGGATAAGGGACAGCCACGCGTATGGCAAAGTAGTACACGGCCCAAGTGATCTCTGCTACGACCCACAGGCCGGTCCCAAGAGAAAAGAAGAACCAGACAAGTTCGAACCCCCGGCGAAGTCCATGCCCGTATCTGAGGAAGCAAAGGATTGCTGAACCGAAGGCGGCAGCGGCCGCCGCTGCGGGGAAGAGATTTGACAAGGGGCCGATCAGAGACTGATAGTACCCCTGCATGGCGAACACAAGAGAGACGCCCAAGACGCTCGCCACCCAAGCCCTGAAACCCCATTCTGACAGGATGCTGGCCCGGACCTTATCCGTGGCCACAGGCACAGGATTCTCCCCGTCAGTCAGTCCCAAGGCCGAAGCCTCCCCCCAAAGAGGTCATGCGCATCGGGGTTCGAGTCCCCGAGACCCTATGGGCCGACCGACAGGAATCGGCAATCAAGGTACGCTCGCGAGCAAGTCGACCTGGAACAGGCACTCCCAGGCACTAAGCTGCAGTATGTGTTCATAACTCACAACGTGCTCATAATTCGTTGAGCAACCTTGCAGAGGCAATTGCGGATTCAGGTTCTACCTAGCAACGACGCGCATCGGTGAAACCGGGTCGATGCATGGGACGAGACCCTGAAAAGGAAGGTCAGTTTCCAGAAGCCAAGACTTTCCCTTGAAGCATGTGAAGGCCAAACCGCCATGCACAAGCTTGCTGTCGAGGACAATTGACTCGCCTAGGTCCTGTCCGGTTGGTGCGTCGAGGCTCAACACCGGGTGTTAAGTTAAGCTCTCTTGATATGCGCGGGCGAGGCGCGAAGCAGTCTTAACGGGCGCTCCCGATGACATCTCGGCTCGTAGCCGGCGGATGTGCCGAAAGCGAGCCACGACGGAGGTGAGCGGTACTGACCTACGAGTGAATTTGCAGCCGGGGCCCCGGGGGCCGCCGCGTCGCCTCATTCTGACACCATCAATCTACTTGTTACCCTACGCCGAAGTAGATGCTGCTGATCCCGCTGAGCACGGCCAGTACTCCTAGGACGAATGTGAGGAGCGCGATCCGCCTGCTCCCCGCGAATCGGAGGAGCGTCCTTATCGCGACGAGCCCGATTATGACCGTGACTAGAATCGAAAGCAGGATTACGGGCAAGGTGATGGAGTCAACTACAGAGCCGATGCTGGCCCTCGACAGGAGCACGGTGACGCCCGCCGCTCCTATCGACGCGGGTATGAGCGCCAGGAACGAAAGCCTGAACGAGTCCTCGGGCTTGACGCCCATAAGCAGCATTGTCGATACGGTGGCGCCCGACCTGCTCACCCCTGGGAAGGCGGCTATCCCCTGCGCGATGCCGATTATCACTATGTCGCGAGTCCTCAGGTCAGCGAGGCCCCTCGTAGGCACGTGTCTCCCCCGGGCCAGCGTTATGAGCACTCCGTCACCGATCAGGACGCAACCGAGTACTATCATCGGAATCCCGAGGGCTGGTCCCGTGAGCGACTCCGACACGACTTTGTAGATCACCACCCCCAGCACCGCGGTGATGGCGGTCGCAATGAGGAGGAACTTCAGTAGCAATCGGCTCTCGACGTCTCCCTTCCCGACCAGGGCCTTCAGGACCCCCAGGACCTGCCTCCTGAAGTAGACGGTGGCGGCGATGAAGGTCCCTCCCTCAAGGAAGAGGCCGAGGGCGTAGCCCTGCTGGAAGGTCAGACCGAAGAAGTACGAAGACGATATGATGACCTGCGTCTTGCTGCTGATGGGGAGCCACTCGGAGACTCCTTGAATCGCGCCGAGGAGCACTCCCAAAAGCCAATTGGTCGCTGAACCCTACCCCCAGAAGCTTTCTCGCCGCCGGCTGCGATTATTTAAGAAATCTTTTCGATGTCGGGGGAAGACGGGCGAGGCCTGCTCTGACGGGCTGTCAAGTTTAAAGGCACACGGTGGACCACGGCGATGGATTCGAGTGCGCAACGAGACCCTGACCAACATATTCTGGGGGGTCTTTCTCATCTGGTTCGGAGTTGTGATGGCCTTCCTCGGCGGTGACCCGATCGCGAGCGTCAACCACCCGGTCTTCGCCCTCGGCACGGGGGTGCTCCTGATTCTCCTGAATCTCTCGCGGTCTCTCCTGCGGTTGAAGCTGAGCGTGTTGACGATCGGCCTGGGCGCCCTTGTGATCATTGCCTATACGCCCGTCGTCTTCCTGAACCTCAAGCTCGCCTTCCTCCCCGCGCTGCTGGTGATAGCCGGGGTCGCCCTGGTCATCGGCGCGATCCGGACGAGGAACTACCAGTCTTTCTAGGCAAAAACAGCCTACCGGATGCCACAGAAGCTTACCGCTCCCCAGTCAGAAACCGACGCCGTGCGACCTTGTGTGGACCACGTACAACTCCTGATACGGCGTAACGAAGGGGCAGAACGGGCACTTCAAGAGGTTCGGAGGGAGCTTCTCGGTGGGCCTCCTCCGCGGCGCCTCCATAGGGTTCGCTGAATGCACCGCTAGGGAGTCGCCTATACGCTCGACGGAGTAGAACTCGCGCCCCTTCCTGCCCGCCACGAACTCGGAGACGACCGACTCGACCGCCTTCTCGTCAAGGGGGCCCTCCCCGAATGAATCGAAGATTATCTTCCCCCCGTTCACGAGGGCGACCCCCTGCCCCTTCAGCGAGTCGCTGATTTCAGAGGCCAGCGCCAGCTCCTCGTCCATCGACAGTTCGCTGCAGTCGATGTAGAATGCGACGGACTTCACCTCTTGGCCCCTCCCGCCCTGATATCGAGGTCGATATCAACGTCGATGCAACCAGGCGGGGGCCCTCGGCAGACCCCTCCTCCTGCGGAGGACGCATGAATCCCGCCCTGTACGACCCCGGTCAAGCCCTCCGGGTCATCTCCTGACTATCGTGAACTCGCAGGATTCATGGCCCTGGGAGGCGCAGGCGGTCTCGGTTGCGCCCATGGGATGCCCAGCAATGGTCTCGAAGAGCCCCTCCAGCATGCCCCTCATGAAGTGGCAGGTCGGCACTGCCGACTCCTCCCCCGACGACTCGAAGCAGTGCGTCGCCCTCACCTTCACGTTCGAGATGCCCTTGTTCATCTCGATCGATTCTACCACCCCCCATCCCCATCCGCTGAGGAGGTCGCCGACCCTGTTGATCCTCGAAAGGACGGTCGCACGCCCGATCGCGCCCAGTAGGAATTCCCCTCCCTCCTTCCCCACGGCTTTCCCCTCCTCGTACACTATCACCTGTCCCCCGCTGCCGTAGGTGTCCGTGACGCGCCTGAACATCGATGCAATCGAAGTGGGATTGAACCCGACCGCGGTCCTCCCGGGCGTGAACCTCAGGGGGAAGTGGAAGTTGTCGGTAAGGAGCCCACCCTCGCTCTCACCGACCCGCACAGAGACAACGTGCTTCGAATCCTCGATGGCCTTCTGGATCTCCGACGCCGTCTGGCCCTTGTCGACGCACTCCGCGAAGAAGCTCCAGATGCCGACAGGCTGCCCGGGCTCGACCGATGTCAGCCCGTTGATTACGTTCAGCCCAAGGCGGGAGACCCTCGCCGCGACGGCGCCCAGCGCGCCTCGCTCGTTCCTCAGCTCCACGAGCACGTGGACGAACTTCTTGTCAGGGTCGTAGAGGAAGAGCAGCACGTCCTTTGGGTACTTCGCTGGCCGCAACGATCGCTCACTGATTGACTCCGAAGCGCGGCTCTTAAGCGTAAGGCGCTTCCTCTCTCTAGGAGGCTGCTTCACGCCAGTCGATGGGGACAGAGCAGAACGGGATCAGCGTCCAGGGCCAGGACCTAGCTCGTCGCCTGGACTAGACGCTTCTCTCATGACCTCGAAGATGCACGCCGTGTCCCCCATAGTGAACTCCGGGCTCGCCGTCCGGGCACCGAAGGCCCGACGCGCCTAACTCTGGACCAGGTCGTTCCAGCCCTTCGCTATCTGCCAGGCCTGCCTGACGAATCCGCTTTGGGGGGCCCGCTCTGGTATGGGCTGCAGCCTCAGCTGGTAGACCGCCACGGTCTTCCGCCTCTTCTGGTCCCAGATCAGGACGTCCTTCTCCACGAACCCCATGTCGAGGAGCTTCCTCAGCAGCTTCGTGTAGAAGTTGTGGTAGCTGTACTTCACACCCAGCTTCCCGGTCTGCAACTCCTTCGCGAAGAACCTCATCTCCCTCTTCGTCATCGACAGGGTGTTCGCCTCTTTCATCTTCGCGATGGCCAGCTTCGCTGCCTTGAGGGTCTCCTTCCTGTCGCCGAAGAGCAGCGCCAGGGCGTCCCCGCTGCTCAGGTTCTTCTGATTCCAGTAAAGCTTGATGCTCTTTGGCAATGACGACGGGGCGCCTTCGGTATCCACCCGATAAAATCGTTTGTCAAGTCCGTCCTGCTGAGCGCTGACGCGCATGCCGATCCCACGGTCCCAATCCCAGCTCGAGTCCACGGTGGGCGCTCTCGTCCGTCCGCTCGACCGACCTCCGCCGGCCGGCCAGTTTTTCGAAATCGCTGGAAGTCGGCCTCTGGGCTGGCCTGCGGCGAGTCGCCCCGCAGGGGGACAACTTTGGGCGTGTCTTTGACACCTATAGTGTCCTTAGGGGGTAACCAACAGGCACCTGGGAGCAAGCAAGCACCATTCCCCCGCAGGCGTTTTTCGGACGTCTGCTAGTGACCCTGCAGAGGAACTCTGTTGGGGCCGGAGACGTGCGCCGTCGCTCAGGCTCGCCACGAACAAAACCACGCCGCGGAGAGGCGCTTTTCGGGGCGCAATACCATGGTGTCTACGCCCGACAAATGCCTGACAGGGAAGGAATTCGTTCGGGGCGAGAGCGTGGCCCTTGGCCACTACCCCCTGGACTTCGGTCTTCTGGACGACGAACCCTTTGTGCGCTGCCTCCATTCCGACTATCTCAGTCATCCTCGCCGTCGTCGAACCCCATATCCGACGAGCTCTTGCTTCGCTCGGTTCAGGATAGACTTTCCGTCGCGACTCTCCTCATTTCGCTGGCAAACTTCCCCGGCTCTTCTAGGAATGGAAAGTGAGCCGACTCCTCGAACCAGACGACCTCCTTCTTAGGCGCCTGAAGGCGCTGCCCGTATTCCTCAGTGTACTCGAAGGGGTCGGTGTAGTCATGACGGCCGGTGAAGAAGTAGGCCGGGACATCTAGGCGCTGGACGGCGTCAATCAGGTCTCCATCGATCGCATCGTACTTCATGTTCCTGCTGGTGAAATCCACCCCCTTTCTGACCTTTAGCGCGTCCATCAGGCTGTACTCGGGAGCTCGCAGGCCGATGAGGAGCAGGCTGGCGAAGCTCTTCTTGCCGCGCAGCGCTCCTCCGAACCTGAAGAGCCACCTCTCGCGGTCGATCGGAACCTTGGCGTCCAGCTCGACTCAACAAACTCCTGTCTCCTCTGGCCTTTGCCTGGTTGCGTATCCATCGATCTTGGACCTCCCTGTTCCGCTTCTCTGAGTATGCGAGTTGGCCGACCCCCACGTAGGCGTGGAAAAGTTCGGGAAATCGCTGGGCGACAATCATCCCGAGATAGGTCCCGTAGGAGTGCCCCACCAGGTACACCTTGGGGTGTCCAAGTCTCGACCTGATTTGGTTCACCAGTTCCACTGTGTCCGCCACTTCCTGTGTGACGCTCATCAGCCGGGGAGGGGTGTCCTTCCTGTAGGTCTTGCCGGCACCGCGCCTATCCCACTGGACAACGACAAAGTCCCTCTCCAGGGGCCTTTGGAACTCGTGGGCGAGGTACATGCACGGCATCCCTGGCCCGCCGTGGAGGAAGAGAACGACGGGATTCTTGATGCTGCGGCCGCGGATCAGAACGCACTGGGGGGTGCCGCCGATATCGGCCATTTCGAGCGAGGCGATGCTGTCCGGAGGGACCTTTCCAAGCTCGTCCCTGATCCGGGGGGTGAATGCGCGCCAGAAGTGGGGGAAACCCATTAGGCGCTCGAGTCGTCTCTTTCGAAGCTTCCCCTAATAGCCTAATGGGAGCACTCCTGGGATTGGCTTTCATTCGTGGATCCAGCTCAGATTGGCCCTGTTGCACTTTGGCAGGCGCTCCGAGGGCCTGTCAACATCGATATCGACGTCGTTATTGTCCCCCCTCGACCCTCCAGCCCCGTCCTTACGGCTGTGATGCGGCCCTTCAGGTGTTTAATAACGCAACCGGAAGAGGAGGACCTATGAAAACGGGACCTGGAATGTGGGTCATGATCCTGGGAATCTTGGGAATCATCATTGGCGGAGCCATGTACGGCGACAACTACCACAAGACCATAGGGACGGGCGGCATCGTACTGGGGGTAATCCTGATTATCCTTGGCGCAGCGTGGTGGATGATGACGAATAGGAAGGCTCCGATGGCGGCAGTACCTCCCCAGCCAGCGCAGCCTGCAAAGACGCCATAGGCTCCGCCGGTCAGCAAGTCGCGCGTCGGGGGAAATGACCCGATGCGCATCCTCTTTCGTTTCCGGCTATTGGGTTCAGTCGATTCAATCACAATTCACGCCCTCTAGGCGGGCGTCATGCCAAAGGCGCCTTCACGAGCCCCGCAGCAACCGTCAGGACGCGGTTAGCCGCTCCCGAGGAACAGCTTGCCAATCCGGCCTATGATCGAAGGCGGAGAGGCGGGTCGGAAGTACAGGTCAAGGTTGATCAACCCCCTCGGATAGTTGGGGCCAGTACCTGACCTCAGGATGGGCCTATTGGTGCACTGAGCTGCGACCGCAGCCAGGAACCTCGCTCCGTCCTCTGCCGTAGGCCCCGGGGAGGCGTGGAAGGCCATGATCTCGCCGGCGTCGACGTCCCTCGCGAGCCAGAGGTAGAAACCTCGCCCCTGGAAATCCACTTGCGCGCCGTCAATCGCCACCTCACGGCGGACCCTCCTGGCCTCTTCCGGGAGGCTGGTGAGCATGGCCAAGTAGGCGTCCCTGGCCGCGATGTACGAGAGTCCCCCCACCATGGATGCGACTTCACGATAGGAGTATCCGGCGTTGCAGAGCGCCGCCGCGACCACCTTCTTGGCTGGAGGCATCCTGTTCCGCCGGAAGGCGCCCATCGACGACGCCCACCCGGTCAGGATGGACACGGGCCCGGACTGTTGTGGAGCCATATCCTCGTTAAGCTAATCCCGGGCGAAGAGATAGGCGACGAACCCTACTTGTCTTAACAGACTGGTTCGCGGGGTTTCACAACAAGACGAACTTGGTTTCCGGGGTCTCGGGCAGGCTCGAGCCCGAGCTCAGAGCGCGCCCAGCAGGAAGAGGAAGACGAAGAGCAATGGCACGAAGACTCCAGCCCACATGACCTTGCTCCAACCGAACACCTTTGCCCCGTCCAGCGGCATTATCGGGAGCATGTTGAACAGGGCCAGGAAGATGTTGATGTAGGTGCCAATGGCACCCATGTCTCCGAGCAATGGATTGCCAGAGAAACTCAGGGGGAAGAAGACCAACGCCACGCCGACATTGGTCAGAGGCCCGGCGAGGGAGATCTTTCCGTTTTCTGGCTTCGTGATGTTCGCACCTGAGATGTAGGTGGCGCCGGGAGCCGCGAAGATGAACCCGATCAGCGAAGTGACCAGCGCCAGGACCAGCCCGAACGGCCACATCCTGAATTCCGCCCAGTATCCGTAGTTCTGGGCCGTGAACTTGTGGCTCAGCTCGTGGAGCACGAACCCCGACCCGACAGTGACGAGCGCGATCTCGAAGACTTGCTGAGTCGACCCCAGGGACGCTCCCCCCTGGTGCAGGGCGATGGTGAAAGCCGCGCCCAGGCCGAGCCAGGCGATTATGATGTCCCTGACCTCGCGAGGCGAGAAGACAGCCCCCTTCACGCGCTTTGCCTCGGGGGCCGGCATCCCGGACCAGGAGTAGTTGGTCTGGGGCGGGGGCTGCGGCTCCGGAGGCGCTATTATCATCCGTCTCTGGGTGAGGTCCCCCTTGCACTGGTGGGCCTCCGGGAGCCTGTGGTCGCCGCAAAACGCGCCTCCGCAGTAGTTGCAGACGAACGGAAGGGACTCGTCTCTCCCGCAGTACTCGCACTTCACGCTAGAGAGACCCCAATGGAATCAGGCGAACGCGGCCGGGCCTCGTTTTTTAAAGTTGCTGAGGGCTGTAATGGACAGACAGGGTCTGACAGTGGTCTTCGAGTCATGGGGAAGGAACATCGCGTCGGCCGGACTTCGGTGTGGTCGAATGCAGCGCTCTGTTAGGTCTTGCCGTTCCGCTCCAAAGTCATCAGCGCTTTTTCCTCGGGCGTGTCCTTCTCCAAACTCACTCCTCCCTGCGACCCGTGGTGCTGAAAGGAGGAATGGTCGGTAGCATCCAACAACGGGGGTAAAGGGGAAGAGTCAATAACATCGGTTCGTTCTCGCCAGAGCCGTTGAATGGTGAGGAGTCTACAGCTGAAGAGTCGTCATCGCGCGAATACGAAGCTCCAGCCCTGCTGGCGGAGGACGTGGTCATTTTTCCCCATTCAGAGGTCGCGATAACCGCCCGGGACTGGAGGAACACGGCTGCCCTGCTCCAGGCGGCCAAGGAGCGGCAGCTCATAGTCTTCATACCCGGCGACAATTCGAAGAATGCCGCCGGTTCGAATCGGCACCCTCGTGCACGTCCGAAAGACGGCTCTGGCCGGGGGAGGCGTGAGCGCATCTGTGAAGGGACTCTGGAGGGTGCGTGTCGAGAAGGTCGTCGAGGAGGGAGAGTATGCTAGGGTCCGTTTCACGAGGGCAACAGAAATCGACGACGCTGCCACCGCCAAGCCGAGAATCATGGAAGTTGTTCTCGGTCAGATCGACGAGTTTGCCAAGCTGATCCCCGGCATCCCGCCAGAGATAGTCGGAGCCTTGAGGAGCGCTGAGACATCTGGCAAGCTCGCTGACCTGTGTGCTTACTCTCCTGGCTTCTCCACTGAGGAGAGGCTCGACCTGTTGAAGACCCTGGGGGCGGAAGAAAGGCTCGAGAAAGTCAGCAAGCACTTCGAGAGGCAGCTGGCCGCCCTGAAGGAGTTGGCGAATGTCAAGACGATTCTTGAGTGCGAGACCTGCATGGAGCTCGCCGACAGGGTCTTCGAATCCGAGCCGAACAGGCGAGGCGAGATTGCTTCAGAGTTTCTGAGCCACGTCGTCCAGGAGCATCCCGGCGAGCTGTTGGGGCTGATCGCGGAGAAGTACGGCCTCGCATTCATGACCAGAAGGGCGCTTAAGTGAGGCCGTCCATCGCCCGAGAATGAGCTTCAAGACTCGATGCCGCGGGTCGGATCAAAGCCCTAACTTTACCGGTAGATTCCCGAACAGGCCGAGTCTAATGTCTGAACTTGCATGGGGCTGCACCTACCTATTTGGGTTCGAATCCGAGAAGGATTCGAGTCCAAGGGTGTCCACTGCCAAGGCTCAGCTTCATGATATCAGCGTGGAAGCACACTTGGTAGTTGTTTTGGATGGCGGTTTCAGTTCCTGCTGACGCGGAACCGAAGGAACTGCTGTGCAGGCCTAACCCGAGGCCGAAGTAGCGATTTGATTAAAAAAGCGGAGCCGGAGGGTCGAAACCGTTGCGAGTGAGGGAGGTCGCTCCGAGGGTCTTCAGCAGAGAGATTCCTACGGTGGAGTCGGGCACGTTGATTGTGGTTGCCGGGACGCTTCTTGACATACCGCGAAGAGACATTCTTCTGATTGCCAACACAGTCAGGGACAGATTCGAATACGTAATGAAGAATGGAAGATGGATGGCATTTGGTGGTTATCCCGTGCTCGAGAAGATGCTCACCACAGCGCCCGCAAGCTTCTACAGATACCTCTACCGGCCTTGCGAGTCAGCCTCACTCCTCCTCGACGCTCTGGGGCCTGAGAGCGACCTTGTGGACGTCCTCGACGCTTTCAGCAGGACAAGGTTCGGCTACGCCTTGGTCAAGGAAGCCGACTCCTTCGGGCTGATAACCCTCACCGACCTGCTCCCCCTGTACGGAGTGGTACTAGACACAGACCTGCGAATCGCTGACCTGGCGGAGCCTGTGGTATCCCTTCCAAATGGGACGAGCCTCACGGGCGCGGTCCACGAGCTGTTCAGACGCAGGATAAGAAGGGTCCGCATCTCGGGCACCAATTCCTTCGTCTCCGACAGGGAGATACTGTCCTTCATCTTCAGTCCTGAGAGGTTGAGTTTCTCTAAGGAATCTCCAGAGAAGACGCTGGAAGCGACCCTTGAGGACGTGAGTTCCTTGGAAGCAATCGAATCAAGCCCTGACGTCGGCGCGAAAGAAGCGTCGGCGATCATCAAGCCCGGCAGCGGCGCCTGCCTGACAATAGGCCATGGCGGGTCCGTTGTTACGCCCTGGGACTTGGTGATGAAACCGTTCCTGTTGCGACGTTTGAAGATAGGCGGACGGTCGTGATGAGAGCGAAGACGAAGTCATTCCACGAGTTTGTCGAGGGCCTCAAGAAGGATGGCTACACTGTGAAGTTCGATGCCCGCTTGGTCGGGGCATCGGGCGTCGCTCATCACGTCGATCTGCTGGCGAAGCCAGGCGGGGGTGAGGGGCGAAGGAAACTCATTGTCGGCTTGAAGGATCGCAGAAAGAATCCAATCGAGGACCTTATCACTGTATTTGCGATCGCCCTGGACGTGGGTGCGCGCCCGTACTATGTCACGAAAGGCAGTGTTGAAGACGAACTGGTCAAGAGGTACGGGATCGTTCTCCTGAGACCCGACTAGCGCGCGGCTGGGGTTCTTGGTGACGGGTGGACCCAGTGTGGCCCGGAACGAAAACGTACCTCAAATCCGGCTCAGAAAGCGAAGATCCTGCCCCTTCTCCTAAGATGAGGAAGCTCAATCGCCCACCGGTTCGGGTTGCTTGCTGAGCTTGAATATGGGCCCGAGAACTATCCAGAGGAACGCACCCCCTGAAATGAGGCCCCCGATGACGAGCGTAGGTATGATCCCCCAGCTTGTGATGAAGATTCCCCCCAGAAGAGAGCCAACCGGAATTGTGCCCCAAACGATCGTCCTCATCGTGGCGTTCATCCTCCCTTGAAGCCTGTTTGGCGTGATAATCTGCCTCAGGCTGACCATGTTGATGTTGTAGATCGGAATGCCAAGGCCACTTACGAAGTATGCGGCCCCTATCACGAACACGGCGAGGCTGGGGTCCGCGAGCAGGACAATCAACTGCCCGAAGCCGCCCGCCACAATAGACAGTGCGATGGCCCTGCCCAGGCCAAGCCTCTTGGTGACTGCGGAAGAAGTCAGGACACCTATGAGAAAGCCGACCGCGCCAATGGAGAAGGCGATTCCTATGACGCCCTTGGAAACCCCCAGCGTGCGGTAGGCGTACAGAAGGATCGCCACGGAGAAGATGTTGCTGCCGAGATTCGAAGTGGCGGTGCAACCTGCCTGAGTCCAGAGGAGCTTGTTACCGGTGACCACCCTGATTCCTTCCCTCATTTCGGAGAAGAAGTGACGCTGGCCGTCGAGGGAGCTGTTTTCAGGTTTGGGTTCGGGCTTTCTTATAGCGACTAACATGAAGACGGAAGCCAGGGTTCCCAATGCGTCCGCTATGATCGATACCGCTGCACCGACGAGCTGCATCAAGACGCTCGCCAGGCTCGGGCCGACCACCCCGGCCGCAGACGCGCTCGTCTGAAGCTTCTGGTTGCCCTCCACGACGTCCTCCTTGTTGACGAGGCTGGGGAGGTAGGACTGGTAGGCGACGTCGAAGAAGAGCGTGGACGTCCCCATGACCAGGGAAACGGCGTAAAGCTGGTACAGCCCAAGCACGCCGAACACGAAAGCCGCAGGCACACTTGCGAGCGTCGCTACCTGGACTAGGTTCGCCACTATCATGACGCGCTTCCGTCTTATCCTGTCCATCCAGACGCCGACGAACAGACCGAGCGTCGGGAAAGCTATGAAGCCCAGGGCGTTGAGTACTCCCAGCTGAAACCCCGTGACCTGTAGGGTCAGGATTGCGACCGTGGGGAGTGCCAGCCCGGAGATCTGACCCGTGAATTGGGTAATCGTGTCACCCGTCCAGAACTTCAGGAAGTCCCGGTGGTGCCAAAGATTCCCTTTGAACCTCATCAGTCTGCATCCTCACCGAGGTAATTCGCGCCTTCGGTTCTCCCGTGAACGGGACGAGTCGGCCTAGCCAGTCCGCTGAAGTGTCGCGGGATTTCTGGCGCCGGGGAGTGCGTAAAGACCCTACAAGTCTTATGTTATTTAATCCAGGCGCACAAGAAGTGACCGAAGAGTTTCTGTGCTGCTCTCCGAACTTTCTAGTCGTGTAACCGTTCCTTCGAAGCTGATTGGACTCCCCGCATCACATGTCGACGGGGGCTCACCGGCTTCTAGTGCCAATAATGGTAGCGGGCCCGGTGGGACTCTCTTCGTTTATGGAAGCGGGCCCTTCCAAGCGGATGCATGGAGTCAGCCGGATTTGAACTAGCAATTTTGGTGGGTTTGGGTGGCCTTCGCAGTCTCCCAAAGACCAAAATGACCAGACCGATAGCAACGGCGATGACGCCGTAGAGTATCAGATACGAGTCACCCCACACGTAAAGCGCCAAGTGAAGGACATATCCGCACCCTTGGGACGGTTGGGGACTAAGCCCTCCTTCGCAGTCTTTTTGGGAGGCATAGATGCTGAAGCCTACCAAGCAGAGAACTAGAACGCCGAATACTACAAACACGACTGCTACGGCCTTCAAGATGCCTTTCACGTTCTCTTTCTCGTCTATCTAGAGAGAATAGAGCGTTTTACGCCTACCCTCCAGAACGGCCTAGCAGTTTTGGTGGGTTTGGATGATAGTTCGAGGGTGATTGGCTTAGGACTGTGGAGTGCAAAGCCCGCTTGGGTCCGAACCCCCGGCTCCGTTGCCACTGCAGACGCCGCCTGCGTACATGTTCCCCGTTCCTGCGGTGCCTGAGCCCGAGGTGCCGTCTTCGTAGCCATATTGCGAGTTGCCGTTCGCCGTGTTCCCGCTGAGGGTGTTTCCGAAAGAGCCACCCAAGAAGAACCCATACGCGTTGCTGTCCGCCAAGTTCATGCTGAAGCTGTCGTTGACGGAGCCTCCAAGGTCGAAGCCGCCGAAGCCGTTCATGCTCGCCGTGTTCCCGCTGAGGGTGCCCTCGTTGAAGTCTGAAAAGTAGAAACCGTCGTTAGTGTTGTTGTCCGCCGTGTTCCCACGGATGGTGTTGTCGTTGGAGACTGTGATGACAAAGCCATAGAGGTCGCCGCTCGCCGTGTTCCCGATGAAGGAGTCGCTCGAAGAGTTGGCGATACCGAAGCCGTCCCCGTCGTTGTTCGCCACGTTCGTGGCGAAGTCGTTGAATTCGGAAGTGCCCTCGAAGAAGAAGCCATAGACGGTGTCGTGGTTCGCCGTGTTCTCGACAAGACTGTCGTTGGAAGAGCTGTAAAAGGTGAAGCCGGAGGAGTCACGGTTCGCCGTGTTCAGGGTGAGGAGGTTGTAGTCGGAAGGGGCCCCGAAATAGAAGCCGCCGCCGTCACTAATCGCCGTGTTTCCATTGAGAACGTTGTCGGAAGAGTCAGAGAGGGAGAAGCCAGTCTGGGCGTTGTTGCTCGCATTATTCGTGGTCAGGGCATTACTGTTGGAAGAAAGGGTAAGCATGAAGCCATACCCACCGCCCCCATCCGCCACGTTATCGTTGAGGGCGTCGTCGGAAGAGCCTTGCAGGTAGAAGCCATCGATGCTGTTCTTGTCAGCAGTGCTCTTGGTGAGTATGTTGTAAGAAGAGCCATTAAAGTCGAAGCCAAGGGAGTTGCCGTTCGCAGTATCGCCGGTGAGTATGTCGCCGATGGAAGTACCGTTAAGGTGGAACCCATCGCGGCTGTTGCTGCTGGCATTGTCCCCGCTGAGAATGTTGCCGGAAGAGTCCACGAGGGAGAACCCATCATCGAATCCCGTAACTTGACAGTTCTTGACAGTATCCTTTGTTATTCCAGTAAGTCGAATCCCAACGTTGTGGTTCGTGCCTGTGCGGTTTACAGTGTGTCCGGCACAATCGAGGAATATGTTACTGGCTCCTAGGACGAGGCCGTCCCCAGAGCAAGGGCCGATGTTTGAGCTAAGAGTCATGTTCGTCGTGACCGCGCTGCCGCATCTTGCCTGCAGTCCAGACACCTGAGATTGGAGCACGGAGACCTGATTGCTCAACGATTGGATTGTCGAACCGACTTTCGACACCTGAGACTTGAGGGAGGCGACCTCCTTTTCTAGCGATTGGACTGTTGCGTTCTCTTGCAACCCCTTGGATTGGAGAGAGGAGACTTGGTTGCTCAAAGATTGGATTGCTGATTGGTCTTGCGACACTTGAAACTGAAGAGAAGTGATGTTGTTGTGTAGTTTTGAAATCTGAGCATTCAGGTCTGCCTTCGTAGCGGAAAGCTGACTGTTCGTGGTTTCATAACCGTAGTATTCGAGACTCCCAAGAGCCAAGACTACCACTACCAACGCCACGGCGAAGATCACAGCTTGTCTCAATTCCGACCCCTGTCGAACGGTACTCCCGTGTGTCTAATACACCTGATGGCTTTGGGTTCTGTCCAATTTAACGGGTGATTTCTGAGCGTGTCCAGCGACGGATGATGGCTTCGAATCCCTCTTGTCAAGTTCACGAAGGGCAAGGAAAAAGAAGGCCAACGATACAATGAGCGTGATAAACATCATCACCACATACAATCGACTCCCCCACCACTCAGTCGCCGTGAAATCATCGAGACGCGCCCAGAGATTGGAGAAGAACTGCAGTATCGGGTCTGCGACAAGGTTCTTGGGGCATGGTTGCCCGTTGAAAGGCTCACCATTCCCGAGCCAGCAGAAATCCCCTCCGTAAACTATCCCAAAAAACTCCTCAGCCAAGAGTAGGAAGAAACCCGTCCCGAGAATCCCGAAAGCAACGGCTCGTCGCTTCATATTATGTCACATAAGTGATAGCAATCACGCTGACAGGGAGGAAAACCCCATCCAAGGCGATTGCTATCTTGCTCATGGCTTGCCGGTTGTTCAAAGCGCCACTCCTTGCTGAGAACTCGCGGTCAACTGGTTTCCCCTCGCGGGTTTCTCGCCGACTTCTGGAGATGAACGAACTCCGCCAACAGCGAGTATGCGATGAGCCCTGATCCCAATGTTATGACGGAATAGGCAAACAAGAACCGGGTTGGGTCTGGATTATTGGGAAATTCCAAACTCGGAAAAGTCGTAGGGACGTTGAAGTTCCTGTTCTCGACCCATGAACTTCCAAGAAGGACGGTAGACGGGGCGACGTTGACGGTGATCGTATACTGGCCCGCCGGGGCGTCGGGGCCCACATAGAGTGCGAAGAGCGAAGTGCCGTTGGTGAAGAGATTCTGGGAGAAAGCCTCTACCGTGCCATTGGGAAATGAAGCGGTTACAGCGAGCCCTGCTCCCTCCTCCACCTCGGCGCCAACGGTCAGACTCCAATTGGCTTGCTTTTGCACCACGAACTGATGCGACAAAACTGGTGGGGCAGAAACGGCCGTGCCGTTAGAAATCCCGAGCGAACTATTCCCAGAAGCATCGAGTTGGGATGTGATTGTCTTTCCCTGAACCGCTTCGAGGGAAATCATACTCATGGTCACTAAAAGAGCCAGTACTGCAATGCCGGGTAGGATTCCGCGTGACTTCAAAGGTCAGTCGCATCTCATGTGCGAGCCTCTGATAATAGCCTAATGATGAGAACGGTCGCGTCCGTGGCTTTGGTGGTCTGGCGACAATCTGACTGGAGATTTTGCCGGTGTTAAGCGTCGGGATATGAAGCTCAGAAGCTAAGAGAGATTGCATTAGCTGGCAGGAAACTGGAAGGTCTCTTGGGATAGAATGCCGCGAAGAAGACAGCCCCTAAGACAGCCAAGGAGAATCCGAAGTAGTTCAGGGTGAAACTGGCAGTCGACGAAGGCACGATGGAGAACTGACAGATACCATTGCCGGTGCATGCTTCCACCCACGCACCAACCATTATTCCCTGGCAGACGTGCCCTTGGCATGTCAAGGCCATCCCATAAGCGCTGGTTTGCTGGGTGCCGAAAGCGGTGAGACCGAGACCGACCGCCATGAGCGCCAATCCGAGTATTGCAACGGCCTTCCTCATAGATGCGATTGAAGAGAGAGTGTTACTTACGGTTTTGGGGTCATCGCCCTCGTAGCTTGTTTGATTAGCTCCTTCCACCTGATTCCGTCTAGGCCCAAGTCCAACCCTGCCACCTGTGCGTGCGGGTCGAGGGAGAAAACCCGTGGCTCACCTAATAACGGAGCGCGGTCAGAAGAGAGGCGAGGGCGAGTTGAAGGCCGAAGTTGCGTCTTTCGCCGCTTACGAAATCCTGCTCATAGCTGGCATCGCCTTGGTGGTAGTGGGCATCTACGTCAACAGCACCAACGCCCTCTGCTATGGGCTCACCTGCGACGGCTACCCACACCTGTTCAAATGGCAATTCTTCTATGTGGCGTTTGGCCTTTTGTTGGCTTCTGCCGTGGGCTTCCTGTTCTCTTTCAAATCATTTCGAAGAACCCTCACCACCCCAAAGGAAGCACCCGATTGAACCACCCTCAGAACGTTGCAGAACCGAACCTTGAATCACCAAACGTATATAATCTCAAAGCCCTTCCAATCACGTTGGCTGCGACCCCTGCAGTAACAACCACCCCAAAACAATCCCACGTACGCAGAAACATCGGAGTCATCATCATCGTAGTTCTAATCATATTCTATTTCTTAACACAGTAAGCAGTTCGTGAGTCCGCACGAAGCACTAGAGGGATAGACACCCGCAGAAGTCGCGGGAGTGGGAGTCGAAGGCGAGAACAAATGGCTAAGTGGATTCCTCACGAAATCCCTCTTCGACCCCTCTCGCCAGTCCGCTCTTTCAACTACCTCTTGTGTCGACCACGCAAAAGAGGTTACCCTCGGGGTCAGCGAGTACAGTGAAATCCTCACCGGGCTCGCGGGGCCGGTAGCGGGTCGCACCGAGGTGTAGCAACCGTTCGATTTCTCCTTCGGGGTCGTCTGTGTAAAGGTCGAGATGCAGTCGGCCCCGTTCGGACTCCATCTGGTCAATGGATACGTTGGGCCCCCTTCCTTCAGGGTCCTTCAAGATAACGAACGGGTCTCCGGGAGTGGGCGGCCTTCCCGGAACGTAATGAAGTGCATCCTGCCAGAATGCCATCATCAGGGCGAAGTCGTTGCACTCGATCACGATGGACCCGATCCGGACCTTGCCCTTCTCCATGGTGCCTGTGACTCGGCAATCAGGCGATAAGCGTTGCCTCTCATGCAGATGCCGCTGAAGGAGGTTGGATCATCGCAATAGACGACAAATCCCGGAATGGTCCGCGCTCTAGTAGGCCCGGTGGGATTCGGACCTTGCAACCAGCCGTACAAACAGCAGGAGTCTAGCCAACCCGGAAAAAGAAAGCCCACTCCGAGCTTGTTCTGGCGTCTACGGTCGGCCTCGATGCCGCGGTTCGGCTTTTATTTCGACCGCAGGCTGAGGGCGAACTCGCACGCGTCGTCGCCGTTGAAGCGGCAGAGGGTCTCCACGGCCTTCACGTCTCTTCCCAGGATGATCTTCGCCCAGCCGTCCAGATATCCCCGCATGAAGCCGCAGCCCTTCTTGACCCCTTCGCCGGAGGAACACTCGAAGCAGTCTTCGAACCTCACGGTCGGCTCCCTCGACGCGACGCCCCCTACCCAACTCGCCTGGCCCCATCCCCGAGCCGAGAAGAGGTACATCAGGTCGCTGACCTTCTTCTTGGCCAGCCCCGCCCCCAGGATGCCCGCCGTCCTGGCGGCGTTGGCTTCGCCTACGAAGAACCCCTCGTTGTAGAGCAGGACTTCGCCCCCGCTCCCGAAGAGCTTGTTGAGGCCGTCGAACATGTGTGAGATGCCGTCCCGCGAAATGAGCACCATGGGGGTCCCAAACGAGTTCTCGACACCCGTGTGGAAGGTGTCGACGAGGAGGCCCTCGGAGCTCTCCGTGACCTTGTTCTCCATGGCCACGTGGGCGGTCGTGATGAGCTTGCTCAGCTTCTCAGCCGTTTCGGAGGGCGAGATGGTCTCGGCGAAGGCGCTCAGCATCGCGGTTCCGTCGTCAAGAGAGTATGACGTCGTCCCGAGGAGGTTGACCCGTCCGCCAAGCAGGCTGAGCACAGCGCCGAGCGAGCCGGGAGTGTCCATCAGCTTCACGACAATCTGGAAGATCTTCTTCTTTGGCGAATATAGGTAGGTCGACACGCGGCGGCTCGTCCGTTTCAATCTGTTATAACCTATCCACCCTTGCCTTAAATAGATTCCCGGCGGCTTCCGTCACGGAATCGGCTCCCTTTCCGGACAGTAGGCCGCCTAAGGCTTTTCGAGCAGGGCCCAAAACACGATGTTGTCGGACATCTGCAGGGCTCCGCTGTTCTTGACTACGAACCCCTTCTCGGCGAATGAGTTCAGATTGTCGCTCCAGTCTCGGGCTTCGTCTGCGACCTGAGTCTCGATCCTCGCTTCTCTGACGTCGTTTTCCTCTTTGTCTCTGATGTAATTTGTTCTTGAAAGGAGTTGAGTGTGACTGTATGACCGATAGACCATCTTGTATTCCATATAGTCTTAAACGGCCGTCCGCTATTTATTCGTTGGAGGATTGGTTCGGGTTCTGGTAACTTAGAGGGTCATTCCTGACCTGTTAACTGTCGGGTCATGGAGGTCAGAGTCTGAGAGAGACTGCATTAGCTGGAAGGGAGATGGAAGACCTCTTAGGATAGAATGATGCGAAGAAGACAGCCCCTAAGACAGCCAAGGAGATTCCGACGTAGTTCAGTGTGAAGTTGGGTTGGGCGGCTGAAGGCACGGGGGTAAACTGACAGAGACCACTGGTGTCGCATGACGTGACCCCTACCATTTGTATTTGACAGACTTGCCCTCTTTGACATTCAAGAGCGGAGACCTGCTGAGTGCCGAACGCCGTCAAGATGATGCCGACTGCCATGAGCGCCAATCCGAGTATTGCGACGGCCTTCCTCATGGTCGCAAATGGAGCATACGCGATATTTACGGCTTAGGAGCTGTCTCCTTGTTCGCGTGCCGGATTATGGTCATCAAGTGGCTCGAACTGCTTAAGAGAACAACTCAGCATAGATGGGGGCGTGAAGCTCGCCTCGTTCGTGAAGAAGAACTTGGTGTTCTTCGTCGCCATCGTCATTTTGACCATCTGGGTCTACCATGTAGAACCCCCGGCTAGCCCGGGGGCGGCAGAAGCCGTCGCCTATGCTGGGGCCGCCGCCTTTTACGGCGCAGTACTCGCGTCGATCCCGTGGGGGATTTCCAAGGTCATCGTGAGGATAATGCGAAAGCCCTCATATCCCGTCTGAGAGAACATCACCCGTAGCGGGACAGTCGGCAGAGTCGACGGTTGATGGGGCATAGCCATCGGGTCCCTCAAGACCGCGCCTTACGGTCATGTGATCGAGCTAGGCCCGGGTCGGCATTGGCTTTGGCTCGCGAAACGCCCCCAACACTTCTCTTGCGACAAAGGTGAGAATGATGGCGGTGGCGACATAGTCGACCCAGCCGATTCCTAGGATGTAGTTGATGAGCAGGCCTCCGAGCAGGGCGACGGCCATCAGGAAGCACGTTGCTGACTGAACAGCGTCCATCGAAAGGGGCGCACAGTTCGTCTCTCTGCCTATCCTCTTCTTCTGAATCCAGAGGAGGGGCATGATAACGGCTGCTCCGAGTGCAACGGCGACGCCCAGAAGAGAAGACCCAGGCTCGAGTCCAGCAGAATAGGAGTAGATTGCGCCTGCCCCGATCACGGGAATGAGCGCAAGAAGGAGGAACTTCGACAGGCTCTCTGTCCTTCTCCCGAAGTCGTTCGAGCCGGAGGAGTCGCGCCTAAGATGGAGCGTCACCGCGAGCCCGGATGCCATCTCCACGAGACTGTCGCCCCCGAACGCGAGGAGAGCCAGGCTGCCCAGGATCAGCCCCAATCCGAGAGACCCGATTACCTCGATCGTCATCCAGCCGAGGCTGAGGTATTCGAGCCTGATCCCCTGGCGGATTCTCGCCATTCTCCAACTGGTGTGAGCGTCCGAACAGCAACAGGATGCGCAGTTGGCGCACTCGGTGGGGGTCACGCAGTTCTCGCATGAAGCTTCCGCGCATTCGCAGGTGGCGCAGACCGCGCCGAAGGGCATCACGTTTCGTTAAAGTCTCATCGGCTTTAACGCTTGCCTCCGTCCAGAATGGGAGGGTAAGTCTGTCAGTTCATCCCGACGATCTTGTCTATGGTCCTGGCGAGCATCGGGATCAGCTCGCGGGGCTTTTCGTGCTCGAGCACGTAGAGCCCGTACTGCCGCGCGAGTTCGGAGGCGCCCCTGTTGAGCCTGGGTGAGACGCAGAGCACCGCGGCCTTCGGCTTCACGTCGTAGACCTTCGTGAAGAACTTGAGGACGGCTACCTCGTCCACTTCGGCGACCGAGAGGGCCGTGTCAGCGACCGCCTGGACGACCCCGTCCTCTCGCGAGACCGTGAACGCGAACCTGTGCTTCACGCCCGAGGCGCCGACGAGGCTGGACGATGTGCTAGCCAGGTGCCCGGCGTCGATGTACCTGCTTGCGAGCGACTCGAAGTCGACCTGGGTCCCCAGCCCGATGGCTGAGGAGAGCACCGTCGCGTAGACCATCCACTGAGGAGACCCGAAGAGCTGCACTAGAATCGCGACGCCGGCGAAGGCGAGTATCACGGGCCACCTGATCTTCAAAGACACGCGCTGCCGCCCTTTCGGTGAGGGTACTCTTAATGAAGATTGGCGTGCTCTGATACGACACAGGTGCCAGTTCGGGGTGTATCATGCCGATTCTAACGAGAATTGCACATCCGTGTTAAGGGCACCGACGAACCGTTTGGTTGCTCTTATATCGCCGCGAAGAGTTACGGGATTCTGTGGCGCCCTTACCTCTTCAATTGGTCCCCACGTCCGTGACAGGTTTCCTCACCACCTACGTCGAGCCGTACGCGGCGACCATCATCATCCTGGGCGTGCTCCTCTGGATCGGGGTCGGGCTCGCTGGAAGGGCGCGGTTCGTCACGGCCAAGCACGCGATCGCCGGAGAGATCAGGCTCAATATGGCGATTTGCGAGGCCGTGATCAAGTACGTCGAGGCTCAGAAGGTCGGGAACCCATACACGATCCCCATACCGAGGTTCTACACGTCCGCGTTCGACAACCTTCGGACCCAGGGGTACCTCTACAGGCTCAGGAAGAAGGACCTCACCCAGGAGCTGATCGAGATCTACACTACGATCGACCGCATCCATGCCGCAAGCGACAGGCAGGAGGAGCTCGCGGTGGGAGCCGCGGCCACCTCGCCGATGGCGGCAGACCTTCGGAGCCAGAACCTGGGGTTCATACTAGGCAACGTCAAGAACATCGTCGAGCCGCGCCTCACGCGCCTCGACGTGTATTATGGAAAAAGATAGGGGAGCGAACCGCCGGGGCTGAAAGAAAACCCCGGAGTTCGCGCTTTCCTAGGACTAGAAGTCTCTCGCGAAGTCGTTCGTGAGGACCCTGTTGGCGCTCTGCAGCCTTGACCTCAGGTCCTTGTACATGTGGAGGACTGAGTATCCCTGCTCGGTAAGCTGGTAAATGTCCCGTTTTCCGTCGTTTACCTTCGTGATTAGGTCCCTGGAGATCAGGGTCCTCAGGCAGTTGTTGAGCACCTTCCAGCTTATGTTCGCCCTGTTGATGATGTGGGTCGGCCTCTCTGTCCCGGATGACACGACTTCGAGGACGTCGCACATGACCTCCATGGCAGACCTCCTCGACGGCTGGTCCTGGGATTCGAGTTCCATAAGCTCGGTTGTTGTTGCCATTTTCTTGCCTGTTTAGAGAATGCACAGAACAATTTAAGGCTTAGGTATGCAGTATCTAGGGGACTGCGACGGGTTCGCCGTCGGTCTTGTCAGATAGACCATGAGCTTAATCGAACCCCATTCATGTAGTTTCTAAGTATGGGCGACGGGTATATTCCTAGCTAATTCAGATACGACATGGTGATTAGTCAGTCCAACTATGTGATTTCTAAGTATTGCGATTGGGATAGACGGGGCCAGAAGGCCAGCCTGGGCTAGGATGCCGGTCGATCAACTTGCGAAGGGCGGGAAATGAGAAGAGGAGGGATGAAGGACTGAGGCAAGTAGGGAGGGAGACTGTGGTCCGTGCTCTGCTCAGGCCCGCATGAGGGTCGGGAGGGGGTGCGGGACCAGGAGGGCGTCGCACAGCACGTAGATCGTGCCGTACACCCTTTCGTAGATTTTTGCCAGGATTGGCGGAGGCGACTGGCCGCTCGCGGCAAGGAAGGGCATGACTTCCTCCCTGGTGCCGCCGACCACGGCTGTCCCTGTCACCTGGAGTCTCGCGACCGACGGTTCGGATGTCAGGTCCAGCGTGAACGATATCCCGGTCCACCCCGGGTTCTTCTCCGTCTCCGTCATGGTGACGTTCACCTTGTACAGGACGTCTCTGTCGCCGACGTCTTCGGTGACCAATCTGTCCGCAGTCATCTTCTCTATCCTTACGTGGAGGTCCAATTATCGCCAACTACTCCGTCTTCTTTTGGGATATTAATGAGTTCCCCGAGCTCCGATGAGAGATCGGGTGACACTCGCTCAGTCGGAATCTGCGCGCGATTCTTGATGTAGATTCGAGGTTTTGGCCAAGTCACCGCGTGACGTAGGACTCCTGGAGCTCGAACTTTTCGCCGGGCTTCGGTTCGTCTGTCTTGATGACTATGACTCTCTCTGGGATACCGAACCGAACGTACAGGATCAGAGAGGCATCCTCGTCTATTCCCATTGAATCGAGCTTCTCCACGGCCTTCAGGGCCTCGGAGACCTGCGCGATCCTCGGTTTGACCTCACGGCTGAGGTGGAAGAGCAGGTCGAGGGTGGCCCTGTCCGGGTCCTCCTTGTTGATGAAGATGTTCCCCCGCTTGACCCAACCCTTGATGCTGGGATTCTCAGAGTCGTACCTGTCGTCCCTCATGGCGAGCGCCACCGCGTCGTTCATCTTGTCCATCTCCCTGAGGTTTCCGTCCAGGATCTTCTTGAGATAGCGCCGCAGGTCGGGCACGGATTGGAACCTCAGTATCGAGGTCGACGCGTTGAAGGTAATCTCCGGAATCACTCGTGTCTCGAGGTCGCCAGGGTTCTTAACCCTTTTTGAGAGCTGGCGTCCGAATCGAGCCGAGCGGGGTTGGGGCAAGCCCTCGCAACAAGACACCTAGCCAAGGCCCGCGAGAAGGGTGCTCACGTTGCTGATCACGATTGCGATGTACAGGACATCCGCGGCACCGAGCGCGACCAGCACGCCCAGCTTCACCGTCCTCAGCTGGAGCTGGTTCTTGCCTGACCCGGAGACGAAGACGCCGTAGGAGAGAGGAATGAGCGGGACGAACTTGAAGGCCAGCGCCAACATGAAGCCCGGGAGCCGGAGCTGGAACAGGCCGAAGGCTATCGGGTTGAGCTCCGTGAATATTGACCTGTTGGAGAGCGCCGTAAGCGTAGTGACTACGTCGAGCAGGTTCAGCAGGACGAACGCGGCGAGTAGGACGACGAGCACCTTTCCGATCTTGCTGAAGTCAATCTTCATCAGCCATCTCTCGTCTCTTTCCTTGACTTCTTTGAAGTTCCTCCTCATTCGTTCTCGGAGCCCCACGCCATTACACCAATGAGCGAGGGTTGGACTTATCGTTTTGCCCTGCGTCGCACGGCATCGCGGCCCAGGCTCTCCCTACTCAGGTCCCCAGCCTTTCTCGTCCGGTGACTCGCGCTTGTCCTTGAAGCTCCCTTTGAATTCGAAGCCGTTGACGACAGCTTCGGTAAGCCCAGAGGTGTCTTCCCGTGGTTCGGAAGGACAAGTGGGCTCGCTCGACGGCTCTCCGACCCTTAGACCAGGGGGCTCGATTGGCCCCTCCCCGGCCTCGTCAGGCCCCGGCTGGGAGCCGGATTCCGCAAGTACCATGACCTCCCGGGCGTTGTCAGGCTCGAGATTCGCGTCGGCAAACTCGTTTGACGCCTCCTCGAGCCTCTCAAGCTCCGGCGGAGAGTCGGGCTCCGAGTTCTTCAACACCTCCTGTGCCTTGTCCAGCTCGAGGTTCACGCGTTCCAGGGCCCGCACCCGTCTCGCCATCAGCCGGCGCCGCTCCGAGATCATCTCCTTCAGGCGGAAGGTGCATTCGTGGACAGTGAAGATGATCGTCTCGAGGGGCATGAGGGTCAGCGGCCTCGTGCCACGATTCCCCTCGGAGTCGACGTAGAAGACTACCGCTCCTTCGCCAAGTTGGGCCTCGGAGACGTTAGGGACGGCTGCCGAGATGACCAAGGGGTTGAGCGGAATCGCGAACCCCACCGCGTGTTGGACCCTGGCCATCAGTTCCGCAAGCTTCTGCCCGTACTCACGCTCCTTTTCATAGAGCTCGGTGAGGTGGAGATACTCCCCCTCGATCTGCTCCAGCCAGTCGGGGAAAGTCTCAGGTGACGGATCTCGCTCGTGCTCGTGCGTGGCGCTCATGATGATAGAGATGTAGGTTCGAGTAATAAGGCGTAATGGAACCCCAATCTGGTTTTCGATTCTGTTAGCCAGCTCCTGGCATGGCCCTTGCGGCGCCACCCAGCGAGCCCATGTGGCAGGTGTGGCGTTTCATCTCTCCCTGAATGGCATCGTCGGCTTCCTGTCGGTCAAGACCGGCCAGTACCAGAACTAGGAGACGGACACGATGCCAGGTCTTCAGGCGGGGGATTGAGGAGCAGGCCCTTGCGCTTGCTGGGTGACCCTCTCGACCTTGATCTCGCACAGACCGTCGTCCTTGGACACGCACCTCGCCTCTGACGCCTTATGAGACATCCCAGTCACCTCGTCCGCCACCCCCACCACGAGCCCGACGAGGAAGTGGCAGGTGGCGCTGGTGCCCCTCTTCTCGTGGAGACAGAAGAAGCAGTTCTTCATGACCAGGTTGACGCTGCCTATCTCGAAATCCCCGCCGTTGAGTGAAAGCTTGCCCCAGCCTTGGTCGCTAGACGCCTCCTGGAGGACGTCCAGCGCGGAGGAAGACGAAAGGGTCTTCTTTGCCCTCGACGCTTTGAGTTTCTCCTGCTTCGCGAGGTACCTCCCGTAGCTGTAGCCCATCCTCTGCAGGATGACCGAGCCCCCGGTCATGAAGGTGCTCTGCAGCTCCGCCTGAAGGCTGGCCCAGCCGAACGACGCGATCGCCATCACTCTCGAGTTGAGGGTCTTCCCGACGATGGTCCCCCCTTCAGGGTCTGAAACGAATGGAGACGAGGACTGATCTTCCTTTCCCAAATACCGTCGCTACGTCACCAAACCATGGCGTATTATATCTTATTCAGGTGTAATTCTGTTGCGTTTCGCGGCCGGTAAGGCCGCTTTGCCATCGCGGATGGATGACCCGTTCGCCTCTGCCTGGCATTCCCACACCCAGCCCACGGTGGTGGAGGTAATGAAGAGACGGCAGACCCGGAGCCTGTCAAGAAAATAACCCAGATGGCCAAGGTTCTTTGATTTCAAGGGTGATACGCATCACGGCCGATTTCACTTTGAGAAAAGGCAAATATATGAAATCGGACCGGGTTGTGAATCCAGATTGTTTATGAAGGGCGGCATCGCTTACCGCCTCGCTAGCATGCCTCACGCTTCATTGAAGAAGGGACTGCTGGCGGCTGTCATTGTTCTCCTGACGGTATCGCTCGCCGCTGCACCCCGCGGGTACGCCGCGGCTCAGCCAGCCACAGGAGCCCCTAACCAGCTCTCGGTCGACATCATCCCTCCCAAGCTCCCAGCCGACGGCGGCACATATCCCGCGGTGGTGGTGTCATTGGAGGATAGCAGCGGCCATCCTTCGGCTGCGCTCACCGACGTCACGGTCTACCTCTCTTCTTCCTCTTCGAATGTCGCAAAAATCCAGAATCCGATTGTCATCGCTCTAGGGGACCTCTACGCTACCGCAGACCTGACCACGACCGTCACCCCGGGAACGACCACCATAACGGCTTCTTCGGCAGGCCTGCAGGCTGCCTCGACCCAAGCGATCACCGCCACCCCCAGCGGTTTCCCCTCAAGGATCAAGGTATTCCTGGCCCCCGACACGGTGATCTCCGGGCCGAGCTACAACGGTCTGGTAATCCTGGAGCTGCTTGACCAGCTGGGCCTCCCAGCTAGAGCGGGCAATGACACCCTGGTGCAGCTCTCGAGCAGCGACACGAGCGTCGCGAACGTGAGCCAGGACTCGATGGTGATTCGCGCTGGGCAGATAGTTGCGACGGGGAACTACAGCACCGCTTACATTCCGGGGCAGGCCGAGGTCGTCGCCGTCGCTTCCGGGCTCCTCACGGGGTCCGATGTCTTGACCGTTACGGGCTCGTCTCCTCTGTACCTGCAGGTCTTCACCCAGCCTGCTAAGATCGGCCTATCGTCCACGGGCAGGCTCTCATTGGGACTCACTGACGAGAGCGGCAACCCCACGAGGGCGCCAGCCAACCTTGCGGTCCAGATCACCTCGTCCAACCCGTCGGTCGCAAAGACGCCGTCGCTTGTCATCATACCTGCAGGATCGAGCTTCGCCCTCTCCAACTTCACGACGACAACGGTGGCTGGGACAGCGTCCCTCACCTTCTCCGCATCTGGCTTGAACTCGGGCACACCGGTCCTGGTCACGTCCCTCGCGGCTTCGTCAGCGCCCGCGGAGCTCCAGGTGCTGGTAGGCCCGACCCTCGTCCTCGCCGACCAGCAGGGCTACAGCGCGGTGGTGGTTTCGCTGGTGAACTCGGCGAGCGACCCCGCAGTCGCCCCGCCAGGAGGACAAGTAGTTCATTTGACCTCCTCTGACACGCAGGTCGGGTCTGTCCCACCGACCGTGACGATCCAAGCCGGGAACAACTTCGCGTCCCTCGTGTTCACGTCCACCTTCTTCGCCGGGACGACGACGATCACCGCGTTCGCAAACGGCCTCCAGACGGGCTTTCAGTCAATCGCGACCTTCGGCCCCGTCCCCGCCAAGCTAGAGTTGCGCGGCGTGCCCGGGACCCTCCCTGCCGACGGGAACTCTTACGGTGCGCTCGAAGTTCTCCTCGAGGACAGTTCAGGCGGGCCCGCGTTCGCCCCCTCCGAGATAGTCGTCCAGCTGCTGTCGTCGGAGTCGAACATCGTTTCTGTCAATACTTCGGTGATAATCCCAGCCGGTTCGTATTTCGCCCTGACTGACGTACTGACGACGCTGCTGCCTGGTTCGGCCAACATCACCGCCTTCGCAGCGAGCCTTTCCCCCGCACTAATCACCCTCCAGACCCGCATACCGGCCCCCTCAGCCGTAGCCGCCTATGTCTCGCCGCCTGTCTCTCTCATCTCGGGCGTCAGCCCGAATCCCATCCTCGTCGTGCAGTTGCAGGATTCCTCTGGAAATCCTGCTAGGGCTGGCGCAGACACGCTTGCGATCGTCACTTCCTCGAACGACACGGTCCTCAAGAGCCCAATCCTAATGGTCATTCCCAAGGGCGAGGACTACGTGAAGGCTAATCTCAACGTGACGTCGTCCGGGTCAACTACGCTCACGGCAGCCTCGTCTGGCCTTGCTGCGTCCACGGTCGGGATGACCGTCGCTGGCCTTACGCTGACCAAGAGCGTCTCTCAAGTCCCGGCGTCGGCGACGATTTTCTCTGATTCCACTTCCACGCTGCAGATTGTCATCACGGTCGAAGGCGTGCCTGTGCCGGGCGTCACAGCCAGCTGGAACTCGACGACCGGTGCGGTCGGCCCGAACTTCACGGTGACCAACGACAACGGCTTCACGTCGACCATCTTCACTCCCCCATCCGCGAACTCTAACGGCGTCGCGGTAGTCAAGGTGGCCCTCTCTAGCCAGGTCTTCGGCACCGCAAACGCCATTTTCACCGTCATCTACTCGCCGCAGCCTGTGGCGCCACCGCCCACCTTGGCCGACAGGATCGGAACCTTCCTGATCTATGTGCTTCCGATAGTGGTGGCCTACATCGCGATCGCAGTGTTCGTAACGATAAGGTCGCGCCGGCGTAAGGCCCGCGAGGAGCTGGAAGCTGGCTTCCAGACTCTTTCGTAGTGCGACAGAACTGGTCCCACCTCGGAGGGACGGTTGGCTTCACTTTGCGCGAGCGAACGACTTCCTCGCCAAGACCGAGTGTGTCGGCGGGAAGAGACCCAGTCTGAAGGAGGAGACTTTCAAGTCGCGGAGTGCTTCTTTCTCGAGAACGCGGAAAGTGTCCCTTCCTCCGCCCGCAACCAACAGCGCGAGCCGCCCGCCTCCCTTGAGCACCCTGACTGTGTCGCGCAGACACGAGGCCTTGCCTTCTGCGCCACTGATGTGATTTATGGCAAGTCCTGAGACAGCGGCATCGAAGACGCCGTTGGCGAATGGAAGGAAGCGTGGGTCCGCCCTGACGAGGAATATCCTCGGCCGGGTCCCCCTCGCGCGCGCGTTGCTGATGACCGACTTCGGGTCGTTCCCGGAGAGGTCTCTCTTCTTCCAAAGGTCCAGGGCCACTACGCCCCCCGAAGGGACTTCATCGGCCACTATGTTGGAGAAGAGGCCCCGCCCGCAACCAACGTCCAGTACGAGTTCGTCCCCTCCCCAGGGCATGACCGAGCTCAGCCGCTCAAGTTCCCTAGGCTTCCATGACCTCGAGCTAATGTACAGTGATAGGGCGAAGACAAGGAGCACGAACCCGACGACGAAGCCAAGCAGGAGGACGAAGAAAGAGAGGACAGAGCCTAGTTCGAACCTTACGCGCAGGCCCAAAAGCCCACCGACGACGACGAGCACCCCTGCTGCTGCGAGACCCACCGTGGTCAGAGGTTCATCGATGCCGTAGCTCTGGCCGCCCCCGATGTGGGCGCCGCTTCCGACTTTCTCTGGCTCGCCCTCTACGGACTGACCCATGACCGACCCCCCGGGCCGGCCTCCCTTGCCACGCTTTTTTAATTAGAGCTTGATGAAGAAGCCTACGATGAAGATCGCTATGAGGCTTATGATCACCAGCGCGAACGCGTGCTTGAACCCGTCGGCCAAGCTGCCCTCCCCCATCTTCCCTGCCACCAGGCCGATGACGAAGGCGTCGAAGACGGACGTGGCCAGCAGCAGGTTGATCGTGCCTACGTCGATGCTCTGGCCAGCGAACCCTGTTGTGCCCGGTGCAGTGAGCATGTAGACCAGGATGAATGTGGTCATTATGATCATGACAGCCGCCACGTAGGTTATCATCACGAACGGCCTGAGCGCCGACCTTCGTTCGTTCTCCAGGTCGTTGATCGTCCTGGCGAAGGACGCCATCTCGGTGAAGCTCTTCGCGGTCCCTCCTCCAACGTCGACGACCTCTATGAGCAGAATCCCGGTGGCCCGAGTGATCCAGCTCCCGACAGAGGAGGTGAAAGTGGAGATCACTTTGGAGAGCGCGACTCCCCAAGAGAGCTGTGCTCCCATCTTCTTGACATAGGGCGAGAGGACCCCGTAGTTCCTGTTGGTGAGCGCTTCAATGCTCTGTTCCGGAGAGAGCCCTGTCTTCCTGCCTTCTGTGACATCGGCGATGAAGTCAGGCAGGGCATGCTCCAGCTTCCGTCTTTCACTCGTGTATCTAGTCGCGAAGAAGGCGGGGGGGCCTACCGAGATGCACAGAGCGAGGGCCATGTGGAGGTAGATGGGCAGCGGCAGCGGGACGAAGAAGACGACCGCGGCGATGGGGATCATGATGCCGAACAGCTTGTAGGGCCTGTAGTCGACGTAGGGCCACTTGACCTGGATGCTGTCCAGCAGGTAGACGAACGCCGCAGATATGATTGGAACGACTAGGAACGCGAAGAAGTACAGGTTTGTGAGCCCGGAGAGGTTGTGTGAGATCATAGTCTGGGTCATGTACAGAGTGTAGAGCGTCATGCCGAGGACGACCGTTATGGTGAGGTAGGCCTCGGCGAGCGTCCCCGTGAAGTCTGAAGACCTCCTGTTTGACGCGCCCCTGGTTGCGATCAGGTCCCTGAGTTTCACCTGGATGTAGTTCTCGAAGCTGCCTCCCGACTTCAGGACGGCCGTGTACCCCTCCAGGAACTCGGACCAGTATCTGCTGGGGTTCTGCTTGGCCTCAGTCTCCATCGCGGTGATGGGGTCCGCGCCGAAGACGTCGGTCTGAAGGAGGAGCCTCTTAGCCTCCTTGCTTGAGGCTGGGAGTACGTCCATCTTCGACACCCGGCGGAGGGTCTCGATTGGGGCGACGCCGCCGCCTGCCAATACGCTCATGTATCCGAGGACGAACGGCAGCTCCGCGTCTATCGCAGCCGCCCTCGTCGACGCGCTGGCTTTCGGAAGGTTTACCACGAGAATGAAGACCATTGGTATTGCGATGGGTAGGAAGAGGAACCAGACGATGCCGAGGACCAGCATGCCGAAGATCGCCAAGGACACGGTGACGACCGCCGTGACCGTCGTGGCAAAGAACGCGAGGGAAAGGAGGCCTTCGGGCGATACCCGCAGGTTCGACTTCAATATCTGCTTGCGCAGGTCTGGCATTGAGCCAGAGAACCGGTTGGCAGGACTGGAGAAGACCCTGAAGGTCGCCGCCACGAACCTGTCGAACCTGTTGAGGACCTGTTCCTTCTTTTGCCATCCCTCCATCTCCCTGAGGAGGGCGTCGCTCATCTTCGAATCTCATCCGCGACTGGAGAAGCGCCGCGAATTCCCTTCATCTCTTCGAGAGCCCTCTTGTATGTCTCCTCTGGCCGACTGATGTAGTAGTCCAGAACAGGAGAGACTTCCTTGAAGTTCCTGATCCCCTTCTGCTGGATCCACTTCAGCACGACGGCCCTGCGCTCGATTTCGTCGACGAGCCGGGCAGGCTCAAAGCCGGACTCGGAGGCGAGCTTGATGATCCTGGGGCTCTTTGCGAGGCTGATGGCGCTGAAGGTGTCGGTCCTGGCGTCCCACCTGAAGGTCTTGACGGACTCGCGCTCGTTGACGATCTCGTCGACCGATATTATCCTCCTGACGGCCTTGAAGCCTCCGCTGGAGGTGGGGGAGGAGATCCTCCTGACGACGAAGACCAGGTCCAGGAACGGCAGGAAGGCGAGCGGGACGTTCATCGGCGGGGAGATCAGCCTCTGAACCGCGGAGGCCTCGTCGTCGGCGTGGAGGGTGCACAGGCCGCCGTGGCCCGTGCTGATGGCCTGGAAGAGGACGTAGGCCTCCTCTCCCCTCACTTCGCCCACCACGAGGATGTCGGGCCTCATCCTCATGGCGGCCTTGACCAGGTCGAAGAGGGACACCTCTCCCGCCTTCTCCTCGGTCGCAGCGTAGCTCTCCCTGGCCACCAGAGGGGTCCAGTTCTGGTGGGGCACGTTGATCTCCTGAACCTCCTCGATGGTGACGAGCTTCGTGTTCAGCCGGGTGAGAGTCAGGATCGCGTTGAGCAGCGTCGTCTTGCCCGCACCGGTCGCGCCGACGACTATGGCCGTCGACCTGTTCTGCATCAGGAGCCAGGTGTAGGCCGCGATTGTGTGGTCGAGCAGATTGAGGTTGAGCATGTCGATGATCGTGAGCGGGTCCTCCCTGAACTTCCTGATCGTGGCGCTGCTCCCGAGGGGCGAGACCTCCTTCCTGAAGGTCGCGATCAGCCTGTGCCTCCCGGGCAGGGTCCCCTGCACTATCGGGAAAGCCGTCGAGACGTGCTTGCCGGCCATGTGCGACAGCCTGGTGACTATGTTGTCCAGGGCGGTGTCGTCCGGTATCGTGACGTTGGTCTCCAGCGTCTCGTACGCCTTGTGGTACACGAAGATCGGCTTCGCAGAGCCGTCGATCGAGACGTCCTCGATCTGCGCGTCCTTGAGGGGTCCGTCCAGGACGCCGAAGCCGACCAGGTCCCTCTCAGCGAAGTAGATGATCTTCGACCAGGAAGTCGCGGGCACCCTGATGCTGTACTTCAGGACGATCCTGCGGGCCTGCTCGGTGAAGTATTGTCGCGGGTTCACCTCCGACCTCGGGACCGTAAGCTCTGTCTCCAGGGTGTCGAGCAGGTACGAGTAGATGGCCGCCTCGGCCTTCGTCAGCGGGACCTCGTCGAGGAAGTATCTCTTGACGCCCAGAGGGCTCTCCGAGATCTCGGCGTACGCGAACGGGCTGTTGACTGGATATCGTTCGAGTACCTTCCACGACGGCGGGATGGGCGTCCCTGTAAGCGGGAACCGGACGTTCGTCTTTCTGAGCAGCGAAATGAGCTGCTCCTGCTGCTGCTTCGCCTGTTGAGGCTTCTCCGGCTCGGGCGGTTTGGTCTGAGGAGGTTCTGTCGGCGTGGTCTGAGGCTGCTCAATCACCTGCGCCTCCTGAGCCGGGCCGGCAGCGGCGATCGTCTTCTTCGCTGCGGCCGGGTCGTCGTTAGCCTGCTTCTCGCTCGGCTGCGACATCTAGGCGCTTGGACCTCCACTGTCCCTTTTGAATCTTCCTAACTCCGAGTCCATTACGAAGTCCAGAAATGTCCTCGGGGCTGCGGAGACAAGGGCAACGCAAGATGCCAGGTCTGCGACTACGGTGGAGCTGATGCCTTGTGATAGCCTTCTCCTCGCCTTTCCAGGTTGGCCTGTGCTCCGAGGGCGCGACTCTGAGGCGGTCGTAGACATCGACAGGGCAGCTGCAAACGAAACCAAAGGAATGCCTGGACCGACTGCAGCGAGAGTCTCAGGAGACGATGAACTGAGCCTTGGAGAAGACGGCGCTGGGCCGTAGGCCATCCCATCCGGGCGCCCCAAGTTCGTGGGAAGCGGGGATGAAGAAGCTGATGGGGGGTCGAACTCGACCGCTATCTCCGCCCAACCAGAGGTTCTGCCGCCCGTGGGGGCGCTACCCATGGCAACAGAGAAGGTCGAGGTTGTCGACCCGCTGGTCCAGGCTAGGACCAGCTCGTCGGCCTCATTCAGCTCGAAGTTGTTGGCCCCGCCGCAAGTGGAACCCGTGCTGGCGTCGGTTCCCTTTGCTGTACCCGCAGTGTAGCCGCTCATGTAGGTTATCGTACCTGTGCTTGCGCACGATGTGAACCCGGCGTAGGCGTAGATCACGTCATTCGAGTTAGGCGTAAACGACGCGACCGAGGCGGCGAGGGGCGAGGCTGTCCCGGTCCCGGCGTTTGTAGGCGCTGTAACCGGCGTTACGGACGTCACGCCACTCCATTCGATGCAGGTTACGAACGCCGCCGTGGGCGTTCCGCTGAGCTTCACGGTTATCGTATCAGCCCCTGTAGTGGGCACGGTGGCGGCGTAGATGTAGCTGCTCGTGGCCGCCGTCGAAGCGGTCGTCTTTGTCCCAATCTGAGCGAATGCGCTCCCGAGCGTGTCAGTGACTGTGCTCACCGTCAGGGTGGAAGGATAGTACGTGAACGCCACCGTGAGGAGGTCGCCGGCTGTCGGGTTCGTTCCGTAGGCGCAGGTGAACGACTGCGTCGTCTTCGAAGCGCCCGCGACCTGCTGAACCTTGGTGACGGCTGTAGTCAGATGTATCACATAGTTGACGTTGTTCGTGTTTCCTCCCGTGGTCTGGGTGAAGGTGTTGGCGGTGCTCGCAGCCCATTGCTCTCTGGACGAGACGGTCACAGGAGAAGTCACCGTGACCAGTGTGTTGTAGTCGAAGTAAGCTGAACATGAAGCTGCCCCTCCTCCGCTAGTCGTGGCAATCGTGCATCCGGTCTGACCGGTGACTCCGAGGATGCTCCCCGTCACCGGTATGCTGAGGGCGGCGTCCCACTTGTTTCCGTTCGTGGTGGGAGTCGCCTGGTATGTGTTCTGCAGCTGCTTGTAGTAGTTGACGTTGTTCGTGTTGCCTCCCGTGGTCTGGGTGAAGCTCAGGGGAGCCTTGCCTGTCCACTGCGTGTTCGTCCCGTCTGCCACCGAGGCGGGCAGGGAGACGGCGGTGTTGTAGTCGGCCCAGCCGGTGCATGACGCGGCCCCGCCGCCGCTAGTCGTGGCGATGGTGCAGATGGTGGAGCCTGCGGTGCCTGTGTAGGTTCCCGTCACTGGGATGCTGAAGACCGCATCCCAGGTCGCCGGGGAGGAAGGTGTCGCCTGGTAAGTGTTCTGCAGCTGCCTGTAGTAGCTGCCCGTCTTGGTGGCGCCTCCGGACGTGATGGCCGCCGTGGGCGAGCTGGCGGCGGTCGGCTGCCACCTGCCGTTCGTCCCGTCTGATATGGTTGCGAATGTCACCGTGGCGCCGTTGTCAGAGTAGGCAGAGCAGGATGCTGCTCCTCCGCCCGATGTCAGCGTGGCCGTGCATATGGTGGAGCCGGCGGTGCCGAAGTAAGTCCCAGTCGCGGTTCCGGTGAAGGCCGCGTCCCACGTGGTGGGCGCAGTCGGGCTGAATGTGAATGTGTTAGTCCACTGCTTGTAGTAGTTGCAATTCTCGGTGTTGCCTCCTGTAGTGGGGGTGAACGAGCAGGTTGCGGACGCCTGCCAGCGGCTGTTCGCGCCGGCCCCGCCGAGCGGGTTCGTGAAGCCGTTGACAGCGGTGTTGTAGTTTGAATATGCCGGATTCACGCTGCACACCGCGGGCGACGTGGCCCCTGAGGCGGTTATCGTGCAGAGGGTGGAGCCCGCGGTCCCACCTACGGTCCCGGTGATCGTAAGGGCCGTCAGTCCGGTGTCGAAGGTCGTACCGGAGTTTACATCAGTTATCTCGTATTTGTTGCCGACCTGCTTGTAGTAGGTGAAGGCTGTCACGGTGTTTCCTCCCGAAGTGGGCGTGTAGGTCGAGGTCCCGTACAGCTTCCACTGGATGTTGGCGGCTGCTCCTGACGCCAAGGAAGGTGACGTGACCACCGCGCCGTTGTCCGCATATCCCGAGCAGGTGGCCGTCGTCGTGGTTCCTGAGGTCGGATTCGCGGTGCAGATCACCGTGCCCGCCACCCCCAATGAAGTCCCGGTCGGAGCGATGCTCAGGCCCGAGTCCCAGGTCGGAGGTCCGTTGCCGTTGGTCGAGAACTGGAAGGTGTTGGTCCACTGCTTGTAGTAGTTCACGTTGATGGTGCCTCCTCCTGAGGACACGGTGGGCGTGGTCGCTGCCCCGGCGGCGTTCTCCCACCTCGAGTTGGCGGGAGCCCCTCCCAGAGTGGCGGCAAACGAGACCGTGGTGCCTATGTCAGCGGCACCGGTGCATGAGGCGGTGGCCGTGGTTGTGATGGTGATGGAACAGATGGTCGTCCCAGCTGCACCAAGGGAGGTGCCTGTAATCGCCAGCGCAGTCATACCCGAATCGAAGTCCGCCTGCGCCTCCGCTGTGATCTGGAAGGTGACGCCCGCATACTGCTTGTAGTAGTTGACGTTGTTGGTGTTGCCTCCCGTGGTCTGGGTGAAGCTTACAGGAGCCTTGCCGGTCCACTGCGTGTTCGCCCCGTCCGCCACCGAGGCGGGCAGGGAGACGGCTGTGTTGTAGTCGGCCCAGCCGGTGCATGACGCGGCCCCGCCGCCGCTAGTCGTGGCGATGGTGCAGATCGTCGTCCCGGCAGACCCTGTGAAGGTCCCCGTGGCTGGGACGCTGAAGACCGCATCCCAGGTCGCAGGAGAAGAGGGCGTTGCCTGGTAAGTGTTCTGCAGCTGCCTGTAGTAGCTGCCCGTCTTGGTGGCGCCTCCGGACGTGATGGCCGCAGTTGGCGAGCTGGCGGCCGTCGGCTGCCACCTGCCGTTCGCCCCGTCTGAGATGGTTGCGAATGTCACGGCCGCATTGTTGTCAGAGTATGCAGAGCAAGATGCTGCTCCTCCGCCCGATGTCAGCGTGGCCGTACAGATTGTGGAGCCGGCCGTGCCGAGGTATGTACCCGTGGCAGTCCCGGTGAAGGCTGCGTCCCACGTGGTGGGCGCAGTCGGGCTGAAGGTGAAGGTGTTGGTCCACTGCTTGTAGTAGTTCACGTTGAGCGTTCCTCCGCCAGTCGTTATCGCAGCAGTGTTGGACGCTGCTCCGGCGGCGTTCTCCCACCTGGAGTTCGCGGGAGCGCCGTTGAGGGCCGCAGGGAAAGTTGCGGCCGCGCTGGCGTCGCTGTAACCAGAGCAAGAAGCCGTGGACGCGCCGCTGGCGGGCGTGAAAGTGCAGATGGTGGAGCCGGCGGCGCCCAAGTAAGTCCCCGTTACCGTGTCGGCGGTCATCGAGGCGTCGAAAGTAGCCTGTGCCTCCGCGGTCGCCTGGAAGGTGTTGGTCCACTGCTTGTAGTAGTTCACGTTGATGGTGCCTCCTCCTGAGGACACGGTGGGCGTGGTCGCTGCCCCGGCGGCGTTCTCCCACCTGCTGTTCGCGGGAGCCCCTCCCAGAGTGGCGGCAAACGAGACCGTGGTGCCTATGTCAGCGGCACCGGTGCAAGATGCGGTAGCAGCGGCCGTGGTCGTGATCGTGCATATCGTAGACCCTGCCGTCCCCATGGAGGTGCCCGTGATCGTGAGTGTCAGGCCTGAGTCGAAGGTGGCCTGCGCCTCCGCTGTGATCTGGAAGGTGACGCCCGCATACTGCTTGTAGTAGTTGACGTTGTTGGTGTTGCCTCCCGTGGTCTGGGTGAAGCTTACAGGAGCCTTGCCGGTCCACTGCGTGTTCGCCCCGTCCGCCACCGAGGCGGGCAGGGAGACGGCGGTGTTGTAGTTAAAATAGGTCGTGCAGACTCGCAGCCCCTCCTCCGCTCGTAGTGGCGATCGAGCACCCGGTAGCGCCCGATGTTCCTCCCAACGTTCCCGTCACTGGGATGCTGAAGACCGCGTCCCAAGTCGCCGGCGATGTGGGAGTCGCCCTGTAGGTGTTCTGCAGCTGCTTGTAGTAGGTAAACGCTGTCTCAGTGTTGCCGCCCGTAGTCGGGGTCTGGCTCGTAGTCCCGTAGAGCTTCCACTGGATGTTGGTGCCTGCACCTGACGCCGTCGCAGGGGCCGTGACCGCCGTGTCGAAGTCCGACCATCCTGCGCAAGTTGCCGTGGTCGTCGATCCGGAGGTAGGGCTTATCGTGCAGACGTTCGTTGAGCCGACTCCGGCCACCGTCCCCGTGGGGGCTATGCTCAGGCCCGAGTCCCAGGTGGGTGGGCCTTGCCCGTTCGTCGATGCCTGCCACGTGTTGTGGAGCTGGTAGTAGTCTGAAGGCTGGAAGGTCGAGCAGGTCGCGGTCGTGCAGGTGGTGACGGTGGTGGAAGAGGCGCTCAATGCGAAGACGTAGCGCGTGTTTGCACCCGCCGTCGGCATCGTGACCGTGAGGACGCACGATGCCGTTGCGGTGAAGTCTGTCGCACTCGCACCTGAAGTGCCCGAGGTGGGAGAGACGGAGCAGCCGGAGACGGTGTAGACGAAGGCCGAGCCTCCCGCGGGCGTTGCTATGAGGATGGGTATCGTCACGGCCGTAGAGAGGGTCGTCGAGCCCGTGGCGGGCCCGTGCGTTGAATCGCCTTCGTAAGTGGCGGCGACGGTATACGACCCACCCACGCTAGGATTGAATGTGACCGAACACGCCCCGGCCGAGAGAGTGCAGACTCCGCTCGCGGGACTCAAGGTGCCCGTTGTGGGGCTGACGGTGAACTCCAATGTGCCGGTCGGAGTGCCCGTGCTGGTCACCGTGCCCTTGCAGGTGCTGGCGCTCCCTACCGCGTCTGGGTTGGGGGTGCACGTGACCGTCAACGTGGACGGGTAAGTGAACACTACAGACTGGGCCGGGAGGACTGTGCTGTACACCGTCCCAGACGTGCTGCTCCCGAGCGTGTAGAAGATGGAGGCTACCGCCGCGTCCCCCTCCGGGGGTGACCAGCTCGGGTACGGCTGCGAGCACCCGCCGCCACCCCCGGTGTCCTGCCAAGCCCAGATGGCGTACCCCGCTGAACCTGAGTTGGCCGGCGCGCATGTGGCAAAGATCACCTGCTGCGTGGCTCCCTGAGCCACGGTGATGCAGTTGTACCCTGGAGTGGAAGGGGCCTCTCCCGGATAGCAGCTGTATGGGGTCAGAGTCGGGGATGCACCGCAGCCCGTCTGACCCGGGTAGCACGCTGCGTCGACGATCCACCAGGTGGGGTCGGGCCCCAGCCTCTCTGTAATCATGAATGACGTGTCGATGATGGTCAGGCTGCTGTTGTAGGTGTTCTTGACGTCGAGGTACCAGGCCACGTAGGCGTTGCCTGCGCTCACAAATTCCGCGCTGACGGGCGTGCCTGCGCTAGCGACTCCCGCAGCTGAGGGGGTATCGGACTCGAAGTTGAACAGGAAGGGCGCGACGCTCCACCCCCCTGTTCCGACGACGTTCCCTATCTGAACGGAGTTCGACGTCGTCGAGGCGGAGGTCGAATATGAGGTGCCCACGGTGCCGGCCGCGTAACCGGCGAACGCTACGGTGCCTCCGGTGGACCCGCTGTAGGCTGTGAAGGAGCACTGGAACAGGCCGCTCTTCCCAGCTGCGAGGACTTCAGACGAAGGAGAGCAAGCCCCGCTCGGTGAGACAGTCGCGGTGCCGGTGGTCAGCCCCGACGCCGGGACCACGAACAGTTGGACGCCAGTGGCGCTTTGGGGTGACAGGTTGGTCACGGTCGCCGTCAGGGTTATGGTACCGCCATTGTAGACAAAGTTCGAGGAGGAGCACCCCGCGCTGGGGCAGGCCAGGAATGAAACGGTAAGGGCTGGCGTCCCCTGGCCCTCCGTGGTGGTGGTGACGCAGTTAGAGCACACCACTGTGGTGTAGGAGTTGGTGGTGGATACCACGGTTGTCGTCGTGCTGATGGTCGTCACCGCGCTGCCTGTGGTGAAGGTACTCGTGATGTCGCTCGTGGACAACGAGGTCAGGGTGGTCGCCGAAGAGGGGATCGGAAACTGGGCGGTGAAGGTGTTTCCTGTTGCGGTGATAACGCCTACCACCACGGAGGTACCCGAATACGTGAATGCGGCCGTGTTTATCCCGATGTTGCATCCATGCAGGCCACCACACCCAGAAAGCTGGGACGTGGACTGCCCTGGATTGATAGTGAGAGGAAGGGTGACGTTCAGGTCATGCGCGCCGACGAGGTAGTTGGACCCCGGGACCGCGACCGAGTGAGAAAGGAAGGTCCCGTCCAGCCCTTTGACGTAGACCGCCGTTATTGTGGATGGGACGCTCCCCGTGTTGGCGACCGAGATTCCCAGCGATCCCGAGGTCAGGCTCGGGGTCACAACGACTTGCTCTTCAGCCGCGACCTGAATCGCGTTCTGCCTGCTCTGGTTCGCCTGAGTTCCCAGGAAGTCTCCGTTGACCACAAGCAGGAAGTAGCCGAGAAGTATCGTCTGGACCAAGGCTAGGAGTATGATGGTCGCCAAGACCGCGGTGATGGCACGCCTGTGCCTGGCCCCCCGACGCTTTGCGAGGATCACTGGATATACACCGACTGGAAGGGTATCTCTACGGAGTGAAGGGCATAGGAGCCGTGACTCTGCAGGGCATAAGCGATTATGATATTGATAACGCAACCGTCGCTGCTACTCCCGATCGGGCTGGTGGTCCCCCACTCCCACGAGGACGAGCCCAAGGAGGCGGCCGCGAATACGAGGCTCACCGTCGCTCCCGGGGCCACAGTGTAGCAGGGCGAGCCGCTCGGGCCGCCGGGCGGAGCATCCGTGCACGAGTAGGAGGTTATGGTCCTGCTGCTGCCGGCATAGCTGACAGACTGCACGATGAACTCGTTGACGTCGCTCCCGGGACTGACGAACTGGAGGTAGGAGTTGTCAAGGATGGTCATCGAAGTGTTGTAGATGTTCGTGACCTTCAGATTGAAGGCGACGTAGGTGTCGCCGTGGGGTACTATCGAGGCTGGCGCCTGCGCCTGTTGCTGAACGGCCTGATAGGTGAAGTAGTAATAGTCCAGCTGCCACAGACCGAATGCGAGGTTGGTACCGATCTGGACGGGGTTCGAGGATGAAACCCCGGACGAGACCAGGGCTCCATTGGTGCACGTCGTCGTCGATCCTGTCACTACGCAGCCTTCGGCGCTCCCAACGAATGTGACCGTGCCGGTCCCGCCTCCTGAGTTCGCGGTAAAGTTGCAAGTGAAGGCCGCGTTACCTTCGGCAACGAGGCTCTGCGGGCTCCCGCAGGTGACCGGCAAGCTGGAGCCGTCGGGAGCTACTGTCGCGGTGCCCGTGTAGAGTGTGCTAAGCGAAACGGTAACGCCAGTCGCAGGGTAAGGAGAGTAGTTGTAGACGGTCGCGATCACCGTTATGGTGCCCCCGTTCTCGACTGGCGAGGGCGACGCGGTCAGCAGGACCACGAATATGTTCCCCCCTGCAACCTGGTTTGTGACGCAGCCATAGCAATCGACCACCCCGGACTGACTGAGGAGACTCTCGTTGATGAGGGACTCGTCGACTGAGTTCAGGTTCACGTTGGTGGGGCTTATGACGAACACGTTCTTCAAAGTCAGAAGACTGGGGGTCGGGTATTCCTGCGAAAACGTGTTGCCGAGAGAGGTCACAAGGCTTACGACGACTGTGCCGCTCTTGTAATTCGAGAATGGCGTGCTTATGCCGATGTTGCACCCTATCTGCCCGGTCGAGCTGCATCCGCTCATTCTACTAGTCGAGACCCCGACCCCGAGGGTCAGAGGGAGGGTGACGTTGAGATCGCCCTTCTGGCTCAGGAAGTGCGACTGTGGGTTCACGATGGACTTGGAAACCAGCGTTCCGTTCGGCGCCGACACCAACACGCCCACTATTGTCGAAGGCACCCCGCCCGTGTTGTTTACGGTAAGGTAGAGTTCATGCGTCGCGGTGGACAGCTTCGCCATAAGCGTCAGGTTCTCCGAGGATGCCTGCTGGATGAAAGATAGTCTGTTTGAGTTCGCGACGGCGTAGGCTTGCTTGTTCTGGTTGACGATTGCGAAGAGTGTCGCCCCTGAGGTGAAGACGAGCGCAAAGAGAATGAAAATCCCGATAACCCCGGCTATGCCCTTCCTGTAGTGACTGGCGCGAGACTCAAAGAGGCGCGTTTCGACTCACCTGTTTCCTCTTTCGTCAAACCACAGACTTTTGGTACTCATTTCAATCTCTCCTAGGTGGAAATGTAGGTCGACTCCAACGGTAGAGTCTGCGAGAAGGTTATCCACTTGCCCGAATTCTGGAAGGCGTATGAGATCACGCTGAACCCGACTTCTCCCTCAGTTGGATTGAATGCTGCGTCGTTCCCCGAGCAGGCGCCGTTTCCGCCTCCAGTGTTGGCCCACATGAAGCTCGCGCTATCCGGCGCGCAAGCAGCAAAGGTGAGCGTTACAGTCGCTCCTACAGGGACGACCGTGCAGGTGCTCCCTGACGGCGCTGATGGCGAGTTGGAAGCACAACTGTACGCGGCGGGTGTCGTCGTGTACGTGGTCAGCGGGTGGATGATATAGAAGTCCATTTCCTGTTCGTTGAAGTTGAAATACTGCAGGAAGGAGTCCTGGAGTATCGTCAGCGAGACGTTGGCGGTGTTCGTCACCTCGACCTGGTACATGACTTCCTTGTTGCTCGAGGCGCTCAGGATGGTCGCCGCTGAAAACGTCGTGTGCTCCTCCGATGCGTAATTGAAGTAGTAGCTGTTCGTTATCCAGGGGCCGGTCACTCCGCTACCCGGGTTTCCCAGCTGTAGAGTGTTAGAAGACGCTTCGGCCGACGTGATCGGGCTGCTCCCTCCCATGTAAGTCCCGACAGCATAGCCGATGAAGGTGACAGTGCCTGCCGTGGCTCCCGTGTTGGCATAGAACGTGCAGGTGAAGGTGCTAGTAGTCGGGGTCCCGGTGTCCGCGGGGATTGTCTGGGTGGGTGTCGTCCCTCCGCAGTTGTACGAGCTGGCCAGGTATGGAGCGACTTCGCCCGCGCTGCTCGTCACCGAAGCGCCGTTGGTTCCGACCGACTGGAAGACTACATAGGTGCTCATGGCAACCGACGCGTAGTTGGTCACGCTCACTTGCAGTATCACCTCGCCTCCTTGGTAGATGGCTGGGACCACTACGCAGCTCGTACCGAAGGCGACGGAGCTGGTCCCGACGCCCGGACATGCGTTCATCGTCACCACGAGGGAGTTCGTACCCACCGTGAAGCCGTTGGTCTGGACGCTGGAAGAGCTCAGGGTGGTCCAAGAGGTAGTCGTCGAAAGGAGGGTTCCGGTGACTGCTGAGGTGATGGTCGTGGCCAAGGTGCTAGTGGCCCCGGTGACCGTGGACGTTATGGTCCCTGCCGACTGCGGGTACTCGAACGAGAACACGTTCCCCCGGGACGTGAGCACGTTCACGAACACCGTTCCGCCGGGGTAGTTGTAGGCCTTGGTGGAGATCATGATGTTGTCATGGATTGCGGCAGTGCTGGCTCCGACCGCGAGGCTGATCGGGAGGGTTGTATTCAGCGCCGGCGTCCCGACGAGGTATGGCGAGCCGGCATAGCTCGTGAGCAAGGTACCTGTAACGGCGGCCTGGCTCGTCACGAAGACTGAGGAGACGGTCGTCGATATCCCGCCCACGTTGTACACCTGAAGCGCGAGCGAGACGTTGCCGGAGCCGTGGGACACAGTAGTGACGGCCAGTCCGAGATGCTCCTGGCTCGCCTGTTCGTTGGCTCCAAGGTTGGCCAGCTGCGCCTGCGAGTTGCTGAAGTTGGCGTTGTTCTCGTAGACGAAGTATCCTATGCCAGCCGTGAAGATCAGCGCGAAGAGCATCACGGCGGCGAGAACTCCTGCTATTCCACTCGTCCCATGACGCTTCAGAATCGAACGGGAGGAGCTGGGCACGGGTCCCTACCCTACCCACTCGCCGTTGCCTGCACCGTCACGGCGTTGCCGTATGCTCCCATCACCTGAATCCGGTAGTTGGACCCGTCAACGAACTGTGGACATGTCGATCCTGAAGGCAGCGAAATCGTGAAGACGGCAGGCGGAATCGCGCTCTGGGGGATCTGCGCAGTGGTCGTGGCGGTGTCTGAGGTCACCACTGTGGTCGTAACTGTACCGGACGTGGTCACGGTTGGGTAGGTGTAGAAATACTGTAGATTGGTGCACCCGGGAATCTCAGTCAAGAACGAAGACGAGGTGTAGGCTCCCGTGTTGCTTTGGGTGGCGAGGACGTACATGTAGGTGGGGACTCCGCCTGCAGTGGAGGCTGCTCCGACAATCGTAACCGAACTTAAAGAAAGCGCCACGGTCCCTGTGTTGTAGATCGATATCTGCAGAACCGAACAGTATCTCGGTGGGCCGGCGGGCGCGCAGTTGGCAAACTGCACGTTCAGGATCTCGAAATGTTCGTCAAGGTAGTTCACGTTGTTCGCAACGGCCTTCCCATACTGCCCCTCGCTCACTCCGGCCTGGCCGTTGACCCAACCGATCACGACCGCGGCGGCAATCAGAGTAATCGCTATCATCGTGAGAGTTCCTATCAGTTCGCCGATTCCGACTCTCTTGTCTTCTAGCAGTCTCAATTTTACTCTAAAACAGGGGCGCTTCACGTATATATCCATTATGAAGCAGGAAGCCTCAATTTCGGCTCTTGGTGGCGGCTAAGACCCGCTCCAACTACGCTATCATTCGGGGACCCAGAGTCGTTCAGCCATCAATGTCAGAGCTTACGGGCTGTGATTGGGCAACTTCCGAATCAAGGCCCTGAGTTTACGATCAAAGGAACCCCTTACCAACTCGACTTCGCTGATTCCGTGAAAGATTGATCAAACGCTTATCATTGAAATTCCTCCGCTGCTACAGCATCGGTCACGTAGCTGTCCTTTCGTTCTATTGTCTTCGCGTTGCGCGCTTCGAACGGGCTGTCTTACATCGTCTTTGTGATAGGCTTCCTAGCTGGCGACCTAGGGTTATGCTATGACCATGGCCAGTGATATTGCTGCGCATGCCCAGGATCTTCCAATATCATCAGCAATCGTCCTTAGAGACGTCAATAAAAACTGACTCACTTTATGGATTGCGACTCCTTAACCATTAATAAGCAAAGATGGCTTCGACGACCTTAACGATGAACATAGAAAAACACGGCAAGAGAAAAGCCATCTCACCAATCCTAGCAACAGTCATACTCATCGCTATCACACTAGTCGCGGCGGTAGCCATTGCAGGGTTCGTATTCGGACTCTTCGGGACGTTCACAAGTAGCGCTAACCTGCAACTCGTCTCGACATCATGCAAGTCAGGAGCCGCAGCAGCCGCATTCTGCTCGTTGTACATATCGAACAGCGGAGGTTCCACAGGGACCGTCACTGGCTGCTTCATCTACGGCGTCGCAGGTTTTGCTAACACAATAGCAGCAGCACCCGCAACAGCCACGCTCGCCCAACCAATCACAGGAGGCACAGCATCGCCTGGGACAGGCGTTAGCTGCACAGCGGTTGGCGCGATCACCTCGGGAGCAGTAGTCACGGGCTCTCTCACAGTGTCAAGCGGTTCTCCGCTGGCATTCTCAGCAATAGCATCCTAGGATCTAGGGTGAATCGTCTAGTGGTCAGGCGCACGACCTGAGACGTCGTGCGCTCCTTTCTTTGTAATTTCAATTGGAGAGAAGTGTGCATACCTCATCTGAGCCTGGCAAGATTACCATCAGTGAGCAAAAGGAGGGCCGGGAGTTCGAGGAGAAAGCTACCATGTTTCGGGACTCGTATTGATAGACCCTCATAGTGTATCAGGCATTTCGCGGCTCAGTAGTCCCAAAGGCCCAGCTTCCCTTTCGCTTAGCGTTATGAGTCAGGCTCGCTTCCTCCTCTTCCCAGAATGGAGAATTCTGCCCCGGTCGCCTGATAGAGAAGGGCCTCGGAATGGAGTCCGAGTTCATAATCGGAGTTCATAATTGTTAAAAGGCTAAAATGAGTTCAGCAATCCTAATGATGACCAAGAAGAGGTTCAGCAAGAAGAAGGCCATCTCGCCCATCCTAGCGACAGTTATCCTGATTGCGATCACGCTCGTAGCAGCGGTAGCCATTTCAGGGTTCGTCTTCGGTCTCTTCGGGACGTTCACAAGTAGCGCGAACTTGCAAGGTTCGACCGTATCATGCTTCCATACAGGCGGGGGTATTGGAACCGCACAATACTGCGTATTCAATCTGACCAACACTGGAGGATCAAACGCTGGAGTCACCGGGTGCTTCATTTACGGAACAGCAGCGTATGTTGGTGCCGCAGATGGCATCGTGGCAAGTACACCGCAAACAATTCCTGCGGGAACCACCTCGCCAGGCATACCGGTGTACTGTGTGGCCACTGCAGCCCAGGGAGCGGGAGCAGCCGGAGAGGTGGTATCAGGCAGCCTCGTGGTAAGTGCGGGCGCACCGATAGGGTTCACTGGTACTTACTCATAGAGGAACAGCCAGAATCTGCAACCAGGCAAACAGAGCGTCCAGCTATGGCAGGGCACGATGACAAGGGCGTCAGGTGCACAGCCCCAGTTTGAATGTGCGGTTACCTCATTCTGATCGAAAAAACGGCCGGAGAAGCTAAGCCTACGCTCGGGTTCTAAATCAGCGTACCCGACGAGGCATTTGAGGAGGCGCGAAATCCTTCTTAGGACGTTCCGAAAATACTTCTATGCAGAACCTACAGGTTTTCTTGACAGTATGCGCAGGAAGAGCGACCCGAAGAATACGACTGTAGTGACTGAAACCAGCTCGGCATTGGTGAACGATTCCAAAAATGTGCCATTGAACGCCGCCATTATCGCACGATTCCACCAGAACGGCGCGAACAGGTAAGTTCCGACTTCATAGAATATCACGATGACGGAGGCGAGCCTGATGGTCTCGGCCAGGTTGCTCGATGGCGATTTGCGCCGGTTCAATAGCATGAACGACAGAAGGAACAGGCAGAGATAGACCAATGCGCTTGCCCCCCAGTAGTTGAGTGGAGGAGTTATGACTCTGCAGAGCGTGTAGTAGAAGACGAACGCGAAAGCATTGATCATGGATGCGACCACCCCTGTGGCTCCGGCGTTGTTGTAGGAAATCATCACATTGCCCAGGAATCCGAACAACGAGAAGTACATGAGCGCAATTGCTCCTTTGTCCAGCTTGTCTCTTTTCATCGCGCTCCTCCTGCTATGTCAACTTTGGAATCACCTAGATATCTTGAATCTTGAACCACCAAGGTGATCCTCGTGATCTTTAATGACCTCGGCCCCCGCGGAAGCACACGGTTCGGGTCTGGACTCATTTCTTCGCGCCGAGACTCGACTCATTTCATTTAACCATATGTAGTTCTATCAAACACATCAAGCGAATCCAACATTTCTTGGTGTTTTCCCCATCGCGAATAGGATATTAGGGACGACTCGGTTTGGTTTTGATTTACGATAGGACATCCCACAAATGGAGAAACGCCCAAATTGTGACGCCCCAAAAGTGTGGGGTAAGCAGGGGGGTTCCTTCGAGTTTAGGCATGATCCAAGGCAGTACTCGTTACCGTGGGGTGACCTCGGGACCACAGGGTCCTGTGCCCAAACCAGCCAGCGTGCGCGGGGAGGCGGTCAGAGTGCAAGCCAAGCTTCGCAGGAGTTGCTTTGAGTGCGCCGTGCGCGCGCGTCTAGATACTGACCGCGGGTCTCTTGGCGCGCATGTTTCTCACGAAGAACGTGGCACTTGATGGGACGGTGGAATTCGCTCCCAAGTCGTATATAACGCATGGCGCCACAAATAGCCAGTCTTGAATCATAGAGGTTCCCCGAAGATTCTCCTCGCTTTCCTGATTCTCTTCGTCATTCTATGTTCAATGTTGCTCTTATTGCCTGTTCCTCTCTCTCGCGCGCGCGCTGTTCCTATTTATGTTTCAGTCGGGTGTGGAAGTGTAATCACGAAAAACACGACCTTGCGTGCAAACATCGGCCCCTGCTCAGGGGCGGGACTCGTCATAGGTCACAGTGGAATAACACTCAACTGTGCTGGGCACACGATAACCGGCAAGGGCTCTCAACTCCTGAGCGGTATCTATCTTGCGGAAGTCTCTGGAGACACGGTCAAGAACTGTAACGTCACTGGATTCTACAATGGATTCTCTCTCTTTCAAACCAGAGCCACAGTATTCGAAGGGAACTCTGTGAAGAATGACAGCGATGCAGCCTACTACCTTGAAGAATCCAACTATAACTCATTCCTCGGAAACTCTGCGAACCAAAATGGATTCAACCAATTCGGTCAATTCGGTGCATTCGGTAACGGCTTTGTTACCGACGATTCTTCTCACAACGACTTCGTTGGGAACACCGTCACCGACTTCGGCACTTCCGTTCTCGACATGGTAGGCTTCGCCTTTGACTCTCAATCCAACTATAATGGGGTCACGAACAACAATGCTTCCAGCGACACACTTGGCTTTGCTATATATGGCTCCAACAACAATTTTGTCTCAAACATCGCAAACGGAGACACCTTAGGCTTCTGGGTGCTCACTCCTGCAATTAACAACTTGTTCAAGACGAATGTTGTCGACCACGACCTCTATGGCTTTGTCCTAGAGAGCTGTACTAACAACAATCTAAATGGGAACACGGCGAACAGCGACAACACTGGCTTCGAAGTCGAATATGGCTCTTCCAGCAACACTCTTATCGGGAACAACGCGAATGACAACGTCTTCGGTTTCTACCTTGTGAATTCCACCAGCAACACTTTCACCGGGGACTCGGCAAACAGGAACACCGTAGATGGTTTCTATCTTGATGGCTCATCTAGCGGGAACACACTCAACTGGAACTCCGCGAATGACAATACGCAGCATGGCTACTACGACGCTTCCACTTCTGCCACGACGACCAGCCCGGATTGGGGGACGGGGAACTCCTACGCGAACGACTACGGTTACGCGAATGTAATCGGACTGGCTGGCGGAAATGTCTACATTGCAGCTGTGACCTCGCCCTTCTGATAGGCAGTCTACTACTCAGCCAAGCGCGCGCGCTCGAGGCTCAGGAAGTCTCCGTTTTCTTGAAGAAGCGCGCGCGCTAGATCTAACACCGCCTGGCCAACCCCCTTGGTAGAGGGTCCCTCACGGAGTACGGTCAGCATACCCAGCCGGCAGGGTCAGCCGGGAGAGCTGGTTCAGCAGGGAGAGCTGGTTCAGCAGGGAGAGCGGGTTCAGCAGGGTGCGAGCACACCACAGGCCGGCGCTTCCTCCCTGCTGACCCGGGAGGTCCCTGGAGGTCCCGGGAGAATTTGCGGTCGATTTTCTCCTGGGTGCACCCAGCCTGTTGCCTCCAGGGTGAGGCATTCCTCTCATGCGAGATCGTCTTCACAGAGTTCCTCCCAGCTGCCAGCCGGCAGGGCGGCCAGGGTAATATTCCTGGCAGAAACCCGCTGCCTCCCTGGCGATCCCTGGCAATCGCATGACCTGGCGCCTCACGTGGGGCCGTCTCTTTCTCTTGACCGCCTCGCATCGGCTAGAGCACGCTGAAGGGCTTCCATGACATCCGCTTTTGGCTTCAGTGTCATGATCTCTTCCGTCAGCCTGTGGTACTCTTTGACCCGCCGTTTGAGTCTCTGACGCTCCTCCCGGGTGGGTTCGTGTCCGCTGGAGAGAATGAAGTCAATCTCAGCATTGAAGGCGATGACGCTCCCGTACACGTACTCAGGGTCTTCGCGGATGGAGAGCTTGTGCTGCTCTTTCCGATAGACCCTTAGAAACCATCTTGGGTCGACCGGATCCGTCTTGACCGTTCGCAACAAGTCAAGAGCCCAAGGCACGATGTGCCAGACATTCATGAATCCGCGATTCGCGCGCTTCCCCAATCTTGTCGTCACCGACCTCGGTACACGCCGTGCCTCCACCCACTTCCGGCGCCTCAGTCTCCCGAGGGCGGTCGACACCAGTTTCGGCCTCAGCCCTGTGGAGCGCAGGTTCATCCCGAAGAAGCCTAGGAGATCGTAGCGTTCGGCTAGAAACCCGGAAGCCTCAGCCGTCGTGAACTCTCTGCCGGAGAATTCCCTTGAAAGCAACCAAAGCAGCCGCCTGTAGTCTAGCAGAGCAGCACCGACGCGAGGCTGCAAGTTCGTCATCACATTGAGAGATGACGAACTTCTAAACCTTCTTCACTTTTCTAGACCATTTTCTCGAGCACTTTCTCGAGCAGGCCAGTTCGGCAAAGGACCAGCCTACCAATGACTTCACCTATCAACCCGTTTCGGGTGAGTGGCATGTCCGTGTTGCAAGCGTCCCGGCAAGGCACTCCCGCGCGTGCGCTCTGGTTGGCTCCCTTAGGAGCGCGCGCCACGATGAGGATTTAATAGGTGTCACCTCTCTGAAGGTGAACAAGAGTGGGTTGGAAAGATTTGGCTTCGCTGGAGTTTGACAACCGAATCAACGGCCTGTATCTGAGGTTGAAGAAGGGAAAGGTCTCGTCCACTGAGCCCTTGGCAGACAACATGGCAATCGACCTGGACAAGAACGGTAAGGTTCTCGGGCTGGTGTTGCTCCTTCCTCAGGAGATCAAAGAAGAGATCAAGGCCCAGATTATGAGGTTGGCGTAGAGGATTAGGAAACCTGGTCGCCGCGCTTCAAAGCGTATTCCTGAATCTGCCTCTCTAGCCGCTCCAGGCGGTCCTCGAAATTAGTCTTGGCCCTCTCTTCGGCGACGATTATCTGCGGATGCCCAGTGAAAGGCCCTAGCGAGCGCGCGTTGGTGCTCCGATATCCGACATTGAGGAAGGGTGACGGAGCGACATGAGCCAGGATCAGGGAAAGGAAGAGGAATCCGTCGAGGTCCCACGGTCTCAGTTGCTTAAGTAGCTCGAGGAGATTGGGGAGTGCGGCGCTTCGCTTCGAGGAAGCATAATCCTTCATAGTCTCAAGTCTACGCTCAAAGAATGGGAATAGAGCGAGAGCTACAGCAGCTCCAGGAATTGCTCTCGCGTCAGCCCCGCCTCGGCTAGAATCTTCACGAGAGTAGTCGGCGCTATTTCGTCATGCCTAGGGACAACCGTGAACTTCCTCCCTTCGGAGCCTTCGAGGATAATGTGGCTTCCTCTCTGTCTAACCGGACGGAAGCCAGCTTTCCCCAGTGCCTTGATGACTTCCTTCCAACTGAGAACGGGAAGCCGAGTAGGCATCCCGTTCAGACTACGACTTCTATCAGCTTCTTCCCGCTCCCCTTCCTCACTCCCGCCTTCTCCTCAAGGTACTCAAGAACCAACTCGATGGCTTCCTTGATGTTCTTCCTTGCCTCTTCTTCCGTCTTGCCCTGGCTTATTGCTCCGGGAAGCTCCACGCACTGAGCCGTGTAGTACCCGGTCTCCTTGTCCTTCTCAAGCGTCACTGTGAAGGCGCGTCTCTCCATTGTTCTTGACAGCACAAGCATTTGGTATAAACTTAGTGCCCAGACCACTCTGAAACTTTTTTCTCAAGGGTTAGAATGGGGAGGGGCCTGCTTCGACGAAGCGTACTCCTGAATCTGCCTCTCAAGACGCTCGAGACGACCCTCAAACTCCGCCTTGATTCCGGCTTCGATAATTACAGCTGACGGATTCAGGCTAAGATAGCTCAACAGGCCACATTTCAGCTATAAATAGAACCGCCCGAAAGAAAGAAACATGACCCTCGAGGAGCCATCTCAGAAGGAGGCTGAAGAGGCAAGGAGGTACTTGGAAGAGCTTAGGAAAGACCCCGATAAGTACAACAAATGGTTGGATACCGTCCTTGATAAGGCACTTAAGGGCTGGAGAAGCAAGAAGACTTGGAAAGCAAGGACCAAGAAGACCAAGCGCTCCTAGAAATCTTGGGCGACCTTGAGAAGAGGCTCAAGAGTCGGATTCCAATCGTGCTCCGCAGGAGCCCGGAAACACTCTTCGAAGAGCTAGAAGCTTTGGAACTCGTCATTGACCTGAGGAAAAAGCTGAGATAGTTTCGGCGCTGCGCTTCGAAGTGTACTCCTGAATCTGCCACCCAAGACGCTTGAGACGACCCCCGAACTCCGCCCTGACTCTCTCGTCGACAGCAACTCCAGAAGGACTCAGACTGAGATAGGGCTCGACCTTCAGGTACTCATTCACGAAGTCCTCTTCATGGAGCTCAGGGTGTTGATAGACCCAGCTTATCGCCGAGACGTGGCCAATCCAGAACTCGCGCACCTCCCGGTTGACATCTGCGTGGGCGCATTCGGTCGAGAAGGAGTGTCGCAGGGCGGGACGTGCCAAGAGGAGGCTTCGCCATAAGACCTGACCGCCGGGCCCCTCGGCCAAAGGGGCTCAAATCTAGCACGCGCGCGCTCACCCCAAACGAAGCACCTCGCCCCATCACCCCGCTAATGAAGCAGAACCGAACCCATGGTAGATATGCTCATATACGACTTGAAGCGCATTTGCTCAAGGAGCCGAAGAATTCGCTTGCAACGCTCGACGGCACCGGGCAAGGGGCGGCCACTTGGGAGCGCCGTCGCCATAGCAATCATTGCGATTGTTGCGCTGTCGACGCTAGCCGCCATCTCCGGATCCTATGCCAGCGGTGCGCCTTCGGTCCGCACCACCGTAACCGCTTCAACCACTATCACTAGAACCGTTCATTCCCGTACCACCACCACGGTGACTGACTTTGGCACCTACACCAGAACCCTTCACTCCCGTACCACAACCACCTCCACCGTCACCAGAACCCTTCACGCCCGTACCGTCACCACAGTGACTGACCTTGTAACCATCACCAAGACAGTTCATTCTCACACCTCAATCACCGTTACGTCCACAGTAACAAGAACCGTTCATCCCCGTACTGTCACCACAGTGACTGACCTTGTCACCATCACTAGGACCGTTCACTTCCCTGCCGCCACCACCGTGACTGTTCCCACCATCATCACCAAGACCACCCACACCCGAACCACGATCACCGCTTCGACCACCGTAACCAGGACTGTCATTTCCCGCACCACCACCACCGCGGGAACGAGTTCGACCTGAAGCACTGAAGGCCAGGTTGGCTGAGGTCCGACTCGCCACAGGGGTGTTGTTGAGTGCAACTTCTCCCTTGGAGAACCAAGCAGCCAAAGGGAAAGATTCGTCAGATCCTGACAGCACACTTTCGGAGCGCCATAATTTGGGCGTCCTATCAGGCTTGAGCTCGCAAGTCACGATCTGCCCGAACCGCGGCAAGCCGTCCTGGGATCCGCACCGTACGACGGTCACACTGAAGTGCGGTCAGGTCTATCATCGGCAGATGCCAACTTACATAACCCGATTTGCTAAAGAATTCGTTAAATAGCTTTCATCTTCGTAGCTTCGTTCGCTCTTGATGACAGAATGGGAGTGCCATCACTGCGGCCACATATTCGAAGGAGAGAGGACACCAGACGAGTGTCCCAACTGTCATGACGTCCTGACGTTCTGGCTTGAGGCATCGAAGCCAAGCGCTGCCAAGGAGGTGGAGGAGCTCCTTCACAAGATTCCCATCTTCTTTGGGCTCGACGAAAGGTCAGTGGGCGACATGGCGAAAGCGTTCCGGGAAGCCAGGTTCGCAGGAGGAACGGTCATGGTGAGAGAAGGCGAACAGTCGGTCAGCTTCTCAATCCTCACCGAGGGCGAGGCAGAAGTGAAAACCGGAGGAAGCGTCGTCGCGACCCTGCGACCCTACCAGTTCTTCGGGGAGCTCGCAGCCCTTGGCATCCAGCGCAAGAGAACCGCCGACGTTGTCGCCAGCGGGCAGTGCAAGTGCCTAGTCGCGGTTCAGCCTGAGCTGCAACGGATCCTCTCGTCTCATCCATCGGTCGCCAGCCATATCCTGAGCGAGATTCGCAGCCGATACCAACATGAGGATGAACCCCGGGCCTGAACTCTGACCCTCCCTAATTGCCATCCCCGACGGTCTTCCGCCCTAACCCAAGAGAAGAGACGCCCACACTCTGGCTGCCCAGAACACGAGCTTTGGCACGGGACTTATTCCGATTTTAGGCATGGTCCGAGGCGGTGTTGGCAATCGTCTTACGAAAGCCCGCTCGTCTGGCCGTCCATCGGAGCCATCCGTTTCCATTCTGAATATTCTTCGATGACGCGGTATCCCATCCGCTCGTAGATGGGGCGGCCCATCTTGCTCGCCTGGAGGTAGCTCAGCCTGCATCCGCTCGTGCGACCGTCGGCGACCGCTCGCCAGGTCATCGACTCGCCGAAGCCCCGGCGCCTGAACTCCGGAAGGGTGCTGACGAAGTAGACGCCTGCGACATCGCCCGTCGTGACGCGGATCGAGGTCGCGGCGGGCTTGCCGCCCACGTACCCGACGTAGTTCGCGCCGCGGGACCACGGGCCTGCGGCCCCCGCTAGAAACCCCGGTTTCCAGACGTCGAAGTAGTTCGGAGGGGCTTCGAAGCCGACTGCCCCGATCAGCAAGAGGTCCGCGACCTCCTCCGGGCTGCTGGCCGGTCGGATCTGGAGGTCCTTCGGAGGGTCGGGGCGGGCGTCGGGGATCGGTTCGAGCGCCATTCCGGGTATGACCTCCCTATCTGTCAGGTCCATCTCTTGCAGGATGGGCTCCAGCTCGTCCAGGGTTTCCGGCAAGGTCACGATTTGGAACTCGGTGTTGGTGCGCAGGAAGAGCCGTCTGATGCCCTCCCTGGCCTGGGCGAGCGAATTCGGAGGATTCAACCCGAAGACCACGTTGAAACTCGACCCGGGCATCCCGGTGCGCACCGCCGTCAGACCGCCCATGCGCTCCACCGCGCCTCCTGGAACGATCCGTGCCAGATACTCGTAGGCCCCGATGAAGTTCTCGTGACACATTTCGACGAGGGAGGACTTCGGGTCGCCTTCTCTGCGAGTCATCTCGAACCAGGAGCTCCCGCTAGGGTTGAAACCATTACGCTCTCAGGACAGGCTGGCCTCGTGGCGCTATTTGGATTTAGTCAGACCTCGACCTCTCCCTTCTCTCTCAGTTTCTAGAGAGTTCAAACTCCGAAGGCCCAGCGGTCATGGTGCGCTAGTGCCAAGGACAGGGTTCTTACAACCCTGCGGACTCGATGGTGTCGGGCCCGTCATTCTCTCGAGCGGCTTCAGCATCACGTTCACCGGCGTCTGGTCGCAGACAGACTGACCCGATGGCACCGACGTTAGGGGCACGACCTGAAATACGGCGTGTAGTGAACTAGCGACATCACTGGAACAACATGGTCATACGTCTCAGGAGTTTGTGACGAGTTCTTGGCGCGGACCCCTCTTAGCATAGCCCCCTAACTCGGAGGGGTCAAGCGACGCAGGATGGAATCTCTGTCTGGTCCCCGAGCTAGGCAGACTGATCAGCGTCGGCCCACGACCCAGGGCGACCCGTCTGGAGCGGTCACCGACTCTATTCGGAGGTCGTGCCTCATGAGGCGGTCCATCGTCGGGCCTACCGTGTTGCTCCCATCGGCGAGAAAGTGCATTTCCGCAATCACGGTACGGACGCCACGGGCGCCCAGCAGCTGCTCAGCACCGTCCAGGGCGGCGACCTCGGAGCCCTCGCAGTCGAAGACCAGGCACGTAGGATCCAGGAGGAAGTTCAGGTCGTCGAGCCTGACGATTCTCACTTCGATCTCGGAGACGTAGCTGCCTCCTTCGATGGCATACCTTGAGCCGAAGGTGTCCGCGCCGGGCGGCGGCACGTTGAAGCGCGCGGTCTCCGACTTCGCCCCTGCCCCCAGGTTGTAGACCTCGACGTTGGGTCTCCCCGCGATGTGCGTCTTCAGATGCTCGAAGACAGAGGGATTAGGTTCGAACGCGTAGACGAATCTCGCGATTTCAGACAGGAAGAGGGTGCTCCCCCCTCTGTTCGCCCCAACCTCCACGACGACGTCGGTCTTCCCTATGAACCTCGGGAACATCGAGTAAGCTATCTCTTCGGCCCGAGGAGCCGGTGGAGAACCTCCGGGCGGGCCCTGCTCGCCTCCTGACGGCTCGCCCTTCCGCGCATCCGTCGGAGCTCCGGCGACATTCCTATCCTGAACCAAGGCCTCGCATTCTTGACGAGCCACGACGTTTAACGGTTGTGTCGAATCATTTGTCAGTCTTGCGAGTCAGGGAGGGCTTCCCTCCCCGAACAGGACCCGAACCCCATGAGCGTGAGGTCTAGTCGTCAAGGATTCGCTTTATTACCCAAAGGAGAGCTCCCCCTCGTCCGCAATGAAGAGCGCGATGGAGTGGCTGACCGAGGAGAGCCAACCCGCGGTTCGCTATCTGGCGATGAGGGACCTGCTTGAGACCCGCGGAGACGACCTTCGCGGGGCCCGCCAGGCCATACCGTCGCGGGGGTGGGTCAAAGACATCCTCGAAAACCGCCTCCCCGGCGGTTACTGGGTCGACGGGGAGAACCTCTACAGGCCGAAGTACCACTCGACCAACTGGATGCTCCTCATACTCTCGGACCTCGGGGTCACGAGGGAACTTTCCTGGCTGGCCGAGTCGGCGGAGGCGTGGAGGGACAGGTTCGCCAGGCCCGACGGCGGCTTCGACACGGGCGACTCCAAGACGAGCGAGCTCTGTCTCACGGGGAACACCGCCCGGGGGCTGGTCAAGTTCGGGTACGCCGACGACAGGCTTGTCAGGCGCGCCTTCACATGGCTGGCGAGGAACCAGAAGCCGAACGGCGGCTGGCACTGCTGGGGGAGGAACGGCGCCATAGACGGATGGGAGGGCATGAGCGCCTTCGCGTCCTATCCGCGCCAGAAGTGGACGCGGAGCATGAAGGCGGCGATAGATAGGGGCTGCGAGTTCTACCTCGAGCGCGGCCTGCTCCGTCAGGGGGCGCGGTACGACCCATGGTACAGGCTCCACTTTCCCTATCACTACTACTACGACCTCCTCGTAGGGCTGGAGTTCATCACCGAGCTCGGAAGAGGAGACGACCAGCGTGCGGCGCCCGCCCTGGCGCTGCTGAAGAAGAAGCGGCGAAGGGACGGCCGCTGGCTCATGGACGCCGTGCACCCGGACTACCTGAACGCGGGCAAGCTGCCGAATTGGTTCCCGAAGTACAAAGACAGACTCAGGCCCTTCTCCCTGGAGGCCGCGGGCGGGCCGAGCAAGATGATAACGCTGAGGGCGCTGCGCGTCCTAAAGCGCATGGGCGAGCCTGTGCCCCCCTGAGGGCTCGGCGCGCGCGTTTCAAGGATAGGACCCGTCGTCGACAGGCTCTTGGCCGGAGGAACCGAAGTCCCGTCTGGATTGGCCTGAGTCCTGCCATTCACGCGAGTGGTCCCAGGGATGGTGGAGATCAGCTCTTCCGCCATCCCGTCGGCGAAATACCCGCCTGCTGGGTCAGGGCTCGTGTTCGTGAACGGGAGGACCGCTTCGATCGACGATAGTGCGCTCCTTGCGCACTTAACTCTAGGTTCACGTCCGACGCGTTTTCCGAGTCTTGGCCTGCTTCATGTGAGAAGGATGCGGTCGCCGAGCATCGCACCTCAGGTTCAGACAGCCCACACAGACTTGGGACTCTTGCGGGTCGCGGCCGCTAAGACACCGCGATCGCGACTTTTCCTCGGGTGTGCTTTCCTCCGATGTACTGGAGGGCCTGTCCGACCTCGCTCAACGCGTACCGCTTGTCTATCACGGGTTTGACCCTGCCAGCTGTCAGAAGCTCCGCCATGAAGCCCAAGTCCTCCGGGTTTATTTTTGCGATGCCCATGAACCTGATCTTCTTGTTCCCTGTCATCGACCCAAGCTTGCCGAGAACTGTGAACTTGACCATTCCGACCAGGGGGTTCTTTGCGAAGCCGACGATCAAACATGTCCCCCCGGGCTTCAGGGCGCGCTTGTAATCAGAGACCGATCGATTCCCAACGATGTCGCAGATCAGGTCGTAGCTTCCCCCGTTCCTTGTGAAATCCTCTCGGGTGTAATCGACGACGTGATCTGCGCCGATTGAACGAGCCTGGTCCAGATTCCTGGTGCTGCACACACCGGTGACCTGAGCCCCGAAGGATTTCGCGATCTGCAAGGCAAACGTGCCAACGCCGCCGGACGCTCCATTGACAGCAACCTCCTGGCCGGCCTGCAGTCGACCCTTGTCGCGAATGCACTGTAGGGCTGTGAGCCCAGCTACGGGGACCGCAGCGGCTTCCACGAATGAAGTATTGACAGGTTTCAGGGCCAATCTTATTTCACGGGCCACCGCATATTCGGCAAAGGCGCCCCGACACGTTCCAAACACCTCATCTCCTGGTCGAAACCGCGTAACGCTGGCTCCGACTGCCTCCACTTGCCCCGCGACGTCACCCCCGACCCTGGGGTCTTTCGGCCTTCGTATTCCTCCACCGAACAGGCGGGAAAGGCCAGTGATTCCGTAGTAGTCCGAGATGTTTACCGACGCCGCGTGAACCTTAAGCAGTACCTGACCTTCCTCGGGAACAGGTTTCTCTACATCCCTGAGCCGAAGTACCCTGTCGGGCGGCCCGTAGCTTTCGCAGAGAATCGCTTTCATTTACCAACCACCGGGAGGGGCCCTTCCCATGGACGCGTCCTCAATTCCTCGGTTAAAGAAAGAGGCTGTCCGCAGACCACAGCCAAGAGTCGACTTGGCTCTGGGTGAGGCACCTGAAGAGTTAGTGAAACGCGGTAGCCGGAATTTCGACCCGGGTGAAGGAATCTGATATCGATGCTGAATGGAACCTGTCTGGAACTGAATCTCGGCCGGGCTGGCAGCCACCACGGCCGCTGCCGGCTGCGCTCGCTTTGCGCGGCTTCTCATCAGTAACAAGACGGTCACCAGGACGGCAACCGAAACGGCGACGACGACAACGATTACTAATGCCAGCAGGCTGAACGAGGAAGCGCCGGCGAGGATGTTGGTGGCGGCCAGGACGAGGTCGCCATAGCACGAACCCGCTGTGGTCGAAGAAGATGTGGCCTTCACTATCAGGCCGTTGCTCGTATCGACCCAAATGGAGGCCCCAGGTTCGTCAATTTGATCTGTCGTGAAGATGCCGGCTGGCACCGACAGCTCGACATTTGTCGTCACCGTCGCCTGGCTCGTTCCAGGCGGCAGAACGCCTTGGTTGAGCAGTCCCGTAAGAGTCGTGTTCAAAGCGGGGAAGGGCGACGGGCTTTCGAAGGAGGCAGACCCACCGGATCCTGGCGAGCTGCACTGCGAAGGAAGGGAACCGGAGGATGTCACATTTACGTAGAAGATCTGGGCTGCATCATTGACGTCCATTACTGTGTAGGTAACTGTTGCCGGTGCTGAAGAGGCGAGTCCACTGACGAACAAGGTCGCCTGATAAGTGGCGTACGCGCCATCAAACGCGAAAGGCGGGGGATTGGAACTAATGGTGGCTGGGTTCGTAGGACTCTGTCCTTGAATCCGAATCGGAACCAGCGCAAGAAAACAACCTGCTACGAGCAAGACTACAAGGAGAGCGAAGGTCACTGGCCCGGTCGTGCGGCGCCCCATCGCCCGGCACGAGAGAGGGTCATTGAAGAGCGTTATCGTCGCTCCTAACCGCGAGAGTCGTAAGAATCCTTGCAATCGAGCCCATTAGGCTTTGCCCTAATCCGGCCAACCGCCTAACTTGATGGATGAGGTTTGTCCATCGCCTGGCAAGAGTTAAGAGAGACTACCAGTCCGTATCAACGATCGTGATATGTTATTCCACAAGAATGCCAAGAGGAGAGCGCTATCACCAGTACTCGCAGAGGTCACGCTCATCGCGATCACTCTAGTCGCGGCGGTCGCGCTCAGCGGCTGGGTCTTCGGGCTGATGGGTTCGCTCTCGAGCGGCGCGCACGTTGAGGTCCAGACAACCTTGTGCACGGGAGGAGTCTGCACACTCACGCTCTCCAACACGGGGGGCTCTCCAGCCTCAGTGGTCCAGTGCAGCATCTACGGCGCAGCGGGAACAGTTGCCGCCGGCAATTCGGTTCCAGCAGGGTCATCATCGGCCTCAGTGCTTTGTGTACAGGGAGCGGGGTCATTCTCACTTCGCGGGAACGAGAGTATCGGGCGCCCTCGCCATGTCGAACGGCATGAGCATCCCGTTCTCTGGCGTCTGGTCGTAGTCAAGCCGACCTGATGGCAACGACGTAAAGGGCACGACCTGAAATACGATGCGCGCTCTATTTGCGGCATGAATCGCGGGCTAGTCATCTTTCTTGCTACCCTGCTCGTCTTCGGCGTCACCCTGAACGCGGTCTGGGCTACCGACCACACGGCAAGCTTCCTTGACCTAGACTACGCGATTTGGGCAAACCACGCCCTCGCGCTGGGCCGCGTGGGACAGTTCACCCCCAACTCCGTGGACATCTTCCAGTACAAGGGGCAATATTTCAGCGCCCTGGCGCCGGGGCTTTCCCTCCTAGCCCTCCCCTTGGTGGCGACCGGCTTCGCCCTCGTCGGCCATTTCACCGAGTTCGGCCCCGTGATGCTCCTCAGCGAGCTCTTCGTCGCGGTGATGAACGCCCTCGCGGCGCTCTTCCTCTATAAGCTGAGCCGGATGTACTTCAGGGAGGCCACGGCCAGCTTCATCGCGCTCGCCTACGCGTTCTCCACGGTGGGCTGGCCCTTCGCCACCTTCTTCTTCCAGAGCGACGTTTCCGCGGCGCTGGACGTCGTCGCCGTGTACTGCGTCCTGCGAGTCGCCCGGGGCTCCGGAGGCTCAGCCGTAATCCTGCTCGGAGGCCTTTCTGTCGCCGCCGCGATGACAGTCGACTACGTGAACGTCCTCCTGATGCCTGTGCTCCTGGCCTACGTCGTCGTAGCGTTGAGGAAGGACCATGGGCTCCTCGCGAAGGCGGCTTCCGGGTTCGCCTCCTCCTCCTTCCTGGGCGTCCTGGCGATAGGCTTCTACAACCGCCTGAGCTTCGGGCAGATCCTGGTGACCTCCGAGCAACTGTATCTCCACAGCTCCTCCCTTCTGGGCGAGTTCTCGACGCCCCTGTATCTCGGCGTGCTCCTGAACCTCTTGACGCCGCTGAGAGGCATCTTCCTCTACTCTCCGATCCTTCTCGTCGGCGTCGTCGGTCTCGGAAAGATGTTGCGCAATTCGGCGGTCAGGAAAGAGGGCCTCCTCATACTGGCGGTATTCTTGGCGCTGTTCCTGCCCTACTGCGCCTGGTACGGCCCCACTGGGGGCCTCTCCGTTGGGCCCAGGTTCATAGTGGCATCGCTCCCCTTCCTCCTATTGCCGGCGGGCTTCGTGATGGAAGGCGGCTGGAGGTATCGGGGCCCCGTCATCTACGTCCTCTACTCTCTGGGGGTGGTCGTCAACGGCCTCGAGGCCCTCACGAGCGCGCTCGCCGGGAACACAGGCTGGCTGACCTCGCCCTTCCTCGGCAGCACGGTTCCTCTGCTTGCGCACGGGACTCTCGACCAGTGGTGGATGGGGTTTGCCGGGTCGTTCTGGCCCGTGGCGGCTGGAACCGTGATCGCTGCGGCGCTTCTCCTCCCTCACGTCCTTGGGCGCCTTTCAGGACGGAGTAGTGAAGCTCCAGGCCTCATGATGGAGACCAGCGTCCGCAGCTGGAACCCTCCTTTGGCTATAAGGCGACAACGGAACGAAAGGGAATTGAAGACGGTTCATCTGGGTTCGAAGTCGAGGCCCTGGACGGGCCGAAAAGCTACTAGCCGCTCGTGGGGTCCATACAGTGATCGCTGAGCGAGCGCGCGCTCCAGATCAGTGATCCGCGGCTAGACCCCGGGTCGCTCTCCCCAGTTTTCGTCGAGGTGGTTAAGCTCCTGAAGGTTCCCCGGCGGATTCTCAAGAGCCCCTGGCGTCAATTGCCAAGGCACTCTGGACCTGCTGGCTTGCGGATTCGCCCAGCAGCGAGAGTCGTTCCCTGACGAAAGAGAGGCTCATCTCAGCTTCATTACCTTCGGGTTGCCTTTCGGTGGACCCGTCGAGGATGCCCTTGTAGATCGGACCCATGACCGTGAGGACCGTCCTCAGGAGGCTCTCGCACTCCATCTTCTCCAGGATGTCTCGGCCGCCAGTCGTCACCTCCGTCAGCGCGACCCTGCTCGCCTCGACCTGAATAAGCTCGGCCCAGATGGAGTTCATGATGGCTGTGACAGCTGTCGAATCCAGGAACTTGTTCAGCCCGGCGTCCGTGGTCACGTTGACCACTTCGGTTCCATCAATGAACTCGACGCTGGTGAACCCGCCCCCTTCCTGGCCTGCCGCTGACATCCTCACGGCTGTTCGCGCCTCCTCGTCAAAGAATTCGGCGATGAGGTGACGGCTGGATGCCTCAGCGCTCTTGAGCGAATACTGCTCCAGCTTTTCATAGCGGGGAACCTGTTCCTTGCGGATCCATGTCTTACCGAGCCCCACCGGGATGTTGAGCTTTCTCTTTACCCTAGACAGCTTGAACTCCGACCCGAGCAGCTTCGAGCTCTGCGTACCAAGGTTGAACCTATAGGTCACGTTGCCCTTGCAGGTGTATGTCGCATGGGCTTGATAGCCCCCGTCCACGAGCTTGACCGTTACCAGCCTGTCGACTACCGGCAGGGGGTTGCTGCCCAGGTAGGCCTCGAGACTCTTGAGCGCCTTTGTCCTGCTTGAAGCCGCCTCTGACCCCGCCTCCGACATCTCCCTGGCTACCTCGGAGCTCCCCTTGGCCTTCGCCTGGTCGGCCGCGGCCCTGACGAACTCGTTTACCTGGTTGGCCATGACCCTGGCGTAGTCCTCCGGGACCTGCTCTGCCAGGACTCCCGTCGAGTCGGCAACCGACTTGGCGAACGTGTCGAGCCTGAGCGAAGTCGATGCGAACTCGTCCTTCAGAGATTTCGCCCTTGCTTCAGCCTCATGCTGCTGGTCAGAGGACCTCACAGCGTCGAAGAGGTTCGTGACGACCTGCTTCAGCGAGTCTCTTCCCGGGTCTCCGCGGGCCGCGTAAGCCGCCATTCTCCCACGGAGCCTGCCTTTTGCGATTTAAAGCATACCGCGGGTCAGCGGTCGAAAGGGACTTATCTGCCGAGCCCGAACCTTTCGCTTCCGTGTCCGGACAAGCGCCCGAGACGGACGACCCCATGGTCATGAAGCTGCTCCTCGACATGAAGGCGGTGGGGCTGCTGCACCCCTCCGAGAACGAGCTCCGCTCAGCCCTCGAAACGTCCATCCTGGACTCCAGGGACGAACAGGTCAGGAGGGTGGTCAGTTCGATGGGGGCAGGCAAGACGGGCGGTCGGACTGGCTCCGTCATGGTCGCCGTCGGAGAGCTCGTCCTGGCCTCATTCCTGATGATCTCCGGTCTTCTCGCGATTTCCGCCCTGTTTTCAGGAGGCGGATCTTCAAGCTACATCCTGCAGTTCTTCAGTTCCTCCTTGAATGGGATGGTGTCAGCCAGCCCGATGCGGCAGGCGCTGCCCGTCCTCGAGCTCGCCTTCTCAATCCTGCTCCTGCTTTCTGCATTGTACGCCCTCAGAAGAGCCTCCGCCACCCTGAAGGAAGCCGGCCTCCAGCCGTCGCGATGAGCCCTCTTGAGTGAAGTCTCGGCCTCGGCCCGCAGCAGGGCACTGGCGCTCAAACTCGCGGTGACCGCCGTGGGCGTCGTCGGCATCCCGCTTGCGCTCTTCTACATCTACGACGAGCTTGTCGCCGTCGAGTCGGGGCGGGGAGGCAACCTCGGGGGCGCCGTGCTCATCCTCGCCTCCTTCGCCGTCGCCATGTCTTCTACCGCGCTCGTGACCTCAATCCCAGAGTCCGTCCGCGCCAGGTTCAGGGTCAGGGTGAGAAAGCCCGAATCGAGGCCCGTGTACGGGTTCGTGACAATCCTTGCCGTGGGCATAGGGTCGACCCTCGGCTCGCCTCTGTTCATCCTCATACCGTTGAACGTCATCCAGTATGAGCTTGTTTCGCTCGGCTCTCTCTTGCTCGCCACACTGCTTTCGGTCCTGATGGCTAAGGTCTACGCTGACATGTATTCCGTCGCCGGGCCGGGCTCCGAGGCCGTTGGAGGCCCGTCCTTCACGAAGCTCGCGTGCGGCGCGCGCAGCGTCAGGTACTTCGTCTCCCGGGTCTCCATGTGGATCGCGAACACCGCGCTCGCCGCTTACTCGAAGCTTGTCTTCGTCGTCTTCGACCTCGAGATCTTCCCGGGCGTGCTGGCCCGCTTCGGGATTGGTCCCCCGGCTGCCACTGCGATAGTCTACGCGATTGCGATAGTCTTCATCGGCTGGTCGGTGGCCAACGCGATCTTCGAGAGGAGGATAATCCGCTCGATAGGCTACCTCCAGGTCGGTCTTACGTCCGTGATGGTGGTCATTCTTGTCTACCAGAGCCTTCTCCTGGGCGCGAAGGGCTCCTGGGACCTTTCAGGCATCACCGCCCTGTCGTCAGGCAACTGGGCCTTCGCACTCGTCGTCAACACGGGCTACCTCTACCTGCTGTTCTTCGGGTTCCAAGAGATTCAGGCCCTCGAAAGGGACGCTCACGCCGAAACTAAGATCCCGATCCTCTCCCAGATCAAGCGAGGATATCGCATGAAGAAGGCGCGCTACCTGGGCGTAGCCATGATCCTCAGCGTCGTCGTCGCCGCTGTCGTCAATGTACTGTACGCGCTTGCTGTCTTCTCGCTGCACCCATCTCTGACCACCCTGAGCGCGCAGCAGATCCCGGCGCTCTTCCTAGCCAACGTCTACCTCGGACCCACCCAGGAGCTCCTGATGGCCATCGCGTTCCTGATAGCGACGATCACCACCTTCGTGCCGGCCTTCCTCGCCGCCTCCAGGCACCTAGGAGCCCTCGCTGAGGACGGGTACATCCCTCGCTCCCTATCAAACGTCTCCTGGGTCTTCACTCTGGTGGCGATCCTGCTCCTCGCAGAGGGCAACGCAGACTTCCTGATTGAAATCACCGACTTCCTGGTCCTGATGAGCCTGGGCATCATCAGTCTCTCCGCCATATGGCTGAGGAAGTCGGTCTTGGACGGCAGGAGCGTGATCCCTCTCATCGTCGGGGGGAGCTGCTTCGTGGCTGGGGCAGGAATCTACTTCGTCAGCTCGGGCGTGGTCGTCTTCGGCATCGCCTCCCTTGCCTTCACCTACCTGATCTTTGATATCTCTGAGCTCGGGGTCTTCGGCACCCAACTGTTCTTGGCGGTCTTCAACCTGACCTGCGCGGTCCTCCTCTGGCTCTTCTCGGGTGGCACCAGCCTCGCCGGGCAGTTGCTCAACTCGGTTGGCATCCAAGGCGGAATGATGGTGCCCGTCCTGTCCTACCTTCTCCTAATTACATCGGCGGCGCTCCTCCTCAATCTCGCTGTCGACATCAAAATCCTCGGAAGGACTGCCGTCCGCCCGAGCGCGAGCTCTACAGCCCTTCACATCGCCCGAACATCGGACAGAGCCAGTATCTGGCGAGGGATGACAGGGGCGCCTGAGCGAGATGACTCGATCGTGCCGAAACCGTGACCTGGTCTGGCCTAACAGAGCCCTGGCGGCGACGAGCTGCCAGCGGGAATGCAGGTGTTGCTCTTGTAGGTGTCCGCCGTTCCTCCTGTGCCCGAGCCTGTGGAGCCGTCGTAGTAGCCATACTGTGCGTTGCCGTTCGCGGCGTTCTGGGCGAGGTCGTTGCCGCCGGAAGAGCCCCAGACGTAGAAGCCATAGACGCTGCTGTTGTTCGCCGCGTTCCCGACAAGGCTGTTGCTGGAAGAGCTGTAGAACGTGAAGCCGTAGGAGTCATGGCCCGCCGTGTTCGCGGTGAGGACGTTGTAGTCGGAAGAAGCCCCGAAGTAGAAGCCGCTGAGATCACCGTTCGCCGCGTTCTCGGTGAGGACGTTGTGGGAAGAGTCAGAGAGGAAAAAGCCGGGAGACTCTCCGTCATCGCTCGCGACATTCGTGGTGAGGCTGTTGCTGTTAGAGGAGCCGAGTACGAAGCCATCGCCATGGCTGCTCTCAACCGTATTGTTGTTGAGAGCGTTGAGGGAAGAGTCCTGAAGATAGAAGCCATCGACGCTGTTCCTGTCCGCGGTGTTCCCGGTGAGGATGTTGTTGGTGGTGCCGTTAAGGTCGAAGCCGAGGGGGTTACCGCTCGCCGTATTCCCGGTGAGTATGTTGCCGATGGAAGTGCCGTTGAGGAGGAACCCGTCGTAGGTGTTGTTGTCGGCCGTGTTCCCGGTGAGTGTATCGCCCGTGGAAGCAGAGAACCAGAAGCCGTACTGAAATCCCGTGACGTCGCAGTTCTCGACAGTGACTAGGGTCGTACCAGCAAGGATGATCCCCGCGCCTTTGCCTTCGCCGGTTATCGTGTGCCCGGCGCAGTTGAGGGTTATGCCGCTGGCGTCTATGTAGAGCCCGTCTCCTGAGCAGGGGCTGATGCTCGCGTTCAGAATCGTGTTCGTCTTTACTATAGGGCCACATGTAGCGGGGACCTTCACCGGCATTGCCTTGACAGAACTACTAGAAGGGCGGAAGATTGCGTAATCGGAGAGAGCGACCACGATCAAGATAACTGCGACCAACGCGACTTTTGCAATTCTTCCTATTCCGGCTCTGTCCTCTCTGGGAACCATGTGTCTCGGGCACCTCAAGACTGCTGACGGTCTAGCATCGTGACGAATTATATACGACTTGGGGCTGAATACCAGCGCCACCCCGGGCGAGCCTCATGCCGAAATTGCGACAATGACCGGACTAGCTACCACCGCGGTCGCTGCCGGCTGCGCCCGCTTTGCGCGGCTTCTCATCAGGAGCAAGACTTCCACCAGGACGGCAACCGAAACGGCGACAGCGAAGACGATTGCCGCTACCAGCAGACTTGACAAAGAAGCTGAATTTGATGCACGCGCCTCGAATTCGAAGTTTGCACGATTGGTCAGACAGACGCCCCCTTTTCGATGATGACTCTCGGCCTGACCCTCCCGACTATGAAATTTCGCTTGGTGTGAAGATGCCACATGAAAGCGTCTCTGGCGCACCACATCTCGATGCTGTCGTCTCTCAACATACCCGACATAACGGCGTCGGATCCGAAGGCCGGTCCGCTCCATCTGGGTTCATTGAAGCCGTACTTCAGCCAAATGCTTCTGGGGATACTCGTCATCGACCAGCCCACGAAGTAGGTCCTGAAGAGTTCAGGTAGCGTCCATATCTCTCGGCAACTCGGAAAGCTCTGCAACGCTACTCTCTGGTAAATGTCCTTGAAAGGGAAGACTCCCGCCGAGACGAGATTTCCGATGTGCTGGCCGAGGGCATGGGGTATCCTCCTTGTGATCCTGTAGTGCGAACGGTCCTCCAGGTGGTCTCCCAGCATTAGATTGGCCCGCAGGATGTGGGGGGAGAGGTTGCACCAGCCGGTGACAATCTCGACCGCTTCCTGCCACTTCAACACATTCTCAAGCGCTGCATCAGTGGCGACCACATCGTCGCTCACCAGGATGTACCGCTCGTAATCCGTGCCTCGCACAAAATCCGATATCTCCTTCCCAAGCTGCACCATCGTGAAGCCGCGAAACCAGGCCTTGTCTATCTTCAGCTTTCCGAGAGGGAGCAAGCATTCCTGGATGTCCCGGGCGTTCATTATCATCAGGATGGAGCGCAAGACTCATCGCGCCTTCCTTGCCACCAGAATGTTAGACTCCGAGAAAGAAGGCAGCAAGACAGCTTCTGGAAGAGCTGACCCTAGGGAGGATTTAGCCTTACCAGTGTTCAACACTGCGATTCCTTGCCGACAGACGAGCGCGCTTCAAGCTATTCTAGCTGAACTACGTACGGCCTGAAGGCCGTAGGGTCATGTCACGCGAAGTCCGTTAGGCTCGCCTGCCTCCCTCCCCTCTCCTTCTCTGCCTGCGCCTCTTCATAGTCCTGCGTGGGCCAGTGCTTCCTCTGGCTGTTCTGGACATAGTACTGGACGGCTTCTGTGGTGGTGGAACCCACCGACCTGTAGAAGTAGCCGTCGCTCCAGAACGAGTCGCCCCACAACTTGCCCTTGATCCTCTCCCACAACTCGCGCCTGATTCGGTGCGAGGACGCCCCCTTGAACCTCTGCACCATCTGCGGCACGCAGTAGTTCTTGCAGTGGCTGACGAACAGGTGCACGTGGTCCTGCCCAAACTCGCAGGCCTCCATCCTTATGCCGAGCTCGTTGCACGTATGTGCGAAGCTCTCCAGGCACATCGCCCTCACCTCCTTGTCCACGAACACATCCCTCCGATACTTCGGCGTGAAGATCAAATGAAAGTTCGATTCTCCACGACTAGAGCCGACGCTGACCAGTTGCATTTTGCCAATTCCTCCTCCTCGTCGGCCGACCAGGAGGCCCCGAAGGAGCCCGCGACCGTATGTGCGAATTCGATAGATAAGGACGGTCTAGGAGACTATCGGCTGAAGCCGCGTAGGATTCTTTCCATCACTAAAAGAAGGTCATAACGGACCGTCTAACTGACTTTCCAACAAGAGTTCAAAATCTTGGCGACCCTACATCTTATCTAATCTGGGAGGGTATCGAAGCGAATGAACCGAAAGGGAGTCTGTTACGATGTCGGCGCGTACATAGGGTTCAACTGGCGCCCAAGGTTCAATCTGGAGGAAGTACGCCGCGAGCTTGAGATAATCAAGGAGGACCTGCACTGTAACGCGGTCAAGATCGGAGCCGAGGACATTGGGCGGGTCACGGCGGCTGCCCAGGCCGCGGTGGATCAAGGACTGGAAGTCTGGTTCTCGCCCATCCTTTGGGACAAAAGCCCCCAGGAGACCCTCGAATACATCAGGAAGGGAGCCGAGGCCGCGGAGCCACTCAGGGTGCGGTATCCCGACAGAGTGGTGTTCTGCCTCGGCGGGGAGCTGACGCTCTTCATGAAGGGGATAGTCGAAGGCGCGAAATTCATGGACAGACTCTCCAGTCCGACGCTGATTCCCACAGTGAAGGCGGGAGGACACAACAAGCAGCTCAACGAGTTCCTCGCCAAAGCGAACGCGGCCGCCAGGGAAATCTTTCATGGGCCGGTTACCTACGCGTCACTGGTCTGGGAGAAAGTGAACTGGGGTCTCTTCGACTACGTCGGGGTCGATCACTACAGGTCGACCAAGATTGAGGACAAGTACATCGAGATGCTGAAACCATCCTTCTCCTACGGGAAGCCAGTGGTAAACACCGAATTCGGCTACGCCACGACCCGGGATGGCATAGGCGGCGGCGCTGGCTTCCTGAGCACTGCCGGTCTCGGCGGTGCGCAGATCGTCGATGCCAAATCCCAGTTCTTCCACTACAAGATACCCCTCCTCGGTCGGTTAATCAAGCCCCGATTGAATGGTCAGCACACGCGTGACGAGGCATGGCAGGCGAGCAAGCTCATCGAGACCCTGCAGATTCTCGACAGTGCGGGCGTCGAGGGTGCCTTCATCGCTCAGTTCCTTTCACAGATCAATCCGTACGACGACGATCCTAGGTACGACCTCGACATGGCTAGCTCAAGCCTCGTGAAGTATTATGGGAAGGGCAGACACGGAGCTACGTACCCCGATATGCCATGGGAACCGAAGGAGTCATTCAGGGCAGTGGCCGACTACTACGCCCACCACTAGGAAAAGGAATCTTCACGGTTTTGATACGGTTTCCAGCACCAAAGACGCTTCGAATCCCTTCCGGCCCGAACCCTTGACCACGCTGGCGGCCTAAGCTAGGATTCGCTTAGAAAACTGAGCGAATCCCACCGGGCCCGCCTTAGAATAACTTGATTCCAGTCGTTCTGCCTGAAATAAGCTTGAATCAGGCGATTCGATAGTGATGCTCAAAGTGGACCCAAACTCTGGCGCTGTAGTCCGTCGCCATGACAATCTGCAAGCAATGCCCAAACTGCGAAGAGGCAAAGACGCTGCCTGGGCAGGGGGATTCTCTCGAGTTTAGGCATGGTCGATGGCGGTACCCGTTGCCGTGGGGTCACCATGGAACTGTCGCGCCCTGCGCCCAAACCAACCTCGGCAGCGCATTCAGGTTCGAGCCCGGCGGAGTCCGCTCTCAGACGGGTTCTTAAAGCGGATTCCGAGTGAACCTAGCGCTGTTTCGGATGCGATAAAGTGCGCCGGCCGGAGCTTCAAACACCAATACCTCATTGTGGTTCCTTGCTGACTGAGCTCTGGCTTGATCGAGTCAAAGTAGCTTACGAAGCCCCTGGTTTGATTGTCTGGTTCTCTGGTCAGAGCAGGGATGCTCGCGCTCCGCGTAGGCAGTCGGTCACTTTCCGATGAGGACAATCACCAGGAATGTCGCTATGGCCGATCCTATCGCGGATGCAATCGCCATCATGGCAAGGTCTCGCATCTCCTTCCGTGTCATTAGTTCTCCAGGGTTGCACGAGTTAGATAGCGGATTTAGACCTTATCCTTTCTCGCCTTCTGAATGATCGTCATCCACTTGTGGATTCGGCGTTCCACTCACTGCCGAAGTCGCCCGAAACCAGACACCCTGTGGAGCCTCTTTTCATATCGGTTCTGACTTGGAAAGTAACTCGATTGCCTTGTTGTAGGCCCGTATGACATCGGTCCTGGTGATTATCCCTGCCAGCCTCCCCGTGTCCTTCGAGACGACCGGGAGACGGCCGATTCCGTTCTCGGTCATTATGTTCAGGGCGTCAAGAAGTGATTCGTCTGGATATACCACCATCAGGTTCTGTGTCATGACAGACTTCAGGGGTGTAGACGACATCTGTTCACGAGGAACCCTCAGAACGTCGCTCATCGTCACCATTCCGACCGTCTTTTCAGACTCGACGATGGGGATCCCACGAAAGCCCTTGTCGAGCATGATCCGGTAGGCATCCGCCGTCGTGCTATCCGGAGCGAGAGTCAGCACGTCGCGGTTCATGGCGTCGGAAACGAATATCTTCGTCATGAGCGGAACGTTGTACTCGCCCCTGTGGGCAGGAGAGTCGGCTCTCCTGGGCACTTGGTTCCTATAGATCGTGTGTGCAGGCCCGACCACGAAGTAAGCGATTACCACTGCTACCATGGACGGGGCGAGCAGCGAGAGGGTGCCTGTCATTTCGCTCACCATAAGAATCACCGCGATCGGAACCCGCCCGACCCCTCCGAAGAGAGCCACCATCCCTACGATGACGAGCGGCGCAGGCACGGGCATGACGCCCGGAAGAGCGTAGTTCATTGCCGTCCAGAAGGCAGCACCGACAAAACCGCCGATGACAAGCGAAGGCGCGAACACGCCAGCGCTGCCGCCCGAGCCTACCGTCATGGAGGTCGCGATAATCTTGAAGAGTACCACGAGCACGAGAACGACGAAGATGGGGACGGACAGAAAGCTGATGCCTATCAGATTCATCTTACCATCGATCAGATACTGAAGGAAGCCGTAACCGAGGCCCAGGACCTCGGGAAAGAAGACGGCGATCGTCCCGGAGATGGTCAGCCCTATTACAGGCTTGGCGTATTTTGGAATCTTGAGTGACGAGAAGAATCCTCTGACCGCATAGAATGTGGTGGTGTAGCCGCGTCCAACGACTCCGCAGACCAGGCCCAGCAGCGCATAGAACACCAGGTTGACGGGCTGCGTGAAGACATACGACATTGAGTTTCCGAAGATGGGAGTGAAACCGGCAAACGAAGCAAAGATGACGTACCCGATCGGAGACGCGATGAAGGCGGGTATGAGTGCCTCAACCTCGAAATCTCCCGCGCTATAGAGGATCTCCGCGCTCAGTATCGCTCCTCCGAACGGCGACTTGAATATCGAACCGATCCCCGCTCCGATCCCGACAGCGACGGCGATCCTGCGGTCTTTCACGGGAAGTTTCAGGAGGTCCCCCACATACGAACCGAATCCAGTCGAGATCTGGGCCGTGGGCCCTTCCCTTCCGCCGCTACCGCCGGACCCAATAGTGAAGGCCGAAGCCACGGCTTTGACGATCGGGATCCTTCGCCTTATCTTGCCATCCCTGCGGTGAAATGACGCGATGGCCTCGTCTGTCCCGTGGCCTTCGGCCTCCGGGGCGAACCTGTAGACGATGAGTCCCGTCGCAAGGCCGCCCAGGGCAGTTGACAGGGGGATGAGCCAAAGGTCCGGATGGAGGCTCAGGAGGGAAACGGCTTCCCCGGCCGGATTGGGAGGGTAGAAGCCCGTGATTCCACCGAGCATCGAGTTGGTCGTAAACTGAATCAGGATGTAGAACGCGATCGAGCCCACCCCGGCTATCGCTCCGATGAGAAGGCCGATGACGGCCCATTTCGCCAGATAGCTCCTCCAGATGATCTTGTTGATTCTTGAAGAAATGTCAGACAGGTTCCATCAATTTCCCGTCGGACAAGTTCTGCTTGTCACAGAATCATCCAAGGCGCGCCTCTGGCCCCCCGCCATAGAAAAGATAGCGCTCTGAGAGAGCCTCCGAAATCTCACACCTCACGATCCAGGAACCTGTAGAATCGAACCTTGAGGATGTCTGTCACGAGGAATGCGACAAACGCATACCCCCAGACGAACGCCGCCAGACTCCAGCCCATGGCGGGCAGCAGGATACCATAAACCGTGATCATCGTGGCCGTGAATTGCGTCAAAATGACCGCAAGGAGCAACGACTTCGCAGGCCTTACCGACCAGAACCGTCCCTTTGTCCGGGCCACAAGGAGCGAAAGATGCCCAGCCACGGACAGCTTCAGGTATATGAACGACTGGAGAACCAGCGGGTTCAGATGCAGAACTTGCAGTCCGATGATGAGAATCCCGAAGGAAGATACCGTCCCTATACCTCCCAGAAACGATGAGATCCCCAGGAGCGTCCGCATGTTCCATTTCTCGGGCTGCTGGGAGATCTTGACGCTGTCGTAAGCTATCGTCAGGATGGGCATGTCGTTGAGGAGGGCCAACAGGACTATCATCAACGCCGTGACTGGATACAGCCGAAACGCGATGATTGAGAGAGAAATGAAGAACAGCACTCTGAATGTTTCGTTGATGCGGTAGATTGCGTAGTTGGTCATCCTCTGGAATATCTTCCGGCTCTCGGTCACAGCATCGATTATCACAGAGAGGCCAGGCTTCGTCAAGACTACGGCGGCGGCAGACTTTGCGGCGTCGGTGGCTCCGGCTACCGCTATCCCGCAATCTGCCTTCTTTAGCGCCGGGGCGTCGTTGACCCCATCGCCTGTCATGCATACGATGTGGCCCTTCTTCTGCAGGAGGTCGACGATCCTGTACTTGTTCTCTGGGAAGACTTCGGCGAAACCGTCGGCTTTCTCAATCACCGATTCTGCTTCGCTGTCCGGCTTGTCGAGGATGGACGAGGATGTGACTATGTTCGTGCCCAGCCCCACCTGCCTTGAGACCTCCTTGGCTATGGCCACGTGGTCGCCGGTAACCATCTTCACCTCTATCCCCATGGACTGCGCGGTCTTGATGGTCGCAGCCGAATCTTCCCGCGGCGGGTCGGAGAGCGCTATGAGCCCGACGTACTGCCAGTCCTTTCCGCCGTCGGCCCTGGCCACACCCAGCGCGCGATATCCCTTCTCGGCGAAACCGTTGACATCCTCGTTCACGACTCCCTCCACCTCCTTGTCGCGAACGAGAGACAAGACCACCTGAGGTGCTCCCTTTGTGACCTGAAAGCCATGGCCGTCCTTGCCTTCCACCGTGGCCTCGCTCCGCTTCGACACGGGGTCGAATGGCTTGAAGGAGGAGACTTTGTAACTCGATATCGAGGCGGGCATCCCGTCCAAGGCTCTTGGCTTTCGTAATGATCGCGTCGTCGATCGGGTCCTTGTCTTCCTCCCTCGAAGCGAGGGTTGCGTACAGCAGGACGTCGTTCTCGGTGTATTTTTTGAAGGTCTTCACTTCGCCGACGGTAAGCTCGTTCTTCGTGATCGTGCCCGTCTTGTCCGCGCACAGGATATCCACGCCGGCCATCTCATCTACAGCGACCAGTTTGCTGACTATGGCCTCCTTCTTTGCCAGCGCCGATGCTCCTATCGTCATGCAGAGGGAGAGGACGGCAGGCATCGCCGCCGGGATCGCCGCGACGATCAGGACGAGTCCGAACTGGAGGATTTCGAGGGGCGGCTGCTGACGGAAGAGACCCACGATCGACGTGACCGTTACCATGGCCGCGGCGAGTATGATGAGATAATCGCCGATCTTGACCACCGCCCCCTGGAAATGACTCTTGGTACGCGCTTCCTCGACCAGCTTCGTGGTCCGCCCGAAGAAGGTGTTCATACCAGTCGTAACTACAAGCGCATTCATCTCGCCCTGCCGAACGATCGAGGAGGAGAAGGCAACATCGCCAGGATGCTTCTCCACGGGCAGGGATTCCCCGGTCAGCGCTGATTCGTCGATCTGGAGGTATGCGCCGTCGACGAGCTTCGTGTCTGCGGGGACGATGTTCCCGAGGCGCAGGCGTACGATGTCCCCGGGAACGAGATCTCTTGCAGGCAGGTCGGCCCACTCTCCGTCCCGCAGCACCTTCGCCCTGAGGGCCAGCTTCTGTTTCAGCAGTCGATCGCGTTGCTCGCCTTGTTCTCCTGCCATGACCTCACGATGACGTTCACCACCAAGAGCGCGCTGATGATGACGAGGTCATCCCAGTTCTGCAGGAATGCGGAGATGATCGCTGCCGCTTCTATCATCCAGGGGATAGGTCCCCAGAAATAGAGGAGGACGGCGAGGACAGCGGAGCGCTTCTTCTCGACGATGTCGTTAGGCCCGTACTGCTGGAGCCTCGTGGCTGCTTCAGAGGAGGGCAAGCCCTTTTCGGTAGTCGAAAGCCTCTTGAGCAACTCGGTGACCGGAAGGTCCTTCTCCTCAGACGGCGTAACACCATCCAAGCTGGCCACTCCGTGCGGGTGGGCCCATTATTGTTTGCTTTGAGATACCCTTCCCTGGTCTCGTCGGGTTCGCTGAAGCTCCCCTTTGATGCGGTCTTACCCTTCAGCGCCGTGAGATCGTCAGACCAAGCCTCCGATGGGTCGTATTGTCGTCGTTAGTGCTGCGCTGATGTTTACTGGTAAGTTAGGGTGGAAATCCCACCCCCCGCACCTTGTTGTGTGCGGAGGTTCCGTTCAAGTCAAGTCCTACCCGCTCTTACAGAGTATTCAGAGTGAGAATCTCTCTGTCATTAATCGTTTGAAGGTTCTCTTGTCGTAGTAATAGAGAGCGCGCGCCCCGTCTTGCCCTTAGCCGTATATCCCCTGGCTTTCGCGGCCTGCTCATGGTCGTCAATCGGAACAAGCTGACAGCGAACCTGACCAAGTTCTACGATTTCAAAGGCAGGTCCGTCTTGTACGTCGGGGCAGGCCGGGGCCAGCTTTTGGGGCCTGCCAGCGGTGTCCGCAAAGTGGTAGCAGTCGACTCCGACGCCGAATCCCTCGAAGGGTTCCGAAGCGAGGCAAAGACGAAGTGGGCGGGGATCCCAATCAAGTTCGTCCCCCACAACTTCGAAACTGTCAACCTGAAGGGCGACGTGGTGTACTTCGAATTCTGCCTGCACGAAATGCCAGACCCTCTCAAGGCCCTCGACCACGCGAACTCTCTGGCGCCAGACATCGTGGTCATCGACCATCTCCCTAAATCCAAGTGGATATTCTATGCGGCCGAAGAGACGCAAGTACTCCGGAGCACCAAGGCTGCCGAATCATTCGGAATCAGGCGCCGTGAAAGGTTGGCGGTACAGCAGAAGTTCAAGGACTATGAGGAGTTGCAAGCGAGGATGTCTGAACAGGGAGAAGTGTCTCGCCGACGTGTACTCGCACTGAAGGGAGCCAAAGACGTTAGAATATGGATGGACTACGGTCTCTATCTGCTCTAGAGAACATGCCCGATAGGCTCATCCAAGCGTCATCCGGGCGCGCTATCAAAAGTGGACCCGGTGGGGCCCGCCCCCAAACAGGTCCGGAAAGTGGATTCCAATCTAACAGTGACACGTCTAGGATTAGCGCGCGCGGGAAAACACCCGCCGAGGCCGCCGGAGTCAAGGTCGAGGGAGAGAATAAGTGGTTAACTTTAATTCAGAACGCGTCGAGCCCGAAGATACATGATGCCCTCCAGCAAAGCCACAATGACTAAGCTTCGTTGGATGAGCGTAGGTGGAGGAGTGCTGATTCTCCTCGGTCTTATTGCTACAGGCGCAAATCAGGCCGCAGGAATCATCATCGCTTTGTTAGGTCTCGCGGTGCTCCTTTCAGTGGGATATGTAGCATATGATATAGGCAAGTCCGAGAAATCCAATACCTGACCTTATGGCCCGACGCTTGACAAGGAGAAGAACCAGCCTCATGGCCCATCAACTTGACAGAACCGTTTCTAGCTGTCTTTATATCCGCGGCACCGTCACGTTGGAGCGGGTTTCTTGTTCGAGGAAGAGAGCTGGGAGACGATTGGGAGGCGGTCCAGGCTCGACATCACCTGCGAAATCCTGAGGGCTGTTTCAGAGGGGACGGACAAGCCGACCAGGATATCGCAGAAGGCGAATCTTTCGTGGAAGGGCCTCCTGCTGTATCTCGAGGCCATGACGAGGAACCAGCTCGTCGCCAGAAAGATGGAGGGGAGCAGGGCGGTCTACATGCTCACGCCGAAGGGGATCTCCGTGCTCGGGCTGTACACGAGGCTGAGAGAAGAGCTGGCGGCGCTCGAGCTGGGGGCTCTGTCCTACGCCCAGGTCTCCGAGGCCCTGAAGGGACGACCCAAGGTCGAGCTCGAGGCTTCCGTCGCCTCTGTCCTCTCCGGCAAGCTGACCGCAGCCGGCTTCGAGCTGATCGAAAACAAGGTCACGGGCAGCTCCGGGGTGACCCACACCTTTGACATACTGGCCAAGGACAAGGAAGGCGGCCTCCACGGTTACGATCTGATGGGGGCGCTCGACGAGCAGAGCGTGATTCGCTCGTTCATCAAGCAGCTCGACACGGACGTCGCGGTTCACATAATCGCGACGGGCGAGATATCTCCAGGGGCCAGGAAGCTCGCAGAGGGCTATTCGATGAGCCTGAAGTCAAGCCCGGAGCCGTAGGATCGAAGTCACAGCGGATCGCTCGAACCCAACCCAAATCGGGCTCTCTTCAAACCCTGGAGGCGTGGCCCGCTACCGAGCGTTGTTGCCCAACATGGGGCTGATTCCTTCAAAGAAGACCCTGGGAAAGTGGAAGACTTGGAATATCCCTAGACATGATAGGAGACGCTCATGCGAATGCGCATCCTTAAAAACGGACCCCGGGGACCTTTCCAATTATGACCACAGACGAGAAGATCCGTATCGGAATGGTGGCTCTGGCTGGCGCAAGCCTTGTTTTTGCGTCCCTCGGCCTGAAGATCGGCCCGCTCGAGATAATCGGCGGTTGGGGTTCATCCTAGGCTTAGCCTAGGACGTCCCTTCTTTTATCTGCAGTATCAGTTCCTCGAACCTTCTCACAATGTCGGCCCCGTCGAACGTCCACTTGTTCGAACCCGACTCATACCGGCCGTAGGGGATGGTGAACCTCGCCGCGTCCGTCTGGTCGATCGTGTAGATCTCCGCCCTCTCCTTCATCCCTGAGAGCGCGCTTGTCAGGTACTGGAGGCCTTCGACGACGCAGTCGACCGGGAACGAGAGCTGCGCCTCGTAGTCCTTCCCGAACGCCTCGGCCCACACGAACGGGAGCCTGTCGAGGTGGGACCTGAGGGCGATCGTCTCGAACTCTGAGAGGTTCCTGGCCACCAGCTGGAGCCCGTAGTACCTGTGCTGCCTGTGGAGCGCCTTCTCGAGAGCGAAGTCGTACTTCGTGCCCATCCAGTTGATCGAATAACCGCGAAGCATCCTCCTCCCCTGCACGTGCGTGATGTAGTGCCAGGAGAGCTTCTTGTAGTTCACCTTGACCTTGTCGGCTATCTCCTTCAGCGTCTTGTTGGCGTCCATCTGCAGCTCCTTTATGATCAGAAGGTCGGCTTCGTCGAACTTCACCGGGCTTGACGGCACGTAGCTCGCGGCGCCGAACCCCTGCGTTGTCTGGTCCGCCCAGTCGAAGTCCCACCTCCCCGTGTCGAAGTCGTAGAACTCAGACTTCATCGGGACCAGCCTGTAATAGTCGAGGTCGAGCATCTCCAGCTTCGAGAACATCCCCTTGCCGCGCATGGTCTCGAAGAACCGCTTCACGTCGTCAACGAACCCGGTCGGCACGCTGAAGTCCGCCACGTAGAACCCCTGCGGCATCGTCTTCGCAAAGCTGACCAGGAAGCAGAGCTCGTTCATCGCGGCGAGGATCGACTGCGCGTACTTGCTGTACTGGGCGGTGAAGTCAAGGATGACCACGATCCTCCTCAACCCCAGCTTCTCGTGGTCGACCGCGGCCTGGACGGCGAACCCCTTGTTCAGTATCTTCTCCTTGTACCTATATCGCACCGACTCCCTGAACTGGCCGAGCCTCCTAGAAATCTCCGGGACGTCGGGGCCGACCTCGGTCAGGATCTTTACTAGCTGGACGGTCCGTGTATTCACGTCGGAAGGCTCTTGCTGCGCTGACGTCATCGTCTGTCCGGGGTCCCCGCGATGATGCACGCAATGTTCTGATTTAAGCTATGTCATTTCAAAGCCGTAGACTTGCCGCGGATGATACAATTATCGGGGTGCCCAATCCCTCTCCGGGAAAAGGCAGGAGCCTTGCCCTTGGTTTAGAATTTGCATGAACCGCTCGCTTTGGACACCATAGAATGTCCAACATATATCACGCATTATCGACAGACCAGATCACGACGCAAATGAATCCTCAGTCCGTCATGCATATAACACCGTATGCAAGAGAAAGCATCAGGAATTAATTTGTACTACGAAAAACTCGCGCTGGAAATTATCGCGTCGAGGTCGCATTGGGGAGTCGTCAGTCCCCCGTTCCTAACGGGGCGTTCCGGCGTCACCCACAAGTTCGACTTCGTGGCCTTTGATGGTCAGGACAATATCGTCTTCGACATCTACGACAGAGTGACGGAGACCGACGTCATCAAGACTTACGTCAAGAAGCTCGATACCGAGGCCACTGCCTACCTCATCTGCGTCAGCGAGAAGATGACGGAGGGGGCCGGCAGGCTCGCATCGGAATACGGGCTGAAGGTCCTTCGCTCCAGGAGCATCGAGTCAGCCTTCAGGGAAAGAGAAGTCGCGACGATCCGAAGCCTAAGATAGACCATAGCGACGGCCGAGGAGGCTCAGCCTGGCCTGAACCCGTCGACTCCATCGTATGCTATCTCGAGCTCGCCGCCGGCGAGGCCCCCTAGGGCGGCGTGACCAGTAGCCGTAAGTAATCCTCCCACGTTCTACAGATGGCATGAAAGGGACTATCGTCACACTCCTTGTGGGTGCCTTGGTTCTCGGGGTAGTAGTCGGTTCCGTGGCTATCTATGTCGCCGTCCCTCCTCGAACAGTCTTCTCAACTTCATATTCGACTCGGACAGTCACGAGCACAGTCGTATCCACTTTCACTTACACTACCAACACTGTCTGCGCACTCAACACCGTCTGTCCATTTTACATTATCGGCAATGGCACTTTCTCCATTTTATCTATCAGTAACTACACCATCGTCGGTTGAAGTCTGACCCAACTTACGACAGTTAACACCCCCAAAAACCCAAGCAACTGACGCAGAGTTACCAGAACCCGCGCGTCTCATGTCAGCCTTATTAGCACAGGCCAGAAAAGAACGGCAAGATTCCTTTGGAGCGAGCGGTGAATCCGGCGAGTCAGGCGATGGGAAGCTCCTGGGCGAAGGTGATGCTGCGCTCTGAAGGGGCCGCGGAATCAAACAAGGCAAGGGTGTACGAGCACATCAAGAAGCATCCCGGGATTCACCTAAGGAAGATGTGCAGGGACCTCGGTCTCGCCATGGGAGACGTCCAGTATCACGTCAACCTGCTCGAGAAGGACGGGTCAGTGCAGTCATCCAGGCACGGACTCTACCGGCATTTCTACGCCGCTGGCCTGTTCGCGGAGAACCAGAGCCTCATCCTCGGCGTGCTCGCCCAGGAGACCCCGAGAGAGCTCCTGCTCCTCCTCATCGCGGCACCAGGATCGAATCAAGAGGAGCTTGCGGCATCGCTCCACCTCTCGGCGCCTACGATCTCCTGGAACATGAAGCGCCTGGTGGACCTGGGTCTCGTCAGGAGGGAGCAAAGGGGGCGGTCCGCCACGTACACCGTGCTCGGAGACTCTGTCGAGATAGGTGAATACATCAGCAGCTACCACCCGAGTGTCTGGGAGAGGTGGTCCTCCAGGCTGACCGAGATTGTGTTGGCGATGTCGGAAGGTGGAACCCCGCCGAAATGATCCCCCTCATCCAAGTTCTCGCGGCGATAGGCCTCGATGAGGAGGCCGGGACGGAAGCGGTTCTGAACCTGGTCGTCGCGCTCTTCGCCGTCGTCCTCCTGGCGGTGTCCCTCACCGCCTACGGCAAGACCCGACTCAGGCGGCTTCTCTTTGTCTCGGCAGCATTCGGCCTCTTCGCCGCCGCCGCGGCGGCGCGAAACGTCGAGGTCTTCATCCTTCCTGGAATAGACGTCGACGGCGTGGTCATCTCCCTCTTGGAGCTGCTGAGTCTCGTCTTCTTCTTCTTCGCCCTGGTCTTCAGAGATTAGATCGCCGATTCGAGGGCGCGGCAGCGGTGACGATTAGACGATTGTACCACAACGTCTTATTACATTTGGGCGGTACTGACTCCAACATTTGGAGACTCATCGAGGCGGCCCCGATGTCAATACGTCCCCCGGAAAAGCGAAGGCGAACTGCGGTGGGGATTGCGCAGGCTGCGTCAGGGCCGCCGAGGCTCAGGCCAGAAGGGACGGGGGAACGCACACGAAGGGCTTCGCCCGCCGGGGTCTTCGAAGGTTTCAGACAGTAACGGGTTTTCTGCTCCTCCTGTCATCCGCCACCGGGGTGTATCTGCTCGCCTCCGACAAGTCGCTGTGGCTGCTGGCGGTTTCCCACGCTGTCGGCCTCGTGATGATCGTTCTAGTGGACCTGGTGCTCGGATTGTACAGCCTCTCTTCCGCCAAGACGGCATACCTCCCGAGCATAGCGGCCGCAGTTCTGGGGTTCTCGCTCCAGTTAGGAGACGTCTTCACGGCTCCCCAGTACAACATGACCATCGCATACTTCGCCCACTATCTCTTCGGCCTCTGGGCCTTCGATCTCCTGCTTGCCTTGCAGGCGGGCGTGGTCCTTGTCGGCCTGGCTGGAAGGCCTCACGCCCGGTATCTGGCGCGCATGAAGACGAGGCGCGGCAGGGAGCTGGACTACTCGAGGAGGAGCCTGATCAAGGCGTTCGTAGCGCTCGGCGGGCTCATCGGACTGGGCGTCGCGATAGGCTCAATCAAGCTCCCGGCGCCTGCAGCCCCATCAACCCAACCGGCGACGACGGCGACCCAGACCGGGAGCGCGAAGGGGTCGGTCGCGAACACCAACAACCTCCAGGTCGGCTCGCCAACGTATTTCGACTATCCATCTTCAGGCTACCCCAACATGCTGATGAAGAACGCAGACGGATCCCTCACGGCTCTGAGCATGCTCTGCACGCACGTCTGTTGCCAGTGCTCGTACAGTGCCTCCACCAAGACGATCTACTGTCCTTGTCACGGTTCGGAGTTCGACAGTTCCGGGAAGGTCATAAGGGGACCAGCGAGCGCCGACCTGCCAACAATAAGCCTGAGGATTGATTCCGCGGGGAACGTCTTTCCCGCCGGGGTCAACAATCCCGGCCCCTGTCAAGCCTAGAGGCGCCGTCAACTCAGCGGGACGCTCTGGCGAATCTTGGACTTCATTGTCAAGCAACTTGCCAGAGGACCATCACCGTTCGAAGCGTCGTGGTTTCTCGGCGGCCTGGACTTTACTTCAAAGACAGGCGCCCCAACGCGCAAGCCGCAGCCAAGGACATCAGAGCGAGCCGTGAGATGATCGCATGAGCAGAGCCAGGGCAGACCTGACCCAATACCTGCGGAAAACTCGCTCGGATGGTTCCATCAGACATGCTGGCACTGGCAGGCGTTCCGCGCCAGCATGCATTGCGAGCATACCCTGACGTCGTTCTGAGTGATCATTGGTCTCCCGCACCTGCACTTTCTCCTTCTCCACCATAGCAGCAATAGGAGGAGGAGCAGCAGTAGCAGGGGTATAGCTATGAGGAGCCACCACCATGGCCACCCGGAGCTGGTTATGGCGAACGCTGCAGCCTCGAGCACGCCTCCCGTACTGTACGACACCACGACCGTCCCTGACTGGCCCGTGGCCGTCACGTTGACGCCTGCGGGGATGCCCCCAGCCGAGTCGGTGGTGAATGTGGGAGAGCCCGTGGGACAAGTAGTGGCAGAGCTAGTCGAAACATTGGACTCGTAGCAGTAGCTGTACACGGTGTCCGGCTGCAGTCCTGAGCCAGTGATCGTAGCGTTTGTTCCTGACGGTCCGGACGTCGGGGTGACGATGATTGCCAGTGGGGGCACGAAGGAGTGGGTGGAGACCGTCGTCGTTGTTATGGCGGTGGTGGTGACCGTTATCGTCGTCGGTGCGGCCTTTGTGGCGGTCGTCGTGGAGACTACCGTCGTGGGCGAGGCCACTGTCTGAATCTCGGTGGTGGTCGCCGGCGTGGCGGCGGCGGTCGTCGTGGCAGTGGCGGTAGCGGTGGTCGTCGTGGTTGTCGGCGAGGACCTTATTGCGGTAACGGTTTCTGTGGCTAGAGCGGGTCCTGGAGAGGTAACTGTAACCGTCGTGGGCGAGGCCACTGTCTGAATCTCGGTGGCGGTCGTCGTCGAGACTACGGTCACCGTCGTCGGAGAGGCCGTCGTGACGGTGACGGTCGTGGGCGAAGTCACAGTCTGAATCTCGGTACTGGTCGTGGGCGAGACGGTGGTTGACGTCTCCGTGGTGGTAATAGTCGAAACAGCTGTCGTCGTCGAGGTAACAGCCACCGTCGTCGGAGAGGCCGTCGTGACGGTGACGGTCGTGGGCGAAGTCACGGTCTGAATCTCGAATGCGGTTGTTGTCCCAAGAGTTACGGTCGTGGTTTCAAGAAACACAGCAGTCACGGTCGTAGATGTTGCCGTCGTTGTCTTTGTGGTCGTGGAAGCAATCGTAACCGTCGCCGTGGTAGGAGCGGTGGTTACAGAGGTAATGGTCTCAGTCGATGTCGTGGTAGAGGGGATTGTAGACGTTGACGTCGTGGTCGTGGTCGTTGTAGTGGACTGAGTCTCGGTCGATGTCGTCGATGCTGGGATGGTCGACGTTGACGTCGTGGTAGTGGTCGTTGTAGTGGCAGTGGGGATAATCGTCGTTGACGTCGTTGACGCCGGGATTGTCGACGTTGACGTCGTGGTAGTGGTCGTGGGGATGATAGTCGTCGACGTCGTGATAGTGGGGATGGTCGACGTTGACGTCGTGGTCGTGGTAGTGGGGATGACCGTAGTCGATGTCGTGGTTGCTGGGATGGTCGACGTTGACGTCGTGGTCGTGGTAGTGGGGATGACCGTAGTCGATGTCGTGGTTGCTGGGATGGTCGACGTTGACGTCGTGGTAGTGGTAGTGGGGATGACCGTAGTCGATGTCGTGGTTGCTGGGATGGTCGACGTTGACGTCGTGGTAGTGGTCGTTGTAGTGGACTGAGTCTCGGTCGATGTCGTCGATGCTGGGATGGTCGACGTTGACGTCGTGGTAGTGGTCGTGGGGATGATAGTCGTCGACGTCGTGATAGTGGGGATGGTCGACGTTGACGTCGTGATAGTAGTAGTGGTCGTGGTAGTGGGGATGATAGTCGTCGACGTCGTGATGGTGGGGATCGTCGACGTTGACGTCGTGGTCGTGGTCGTGGTCGTGGCAGTGGTAGTGGTAGTGGGGATGACCGTAGTCGATGTCGTGGTTGCTGGGATGGTCGTCGTGGACGTCGTGGTAGCTGGGATTGTCGACGTTGATGTCGTGGTAGTGGAGTGAGTCCTGGTCAGCGTCGTGGTTGCTGGGATGGTCGTCGTGGACGTCGTGGTAGTGAGGCTGACACTCGTGGTGGTTGTGGTAGTGGTTGTGGTTGTGGTCGCAGTGGTCGTCGATGTGGTCGGAACCCCTGCGTTAGAACCGATTTCAGCGGGGGCGAAGGCGGTCGTGGGGATGATGCTGAATCCACTTGCTGAGCCGGTCGCCCAAGACAGGTCGATTCCAGACTGAGAATCGCACGTCTCGTAGTAGTCGACCTCTATCGCGTAGGTGCCAGTTGACGGCACTGTGACACCGTCCGAAGTAACTGTGGTGGGTGAGTGTTGCCCGCCGTCGTTTATAAGCAGATCAGCGGCAGAGATGGTCGAACTCCCTGGAGTGGTGTTGATGTAGAGCCAGGAACCGTCGTCGCTATCGAGCCGGAAGTAGTAGGTCGTGCCGGCGGAGAGAGTGATGTACCCGGTCCATTCCGTGCTGAAGTGCACGTCGTAGAATTGGACCCCGTTGACGTAGAATCCGGGGGAGGTCTCCATCCACTCGAAACCAGTAGAGGCTCCGTGGGCTACGTTGGGGTCATTCTCGGTGGCGGTCGGCGCAGTGCTTGACGGCACACCGGCGGGCGGCGACGTCTCTGTTGTGCAACCGGGGTAGGCAGCCATTGAGCTGCCGAAGAAGGTGTTCATCCAGAATGCGGCGTAGAGTCCGTTTGCTGCGGCGTGCGACAGTGGGACAGAATTTGAGAGTGCAAAGAAAGCGATCAAAACGAGCGGTATCACAAAGATGAAACCGGAGGACTTAGGAGGAGAGACCCGCATTATGCCGACTCCTCTATGTTGCCTGAGTCCTTGGACTGCGGAGATGCACTGAAAGGAAGAACGCCCAACCCCCGGCCAATTTCATTAACAAGACGCTGAACATGTTGAGCGCGGTCCTCATCACCATATTTCCGACATCCTACTCCGATCATGCTCCGAAAACCTTCCTTCGACAGACGATCCAGATTCACACTACTTAACCGTATCACGGTTTATCAAACACATCAAACACTTCGAGCAAGTCTTGGGATTTTCCAATCACGACTGATGAAGCAGGATTTGCGTCCTAGGCCGTAGGCACCTGGAGCTGGGCTCGAGCCCTGATCTGTCGACAGGTGTAGAATGAATTAGATGCAACAGAAGAACCCAGCGGAGGCATTTAGGTCAACCTTCCAGGTCCCTACAACGTCCGACTACGACGGTGGGCCGAATGCCAATCTTCCAGACTTCACTACGTATACCACGTTTTCGGGTGCCAGGGCCTGAATGTCTTTCGTCGGGTCTCCCCTGACTCCCACGATGTCGGCCCTGTATCCTTCCTTCAACATTCCACAATTCGAAATGCCCAAACACTCGGCGGCCGTGGAAGTAGCAGACGCAAGAGCGCTCTTGTTCCCAAGGGTTCTCGCGATCGCCGCAATCTCTTCATAGTTGCGCCCATGTGATCTGTCGCCATCTCCCACGATGTCGGAGCCCGACACGACTCTCACGCCGTGCTCCTTCGCCAAGTCCATGTCCTCCGCAAGGTGCCTGCGGAAGTGGGCTGAAATCGGTTTAGGCAGGTCACGACGGAGCATTGCGCTGTAGGTCACGAGGGTCGGAACGTAGAAGATCCCCTTTCTCGCCATCTCGCTTGCGGTCCTGGAGGTGAGAGCCGCGCCGTGCTCTATGGAGTCGACGCCCACTTTGATCACACTATCCAGCGCCTCCTCTCCCTCCGCGTGAGCCGCAACTTTCAATCCAGCGCGATGCGACTCATCAGCGATCGCCTCGAGTTCTTCAGCGGTGAAGTCTCTTCGAATCATCCCCGCCCTCGTGAATGCCCCGGAGGCATAGAGTTTCACGACCCTTCCGCCGTCTCTCACGACCTTCCGGACGGCTCGGCGACCTTCCCAGGGCCCGTCGCAGAAGTACGAGTAGGACGCCAGCCGTCGAGCGATGTCGAGAGGGAAGATCGGCGGGTCGTCGTCTCCCCCGGTCTGAGCCAGTGCTCGCGAGCAGGAAATCACTTCGGGACCGTCGATGGCACCTTCCTCCACGGCCCGGGCGAGATGAACCCCTCCCTTCGATCCCAACTCGCGCACGGCCGTGAACCCGCCGTGGAGGAGCTTCTTCAGGTCGCCGACTGCTCGAAGTGCAGCCAAAGTGTCAGGCACCATGCTCCAGTCGGTCACCCCATTGCCTTTGGCAGAGTAGAAGTGAACGTGGGCATCGATCAGACCCGGTAAGATCGTCATGTCCTCGTCTTCGAACGTCTTGGCGCCCTTGGCCTCTTCGACTGCCCCTCTCTCGCCGAAACCCGTGATGACCCCGCTTTCTGCGTCAACCTGAAGAACGGCCTTCGGATGGAAGGTCTTTCCATCGAATGCCCGACCTCTGAACACCAGGGTCCCCAATGGCTCTACCCTTCCGGGCTGGGCCGGTCCGGTGAAAGAACGTCTCTCGTCGAAGTCCGCGTCGGTTCCGCAAGGTTAGTCTCGAAGCCTAGACCATTTCGAGGAGGAATTCAGTATCTGGAAAACATATTCCTGCCTCTGTATCAGGAAAACATGTTTTTGCTTCGCAGGCGGTATAATAGCCGGGACCACCTAATGCTCTATGCCTGGGAAGGCGGAGTGGTTCGCACTGCTTCTTCTCATCCTACCAGTCTTTACCATGGCTGGTCCCCAACTGCAAAAGTCTCCTGTGGTCTGGCCAGCATCCATCACAGGAGACAGCAAGCCGGCGGATCACTCAATGGTCATCCCTTCTCAGGCACCCCAACAACAGCTGCCGTCGTCCGCTTCCTCCGGGAGCAACTACTACTACGTCGGGGCGCAGGCTCCGTCGTCGGCCTGCTCCCCAACCTGCGCACCCGTCTTCAACACCGGAGCCGAAACGCAGGTCCAGGTGGTGAGCCAGCAGGTGACAGGCTGTCTTTCATACTGGGTCGGTGACGATTCGCAGGCTAACATCTGGGGACAGGTGGGGTACTACATCTGCGACGGCTCATCACCGGTCGCCTTCTACCAGGTCTGGAACCTCAACACGAGCTCGGTGCTGACGACTGGGACGACCACGGTCTCGGCGGGGTCTCACTTCTTCTCGATGTACCTTGAGTACGGAACGGTCTGGGCCTTTGCCCTTGACGGGACCGTCTTCGGAACACAAGACATGCAGTCAAGCATCTCCAGTTCGACGCACCCTGTTCAGGCCGTGAATGAAGAGGGAGAAGTAAGCGCCCCATGGAACCCCGCCCAGGTCCAGTTCGGCACCACCATGCAGATCGAGCAGTCCGGGGTCTGGACTCCTGTCGCATCGGCGTCCGAACCATGGGGATGCGGCACCTCCGCCCAATCGTGCTGGGGAGTGCAGGGAGGAAGCCAGAATTCTGCGCTTCCAGCCGACGATGTCGTAGTCGGCGGGAGCGCGCCGACCCTGGCACTGGGGAGCACCCTGTGGAACGGCGCAACGTCCTCCGCAACCACCACCGCCGCCACAACCACGACGACCACCACCTCTTCAACATCGAGTTCGGTCGCCAATCGGGCGGTGACCGTTTCTCTAACGGTCATCCCCCCAGTCAACATGCAGAAGTCTTCGGAATACTTCACAGTCCAGGCGACTGACCAGAACGGGAACCCGGTCAGCGGGGCGTCTGTCTCTCTGACCGTCACTTCCCCCGCCGGGAAGTCATACACCGCTTCAGGGATGACCAACACCAACGGCCTGGCGTACCTCCGGTATGTGCTGAGCGCTTCAGCGCCCATGGGACGTTACCAAGTCTCCGCAGTCGTCATGGCTGCAGGATACCCCCTCGGAATGGCGAATGGAAGCTTCATGATCGTCTAGTCAGGACTCTTCCATGACCTCGCCGGCTTACCCCTGGTCGGGGCCTCCCGGGCCTTTCCCCTTCCTAGCTTCAAAGTCAGTGAAGAGCCTGTCCTCGGCTGTCAAGAATCGCTGGACACCTTACCCTGCGAGGAGGACTGGAACCTTCTCGAGGTCGCTCTTGGTGTCCGTTCGGGAGGGCCTCGCTGGAAGGTCCATGCGCCAGTGGCGCGTGCAACGGGTCGGACCCAAGCAACCGCCGGACAAAACCACGGTGACCCACCAGATGACCTTCAACTTCGTGGCAGATGGAACAGTCAAATACGATTAGCCACCTTTGCACCGTCGACCAATTGCGATACTCTATCTGCATCACCCATTACGATGACCTCGCAACGGTCAGGAGGTCCCTGGAGAGCATCCTGAGCCAGGTGAACGAGGACTACGAGGTGGTTGTCGTCGACTCCGAGAGCGACGACGGGTCACAGGAAGTCCTTCGTGAGTATGCAAGAAGAGGGACGATCAAGCTCATCGTCCGAAGGTGTTCCAGGGGGAGGGGCAGACAAATCGCCTTCGAGAATTCGAAGGGACAGTACATCGTCTCAAACGTCGACATGGACGACGTCGCTTCTCCTCGGCTAGGCGAGCTGCTCCAGCTCTATCACGCCGAGGCGGAGGGCAAGTACCTCCGGGTCACTTCCGACAACGTTAGCGGTTTCTGGGGACCCGGCTCGATCGGGATCGTGTCCAGGGAGCTGGCCCTAAAGTTGGGAGGATGGAAGGACCTGCAGATCGCTGAAGACTACTTTTTGGAGAGAGCTGCGGCAGCAGTCGGTCGGTACGCCTGGACTTCCTTCCCGATTCTCCAGTCCGTGGGCGGCCATCGTGACAGAAGGAGCGGCCTCGGGTGGATTCATTTCAATTTCTTGAAGTCCAGCGAGTTCATCAGGGCCGGAGGGTCTTCACGGCGCATGTTCCCCTTCGTCGCCTACAATGTGACACGATTAGTAATGCGGGGCAGGTACCGATATCCATACCCCCCAGGCTTCAGGAGCACGGATCGACGATATTTCGTGAACATTGGCGGCCTCCAAGGCGCCCGGGAGTTAACAACACCTCGATGGGCGATTGACTGTTACGCTTAAATCACGTTTGAGAAGCAATTGAGCACGATGCGCCGGAAGGGAGTCGCGAACGAGATAGCTGTTGGGCTGCTCGTTGCCGGAATCCTGATCGGCGTGACCGTCTTTTATGTCGCGACGGCCTTCCAATCCAAGAGCGTGACCCAGACCGAGACGACCACGCAGGGTGTGACTCAGATCTCGACGGTGAAGGTCCCAGTGACAGCGACGTCGACCTTCGTGTGGTTCTCCACGACCACGGTCACGCCGGCTCTGCCGGGCCAGACAGTGACGATCGTCGTGACCCTAACAGGTCCGAACCAGACGGTGTCCGCCGTAGGTGAAACCGCTACGTACACAGTTAGTCTGGTCCAGACCGAGGTCACGACCCAGACGCAGACGCAGACCCGGACCGTGGGAGCGTCGGGCACCGTGACCCTACCGGGGCAGTCCACGACTCAGACGACTACACAGAACTTCACCACGACTCAGAGCGAGACGACGACGCGGAACTTCACCACGACCGCGACGCAGACAGTGACTTCGACCACCATAACGACAGTCAACCAAACCGTGACCACGACCGTAACGGCATCAGGAGACATGCTCGGCCCGTCCGCCTTCCCTACAGCCGGACACTCTCAAAGCGCGGCAGTCTTTCCAAACCAGGTGGGCTTTGGTCGCATCATCGCTGAGCTCTCGGTGATAGAGGCCTCTCTTCCTCTGGCAGTCCTAGCGATGGTCTTGGGTGTACAAGTCCCGTCGGGTCGACCAAGCTCTCCGGGTCGTCCCATCGCCGTTTCATAACGGGTCAGGTTTCATCCCAGCGAACGCATCATCGCAGAAAGTCGCCACAATCTATACATGGCAAGAATGACGACCAAGGGAACCACGAATTGTTCACCTAAGCAACGCATCAGATGGGAGTCAAAGTGAATCGTCACCAGTCTCGCGATCCTGCCACAGTCTCCTCAGCCTGCTCGCCTTCCCGCGGCTCGTGGTTTGATTCTCCCGTCATCTGGGCGTGACGGACTCTCTAGCTCCACTATCCCTGTCAGGAGGTCGGCACGTCCTTCTTCTCACCTCGTCTGATCACCGCCAGGCGCAGGCTGCGAAATGCGATACCGCCGAGGAGGATTGCGAGCCCGATGCCTACCTCCTGCGGAGCGAGGGCGAAGGCCAGTCCGGCGCAGCCGACTAGGCCTGCTACCGCCAGCCAGCGGGGAAACATCCGCTGCTGCCGGGAGAGGCGCAGCGCCGACAGGTTGGCCACGCAGTAGTACAGCAGAGTCCCGAAACTCGAGACGGCCACGGCGACATAGAACGGGGCGAAGGCGGCTACCAGGATGGAGACGGCACCGACGAGCAGGACGCTGCGCCATGGGTTCTGCCCAGCGCCGAGTCGGGCCAGCCCCGCAGGGAGGTCGGACCCGCGCCCCATCGCGAAGGCCACTCGCGAGACGCCGAGCAAGTCCGAGAGACCCTCGTTGAAGGTCGTAAGCAGCGCGCCTGCGGCGATGATGGCCATCCCAACGCCGCTGCCCACCGCAACCATCGTATCCTCCAGGGGAGAAGAGGATTGGGAGAGGCGCGATGCCCCCAGGACGGTCAGCGCCGTAGTCGCCACGAGAAGATAGAGGAGGGTAGCGGTGCCCAGCGCGATTACGGTCGCCCTTGGGATGGTCCGTCTCGGATCGTGCACCTCTTCGACCAGGGTCGCGATGCGGCTGTACCCGGTGTAGGCAAAGAAGAGGAGTCCGGTGGCCTGCAGTATCCCTGCAACCCCGTTTGGCGCAAACGGCGTCAGGTTCGACACGCGAGCTGAGGGAAGGCCGATCACGACGACCGCCAGGAGGGAAAGGATCGACAATACCACTATGACGTCGGTCACCCTGACCGAGCGGCGTATTCCCGCTGCGTTCAGCATCGTCATCACCAGCGCCGCGACGACGGCCGCGGTCCGCACAGGCACGACGCCGGCCGCGGCGTTGAGATACCCCCCGAAGGCGAGCGCGATCGCTCCCGGGCCGACCGTGTTTGCGACAAGGAACATCCACCCAGCCGAGAAGCCCCACCAGGGACCCAGCATCCGTCTCCCAAACTCGTAGGTGCCTCCCGAGCGCGGGAACACAGCGGCCAGCTGGGCCGAAGAGAGGGCGTTGCAGAGTGCCACGAAGGCTCCGATGGCGAAAGATACGAGCAGAGCCGGCCCCGCTATGTTCGCGGCAGGGGCTATGACAGCGAAGATGCCCGCGCCCAGGATCGCCGCGAGCCCGGTTGCTACCGCGTCGAACATTCTGAGCTGCGGCCGCAGCTTCGCGTTGCGCGCTTCGTCAGTCAACCTTGACTACAACCTACCATGCGCGACAAGTGTATTATTCTGTTCCATGCGCCTCAGGGTACAGAGGGTGGGCTCTGAAGCCTGGGTTCAAATCCCGACGAGCTTGCCGATGCCGGTTCCTTCCCATGGGGGACGACGCTCCCTCTCACTTTCGGATGAAAACCCAGTTTACACGCAGGAGGACTGTTGCCGCCCTTCGATCGAGGTTCCCCCGCAGGCCATTCAAGGCCTGGCATTTGAGGGCATTACTCATCCCACCTCTGCGGGAGCAGACCGGTGGGGCCTAGACCCATTTTGAAGGACTGGTCACGGGACGTGGAAGAACTCGGGGTAGGTCCTCGCAGATAGGACGGGATTGGACTGCGCTTCCTCCCCCAGCTTTCTGAAGGGCACGTCTCCGTAGTCGTGGCCTGGGTAGATGGTCGTCGAGGGCGGCAGCTTGAGGATCACGTCGTGCAGGCTCCTGAACATCTCCTCCGCCGACCCCTCGGGGAGGTCGGTCCTGCCGCAGTTTCCTATGAAGAGGGTGTCGCCGGTGAACAGGTTCGCGCCGTCGTAGAGGCAGATGCTGTCAGGAGTGTGTCCAGGCGTGTAGATGACCTTGACCTCGTTCTTTCCGACCGTCAGGACGTCGCCCCCCTTCACCGACACGTCGTGGTCTATGGGTGAACGCTCGTGCGCCACCACCTTCGCCCCGAGCGCCCCGGCCAGCTCCCCCAGGGTCGAGACGTGATCGAAGTGGCTGTGGGTGGCGACCGCGTACTTGACCTTCACGCCGACCTCCTTGGCCGCGTCGAATATGGGTGCTGTCTCCCATCCTGAGTCGATTGCCAGCGCTTCGCCGCCGCGCCTGTCGGCGAGCAGATACACGAAGTTTTGCATTGTTCCCACCCCTATTTGCCTGACGATCATCGCGGAAGCGCAACGTCGTCCCGCTAAGTATGTGTTGCGGCCACTAGATCTTGGCAGCGTCCACCGCGACTAAGCACATACGCCAGCAGGCCCGGAGGGATTCGCTACTCAGACCGGATGTCGATGGGCCTAGACCCAAATGAATTCCATTCCTCTCGCTGATGGTGGCAAGTCCCTCCCGGGATGCAGGCATGAAATGGGCACAAACCGCTAGCGGCCGATGCGTTTCGCAAGTTTCCGAAAAGCACGAGAAAAGTCGTTGGATTCCTTCAGGACGGCACCCAGCCCTCGTGTGCTCACCAAGGGCTCCAGCGGTATCTCAACGACGATCGGGGACTTGAACGTGGCCTCCAGGAGCTTGCGGTCGAGTCTGCCGAATGGGAAGGTCCTCTTCATGCCGACGAGGAGGTAGGCCATGTTGACTATGATACCTCGGACTGGGACCCTCTCGGTTTCTGCCAGCCGCCTGAGGCGGGAGACTACGCTCACTGAGCCCGGAGAGGGGGTGGTGACCAGGGCGAGGGTGGCCTTCCCGGAGAACAGAGAGAATGCTGAGAGTAGCTCGTCTCCCATGCTCGGAGGAAGGTCGACGACGAGGTAATCCAGTTCTCCCCAGTTCGTGAGGGCAAACAGCTGCGTGATCAGCTCCTGTTTGCCGCCTCCTCTCATGGGCACGGGAAGGCCGCCTGTGAACAGGCCCAGGGACATCACCGACAGGCCGTCCCTCGTCTTGGGCTCAAGCCCCTTCTTGGTGCTCCTCACCGGGGGAGCCACCCCCAGGTACTCCGGCACGCTGGCGCCATGGATGTCGATGTCCAGGAGGGCGGTCCTTCGGCCCTCGCGGGACAAGGTGAGGGCCAACCCAGAGGCCACGGTGCTCTTCCCGACGCCTCCCTTGCCACTTCCTATGAGCACAACCTTCGCGATCCGGTCTAGCCTTTCCTGGGCGGCCCCTATGGAGATGAGGTTCCTCTCGATGGACCCCGTCACTCCATGACCACACTCCGGAGCTGCATCTCTTCTCCCTCTTTCGAGGAGATGTCGGAACTGCCGCATCTTGGGCACCGGATGAAGGCGGGGTAGAGGAAGGGTAGGAAATGCAGCGGGAGTTCCTTGCTTTCTGGCTCCCTTACTCGGAGAGAATCGGGGACCTTCGCAAGCTGCTTCTGCGCTTCGGCCATCCCCCACTCCTGGTTGCACTTCCTGCACGAGAAGGATGCTTTCCTGACACGCACGTGGACACGCGCTCCCTTCAACACGGGACCTGTCATGAGCAGCCTGAGTGCGAAAGCAAGAGCATTCCTGTCAAGCTGCATCAGCTGACCCACTTCCACTGAAATCTCCGTGACCTTCTTTGCGTCGTTCTTCTGCACTTCAGAGAGGACAGTGTCGACGATGTTCTGTGCGATGCTCAGCTCGTGCAAGTTCGCATCCCGTCGAGCCGGTCCATCGTATAAGAGCATTGACGTCTGAGACACTGGTCACACAATTGTTACAGGCAGTTCGGGAAGGACGGCCACATGTGGACGAGAGCTGGACGCCGCCTCAAATGCGCACAAGGGAGGCGGGCCTGAATTCTCCAGTTCTCGACATGGTCATTCTCTCGCGCTTTCGATTGTGGGCGATTTAGGCGATCTGGGAGGTCTCGGATGGCAGAGCGTGCCTTCCCGTACGAATCATCGCAGATCGCTTCTACATCCAGAACTCGTTTCCATCAGGGTCCTTGAATATAGCATAGGTTCCAAACCACTCCGTGGTCAGCTCCTGTTTGAACTCGACGCCTCTGGCCTTGAGTTCCTCGTAGGTCCTCCTCTTGTCGTCGGACGAGAAGCCGATACCCGTGTTCCCGCCGGGCGTGTCGGAATCCCACTCTTCGCACTTTCCTCAAAGGTGGATCACAACCCCAGAGCCCTTCGGGCTGACCGTGACCCAGTGTCCCTGGGCACTCACCTCGAACCCAAGTTTCGCTTCATACCACTTCGCTGACGCCTCAACGTCGTTCACCAGCACAGCAACTGACGAGACACCTGTGAACATGGGCAGGCGCTTCGTCTCCGAGCTCTATTAAGACTGCATGACCGATGATGCCAGGGAGCATTATCGCTGCGTGTCTCCACTCTCCTCCTGACAGGTTGCTAGAAGGAGTGGAAACCAGCCGGTGATAGATCCGCTCCGGGGTTACTGAACGGGCCCGGTTGGACCGACCGCCAAATGGGCTACAGAAGTGAATTCCGACTCAGTGGGAATGGCCAAGGCGCAGAGGGCCGATCAGAGGAGGAGCTAGCGAGGTCAGCACTAGGTAGGTGGCACCAGGGCCTTGGGATGGGACTTGTTGTCCCCGACCGGCTTGCCAGGTTTCTTGCGTGTACGCAGCTCAAATCCGGCGAACCCTCCGGCGATCACTGCCAATATCGCCACGAGCAAGTAGAGCGCCAGGTCTGGGGAGCCTCCGGTTGTCGATGGCGTGGTCGTGGTGGCCGATTTCCTGGTTGTGGTTGTGGCCAATGTCGATACCGTCGCAGCGGGTGGGGATAGCACGTCGACGTTGCCCGACCCATTGTTCGTGACAAAGATCTCTCCCTTCCCGCTGTCGTACGCGACGCCGAAGGGACCAGTCCCCTCGGCTATGTTTGCCACCACCGTGTTCGATGTGTCAGAGATTGCGGTTACAATGTTCGCCGCGAAGTTCGCTACGAAGACCTCGCCCTTCCCGCTGTCGTACGCGACGCCGAAGGGGCCCGATGGCTCGGCTACGTTCGCCACCAGCGTGTTCGATGCGTCGGAGATCACGCTGACGATGTTCGTGACAAAGTCCGCGACGAAGACCTCGCCCTTCCCGCTGTCGTACGCGACGCCGGCGGGGCGCTGCCCCACGCTTACCGTCGCCACCACTTTGTCGGACGCGTCAGAGATGACGCTGGTGGTGTTGGACACATAGTTCGTGACAAAGACCTCGCCCTTCCCGCTGTCGTACGCGACGCCGTCGGGAGCAGTGCCCACGCGTACGGTTGCCACCACTGTGTTCGATGCATCAGAGATCACGCTGACGGTGCCCGAAAGACCATTCGCGACGAAGACCTCGCCCTTCCCGCTGTCGTACGCGACGCCGGCGGGGCGCTGCCCCACGCTTACCGTCGCCACCACTTTGTCGGACGCGTCAGAGATGACGCTGGTGGTGTTGGACACAAAGTTAGTGACAAAGACCTCTCCCTTCCCCCTGTCGTACGCGGCGCCATTGGGAGCCCGTCCCACGCTTACGGTTGCCACCACTGTGTTGGACGCGTCAGAGATGACGCTGGTGGTGTTGGACACGCCGTTCGCTACGAAGACCTCCCCCTTCCCGCTGTCATAGGCTACGCCAACGGGACGCTGTCCCACAGATACAGTCGCCACCACCGAGGCGTTGGCCCGTGTCGTGGGTACAAATGAAGACGAAAGCGCAAGCAGGGAGAGAAGAGCGATGGCCAAAATGGTCGGTGTTTTCCCCGGATGCATCGGCACGCACACGCCGGACCAGGGTATTTACGCTTCGGAGGATCTCCTGCCCGAAGTGCGGTGGGAAGGTCTCATGACACGTCACCCCGTCCTTCCAGTTCACCTTGGGAGAGGGAAGGGAAGGCCCATGCTTCCTGATTGTAGGGAAGAGACGGCTCCTAGCAAGAAGTCACACAAGTGCACTCGTTGAGGGCTCGCTAGACTGAAGCGGCGGGGCGACTCATTCGGCGTACGATTCGCGAATCCCGTAGAGTTGACAGGATTAGACGCCTTCAATCTTTTTAGTCGGGGTATCTCGGCAGGGCCGTGGAGCTGACCCAGCCCGAGCGGCCACGCCCCGGCCTGCACCCCTTCCTCAAGGTCCTGCTCGCTGCGACTCTGGCCGAGCTCGGACTGTTCGTCTTGGTGGTCATCGGACACGCCGCTCTGTCCTCCGCAGCGCTGGCCCAGGCCGCCGACCTTGTGGGGATCGCGCTCGGGATGACTTCGATTGTGACACTGCTCGCGGCCGTCGTCTACGCGTACTTCGCCTATCCCTCGTACCGGCTGCCTCTCGTGTTCTTGGTGCTTCTGGCCGGATCCACCTTCGCGGCCCATCTGTACATAATCAACACCCCTTCGCTGCCTGCCTGCCGAGACACCACGAAGAACGTCAACGGTTGCATCATGGACGAGTCCTACTACGTGCCGGCAGCCGAGACCCTCTTCAACGGGACGCAGTGCGGGCCGACGGTCCCCAACTGCAACACCGAGCACCCGTTCCTCTCAAAGGCGCTGATGGCGGCCGGCATAGCGGCGTTCGGAGACAACGCCCCGGGCTGGAGAATCTTCAACGTCCTTCTCGGCACCTTCTCCCTGCCGTTGCTGTTCTTCCTGGTCCTAAAACTCACCGGGAGCCGCAAGGCCTCCTTCCTGTCGGCGACGCTTCTCGCCCTGGACGTGATGTTCTTCTCGCAGTCGAGTGCCGCCCTGCTGGACATCCCAATGGTCTTCTTCGCGCTATTGGGCTTCGTGCTGTACTTCTACAAGGTCAGCTTCTGGAAGCTGGACCGGTTCACGCTCGCCGGGATTCTCCTCGGGCTGTCGGCCCTCTCGAAGGAGACCGGGATCTTCCTCATGGCGACTCTGGCGACCTACCACCTCGCCGCTGGAGAGGGGGGAAAGAGGCTGCGCCTTGTCAGCGCCTTCGAGATCGCGATCGTGACCGCGGGGGTGCTCATCCTGGGCCTCCAGACCTATGATTCGCTGCTCGCGAGGTCCGCCTTCCCCACCTTCCTCGACCAGATACACTACATGCTGTCGTACGGCGCCTCGCTGATAGGCCCGGGTTGGACTTACGGCAACAACATCCAAATCACTCCCTTCAGCTGGATGACCTACTACCAGCCCGTGACCTACTACGGGACCAGCGTCTCGGTCTGCGCGGGCTCGGCCTGCACGAACTACGTGGGCGTCGCATACTATGGGGTGACCAACCTCCTCGAGACCTGGACGACGTATCTTTGGGCGCCCCTAGCCGCGTTGGCGATCTGGAGGGTCTTCAAGCCTAGGCCTGGGGGGCTGGAGCAGTTCGGGTTCGCCGACACGGGCCCACGGAGCCTCTCAGGCGACACCAAGCTTGCGTTGCTCTCCCTGATCTGGTTCTGCTGGAACTACTTCCCCTACGTCGCCCTATTCGCGGCCGGAAGGGTGACGTATCCCTTCTATTTCATCCCGGCTCTGCCGGCTGTCGCGATGGGGGCAAGCTACTTCCTGACCCGCAATTGGGTGCCGAGATACACCTGGGTCATTTACCTCCTAGGAGCGTTCTTCTTCTTCTTGGTGTTCTTCCCGGACAAGGCCTTCCTCCCCGTCTGGCTGCGGTCCCTCATCGGGAAGTAGCGCCTCGGCCCGGCCCTGCGGCGGATTGGCCCTCACAATGGTGAGGTCTCTGAAGTCCTCGCCTTCGCCCCCGCGGACCCCTGCATGCACCGACGTCAGCCCTCGCCCTTCTTCCTCTCTCTTCTTGTCGCTTAGCGCTTCTTCGTCTTCCGCTTCGGTGATGCCTTGGAGCCAACAGTCCTTCTGACCTTGGCGGTCCCCTTGACCCTGGCGGTCTGCCTACTGTGCTTCCGAGTCGGCTTCTCAGAGACGGATGGCGCTTCGGATGGTGTGACAGATGGCGCGGCGTACTGCACCGGGGCAGGAGTCGGCTGCACAGTCTCCTGAATCGCTGGGACCGGGGCAGGAGTCGGCTGCACAGTCTCCTGAATCGCTGGGACCGGGGCAGGAGTCGGCTCGGCCACGGTCGTTGTCACCGCAGGCGGAAGCACCACCTCCTGCTCCATCGGCGACGCGTAAGACTGGGACAACGTCATCGAACCGACGGGTCCTCTCCTAAGCGGGTGTCCCAAGTAGCCCTTGGGCGCCGCATAGAGCACCGCGGCGATGCCAACGCAAGCGCCAAGCAAGACGGTCGCTAATTCTGGTAGCATTACTGCTGATGATACGAGACCAGGAGCTCTTGTGAGCGAATGTCAATTCCGTTAGAGGGGATTGTGAAGAGTGACATTGCACAGGCACCGCATCCGCGCCTGAGATGGGAGGGCGCAACGAAGAAGGCCTGGCCAGACGATCTCGCTCGGGTGAGTTGCCCCGCCAAGTCCGTCCTTGTAGACGTTGACTCTCAGCCCTTAAGTAAGGCGAGACGATACGCCGTGCGTGTCTCAAGCCAGGACCTTCTTCCGCCACTGTCCATCGTGCCGCCGCAGATTCGAGATCAGGCTCGTGAGCAGAAAGCCTGGGGATTCAGAGAGCTTCGAGGAGAAAGATAGGCTCACGAAGGCAGCTACAACCGTCTCTGGGTGGCCCCCCCTTAGCAGCCTTTCAATGCCGCCATCGTTAGTAGAGGAGAGTATCCCGTTGATTGTCGATGCTAACGCATTTCAATACATGTACAGATGCAAGCACTGTGGACATCAATGGCTTGAAGTTCACGAAAGGGACCAAGTGGAACGGGGGCCGAAGGGCTACACCGGGGACTGAGTGTTGGACAGCTTCTTTTCCTCCACTCCATAGCCGGAGACGAACTCCGACTCAGACTAGCCTCGGCTGTTACAGGCGACTAGTCCTCATTCATGTATTCTCGAATACTCTTCAATAGTGCAGGACTTTTTCGCAAGGAAGTTGTCAGCTTTTCCAGCGCGTCTGCCGTTTCAGGGTGGAGGTGGTGCTCGATCCCCTCGGCGTCGCTATAAGCGGTAGCCTTGTCCACGCCTATAATGGTCAGGAAATCCATGAGAATCTCGTGTCTAGAGACTACTGACCTTGCGACCGTCTCTCCTTTCGCTGTCAACTTCATGCCGCGGTAGGGTTCATACTCTAGGTACCCGCTGGCGGCCAGGTTCTTCACCATGTTCGATACGCTCGGCGCGCTGACCTGAAGCTTCTCTGCTATGCCGAGGGTGCTCGCATAGCCCTTGTCGTGAGCCAGGCGGTAGATGGCTTCGAGGTAGTCCTCTGACCTCGGCGTCTCCCGCTTGAGTCGGGTCGTTCCCGCCAACGCGTCTTCGATGAAACCGCACCAACATCAACGCCTTAAGCATTGTGACGCCTCCACAAAGTTTCGGGGACACGAGAAATATTAGATGCATCTAAGTTAAAATACCACTCGATTTGTCCCTAGAAGCCGTTCATGAGCGGACCCCCCGATAGGAGCCTCAAGCCGCCTGAACCGAACCAGAAACCAGAAGTAACGGAGCAGCAGAAGAACAACCCTCGCATCTCACTCCGTGACTTCATGGTGTACCTCGGCCCAACTCTGATAGTGAGCCTGGCGTACATCGACCCTGGGAACTTTGGAACTGACGTCGCCGGGGGGTCGGTCTTCAACTACGACCTGGTCTGGGCGGTCTGGATGGCCAGCGGATTCGCCATGGTACTCCAGTATCTATCGGGAAAGCTCGGGATTGCGACGGGGAACAGCCTTCCGCAACTGATCAGAGGATCATTGAAGACCAGAAGTCGCACAATTCCGTACTGGTTAGCGGCCGAAATCGCCATAGCCTCGACGGACCTGGCCGAGTATCTGGGAACCGTTATCGCGCTGAACATCCTCTTCGGGATTCCCCTTCTCTACGCGAGCATCTTCGGAGCGTTGGATGTCATCGTCCTCCTGGCGCTGACAAACAACCGCTTCCGCGTGATAGAGTACTTCTTCATGGTCTTCGTCTCGATAATAGCCATAGGCTTCCTTTACGAACTCCTGATAGTCGGGCCGAATCTGCAGCAGATTGGGATTCATTCGATCTCGCCGTCGATATCCAGCGGCACAGTCCTTACCGTCGTCGGTATAGTCGGCGCCACGGTCATGCCCCACGTCCTCTGGCTCCACTCTTCGCTGACATCGGGCAAGCTGGGCAGGTGGGGAATCACTGAGAACGACAAAATACCGAAGAAGAAGCTACTCGGGCTCCACTTGCGGGAGAACGTCGTCATCCTGGCGATTGCCGGCTGCGTCAACGTAGCGATTCTCGTCATGGCCGCGGCCGCTTTCTATGGCCACGGGTACACCAACGTCTCGCAGATAAGCGATGCGTTCAACATACTGAAGCCTCTCTTCGGTCCTCTCGCGGCGGTGGTCTTCGCCGTAACTCTTCTTGCCTCTGGAATCGCTTCATCGGTAGTTGGAACCTTGGCGGGGCAGGAAGTCATGACCGGATTGCTAGGAGTCAGCGTGAACCCGTATCTGAGGCGAGTTGTCACTCGGTTCATCAACGTCATTCCCACCACGGCAGCTATTCTCCTAGGGTTTAGTCCGTTGGCGCTGCTCTTTTACAGCCAAGTTTTCCTGAGCATACTGATTCCACTCCCCATGATCCCTTTGATCTGGTACACCAGCAGGAGGAAGGTAATGGGCTCGTTCGTGAACCGTAGAATAATGACTATCATAGCGCTGGCCGTCGGCGCCACAATAATCGCGCTGAACATTGCTCTGATTTACACCAGCATATGATGGGAATCCACTAGAGGCCGACAGCTCAGAGCAAATCGCTTTACGGCAACCTCAACGATTTGCTACAGTTCAAGAGAGGCATCAAATACTAGAGTGTAACTACACTCCCTCTAGATGGCTGTAGGGCAGGACAACCGCCGCGGTCTTCTGACGCCAGTATCCCGGTCGCCCAGCCTCAAGACTTGAAATACGGCGCCCCCACGCATCCGTGACGCTCGATGACGCCGGAAAATGGCAGCGGCCACCCTCTGGTCTCCGTGGTGGTACCCACGAAGAACTCAGCTGAGACAATAGAGACGTGCCTAGAGTCCTTGAGGCGGCAGAGCTACAAGAGCCTAGAGATCATCGTGGTCGACAACCATTCGAGAGACTGGACGGTGCAGGTAGCCGAGAAATGCGGCGCCAAGGTATACTCGAAAGGGCCGGAGCGGTCCGCCCAAGTCAATTTCGGAGCAAGGGTCGCGGGCGGCAAGTACGTCTACAGGGTGGACGCAGACTTCGTGGTTCAGCCGGATGTGATAAAGGAGGCCGTAGAAAGTTGTGAAAACCAAGGCTGTGACGCAGTCGAAGTCCACAACACGTCCGACGCGACTGTGAGTCTCTGGGCTCAGGTGAGAAAGCTCGAGCGTGACAACTACGTTGGCGAGGAGCTCAACGTGGCAGCCCGGTTCTGGAGGAGAGATGCCTTCCTGTCGGTGGGCGGGTTTGACGAGAGGCTGGTGGCTGCCGAAGACTACGACCTGCACGACAGGCTGGTCAGGGCGGGCTTCAAGATAGGCAGGATAAGGTCCTGCGAGATTCATCTTGGCGAGCCGAAGACCCTCTACGAAGTGTTCAGGAAGCACTACTACTACGGAAGGAGTCTCAGGGAGTACATAGGGAAGAACGGGGGGTCGGCCTGGAGACAGCTGAGTCCGATGCGGAGAAGCTACTCCAGGGCGGCCAGGGACTCAGCGAGAAGCCCCAAGGTCCTGCTCGGATTCGTCGTCTACCAATCGGTAAGGTACTTTGCTGCTCTCATCGGGGTCATTTCGGTTGGATTCTGAGGTTCCAGGATGTTTCAGTCTCGGAGCGGATATGGCCGGTTTGTTCTACCTCTCCTCAGATGGTGGCTATGCTTGCGTTCATGCCTCCCGGTTATGTGGGATCCGCATGCGTGGTTGCTGTGCGGGGCCGGTTCACGGTCGGGCTAGACGATTCGCTAACCACGGGACGCTAAACAGGCATGGGGCGGCCTCGCCATGGTCCGAACAGGCGACCCGTGTCGACCTCCTCCGGACCAGCGGTCGACTGGCTGGTGGTGCCGACTCTATGTCGTCAGCCTGATTCTCCGCCGAAAAACCCTAACTAAATCGCTAACTAACTAATCCCTAAACTTCCCCTAAAGGCCGTACCATGCGCTTGGCGCCGTTTTAGGGATTTAGTTAGTTAGGGATTTAGGGTTCTGTCAAGTTGGCGTCACCTTCCCCTCTGAATCAGGGTTGTCAAGTTTCGTCACCTTCGGCCCTTACGGCATCTCTGAGTCGAGAGCGCAGAGGAAGCACCTGCCATATTGACGTTCGACAAGGGCATCCTTGTGAACTTGGCTTAGGCCGTCCCAGAACGCAAGCTCATCCTCGCTCAATTCCCATTCTTGTGCTCCCCATTCTCTTACTGTGAATGGAGACTCTGTGGAGCCTCTTCTCACAAATTCGTGCGGTCCTTCCCGTGTCGCTCGGGATTCTGAGCCTTAGCTTGGCATATTGTTGCCGCTCCTTCTGCGCCCGCCTGCCCTCAAGCTGCTCCATGAGTCTGTCAGACCGAACCGTAAACAGGGCTCCTCAGGTATAACGCGTTCAGGAGGTGAAATCCGGATTGGCAATCCACGAAAGCGCTCTCATCTCAGAAGTGGCGTGCGCTCGTCCGACGGGGCTCCATGCCCTCGTCGTCTGAGATTCAGCGTGAGAAGGGCGGGCGCACGCCAGCATGACGGACGGAGACTCTCTTAATTCTTAGGATCAATGTTCGTGTTAATTCTCAGGCAATCGGCTAACTAACCAAAGGATTCTGGGCGGGCGAGGAAAACACGCAATCACGTCAGGACTTGCCCGCCCAGACTGAAGGTCACCTGTGGATTCTGACTACCCTCACGACGTGGCGGCAGTTATCACACTCAAGCTCGGTGGAATCGCTTTCGGGTTGGAAGCTACTTTTTGGAATCGGCGTCTCTTGCTTTTTCCTGTAGCCTCTCGGGCGCAGGCTTCCCTTCCCACAGACAGGGCACTCGTCAACGAGTTTAGAAGGCATCGGGCCTCTCTGGTTTGTACTCTGTCTTGCCTGTGTCTCTTACGTCTTTCGAGGCGTGGTACTGTAAAGTCGCCGTTGGGTGACAGGTAATCCTCCGACTTCGGGAGGCTGTCAGAAGTCGTTGGGTGGATGGACGGCAGTCCAACAACAGCATGTCTCAAGAGAGCAGTTCGGACAATCTTGCGCTGACGGACTAACACGGCACTCTGAGGGGAAGCAGTTGCAATCTGCGCATTTGATTGCGAATGCCAAAGCGGGGCGTTCACTTGGTCTGGTTCCTATTATCCTTCACCGCAAGGCGTCCTTGTCAGCGATTTCTTGGTCTATCTTCACGGGAGGGGGCGTCCATCCGCACTTGGCACAACTGATTTGGACGGTCCGCTCGTCCAAGTCTTTGGCTTTGAAACTTGTCGAACCGCACTCGGGGCAAGCTTGCATTTGGCAGTCCCGTCTTTTGGGAGTTCTCTTAACTTGTCGGTAGTCAGGCCATTCGTTCGAGATTCCGTTCTTCAAACACCCAATCGGCTTATTATGATACAGGCGTTCCAGCCCTGCGTTGGATAGGTTCGGGTGGGATACCGACCCGACTGATGCAGACAATATTGTGAGGTCGAGAACCAAGAACGGTCGACTTTGCATCTGGCGATTTCCAAAGCGAGCGAGCGCGCGCGCGCGCTAAGACCCGACCTGTATTGACCCAACGAATGAAGCGTAAGACCATTGCAATCACAATCTCGATAGCCGTTGTCATCGCCGTTGTTCTCAGCCTGTTCACTTTCATTCCAGTTATCCAAACATCTCAAGCCCCCGAAGGCGGCCCAGACTTCGTTTGTGGTGCGGGTGCAGCATGCGGAAGTCAATACCGTTCCTTGTCATGCATCATGTTCGGGTTTGGAGAGACCTACAATACGGCTCCTAGTTACGGGTATAGCTTCTCAACGTCGAATTGCTGAGTTCGTCAAAAAGCCAACGTCTGACCGGTGACGGAACTTGACAACCCTGATTCAGAGGGGAAGGTGACGCCAACTTGACAGAACCGGATTTAGGAAGTCTTTTCTACCCGGTGAGCCCAACAGACCCCTCAGCCTCCTTAGATGACGATGCTATAGAAGCGCCTCCTTAGGATTTCAGAGAGATTCTCACGCCATCGACAGTAGCGCTCAGCCAAAGACCCCAGTCTCGTCACAGAAGCTTCTACGGCCGGAAATTGCGATTCGTGGACCTCCTGTCATAACCCATAACTAAGCAGGCGGGGACTGCTGCACGGTGTATCCCCCTGCATAACACCACGCCCCGAAATGGAATCCGTGTTAACCTGCGGGGGATCGTCGTCGACCACCTCGACGTGGTCGTCGCCTTCGTTCTTCTCGTCCTCCTGACCTTTCTCCTCGTGGGGAGGCTGCTCATAGGTAAGGGGACGATCCTGTACGGTGACTTCGTCCCGACCCTGGACATCAGGCAGTTCCTCAGGGCGGACTACCCGCTTTGGTCCAATCGGAACAACTTCGTCGCGACGAACGTGATGAGGCTGCCCTACCTCCTCATCTTCTACCTTCCCTTCTATCTGCTGGACGTCAGCGCTGAGATATTCTTCAAGTTCATGATCATCTCGATCTTTCTGATCGCAGGCACATCGATGTACATAACCGCCAGGCACCTGCTGCGCCGGTACACAGAAGATCGCCGGGTCCTCTTCACGTGCAGCTTCTTCCCCTCGGTACTGTACACTTTCAATCCCTGGGCGATGGACAGGGTCTATCACTCCTTCCTGCTCGTCTCATACAGCCTTCTTCCCCTGGTGTTCCTCCTTTCGATCCGGACCCTCGAGCAGAGGAGACTCGACGTCAAGGGAGTCCTGGCGCTCGTGCTGGCCTCGACAGTCGCCTCCGCGGACCCACATGGCGCAGTGTTTCTTGTGCTGCTCGTGCTGTCGTTGTACGTCTTCTACATGGTCACTGACTCTTCCGCGCGCGCGTCGAAGACGAAGAACCTGCTCCTGTTCCTCTCCGCCTACGGGCTTGTCGGCGCGTTCTGGATACTGCCCATGGCTGACTATGCGTTCCTTTCAGGGGGTCTGCCTCAACCCGGGTACATAATCAGCCTGGGGCAGCTGCAGCTCTTCAGCAGGAACAGCGCGATCCCCGAGGTGCTCAGACTGACCTCCTACTGGCTGCCGCCCGCCAGCAGCCTCCCCACGACGTTCCCTCTGGAAGCAGTCTGGATCTTGTCGAGCGTGATCGTCATCGTCCTCGGCTACGTTGCGCTGGCATTCTACGGAAGGGCGAGACCAGTCGCATTCCTCGCCCTCTTCAGCATACCCGTGGTGCTCTTGTCCACGGGCACTGCGCTATTCCCGCAGGCCTACGAATGGCTCGTCTTTCAGGCCCCGCTGATCTCCTCCTTCGGCTGGCTCTTCAGGGACCCGAACAAGTGGAGCATCTTCCTCCCGCTCGTCTATTCGACGCTCCTCGCCTACTTCATGCTCGGGATGACCGGCCACGTCAAATCCAGGTTCCGCCTGCAGAAGCCGCTCGCCCTCTTCGTCCTGGCGCTGGTGGCATCCTCGACTCTCATCTACGTGACGCCCGGCGTGACGAACAGCTTCGAGGGACCCTTCCGTCCGGTCGTCGTGCCGAGCGAAATCTCCAACGTGAACGAAATGATGCAGAAGGACACGACGCAGTACAACGTCCTGTGGGTCCCGCCGTACCAGGAGGACGGGGCGACCTGGGTCTACCAGAACTACTCGGGGGCGTTCGAGCTCGACTCGTCCGCGAAGCCCACGTTCGACTCGCTCTCTCCGAACTTCATCCAATACTACGAGTTCTTGAACCAGACACTCCTGGAGAACAGGACGAACGACATCTCCGCCTACCTCAATCCACTCGACATCCGCTACGTAATATTCCACAACGACTCGAGCTCGCAGGGATACTCCCGAGAACTCTACCGGAGCCTCCTGGACCAGCCCGACCTGCAGGTAGTCCAGAGGGAGGGGATCATAACCCTGTTCGAGAACAAACTCTGGAACAACGCCACCGTTCAGCCGTACGGCAACCTTGTGGCGATTGAGGGTGGCTTCGACAGGCTCATCTCGCTGAACGAACTCAACCTGACGGGGACGGCAGCCGCCTTCCTTGACCAGAACTACCCGGTGAACCTTGAAGGGGCGAACGCGTTCCTGCTGGATGGCAGCCTGGGGAACGACACCCTGGCCCTCGCCCTCAACGACACCACGCTCCTCTCTCCGTACGACTTCACCGTCCATGACAGCCCTAACGACACCTGGTCCAGGATCGACATCCCGACCCTCTTGAAGACAGACACTCTTTCCGACCTGGGAGTCCAGATCTGGGACTACGACTATGGAAAGGGAGTCGCCCTCACCTCTGCGGACGGGTCCACCCTGGACATGCCGTTCACGACGAGTTCGAACGGTTCGGAATTCTTCGCCAGGATCCTGGAGAGCCCCGCGGGCGGAACGGTAAGGTTCTCCGTCGACGGCGCGTCCATCTCCACGATAAGCAGCCAGAGCAACTCCAGCGCGTTCGTCTGGAGGGCGATAGGCGAGGCGCAGCTGGGCCCAGGCAGCCACGAAATCTCGATGCAGAACGAAGGCGGGTTCAACGCGGTCAACCTCATCGCAATCGTTCCGGCCGGATGGATGCAGAAGATGACGCAGTGGGCCTCTGTCTTCCTTTCCCAGAAGGGGGTGCTCTACGAGTTCGACGCTGCCTCAGACATGGAAATGAGAAGCGCGTCGGTGTCAACAGAGTACGGAGGCGCGGCAAGCAACGGTGAGTTCGTCGAACTCAATTCGGCCTCGGTCCTGAGCAGGTCCTTCGACACTTTTTCCGGAGACTACACCATTGCCGTAAGAGGGTCTGGGAACATGGTGGTTACGCTCGACAACAAGACATATCCTGCCAGCCCCAGCGGGTTCGGCTGGGCGTACGTCGGACCTGTGGTTCTCGCAGAAGGGCCGCACAAGATCGAGGTCACACTCCAGGCCGGAACCAACGATGCGCAGCTCGATTCGATATGGTTCATGAATCAAGACGCGTCGGGGAACGCCACAGGCCCCCCAGAGCTGAGCGAGAGGAACACCAGCTACGGGGTCACCGCGGTCACGGAGGAGGGCACGACCGAGTACGTTGTCCAGCTTCATGGGAACGGAAGGCTCGTCCTGTCGCTCTCGGACGCCTATGATCTCGGTTGGACCGCCTCAAATGGCGGCTCGTCGGTTCAGCCCCTTGAGCTATTCGGGGTAGCCGACGGGTTCCTCGTCAATGGAACGGGGTCTTACACGGTGACTCTGGGGTACCAACCGCAGGGATTCTTCAACCTAGGCGTGTTCGTCAGCTTGGCCACGATCGTCGCCCTGCTGACCGTCATCATCGCTCCTTGGAAAAGGGTTCGAGGGAGAAGACGCGCCGATCTTGGTCCGCCTGGAGGCGTCCAGAAATAATCCGGGCTCGAGTCACCTCCCAGCTGGCGGAGGTCCCCGGCTTGGCGTCGTCGCTCCTGAACGGTTGGCCATGAGAGCCATCGAATACGAGAGTGCACAACGAAGCTGACAGAATCACATCAGAAATATCTCTCAAGGCCCATGTCCCTTAACCGACCAGAATCTAAAGCACCAAGGCTTAAATACGGATTCTCGCAAGGTTTTCTCGCTTGAACAGAAAAGCCATAGGCAGGTTGATCATCATAGGGTTTGTCGTTCTGATAATCATAGCATTGCTAGCCATCTACTTCTTCGTCTACCCCGGTCCCTCATCGACGACCACGGTCACTTCTGCCGACAGCATCTTACTTCGGCTATTAGCCTGATTCCAGCCGTATTTCAGAGCAGAGAGCCTTAGCCAGTCTAGGTTTCCTTGTGATTCAGTAACCGCACCGGTCTGGCTTGGTCCCGGTTGTCAGCATCAAAAAGTGGCGTCACTGGGATCTTTGTTTTAGTTCGACCTAGGTTTACTATTTTCCCAGCTGAACCGCTTTCTCTCCTTGGACAGTATTCTCACTGGGAGCATCTAAACCTGTCTTTGACCATGTGCCGTTCGGTCTACTAGTCATTGAGTAAGGGAAATCATGAAACGCGGTCCCGAGCTGACCTCACCGGTATGTGGCCCAGTTTCACCTTTATCTATGAGCCGAGAGGCCGCATCATAATCCCCGCAAGAGTCGGCAACCGATGAGTTTGAAAGAAAAACTGGTCGCTTCAATCCGCGCTTTCCATGCACGCCTCCAAGGAATCTCTGTGCTCCCTAGCCTAGCGGTGGCACTCTCGGGCATTGTCATCACCTTCCTGGTCGCGCGAAGCGTCTTCGACCTGAATCTTGTTTTTGGAGACAATCCTCTAGTGACCCAGAACTCTGCGTCAGTCATCGGTGACTACCTGTTCAACGCGTGGCATCTCACTGCGTATGGCGAGAACCTTCCTACTTCCACGGGCTACCTGTTGCTGTACGCGTTTTCCTCGTTTGCATCGTTCCTGGGGCACATGCAGATCTACACTTGGCTTATGAACCTCAGCATACCGCTCAGCTTCTTCTCCAGCTACGTTCTCATACGCAAGTTCTGCAAGAGCACCTGGGCCAGAATCGCCGGGTCTGCGTTCTACGTAGTCAACCCGGTCGTCATCTCATCCTACGTCGCAGGCGTCTTCATGTGGTCCTTTGTATTCTTGCCACTGTCTCTTGCGGCACTCCTGGACTTCCTGGAGAGGCGGAATTACAGAAACGTGGCCAAGGTCGCTGCGACGACGGGACTGGTCATGTGGGCGTTCCCCACGATTACGGTCGCCCTGGGCGTTCTCTTCGCCTTCGTCTTCGTTGGCCAGGTGGCGACAAAGAGCCTGCGTATGACAAGAAGACTGGTCCTGTGGGTGGCGTTCGCCGGTCTACTTGTCGTCCTGTTGAACCTCGCATACTACTTCCTTTCTAACAACTACTCCAATTCACCGCAGTTCGGCTACCAGAGCTCCAGCGTGCTGGCCGACTTCACGTACACCTACCAAGACGCTTCAGTCCTGAATCTGCTGAGGCTCGCAGGCAACATAGGGTCCCCACAAGCTCCCCTCGGTTACAACGACCTCACAAACGTCGCGAACCTGATTGGATACGCCATCCCGATGATCGCGGTCGGGGGCTTTCTACTAGTGAAAGGCGCCGACGAGAAGAGGAGATTCGATCCCGTGTTCTACGCATTCATTGGCATCGCGTGCTTCACAACGCTGCTGTCTTTCCTCGCGACCTCCCAAGCAAGCTGGATAATCCAAGACCTGTCGGTCCTATGGACTCTTCGGAACCCCCTGCGGCTGCAAGTGGTCCTCCTGCTGGCCATCACCCCGGTCTTCGCGTTCTCCCTGGAGAAGCTGGGCTCGCTCTCGAAGCAATACTTCCGGAGCAAGGAGTACAGAAAGTTCCTCGTGACGCTCCTCATAGTTCTGCTCGGGATATCACAGATATACTCATACAACGCATTCGCTTTCAACGGGTACATGGGAATGGACGTGTACTCTGGGAACAAGATTTCCACGTTGGGACCGGATGGGAACGTTGCAGGCATCCTGAACAATTCAATGAGCCTGTCTGATCAGGCCGTGTACAGAGGAATAATCCTCCCGTTTGACCACAGCGCGGAGTTGAACGTCGAATTCGAGAATCCCCTGATTTACCCTGCCAGGCTCGGCCTGGTTGGAAACGTGACGTCCGAGCTGGCAGACAGTCTTGACGCGCCCGCGGGCCTGAGCAACCTTCTGAGTCTGTTGAGCACGAAGTACGTCTACCTGAACAACGGCTGGCAGAATACAGGGTTTTCGAATCCTCCAGCCCGACAACATGTCGCTTGTCGCCATCGACCTCGGAGGAAAGCCCAACGCTACGCTGTCGAACGGGGAAGTGTCTGAGTACATTGTACCCAATGCCCTGCCACGCGTGTATCTCAGCGACTACCCCGTTCTCTTCTCGAACCCCGAGACGATTGGGCTTGTGAACTCCTCAGTCTTCCAATCATACCCTGTTCTTCTTCCAATCACAGAGACTGGTTGCAGCAATGGGGGCTCCGGGGAAGCTCCAGTCCTATGCTCATACGACTGGCAGGAGACTCCACTGAAGGGCACCTATGGGCTCTACGTAGTCGCCTACAGCGACCAGCAGAGCGTTCCAATCTATTACCTCCTAGACAATGGCCCTCTGAGCGAAGTCGCGTTGAATGAGACCAATGGGACAATGGGCTACATTGGCAATGTGACCCTGAGCAATGGACCGCATGACCTTCAGACCTGGCGACAAACCAGCTGGCTTCACTTTCAAGCCTGAACACCACGTTCGTCGGGAAGGGCACCTCGAGCTTAAGCAACGGCTCGGCGACGGTCCAGAACGGCGTTCTTCGGACCTCAGAGGAGTACAACGACTTCGACCTCAACCTGGATTTCACGCCAGTATCATACGGAGCTGAGAACTGGCAGGGACCGAACATATATTTCGCTCAGAACGCCTCTTCGTACGTCCGGTTGATCTTCCACAGCGATGGATACCTGGAGATCGCGACAGATTCAGGAGGCGCGTACCAATCGGGAGTCGTAGTGCAGACCGTTTCCATCCTTCCATCCGGGAACCATCTCAGGCTGATCAAGCATGGCGGGTCGCTCGAGATATATCTCAACGGTAACTATGTCACGGAATTCCAGGATCCCCAGATGGACAACGAAGGCACCGTAGGATTCGGCTCGGACAACTCCACAACCTACTTCAGCAACGTCACGGTAGACCCCAACGTAATCGCGGGAGTGTGGATGTTCCCCTTGGGAGCGACCCAAGCCGCCGCTCAGCCGACGATAGGAGTGAGCCCTGCAGAGTACCAACTGAACTTTCATCAAGAAAACGCGTCGAACGTAGTGGTCGTCCTAGGCGAGACGTATGATCCCGCTTGGGTAGCCACGATGGACGGGAAGGTCCTGACCACACACATCATGACTAACACGTATGGGAACGGCTGGATCGCATACGCCTCTCCCGGCAATCACACGGTGGAGCTATCCTACGCGCCCAACCGCACCTATCAGATTCTCCTCTTTACTTCAGCCTCGGCGATGGCAATCCTCCTCTTGGTGGCGTATCTTCCAGAAGCTATTTGGAGAGAGCGAATAGTGGAAAGACGGACGAACCAGAAGCCTGAGTCCCTTCAAAACGACGCCGACATCAGCCAGAAAACATCTGGCTAACTGACAGACAGACGGATGGCTAATCCGAGGAATATTGAAGGGTTTCTCGCGGAAGAGAGCACATGCTTTCCGATGTGATCCAGACGACGCCCTAAGCGTGAGAAGGAAGCGTTCCTGCCGAATTAGATTCCAGACCTTCATCCCACATCGGAGAGCCGGGCGTCGGCAATCGGCTGCTGAGCGTTCCCAAGCCCATCAAAGCGGTCGAATATCTGACTTATTGCTGAAGCGAACAGGAAATCCAAGCAGGATGGTAGGCCGACGTTGGAATTCTCCCCAACGTCTAAGAGAAGCCGCTCCTGAGGAGCCAGCTTAAAGAGGCTCTTAGGGCCAGCCACCTCCTGCCACTCACGACCGCCTCTCGAGAAGCCGGAAGAGCTTAGGCGGGGTATCTCCACAAGAGGTTTAAGTAAGAAACCAACGGCGAGCCAACCCGAGGGGTTGGCCTGAGCGGGAAGAGCGGAGTCGGAACGACAGAAGGAGTGAGTCAAGACAGGCGAGATTTCCTAGGAGCGGCAGGGATGGCGGCCGTCATGGGTGCAATGGTTCCGCTGGGTCTGAACCGTCTGCAGACAATTGACCCCTTGCCGGGACAGTTCCCCTATTCCGTGATGCTCTTCACTGATGGAACCAACTATTACACAGAGAACGGGCAAACCGGGGAGGTCGAGGAACAGGACAGCACTTCTACCGCAGGGTTTCAAGAAGCGCTCGACATCATTCTGGCCCAGAATGGGGGAAGGCTCTTCGTGAAGCGTGGCGTCTATCGGATCAGCACGCCAATCGTTTACAATGCCCCAGGCCCCGATTACGCCTTGAGCGCTCCCCTCCAGATAAGCGGAGAAGTACTCGAGAATAACACGGACGGCACCAGCCCCATAGCCAACCCACCAGGTGGCGTTGACCTCGTGGCAACATCGGTCTTCCCATCAGGATCCTTCATTCTGAACATAAACCAGGGAACCCAGACGAGAATCGATTCCATCAGGGTCGAAAACTTGAACTTCATAGGAAACCAAAGCCTCCAAGTTAGCGGATTCTATCTCAACAACCCCAACCAGGGCCTAGTGCTTCACTGTCACTTTGCAGCTCTGTACAACGGTTACTATCAGGACTCAACGCTCGGCGTAGCAGCAGGTGAAATGACCACACAACAGAACGTCTTTGACTCCTGCCAAAACTTCGCTCACTATTTCGCCGGCACCAACAACAAGTCGATTGGCGATGACATTTACTATTCACTCGGCGATCTCTTGGAGTCCTCAGGATTCGTGAACGCAGGGTATCACACCAAATACATCGGTTGCCACGTGGACAACTATCCAGGATTCGCCTGGGTTCTGAGGGGCCCGGCGACTTTTCTCGGCTGCACCGACATCGTGCAACCAGACGCTCCCGCAAGCGCTTCCTTCAACATCGACTACGTGGAAGACAACGTAGTCTCCAGCATAAGGATTGTCGCACACTCCCAGGAGGGTTCTCCCTCTTCTCTCTTCAGTCTCGGGGGCGGCGGGGCATTCAAGTGTGTCGCGCTGGGCTCGGACTTCAGCTCAGGAACACTGGCGACGGGATCTGCGACGTCCCCTTCCACGATAGTGCTTCAGACATGCAACCTGGCGGCTTCCCCGCCCGTCCCGCAAATCCCGGGGCTTACATTTTTGACGGAGGGTAACTTTTGAGTCTTCCAACCAGTGAATCAGACCGCCTCGGCTGATTCCTCGGTGATGCCCGCATAATTCACCTGGAAGGAACTCGACCCGACTTCCTACTCCGCACAAATCACGTCGAAGGGGCCATTCTACCTTGTACTGCTTGAATCCTACGATTCCGACTGGAAAGCCTACGTCAATAGGAACCCCGTGCCGGCGACCGACCACATTGAGGTGGACTCATTCGCTAACGCGTGGGTCATCAACGATGTGGGCAACCTCTCGGTAACAGTGACATACGGGATTCCTGGCTATTCCATTCCAATTGTGTTGCTCTCTATCCTTGCTCCTATTCTGATATTCATCGTTGCCCCTGTCTTAGTCGTGCGCGTCAGGACCCGCAATAGGTCCAGGGCTTCCCCTGGGATATAATGGGCAGACTCTCGCACACCACATCCCTGGCCCGGCATGGAGTCCCATGACGCACCAGACTCGTCCTTGAACTGACAAGTCTCCGATGTAGAGAGGGCGTCAGCCGAAGACGGTGCATGCAAGCACCCTTTCGTGCGCTGCAAAGTCTCCCGAGGCTAGGTGATCCCCTCAGTGTGGCCGAACTCAGCGCGATTTCTCTCGAGGTCCCGGGTCCGCAAATTCGGATCTGTTGGATGATTGTGCGCCAGATCTTGAACCCGGTCCTCAGCAGCCTGTCGCGGATGTCATCGCCCACTCCTGTAAGCGGTCTCCTGTCGAGGCGTCCCCATGCTAAGCCACCCTGCCGCAGCCAGGGGGCTTCGGACGCGAAGCGTCCCGCTAGAGCCCTGTGGGCAATCTCGGGGACCACCGGACCCTGCTGAACCTATCTCACCGCGGAAACCAGGGGGAGCGGCAGATTGACAACGGCAGAGGGAATAGCGATGCCCTGCCCGCGAGGAAGCCCCCGTTGACCTATGAGCGTCCCAGATTCACGAACCGGAGTCCTCGGGATGACGGCGGAATTTACACGATCTAGCAGAGGGGGATCGTCAAAACTGGAATCGGTGATCCAGATGACCTGCTCTTGTCGAGAAAAGAAAGGGAGGAGGTAGGGCCTTGACCCTACCCGATTAAAGAAAAGGAGGAGGTAGGGGTTTTGACCCTACCCGTCGAATTGTACTGATGCTGTTGTGCAGGTGGGTAGCTTGGTGCTGAACCAATCGAAGCCCACCGAGTGTATGACGCTGAGGTATCCGCTAGAGCACTCGTAGAGGTTGACGTTGTTTGAGTAGTCGATGATTGCCGGGTTTGCCGAGTGTGTGGTGGCCCATGGAACTTCGGCGCCTGTCCAGGTGGTTGTGGGATAGTTGAAGCTGGCTTGATCGAACAGTCCTGCGTTGCTGTTCAGGAATGCGTTGAAACCAAGTTGTGTTATCGTACCCAACGCCTCCACTACCGTGAAGCTCGCGGGTTCCCACGTCGAGGGGGCGGCTGTGCTCTGAGTGTAGTTGATCGCGAGTACGATCGAGACTACGCCCTTCGGCAGCCAGTTGAATGGGTTGTTGTAGTAGCCGTTGGCCGTTCCGAGCCACTGTGAGACCCAGGCAGATGCCCAGTAGGTGTCTCTCCCGTTCCATCCGTAGACGGAGAGGCCCCTAAGTCCCACTACGTTGCTCGACAACGAGACTACGGCGAATCCCATACTGTTGTTGGTGTCGCTGTATCCGATGTTGGCGTTGAAACCGTCGGCGATGTCAGAGGATGACTTCCATGACGAGACTGGGAAGAAGTCGAGGGTCGGGTTGGCGAGATTGTTGTTGGGCGCTGTCCCTGAGACCGCGCCTGTCGGGCTGATGTATGAGTAGAGATCCGTCCCGTCCCTGTCGAGTGCGAAGTTGAAGTCGTTGAAGTATGCCGTGACACCGTTGGCCTTTGGTCCTCCCACGGTTATGATGCCGTTGGGGTTTTCAGGCACGTTGGTGTATAGGTACAACCCTGTATCCGATGCCAGGTTTCCGTATGTCGCCTCAAGGGAACCTGCGGCGCAGACACTGCTTTCGTCTGTGCCCCAAGACTCTGTGAAGGGACTCTTCGCTGGCATGAACCAGGACTCATAGCTGGTGGTTTCATTGGCTGGAGATGTGCATCCGCCTAGGATGGGTTGTGCCTGTGCGATGTTTTCTACGTTACTGTCGTAGAAGTTCTGCATGTAGCTGCTGTACAGCGTTGTGGTGTCCAAGCCCGTCTTCGTGCCAGAGTTGCTGTGCAAGGAGGTGTAGATGTTTGTCGTTCCGGTGCACGCATTGGGGCCGTTGATCGCCTTCGATGTCGTGACCGATGTGGACGTCAGTTCGCAGAGCGCGTAGGGTATCGAGCCCAACGCGGTGCTGTTCTTGTCGAGGAGTGCGAACGGAGCCGGATATGCTACCGAGTCCGCGCTGTTCTTGAAGTCTTGCCTCTGCATCGCCGAGAGGAGGGCCGAGCCGGCGCTGTCGACTGCCTGCGAGGTCTGTCCTACTGCGGTCCAGAGGAATGGCTGGTTGCAGTTGGCGGAGAAGGTTTGATCTTCGTCTTGTATCGATGGTCCCGCGCCATTGTAGCAGCCCAGGTCATTTCCTTGCACACTGTTTTCGGACGCGACGAAGTCCTGACCGTTGATCGTGTTGAGGCTGGCTGGGTTGAATATCTGTTGGAGGAGGTACTGCACCTCGACGCCTATCTGGTTCTTGCCTCCGTAGGGGCACTTACCAGTCCCGAAGGATAGGCACGTTATGGGAGCGTTTGCGTCCCTCGAGGGATACGGGTTACAACCCGGGATGCCTGTTGTTGCTGGGAGTGTGCACGCGGTGGTGCCTGTTGTTCCGCTACCCAGGTCTGTCAGCCCGAGGACTTCCACGAACCGCATCTCGCGGTTCGGTGCGTTCTTCGCCATGAAGTGGAGCATTGCTGGGTACTTGGCCTGGTTGTACATCCATTGGACGATGATCCAAGGTGTAGATGGTTCGCCCGTAGGCTTTGGAATGTCAGCGATGTGCGTGCCCGTGGGCAGCGCTGCGTCACATGTGATGAAGCTGTAGCACGGTTCGACTGGGCCCGTGCCAGAGGGGATGAGCGAGCCGGTGGCGCCGGTCAGGCCTGGAACGAGGATCGAGTACACGGAGTACTCAGTCGCGTTCGGCCAGTACGCGGCGAAGAAGTTGACGTGGTAGCCTGCGTCGAAGGCGTTGATGATGTCGTAGTCACTGGAACCCGTCAATGGGTACTGGTAGACAGTGGACTGGTTGAGGCCCACGCTGTGATAGTAGTGGATGAACGCCCCGTTTGTCGGGTTCTCGTTAGCAGCAAGGTCGAGCTCATACCTTTCGGAGAAGGATATGGCCTGAATGCTGTCGAGGATCTTGGTGTCGAGGAGGATCTTCAGGTCCTTGTAGACAATCACGGTCTTCGATTCCTTGTTGTAGACCGCGGTGATGGTTATGTTCGCGATGGCCTCACTGAAGTGGCCGTCCCAAACTGTCACCGTGGTTCTGAAGACTGAAAGCGTCTGGCTGTCATAGAGCACCTGGATGCCTGTAGGGATAAGGGAGCCGACGTAGTATGGAGTTACACCGTCGCCTGGATTAGCGCAAGGTGGGTCGGCCGCGTCGTATCCCGGACATTTGCTCCCTGTGAACCAGGTGAAGACTCCTCTTCCTGTATCTGGCGCAGTGAAGTCGCCGAATATGGACTCGGCAAGTACCGCGTAGGGAGTGCCCGTCCTGGTGTAATTCATCTGGAAGGTCCAGCCCTGAATGTAGTCCTTGGGATTGATGTTGGTAGATGCGAACGATTCGGTGGTCGTCCAGCCCTTCTCGTTGCTGCCATATGCCAGACCTGCGACACCGCATTCAGCGGGTGAGGTGCTGGTGGCAGAAGAAGAGCATTGACCCGTGTTGGTCGTAGTCGATACGAACTCACCGTAATCGTCCATTGCTATTCTGAGGGAGGCGTTCGCGTTGAAGACCACGTCAGTCCCAGGTGGAAGTGCCTGGACGTCCTGGTCATAGGTGCAATCTGCTGGAGTGACCGCTACGGAGCAGACCGGAGAAGCTGAGTAACCAGGTAGGCTAGTACAATCGATCGACACTGCCGAGTACAAGCCGGTTTCGCAGCCGAACTGGTTGACGTCGTAGCTGTACTGCCAGTTGGTGCCTCCAGTCGTGTTCGTGCTGCCGACAAGGTTGTCGGTCGAAGCAGTGCCCTCGGAGACTACGTATGGAGTGTTACCAACAACGTTGTTGTTGGTCGGGCTGCCAGATGGAGTGCCAGCTGGCGTATTCCCGGGGATGAAAGCGGTCGCCGCACCGACGAAACTCGAGAGTGCTAAAACCGTAAGAAGTGAAATTGTGATGAAGTATCTTGTAGATTTATTCATTGTATTCAATCGTATTTTCAATGCCGGGTTGCCCCGAATTGTATTAAAAGCTTTGTGGACAATTCATCCATTCATGATTGCCCGATGATAGGTTATTTGCACAGCCGTGCGAATACCGCTCGGGCGTCTGAAGCGCCTGCGAAGCAGGCCACACCGAAACGGGGGTGAGAAGTTAGCATCGGCGAAGGTCTCTTCACCTCTTGCCGCCTGCGCTGACCATGTCTACGAGGAGCCTCTCATAGCGGAGCAGGGGAGAAGCGATCTTCCCGATGAAAGCCGGTTCGTTCAGGGTCAGCTCGAGCAGGTCCAGGTCCTGCCCGCTTATCGCCCTCGAGAGGGGGGCCAGCGTTATGTAGATCCCGAAGAAGGTCACGAGGTCCAACACGAGGTCCGCAAGCGCCGAGCCTGTGGGGGGCAGGAGCGACGTCGCGAGGAATGCGACCGCCGATACGACGAGGATGGTGCCGGTCGACCGTATGTCAAGAACGGCGTGCATGAACTTGAATGCCAGGTAGGTCCCCACCACCCAGGCGGCGAGGTACGACAGGAAGGTGGCATAGATGAGGCCGTCGACGCCCAAACCCAGCGTGATGGCGAGGATCGGGGCTGCGAGGGCCAGGGTCACCGAACCGGCGAGATACAGCAGGAGCGTTAGCCTCGTCCTCCCGAACCCGTTGAAGAAGGCGGGGTGCACGGAATACCCGAACGCGATGGGGAGGCAGGCGAATGCGAGGAGCTGGAGGTAGGGTACGCTGCCAGCATAGACTGCACCGAAGAGTAGCTTGACGAGCGGGCCCGCGCTCACGATCAAGAATATGATCAGCGGGGTCAACAGGAACGCGACGAACCTGTAGGCGTGCCTGAATGCCGAGTTGACGTCTCCCTTGATGCCGTCGATTGAGGCGAAGGCAGGGAAGAGCGCGCTGACCATGGCGGTCGAAAGGATTGTGATCGGGGTGGTGAAGCTGACCGCGGCCTGGTAGTAGCCATACACAACGTCGTTGGCGATGGCAGCGAGAATGACCAGGACGAAGAAGGACGCCAGGCCCGTCATTACGCTTCCTGCATAGGCGGGAATTCCGTAGACGGCCATTTCCCTGACGTCGGAGAGAAAGCTCCGGAGGTTGCCGAAGCCTCGCAGTCTCCTGAGATAGAGGACCCCCACCCCAGCGACCCCGGCGATGAAAAAGGAGGTTATCTGGCCGACCAGCGCCCCTGTGACCCCGAAACCCAGTAGAATCAAAGCGGGCGACAAGCCGAGATTGACGAGCACCTGGACTATTGTCGTGGAACCTGAAAGCGTCATCCATTTCCATCCTATGGCAGAGATCGTGGCGGCTTGAATGGCCGCGGACCCCATGATGGAAAGGGAAGCTAGCTCAACGTACGGTCCTAGCGAAGGGCGCTGCAATATTGATGCAGACAGGGTTCCCGCGAGCACGAAGCTGAGGACGGTCAGGATCGCCCCGGTCAAACTGACGAAGATGATGACGTTCGTAGTGAACCTCCTGGCCTCATCCTGTCTCCCGGTGGAGTTGTAGTAGGCCGCATACCTGACCACAGCCGGAAGGGCACCGAAGCCTATGAAGAGCTGGAGGATTCCTGGTATCAGAAACGCGAGCTTGTACGTTCCATACCCCGACGGGCCAAGCAGTCTTGCCACCAGTATGAGAGCGACCACACTTATGAGAGTCGCAATCAGGTTGGAAGCAAACAGGATTAGGCTCCCCTTGACGGATTGTCTTGCTATGCCTAAGGCCATCGAACGCCCCTGCAGTCGGCCCGGGGTTGATATGTCTAGGTGAAGCAGGTTAGCGTTTGATGCTCTCGTTCAAGCAATGATTGACTCGGAATCCTTCGACGACAGAAAACGGACCTTGGTTGACCAGATGAGAGTTCGATTGAGCAGGATATCACGAAGGGCAGTGGTCGATGAGGACGCCGAGATCAATTGAGGGATTCCTACAGAGGAAACAACAGAGACCATCGCCTCCTGATTCGCCTCCCTCCGCGGAAGATCACTGCGCAGACCGACAAACCCCGATAGAAAGGGCTATTTCTGGGGCGAAGAGGGTCCGATTGCGAGTGACGACCCAAAGCCAGGATTCGAGTGCCACTTCCACAGGTATCTCGGGTGCTGATTTCGCGGGCGTTGTCGTCTGCATCCCCGCATTCAATGAAGAAGCAGGCATCGCGAAGGTGGTCCTAGAAGCGAAGCGATACTCTGCCCAGACCATCGTATGCGACGATGGCTCCAACGACATGACGGGAGAGATAGCCCACGCTCTCGGTGCCACGGTAATCCGGCACCAGAAGAACATGGGGAAGGCAGAGGCATTGAAGAGTCTGTTCGAGGAAGCGCGGACCCTGAATCCCAGGGTGGTCGTCACTTTGGATGCTGACGGGCAACACGATCCAGTTGAAATCTCAGCAATGGTCAGGCCCATCCTAGAAGGCAAGGCGGATTTGGTAATCGGCGCGAGGCCGATGAAAGCGGAAATCATGCCCCGGAGCAGAATCCTCGGCAACAAGGTACTCGACCTGATGGTGAGCAGGCGAGCCGGACGGAAAGTTCAGGATTCTCAGAGCGGGTTCCGAGCATACTCTTTGAGGGCTCTGAATGCCGTTCAGTTCAGGTCGCGGGGCATGTCTGTCGAGTCTCAAACTCTCATCGACGCCACGGAGGCGGGTTTGCGCACGGAGACGGTTCCGATTTCCACGACCTACGAGAACATAAGGAGAAAGAGGAACATCACCTCACAATTCGCGGAGGTCTTTGATTACATAGTCACTGCCTCCATAGCGAGGAGTCCAGTCAAGTATCTCGGAATACCGGGGCTGATTTCCCTGGCGCTTGGGGTCGTCATTGGGTTGAGCGTCGTGCAGGTTTTCACGCGGACTCAGCAGCTGGCACTGGGCTCGGCGCTCATCAGTGCGATTCTGATAGTCGTAGGGACCGTGGCGATTGCAACTTCCATTATCATCAAGTTGCTCACAAGCCGGGACTAGCCGAAAGGAACTGGGTCTTTCTCCTTTGAAGGCGACCATAAGGCATCTCTGCTGGTCTTTTGGGCCCCTTGCGTGATGCTGGGTATCGGCCGGTTCAAGTCCTTGAGTGCGGGCATTAAGATTCTTCTCCTTGCTATCGCTGCCGTTATCGGCCCCACCCCTAACGCGGCATGCGGCTACTAGGTGGCCGGGTCCTAGGCGACGAATTCCTGGCAGATTGGTTCGACGGAGTAGTCATTCTGCTCTTCCTATCGCATCCCTGCCGATGGGTCAGGCGGAGGGGCGTGCGGACCAGAGCAGGGCGTCGCGAAGAGCGATGCCAATCATGGTTGCGCCGAGAATTGCTCCTCCGACCGCTCTGCGTTTGCCAAACGAATCTGAGACGGTGACTTCGAAGGCTTCTGCCACATCGAACCCTGCTTTGATTGAGCTTTCAGTCTGCCCTGAGCAGGGGTCTTCAAAGACTTAGAAATGGACTGGTCCCATACCAACGCCAGTTGAAGAAGGCGCTCATCACAGTCATCACGGATGATTCCCAAATACTCGCGAGCGGGCCGGGGCATGATATGTCGGAATCACTAGGCTTGTACCAAACGGATAGACAACGAACGAATGTTGCACAAGTCAGGATGTTAGCGGAGACAGAAAAGGCGTGGCTGGCCGCCGCGATAGATGGAGAGGGGAGCATTGGATTCTATGACTTTGGCAGGGAAGGACGCAGAGTCTCGATAACTATCTCCAACACAAACGAACCATTCATCCGAAGAGTGAAGGAGATTGTAGGTTGCGGTGGTTCAATCACTAGAACTGCTTTCGCTTCAGACCACAAGGGGCGCAAACCAATTTATCACTACAATCTGAAAGGTTCCGCACGATGCTACAAACTTCTCAAACAGATTACCCCATTTCTCATCATCAAGAGAGAAAAGGCAGAGAAAATAATCGTGGAAATCGATTCTCATCCATTTGGAAGGTGGATGAACGCCACACTGGAGTATCGAAAGAAGAATAGCGAACGTCTGAGACATGAATGGGCCGACCCAACAATACGACAACACAGATTGAACGGCATGAGACGCTGGCAGGAATTCCGGAAAGGGGGTGGTGGGCAACCGTGAAGGCGTTAATCACGGGAATATAACGGGCCAGGATGGCTCGTATCTTGCGGAGCTCCTGCTGTCCAGGGGATATGAAGTGCATGGGATCATCAGAAGAGCCAGCACCTTCAACACTTCAAGAATAGACCACCTGTACGCCGACCCACACGATGAAGGGGTGAAGCTCAGGCTTCACTATGGTGACTTGTCTGACGGCGAGCAGATATCGAATATAGTCTACAACATCGGCCCAGATGAGATCTATCATCTTGGCGCACAGAGTCATGTCAATGTGAGCTTCGAGATTCCTGAATACACAGCGAATGTGACCGCGCTGGGAGTCCTCAGGGTCCTGCAGAGCGTCCGGGGAAAGGGCGGCAAGATGAAATTCTATCAGGCGTCGAGCAGCGAGATGTTCGGGACCTCCCCGCCTCCGCAGAACGAAGAGACCCCGTTTAGGCCAAGGAGCCCCTACGCGATTTCGAAGGTCTTCGGGTACGAAATGGTGAAGCACTATCGCGAGGCATATCACTTATTCTCCTCGAACGGGATCCTGTTCAACCATGAAAGTCCGCGACGTGGGGAGACATTCGTAACGAGAAAGATCACCCGCGCCATCGCAGGCATTCTTACTTCGCGACAGAAACTCTTGTACCTGGGGAACCTCGACGCAAAGCGTGACTGGGGGTATGCGCCTGAGTATTGTATTAGCGATGATACCGAAGTTCTGACTATCAATGGGTTCAGGACACGTGACACAATCAATGTAGGAGATGTCGTAGTCAACTTCAACATAGATACGAAACAAATCGAGAGAGATGTTGTCTTGCGAAAACAAGAGACTTGGTTTGAGGGAGAAGCTATTCATCTGATTGGTAAGGGTGTAGACATACTAGCGGTTCCTGAACACAGAATCGTTTACCAACACAAGTCAAAGACGAGCAAAGGGGGATGGAGTGATTGGAAGATAGGCACTGTAGCGGAACTTGCTGCACACCTGACCACCAAACGCAACGGCTTTGATTATCGCCTACCACCACTGGTAGGTTATGCACCGGACATTACAAGGTCTGATGAGGAGATGCTATGGGCGACACTGATTGGATATTTGGTGACTGAAGGGCATATCAAAGATACCCTGAAGTTTGGCAAGGGAATTGAAGTCAGTTTGTCACAATCGGAACGCAAGAATCCATCGTATTATGATGAAGTAATTCGGATAATCAACGAACTCGGATTGACTTGCCGAAAAGAGATTAAGGCCTTTGAGACAACGCAGTTCACATTTAACGCTGATTCATCAAGGCGAGTCATAGAGCGATTCGACGGGTTCGATGTCCACAGACTGCCCGAGTGGGTTCTTGGGTCCAGTAGACCTGTTCTTGAGAACGTGTTCCGAACAATGATGAATGGAGATGGGCATTGGGGAAGCATGACATATGTCAGCAAGCGCGTTCACCTGGCGAAGGATTTCCAAACAGTCGCCACCATGTTAGGTTATCGAACACGTCTGCATGAGTGGGCATCGGGAATTTATTCCTGCATCGTAGTCTCTGGCAGAAGCCCCTATGCCTATGCAACTGTCGCCACTCGAGTCCCCTATGAAGGGTTGATGTGGTGTGTCACGACGAACAACACTACAATCATCATTCGCCGTGCGGGTGCCATATCCGTGGTAGGGAATTGCGAAGCGATGTGGAAGATGCTCCAGCTGGAGGAGCCGATCGACCTGGTTGTGGGCACGGGAGAATCACACGCGGTGAGGGAATTTGTGGAGCGGGCATTCTCATACGCTGGTCTAGACCATACCGAACACGTGAAGATTGACTCCCGCTACTTCAGACCTACCGAGACGGGCGAATTGGTCGCTGACGCCTCGAAGGCCAAGAAGACGCTGGGGTGGTCTCCAAAAATAAGATTCGAAGAACTGGTCAAGATAATGGTGGATTCGGACCTGCGGAGAGCCGGACTGCAACCACCAGGAGAGGGAGAATGAGATCCTGCGCAAGAAATTCGTTGACCCGTGGTGGAGAGTTGACTGAAGTGAGCTTCTGGGATAACAAGACGATATTGGTTACTGGCGGATCTGGCTTCCTTGGATCGGTCCTCGTTGACAAGCTGGTCAGGGAGAGGGGAGTCGATGCCGATAGCATAATGACTCCGCGAAGCTCAGATCTGGACCTCCGAAGATGGGAGAATTGCGAAAGGTCGGTCAAGGGCGCGGACATCGTGATTCATCTGGCCGCCAAAGTTGGCGGGATTGGCTTCAACAAGAACTGGCCTGGGACGTTGTTCTACGAGAATGCGATAATGGGGATCCAGATGATGGAGGCTGCGAGACTTGCGGGAGTGCACAAGTTTGTGGCGGTAGGCACAGTTTGCGCATATCCGAAGTTCACTCCCGTCCCTTTCAAGGAGGAGGACCTGTGGAATGGTTACCCAGAGGAGACCAACGCTCCTTACGGGATCGCTAAGAAGATCATGCTAGTTCAGGGCCAGGCCTATCGGCAACAGTATGGCTTCAACGCAATCTACCTGCTGCCCGTCAATCTTTACGGACCGGGCGACAACTTTGAGCCGAGCAGGTCTCACGTGATCCCCGCCCTCATCAAGAAGATGGTCGATTCAAAGAGAGACGGGGAGCGTGAGATTGTAGTTTGGGGCACGGGAAGGGCTTCTCGTGAGTTCCTCTATGTGGAGGATGCTGCTGAAGGAATCCTCCTAGCGACTGAGAGATATGACAAACCTGAGCCTGTGAACCTGGGATTCGGTTCAGAAATCACCATAGAGGAACTGGTAAATCTGATTTCGAAGCTCGCTGGATTCACAGGGAGAGTGAGATGGGATGCATCCAAACCCGACGGTCAACCGAGAAGACACTTGGATACCAGGAAGGCAAAGACCGAGTTTGGATTTGAGGCTCACACGAGCCTTGAAGAAGGACTCGCTCGAACGATAAAGTTCTATGAAGACCTTCCACCACATCCTGCCGTCCGTCGCCAGGGACCGCCGAATCACTAGCAGGCACGTCTGACACAGGTGGCTCGTCTTGTCCCTTGACAAGGTAAGGAAGAACTGGGAGGAATATGGCAGAAGAGACCCGTTTCATTCAGTACTGACTGAAAGGAGTGAGTGGGACAAGGACGCATTCTTCCAAACAGGGTTGGACGAAATCCGACAAGTCATGAATCACATCGAGAAATTGAACCCTAGGCTCTCCCGTGGCAAAGCACTCGATTTTGGCTGCGGACCGGGTAGGCTGACTCAGGCACTAGCGACCTACTTTGACCTCGTTTACGGTGTCGACATCGCCCCATCGTTCCTGGAGCTAGCCAGAGCGTATAATCGATTCGGGGAGAGATGCACTTACCGTCTAAACGAGGTGGATGACCTCAGCGTGTTCGGTGACCAGACTTTCGATTTGGTCTATTCAGCACGCGTACTAATGCACATGAATTCGAGCATCGCAAAGAACTACATCAGGGAGTTCATAAGACTACTCAGACCAGATGGAATACTGGTCTTCCAGATTCCGAGCAGATACACGTACAGGATCAAACGCGGAGACACCGGAGGTACGCTGTTCAGCATTTACGTTCCGAACATCGCCTCGGATTTCTATCGGAAGGTGAAGTCTTCAGTGATCAGCCACAGGCTGCAAATGGAGGTCCACGGCATTGGGAAGAAGTCGGTAGTTTCATTGATTCAGGAAAGCAAGGCGAGAGTGCTCGAGATTGTCAGGGATGATAAGGTGCCCGGATGGGAGGACTTCTGCTACTACTGTTCGCCTACGCGGGAAGCAAAGCAAGCCTGAGATTCCCACCTGTGTGGGTTCTCACCAGGCGACCGAGAGGAATGATCATCGCCAGGACCAAAGTGAGGCCAAAGACGCGCTAGAGAGTCGCTCGTTCAAGGTGAGGGGGAAAAGCTTAAGCTCGCGCTGGCGGACTTCGCTTACGGAGACCAAACGAGAGTGTGAGCTGGCAGGGGTCCGTCTTGAGCGAGCTCAACCACTTCACTGTATCTCTTGAGGACGTCTTAATCCATGACTCGCCATATCGGATAGGTAACTCCCTTCTCTTTCACAATTGCATGAGCCGGAGGAGAAGGTGCTCTCCTCCTCTGCGTTCAGTTTATTCGACGAGATTTGGTTTCGCCCATCAGGGTTGATTGCCATTCCGAAACCTCATCTTAGCGTCCTCATCAGTGCAGGTTTTCTCGGGTACGGCGGCAGCGCTTTCGTGGTCAGAAGTCTGGCTCAAGCTCTTCAGAACCGGGGCGTCTTGGTCAGAATCGGGGCCATGAGCAGTACACCCGAACTGATACCTGACAGCTTGCTTCACGGTCACCTGAGATTGGCAAATCTAAGAGAAACAAGAAAGGTTCTCGAGACCGTTGACATCATCCACAATCACAACCCGATAACCAATTGGCTGGCTTTGATCGCGAAGGTGCCCTTCGTATTTCATGACCATGGGTCCCCCACCGTCAATTCGCTGAACATCAGATTCTCGTATGAAGTCTCGACGAGACTCTTCGCACATAGATTCGCGAATGTCATAACAGTCTCGGAGTTCGGACGGCAAGAATTACACCGACGCTTCGGAATCAGCAACGCGCGCACCATCTATAATGGTGTGGACCTTTGCAGATTCAAAAAAGGCTTGCAGCCCAGATTCAGGATAGGCACTCCTCAGTTACTATTTGTTGGCAGTCTCTATCCGCACAAGAATGTGCAGGAATTGTTATTGGCAACAAAGCTGCTATCACGGACCCATCCTGAGGTCAAGTTGAGCATCATCGGCACGGGTTCGGCCTATCGCTCAATTCGGAGAACCGCAGCCGACCTTGGCATATCAGATTCCGTCAGGTTCTGGGGCAGAGTCAAAAGTGACCTCCCGTACCATTACTCCTCGTGCGACGTCTACGTTTCCCCCAGCAGGTACGAGACATTTGACATGCCCCTGTTGGAAAGCATGGCGTGCGGGAAGCCGGTTGTCGCCTCTTCGATTCCTGCGCATCTTGAATTGCTGCGTACTTCACATGCTGGTTTGTCTTATGAATCTGGGAATGCATACGAGCTAGCAAGTCAAGTTGTAAAGGCGGCGGAACACCCAGAGGCGTTTGAGGAGGCAGGCATCGCTTTTGCACGGTCTTACGACTGGCCATTAGTTGCCGACAGGGTGATAGACGTTTACAGACAAACGATGACTTCGTGGGCTCGACAGCGGCAGCCGGATGCCAAAGATGGCTCACTAACAAAGTAGACTTAAGAGCCAAATGGACTACAATTGATATCATGGGCAGGCTCTTCGACGTGGCGCCGAAGATCTGGCAGGTCCCTTCTGTGATCAGGCGCGATGGGGTGTGCACAGCTTCTACGGGTTTGTGGAGGGTCCTAGCGTGGAGGATGGCCGGGAAGAGCAGGAAGACTGCGGGGGGATGGGTTGAGACGAGGTTCGGAAGGTTCAAGGTGACCGACTTCGTCTCGTACAGGCAGCTCTGCTTTGATTACGAGCTCGGAGTCAAGGCGCAGGTGGCGAAGTGCGCGGGGCTGTTCGTCGACGTGGGGGCGAACATAGGGCTGTACTCGGTGATGGCGGCAAGGTGGGGGAAGCCTGTGGTGGCTTTGGAGCCCGGGCGCAGGGCTTACGCCGTCTTGTTGGACAACCTCAGGCTGAACGGACTGGCAGGTACGGGGTCCAATGGAGTAGTCGCGCTGAACGTCGCTGCGTGGTCGCGCAGAGAACTCCTAAGACTCGGGGTGTCGAAAGACGACAGCCAGGAGAGCAGGATAACAGGCGCGGACGGGGGAGAGGTCGTTTCGGGTCAGCCTTTGGACGAGGTGCTCCAGGGGAGGAGGGAGCTCGTCGACACGGTCAAGATCGACGTGGAAGGCTCCGAGCCTGAGGTCTTGAAGGGAATGGCCGGCATCCTGAACGGGCCTGCCCCTCCTAGGGTCATATTCGAAGCACTGACGGAGCAGAAGCTTGCGCGGTGTTCAGGGATGCTCGAGGACGTAGGTTATCGCGTCAACAGTTTGAGAGGCTACAATTACTTGGCCCTGCCTTGCCGCAGCTGACTTTGGTAAGTTGTTGGAACTCAGGAAGCTCGCAGAGCCTTCCAATCCGTTTCGGTGATGAAGGTCCATTTGTCCTTGGACTCTGATGGCCGCAGTAGGACACGACACAGGGACCAGCTCCCCTTATCAGTGGCGACCAGGGACCAGATCTGACTTGAAGACAGCCCTGGTGACTGGAGGAGCCGGATTCCTAGGCTCGCACCTTGCAGAAGGCCTTCTGAAAAGAGACTACAGAGTCACAGTCATCGATAACCTCTCCAACGGCTCGATGTCGAATCTGTCACGATTGATGGCTAAGGAAGAATTTACGTTCATTCGAGGAGATTGCACAAACGAATCGCAGGTCCGACGCGCGTTGAAGGGCGTAGACGTCGTCTTCCACTTGGCGGCTAACCCCGAGGTTCGACTCGAACGAAGTGACCCGGACCAATGTTTCGTGCAGAACGTCGTTTCGACGCAGGTCATGCTGGAACAGACCAGAAGGTCGGGCGCGGATACCTTCGTCCTGGCGTCCAGTTCCACGGTGTACGGAGAGCCAGAGACCATTCCCACGCCGGAAGACTACTCTCCTCTCCGACCTGTTTCTGTTTACGGCGGCTCCAAGCTGGCAGCGGAAGCCCTGGTCACGTCGTACTGCGAGATGTTCGAGAAGAGAGCCGTCATCGTCCGGCTCGCAAACATCGTCGGCGAGAGAAACAGGCACGGGATCATCGCCGACCTCTTCAGGAAGTTACAACGCGACCGCCGGGTCTTGGAGGTCTTGGGTGACGGCAAGCAAGCAAAGTCGTACCTGCACGTGCAAGACTGTATCCCTGGCATCCTGGCCGCGCTTAGAGCTTCAAGACGCCGCGTCGAGGTCTATAACGTTGGTTCAGGAGACTGCATAACCGTGAGACGGATAGCCGAGACCATCGTTGAAGAGATGGGGCTCAGCACAAGACTCGAATTCGTCAGGCAGGCTAAGGGCGGGAGGGGCTGGCCGGGCGATGTCAAGCGGATGCAGCTGGAAATAGGCCGGCTCACGTCGAAAGGCTGGGCGCCTAAGCTGAATAGTGAGATGGCTGTCAGGCAGGTGATACGAGCGTTGAAATCAACTTACAAGATGCCGCACTGACGACAGTGAGCGAGGCGCCCCCTCTGCACGATCCCAGGGTCCCAATGGTGATACCATCGGACGGCGCCTCCCCGACGAAGAGGAAAGATCATCGCTAGGACCAAAGAATACCGCGGAAGCATTGGGGAATGTTTCCTTGAAGACAATGGGCGAAACGCTTAAGCCGTTGCTGGCATGCTTTTGAACACGGAGACCAAAAAACGGTAGGAGCGGAGAGTTCTGTGTTGAGCGGGTTCAATCCATTTGCGGTACATCTGAACGACGTTTCAATCTATGACTCGCGACAACAAATAGGTTACCTCCTTCTTTCTCACATTTGCTTGGGCCAGTGGAGAGAAAGCTCCCAGCGTCCACGTTCGACCTATTCGGCGCGATTCAGATTCGCCCACCAAGGTTGATCGCTATTCCGAAACCTCTTCTGAGAGTTCTCATCACTGCAGGTCTTCTTGGGTATGGCGGCAGCGCTTTCGTCGTCAGAAACTTGGCTCAAGCCCTTCAGAAACGGGGTGTCTTCGTCAGAATCGGGGCCATGACCGCTACATCCGGGTTGATGCCTGAAGGGTTGTCGCAGGATCAGGTGAGACTACTTAACCTAGCTGAGACACGAAAGGCTCTTGCAACCGTTGACATCGTTCACAACCACAACCCGATAGCCAATTGGCTGAACTTGTTCACGGACTTGCCTTTCGTATTTCACGACCATGGGTCTCCTACTGTCAATTCGCTGAACATCAGACTCTCGTATGAAGTCTCAACGAGACTCTTCGCACAAAGATTCGCAAAGGTCGTAAGCGTCTCGGAGTTCGGACGGAGAGAACTGCGTCGACGCTTCGGAATCAGCAACGCGCAGACCATCTATAATGGAGTGGACCTTTCCAAATTCAAAAAAGGATTGCAACCCAGATTTAAGATAGGCAATCCTCAACTATTGTTCGTCGGCAGTCTCTATCCCCACAAGAATGTGCAGGAATTGGTCTTAGCAACAAAGTTGCTTTCTCGGACCTTTCCTCAAGTAAAGCTGACCATCGTCGGCACCGGGTCAGCCTATCACGGAGTCCGGAGAACTGCGATCGATCTAGGCATATCAGATTCAGTCAGGTTCTGCGGCAGAGTCGGCGAAGACGAACTCCCGTATCACTACTCCTCGTGCGACGTCTACGTTTCCGCTAGCAAATACGAGGCCTGCCCCTTGCCGCTATTCGAAAGCATGGCGTGCGGGAAGCCGGTCGTCGCCTCTTCAATCCCGGCGCATCTTGAATTGCTGCGTGCTTCACATGCTGGCTTGCCTTATGAATCTGGGAACACACACGATCTAGCAAATCAGGTCGTAAGGGCGGTGACGCACCCAGAGGCGTCTGAGGAGGCTGGAATCGCCTTTGTACAAGCTTACGACTGGCCTCTGGTTGCCGACAGAGTGATAGATCTTTACAGGCAGACACTGATTTCGCGGGAGAATCAAATCTAGAGAGACCTCAGGGAGTTCCACAGAGCGTCAGGATCTGTCTCGGAGAGGAAAGGTGATTTGCCTTTGGACTCTTATGGCCGCAGTAGGACGCGGCTCAGGAGTCTTGAATCGGGGCGAAAATGAGCATTTGGGACTTCGTCTCCCCAATCCCCGCTTAAATACGCACGAACCCTCGCTTCTCTAGAACTACAGACTTGGACCCTCCGCGTATCTCAATCGTGACCCCGACACTGAATGCCGGGGGATACATTGAGCACGCGATCAAGTGCATCATGGCTCAGAGGTACCAAAACTATGAACACATCGTGGTCGACGGGGGGTCAACCGACGAGACGATTTCTATCCTGCGGAAATACGAACACAGGAAGAGCCTTCACTGGGTATCCGAACCTGACAGGGGACTCTACGACGCCATAAACAAGGGTCTGAGGATGTCGATGGGGGAAATCCAGTCCTTCCTGTCAGCTGACGACCTCTATCCTCCCTGGACGTTCGAATCGGTGGTCGGAGGCTTCGAGAGAGACAAGTCAGCCGACATTGTCTATGGCGATGGCATGATAACTGGACTGGGCGACGCCTACGCAATGGTCTACTTCAACCCCTCCAGCCGCGATCTCCGGGAATTCTTGGGAATCAACACTCCAGTGACGAACCCCTTCTTCTGGAAGAAGAAAGTGTTCGAAGAGTTAGGGGGTTACGACCTCAGCTTCAAGATAGCGAGCGACTATGACTTTCTTGTCAGGGCATGTATGAGGTTCAGGGCTTCAAAGGTGGACGAGGTGCTCACACTGTGGAGATTCAGGCCGGACAGCATGACGATCGATAGGAGGCGCGTGGTGCAAGAGACGCTACGGGTCAGTTCGAAGGCCATGGGAGCAAACTCACCACAGAACGTCCCAATGATATACGCCAAGATGGTAAGAAACTACCTGATGAAATCCTATCCCGAATTCTTTCGATTGGCGACTCGTTGCCTTTCCGACAACGGACAGGAGAAGTGGGGCAATCTAGTCGGGTCCAAGGCGGTCTCCAAGCCCAGATTGCTGCGCGACCTGATCACACCTCTCCTTCCCCAGTTTCTTCTCACTCGGAACATGAGGAACAAGTTCTTCCCTGGGTACATCAAGATGAGCAAGCTCGAAGAGCTCACAGGCATGCATTCACTGAACTAGAGCTGAAGACTCACTTGACCAGCGAGGTATGCCCCAAGCATACCGCCAGAACCGTCTTTGTCATCTGTTGGCCCGGACCTGCCATGATCTCCACGACCAACCAGAGTGCAACCAGAATCCATTGAAACCGAGCCGAATTCGTCTCACGAGCCCTGTTTCACCAGCTTCAAAGCATAGCTTTCTCCATCAGCCCATAGTCGCTGTACGGTGAACCCGTCGTAGTTATGTGAAAGAACCACGCTCTGATAGTACGCCGGGTATATCGAAATGGTTGACGGCGAGATGATTGTGTTGCCGTCATCGAAGAGATAGATGGCACCCCAGGTCTGGTTTAGCAGCGAATCCAGTTGCTGCTGGGTCTGTGGGATACCAGTCAGGACCACATTCGGCAGCATGGACATGAAGACACTTATTCCACGCAAATCGATCCCGCCTATCACGAGCGTCCTGGTAGTGTTGTTCTCGGCAATCAGGTACATCCTGTAATACGGAGCTCGATAGTCGAAACTCAGCCTGTCTATAGGCTGTCCGGTCGGGTTCTGACTGCTTTGGAGAACACTTCCCAGCTGAGGCAGCAGGGCTGACCCGAGAACGACATACACCAGCAAGACTGCAAGAAGGTATCTTGTCCTCACCTTTGAATAGAGATACCCGAAACCGACCAAGACCGGAACTGCAGTACTGGTGAGACGAATCAAGTCGGAACCCCAAAGACTCAGACCCTTGGAGAGGGGCGCGATGGTCGAGTCAGAAGTGATGAGAAATGTGGCCAAAGCAAGCAGCATCGTCAGCGAGACGAAGAGCGCGAGACGGGACCTGTTCCTGAAGGCCATCAGGAGCGAAAGCGGTACGAAGATTGCGAAGAGGGGGCCAAAACCATAGAAGATCCCAAAGATGAAGTCAACCACTTCATTCCAACTCAGTGAAACCGGAATGGTAGTGATGGGGGACGCCGTTGTAGCGGTGGCTGTCGCTGTCGCTGTCGCTGTGGCGTTCGCGCTGGTACTTGGGCCGCCTGGAGTCCCGGTCTGAGTTGTCACGTTATGAATCGAGGGATAGAGACCGGCGAGAAAGTGCGGAACCGTGATGAACAAGTAGTCAGAAACGGGCTGAGTGACTGCGATAGGCGCAAGGCTGGTAGGCACGGGGATCACTAGGGACGCCACCAGGGCGTATACGACCAGGCCCTTCAGTCGCCTGTTCACTATCAGCAATACGAAGAAGTTGCCCAGCGCAAGAAGCAGGTAGGGCTCCCTTACCTCGTAAGCCAAGACGAAGAAAACAGCGGACAGGAAGACGTCTGTCAGTTTGTTGTTCTTGACATATCTTGCTGAGAAGAGTATGCCCGCCAGCGCCAGGAAGAGACCCAGCGTTTCCGTCACGAAGAAGAGGGCCATGACAGTGAACACCGGGAAGAGCGGCAACGAGATGAGGACCACGGCGGACGCCTTGTCTGGAACCTCGAGCACGCGAAGGATCTTGTACAAGACAAATACGCACCCAACGGCCCAGATGGCGGAATAGAGAGCACCCCGGAGGAAGAGCTGGAAGATGCCATTTGTTCCCTGGAAGAACAGGAGGAAGATGAGGTGGAAGAATGGCCTGTAAAGTGTGAGAGGCGCCTTGTCCAGGATGAATTGCTCGTAGTAGTACGATTCGTCCGGGAGCAAGTAGCCTGTAACGAGCGAGTAGTAGAGACGAACCGCAATCAGAACCACGAGGGCCAGACTGCTGAACACGGCGGCCGCCCTGGCCCAGCCGAACCGCTCGATTGATTTGGACAGTTGCTCCATCCGTGGCCTTAGGAAGGAGCCAGGCCCCGAGCTGTGTCTCATTCAGCCTTTTCGTTCGATCCCGTAATGGCCTTTAACCTTTCGTGGCTGGAATTCGTACTGCGCTTGGCAAGGGAAAGTGGCGCCCTGACGCCGCCTTGCGATTCCTTCAACCAGCCTGACCAACAGCCAGAGGGGGCGCGCCTACCCTGTGATGTTGAATATTCTCACGTCGTTGTTGCTGAAGATCAATGACAGGTTCGTGGACGCCTGATAGTTCACCCACGGGTAAAGTGAGGGGTTGCTTGGGAGCTGGAGCGTTACGAAGAACGTGACGATTATGAATTGGTCCCCGTCCTGCTTCGCGAGGGCCAGCCCGTCACTCGGTTCCGGCGTGTACGAATAGTCAGTCGCCCTTCCAAAAAAGAGGCTGGTGTAGGTGAAACGCCAGTCTGACACCGAAAGATACCTGGATCCTGCCGGCGTGTTATCCTTCAACCAGTACATAGCCGAGTAGACTTCCTGTTGAGTCTGTGCCACGGTACTGGTGTCGCTAAGTGCGTCGGTAACCTCCTTCTGTCCCCAGGACTCCACCGCGATGGCGGAAACCAGCAGGACTAGGGCGAGGGCGACCTTGAGGTTCAGCCCCTGGCCCGAGCCCATCCTCCTTCGCTTGGGCTGGCCTGGTTTCAAAAGAATTGACGTGATCCCATATCCCGCCATGATCGTGAAGGGCAGGAGAGCCTCGGTACGAGAAGCGCCATGCGTTCTCATTCATAGGAGCGACGACCAGGATCGAGAGAAACCACAGGCAGGGCACCAGAGACGAGCTCCTCTTCGAGGCGATGCTGCTGCGGACGGAGATGCAAGCGAAGATCATCAGGAGTACGAAGGCAACGTCGTCAGAGACTTCGAACGCCATGTAGCCCACCACGGGGAAGGCGGACAGAGCGTCAGACAGCGCAGTGTGACCGAGCAGTGCCATCGGTCCGACCCCGCCGAAGACGAGACCCCAGAGGAGGGAGGCAAGTTTCGGGTCGGTAACCAGAGCGACCGCCGCTGGCAAGAAGGCCACCAAGACCGGAAGGAAGTAGCGCTTGACGTCCTTGCCGTCCATCGCGACCCGGACCAAAGGGAGGATCAGCAGAGCGGGGAAGAGGGTGACCGAGGAGTAGTGCGAGAAGTATACCATCACCAAGGCCAATGAGAAGATGAGCCAGTAGCGGGGATACCGAATCCCCTCGGCGACCTGGAGGAAGGCGACGATGAAGAAGAGACACGCGAGTATGCCAAAGAAGTTCGCATATAGCCCGGCGTCAAAGACACCGTTGAACCAAATCGTACCAGAGAGCACATAGACCGCTACAGTGGTCAGTGCCGCCCTGGAGCTGGCGAGAATTCGTTTGGACGCCGCGTACACCAGGAGCGGCGAAAGCACAACGAGCACCCCCATCGTCCTCTGTGCGGTGACCAGCGGCTCTCCCCCCACCAGAAGCAGCGCCGAGGCCAGCTGGTAGTGAATCCCGTAGTAGAGCACGCCTCCGGGGAAGGATGTCATCGCTCCAGAGATGAGGCCCTGGGCGATTCCCACGTGCGCGGCTGGGTCCTGGCTGGCATAGGCGGGGAAGATCGGGTACTTCGCGAAGTACAGCGCAACCATCACGCCTAGGGTGACCGTCAGAAGGGTCATCGCGAGGTCTGCGGGAGTGGGCATTCCAAGGACGTCGAGCCTTCTCTTCCTGAGCCAGGCAACGGCTAGCGCGGCCACCCCCGCAGCTATGATGAAGTAGATCGTCGGCAGGTCGACCCCGCGAAGGGTCTCTCCAAGGATTGAGAGACCAGACGTCCGCACGGCCAGCACTAGTGTGTCGAAGGCCAGGCCCAGTCCGAAGGCGAGGCCGAGCTTCTCAGCAAGGGAGTCCTCCCTCTTCCAAAGGGAAAGGGCCTCGCCAATCCCGAGGCCGGGAAGGAATATCGCAAAGAGGTAGGGGCCATACCCGAGATAGAAGAGTCCGCCGACCAAGCAGGGCGCCACTCTCCCTGACGCTGGCCAGTTTATTCGGCTTTTTGACAGCGAGACGCCCAGAGTGATAAGGCATAACCTTAGTTGGCGAGGAGCCAATCCTCCACAGGTGGTCGCAGGCTCAACCCGGCTGGGTGGGCGAACCCGATTCTCCCCTCGTCAAGAGATTGTGTGCGGCGGTCTATCGGAGATGGCTTCTGTAATATGTCCGAAGGGCAGCTACCGCCATCAAGACGACGCCTGTTGCCGCAACGATGACTCCTCCGAGCTGGCCTTCCGACAACGACGGCAAAGCGAAGCCTCCTCCGCGCGTTGAATTGAATAGATCTATGCGGCTCGTGGCATTCGTGACCCCCAAGTGTATCACGTAGGTGTTCGCCAGGGCGAAGCCATGCACGTAGTATTCCTGGTAACCCTGCTTGATGACGTCTACGGAGAAGATTGAAGACGGCGCAGCTATTGACGCTGACCCGTTCGAGTCTGTAAGCACCCTAGCGAGGGGAGCCGTGCCCACTCCAGGTATCACAGCAACGACAGACAGAGCCGCCCCGGCGATCGGTTGATTCGTCGCGGAATCGTTAACGTAGAACACGAACCTCATTTCTGGCTGTCCGACGGGCGGGCTCGCTATGAAGACCGCGATCCCTAGGATGACAAGCACGGACCCCGCCGCAATGAGGACGTTTCGGAGTCTCCGACGACGCTTGGTTCCCCGCTTCATCCCTCCAATCGCGCCCCGGGCGTGGATTTATTCAGTACGTCATAGACCTGCGTCAAGACCGTGGTTGCTGGCGCATTTCTCGTGAGATTGCCGAAACGATCCCTCCCAACGTTGCCCAGGGCGTTTCGTCGACCTGGAACGAGAGTATCTTTTGCAAAGGCTTTGATGAACGGCGATTCACAGCGAATCATTTAAATGCAAAATTTACAACCGATGGGCGTATCTTGCAGTTTATAGCGGCGGAGCAGGAGAAATCTACCGAAGAAAACGCGTTTTTGGGGCGTCACGCCCAGATTGAGGTCATCGTCCCTGCGTTCAACGAAGAGGAGACGATAGGCATGACCATTGAGAGAATCGCCGCCGCTCTAGGAAGGACGAGCAGCAGCTACAGGATTCTGGTCGTCGATGACGGCTCCGAGGACCGAACTTCGGACAGGATACTTGGATATGCGAAGAGTGCCGGGGCAGGGAGGATAACGCTGGTGAGAAACGGCCGCAACATGGGCAAGGGTTTCGCAATCAAACGCGCTGCGGAGTACGTGACAGGCGAGGTGGTAGCTCTAGTGGACGCTGACTTGGCGATAGACCCGAAACAGCTGCAGCTCTACATCGACCAGTTGAAGTCCTGCGATATCTGCATCGCATCAAAGAGGCACCCGAACTCCGTGTATGCGGGAGCACTCTCGCGGAGGATAATGAGCGTCGGATTCAACAGCATGGTGAGGTTAGCAACAGGGCTGAAGGAATCGGACACGCAGGCAGGGTTCAAGGTCATGAAGAGCGGGGTTTTTAAGAAGATAATGGGCCCGGTAGTCGTGAAGAGGTACGCCTATGACGTTGAGATGCTTCTTGTGGCAAAACTACTTGGAGCGAAAGTAGCTCAAATGCCAGTCAGAGTCCAACAGGAATCGAGTTTTAGGCTCGCTGAGATAGTAAACATGATGAAAGACTTGCTTGGAATAGCCTACAGGTTCAGGGTGAAGAAGTGGTACCAGCAGGTGCAGGCCAGTCAAGTGCGAAACCAATGAGCCTAGCATCCACCTTCAGGGGAACTCTTCATGGCGATAGCTCGGACAAGCACGGTATGAGGATCCTCTGGCTAACCTGGAAGGACCTCGGGCACCCTCAGGCTGGGGGAGCGGAGGTTCTTACCTACGAAGTCACCAAGAGGCTTGCCACCGCCGGAAACGACGTCACGGTGTTCACTTCAGCGTATGAGGGCTGCAACGCTCATGAGATGGTCGACGGAGTTCGCTTCATCAGATCCGGTACCTACAGGTCGTCGGTCTTCTCTGCGGCACGCCAGTACTACGACAGTAATCGCGGCGAGCACGGCTTTGACGTCATAGTAGATTCCATCAACACTAGGCCATTCAACGCATCCCGATTTGCAAGGAATGGTGAGAGGGTGATCGCCCTCATTTCCCAACTCGCCAAGGAGTACTGGTTCTATGAGACGCCATTCCCGCTTAGTTACATCGGCTACTATTTCCTTGAGAACCGATGGCTGCGTGGATACGTCAACATCCCCACCATAACCGTCTCTGAGAGTACACGGAAGGAGCTTCTCGAGTTGGGTTTCAATAAGGTCGAAGTGATTCCTCTCGGGCTGAACTTCGAGCCTCTCGAAGATCCAGGCGATAAGGAGAGCTACCCCGTCGTCGCGTACGTAGGAAGAATCAACAGGGCCAAGAGGCCTGACATCCTCGTCAAGGCCTTCAGGAGCGTCAGGGACCGACTTCCCAACAGCGAACTCTGGATCATAGGCAAAGGTCCCTTCAAGGAGAAGCTTCGGGAAATCGCCGGAGAAGGCGTAAAGTTCTTCGATGCTGTCTCCAACTCTGAGAGAAGGGCCTTGCTCAGGAAGGCATGGGTCCTCGTAAACCCGAGCGTGAGGGAAGGCTTTGGATTGAACATAATCGAAGCTAACGCCCTGGGCGTACCTTGCGTGGCATACGACGTTCCTGGACTGAGGGATTCGATTAGGGACAATGAAACAGGCTTGCTCGTGAAGGCGAACGGACCAAACCCGTTGTCGGAAACACTCTTGCGAATCCTGACCGAGGACAGCCTGAGGATGAGACTATCAAAGGACGCGCTTAGGTACTCGAAGGAGTTCACCTGGGACAGGACTGCCGAGGAGTTCATGACGCTGCTCGATAAGTTCGACGGCCACGGCGGCTCGACCTTGCCGCCCAACTGAACCACGTGAAAAGCAAAGAGCGAAGATTACCGCAACGTTGCACACGCCATGAGTCCCGCGCTGGACGTTCGCGGTCGCAAGATGCGTTGAAGGATTTGGTCCCCTGCCGAAGACTACTCTCCAACGTAAAGGTGGTACCTGGGCCTTCACTGATAGAGAAGGAGAAAGGTGTGGCATTTGGGTAGCTCTTCGAAGGCGCTCCCAAAGGAGTCGAAAGGCTGGGGCTCTGGCTGGAGCTCTCTGTGGCTAGGGACGTCCGCCCATCGCAAATTTAACTAGGAATCCATGAGGCTATTCACGATTCATGAAGAAGATGAAGATCTGCATTGCCAATAGCTTTTACCCACCATACATCGGCGGGGCCGAAACATACGTAGGCAATCTAGCCCGCAGGTTAGCTGATCACGGACACGACGTCACGGTATACTGCGCACACACACCGCTCCCGGCCGGGGAATCGATTGAAGACGGCGTTCGTATCAGGAGGATGCGCGCTCCCATCCGCCTTTATGGGACACCAGTGGCGGTTTCTCCCCTAAACCTGCTGGCGGAAGATTATGATGTCATCCACTGCAACTTCCCGAGCCCCTACTTCGCGGCGTTGTTCGCTCTATTCAGCAGAATACGGGGCATCCCGGCCGTATTGACGTGGCACAACGATCTGCCACCAGTCAGCTCAGCCGCCGGAGCGCTCGTGCGGATTCATGACCGTATCTCCCCCTCCTATTTGGGCCAGTACAAGAGAATCATCGCTACGACCAATTCCTATGCAAGAAAGTCGCGGACGCTTGGGAGATATCAGGAGAGGGTTACCGTGATTCCCCAGGGAGTGGACACGATGAGGTTCCATCCATCTGTGGAAGGGGACTCGGTCAGGCTGACCCGCGGCCTGTCGGAGAACACGAAGGTCGTGCTGTTTGTTGGGGCTCTCACGCGTTGGCATTCTTACAAAGGCCCTGATGTGCTGATCAATGCCTTCAGGATCGTGGCAGACGAGATCAAGCAGTCCCATCTGATCGTGGTCGGAGGAGGCGAGCTGTTGCGTGACAGCGTCGCGCTCGCGAAAGTCCTGGGATTGGAGGGTCATGCGACGTTCGCAGGCAGCGTCAGTGAGGAGTCGCTTCCCAAGTACTACGCCTCATGCGACTTGTTGGTGCTGCCGAGTCGCGACGATTCCGAGGGGTACGGGCTCGTCATACTCGAGGCGATGGCTGCAGGCAAGCCCGTCATCGGGTCTAGGGTAGGTGGCATACCCGACGTGATTCGCGACCGCGAAACGGGTCTACTTGTCGAGCCGAACGACCCCCGCAAGCTGGCCGATGCAATCATAACGCTGTTGCTCGACGATGGGTTGAGGCGCAAGATGGGCTCGGCAGCCAGGCGATTCGCAGAAGAGCACGACTGGGAGAGGGTAACCCGGGGTGTCGAGGCCGTGTATCAGGAGGTTATTTCATCGAGCGAGTGGAGGGGCAGAGGCTCTGTCATCTTGAACAATGAGGATAGAGCCTGACTGGACAGGCTTGGTTGACGTGGTACCCTACCGAAGGCTAATAATCTGGCTGGGTGCCGCCTCGATCCTCTCCCTGGCGCTCTATCCTCAACAAGTATCGACCCTCCTCTCTTCGGTTGCCGGAGCGTCGGTAGAGAACCTCGGCAACTACTATGCTCTGGCGGCGCTACTCTTCGTCGGCGTCTTCTTCATGCTCAGGTGGCAGGACCTTCGCAGCCTCCTCCTGAAAGAAGGGAAACTGCGGGCCATGCCCATAGTCAGGCTTGTCGGTCTTGCGCTCTGCTTGCTGCCATTGCTCCTCGTTCCTCTGTTGAGGATGAATGAAGACGCCACATCAATCGCAGTCTTTCCCATCTTCATGGTCTTCTGGGGCGTCTTTCTGCTGATCAACCCCACGACGTTGAGGTTGACCTTCCCCTACTCCGCAGCGCTTCTGGCCGCAACCCTTCTCCCGTTTCCGCTCACCGCGCTCGTGGGCGAGCCCCTGGTAGGAGTGGCTTCATTCCTGAGCAGGCTCTTCCTTAGCGCCACTGGCATCCCCTATTTGTACGCGTCCTTGCCCAGTCCAGAGCTACTGTTCTCCTCCCGAGGAGGAAGCAGTCTCGCCCTGTCTATAACCCCGTTCTGCAGCAGCCTTTCCTCGATTAGCGTCTTCCTCCTACTCGTTTTCTTGATGCACATCGACCTGAAGAAGGACTTGTCTTCGACGGTGAAGATGGCATTCTTGGGCACAGTTGCGCTGGTTCTCCTAAACAGCCTCCGAATCGCTGCGCTGGCATGGGTAGGATTCTTCGGCGGCCCAGATTTACTGGCGAGCGTCCACGGCTGGATCGGGTACACCATCTTCGTGGCCTTCTACGCGGTGGCCGCCTTTGCCTATATCAACAGCGGTCGCCGCCAGGGGACTATTCGCTCCGGGGAAGTCACCGATAGCGAAAGCCCACATTCCTCTCCCCCTCCTCGGGGCTATTCACACACCGAAAGGCGCCTTCCTCATGACGAGGAATTGGCAGTATGCCAAGTGGTGAGCGTCCCTGTTGTGCGACCTATCACCGGTGAGTGCTTGGCCTTCGCTTCGGCGAAGAGGTGCAAGGTAGTCTCGCCGCTGTTTCTGCCTGATCAGAATCCCGGGTCGCAAGTCTCTGGGGTTGAGTGGAAGACTTCTATGAAACATAAATATCATGGGCTGGCGCGTGCACAGGGACGCATTTGAAGTCCGCGACCATCTTAGCCATAGCCCTGATGCTCATGTTTGCACTTTCTTCTTCATCTGTACCAGTAACCCGAGCAGGCGCGTCGGTGGTGGCGACGATATCTGTGGGGGGGATCCTATAGGCGCAGCATATGACAGCGGGCAGGGAGAGATCTTTGTAACGAATGGCGTGTGGAACACCACCAGCGTGATCTCTGACTCGTCCAACACGTTGGTTGCACTCATACCAGTAGGACAGGCTCCCGCTGACGTGGTGTACGACAGGGGGACGGGGGAGGTCTTTGTCGCGAACTTTGCGTCGGACACAGTCAGCGTGATCTCTGACTCGTCCAATATGGTGGTGGCAATCATCCCCGTGGGATCGGGCCCCTTCGGCGTGGCGTATGACAGCGGGAAGGGAGAGGTCTTCGTGACGAATCATTCATCTAACTTCACCAGCGTGATTTCTGATGCGTCCAACACGGTGCTGGCGAACATATCTGTGGGGTCAGGTGCCAACAGCGTGGCGTATGACAGCGGGAAGGGAGAGATCTTCGTGACGAACGACGTGTCGAATACCACCAGTGTGATCTCCGACTCAAACAACACGGTGGTGGCGACCATCCCGGTCGGGTCGGGCGCCAACAACGTGGCGTATGACAGCGGGAAGGGAGAGGTCTTCGTGACGAACGCCTTATCGAACACCGTTAGCGTGATTTCTGACTTCACCAACAAAGTGGTGGCAAACATACCGGTGGGACTCGGTCCTTCCGGTGTGGTGTCTGACAACAGGTTGGGAGAGGTCTTTGTGGCGAATTTCTTGTCGAACACGACTAGTGTGATTTCCGACTCCAACAACACGGTGGTGGCGACCATCCCGGTGGGGTCGGGTCCCTTCGGCGTGGCGTATGACAGCGGGAAGGGAGAGATCTTCGTGGCGAACAATGTGTCTGAAACCGTCAGCGTAATGTCCGCAGCTGCGACGACAACCACGGCATCAGCCACCGGCACATCAACGGCATCAACGACCAGCGCAACCACGACACAAAACTCATCGACAAACGGTTCGACCACTGCATCCACGACGCCAACCGTCGGCGGGTCCCAAGACCTGACGCTTTACTTGGCCGTGGCTGCAGCGGTGGTCGTAGCCGGAGGTCTGGTTGGATTCGGACTGCTCAGGCGCAAGAAGACTGATCAAGTCGACCAGGTCTGACGATTTCTATTTCCGTGCCCGAATGCCCACCCACTCGGGGTCAGACCCCCGCAGGGGTTGTGCACGATTTGTGGCTGCTAGTTGGTCACCGAGACAGAAGAGCCAAACGGTGAAGTACGCCGGCAACCCTCGCGCAAGGGAATGGCATGACCGAGACTCGAATGCCCACTTTCACGATGCCGTAACTCGAATACTTATTGTCGCAGCGATCGCATGGGGCGAGAACGATTGTTCGTTCTGAAAGTCTATCATCTGGCTGCCCGATTGGATATACTCAAAGCAATGGTCTCTAACCTGCGAACCACCCACTAAGGTACTCGTGGAAACGACCGTCTAGTTGAGGCGTTGTAAGCTAGCGCTCGTCGAGACTGGCCAGCCACACCCCGTCGACCCTGCCTCAGAACTCAGCTGGATGACGAAGATCTGGCCACGCTCTAGGGCCCAGCCAGAATCAGAGGGGACTGAGGTGCTGCTGCGCCCCGACCTTCATTTCACTCCACCACCTGGGGGCTCGGCGAGGAGACGTCCACGAGCGACGGCCGCCGCAGGAACGAGGGCAGGAGCTCCACAGGCCTGATCCCACTCCGGCGCAGCAGGGCCAGGCAGAGCCACGCAAGCGACGCCGTGCGCAGCAGGGCCATCGTTTGAGGGAGGGTCCAGGCGTAGGTCGGGTTGGGCACCATGAACCATGTCAGGATAATCAGCGCGTTGAAGACCTCCCAGGCGTAGAGCGACGGGTCGTCGATTGCGAGCACTATGACCAGGGGGATAAGCATCAGGTTGAACTGAGGAGAGTAGATGTAGGCCCCGAGCAAGTAGGCCGCGAGGCCCAGGAAGACCCGTGTGACGAGTGTCACCTTGAGCGTGTAGACCCTGAGGAGCAGGACGCCCGAAACCGCGAACCCGAACCACTTTGCGTAGGCGTTGAAGGGGTTCTGGAAGATCCAGATGTACCAGGCGTCCTCCAGCCCCCAGCCCCGGAAGTAGGAGTAGAATTGGTACAGGTCTTTGAGGTTGAGGAGGGCAATCGGCAGATAGAAGAACGCCACGACCGCCGCGGTGATTAGGAGGTACCTCAGCCTCACCTTGTTCTGCTTTAGCTCCAGGAGGTAGATGGGGAGCAGGACTCCGCCCACCAGTTTTGTCGCTATAGACAGCCCAAGCGCCGCCGCGGAGGCTCCTTTGCGGCCTTCGAGGAAGAACTGTACGCTGAGAATGATGAACAGGGCGTTGAAAAGGTCCGAGTTGTAGATTCCGTAGATCACCATGCTGGGAAGGAAGAAGTAGAGTGGGTTCAGCCGCGACCCGAGCACCTTGGTGATGCGCCAGCACGACCACGCCAACGCCAATGTAGCGGCCAGGCTCATGGCGCCGAAGGCGGAGTAGTATCCGTTGTAGTTGACCCCAACGACCCGAGCGAAGTAGATGATGTAGCCGGAGATGGGCGGATATTCGAAGAAGAACTGGAAATACGGGACCAGCCCCTGCTGGATTTCAGGTCTTCCCCAGAACGACCCTATGTCGCTGTAGATGTTGGGGACAGACCACGGGGAATGAATCATGAAACTCAGGAACATCGCCGCGAAGGACGCGGAGAGGGCTGCAATCAGCGAGTTCTGATGCCGCAACAGAATCGTGAGGCTGACGTTCGTATAAAACGTTTGGAAAGGCGCGCGAGGAACTCACATATCAAAGGAATCAAGGCCATCATGTGAAGCGGAAAGCGAGCCCGATCTTAGGTGCCGCCCACCCTCCTAGTCTTCGGATTTGCAGAACTGTCAGTCGGAAAGGTCGAAAATCGGCCCATCGGGCTTCGAGTACCATTTCGGCTGGGTTTTTTATAGTCCCTTTCGCCACATTCGACCCCGGTGCGTCGTTGGCCAAGATAGTTCTCGTATCAGACACGACGCTAAACCGGGAGTACAGCCATTTCCCGTTGCTCGACTTCCTCCCCTGCGCCCCCTCGGGACTTGTGCCGAGGGTGCTCTGGGAGTATCTGAAGGGGAGGCCGCCTGCGTCAGACCGAGGCCGCGCGTCCATAGCCCCGTACTCTCTCAGGAAGCTCGAGTCAGCGCTCCTCGCCAAGCACAGCCCCGACGAGGTCGTGGTGGCGCACGAGGACCACCTGGAAGAGATGATCAAGGACGACACTGAGGTGATCGGTGTGAACACGATGGATCCTTTGGGCCTGGGTCCCCTCACCATGAGTTACTCTGTACTGTTCTCCAACGCATCGAAGCCTTGGGTCAGGGTGGAGTTCGAGTCTCTGATGGCAAGGCTCAACAGGGCCAGGGCCGGAAAGAAGGCCAAACTAGTCGTTGGTGGCCCCGGCGTCTGGGAGCTCACGGTCCTGCCGGAGGTGATGGAGACCTTAGGGATTGACCTCGCGTTCCAGGGAGAGTGCGATGACATAGCCAACGAGGTCTTCGAGGACATCGGCACGGGGGCCATCCAGGGGAGCGAGTACTTCGGTGGGTTCTCGAGCTTCGGGGACCAGTTCCGAATGAGCTGGGTCTCTCACGAGAGGTTCGCAACTCGCAGGCCCGGGCAAAAACAGTTCCCCAACCTGGACGAGATTCCCCTGATCCAGAAGCCCACCGTCAAGGGACTCGTGGAGGTTATGAGGGGGTGCGGAATAGGCTGCGACTTCTGCGAGGTGACCCTTAGGCCCCTCCGGTACTACACGCCCGAGATGGCTATGAAGGAGGTGGGAGTAAACGCCGCAGCAGGGTATACGAGCTCATGGACCCACAGCGACGAGATCTTTGCCTATGAACATGGCCCCCACTTCGCCCCCAACAGGGAGGCGATCGAAGAGCTCTTCCGAGCGATAATGTCGGTGAAAGGGATGGTCTCGGCCAACCCGACTCACGGCCGCATCTCAATCCCGGCCGCGTTCCCGGAACTGCCCAGGGGAATCAGCAGAATCGTGAGGGCAAGCTCAGGCCACTGGGTAGGGATTCAGGTGGGTCTTGAGACAGGAAGCGAGAGACTTGCCGCAATTCACATGCCCAACAAGACGCTCCCGCTGAAGATCGGGCCGGACGGCGCGTGGCAGGACATCGTCTTGAATGGACTGAGGAACCTCAACAGGGCATACTGGAGGCCCGCCTTCACAGTCCAGGTCGGCCAGGCAGACGAGACAGCTGAAGACAACTGGGAAACCGTGAGGCTCGTGAACAGGATGGCCGCCATGGATGTAGATGGGAGGCCTGCGGAGTTCACTGTAACCCCCATGCAGAACGTCCCGCTGGGGAGGATTAAGAGCAGGAAGCTCAGCCACGAGATGCTGGACGCCTCCCAGCTGGCCGTCTACTACGCGTGCTACTCTCACCTGATGAAAATCACCACCAGGAACGCGGTGAAAGACAGCACCGGTAACATGATGAGGCGGGTTGTGATGGCTTCAGCTCTCAGCCTTGGAAGCTGGGCCCTGCTGAGAATGGTCGAGGGGATTTGCAAGAGGCGGGGAGTCGACATGGAAAGGGTCAGGCGCCATGGGTTGCAAGGTCGGGACGAGATCCCCGTAATCGCTAGCTAGCCCTTCTGGTTCCTTTTCCTCCGAGCCCGGCTACGAGCAATAGTGCGCCGATTGCCAGTCGGACGCTCGCCCGGGTAGGTGCGGACGAACTCGCGCTACTGGAATACGCTGAGACCACGAATATCTTCATAAGGCATTGCTGTGTGGTCCTCACCGTTGGTAGCGGTTCTACCTCCTGACCTCTCGACGACATTCATAATCGCTGCGCTCCTGCCACTCGTTATCGGCTTCATAGTTGGGCTGCTAATCAAGACGGTCCTCAAGATCGGCCTGATCATAGCAGTGGTCCTTTTGCTACTCATCATCGCCGGCTTCCTATCGCCCGGTCAGGTGTTGACCCCGCTCATCGGTTTCCTGAAGTCAAGTTCCACAGCCGCCGCGTGGGTGAATCGAGTTGCGGGCTATCTCCCGTACAGCTCTCTAACATTCATCGTAGGGCTGGTCATTGGGTTCCTGAAGGGCTAGGCCGGCGGTCGCCCTAGTCTAATCCGGACATGAGGCCGGATCTAGCTTGGTTGCGGGTCAGCCCAGCAGCCATTCCCGAGGCGGGCCTGCTCCGCCCGCGCAGTCGACGACGCCCGTCACTCGCCTCAGAAAGGAGGGGCATGCGAAGCAGATGAGAAACGCTACCTCCTTACTGACGACCGGGCAGTCTACGCTCTCCTTCTTCATGCGCGAGATTGCCTTGGGGCTCGCCCCGCCCTTCAACTCCTCGCTCACGACCTTGGGAACCTTCTTGGGCTTCTGTGACGGGTAGACCTTGACCTTGAACTTGGTTTCAGTCGACACGGCGGGCTTGTGGCGGTCTGAGGATAAAAGCGTGCGGTGGTTTGGACAACCTAGCTTACTGGTCTACAGCGCGAGCTCTCGCAACTTGACAGGTGTCGGAAGGGTCTGTCAAGCGTAGGTTGATGGACGACGGCCTGACGCAGCTCGCCGGAGAAGTACCGTAAAGACGAAGGCGACGGCGAAGGAGATGTAGTAACTGAAGTCCGCGCCTCCGAACCAGGAGGAAAGGGCACCTACAGGGTAGCCAATCGTCAGCGGCGGCACCATGAAAGGGACAGAAACCAGGATCGAGAATCCGTAGACCGCCAGGACAGGCCAGTCCCAAGAAACAGGGTTGACGCTGGTCTCCACGCTCGTCCTTCTGAATATGTAGAAGTCGACGATGACAATCGCGAGCCAAGGCATTATCCAGTAGGAGAGAGCCAGGAGGAAGTTCTCGAAGAAGCTCTCGAAGTTGGCGCCGACGGCCACTGCGATGATGAAACCTGCGACGGCTCCGACGGCGACAGTCATCCACCTCTTCGCCTTTACATCGAGGACGAGGGCTGAGAGCGAGTTAGTGTAGAGGTTAAGCGCATCGGCCGCGAAGGCGCCCAGGATCAGAGTCAGCATGGCCAGAGTCCCGTATTCGCCGGCGAAGCTGTTGAGCCCGGCGAAGTAGCCTAGGCTGACCGTCTCGGATGGTGTCAGGCTGCCCACAAGTGCGCCCAGGACCTCTATCGCGAACGAAGAGATGGCTCCCCCGGCCAGCGCCAGCATCATCACCCTCGTCTTGGACGTCGATGGAGCGAGGTACCTCGAGTAGTCAGAGGCGTAGGGTGCCCAGGACATCAAGTAGGAGAATGATACAACCAGAAGGAGCCCAATCGAACCGAGTGGAAGGACGCCCCCGGGCCCGCCCGGCGCGTAGGAGAAGGCCTTCCCGAGGTCGGGTATCGTCAGGACGAAAATCAGGAGAAATAGGAGCCCGAGTACAATCGACATTATCTTCTCGAACAAGTGGATGAAGTCATGACCGTAGATGGCGATCACCGCCTGGATGACGACGTAGGCGGCTGCCGAGAGCACAAAATTCGCGCCAGGGAAGACTACCTGAAGGGCAATCACCGCAAGAATCGTGTTTACGGTGAACCAGCCGACCGTGCTTATCCAGTTCAAGGCTCCGGGGACGTAATTCCCTCGCCTTCCGAACGAGGCTCGCGACGAGAGCATCTGAGGGAACCCGAGGCTCGGCCCCATGGCCGCGGCGACCCCAAGGAAGAGGCCGCCCAGCAGGTTGCCCACCAGCAACACCGGGATGGCCTGGGCCATGGTGAAACCGAAGTAGACGGTCGAGAGGACGCCGATGACGTAGTCGGCGATGGTGAGGTTGGCCGCGAACCAAAGGGTAAAGGTCCGACTCGGCGACCCATGGCGCACCTCTTCTGGGACGTGCTCTATTCCGATCTTCTCGACTTCGACCGGCTTGTCCCCCAAGTCCAGGCCTGCCTTGCCGGGTTGCCGTTCTAAGCCTTTCCAAAGGACGCCATTAAGTGCCTAGCTCATCGGCCAGGGACCTGACCTTACTCCCGAGGCCGTCTTTGCCGGCCAGAGACGAATAGACAGCCAGCAACCTGAGCTGCCTCACGATGTCTGCCTCGGTTGCCCGCTCCATCTTTTCCAGCTCGGCCTTTCCCTTCCCAGAGATGATGTACCTCCTGACGTTCCCCTCCCTCTTGGTCAGTTCGGTGATCAGCCCTTTCTTCAGGAGCTCCCCGAGAATGAGGTAGATCGAACCTGGCCCGGGTTTCCATTCTCCGCCGGTCGCTCTTCCTATCTGCTCCGAGAGGCCGGCGCCCGACAGGGAAGACTCCGACAGCATCTTCAGAGCCGCCATGCGGAGCACTCCCTTAGGAGCGCTGATCAACGCATTCCCCGGCTAGGGCCTGCTAATTAGGGCTCTTCGGATGGAAAACGCCCGGAGCGTGAAGTGATTCCTCCCTTCGGCCCTGATTGGACCAGCAGTCGGCAGGGTGATGGTGCCGCAATCTTCACCTGTGTTTGTTTTGGCCGTGGAGAGCTGAGGGGGTCTAGGGTTGTTTTGCTCTCATGTGTGCGGGGCCGGTCCACGGTCAGCTCGCCATGGCCGGGGAAAAACGGCCGGGGAAAAGTAGGTGGGAACAGACGAGTCTTGCTGGGAAAAAGCCTCGGAGCTTGCCTCTGGCGGGCTGGCAGGCGACCAGGTGACGGTGCCGACTCCATGTCGTCTGCCTGATTTACTAGGAACCGCACTAGGAATCTTACTAGGAACCGAACTCCGGCCTACTCAGGACCCCGCTCGGCGTCGACCTCGGCTGGACTAGCAGTCGACAGGCTGACGGTGCCGACTCCATGTCGTCTGCCTGATTTACTAGGAACCGCACTAGGAACCTTACTAGGAATCTTGCTCAGAACCCACTGCCTGGGGGCTCGTATCATGCTGTCAGGAGCTAGATTCCTAGTGAAATTCCTAGTGGAATTCCTAGTACGGTTCCTAGTACTGCCAAACGCTCTTCTACCCAGTGAGCCCAACAAGGACAAGGAGCTAGCAGCCTCACAAACGCCGGAATCTCCAGGTCAAGGATCTGCTAGACACAAAACGGAACCGATCACTTCACATAACATATAGCCGAAGGGTACGGGCGAGTTTCGACACGTGCCCGGGCCGAGAGTTGGTCCCCCGTCAACGTATGTTCGGACAGAGAGTGTGATCTACCACGCGACGGAATTCGAGATAAATACCCATACCGTTCGGGTCCGGACTCGTTGAGAGGAGCGATTATCGTCCATGCAGGCGCTGGAAGCGGCAAGTACGCCCCGGACGATAGGAGATTCAGAGAGCTTCTCAACGCCGTCGAAGCGGGGCGGACTGCGATGCAGAAGGGTTCTTCGCTTGACTGTGTCGAGGCCGCCGTCAGGCACATGGAGGAGTGCGGGGCCTTCAACGCAGGAAGGGGTTCCTGCCTCACGGTCGAGGGGAGGGTCGAGCTTGATGCAGCAATCATGTCGGGAGCAGGCCCGAAAGGGGCCGGGGTCGGGGCTGTCACGTGCACCTACCACCCGGTAACGCTGGCGCGGTGGGTGATGGAGGAGACCTCGCACGTCCTGATCGCGGGCGAAAGGTGCAGGGACTATCTGCCCGCCGCTGGACTTGCCGCTGAAAGGCTGCGACCATCGCCTGTATCCCGGCTGAAGTTCAGAGCGCTGACAGAGGAGGGGACCGAAGGAAGGAGAAAAGCGGACTTCTGGCGCGGGCTCCAGGAGGGGAACACGGTCGGCTCCGTAGCAATCGACTCCGCAGGCGTCCCGTCTGCTGCGGTCAGCACTGGAGGAATGTGGCTCAAACTCCCAGGCAGATTGGGCGACTCGGCGGTCATCGGAGCGGGGGTCTACGCCGACTTGGAAGCCGGGGCTGCCTGCGCAACTGGCACTGGAGAGCAGATCATAAGAAACTCGCTCTGTATGAAGGCCTGCGAGTACATGAGGAAGACAGACGCACCGGGCGCGGCGAACAAGGCCATCAACCTGATGACGAGAGAAAGCGGCAGAGGCACGGCTGGAATAATCACTGTGGACCTCAAGGGCCGGTTGGGGGCAGCGCTGAACACGGAAGCCATGGGCAGGGCCTGGTACGATGAATCGAAGGGCAGAGCCGTCGTCCAAATTTGAAATGAGGCCTCATCACCTAGAGAGTACCCGCAGATGCTTGCCGAACAAGAATGCTTAGGAACGAACCCCTCCACAAAGAGGAGGAAGCCAACAGGGATGCGGGCGCTATGGGAAAACTCTGGAAATACCGTCATGCCGAGAGCGCCAAGCCCCGAGCAGCCGGCGGCGCCCAGCTCTCCTTAAATCGCGCGCGGGCTGGATATGCGCCCGATTGAAAGCATTCTGCATTTCGCACGTGAAGGACGTGGATGGGCTGGGGTCGGCAGCACTGGTCTCCGCCGCGACTGGCGCTGAGGTTCTACTCTCGGATTATGACGAGCTGCTCGACAATTTGGCGAAAGTGCCGCCAGGAACAGAGAAGTTCGTGCTCTGCGACCTGGGGGCCGACAATGCCAACCTGGAGGGGTTCCTGAAGGCGTTGAAGAGGATCGCGAAAAGCGCCGAGGTGACCTACATCGACCATCATTTCATGGCTCAGGCCACGAAAAGGAGGCTTAGGCAAGGCGGCATCAGGCTGGTCCACAACGAAGACGAGTGCTCAAGCATGCTCGCTTATCTGACATTCAAGGACTCGCTGCCGGAGGGGGCCCGGCTCGTCGCCCTCTGTGGGGCCGTCACTGACTACATGGACGACTCGCCGGCTGCTAGAAGGCTGATGGAGCAGGCTGACCGGCAGTTTGTGCTCCTGGAGGCTACCATGCTCGCGTACGCGCTGGGGAGGAAGGGCGAACAGAATGGCTTCCCCGAGATGGTCGTTTCCGAGCTTTCGAAGATGAAACGCCCCCATGAAATCGCGGGCGTCCCGCACCTGGCGGTCGGCCAGCTGGTCGAGGTCGCGCGGTTGGCCGAGCGCGTCAAGGAGCAGGGAAAGAAGATGGGCCGGCTGGCATATATGATAACCACGCAGCATTCGACGGGCAATGTCGCTAAGCTGCTCGTCGGAGCTTTCGAAGTTCCAGTGGGGGTAGCCCTAAAGGAGAAACAGCCGGGGTGGTACGAGGTTAGCCTCAGATCCACATCCGAGTGCAGGATTCACCTAGGAAGGACGATTGATAGAATCGCGAGCAAGCTGGGCGGCAACGGTGGCGGACACAGGAAGGCCGCAGGGTGCAGGGTCCCGGTCTCCAAGGTCGACGCGATGCTCGCCGAGCTGTCGAAGAAGGTCTAGCTAATCTTCACGCACTTCGCGACGATGGAGCCTCCGAACTGCGTCTCCTCAATCTCGACGCTACCGAAATGATGGGAGAGCAAGGCCTTCAACTCGGAGTTGTGAAGCGCGAGCACATAGGTATCGTATATCGAGCCGTACTTGAGGCCCACCAGGCCCGCTGTGGCGAGGCCGATGATGCCCGGGGCTGTCCTCAGGTACAGCGCCACTATCAGGGCTGCGACCGCAGAGTCGGGTTTTCCGAGGTCGCAGAAGCTCAGCCTCCCGCCCGGCTTCAGGGCCTGCGACAGCTGGCGCACAGCCCTCGGAAGGTCATGCGCGTCTCTGAGCGCAAAGCCCGAGACCACGGAATCGAAGACGCCATCGCGAAAGGGGAGGAATTCGAACGCCGCCCTCACCCTATTGGGGAACCTCGATGCTGCAAGCATTGCTGAGGAGACGTCGAGCAGGACGGGCACGCCTCCCTTGGCTGCGACGAGCCTTGACATTACCCCCGGACCTGCCCCGAGATCAAGAACCAGGGAACCGGGGCGGACCGCGAAGGCGATCGACCTGGCCCTCATCCGCTTGTCCGCATACATCGAGATGATGCTCGATGCCTCCTCGTAGGACGGGATGATTTCCTGCAAGGAATTTACCACGTAACCCCACTTACTCTGAAGTCCCGGCCTCCTCTGTTTCATGAGAACCTGGTCCTGCCGGTTCAGGCGATAAAACGCTTGCAGTGGCTGTGGACGATGAGCAGCTACTCGATCCTGTCGAACCTTTTCATCACGTTTGCAATCTGGTTTACAACGTCCGATGCCACGATGTGAAGCCCGAACTGCTTTGCCGCCTCGACCCCTGCCGAACCGTTGACGAAGGCTGCGGCGCAGGCGGCCTCGAACGGGGGGACACCCTTCGAAAGAAGGCCAGCCGTGATGCCAGTCAGGACGTCGCCCGTCCCTCCGACGGTCATGGCGGGTGAGTGAGTGTCGTTGAGGCCGACCCTGGTGCCGTCGGTCACGATGTCCGTGGCGCCCTTGAGAAGAACGGTCAGGCCCGCCTCTTTCGCGCACGAAGCGGCAGCCGAGACCCTCCCGTCCAGGTCGGAAGGCAGTTTCGTTCCGAAGAGCCGCTGGAACTCCATCCCGTGAGGCGTCACCACGGCGGCAGCGTTCTTCATCGACTTCAGGGCCTCAGGACGGAGCGCATCCGCGTCGAGCACCAGCCCCTTGCCTGTATCCTTAATCTCGTTAATCGCATGAGTCACTTCGTCGGGGTTCTGCGGGCCCAGACCCGGCCCTATCGCGAAGGCGTTGACGTCCTTGACCCAGGCGAGGAGCTTCGAGACGTTGCCGCGGGTCAGCTTCGCGTCGGGCAGGGGCACCACTATGAGGTCGGGAGAGAGCGCCCTTATCGGGGGGGCGATCGGCGCTGGGACGGCGACGTAGACTAGGTCGACCCCGGACCGCATCGCGCCCATGGCACAAAGGAAGGGGGCACCGTGGTAGAGTCTGCTCCCGCCTACCACGCAGACGGTTCCATTCATCCTCTTGTGAGAGTCCCTCTTCCTTCCTGGGATGACCTTCGCAACGAAGGCTCCGTCGATTGAGAAGGTCCGCGACGCCATCAACACATCACGCCTAGTAGCTGTACCGCCTCGACTTCTGCTCGAGGGTCACCAGAGACTCGATGGGGCAGGTCAGGCCTAGCCTGCTCTTCAGCCTGGGCATCGCCTGTTCCACCGACGCGATCGCGAAGATCCCGACGATCTTGGCCTTCGACCTCTCCGCAAGAATCGTGAGAGCCTCAATAGTGGTCCCGGAGCGGACCATGTCGTCGACGATTAGGACGTGGTCGCCCTTCCTGAGGGCCGACTTCGGGAGGTAGAGGTACTTCACAGTCGACGGCGAGTAGACCGCTTTCTGTTCCAGGAACTCCTGGATGCCTAGGTCTCGTTCGTCTCGCGCGACGGCCAGGCTGACGTTGAACTCCCCGGCGACCTCCGTGGCAAGCGGAACCCCGTCTACCTCCATGGTGACGACCTTGTCGACCGAGACCAGGCTGAACTCGCTGTAGACAACCTTGGCTATCTGCCTGAGCAACCCCACGTTCGAGACGACGGAGCTGATGTCGTAGGAGCCGTCGGCGCTGACCTTGACCTCGTCGAGGATCATCTTGCGGAGGAGCTTCTCCCTGAAGGTCGCGATGAACTTCTCTGACCGCGCCGCGCTGGGAAGCACGTGCCCCCTGACATACCTGCTCAGGATGGGGGCAGAGAGGTCCAGGACGGAGGACAGGTCCTTGTAGCTGTAGCTCTTCTTCAGGGTCGCGAGCAGCTCGACAGAGGAGATCCTCGTCTTGACGTCTGCTACCCTGCTCATGCTCGCCGACCGTGGGAGTTACAGGAAGGTGTTAAGAAGCTTATGCCTGCGCTCTCGGAATCGACATGGTCATTTCCCCCAGCCCGACCGGGACATGATCCGGCAGTAAGCCCTTCACTGGAAGGCAGAAGAAGGTCGCGGAAGGCGGCGACCATGGAGGCCACCGCCCACTTTCGAAAGCGACCTGTCTCTGATGGGGAGGTATCATCTAAGAGCAGAGGCGGTCACGATCGCAACGGGATTTAAGACCGAATGGGGCAGGCGGGGCGCCATTGCCACTTTCCTTTGAAGTCAAGGACACCGACCTGCTCGGGAGGGTCGGGGTCCTCAAGGTCGGAGGAAGGACACTCGAGACTCCCTGTCTGCTGCCCGTGATTCACCCCGTCAATCAGGCCGTCCCAATCGACGAGCTGAAGGCCATGGGGTTTCAGGGCCTGATGACCAACTCGTACATCATTAGGTCGAGGAGGAAGGACGAGGCGCTCAAGCGCGGAATCCATGACATGCTCGGCTTCGACGGAGTCCTGATGACCGACTCGGGTGGATACCAGGTCCTGGAGTACGGAGATCTCGATGTCGGCTACCGGGACGTCGCCTCGTTCCAGGCCGACATACGCTCTGATCTGGCCGTGACCCTCGACAGGCCGACAGGGTATCCCCAGTCGAGGCTCGCCGCGGAGGAGTCGGTCGAATACAGCATGAAGAACGCCATCGCGACCCTCAGGGAGTACGGACACAGAGAGACCGTGTGGACAGGCCCTGTCCAAGGAGGCCTGTACGGGGACCTCGTCACGAAGTCGGCGGCCTCTCTGTGGAGGGCAGGCTTCGAATTCCTGGCACTGGGGAGCCCGGTCCAGGTGATGGAGAACTACATGTTCGCCGACCTGGTCAAGATGATCGTCGCGGCCAGGAGGCCGATCCCCTACTCTGTCCCGCTTCACCTCTTCGGGGCAGGGCACCCGCTGACCATGGCGCTGGCCGTCGCCCTCGGCTGCGATACCTTCGACTCCGCCAGCTACATCCTGTTCGCCCGGAACGGCCGGTACATGAGCCATGGCGGGGTCCTGAGCCTTGATCTGATGAAGTACCTCCCCTGCAGCTGCGCTACATGCGCGAGGACCAGCGTGAAGGAGTTGCGGGAGGCGGACACGCGCGAGAGGATCAGGCTGGTCGCGACCCACAACCTGTACATGCTCAGGGAGGAGGTCGAATCATGCAAGGAAGCCATCTCTGAGGGAAGGCTGTGGGACCTGGTGGAAGAGAAGTCGATGGCGCACCCGAGACTCCGCGACGCCTTCGTTGAGCTGGCGAGACATCGCGACCTCCTCGCGGAGGGGACTCCCCTGCTCAAGGACAGGGGGATGATGATCCGATTGGAGCAAGACCTGGAACGGCCAGAGCTCGCTCTGGCTGGTGAACGCCTCGGGAGGGTCCTGAAGAGGACCTCTAAGGAGGCAGTCCTTCTCTCGTCGTGGGACTCCATCCCGGTCTGGAAGAAGGGGCGCCGGGTAGCCGGCTCCGAGGGTAGGTCCGACACGTACAGGATCCACCCGGCCCTGGGGGTCTATCCCGCAGAGCTCGATTTCATCTACCCGTTCACGCAGGTCGTCACCTCCGGGGGCCTGGCCAGGCAGAGGAGCGTGAAGGAGGGTACAGCCCGGCTCCGGAAGCTCGGGTACGAGTCAGTGAGGGTCTCCGCAGAGGGGGCAGCGGGGAGAGGCTCGCGGAGGGTCAGGAGTAGACGGAGCCGGCGGGGCGCTTCTCCTTCTCCTCGATTATCTTCATCTCGCCCTCAATCACCTCGGCGCCCTTGATCAGCGGCCCTGTGTCGATGTGGAACCCGTACCTGCGCGACAGGAACTCCGCGGCAGAGGCGGCCGCCCGGGGGTCCACCCTCTCTGTGTTGGAATAGGCCAAGACCGCGAAGGCCGGAAAGGAGTTCATCTCGAAGGCGTTGAGCAGGGATGCGACCGGCCCCACTATCATTCTGTCCTCCTCGATGAGGGGCTCACCCGGAAGGCCGCCCCGCAAAGCTAGGGCGCTGGTGATCGCGACCTTGTAGGCGTGCTCGTCGTTCCTGAGAGATTCGTCCAGCCCGCCCACGAGGCCGACCTCCCCGACTCCGGATCTCATCATCCATTCAGCGAGCTCCCTGTAGAACTCGTTCTCCCTCTCCCGCACTGGGGAGACCTCGGCCTTCAGGAGCGCGAGTCCGCCGGAGACGTAGACCTCGTAGGGGGTCGCGATCCTGCCCTCGGCCTGAGACGCGACTGCGGGTGCGTGTGCGTAGTCGATGAAGAGCTTCCTATCGGCCTTTAGCTCCGTGATCAGGAACTTGACTGTCCAGTAGCCGGTGGCCCCGATGCCGTGGAAGCCCGCGATCAGCGTCCCCCCGGCGAGCTTCGAGCCTTCGGGAAGTACTCTGAAGGCCAAACCAACGACCCTCGTCCTCGGAGGTCTTTAAGCTGAATCGCTGTCTGGGAACGGGGTGTCCGCGAAGAGATGGCATCGGGTTGCCAGGGCCAGCGGACGTATGACGGTCAGCCTGAATGTTCTTCCTGATCTTGGCATCGGCTTTTAATCGGGAGCGCCCATGCTCTCGTGATGCACAAACAGGCCTTGGTTTTCGGACTGGTTTCGCTGTCCGCCTCGATCATACTGGCGGTCGCCCTGCCAGAAATTGCCGCCTCGTACTCAGACCTCCAACCCCTGGCCATAATTGCGCTGATCCTGCTCGTAATCGGGACAGCCGTGACTGGGTACTCGATCTGGGAGGACGTCATGGGAAGGTCGACTCCGTCGACCGAAAGTTCCCGGTAGGGAAGTGCTTTGGGCAACCGACCAGTTCTTTGAGGCGACGAAGGAAAGCCTTAAAGACAGTGAGTGGAGCGCGATTCTCAAAGAGTTTCGTTATTGGAGATTAAGGTACTGGGAGCCGCCAGGCAGGTCGGTCGCTCCGCTTTTCTGGTCACGCACAGGGACAGCAAGATCCTGCTGGACTACGGAGCCCTCACCACGAAGGTTCCGGGTTTTCCGATGCACGTCCCGCCCAAAGAAATAAAGGGCATCGTGCTCAGCCACGCCCACCTCGACCATTCAGGTGCGGCGCCGCTTCACTTCCTGGGTGGAAACATGAAGATGCACGCGACTCCCGTGACGTCGGAGCTTTCTAGCATGCTCATCCAGGACTTCATCAAGATCTCGGGCCAGTACCTCCCCTTCGAGTTCCTCGACCTGATGGCGATGAACTCAAACACCATCAACCACGGGTACATGGAGCCGTTCCAGATAGGAGACTTCACGGTGACATTCTACGACGCCGGGCACATCCCAGGCTCGGCAGTGATTGCGGTCGAGGCGGGCTCGAAGAGGCTCGTCTACACCGGCGACATAAACGGGGAGGAGACCAACCTGCTTGCAGGCTCGTGGAAGAACCTCGGGGAGGCTGACATGGTCATCACCGAGAGCACCTACGCCACCGCGGACCATCCTCACAGGTCGAAGGCCGAAACGGAGCTGGTCGAGTTCGCGAACCAGGTGGTCGAGAGGGGCGGGGTCCTGCTGGTCCCGGCCTTTTCCGTAGGAAGGGCGCAGGAGATAGCCATGACGCTCGTAAAGAGCGGGTTCAAGCACCCCGTGGCGATGGACGGGATGGCGCTGAAGGTCAACGGGATACTGCTCCGCTACCAGGAGTACCTGCGCGACCCGACCGCGCTGAGGCGCATGCTGGAGTCGATCGAGGAGGTGACGGGCTGGACCCAGCGCAGGAGGCTGGTGAGGAGGCCCGGAGTGATCGTCTCGCCCGCGGGCATGCTGGTGGGCGGCTCTTCGATCTTCTACAACGAGCACCTGTCGATGGACGAGAAGAATGGGGTAGCGATAGTCAGCTTCCAGGTGCCGGGGACGCCGGGGAGGACGCTGATCGACAAGGGGCTCACGATCTACAGGGGGAAGCCGACGCAGGTGAAGGCGGAGGTGAGGCGGTTCGACTTCTCCTCTCACAGCGGAAAGACCCCCCTCCTGAGCGACCTGAAGGGGATCGGCGGGTCCCCCAGGTTCCTCACCGTCCACGGCGAGGAGGCGTCGTGCCTGGCGCTGGCTGACGAACTCCACGCGACGATGGGAGTCGAGGCGACAGCGGCGATGGCGGGCCAAGAATTCCAGGTTTGAGCGACGAGCCCGAAGAGAAGAAACGGATCACCCCGGCCAACCTGATCGAAGCCCTCGCGGTCGTTGCCACAATCCAGGTAGTCGCCCTCCTGATCACCTTCCAGAACCTGCCGACCTATCAGGCGACTGGGCCCCCCGTCTCCCCCGGGGGGTCCGGCGCGACGGGCTCGGCGGTCAACGTGATCTTCTACGTCGGATTCGCCTTCGCGGCCACCCTGCTCCTCCTCTTCCTCCTCAGGAGGAAGAAGCGCTCCTCGTTCAAGGCGCTCGTTTTCACGTCGCTCGCCATATCGTCGTTCGCCCTCACGTTCATCACGAGCGACGGTTTCTTCGCCCAGTACCTTGCGCCCACCGCCGGGCCGCTGGCCGAGCTCGCGGCAGACCTCGCGGTATCTCTTGCGGTCGTGGGCCTGATAGGCTACACGATATTCGTGAAGAACCGGCCCTGGCTGTCGACCATAGTCATCGCCTTCGTCGGAGCTGAAGTGGGGAGCTTCTTCGCCACCCTCCCGCTCGCCACCGCGCTCCTGCTTCCGGTCGCGTTCTCCATCTACGACATCTACGCTGTCTTCAAGGGACCCCTGAAGTCGCTCATAGGGACCGGGGAGAAGGTGGCGCTTGTCGGGATGTCGATAAGGGCGGGCGAGTTCACGCTCGGGCTCGGAGATGTCGTGTTCTACACGATGCTACCGTCCCTGCCTCTTGCCCAGCTCGTCGCAAACTCCTCGTCGACAGCGGTCGCCGCCGCGACCAGGGCAGCCTTTGGGACCCTGGCGCTCATAGACGTCGGAGTTGTGGTGACGCTCTTCCTGCTCTCGAGGAGACGGCTCCTGCCCGGGCTGCCGATCCCCATGCTGCTCGGGCTGCTGGTCCTGGCCCTCTACTTCGTCTGACCTATCTCTTGGATGGGCGTCTTAATGCCCTTCGTAAGAGAGTCGGCTTCTTCCGAGGTCGTCTTGAAGGTGTAGAGGGCGGCACGGGTCCTGAGCTTAACCTTGGCACTGTCGCCGGACCGGACTATCCGGACTTCGGTGGCCTGCTCAAGCAGCTTCGTGAAGTCATCCTTATTCGCGATCTCTTTCGGCACACCCTACCCGGGCGGATTGGCCTTTATGAAGCCTGGGGGTCGGCCGTATTCGATAGGGGTCTGTCCCTCGAATCACTTGACAGGAGCCACTCACGACCTTGATGAGAGGCGTCAGGCCATCTCCTGATGCCATAAGAGAAGCATAAGGCGAGCGCCGTGCGCTTGCTCTGGTTCTGTCCGAAGGGAGGGCGACACGTGTGGACACGGTGGAGCATCTATCCCGGCGGCAGCGCTGAAGGGAAGATGGCAAGACAGTGCTTGAAATGCGGGCGAAAGCAGTTCAAGCGAGAGAAACGGGCGGGGCGCTGAATCTGATGCCGTTGATCCGGCTGGTGCTGAAGAAGTCGGCCCTGGTCTAGTTGGCAGAATCGAAACACGCCACACAGGGTTTAATAACCCGAAACCGAAGGCAAGAATCAGCGGTACCGATAGACGCTAGGATGTGAAAAGATGAGTTTCGGACGAGGGAGCTACAACCGCGGCGGTAGCAGCAGCGGCGGCAGCGGTGGATTCAGGTCCTTCAAGCCTAAGCCGGTTGAAGTCGGAAAGGAGTATGACGTTACTATTTCCGAGATCAGCAGGCGCGGTGACGGCATTGCGAAGGTTGACGGTTTCGTCATCTTCGTGGCCGGCGCTAAGCAGGGCTGGCAAGGAAAGGTGAAGGTCACTCAGGTAGCCAACAGGTTTGCCACTGGCACAGTTGTTGGCGGTTCTGAGGGCATGTCCACGAGCAGCGGCGACGCTCCATCAAGCGACGCAGGAATGTAAGGTCCTCCTGGGCCTTCTTCCGTAATGGCGGCCTCTCAAAAGGCGGTCGCTCCGCTTTCATTTTAAGACCCATACGCTCGGTTGCCCTCTCGATAACGAAGAAGCTCACCGTGGAAGACTGCGAACTAAAATACGGCTGCCTGATCGCAACGGAGTGTGTGCCCGAACGAACAGGGGTGATGACCTGTGACCTTGATAGCGTATATCGACGGTCTTAGTTAGCGAACCGCGCAACCCGGGAACGGGGACGTATGGTTTCGTCATTTACGATGGCGAGAAGAAGGTCGCCGAAGGGGAGGGGCTCGCGGGGTACGATGTGACCAACAACTACGCGGAGTACACGGCCCTAGTGGAGGCACTCGGGAAGCTGAAGGACTTGAAGGCCGAGGGCGACATAGTGATCCGATCCGACTCCCAGCTTCTGGTGGGACAGATGTCCAAGGGGTGGGGAGTCAAAGGGGGCGGGTACCTGGGAAAGCTCAAAGAAGCGAGGGAAGTTCTCAAAGAGTTCGAATCGGTCACGTTCGAGTGGATACCGAGGGAGCAGAATGGGGAGGCAGACCTGCTCTCGCGGATCGCCTACGAGAAGCACAGGAAGAAATGAGGCGCGCAGGTGAGGCGGCTGTCTGCTTAGAGGACCATCGTATCTGCGTCTGAGTAATTTAGAGTAAGGTACCCAGTGCTCCCGAGTTTACGGAAGGTCTCCCTTTCGGGCGTCTCTGTTCTGGTTGAGACCACAGCTGGGTAGCGTCTCCACGCATCCCTCCTCATATAAACACTACGGTGGAGGGATTCTGAAGTCCTCTGCACGGCAAATCAGGAGTCAGTCCGCTCTGTAGCCCTCGTAACCTCGTCCTCTCTTCTCGGTCCTCTCTTCGTGGAACTCCGACCATTCATGCCCACAGTGTTTGCACTTGTAGGCATACTGGAACTCCCTATCGGTGACAAGAATCGGCACATTCTCCTCCAAGACGGTGTGCAACATTCCTCCTCTTCCTAGATTTGCCCCTCGTAGGAGGGTCGTTGTCTTCGTGTCTTCCCCTGGTTCTCTCTTGCTTTCAAGCCTGATTTCGAATCTTCTGCCACAAGAAGGACAACTGCGGAAGAACGTCTTGGCCTCAGACGTGCCCAACGAGGAACCCCCGACATACTTAAAGGCGTCAAGGTCCAATTGGGAAAAGCCAAACAGAGCCGGACTGGCTATAAGTCAGAGGCAGTGGGATGCTCCACAACGGGCAAAGTTGAATGCCAGAGAGATTCGTCTACGAAATAGACTCCACGGTCAGAGCGTCGCACAGCGCTTACTCGGACTGGAGGATTGGAATAGCAGACGACCCCCTGGACAGGAGGAAGCGGCATCAGGATGAAGGGAGGGACACCCGACTGTGGAAACAGTGGGAGGCGGAAAGCGAAGCAGATGCGAGGAGCGTGGAAGCGTATTTCGTCGACAAAGGAATGAAGAGCGGAGTTGACCGGGACACGAAAGGGAGCTCGGTCTACATCTTCTAGTCTGCAGGGCGTTCCTCTCTCCCGACGGCGTCAAGTTTGCAAGTCCGTCCAGGATTGCACAGCCCTGCTATGATTCGACCCTCCCTGGGCGTGTCTCCTTGGCGCTCACAATGGGGCAGACCGAGCGAGTACGTTAGCGCAAAAGGTTACTCGATTACGAGAGTTTCCCGGCGCACGCGCTACCTTGACATCCATCAAAATGGCATTCAACTTGATGCGGCGGCCCTTCACTCGAGCAGTTGGGCCAGTCTCTTCTTCCATTCACCTTTCTGGTCCATCATCATGGCTTCGAAGACGTCCTCGCCATCGACTCGGACCACAGGAACCCTGAGCCAATACCTTTCGTAGAGCGCCTTGTCTTCGTCTATGTCGACCACAGTCAGACTTGTCCCGACACCGGTCATCGAACGTATCTCAACTTCCACAGCCTCACAGAGGTGGCAGCCCCCTTTGCTGAAGACCACGACCTCTCGCGCCTCCCGGGCCGCTGACAATTTGGCTCCCTTAACGACCAATCAGACAAAAGGATAACGGGCCAGTGGAATTCGCCCTAAACGGCGTAAAGACGGACCAAGATTGGCCGCAAGCTCGAGCCCCTTTGCAATTGGCGAAAGTCTCCAGTAAGATTGGGGCTTGCGATGAGTCATGGCAGGCATCCCTTCTACGGAGTCCCAGGAAGACCGGAAGCGTAAACCCACCATCTTGTCGGAAGCGGCGAACGGAAGAAGAGAATCGTTCCGGCTATCGGAAACCCAGCCCGGAAGAATCCATCCTGCTGACGCAGGTCTCACACTTTAGTCCACGGGGGGTCCTGTAGAGGGGTCCGGGTGCGCCGCACTCGGGGCAGAACTTAGGCGGCCTCTGCTGCTGTTGGACGGACTCTGCCATGGCGACTACCGTCTCCGGGACCTCAGTCGGAGGATCTTTTGGCTGTCCATGAAGGTACAGAGTGTGTCAGGGGCGGCTCTTATACGTGTTGGGAACGAGCGGGAACGAAGGGAACGACACTTGAGGCCATGGAAGGATCAGAGGCCAGGTTGGTGGTCGTGAAACGGACATTGCGACCGGTCGAGCAAACAGCGAGAAACTAGCTAGTCTGAACAAACAGAGGCCACTCTGGGCTTGGATTCGGTGGGCCCGCCCGGACTTGCGCAGTCTAGTGTTCAATCCCATCCAGGGCCTGGTGCGGCCCGGCCAGGGGTTCGGCCTCGGGCGATCTAGCCGGGGAGCATGACGATGGCGTAGAGGGGGAACGGGGCGAAGAGAAGGTTATATGGAGACTAATGATGTTTAGGGCCAGGAAGCGTCAGAACGCCAGAGAGGATCAGTGCGCAGGCTACATTTCGTGAATGTGCGTTGCTTGAACTCTGATCAGAACGCGGGGGTCGTTTGGCGTGTGGTAGGCGTACTTTGGCGTTCCGTGATACTTCATGTTCATCTTGTCGATGTGCTCTTCTCCACCCTTCTCCGTGATCTCGAGAACCTTTCCTCTGATTGAGGCACTGGAGTATGGATTATTCTGGTCGAAGATGCAAATCGCGACTCTTGGATCTCTCGTGAGATTCCTGGTCCGTTGTCTGCTTCTGGTCGCGTTGAGAATTATGGTGTCTCCGTCACGATCGATCCAGACCGTCGCGACCTGCGGCGAACCGTTGGGCATTACTGTGGCGGCACTTGCAAAGTTCTTTCCATCAACGAGCTTCTTTACTTTATCAGATAATTTCATGGCGAGACATGTGTCTCCTTTCAGAGCTGGGTATTAGGATTTACGCTCCGGCTAGAGGCCGAGGGTGCGCACCAGGGACCACAATCGCGACTCCTATCCTTTGGAGTGGCCCATTGCCTGAACAAAACAGCTCCCCCTCAGGGGTTTGAACTGTCGATTTGGTGTCACCTTCCGTCGGTTATCCCCGGTCTGACGACACAACATGCGCACATTGCGCTGACGCATTCGTGCGTATAGGAATGCCCGCATTGGCCACATCGACACCGTCGCTTCTCGTAATGGCCATGACTGTGGTCATGTGTTCGGGAGTTGTTCTGCGTTCTCTCTCTCTCTCATCCCACGTCTGGCTGTGACTGCTCATCGCTCTCTCAATCTATCCGGCATGCTCTTCTTCATGTGTCGTGATGTCATAGATGCGCTGCCCTTCCGGCCGTTTCTCCTAAACAATGTCTCCAAAACCTGCCAGCAATCTTGATGCCCTCGTCTGAAGGCGTAGGTGGCTCCTTAACAAGTCTAATCCCCGCTTCACTCGACCCTCTCCATCAAGCATCATCGCAATTGGGGGTTGAGGGCAAGACGCGGAAGTGCAGTCTTGCTCCCAATGAGCCAAAATGAATCTGAGTACGAGGCAAGCGCAGAGGCCGCGAGTGCAACTTGGTCTCAGAACACTCTCGCTCAAATCGTTCGCTGAACAGGCCTCGTAACCAGTCTCGCAAATAGCGAGAATCTCGCTCATCCAGACGAGCAGAACCCATTCTGTGCCTTGTCTTGAGTGGGCCCACCCGGGCCCGCACAGCTTGGTGCGAAAGTCCATCCAAGGCCCGGCGCAGCCCGGCTAGGGTTCACCCTGTTCAGGAGTCTTTACGACCGGAAAAGGAGTTAGCGGCTCTAAGCTGATAGGGTTCTATCCGGTCCCTTATGCCTGGCGTTAAGGTGAGCGGCCTCAATAGGAGGTTCTATCGCTTCTTTGCGCTTCTGGCAGGCTTTGAAGACTTCGCCCTGACCTTTGCCAGGATCTTCGATAGTACGGCTTCTTGCTTTGCTCTGCCTCTAGCTGCATCCTTTGCAATGCTGCTCTTCAATTCAGCCAACTCACTTCGAAGAGTGGCGACTTGCTTCTCTAGTCTCTTCGTACTTGCTTCGTGACTCTTGTTGAGGTTTCCCACATCCTTTGAGTGCGTGTGGGCTGCCAACGCGTTTCGAAGCGAAGCGACCTGCTTTTCCAACCTCTTGACGCTTGCCTCGTGACTCCTCCGAAAGTTTCCGACGTCCTTCGAAAGCGATTGGATGTTTTCTCTAACTATCCTGAGCTGCGTACGCCTCCCTTCGGCCTGAGGCCCCGCTGGTGTAGTCACTTCAGCCCCTGGTGCCAGAGCCGCCGCTTCACCCATCTTCATGGGTGGCATGGCCTCCCCCATGTTCTCCTCCTCGGTACTTCCACTGCCGCCAGTTTCATAGGTCAATTCATTTCACATAGACACCATCGTTGCTAATTAACATTTGTTTCATCCTACGGCGAATCTGGAAACCTCTTGGAGCTTCTGTGGTAGTGGCATCCGCAGGGGACCCCTCAAGAGAAAAGGGGAAGGGTTCCTGCGGTCTCCCGAGGGTAGTTCCCTAGACCTTGTTGAGAAGAGCGCCCATGATTTCGGTGGGGTTCTTGTAGGTCCCTTCTGGGAGGTTCTTTGAGAACCACTCGCGGTTCGCCTCGCTCACGTCGGACATCTTGTTGCAGGCTGCAACGACTTGGCTCCTGCTTGCCGGGTACTGCACGTGGTGCTTCAAATGACCCAGCTCTTCGGCCATGGATGATGTTTGCATGAAGCAGAGTTTCCCGCCCGCTATTTATACCTAACAGGTTAGGTTCTCCTGTTGGGCGCTAGTCTCATGTGTGCGCCTCTCGAGGAACGAAATCCTTGGCCCCTGCTCGTGCCATTCTAGATAGAAGAATAGAGGCTTTTCTCAGCTTGTCTTGAGTGGGCCCGCCCGGATTTGAACCGGGGATTCTGGCGCGAGCGCCCGACTCAGCGCTCGATTCGCCGTGTGAGAGCCTGACGGGATGCGACCTGACGTCCTAACCAGGCTAGACCACGGGCCCTAGTTCCTGGCGGCCCAATGGGCCGATATTTGCATTACTTCTTCAGGCCGACAGACCTGTTCTTCAGCCTGAGGTCGCCCGACTTGCACTTCCTGCACCTGTCGGCGGCAAGGGGGTTCCGCGCCCCGCAGCGGAGGCAGACCTGAAGGAACAGGCGTCTCTTCTGTGCTATCTGCTTCTTTGTCGCGTCAGCTATTGGCATGTCGATTCTGCCGAATGGCGACAGCGCCTTTCATCCGATAACTAAGAAGCTTTCGCTTTACCGATGGACCGACCCCAAAATGCTCTCTCTCAGGGAAGAGAGCCTAGTCCAGAGATGCGGCCCATGCGGGAGCTCATGCTTCTAAGTCCAATGACGGCCATGAAAGGAGGACCGAATCCATCCGGGCATCCCAACAACTGACCGATTCAAGTCACCCCGACTCAAACGAGTCCCAGTCACTCCATCTCATCAGCGCTGGGTGCCTCGAGTACTCCTTTGCTCAGATCGTTCGCGCTCAGCACAATCGGACCATTGTCGGTGTTTCTGATGGTCAGAAATCCTTCCCTTAGGTCTGGAACGCCTGACGGCTCCCAGTCATCTTCCAATGCCGATCTTGCGTAATAGTAGGGAAGATTGAGACCAGCTGCTGTGTACACGTAGGCCGACATGTGGAACCTCCCCGAGTTTATCTCGGTCAGCTTGAGGTCGCCACTTTCTCCTTTCAGGTCGAGTGTGAATACCCCATTTGGTCTCTTATCCAAGGTCCTGACAACGCCTTCGGCTACCCTGTTCAGCTCCTCGTCATGGAGCGTCACCCCGACGTTTACGTTGCCGGTCACCCCAGTCGGCGAGACCTTCTCCATAAAGTATCGCAGCCGCTCGTAGCCTCCAGCCGCAACAAGACTTCCATTCTTGAAAAGGCCTATCCAGCTCAGGTTACGGCCGCCCAGGAATTCTGAAGCGATGAATCTGCCGTAGCCGTTCCAGTACTCGATCCAGAACTTCGCCTGTTCGGCGTTGCGGGCGACAAAGCTCCTCGAACCACCAGCCCCTTCCCTAAGGCGCAGCATAACAGGCCCATCATTGTGCGAGAACCACCTGTCCGCGTCATCGCGGTCCTCTATGAGTAGGGACCTTGGCTGGACCCTGCTCTTCTCCAGGCGCTTGTAGGTCAACCACTTGTCTCTGGTTATGGATATGACCCCGTGACGGGGCAAGAAAGTTCGTGTGTCCAGCTCTGACCTGTGCTTCGATATCGCATACACTTCAGGATCAGAAGAGGGAACTACAAGGTCGATCCCTTCCTCTCTGACTAGCCTCGCTATCGCATTCACGTAGCCATCGTCAAGGGCGCGAGGCACAAGATAGACTCTTCTGGCGTAGCTCAATCCGAATCTCACGTTGTACTTGTCCGAATCTGCCCCTAAGATGGAGAACCTGTTGGGAAATTCCAGAAGAGACCTTGCGACTCCTTGTGCTGTGTTGCCACCGATGCCGAGAAGAAGAACCCTCTTTTTTGCCATAAGTCCCTCCCAAAAATCGAGGCTTAAATCCGATTTAGGGCTCCGACTATCGCCAGTGTGAATAAAAGCATCGGCTTGAACCGGATCGCTGAAGACGCAGTGAGAAGTCAGGGTCGGGCCGGCGCCGGAGACGACTCTGCTCGGGAGCGAGAACTCTCGGTGCTCTTCATCCTCTCAAGAGCCAGGTCTGTCCATCCCTTGCGATACCCAAAGCTGTTTCCGTACCTTGTGGAGAAAGGAATCCAGATCAACGCGGTCTGCACCGAAGGGGTGAGCTTCAGGGGAGGAGTGTTGAGAAAGTTCCTTTCTGGACTGATACCTCACAAGGTCAGACTCGATGGCGTGAACTACTACTACGTCCCATCATTCCTCGTGCCGTCTCCGGCGCTCAAGGCTTGGCTGTCTGCTCCTATGATCTTCCTTGCGTCTGTGATCCTGGCGAGAGGAACAGACGTGGTTTACGCGGAGGACACGAGGCTTCACGGCCTATGCGCGTCGCTAGTGCGCAAGGCTCTGAGGTGTGGCTTCGCAGCCAATTACGGGGACATCTTCTGGTACAGACCATCCAAGTGGCTCAGGGACCCCAGGTCCAACGGTGTATTCTCCCTGGCGTACCTGATGGAGAGAATGGTTCTCACCGATCCCAATCTCGGTTACCTGGTGGTCGGAAGCCCCTTGATCGGGGACTATGTCGCTGGACGGTACCCTCACGTAAAGAGCATCTTCATGCCCAACGGCTACTCATCGGATCAGTCAGGTCTGGGCGAGGACACTCAGAAACTGAAACTAGAATTGGGACTCGATGGAAAGAAGACAGTACTGTACGCAGGGTCCATCCACAAGCACTACCGGCCAGATGTCTTGGTTAGAGCCGCCATGTCGGTCGTAAAGGAAGTGCCCGATGTCATGTTCGTGATCATAGGCGACGGATTTTTGCACGATTACATGGTCGAGAGCGTGCAGAGCGCCGGTCTTCAGGGGAGCTTCCTCTTCCTCGGACATAGGCCCCATGACTTTGTGGTAAAGGCCATCCGCATGAGTGACCTCTGCGTGAATCTGTCTGACGGCTATCCGTCCATCGGTATGAAGGGAGCTGACTATATGAGTCAAGCAAAGGCGTACGTTCTTGCCACGAGGTACCGTGTTGGCTCTTTCTTTCAGAGGAGCGGATACAATTGCACAATGACGTCCCTGGATCCAGGCGAGTTTGCAGGGGCGATTGTCGAGCTCCTGCTAGACCGCGAGAAGGCCGAGGAGCTCGGAAGGAACGCATACGATAGTATCAAAGACTACACCTGGAGCAAAATGGCTGACACGGAGGCAAGACTGCTCACGGAACTATCTGTCTCCTCCTCCCGGACAGCCAGCGGTTAAATCTACCCGGCAGCGCGCATGGCCCCGTTGGCTCCAGAATCATTGAAATGAATCGCTAAGACGAATACGCGAACCTGAGAGGGAGCAATTGGAGTTCACAACCCCCGTCGCGGAAATCAAGGCCCTTGGCCTGAATCTGCGTGAGACGGCCCAAGAACCCTCTCGGCCGCACCAGTCGAGCCAAGCGGCGAACGGGAAAACAGAACCAATTGCCGTCCAATCCCGACGGTCTTTACCTGTGGCTGGAGGCAAGAAGCCTTCGGCAGGAGGGACCGGTCAACCCCGTCCTAGGGCCTTCGCGACAAGGGAAGGGACCTCCATCGGGGTCATCGCAACGCCCACGCCCGCGCCTGTCAGGGCCCTGATCTTCGAGTCAGCGGTCCCGTAGTCGCCGTAGATGATGGCACCCGCGTGCCCTAGCTTCTTCTCCTTCGGGGCATGCCTTCCCGCTATGTAGGCGACGACGGGCTTCCTGCCCGACTTCGATTTCGATATGTGCGCGGCAAGCCGCTCCTCGGCGTCGCCCCCAATCTCTCCCACAACCACGACAGCCTCGGTGTCCTCGAGGCCTTCGACGAAGTCGAGGCACTCGCTGGTGCTGGTCCCGGTTATCGGGTCGCCTCCGATTCCGAGGGCCACCGACTGCCCGAACCCGCCCTTCGTGAGCTGTCCCGCAATCTCGTACATCAGGGTCCCGCTCCGCGAGAAGAGCGCTACCTTCCCGGCCGCGAAAGAGGTCGCCGGCATGATGCCCATCTTGACCTTCGCCGAGGGGACGATCAGTCCGGGGCAGTTGGGCCCGATGATCGAGGCGCCGTGCCTGTTCGCGAGCTGGATCAGCTTCATCGTGTCGCGGACGGGTATGTGCTCGGTGATGACCACTACAAGCTTGATCCCCGCCAGGATCGCCTCCTCGCCCGCGGCGTAGGAGAACTCCGCAGGGACGAAGATGACCGAGGCCTTCGCGCCGGTCTTCGCCACAGCCTCTGCAACCTTGTCGAAGACGGGGACCCCCTCCACGGTCTGGCCTCCCTTCCCCGGGGTCGCGCCGGCAGCGATGTTCGTCCCGTAGTCGAGCATGAGCCTCGTGTGGAAGCGGCCGTACTTCCCCGTGATGTTCTGGACGATCATCGGGTCGCCCATCTTGGGCAGCATCATCAGGGCTTCACCACCGCAGCCACGGCCTCGGGAGCCGTCCCGAACAGCTTGACCGGCGTCCCTTCGAGGAGCTTGCGCGCCGCGTCCTCCTCGGCACCGCTGACCCTCGCATAGAGCGGCTTGACTGGCCCCTCAGAGAGCACGGCCCTGATCCCCTCCGCCACGTCGGTGGTCCGAGTTATCCCCCCGTAGATGTTGAAGAGGATCCTCTGCACTCCGGGGAGCCTGTTGACCAGCCTCAGCGCTGCCTCGATCCTGTCCTGCTGCGCGCCCCCGCCCAGGTCGAGGAAACAGGCGGCCTTTCCCCCCGCATCGCCCACGAGATCCAGGGTCGAGAGGACCAGCCCCGCGCCGTTCCCCACCACCGCGATGTCCCCTCCCAGCCTCACGAATGCGAAGCCCTCCCTGGAGGCCTCCCCCTCGAACTCGTCCTCCGGGTGCAGCTTCGCGAACTCGGGGTGCCTGAAGAGCGCATTGTCGTCCACTATCATCTTCGCGTCGAGGGCGACCAGTTTCCCGTCCCTCCCCACCGCCAGCGGGTTGATCTCGGCCAGCTCGCACTCCTTCTCCCGCGAGAGCCGCTCCAGCGCAAGAAGGATGGCGGCAAACTGCCCCGCGCCCGGCTCTTGGAGGCCCACCAGGCCGGCGACCTCCCGCGCGAACTTCTCGTCTATCCCCTCGAGCGGAACCTTCCTGATGACCTTGCCTGAGAGGGACTCGACCTCGATTCCCCCTGCCGCAGCGGCTATAGCTACAAACGACCTTTCTCCCCTGTCCAGCGACACAGAGAGGTAGAGCTCCGACTGGTGAGCGTAGGACTCTTCCACGAGAATCGATGCGGGCTTCTCGCCCCCGATTGAGAGGCCGAAGATCCTGGACGCCTCCCTGCGGGCCGCCGAGTCGTCATCGACGGACACGACCCCGCCCGCCTTCCCCCTTCCGCCGGCAAGGACCTGAGCCTTTAGCACGGCCGGGTGGCTGAGGGTCCTGAAGGCTTCCCCCACGGCCCCGACGTCGCGGGCGAGGACCGACTTCGGAATCGGGATCGCATAGGCCCTGAATAGCTCCTTGGCCTGGTACTCGAAGAGCCTCATGGCGAAGCCCGACCCCGGTTCGGCGATAAACATAGCGCTTCTGCGATCGGGCTGGGCTCGATGAAAGGCCACTACCGATAAATAGACCCCGAGGAGGTCGCGGCTCCCATCACATGACCGAAGCACCAATGGAACACAGAGAACCGAGAGAGCCAAACACCATCTACGTGGGCAAGAAGCCAGTGATGAACTACGTGCTGGCCTGCCTGACCCAGATTCAGAACGGGACGAACACCGTCACCGTGAAGGCGAGAGGGAAGGCCATCTCGCGGGCGGTGGACGTAGCTCAGATAGTCACAAAGCGGTTCGCCACAGACATCGCTGTAAAGCACGTCTCCCTCAACACGGAACAGGTCAAGAGCACGGTGGACGGCGGCACGAGCAACGTCTCCTCGATAGAGATCGAGCTCGAGAAGCAGCATTCAGGATAGGCGCCGCGGATCTCTGGTCTGGTCATCCTGCCAAGCGGCTCGCATCCTTGAACTGGACAAGCCTTCCAAGGCGGGCAGACCAGCCGCGGCTAGAATTCAATCCCGTTTAGGGGCTTACGCCATGGTCGGCGGCTCTGGTCACGGCCGTGGAACAAAGACACGCCTGGCAAACACATACGATGTCACGATGAGGACCGTGGCCAGAAGTGAGAAACCGAACTGAACCGGGAATTCGGGGATTGCGCCGCTGCTTGACGACGAACCTGGTGGCGCGAACTCCAATGTGACCGTGTGCGTGCTAAAGTGGGCCACTTCGAACGTGACGTAGTAGTTGTTCGCGTCCTGGGTGTAAGACTGGCCAGAGGCGACAGACCCGTCTATGTAGACGGTGGGAGCCAGCCCGGTTGGGACAGCACTCTTCGGAACCGTGATGGTCGTTGCGGCACTGGAACCGTTCTTCCCGTCGATCGAGAACGAGACCTTGAAGGTCTGTTGCGTAGTTCCCGATACGGTTGAGGTGACCTGGGCGATCTCGGCGTCGGTAATGTTGACCGTCGGGTTGTTTGTGCTTATCCCGAGCTGCACCTGCTGGCCTCCGCTTTCGGTCGCCGTGACATTCTGCGTGTACGAGGGTCCGGTCGTCGTGGCTGTCGTGGAACTGGCCGGCGTGGTTGTCGATGCCGAGCCGTCGGATATCACGGAGACGGTGCCGGAGTTATTGTTGGCCACGAACACTTCGCCCCTGCCGGAGTCGTAGGCTGCGTCATAGGGCGCGCTTCCCACTGTAACGTTCCCGACGACTTGGTTGTTGCTGTCTGAAATCACGGAGACGGAGTCAGAGCCATCACTCACCGCGAACACTTCGCCCTTGGCGGAGTCATAGGCTATCCCTATCGGGCTGTTTCCGACAGGGACTGTAGCAATTACGGCGTCGGTCAAGTCGGAGATGACGGAGACTGTGTCATTTTCCTGATTGGTGACGAAGACCTCGCCCCTGCCGGAGTCGTAGACGATGCGGTTGGGCTCATTTCCCACAGTGACGGTCGCGATGACGGCGTTGCTGCTGTCGGATATCACCTGGACGGTGTCAGAGTCATAGTTGGTGACGTAGACCTCGCCCTTGCCGGAGTCGTAGGCTACTCCGTGAGGGGCACTTCCTGAAGGCACGGTCGCGACGACCCGGTTGTCGCTGTCCGAAATCACTGAGGTGGTGTTAGAGTCATAATTGGTGACGAAGACTTCGCCCTTGCCGGAGTCGTAGGCGATGCCATAGGGATAGCTTCCAACGGTCACTGTTGCAACTACCGTGTTAGTCGCGTCGGAGATGACGGAGACTGCGTTGTCACCTATATTGGTGACGAAGACTTCGCCCTTGCCGGAGTCGTAGGCGCTGCGGTCAGGGTAGTGCCCTACGGGGACGGTCGCGATGACGGCGTTGCTGCTGTCGGATATCACGGAGACGTTGTTTGCGCCAAAGTCGGTAGCGAAGACTTCGCCCTTGCCGGAATCGTACGCTACGCTGAGGGGCTCACTTCCTCCTGGCAAGGTAACTGTTGCAACTACGGCGGTCTGAGCATTCGCGAACGGAACGGCAAAAAGAGACGTGAGAACCAAGAGGGCGAGGACAAGCATGACCGTGAGTGGAGCTCTTGCCGACACGTTACCTCTGGAACCTCGATTCATGATTGGAATGCAGCGTATATAGACTTGAGGCTCGTTGCGCCCAGTCCGTTGTGAGCCATTACTCCTGTCGCGTTTTGGATTCGGACCAGGATGGTCCGCCTCCAAGTGGGCGAGGAAGGTGGATTCTGAGAAGTCACAGAGCGGCACTTTCCAAGGTTAGAAGTGGTCAAAGCCCTACAAACGAATCTCGAGTCTGTCTGGTGCCAGGGAGCCGGACTTTGGGCCGAAGGATGGTTGGGGTTCAAGTTCAAGCGGAGTGACGCCGCTGGAATCCGGCCAGTTTGGCGGTCAAATCCGTTCCCGGACGATGGGGAGAGGAGAAACGTCTCAGAACCGGATAGGAAGCTAAGACGACGACAGCAACAAGAATAGTGAAGCCGATCTGGACCGGGAAATCCGGAATTGCTCCTGGTGGCACGAATTCGATTGCGACCAGGTGGCCGCCTGGCGACTTGCTGCCACTTGACGGCGAGCTCGCGCTGAAGTGGCTAGAGAAGGTGACGTTGTAGTCGCTCGCACCTTGCGCGTAAGATTGGTTGGACGCGACAGACCCGTCCAGATAGACCGTGGCGATCAACCCGCCCGGGACAGATTTGAGCGGAATCGTAACGGTCGATGTGGCGTTGGTGCCGGCCTGACCGTCGATGGAGAACGTGACCGTGTAGGCTTTTCCCGAAGTTCCTGATACGGTCGAGGTACTAGGAGTAATCTCGACATTTGTTATGTTGACAGTAGGGTTGTTCGTGATTATCCGAAGCTGCACCTGCTGGCCTGGCTGGTCCTGACCTGGCTGGCCGGCTGCTGTGACAGTCTCGGTGATAGAAGAGGTGGAGCTCGATACGCTGGTAGCCGATGATGAAAAACTCGAAGGCGTGGTCGTCGATGAAGATGAAGTGGCATGAGAGGGAACAGTTGTTGTTGAGCTGGAAGACGAACTAGTCGGGGGCGGCGCAGTAACGGTCAGTGTAACTTCCATAGGAACCAAGGTGACGGTTACAGTCGCCGGCGCGGTCTGGATCAGCGTCACTGTCGTTATGGGCGGTGTGACGGTGGTGGTCGTCGGAGAGGTCTGGATCAGCGTCACTGTCGTGGCAGGCGGTGTAACGGTGGTGGTCGTCGGGGCGGTGATTGTCGAGATCGAGGTTTCGGACGAGGTCACCGTGTGAGTCTCGGTTGTGGTCGTAGGCGTGGCAGTGGTGGCGGTGGTCGTTGTCGTAGTCGGGGCGGTGGTTGTCGTGGTGGTGGGGCTGACGCTCGTCGCGGTCGTGGTCGTCGTGGTAGGGACTGTGGTCGTCGTGGTGGCAGAGTAAGTAGCCGTTGTCGTTGTCGGAGCTGTGGTCGTCATCGTGGTGGAATGAGTGGTCGTTGTTGTTGTCGAGGCGGTGGTCGTGGAGGTAGTGGTCGAGGTCGAGGTCACCGTCCGAGTCGAGGTCGAGATCACGGTCGTGGGAGAAGCAATGGTAGTGGTTGCGGTTGTTGTAGTGGGCACCGAGGTCGTCGTCGTGGTCGAATAGGTTGCAGTCGTTGTGGTGGGGCTGATGCTCGTCGTGGTCGTGGTTGTCGTAGTAGGAGAGACGGTAGTGGTGGTTGAGGTCGTGGCTGAGGTCTCAGTCGTGGTCGTTGGCGTCGCTGTGGTGGTCGTGATTGTGGTAGCAGCGGTAGACGTAGTCGTTGTGGAGTAGGTTGTGGTCGTCGTTGTCGGACTGATGCTCGTCGTGGTCGTGGTTGTCGTGGTGGAATTGGTGTTCGTAGTCGTGGTAGGGACGGTGGTCGTTGTAGTTGTGGAGTAGGTCGTCGTTGTGGTGGTGGGGCTGATGCTCGTGGTTGTCGTGGTTGTAGTCGTCGGAGAGGTGGTCGTCGTTGTCAGCGTGGTGGAATTGGTCGTAGTTGTGGTCGTCGGGGCTGTAGTTGTTGTCGTGGTGGAATAGGTTGTAGTTGTAGTGGTCGGCGTAGTGGTTGTCGTAGTTGTAGTCGTAGGGCTGACGCTCGTCGTGGTTGTCGTGGTCGGGACGGTGGTGGTTGTCGTTGTCTGTTCGGTCGTCGTCGTCGTGGCCGGAGATGTCTGAATCGATGTCACAGTTGTAGTGGAAGTTTCGGTTGTGATGTTGAGTTCAGGTATGACTGAGACACTGTTGCTAGCAGAATTCGACACGAAGATCTCTCCCGTGGCGGAGTCGTAGGCTACGCCCCAAGGTCCGCTTCCGACGCTTATGTTCGCTATGACCGCGTTGGTCGCGTCGGAGATTACGGAGACGTTGCCCGCGACATAATCTGCGACGAAGACCTCCCCGGTGGCGGAGTCGTAGGCAAGGCCGTAAGGAGCGTCTCCTACGTGGATCGTCGCTAGGACAGTGTTGTTCGCGTCCGAAATCACGGAAACGGTGCTGTCGAACCAGTTCGACACGAAGACCTCTCCCTTGGCTGGGTCGTAGGCCACGCCAACAGGAGCAATTCCGACGCTCACGTTCGCCACGACCTTGTTGGTCGTGTCGTTTATCACGGAGACAGTGTCGTTATCACCATTTGCCACGAAAACCTCTCCCTTGACGCGGTCGTAGGCCACGCCAAGAGGGTCGCTTCTGACGCTCACATTCGCTACCACGGTGTTGGTCGCGTCGGAGATTACGGAGACGTTGTTGCTTCCGGAGTCCGACACGAAGACTTCTCCCTTAGCGTAGTCGTAGGCGACACCCCAGGGACTATCTCCGACCCTCACATTCGCCAGGGTGGTGTTGGTCGCGTCGGAGATCACAGAGACAGTACTGTTACCCTGATTTGCCACAAAGACCTCTCCCATTGTGGAGTCGTAGGCCACGCCAGTGGGACCACTTCTGACGCTGATGTTCCCCACGACGCTGTCGGTCGCGTCGGAGATCACAGAGACGTTGTTGTCATTATAATTTGCCACGAAGACCTCCCCCTTGGCGGAGTCATAGACCACGCCGAGAGGGTCGCTCCCCACACCGACTGCTGAAGGTTCGGTTACGAAGATCGGCCCGTACGAAGCCTCGCAGCTTGTAGGCCAATTAGAGGCTGGTGGCGGGTTCGCAGAAGGGCTGGGCCAACCATCCGCCGTACAGTCCTGCGTGATGATGTAAATGAATATCTGGTCGCCAGGATTGAGCGGATAAGCGTAAAGATAGCCGAACCCCTTCAACACAATCTGCGTGTCGCTCCAACTGGCCAGATCAATTCCGATCAAGTCTCCACCAAAACCAGCTTCCCATAGGTTCGACTGGCCGTTACTCCCCTGATCAAAGAGAGCTATGGACGGTGCCGAGCTTGATGGTTGGGTTATGACCGAGCCTTCCGGTCCAGGGCTCGTCATTGGAGATGTCCCGAAGCAGGTTCCCGAGATTTTCAGGGTCCAAGCATCAGGAGTTCGCCCAGAAGTGATGTATCCAGATACGCTTGAAATGGAAGGCGGAATTGTCCCATAACTGCATGAAGTCGCGTGTGAAGGGATCGAGTAAATAGCGAGAACCGAAAGCGCGAGAAGCATCAGGACGAGTATAGAGGCAAACCTATTGGGGACAGACCATTTCCGCAAAAACCTTCGACTTTCTTCGAGAGCGGCGAGGAGTATTTAATCATTGTAAGATGAAAGGAGGAACTGTCAACTTACACGGATATTCCACATGAACCTTAGCCAAAATTCCGCCATCTGCAGCGAGTCAAAAGGGAGGATTCGGCCCGATGAGCATCCACGGACGAGTTAACAGAACCTGACAAGAAGTTGACTTTCAGGCACTTTCAGCGGGGATGAGAGCAGTTCGAATTTGCTCTGAGCACCCCCGGGCTGTTCAACACCTTCGTGTTGAAGAACTCGCAGTGGGTCTACCAAGTGCCTGGTCTGTTCAACACCTTCTCCTTCAGGGGTACGAGTGATTTAGAACTGCGATAGAGGCAGAAGGCTCCCAAGTACAAACCCAGCACCGATGTAAGAAGCACCTGCCAATAATCGACTAGGACGAAGGATGCGATTGACGAGGAGACTGCAATAATGCCCGCAAACAGCGCGAACCAGACCAGGTGCCTTCGAAGAATCATATCCTTTGACCTGACAGCGGCCACTGGAATCAGGGTGACTCCCGAAAGGACCGTTATGTAGAAGGGCAAGTTGAAGATTATGTCTACGGCCTGCCCACCCGGATTACCTCCAGTCGCAACTTCAATCGCCACTATCGACACCAATGCGGAGATATCTAGGACCCAAAGTGCTATCCTGAGCTGTTTCCAATGGAACGTGTACCTTAGGAGAGGATCTGAACGGCGTGCCTCAAGTACGGAAGCATCTATCCAATAGAAAATCGCGCCGAATGCGAAGATTGGGAGCAGAGAGAAGACCTGACCTGCAGCGGGAAGAAACGCGAGGGGGATTCCTGAAAGCAAGATCAAAGCGAGGATCAGAGCGACTAGGCATATCCCGAGCGCCTGCCTGCGGTAGATTCCAACTGCGAGCACGCGTCTGATGCTGAACGCCCAGTACGCCGCGAATGCGAATATCAGCGCTATGGAGCCGTATCCGACGAAGAACATGAGGTCATAGACGTCAACCATAGGCACGAACCTCCATTCCGGTCTTCGAGAAGGAGAAGTTGTAGTAACCCGGTTGCGGCGGAACTCCTCTCATCTTTCTGATTCTCAGGAGCGGAAGCACTCGAAGACCCTCCTCGTAGAGCCTCATCTCCACCACGCCGTCGAAGAGCTGCTGCATGGCAGCAAGCACCTGGGGCTGGTGCATCCCCTCCTCGATGGTGGCCATCAGAACCGCATCGTATTGCTTGATGTCCGCAAAGAGCTGCGTGAGGAACCTATAGATTGTCTCCGGCTGGTTGAGCATCAGGAGCGAGGAGACGGCGTCGATGACGATCCTGACCCTGCGGCCTGCGTTCTGCTTCAGGGTCTCCTTGATGTTGTATGACAATCCGGCCAGGTCGTTTACGTCGTACTTGACCTGGCCGCCTTCGGAGGCGAACCAGAGCGGCACCCTCTGCTCGGTATCGACCCCGAACCCCTTCTCGTCATGGAGCACCTCCTTCACCGAGAGCCTCGTCACGTAGAGGCAGAAGTCACCCTGAACGAGACCAGAGTGAGTGAACCAGTAACCGAGGGCTTCCTTGCCGATCCCTGGTGGGCCCACAACCAGTATCGTCGACTTGTCAGGGTATCCATCGCCCAGCAGCGGGTCTAGGGCTGAAATCCCACTAGAAACCAAGCGCCCCTCGACTCCAGAGCGTTCAGAGTTAAACGTATGCTGATGGAACGACGCGGCCCGCCCCGTGCGGGAGACGCTGATGACGCTGATTCTAGCCTATTTGGAACAACGGAGCATGAATCGAGGCTATTCCATGTGGCCCAGCTAGGATTCCTACTCATCTAAGCTCTCCTTCGTCAGTTCGGTGCGGGAAGGGCAGGGGCCTCGAGTTGGGCAAGTATGGGAAAAGGTTCAAAGACGAACCCACCGGCTCCAGGGGAGAGACAGGCGTGTTCGGGCAGCCCAGAGGAGGCAGGCGGAGAATCCAGGAGATAGTCGCGAGGTTCCGAGAGAAAGGAGCGACCAACCCTGAGAAGGCGATGACAGCCCAGGAGCTCGGACTCCCCCCCAGGTTCGAAGAGGCGATGAAGAGACGCCTCGGGGCGACCGGCATCTTCGTCGAGGTCGGCGGTAGGTACTACCTGGACGAGGCGCGGCTGACGCAGTTCGAGCAGAGTCGGGGAACCGGAGCAGGAGGCCCGACGGGAGGGCCATGGGCATCCAGACAGAAGATGCTTGGCCTCAGGATGGTCAGGATGGTCGTAGGAGTCGCAGTCTTGGCCTTGATCCTGACAGACATCCTCTACGCGGCTAACGCAGACGTCAGGCTCGCAGTGATTGCTCTCATCGTCCTGTGGATTGCGCTTACAGTGTTTCAGCTGTCCTACCTCGCCAGGGCGAGGAGCAGGCTGGGCGGCGGGTTGTGAGCTATCCGAAATCGTGAAGGTTCCAGACCTTCCTGGTTCAGGTCTTTCCGCCGGGTGTCCTCGTTGAAGCCGTCAGGTTGTGTTCGACGCCAGCGTCTCTGGTCCGCTGCTTATCGAAGAGGGAAATTCTTATCCGTGGGGGAGGCCGAGGCCGGCTAGAAAATGCCGGTCAGACTCCCAATCTGCAACTTCGACGCGAAGACTGGGATCCTTTGCGCCAACTGCGAGTCGAGGCTCCGAAGGGGGGAGATATCGCCGGCCGAAGTGGAAGCGTCGAAGGCGGTAGTGGGGCTCGTGGACAGGATCCCCGAGCTTGGCAAGGTCACCCTGAAGCGGGCCTTCGAGGCCGGGGGCGCCTACGTGCTCGAGTTCGAGCAGCAGGACGTCGGCGCCATCAGGTCGAACCCGGCGGTCTACTCTGAGCTTGAGGGGGCATTGAAGGGAAAGGTCTGGATCGTGGGAGCGGGCGGCTCTGACCGCAAGTTCCTGGAGGAGATTTCTACCCCGCGAAGGTCCTGACCGTCAACACGGTGTGGCTCCCAGACGGCGGCAAGAAGACCAAGGTCATCGTCCCGGCAAGGCGGAGCGAGCGCCGCATCGGCGACTTCGACAAGTTGAGAGACGCGGTGAGGCTTGCGAGGGGCATCGAACTGCTGGTCGAGACGGAGCGCGAGGCTGCCCTCAGCCAGTACTCCTAGTCTAGGGCTGGAGCGTATCAGGATCCCGCGGGAAGAGCACCGCCTCCTTGATGTTCTGGATCCCGAGAAGGTATGCCACGAACCTCTCGATCCCGAAGGAGTAGCCTCCGTGAGGCGGGACGCCGTACCGGAACGGCTCCGTGAACCACTTCAGGCTTTCAGCGCTGAACCCCTTCTCCTCGATCTGGGCGACGATCCTCTCCTCCCTGTGCTCCCTCTGGCCTCCGGATGAAAGTTCAAGCCCCTTGTAGACCAGGTCGACCGACCTTGCGAATTCTGGCTCGTCGTCGACCTTCATGACGTAGAAGGGCTTGATGGCAGACGGGAACCGGTTCAGGAAGAAGAAGTCCGAGCCGGTCTCCTTCTTCACGTGCTCTGCGAGCGCCCGCTGGGAGGCTTCGTCGATGTCCTGGTTCCTCGGGAGTTCCCTTCCGAGTTTCTTGAGAGTGTCGTAGACCTCTGGAAATTCGAGCTCCGGGAAGGGGGTCTTCGGGACTTCCAGGCTCAACTTGAGGGTCTCGAGCTCTGCGGGGCAGTCCTCGATGACTCTCTCTATCCCGTGGGCAACCATCTTCTCCTGGACTCGCATCGTGTCCCTTTCGTCCGAGATGAAGGCTATCTCCGGCGCGATTGTCCGGTGCTCGCTTAGGTGACGCGGCGTGTGGGAGAGCTCGGCCCTCCAGTTGGTGCCGAGGTCGTATATCCTGTCGAATCCTCCGGCGATCGTGAGCTGCCTGTGGAGCTGGGGGTCCTGCCTCAGGAAGGCGGGCTTCCCGTAGAAGTCGATTCTTGAAGACCTCTGAGCCTCCCTCAGAGACGCCCCCGAGGATGCTGGGCGTGAACGTCCTGATGAAGCCGCTGGCCCGGAGGTTTTCCTCGAAGCCCTGGACGGCTGCGTTCTCGACCTTGAAGACCGCGGACGACTCCGGGCGCCTGAGCTCCAGGGAGCGCCACTGGAGCCTCGTGTCCAGGGCGGCAGGCGTGACGCCTCTGGGGTCGAGCGGCAGTGGCACGGCGGCCTTACTCAGGACTTCCATAGCCTTCGGCACGACCTCGATTCCAAACCTGGCGGCTTTGCTCTCCTTCACCACCCCCCTGCAGGTGATCACGTCCTCCTGATGCAGGGTGGCTATCCTCTCGAAGACCTCGGGCGGGACGTCCTTCTTCGGGGCCGCGATTTGGACGATCCCCTTCGAGTTCCTGAGCAGAACGAAGCTGATGCCGCCTAGGACCCTCGCATCATGGACCCATCCGGCGAGCGTAACCTCCTTTCCGACCATTGCCTTGAGCTCGGAGGGCGAGAGCAGCTGATGCATGGAAGGTGGGTCGAGTTTGAGTGATAAATAGGTTAGAGCGCCTTGAAGTTGTCGCTCCACTGGGTGTAGGCGCGAGACATTCTCGTTGGAGACGGACGGGCGCCTGGTGCGCATCGTCTCCTTGAAGTCGGCGACCGTGATGGGCCTCGTCGTCGTTTCCTTGTCTAGGGCCTTTCCGCTCTGGAAGAGCTCTCTGACGACCCTCAGCTGGACGCTCTGGCATATGTCCTTGATGTCGCTCCCCGAGTAGCCCTCGCTCAGCTTTGCGAGCATCTCCAGCCCGACGTCCTCCGACAGGGTCAGTGGGGCGGTGTACATCCTGAACTGAGACATCCTCGCCTCGTTCTCGGGAAGCGGGACGAAGATCCTCTTTGAGAAGCGGCGGAGGAATGGAGGGTCGAGCACCCAGGGCTTGTTAGTCGCCCCAATAACGTAGAGATGGAGGTTCTTCCCCTTGTCGTTGATCCCGTCCGTCTCCCTGAGGAACTGGTCCCGGACCCTGACCTCTCCCCCGACCTCCTGTCCTCTGGTCCCGAGAAGGGAGTCGATCTCGTCGACGAAGATTATCACAGGCTTGTTGTCCGCGAGCATCTTGCGGGCGTTTGAGAAGAGCTTGGCCACGTTCTTCTCACCCTCTCCCAGCCACTTGCTCATTATCGACGCGGCGTCGACGGAGATGAAGTAACCGTCGACCTCGGCGGCGGTCGCGGCCGCGACCATGGTCTTGCCGCATCCCGGAGGCCCGTAGAGGAGGATCCCCCTGGGCCAGCCGAGCTTGAAGAGGTCGGGCCTGAGGAACGGGAACACTATTGACTCGCGGATGGCTCCCTTGCAGTCTTCGAGGCCGACTACATCGTCCCACTTGACGTCTGGCTTCTCCGTGATGACGAGCTCGCTGAAGGAGGCCTTCAACTGCTGTACGACCTGGGGTCCCTTGGACCCGCTCGCAGAGTTGGTCTGATGAGAGCCTTCGTCCTGCGGAGAGAAGTCGGAGTCCGGGGCCTCGTCGCGGGGCAGGAGGCCGTGGGCCGCCTGTATCGCCCTCACGCGCTCCTGGTACGCCATGGCGCGCTCCGTGTACTGCCTGTTCAGCCGATAGTCTGGGTACAGGTGGACCAGCCTGACGAGGGTGGAGATCGCCTTCTGGTACATCTGGATGGCCATGCCGTGGGCGCCCTGCGAGTCGAGCCTTATCGCCTCAGAGGCGTACTTCTTCGCGTCGTCCTCAAGCTCCTTCGCGGCGATGACGCTCACTGGGCAGCACCCTCCTGCTGTGTGACCTTGACCTTGCCCTCTGCCAGGAGCTTCAGCATAGCCTGCTCGAGGTCGTCAGACGGCATCTTCAGGATCGTCGAAGCGTCAGAGATGTCCACATTGCCGTTGTGAATGGCAGCGTACTGCAGCACCTGCTCCTCTGCGTCCTCTGTCGGCTTGGCCCGGTACAGCGTGCCCAACGCCGCAATCTCGTCGTCCTCCTCGTCGCCAGTGGCCATCAGAGGCACCCTCTGCTCCAGCTCTTCGCCGTTCTGCTCGATCTGGCGCGGAGAAACGACCATCGACCTCTTCATCTCCTCGGCCCTCTCCTCGGCCAGCCTCCTGGCCTGCTCGATCAGTTCCTCTCCGTTTTCGGTCTGAATGTTCAGGGAGATCGAGGGCGAGACGTTGCCCAGGTCGGCCATCGTCTCCGTCAGTGCGGCGTTTATTTCGTCCGAGGCCTGGTCCAGCGAAGGCACGAGTCCCTGGACGGTCTTGTTGACCTTGCGGAGGACCTTGAACGCCATTCCGAGGTGTGACATGACGTCGCCCACGTCGACGATGCTCTCAAGCCTGAGGACGACCTGCGTGAGCGCCAGCTCACTGGCATAGACCACCTTGCCCACCTTCCTGAGCTCCGCCCACTCGTTTGCGTAGACCGCGGCCTTCGACTTGTCCTTAGTCATCATCGCCTTGATCGTCGTCTCGAAGAGGGATTTCCTTCTCAGGTCGAGCTTGACCCTCAGGTTCTCGAGCTCTCTCCGGTGAAGCTCTATCTCCTTGATCGTTGACGCGATCTTGGGTTTCAGGTTGTCATCCTTCCCGAGTCCAATAAGCCTCAGAGGGTTGCGTGCAGACAACTACACGCCTCAAAGTGCCCACCTCCATAATCACAGGCTTAGTCAAAAACATCAATACTAACGAGTGAAAAGTTGTGGTTGTTCAACAATCGGGGTGCACCAGGGCCGGTCAGCCGGCGGTTGGACGGGCGCGGGGCAATCTTGAGGGTGGTGGTCCGTTCGCGGGAGGCGGCACTCTCTCTCTTTGCCTGAGAAAAAAACAAAAACAAAAAGAGCCCGGGAACCCGTGGTTCCCGTCTCTAATACGAGCTGGTCTCCGTCCCGGCTTCTGCAGAGGGCAGCGTGGAGGGTATTTCGGGGAACCTCTCCTTCATGCGCTGCTCCGCGACCGCGGATGCCTCGGATAGGATCTTCTCCGCGTCCTCGTTTGCAGCTTCGAAGTTCAGTGAGTACCCACCTACCGTCCCTGCGTCTACCAGGATGCTACTCAGCAAACCAGAGATCTCGCCGATCTCGCTTTCCGCCTCAGGCAGGACGCCCACCAAGCCTTGCTTGACGTTGCGTATCACTGCCATCGCCGGAGTCAAGGTGACTACTATGTCACCGAGTTCTGTGATGGTGTTGAGTCTCAGCACTATCTGTTCGAGAGCGAGCTTGGCCTGTGTGACCATCTTGTTCATCTTTCTGATCTCGGCCAGCTCATTCGCGAATACAGACGCGTGCTGCGTGTCGTGTTTCTGTAGAGAGCTTACGACCTTGTTGAAGATCGAGTTGTCTCTCTCTCTGAGTTTGGTTGATGTGGAGTCAAGTTTGGCGACTTGGACTTGGATTTGTCGGACTGCTAGATCGAGCCTAGGCTTCAGAGGTCCCGGATTCCTTACGGAGTCCTTGACCTTGCCGCCGAAACTCTGGTTGTTCTGCTTTTCCCATTTACCTGCGAACGCAGACATCGATAGCTTCGAATATCATGCGGGGCCAAAATCTCTATGTGGTGGAAAGTATAATTTAGTTCACAACAACATTAAGAATTGTTCTTTGCGCTCCGCTGACAGGCCGGAAGACACTTGGAAAGGCTCATGGTGAACGATGAGGCGGGTCGGGCTCCCGCCGAGGGGGTCGCGGTCATCTCAGACGTCCACGCGAACCTCGAAGCACTGCGGGAAGTGCTGCCCCGGACGGATGGCATGGAGGTCTACTGTCTCGGGGATCTGGTCGGGTACGGAGCGAATCCCAATGAAGTGGTCGATGCGCTCCGGGAGAGGAAGGTGCAGGCCCTGATGGGGAACCACGACCACGCGGTCGCCACCGGAGACACGGGGATGTTCAACGCCAGGGCCGCGATGGCGGCGGAGTGGACGGCGAGGGTGTTGACTGGCCCGAATCTCGCGTACCTCAGGTCTCTGCCGAGGGAGCTCAGGCTGCGGCTCGGAGGGGAGGAAGGGTACCTGACACACGGAAGCCCGGACGACACGCTGTGGGAGTACGTCGACCCGAGGACGCATTCGCAGCTCTTCGGCCATTACCTGGAGAGGCTGCGCGCGAGGTTCATCGGCTTGGGACACACTCACGTCCCCTTCGTCAGCGAGGAGGGAGGGGGGACGGTCTTCAACCCGGGCTCAGTCGGGCAGCCAAGGGACGGCGACAGGCGTGCGTCGTATTCGGTTCTGAGCGTGGCAGGGGGGGCAGTCAAGGTCAACAACCTGCGTGTGAAATACGATTACGAGGGTGCGGCGTTAAAGATCAGGGCGGCCGGTCTGCCCGGGCAGTTCGCCGACAGGCTCCGCACCGGAACCTGACAGCGGCAAGGCGGGGAGGGGGGGGACATAGGTCGCCTTATGTCGCATAGGTGGCTACGAGTTTCCAGATCCACTCTTGTCGGGAACTCACCGGTCTGCGGAGGGTTTTTTAGACTTCCAAGGGCACAATGATAGGGATGCGCTGCGCCGAATATAGGTCGGTGGGATTTCCCACAGTCGCCTGGGCACACAACTCATTCCTGTCGAGCGAGAGAATAGTGCTGGGCGTCGCGTCTGGTCCCTTGACCCTCGGGCTGACACATAAGAGGCGTGGTTTCTCCAGGCGGACCGGTGCCTAGGGTTGAAGCCTCTGGGCGTTGTGGTGCTGCTTCTCGCGGCCACCCTAGTCTTCGCCTTTTTGTGCTTGCTATTGGTTCCAAACGGGTTCTCGATCTTCTTCCCGCAGTCCTGGCTCGCATATTCAAACAAAGCCACAAACGCGCCGGCCTGCGTTATCACATCCGGCTATATTTCATGCCCGGCCACGCTCCAGACACCAGCCAACGCGGCAGGGGAGGCCGCCCTCTACAACGAGGTGTACTGGTTCAACATAATGTCGTGGTCCTCTCAGGGCAGCGCAGACGTGGCCATGGGATTTGCGACATTGGCAGTTCTCCTTCTCTTCGTGACGGTCTTCGCCAAGAAGCTGAAGCGGTTTGATCGGAAGATCAACGCGCCTCGCCCGATCAGGGATGTTGGTCGTATAGGAGCGATGTCGGGGCTCGGAGTGTTCGCGGTCCTAGCCTTTGCGGATGACGCCTCAATTGGTGCTGGCAATTTGAGCCTTATGGGTCCCTTGATCCTTCGCAATTTCTATGTCAATCATGTCTTGAACCTCAACAACGTTCCTGGGCCATTCAACATCAGCGTAATCGGCGAGATAGCTTTCATCGCCTTGTCCGTCGCAATCTCCTTTAGGCTCGTTTGCCGTCTCGAACAGGGTGTCTTGACCGCCTTTTCGCAGGCCGTCACACTTTTCGCGGCCCCAGCCGTGATGGTCTTTGAGATGGGACTGTTCATCTTCGGGCCTATCACCATGCCACTTCAAGTCGCGAACATCCTGCTAGGCACCCCGCTCGCGGGCATATTGACCAACTGGTTCGTCCTCGTCGTCTCGAGCGGCTTGTTCGCCCTCGGGCTTTCTCACAAGAGGCTCGGGCTCTAGAGCCCCGGACCGCGACCCCTGTCGATGCCATGACCTTGCACTTGAGAGGCGTCCCTCCCCCACCGTCCGGGCGCCGGTAGACCTGCACACCTTCTCCCAGGCTCCAACCTCCACCTCGGGCACGAGTTGTCTCGATTGGGCGGACAGTCGGGTAGACAAACGCTTAAGTGAGTTTGGGTGGAACCTTAGGGGGATAGGGGGAAGCGGAATTGAATTCAGGTGATTCACAAATTCTTCCGGTTAGAATCTCCCTTGCACTCGGCGTCAATCAATAGGCAATCTAGCCGCTCTGTAACTCCATGCCTTGCCTTACCGTTGCTTTCCCAGCTTCGCGTCTTTGAGACCGGTGGAGAACTTGGAGTCGAGCGTTCTTGAGGGAGGCCAATTCAAAGCGCAACAGTCGCCCCAACGTCGCAAGACCAGCGAAACGCTCTCGCGCCAATGACACACTTAGTACGAACTATGATTGGAAGAAGATAGAGTCCACGGTCCGCAGGTTCTATGAGCGCCCCGCGACAAAAGCGAGCATCTCCCGCCGAGTCTCCCGAAGGAAGCCGGTGGGCTACGTCGAAGGGCCCCCGACCCTCAACAACCAGCCTCACGTAGGCCACGTCAGGGGCAGGATGATGAAGGACCTGTGGTACAGGTTCAGCACACTCGAGGGAGAGAACATCGTGTTCAGGGGAGGGTGGGACACGCAGGGGCTCCCGGTCGAGCTACAGGCCGAGAAGGAGATGGGCCTCTCCGGGAACAAGTGGGAGGATCTCAAACAGGTCGGGGTCGAGAAGCTCGTCGAGGCATGCAAGAGGCTCATCGAGAAGTACAAGCGCGACTGGGTCGAGGCCGACCGCCTCCTAGGCCTGATGATCGACCAAGAGAGGGCCTACATGACATACAGGGACGCTTACATCGAGCGGGAATGGAAGTACCTCGAGACCGCGTGGGCCCGGGGGCTCATGGGCGAGGGCTTCAAGGTCGTCCCGTACTGCCCCAGCTGCCAGACTGCGCTGAGCGCGGGAGAAGTTGCACTAGGCGGATACGAACAGCTGGAGGACCCCAGCCTGTACTACAAAGCAAGGATGGCGGACGGGGCCTTCCTGGTGTTGTGGACCACGATGCCCTTTACTGTGGTTACCGACGAACTGGTAGGCGTCAAGCCTGACTCCGATTACGAGTACGTGAAGGCGGGGGAGGAGACCTGGGTCGTCTGTAAAGGGAGAAAGGAGGCCATTTCAGAAGAGCTAGGGGTCAGGTTCGGACAGACGCTGAAGACCGTAAAGGGGAAGGAACTCGAAGGGGCTAGGTATTTGCACCCTCTCCTGGATCTGATACCAGGACAGAGCAGGGAAGACCTGCAGGAGGAGGCCCACAGAGTCGTCGCAGAGGAATTCGTCGACATCTCAACTGGAAGCGGGCTGGTGCACATGTCCCCGGCCAACGGTGAGGAGGACTTTGCGGTCGCGCAGCGCAGAGGTATTCCCGTGTTCGCTCCCTTCGACGACCAAGTGAGGTTTACGGCCGAGGCGGGAAGTTTCTCTGGGTTATTTGCGCGCGACGCCGACGAACAGGTCGTCAAGGCGCTCAGCGAAAGGGGCGCGCTTCTGAAGGCAGGCAAGATCATACACGAGTACCCAGTCTGTTGGCGCTCTGGGCACAGGCTGGTATGGCTCGCCCGGCGCGAGTATTTCTACTGGGTCGATAGGATAAGGGACAAGCTTCTCAAGGCGGCGGAGGGTGTCGAGTACTTCTTCGACGGCCCCCGGAACAGGTTCCTGTCCTCGATTGCGGAATCTCCCCCGTGGTGCATCACCCGGGAGAGGGTGTGGGGGGCGCCCCTTCCAATCTGGGCCTGCCAGGGGTGCGGCGAAAAGATCGGGGCATTCTCGCGAAGAAGAATCCTGGAGCTCGCCGTTGAGCTCCCGGACGGACCTGGCTTCGAACTGCACCGCCCGTGGGTCGACAGGGTGGTCCTGAAGTGCACGAAGTGCGGTGGCAGGGCCCTGAGGGAGCCCTTCGTCCTTGACACCTGGCACAACAGCGGCTCCTCGCCCTTCGCGTCTTTCACCGACGCCGAGTACAGGAACCTGGTCCCCGTCGAGTTCCTCACCGAGGGGATAGACCAGACAAGGGGGTGGGCGTACACCCTCCTCGTGCTCAACGTGATCCTGTCCGGGAAGGCGCAGGCCCCCTACCGGTCATTCCTGTTCCAGGGGCACGTCCTGGACGGGCAGGGGAGGAAGATGAGCAAGAGCCTCGGCAACGTGATCCAGGGGCTAGAATTCCTCCGAGACTACTCGGTGGACGTCTCCAGGTTCTATGTCACGTGGAAGGGCTCGCCCGACGATGCGATCAGCCTGGACCTGAAGGAGATGGGAGGAAGGTCCTATCAGGTCATGAACACGCTGTACCACCTCCACGTCTACCTGTCCCAGAACGGGAAGGTGGACGGGTACGACCATCGAAGGAACACCCTGGCCTGGGCTTCCAAGAGGCGCCTCCTCGCGGTGGTCGACAGGTGGCTCCTCTCCAAGCTGGACTCCTGCAGGTCCAAGGTCCGCTCGGCCTACCGAGAAGGAAGGTTCAACGAGGCCGCCAAGAGCCTCGACGAACTCATCATCTCTCAGGTCAGCCAGACCTACGTGAGGCTCGTGAGGAACGAGCTCTGGAAGGACGACCCCGAGGAGAGGGCACGGCGCCTGGCCATCTACGCCGTGCTGGGGCACGTCATGAGGTCGGCAGACGAGCTCCTCCATCCGATCGCGCCGTTCGCTACCGAGTTCCTGTACCAAGAAGTCTTTGCTGCCCGGAAATGGCAGTCGCCGCTGCTCGGGGTAGGGTATGGCCCGGTCGCGAGGGCGGGGGCCGGCGGAAGCGCCGAGGCGACTGTGGACTTCGCCCTGAAGGTCGAGGAAGCGTGCAACTCTGCCAGGGAGCGGGCCAGGCTGAAGCGGCGGTGGCCCCTGGGATCAGTCCAGGTACTTGTCCCCGCGGGCTCGGCCAGGCTCGCACGCAGGGCGAGCGTGACGATCGCCTCGCTCTGCAACGTGAAGTCAGTGACAGTGACAGAGTCGGCGTCCGAGTTTCCCGCCAGATTCTCTCTGAAGCCGAACGGGGCACGGGTCGGGGCGCTCTTCAAGGAGAGGACGAGAGAGGTCCTCGCCGCGGCGAGGCCGCTGGACGGGGGCCAGGCTGTCGCAGCGTACCAGTCAGGCAGGCCGGTCAGGGTAAAGGCGGCATCAGGCGAGGTCGAAGTCCCGGCTGCGGCCTACGAACTCGAGACCCTGGCAAGAGAGGGGTATGAAGCGGGTGAGAAGGGAGGGGTCTTCGTCGCCATATACAGGGAGAGGGACGACAGGCTGGTCGCCGAGGGGCTGGTGAGGGACATATCGAGGAGGCTCCAGGCCCTCAGAAAGGAGCGGGGATTCGTCCCGACCGCGATGCTAGGCTCGGCAGCAGTCGCTTGCCTCGAGGAGGAGGACCTTGCTCTGCTCGAGCCCATGGTCAAGGAGATAGCGTTCCTGGTGAGGGTCAGGAAAGTGGAGCTAAGGAAGGACCGCTCGGAGGGAAGGAAGTGGTCCGAGGGAGACCTCGACGGGAAGCCGGTCTTCCTAGACGTGGGCTAGTCTAGAGAAGAGCTTTCGTGACGGCCTCGAAAGCATGCGCAGTCAGGCCGGCATCAAGGCATCGATGAATTCAGTGCCGGTCTGATTGACCTCCTTAGTCGCCTTCATGTTGACAAGGCAGACCCCGAAGCAGACAGGAATCATCACGGAACCGAACACGCAGATCATCCAGAAGTCGGGCCCGGCATAGCATCTGGAGGTCCTTGGGGTGGCAAATGCCAGGATGGTAAACGGCCTTAGAACCGGCATCGGAAGGACCAGCATTCGACCAGGTGACGGTGCCGAATCTATGTCGTCTGCCTGATTCTGGCTGGAACCGTACTAGGAATCTTACTAGGAACCCAACTCCGCCCTACTCAGGAACCGCTCGGCGTCGACCTCGGCTGGACTGGCAGCCGACAAGCTGACGGTGCCGACCCTATGTCGTCTGCCTGACCTACTAGGAATCTTACTCGGAATCTTACTCGGAATCTTGCTCTGAATCTTGCTCAGAACCCACTGCCTAGGGGCTCGTATCATGCTGTCAGGAGCTAGGTTCCTAGTGAGGTTCCGAGCTAGGTTCCTAGTGAGGTTCCGAGCTAGGTTCCTAGTGAGGTTCCTAGTACTGCCAAACGCTCTTCTACCTGGTGAGCCCAACAGACCACCCAGAATACGTTCCTGAGAGGCTACCGTTCCAAGACGGCCAGACCAGAGCCCAGCTACAAAACCGATGTGGTGATCAGGTCATTCGCACGACCCACCCAGGCTGAATAGTGGGGTCACTTGTCACCGAAGGTCCATCTCTTGTTGAAGGAGAAGTTCGAGGCGAGTGCCGCCAGGATCGCGATGGCGAGAGCCCAGGGGAGAGCGATACCTCCGAGGCTGATGAAGTCTGGCACGCCGAGCCACCTGGTAAGCGCGTAGAAGATGGCTGTCTGGACGCCGGCGCCGAACCCTCCGACGATGCAGTATCTGATGAACTGGGGGATCTTCATTGCCTCCCACACGACCGCACGTCCTATTTAATCAGGGTCTGGTCAGCCGTCCTTCACGTAGTCTGAGAGCGACGACTGGTGGGCCGAAAGGGTCCTGGCGGAAAACCCCATCCGCCGCAGATCACCTGCGAACTCTGCCGCGAACCCGTGCGTAGTGTACACTGTCTCTGGGGAGACAGCCTCAACGAGCTTGATGAGCTCGGGGTAATCGCAGTGGTCGCTCAGGGGGAAGGAGTAGTCAGCCCCCAGGGAACGGCTGTACCCTCCCCCGATCGCCCAGCCGCTGAACGCGACCAGGATCGCCCCGTACTTCTTCCTGAGGTGCGCCATGAGACGACTCCTCCCGCTCGACATCGGGGCGACCATCACCCAGGGTCCGCCTGGGAGTGAGTCGGAATCCTTCTCGGGATTGAACCGGCGTCCGGCCTTGAGCGGGACGCCGTAGTCGACGTGCACCTTGTTCATCGCCGCCACGCTCTCGTGGAAGTAGAGAGGCTCCCAGCTGGAGAAGTAGAAGGCTAGCAGCTGCGCCTTGCCGAGCGGATAGCCCATCAGGACGACCGGCCGTCCGCGGTCGAACGCTGACCCTATCAACCCGTTCACCTCCCGGACCAGCTTCGCGGTCTGGGGGAAGACGTACTCCGGGCTGCCGTAGGTCGTCTCCATTATCAGGATCCTCGCCCTCCGCGTCCTGCACTTGCCGAGGAAGGCCCTCTCCCGGCCCGAGGCGTCCCCGGTGTAGTAGACATCGTCGGCGATCCTGATGGCGCGCGAGCCGAGTATGTGGCCTGAGTCGAGGAGCTCGACCCCCTCGACCTCGTCGAGGGTGCGACCGAGGTCGTAGCCGCGGGCCCTAGCCAGGTCCGTCGTCTCCTTCGACGCGATGACCTTTTCGTTCCTGGCAGGGTTGTGCATGTGGTCTATGTGGGCGTGGGAAACGAAGGCGTAGTCCGCGCGGACCGCCCCCTTCGGGTCCAAGACGAACCGGGTCTCCCCGGCGTCGACTTGAATCCCGCCGTTCGACGAGACCCTCGCGCCACCCAAGTCTCCGCGCCGAGGAGCGCCTTCGATTATTAAGCTGTTGAATTAAACGGAGATGCCAATCTTAGGACTTTCCACTTGGATTCTCTACCCTAGACTCGGGACGAGGGGCAGCGCGCGACAGACCCCTCGCCGCAACTCCGCGCCTGGGCAGTCATTGACGGAGAGAAGGAAGCGATGAAAGCGCTAATCCCTCTTCACCGACAGGAAGAGGAATGCTGCACAGGGGATCGCCAGCCACAGGGCCGCGTCGCCGATGAGGACCAGCGCGGACGACCCGAACTGCAGTGCGACGCCTGCCGTTCTTCCCAAGAGGTTGAAGTGCAGGATGTAGTATTCGCACATGGAGATGTAGCGTCCAGGGAGCAGGAAGTTCGACCAGTAGGGCAGATTGCTCAAGACCATCGGAATGAAGCTGGTCAGGATGTACAGCCCAGCGGCTGGACCAAGAATTAGAGATGCGGACTTGAAGAGTCTGGACAGCACGAACAAGATTCCTGCGTAGGCCGCGGCTTCGACGAATGCCCCAAGCACCAACACGAGCTGCCAGGAGAGGCTGATGGAGAAGCCGATGGCGAGGCTGCACAGGATGGCTACCGCTTCGACCACGATCACCGAGGCCACAGCTAGGGTCAACAGCACCGAGGCATACCTGGAGCCCGCGAGAGCTCTCCTCGAAACGGGCCTCGTGAGCACGGAATCTAATACGCCATTCACCCTTTCCTTGCCGTAGGCGCCGAAGGCCGCCAGGACACCCGCCACAGGGACGAAGAGCGCCAGGTCGATGGTCAGGAGGGTCCCCAGGCCGGTTGCGGGGGATGACCCGCTTGAGTACGAAGACGACGCGATCGCGATCTCCTGCCCCGAAGATGTGAAGGCCGCCGTTATGAGCGATGTGGTGTTGCTCGGGGCAGGGGGAGGCGTCTGCAGGACGGAGACGTATCCGGTCGTGCTCCCGAGCAACTGCATCTCGGATTCGTTCATCTGCTGAAGCTCTTGGTACGACGGGACGATCGAAGTGTACTTGTAATAGACGAAGGTCTTCGGCGGTGCGGTCCCGTTAGGACCCAGGATTGCGTACAGCAACTCTGTCTCACTCACATTCGACTCGTCGAGTATTCGCGTCGCACCCCCTCCACCCACAAGCGACTGCACGACTCCTAGCTCATTTCCCTTGTTTTGCTGGGAGTTGTAGGGGTTGATCTGGTTCTGCGCGCTCCAGGGCTGCAGACTGGGGTTCGCGGGCGTCATGGTCACCGACACCCCCGCACCGCTGCTCGTCGGAGCCTTCAGTGTGTAGGACACGAATCCGGTGCTGTTGGTAGACAGCTCCTGGTTGAAGATGGAGCTCCCGACAGACACGGAAATGTTGCAATTCACACCTACGAGTGGAGTTCCGTACTCGCTTGTCGCAAGGCCCAGAAGATGGAACGAGTCGGCAGTCGCATAGCCCCAGAAGTTAGCGCTCCATGGAACCTGCGAAACGGAGTACCCCTGTAATCCGTTCTGGTTGCTCCAAGGCGGCAGGTTCGTATTTGGCGGAGTTATGATCACCTGTGCGATCGCACCGCCGTTGGTGTTGCACACGACTTCGAAGGATGCGAGCCCGCTGCTGTTGGTAAACACCGTTTCGTTGTATGTCGAGCTGCCGACCGCCATGGAGAGGGTCACGTTCGCACCAGCGAGAGGGTTGCCATATTGATCCGTAGCCAGGCCTACAAAGTGGTATGAATTTGCAGTGGGATATGCCCAGAAGTCTGCGGTCCAGGGCGGGTGTCCCTGGAGGACGTTCTGGACCGGACTCGCCGTCACCTGAACCAGTTTCCCGTCAGGAGCAAAGACAGCCACGACGACGTCCTTCATGCTTCCACTCGGCGCCGGGGCAGGCAGGATTGTGCGAATGGCGTTAATGTGGCCCAGGAGCTGCATCTGCGACGGCGTCAGCGCCTGCATTGCAACTTGGGAGGGCAGGCTGGACACGAACTTGTAGTATGCGCCCCAGTCCGAAGGAGTCGTGCCGTTGGGGCCAAGCTCGTAGAAGGCCCAGGCCGTCTGGGTCTGGTTGGTGCTGCTCTCTACACTTGTAAAGAAGCCGCCGAAAGGCTGCGGGTAGTTCACCTGCTGCTGGGATTGAATCTGGAAGCTCTGGACGGGCTGGTACCCTGACCACACCTGCTTGCCGTTGGCGTTGAAGATACCGATGGTGACGCCCTCCTCCGTCGTCGAAGGGAACATGGGCAATATGGTCAGGACGCCGCTGAGGTGGCCCAGAAGCTGCATCTGCGACGACTTCAGCGTCTGCATCGCGGTCTGGGAGGGCTGCACGTTTGAGAACGAGTAGTAGACCCCCCAATTAGCGGGGGAGGAACCGTCGGGGCCTAATTCAGAGACCGCGAGCTCCGAGGCGCCAGGGTCCGACTGCTCGACTATCGCTGAGACAGGCTGACCGAAGGTCTGGACCCCCGTGACGCACGCACCGATGCACATTCCACCCTGCTGTGTGCTGTTCTGGTACTGTTGCAGATTCCCCTGCTGCTGACCGCCGTTGATCAACGAGTTTCCGCTCGAGTCGGTGACGCTTATCGTGATGCCCGCACCGCTGCTCGAAGGAACCTGCATCCCGAACGTTGCCCAACCGCTCCCGTTCGTAGTGCCTTCCCCGTTGTAGGTTGCGCCTCCGTTGGCGCTCGCGATCACCTTGAATGTGGCTCCAGGGATGGGCGAACCGTACTGGTTGAAAGCGTATCCCACGAAGTGATATCCGTTCACCGCGTAGTAGTCCCAGAGCTGAACGTTGGCGGATCCCACGCCCTGGGAGGTCGCTGCAATCCCTCCGGGGCCGCTGTTCGCGAGCACGAGGACGGCGGCGGCAAACGCAATCATAGCGATTATCAAGAAAGCCACGGTCTTGCTGGCGAAGGTCTTCCTGAAGTCGTACAGTATGGGGTTGCTCAAGCCTTCCCCTCGCTTGCGCCTATCAGTCTGAAGAAATAGGCTTCGAGACTCTGATTGACGCGCTCTAGCTCGCTCACCGCGCATCCCATCTTCGCGAGTTCCATCGAGACACTCGCCGGATCCCCGGCGTACCCCTTCAGATTCATGGTGTTTCCGTCGACAGCGACTTCGCCGAGCGTCATGAGATAGTCGATTGCCTTCTGACTCGTGTTGCTCAGCACTATCCTCAGCGATTCGTCCCCGACGACCGCCAGCTCCTCTCGGCGGATGGACTTCACGATCTTCCCCCTGTGAATGACCACGATCTTATCGGCCAGGGCTTGGACCTCAGAGAGAAGATGGGATGAAAAGAGGACCGCCTTGCCCTGCTTCTTGTAGTCGACGACGAGCTGCCTGAAGTAGGCTATTCCCTCTGGATCGAGGCCGTTTAGGACCTCGTCGAAGAGAAGGTTGCGCGGGTCCGAAAGCAGGGCGACTCCGAGCATGAACCTCTTCTTCATTCCCTGCGAGAACTCTCTCAGCTTCTTGCCTTCGACACCCGCCAGTCCGACGGCCTTCAGCACTTCGGCGCATCGGAGGTCGGTGTCGCGACCTATCTTGTAGAACCCGGCGTAGTACTTCATCAGTGACGACGCCTTTGACCCCATGTCGAAATTGGGGAACTCGGGGACCCAGCCCGAGGACATCGAGGCCTTGACCTTGTCCCGCACGATATCGTGGCCGTCCACGAGGACAGTCCCGGCGGTCGGCAGGAGGACCCCTGCGGCAACCTTGATGGTCGTCGTCTTTCCGGCCCCGTTTAGGCCCACGAAACCTACCGTCTCGCCGTCGCCGACGTCAAAGCTCACGCCTTCGATGGCGGGAGGCTTGCCCCTGGAGTAGGTCTTGGTAAGCGCTTCTATCTTCATCATCGAATTCGACACCATCCTCGCCCGCTACGGCCATGCACCTTCAGGCTGGCTTTGCAAATGGAGGAAGCTGGCGTGGCCCAGTTCGCGAGCCCGACGAAACAGGATGTGGTTTCAATCCCCTTGTGGCAAGCGGACTCGCACGCTCTCTGGGTGTCGGTCACAGCCTTCCCGTGGAGAATCAAACCGGTGACGCTGTCGACATTTGAATGACCCGAATGATATTTACGGATTATGGCACAAACAAAGTGCATTCCATCGAATTCTTCGGCTCTTGCGCGCGCGCCCTATGGCGTCGGAGCTTGGGCGTTTTGTCAGGAGGAAACTGGCAAGTCACCTTCTGCGGAGTGCGGAAAACCCGCTCTTGTTGGACCATCCGAGTTTAAGCTGTCGAGACCCGGAAGGCCTTCCACTCGCCGGGGCCGAGGGCGACATCGAAAGTCATAGTCGGAAACACGCGCAGGCTGGAGACCTTGGCCCATGACCCGCTGGCCCGGTCATACTCCTCCAGAGGGGTGCTGAGGCGCTTCGAGAGCTCTGCGGCCCTCGGGGCGAAGCTGACCGAGGCCCTCAAAGGGGCAGCGGACGAGTTGCCGACGCAGATCGCCTGTCCAGGACCGTGAAGCGAGACCGCGTGAAGCCCTCTGACAGGCAAATCCAGGAGCTCGGCCTTTGCGAACCTTTCGCCTTGCCTGACCTCGAGGCGGGGGCCGGAGGCGAAGGCGTGCGTCTTCCCGCCCCCTCTCCCGATGAAGACCGTGACCGGCTCTCCTGCCCATACGTCCGAGGCGAGGACCCACTTCAGGCCCGACGAGTTGGGGGGCGAGACGGAGACCGTGACGGCACCGATCTCGAGGCCGAGTTCGCCTTCCAGGAGCGCTTCGACCAGCCTCGCTGCCGCGACCGGGTCGCTGCGCTCCCCGTGGAGCTCCCGGCCCTCCACGTCGACCCAGAGGGGGAACTCGCCCGGGGAGCCGCCGAGCCTTACCGAGTCCTCGACGGCGAGCTTCGCCACCTTCTCCAGCGACAGGCTCCCAATCCCAGCGAGGCCTACCCTGTAACAGACGAGGACGTGGGCGAGCGCGGCGCGGGTCCAGAACCCGCCGAGCTGCCCCTGGCCGTAGCTGGGGTTGAAGTACAGCCTGTTCGAGTTGGGGACGGTCCTTGGCCCGTACGGGGTCTCGAAGTCCTTCTCCAGGAGCCTGTGGGCTGCGGCCTGCTCGGCCGAGGCCAGAAACCCGTGCCTGTAGGCAGCCACGGCCATGTCGATAGTCTCGTCGGATCGGAGTCTCCCCGAGGGGTCAAGACACAGGGAGAGGAAGCCTCGCTCGTCGACCAGCCTCTTCCTGACCATTTCAGCGAGCATCTCCGCCCTTTCGCGGAACCTCCCCGCGTCGTCTGCCTTCGCGACCTGCCGGGCGACCTGGGCGGCTCCCGTGAGACCCCCCACTGCGGCTAGAGAAATTTCAGGTATCTCGCCCGCGGGATACCCACGCCCCAGCGACCTGCGCCAGCCCTGGGGCAGTGCGGGGTCGGTCTTGAGTGAGTACTCTTTCGAGGAAGCCATCAGAAATGTAGCGAGCTTCTTCACGAGCGGATACAGGGACCTGGACACCTTCTTGTCCCTCGCCATGAGCAGGTAGGCTGAGACGGCCTGGAGCAGCACCGCCGATTCGAGGACTCCGGGCTCCTTCTGGTCCGACGAATGAGGCATAGAGCCGTCCTTGCGGAGGAGGCGCCTCAGGCCCTCGATGACTGAGGCTGCACCCTCCCTGTCCACGAACGCGAGGGCTTTCAGCGACTCGACCAGGTCGAGGCCGTCGCTCTCGTATCTTGCGCTCTCCAGAGAGGCGGCGGCCCAGGCTGCGGCCTCTGTCAGCGAGGGGCTCGACGCAGCGATCAGGGAACCCTCCCTGCGTGGAGGCTTCCAGTCCCCCTGGAGGCGGCCGAAGTCTGAGAGGGCCTCCTCGAGCTTGGCCGGGTTGTAGATCGAAACGAAGGTGACCTCCTTAGTCTCGGATGGAGCGAGGTCCAGCTCGTGGAGCGTGACGATTATCACCTGCCCTGACATGCCTGCCGTTGAGTCGCCGAGCTCCCCCGCGTTGACCAGGTCGCGGACCCGGGCCCTGTCCGTAGTCATGAAGAGCTTCTTCGGGGAAGGGAGCGAACCCACGACGCGCGCGCTCTGGAGGTCCGAGATCTCGTCCATCGCCACGTGGCTCCCCCTGTTGAAGGCGTTGACCCCGAGGGCCCCCCACTTCATCGAGACCTCGCCGAGCTGGGAGGCGGTGGGGTCCAAGACTTCGATCAGCCTGAGCGCGAGCTGGGAGGTCCCGGCGTTCTTCAGCTTCACCTTTCTCAGATAGCCGGAGGATACCCCCCGGAAGAACTCGACCGACTGCGCGACCTCGACTGCGTCGAAGACCCTGCCCGCCAGCCTGGGCCTGCCTGGGAGAGATGCGTATCGCCCAGTCGGGCCTCTGCGCCTGGACGACGACCCCCGCCTGGACCTTGTAGATCGAGAGGCGCTCGAACCCGAAGACTGCCCGGCGCTCCGAGAGCGAGTCGAACGACCTAAGGGAGCCGTCTGGGTCAAGAAGAAGCCTGTAGTCGCGCATCCGCAGGGCCAGGGGTCTCCTGGCTGCCGAGGCGCGGAGCCCCGGAGTCCTGCCCGGAAGCGCCTCGACGGTGGCGCCCATGATTCAATGGGGGGCGCAGTCCGCATAATATCAAGATAAGTCGTATAACATAGACCCAGAGCCTATAGAAACAGCATTCGTAGAGCACAAACACAACTTCCAGCACCTACTCAGCCAACCAAAGAAGGCCGAAGCCAAGCAGAACTACGCCACGGAACCGGCTATTCAGCCGCGCGCGCGCATACACTCCATTCGGAGACGCGCACGGCTTCCACGCCAGCACACGATACGAGACACCCTGACGGCGCTTCCTTACTCATCCCTTTCAATTCCCGCCCCCTCAAATTCTTACACTCGTGCTCGCTCGATGACCCGACCGACTCTTCTCTAACTCGCACACATGCTGGAAGCAGGCAACACTATCAGCCAATATTCCAAGATGACACGGCGAGAGCTCGGCTCTCTTCGACCAACACATATTCCTAATATAATTACTCCTCTCATTGTCCAATGGCTCATATCGCGCGCGCGCGCGCATACACTTCTGTAGCATTGGTCTATCTGCTTCAGCGAGATCTTTCGAGAGTTCGCTCCAACTGAGCTCCCGCGGCCATCCTCGGGGAGCTCCCGCTTGCTTGGCTCGGCGATTGGTCATTTCGAATCTTCTTGGGTCTCTGCCTTCATAAACCAATTCCGTAGGGAAGTGTACGGTTGCAGTAGGGTAAGTGTACAGCTACGGTAGGAAAGTGTACAGCTACGGTAGGAAAGTGTACAGCTACGGTAGGAAAGTGTACAGCCTTCAACCCCTGACGTTTGGGAATTCCTCTTCGGAGGCTGAGGGGGTGCTTCCACCAACGGAGCTCGACAGAAGTAAGGTTGTATTGCTAGGGTGGCAAAAGGGTGGTAAAGGTGGCAAGAATAAGGGCGGGTAAGGTGGTAAAGCAAGGGTGGTAAAAGGAGCTCCCCAAAGGATTGCGCGTCGAACCGTGCTTACCACCCCAGTTTACCACCCAGAAAATAAGTCCACGACAGGGTAACGACACCACCACTCTGTCGACAGCTGGTACACATGAGGCCGACGCCGCGACCGTTTTACCACCCTAGCAATTGCTACCCGACCAGCTAGCGCCCTCCAACCTTTAGCCGGCTGCAGCCTCGCTTCCACTTCGTCCCTGAGGGCGTGTCCTCGACCACTATCCCACGGGCGAGCAGCACCTTCCGGATCCTGTCAGACTCCGCGTAGTCGCGGCTCCTCCTCGCTGCGTCCCTGCGCTCGACCAGGGCCGCGAGGTCGGGCGGAAGCGCCTCCTTCTCGAACCTGAGGACGCCAAGGACGGTGTTGATCCTCCGCAGGGCGTCCAGGAGAGAGGCCGCGCCGTCGCCTCCCAGCTCCCCGGCGTCGATGAGCGCGTTGGCCCTCTTGACTAACGTGAAGATGGAGGCCATGGCCTCGGGCGTGTTCAGGTCGTCGTCCAGCGCGGCCTCGAAAGCTGAAAGCATGTCACGGGAGAGGTCGCGCTTGGAAGCGGACCCGGCGGGCACGGACGCCAGCCTTTCCACGAAATCTTGGAGGCGCTGCAGCCTGCGACCGCGCCTGCTCCAGGCCGGCCTCGGTGAGGTCGATGCCGTCCCTGTAGCGGGCGGAGAAGAAGAAGAGGCGGATGGTGAGCGGGTCCCATCCCTGTCCGAGGAGGTCGCGGAGATAGACCACATTCCCGACGGACTTGTGCATCTCTTCGCCCTTCATGGTGAGGAACCCCGAGTGCAGCCAGTAGTTGACGAACCTCTTCCCGGTCGCGGCCTCCGACTGTGCGATCTCGTTCTCGTGGTGCGGGAACTTGTTGTCCATCCCGCCGGCGTGGATGTCGAAGGAGTCGCCGAGGTACTTCATGGACATCGCGGAGCACTCAAGGTGCCACCCCGGGCGCCCCTTGCCGAGCTCGTTCTCCCAGAAGACGTCGCCGTCGTCGGTGTCCCACGCCTTCCAGAGCGCGAAGTCGACCGCCTCCAACTTCTCCTCATAGTGGTCCTCGGACACCCTGCTGCCCTTCTTCGCGGCCTCCAGCTTCACGCCCGACAGCGCCCCGTAGCTCTTGAACTTCGACACGTCGAAGTAGACAGAGCCGTCCGGCGCAGCATACGCGTACCCCTTTTCTCGCAGGGCCTTGACCAGCGAGACCATCTCTCCGATGTGCTCTGTCGCCCTGGGATAGAGGTCGGCCCTCTCGATCCCGAGCGAGTCGAGATCCTCCATGAAGGCCTTCTCGTAGAACGAGGTCAGCTCCTTCAGCGTCTTGCCGGAATCCCTCAACCCCTTGATTATCTTGTCCTCGACGTCGGTGATGTTCATCACGTGGGTGACCTTGTAGCCCTTGAACTTCAGGTACCTCTTCAGCAGGTCCTCGAACGCGAACGTCCTCAGGTTCCCCAGGTGCGCGTAGTTCCAGACTGTCGGACCGCAGGTGTACATCCGAACCTCGCCTTCGGTAATCGGCTTGAATGCCTCTCCGGTCCTGCCCATGCTGTTGTAGAGCCTCAGCAATTCCTACGCTGACCCTAGAATGCCAGAAATAAAAGGAGCGGGAGATTGTGGCTATTTCGTAAGCTTGCCTATTCTGAAGATTGGCTTGCCACAGGAGGCGCATGTGCCCTTGATGGCCGGCCTGCCATTCTTCAGTTTGATTTGCTTAGGAGCCTTAATCTCCCTGTTCTTTTTCTTCTCGTATACGCAGTATCCGGTTACCACTGCGAGTTTCCTCGCGCCGGATTCGCCTCAATTGATATATAAACCCACCAATCGCGGCTCGAAACGGGGTTTTTTCACCCAGAACGGCGTTTGGGCAAGGTGGAGGCCTCCCAGAAGTTTCCAGAATCGCCAGCGATTGATTCAGACTACCGTCTCCAAATCGTCTTTTTTGGAAACCGAGCAAGTGCGACGGCGGGTCCTCGGAGGCGCGGCGCTTGGCTCCTCGCCGATTTGCGCCCTTGGGGCGAGAATCCTGCCTTGACGCGCCGGAAAGGCCAGAATCCAATTCGAGTCAGGGAGTGCGGGAGCCGATTCGATTATAGATGGACCGAGCCCAGGACGCGGGCCTTCCGTTGTTTGGTTCCAAGCGTGAATCCAATGCGGTAGTCTCGCTGGTCGCCGCCCGGATCGTCTACGCCATAAACTGGCTCAACGTCGGAGCCATCTTCGTCCTGATGGGCCCCGACCTGGGGGCAGGCGTCGGCGGGCTTGGCTCGGTGACCTCCTCTTTCTACATCGGGATCGGCCTCGCGCAGATTCCGGGCGGGCTCCTCGCCGCGAGGTGGGGGCCGAAGAAGGTCGTGGTGGTCGGAATCTTCGCATCGTCCTTCGCGGTCTTGGCGACCTCCGTCTGCTCCACGGTCCCCGAAATCGCGGCGCTCAGGTTCGTGGTCGGAGCGGGGATGGCCCTGGTCTTCGCCCCCGGGGTCGTCATGGTGGCGAGGCTCTTCAGAGGCGAGAGATCCGGGCTGGGGGTCGGCCTCTTCAACTCTGCCTACGACGCCGGCGGCCTCGTCGGGCTCCTGGGTTGGATCGTCATCGCCACTGCGACGGGTTGGCGACCGAGCCTTGCCCTCGGCGGGGGCCTGGGGATCCTGACCGGGGTACTGGTCCTCCTCTACGTTCCGCGGGACGAAGCGAGGGCCGACTTCGCCGTAAGGAGTGACGTGCTGGCGAACATCCTCAGAGACAAGCAGCTGATCCTCCTTGGCCTGGGCACGCTCGGCTTGGCTGTCGGGAACGTCGTGATAGCCACCTTCATGGGATACTACCTCGTCCACTCCTACGGCCTTTCCCCTTCGACGGCTGAAGCGATGGCCAGCACGGTGGTCGCGCTCCCTATATTCACGGCCTTGATCGGCGGGAGGTACTACGACAGGACCACGCGTCCGAAGCTCATGATCGTTGCTTCTCTCGCGGTGAGCAGCGGAGCTTTGCTGGTGGGCGCCTTCCCAAGCCCCATTGCGGCGTTGGCGTGCGCGGTGGCAGGCGGCGTCGCTGCCGGGTTCGGCTACACAGCCGCGTTCGCGGGCGCGAGGGACCTCAACCGGGCGGAGCGGGAGTACGACGGGCTGGCCGTCGCCTGGGTAAACTGCATCTCCCTGTCAGGATCGTTCTGGCCGCCTCTCCTGTACTCGTATCTCGCCGAGTCGTCCGGATACCCCTCCGCGTGGCTGGGGTCCGCTGCCGTGAGCGCCCTGCTCGTGGTCCCTCTCCTGTTCATGAAGGAGGGGTTCGGCCGTGAGGCTACAGCGGGGTAGCGATTATCTCGTCGCCCTTCTTCACGCTTACCTCGAGCCCGGCGACCCCTATCTCCTTGATCTCCGGCACAGGAATCCCGAGCTCCTCGATCTTTGACCTGTGACGCGTTATGGCGCGCATCCAGGCGTCGCTCCTTTCTTCCACCTTCGGCACGCCCAGGCCCGACTTCGCCGCCAGGTCCTCCAGCTTCTGGTCGTATTCGAAGAAGTCGTCAGGGAGCTTCCAGAAGTCGTTCATCGGCTTGAAGAGGAGGGGAGAGAGGTAGATGAAGCCGTGCTTGAGCTGCCGAGAGATCATCACCTTCTGGTCGTCCGTCATCCTATCGGCGAGCCGCTCGAGCATCGTCAGCGTCCCGGTGAGGTGCCTAGACTCGTCCCTCGTGATGTTCCTGAAGGCCGAGGCGTAAACCTTGTTCGTCGAACGCTCGCCGACCTCCTTGAAGATCAGCTGGGCCCCTATCTCGGCGAAGAAGAAGCTCGAGAAGATCAGTTCGAGGGGGTATTTCCCCCAGGCCTGGTTGAAGGCGCTCCAGTACCTCTTGCCGTTGTCGTAGAGGGCCAGGATGTTGGCGTGGGCCTTCTCCTCGAGCTTGGTCTTGGGCTTGAAGCGGTAGGGGAAGTTGGGGCAGACCCGGGCGCACGCTCTCCTGCAGACTTCGTCGTGCCTACACTCGTCGAAGGCCACGGCGGAGAGGAACTTCTTGGTGGGGTCCTCGAAGTCGTGGGTCGCCGCCTGGACCGCGGCGGTCCCGAACGCGCCGATCCCGGACTTCTCAAACAGGGCGAGCTTCGAGAGCCAGTAGGCCTGCGCGACGGCTTCGTCGGAGCTGAAGTTCTTGGCGTCGCACTCCTCCCACGGGAAGTCGACCGGGCTCCAGTTTTGGGGGAACCAGAGCTCGTACGTCTTGAGGAGAGTCTCCGAGACGACGTCCCAGTTGCCGGGGAAGACGTTCGGCTCGTCAGTCGGATCCAAGTATTGCGCCTCGTTCGGGACAGGCTGTAGAGAGAAGGGCCAAGATGGAACGCCTAGCTTGTGGGGGAGATGACCGTTATCGTCCCAGTCATCCAGAAGTGATAGATGCAATGGAAGGTGTACGTTCCCGGAGTGGTGAAAGTGTGGACCCAGGCGCCTCCTGCGGCGATGGGGCCGGAGTTGAAGGCGCCGCCGTTGGCCGTGACGCTGTGGACAGTCGAGTCCTCGTTGACGAACTTCACGGTGTTGTTGACTCCGATTATGACTATGAAGTTGTTGGGCTCGTAGTTGAAGTTTTGGTTGCTTCCCGTCCCTGAAGGGATCGTGACCACGCTCAGGAGGTTCCCCGGGGCCAGCTGCTTGACGACGACGGTGCCCTTCATCCAGTTGTGGAACTGGCAGTAGTAGGAGAAGGTGCCCGGGGAAGTGAAGGTGTAGTTCCAGGTCGCCCCGGGGGCGATGGAACCCGAGTTGAAGCTGCCATCCACGGCGGTGACGGTGTGCTGGGTCGAGTCCAGGTTCTCCCAGGTGACGGTGTTGTTGATCCCGATGACTACAGTGATAGAGTCAGGCGCGAAGCTGAGCTGCGGGTTGTTGCCGACGCCCGACGGCATGGTGACTACGGTGCCGACCAGGACTGTGCAGCTGCCCGTGCAGGTGGAGCCTATTCCAGGCTGCAGGCGGAAGACGAGCTCGGAGGCCACCAGGCCCACGAGGAGGATGCTTATCACGCCGAGCGACACAAGGAAGATTCGGCTCGGTCTCGGCGGCTCTTCTATCTCCATTCTCCGAGCCTCACCCTAGAGACGCCACCATCGCGATCAACAGCGCAGAGAGGAACATCATTCCGACCAGGGCGAAGAGCCTTATGGAGCCCGGCTCGTCCTTCAGCTGCATGTAGAAGACCGCCACCGCCACGGCCTGGCTCATCGCGAGCGTCAGAATGACGGTCGTCTGAACGGCGAAGGTCTTCACGTAGTAGAAAGAGACCACCTCGGCGATGACCGCGAGCAGCATGTAGGCCCAGACGCCGACTACCGTTGATGTTTTCATTTCGATCGCCTCAAAGGAGATAGAAGAGCGGGAACACGAAGCACCAAACTATTTCCACGAAGGCCCAATAGAGTGCGAAGTTCTCTATCGCCTCGTGGCGTTCCTTCGTGTAGCCCCCTTTTGTGGTTTTCTTCATCAGATACACCAGGATGATCAGTCCGGCCACGACGTGGGCGCCGTGCAGCCCGACGACGACGTAGTACACGCTTGCTGCGAGAGCCGTAACGGGGTTCGCCGACCCCGGCACGAACGGGGTCGACCCAGAGACCAGGCCGATCCACTCGGACACCTTCACGCCTATGAAGACCGACCCGAGGAGGAACGTCGCGGAGAGCCAGGCGAGGAGCCCCCGCTGGTCGCCTCTGCGTATGGCGTATATCGCCATCACCATGGTGAATCCGCTGGTCACCAGCACCAAGGTGTTCGCCGTCGCGAGCGGTATGTCGTGTATCGAGCCAGCAGCCGGCCACTGGAGCGCGGCCTCTCGGATGAATATGTACGCCCCCAAGAGGGTCCCGAAGAGGACCATCTCCGAGGATAGGAAGACCCACATCCCAAGCTTCATCTTCGAGACGGCATCGAAGGGCCACCTGTCGCCTTCCACTTCCTCCGGCGGCCCGGTGAACTTGTCCCTGATGTCGTCCCATGCCCATCCAACCAGGGAGTACGCAGTGATTGCAACGCCGAGCACCATAAGCCCCATCGGCAGGATGCCCGGGTAGAGGGCCGCGCCCGTCAGGAAGAGCATCACGCCCGCGGAAAGCGTTAGGGGCCTGCTGCTGAGGTGCGCTTCATGCCCTACCGCCCCCGTGGAGTACGACCCGGCAGTGGCGGGTGCGGGACTGCCCGGCGCGCTGGACGTAAGCTGGCCGATCCAGCCGCCCGCCGGCTCCGGCTCCGGCCCCACGGGTACGGCGGGGGTCGTCCCGGCCGCAGGGGAAGACCACTCCAAGTCTTCGGACGACCAGGGGTTGGGACCCGCCGGCGCCCCACGGAACCAAGTGTGAAGGAGGTTGTAGGCGATTACGATCTGCGCCCCGGCGAATATGAAGGCCCCGATCGTCGCGATTCCGTTTAGCTGAGCCCAGTCCCCTATGTTCTGGTATGTGAAGATGCGCCTCGGCATGTCGCTCAGCAGCATCATCGGAGCGTAGAGGATGTTGAAGCCCACGAACGAGAGTATGAAGTGGAGCTTCCCCAGTTTCTCGCTGTACATCTTGCCGGTCATCTTGGGCAGCCAGTAGTAGATCCCGGCAAAGAGGCCGAAGATCGTTGCGCCGACCATGACGTAGTGGAAGTGAGAGACCACGAAATAGGAGCCATAGAAGACCCTGTCCAGCACCGGCGACGATAGGAACACCCCCATTATTCCGCCGATGATGAAGAGGACGAGGGCGCCGATCACGAAGAGGAACGGGGTCTTGAACCGCACGCGGCCCCTCACCATGGAGAGGATGAACATGATCACGATTATCCCGAACGGGATGGAGATGACTTCGGTGGAGGCATCGAAGACCTCCTGCAGGATGCTAGGTATGCCGGTGAGAAACATGTGGTGCATCCAGACACCGAAGCTGATCGGCAGCACGATGACCGCCGTTGAAAGGAGGATCCAGTTCTTTCCCGCGAGCGGCCTGCCGGTGAACGCCGGCGTCAAGTCGGCGATCACACCGAAGGCGGGCAGGAGTACGATGTAGACCTCAGGATGCCCGAAGAACCAGAATAGGTCGTCCCACAAGAGGGACGGGTCTATCCCCGGCACGCTCAGCACCGAGGGGGGCGCGTAGAGGACGGTCCCGATGAGCCTGTCGGACAAGACCAGGAGGAAGGCGGCAATGATCGCGGGGAAGGCGAAGAGCATCGCGACGACGGTGAAGAGCGCGAACCAGGTGAACATTGGCATCTGCATCAGCTTCATCCCTGCCTTGCGGAGCCAGAGGATGGTGGCGATGAAGTTCACACTCCCGATCGTCACGGACGCGGCCATGAGCATCAGGCCCAAGTATGTCATGGTCGGTCCCGGGCCGGGCGAGTAGACCGGACCTGCCAGCGGCTCGTATGAGGTCCAGCCGGCCGCCGCCGCCCCCCCTGGGACAAAGAAGCTGAAGACTGCCATCAGGCCTCCGGCCAGGAAGAGCCAGTAGGTGAGCGCGTTCAGCCTCGGGAAGGCCAGGTCCTTCGCTCCGATCTGCAGGGGAACGAAATAGTTGAAGAGGGCGATCCCGAGCGGGGAGAGGAACCAGAAAATCATTATCAGCCCGTGCATCGTCACCGCCTGGTTGTAGTAGGCCGCCTGGAGGAAGTCGTTGTTGGGGACCGAGAGCTGGACCCTCATCAGGAGGGCGAGGATTGCCCCGACGACTCCGAAGTACAGCGACGTGAAGAAGTAGAGGAGGCCGACTTGCTTGTGGTCGGTCGTGAATAGCCAGTGCTTCAGCCACGCTTTGGTCCCCAGTCACCTTCACCCCTTCTGCGTTCCAAAGGAGGCGTTCCAGGCGGACTGGCTGATCACCGTGAGGTTGGCGACCATGTAGGCGTGCCCGATGCCGCAGAGCTGGTAGCACCTTATTGCGTCCATGTAGACCCCGGTCTGAGTCATGTTGAACCAGAGCTGGTTGACGTGGCCAGGTATGGCGTCCTCTTTCACGTCGAGCATGGCTATCCCGAAGGTATGGTAGACGTCCTTGCTGGTCAGGTTGATAATCACCACCGTGTCGACTGGGACGGTGAGGTTGTCGATCGCATACTGCCCGTTCGGATAGGTGAAGTTCCAGGCCCACTGGAACCCCGTCACCTTGACCGTGACCGCGCCAGGAGAATTCGGAATGTCGATGTTGGTAAAAGCCGCAAAGGTCTGATACCCGGCGCCGGCAAGGACGATGCCCATTATGACGACGATGGCTAGAATGACCTTCCAGCCGGTCGGCTTGTACTTTTGGTCTGGCGCCTGCCCTCCCTTCGCCCGGTAGCGGATGGCCACGTACATGAGCATGCTAATGACAATGACCGCAGCCGAGACGCCGAATACCAGGTACCAGTTGAACAGGAAATTCCATGTGGCAGTGGTGGGAGGGACCGCCGACAAAACACCCGAATACATTAGGCCGTACGCGGCGAACCGTCCTAATTGCGGTTATAAGCTTTGGCCGCCTTGATAGGGCTCGAGGTCAAGCCGGCGAGTCCCAGGACACGCGCCGCTTCCCTGCTGCGCTCCACCCTCAAGGCATATCTACCTTTGACGGTCGAGGCCTTTACGCGGTGGGTTGGCGGAGCGGTTACGCGTGCGCCTGCAGTGGTATCCGTCAGTGAGCGCATTCACGTGGGTCCGAGGGCGAAGGAGGTGCTCCTTCGCAGGAAATCCCACACCCACCTCCAAATTCGCCTATGCTCTGGAGGTTCATTTTCCTTCCAATCGAGAAGCCAATTCTCGACTGGAATTCCCCGATTCCAGTTCTCCGAATCCGCAAGGAGTAGTTCTGTCTGTTCACATTCCGAAGGACTCCCTTGATCATCTTTGTGGTTCCGGGCGGTTGCCCATGCTTCAGAGGGCCCGTACATTCGATTCCGAACTTCAACCTGAGCGACTTTTTGATGTAGACCAAAAGTGCATAGCTGTTGTTTGAACATGAGATGGAGAGGGGGCTTGCGCTCCCTTCGGAGTCGAAGAAACCGCGAATGAAGGACGCGAGGCATTTCTCGGAATGCTCTATTGCAACCTTGAGCTTCACCATAGGCTGCTTCAGGAATCGATAGAGGAGAATGCTCGATACTTCCAACGACCATTGGCGTCGATGCATGATGAAATTGATGGGATGCGGATCGCAGGACAGAATCACTGAGATGCACCTGTTGAACTCCTCGACAAAATCAAGGTCGGTGACTCGTAGTCTGATTCTGTAGTTCCATCGCTGCCGGCTCAAATTGCCGTCACCCTTCATGACCCCAATGACGTAGGCAAGTTCAGGAGTGGGCGAGGGCGAGAAAGGTCTCACTGATCCATACGGATTGTGTTTCGAACTTACCCAATCCGAGATACTTGACTTTGGGAGGCGAACCCCAAGCCTCGTCTTCGTCGCGGCGACTATCTCCCCGTAAGACATGCCCTGGACCCTCAGTTCCCTTACCAGGTCGAAGAGCTCCTTTCGCTGGACGACTGAGCGTATGTGTTTTCTCTTGCGGACCACAATTGGACCAACTCTACCCCCCTATAAGCCCCAATCTGGAGCTTGGGGGCATTAGACAGATACTGCGCTGCTGACGATTGACTACACGAACAGAGCGTAAAGCACGATCGCCGAGATGAAGACGATCGAGATGGTGTTGAGGACCTTGATGAGGGAGTTGATCGCCGGGCCGGCTGTATCCTTGAACGGGTCTCCGACCGTGTCTCCCATCACCGCTGCCTGGTGAGCGGGCGAATTCTTGCCCCCGAGCTGGCCCGTCTCGATGTACTTCTTCGCGTTGTCCCACGCGGCCCCGCCGTTGGTCATCATGAAGGCGAGGTAGACGCCTGAGACGACGCTGCCGATCAGGAGCCCGCCCAGGGCCACCGGGCCGAGGACGAATCCAACGAGAAGTGGGGTCGCGACGGCGAGCGCCCCTGGAGCAGCCAACTCCCGGATCGCCGCCGTGGTGCTGATGTCGACGCACTTCGCGTAGTCGGGCTTCGCCGTCCCCTCCATTATGCCTGGAATCTCCTTGAACTGCCTTCGAACCTCGAGGACCATCTTGAAGGCCGCCCTCTGGACCGCGCCGATGAGGAAGCTCGAGAAGAAGAACGGGAGGAGCCCACCGATGAAGAGGCCTATCACGACGCGGGGATCGTTGAGCGCGAACGTGATCGAAGCCCCGGAGGCCAGCCCGTACTTCGAGAAGAGGCCGTTGAGAGAAATCTGCCGGTTGACCTCGGACTGGAACGCCTCGAAGATGGAAACAGCGGCGAGCGCCGCCGACATGATGGCGAAGGCCTTGGTGGTGGCCTTCGTGGTGTTTCCGATCGCGTCGAGCTCGTCCGTGACGGTCCTGACCGATTCGTCAAGGCCCGCCATCTCGACGATCCCATTGGCATTGTCAGTGATTGGTCCGAAGGAGTCTATCGACATGATCATGCCCGTGAGCGAGAGCATCGACATCGTCGCTATCGCCGTGCTGTAGACGCCCATCAGAGAGTTGTTGCCAGAGCCCACGTAGCCGAGGTAGTAGGAGGTGAGAATGGCAAGGACGAGGACGACGGCGGAGGGTGCAGTGCTCCTCAGGCCGTTCGCATAGCCAGCGAGGAAGTTGGTCGCCGCCCCGGTGTTGCTCGCCTCTGCGATCTGCTTAACTGGGGAATACTTGTACGAGGTGAAGTAGTTGGCCACGTTCTCGATGGCCACCACGACGACGACGCCGACAAGGGCGCTGGCGAGGAGGTAGTAGCCTATTCCGGCTGACCCGAAGATCGCCTGCCCCAGGAAGTAGTCGAGCACTATCGTGATTGCTGCGGCGATGATCAGGGCGACGTTGAGGGCCCCGAGGGGGTTGGACTTTATCGAGGAGCGGATGTAGAGGCTCCCCACGATCGCGCCAACGATCCCGGCCGCCCCGAGCATCAGCGGGTAGACGAGGAGCTGGTTCTGGCTGACGATAGACTGGAGGCTAGCCGAGATGCCCACCGACGGGGTGGACCTGTTGATCCAGATCAGGGCGCCGAGGATCATCGAGGCTATCGCGGTCACCACGTAGGACTCGTAGACGTCAGCCCCCATCCCGGCGCAGTCGCCTACGTTGTCCCCGACGTTGTCCGCTATCACGGCCGGATTGCGGGGGTCGTCCTCGGGGATGCCGGCCTCTACCTTGCCAACGAGGTCGGCGCCCACGTCCGCTGCTTTCGTGTAGATTCCTCCCGAGACCCTCATGAACATAGCGATGAGCGACGCGCCGAAGCCGAGCCCGGCGAGCGTCACAGGGTTGGTGGCGATTTGGTTCCCGAAGACGAGGTAGAAGATCGAAAGACCGAGCAGGTCAAACCCCACGACGGTCATGCCCATGACCCCGCCTCCCCTGAAAGAGAGAGTCAGCGCGCTCCCGAGTCCCTTCTTGGCCGCTTCGGCCGTCCTGGAGCTGGTCCTGACGGTTACTGCCATCCCGATATATCCCGCGAGCGCAGATAGGGTTGCCCCGAGCGCAAAGCCAACGGCGGTCGCCCCGCCCGTTCCGTTGGGATAGTCTATCAGGCCGTAGATCAGGAAGACGATCACTACGGCGATGGGAGCGATGATCTTGTACTCCCTGCTGAGGAATGCTCCGGCGCCCTGCCTGACGGCGTCCGAGATGTCCGTCATCTTCTGAGTCCCGCGGTTCTGCCGCCTGAGGTATAGCCAGAGAGCGGCGGCATCGACCAGAGCCACCAAGGATACGCCGAGAGCCAAGATGCCGTAGTTGAACGTCAACTGCCGCTGCCGCCACGGATTTCGTTTTATAAGTTATGCGGCCCTGAACGGCGTGACTTAATCGGGGCTTTAACTCCTGAACAGCAGTGGTGAGCGAAACCCACGTAGCGTGCCAGGAAGGTGCATGTCACGGGGACCCTCAAGCTCCCGGTCATTCAATTGCCTCAGTTGTCGGTTGCCGGTTGACGGCTCTTGGTTATGAGCCAGTCAACCAGGCTTTCCATCTAGATCTGTCATAACCCATGGGGGCCCGAAACGGATAAAGTGGCAACAATTGGAACCGAGTGACCGGTCTGTTCGCTTTGGTCTTCGATCCTGCGATTTTCCTTGCCGCGATCGGAATAACGACTCTCGAACTTGCGGAAGCCGCTGCAGTTGGCTTGGCTCTGTTCGCAGACTCCGGCAAGTATTCCGCGTTTCTATACGTCTCGCTGGGCGTGATTGCCGTTCTGATTCCGACCTTTTTAATCGGAAGCGCGATCGCGCTTCTGCCAATTGTGTACATTAGACTAGTTGGCGGGGTACTGCTGCTCTACTTTGGAATGAGATTGGTGAAAAGCGCGCGAAGATCCGTGCTAAAGGGAAGAGCAGGAGGCTTCACTCAGGAGGAGTTTGTCAGAGGCATAGTGTACACGGGCGTTTCGGTGGGAGCGGTGGAGGCCTTTGAGGCTGCGATCGTCCTTGTCGGCTTGCTGCCTAACAACTTCGCGTCAGCCTCCTTGGGCTTGACCGGGGGAATCGCGATCGTGATTGTCTCCACTTACGTACTTCGAAACCAGGTGAGAAAGATCAAGCAAGCAAACATGAAAGTGGTAGTGTCCTCTTTGCTCTTGTCCTTCGCTGTCTTCTGGTTTGGGGAGGCCTTCTTTGAGTTGAATGATCTGCTGTTGATTCCTCTGTTTGTGGTGTTTGTCCTCGCTGTCCACCAAATCGCAAATCGAGACTCTGGCGTTTCACAGCCGGTGCGAGAAGAGGCTGCGAAGAGCGGACCAGGGTCTTCGGCGTAACCCCTCTACAACGAAAATACGCTTTCGGCACGACAACCGGCAAGTCGCTCCCGGATGAACGTGGCGGAGCCAAGACCGCCGTGCGAATGCCCTTACCAATGATTGTTCAGAGTTCGGTATATCCGAGGGATGAAGCATCCGAGCCGCTAGTCAAGGCCTGGTCCTCCCCCTTTTCATAGTCAGGGCATAGGATACGATCAGTGGCAGGACGGTTGTCGCGTCGGCGTAGAGGTTGACCTTCTTCGCTTTCGCCCTGACCTTCCCCCAGGATATCGCCTCGCGCACCTGTGCGCCGCTGAGCGAGCCATCATATTCCACGGCCGTCGTTATGTAGCAGGCGTAGTCCAATCCCCCCCTGAACTGGTTCCACCAGAGAGCATGGTGCTTTGTGATGCCGCCCCCTATCACCAGAGCGCCCGACTTCTTGGACGCGAACACTATCTCCGCCAGCCTCCGTTCGTCACCGATGACGTCGACCTTGAAGTCGCGGTGCTTCTCTGCGAAGAGCCAGAGCTGGCTCCCGACGGAGCCGTCCATGATGCCTGGGACGAAGACGGGGACGCCTTTCTTCTGGGCCCAGTAGAGCAGCGACTTCTCGGAATCGAGGTCTCTGCCGATTTCCCTGCAGAGCTCCTCGGTGGTCGGCGACGTCGTGCCCCCGGCGTGCATCCTCGAGAGGAGCTCTTGCATCCTCCTCTCGATCAGGGGTCCGTAGCTGTCGAGGGGGACCAAGATGTTGCCGAGCCTGTGATACCCTGCCCGGCTCAGGGCCACGTCGTCCATCTCGAAGCTGCCGTGGTAGTAGTCTGACAAGGTTCGTGAGATGTCGTGGTCAAGGGTCCCGCTCGCTGTGATGATTACGTCGACCATGCCCTCCCGGACCATGTCGATGAGGAGCCCGCGTGTGCCGGTGGCGACCAGGGCTGCCGGGAAGGAGAGGAACTTGGTGCAGCCCTCCTCCGAGGACATTGAACGGAGGATCTCGGCCGCGTCAGCCAGGTTCTTCGACTGGAACCCCCCCGCGGCGCCCATGGACTTCACCAACGAAACTATGTCAGGAGAGACCGGGGCGTGAATGTCCCGTACCTTCGCCAAGCCGGGAATCCGTTTCAATGGAAATCGGCCAGGCCATCGTGCGGCTTTTAACCCTTGAGAGGTCCCGGCTCCTAGGCCTCGCGCAGGGAGAGCAGCGATCGCAGTTTAGGCGCCGAGCCATAGTTGAGGGTCCAGTCGACCCGGGGGCCAGGTTCTCTGTCCCCTCTGAGAAACTCCGAGACGATCTTCGCTGCAGCGGTCGGTCTCGACGCCGCGGTGTCGAACTCCGCACTCTTCTTGCTCCCGAACGCGGCAAAGGAATCGGCTGAGAGGACTCCGATCAGCTCCGCTTCGACGTTCTCTGTGACCTTCTCGGGCTGATACCCCCTGGCCAGGAGGCGCCGCTTCAAGGTCTTCGGCTCGCATCTGAGGATCGCGACTTTCCTGACCTCCCGACGCCCGAGGACGTAGGGCAGTAGATGGCCGTAGATGAGGGCTGGCCCGCTCACGTGGCCCACGAGGAATCTGCCGAGGGCGGCCGTATCAATCGCGGCGTCATGATTGCCCTCTTTGACGAGCCCAGAAGCGACCGCTTCATCGTAGAGGCTGATGCACTTCAGGCCCATCCTAGAGGAGACCAGCGGCGCAAGCGTCTTCTTGCCTGTCCCGGGCGTCCCGGTGATCCCGACGTAGCTCCCCAATCGGCGCATCCCGGCACGAGTCAGGTCGCGGTCGGCGCCGTCGTCTTGAGCTTAGACTGGAAGTGGGCCCTGAACTTCGCCAGCTTCGGTGAGATCACGACCTGGCAGTAGGACTGTCTCGGGTTCAGCTTGTAGTATTCACGGTGGTAGTCCTCAGCGGGGTAGAATACCTCGAAGGGCATGACTTCGGTCACGATCGGGTTCCGGAAGGCCCTCTCCCGGGTCAGTTCTGCGACGATTTCCTGCGCTGCCCTCCTCTGCCCCTCGTCGTGATAGAAGATCACGGACCTGTACTGCGACCCCTCGTCGGCGCCCTGCCTGTTAGGTGTCGTCGGGTCGTGGGTCGAGAAGAAGACCTCGAGAAGCTCTCGGTACGAAACAACGTCGGGGTCGAAAGTCACCTCTGCCACCTCCGCGTGACCTGTGGTGTCGGTGGAGACCTGCTCATAGGTGGGACTGGCGACCTTCCCCCCTGAATAGCCCGGCTCCACCTTGGTCACCCCCCTCAGCTCGCTGAATACGGCCTCAGAACACCAGAAGCATCCGCTCCCTAAGGTCGCGGTTTCCATGCGTGGCATCCGGGTTGACTTCGGCTGGCCTGGATTAAAGGATGGAGGTTGCTGGTTCCGATGACTCGGCCGCAGGTCGGCAGACCTTCAAGTCTACGGGCTGGCACCATGTGAAACCCTTAAGGATTGTCAGGACCGTCTCGACGTCGTGGCTGTCAGCGGGCGGCGCAGAAGCTGGTTCGAATACCCCGACGCCTTCATCGTGGTCTGGACGGTGGTGATGTTCTTGGTGTTCGGTCTCCTTTCGAACCTCTACGACCAAGAAAGCTTCTCCTACAACCTCGGCCAGGTCCTGTTCGTCGCTCTGACCGTGGGCGCAATTCTGTACGTCGTTAGATGGGCGGCCCGTGGACGAAAGAAGGCTGGCCGATGAGCACACGGCTGCTCACCCAATCTACCCTGTCCGGACATTGACTCGGTGCACCAGCCTCTATCGCAATGGTTCCGAGACGAAGTGAAGCACCCATAAGCACAAGTGATTGGACATGGCCCTCAGACCTCTCGACCTCCGCCAGGCTCTGCCGCTCGCCTGACGATCATGCATGGCCGACTCATTGTGAGTGAGTTCGTCTTAAATAACAACCGGAGCCCATTCGGACTGTGAAGCTCAAAGGTCTGCTCCTGCTCCTGCTCCTCCTCGCCGTCCTGCTGCCGCTTACAGCGATATTCCAGTCCGCCAGCGTCACCGAGACCGGATACGCGGGCATCGGGAATTCAGTCGTGGTGGTCGCAAAGGAAAGCTACGTCTACGCCAGAGTTCAGATTCTGGTGCAACCACTTGTGAACAATACCAACGTAGTTGTCTACGGGGGGCAGATACAGCCGGCTAGGTTCACCTTCCCCAATGGCACGTCTGTCACGGTGACGAAACCCACGACTTTCACCATCGTCCTCTCCAACGATGCCTTCATCGGCGCGCCAGCGACCTGGGCGACGGGACCGGGCTACACTGTCAGCCCAGGCAGTCCGCTGAGCGTCCAGGTCCTCAGCGGTCAGAACGCCACTTCCAACTCGATTCCTGGGATCGACATGTTCCACTATACCGTGAGCGGCGACTACGAGCTTTCGGTGCAGGCGCTCGGGGTGTCGTTATGAGCGATGCCGACGTGGTCGCGAAGGTCGGCGACCTCATGCGGACCCTCGACGACGTGAAGAGATACACGGCGCTTGCTTACGCGATGGTCGACTTCGTAGCCATCATCGTTGTCTCGGTGATCGCCGTCATCGCGCTGACGATGCTCCAGTTCGTCTCAGACGTAATGTTCGGGTCCCCCATCTCAATCAATGGGCAGGCCCTGCTCTTGTTCGGTCCATCCTTCCCCGCCAGCCCCTGGCTCCTCCTGGGTGAGGGCATCATCCTCGCCTCTGGCCTGATATTCGGGATTCTCTGGGTCGACAGGAGGGTCCGCCTAACCAGGGTCGGGGAGTGGAAGGGAACCCTTGGCGAAGGCGCCCCGGGCGCAATCAAACTCCTTTCGGGCATCGACTGGGACTCGCTGCTGGGGACGGTCAGCCTCGCCAGGGTGTCCTATCTCTTCTACGCTCTCATCAAGGTGGTGGGGTACTTCCTGTTGACGACGGTTCTCCTTTCGTTCGTCTTCCTCGTCCCCGGGCTCTTGGTCCCGGTGGGCTGGAACAACTACGTGCCCTTCATCTCCCTGGCCATCGTCCTGCTCCTCACGAGAAAGAGCCTCGCGGACGGTTTCCGCAAGCTTCGATCGCTGGATTCGCTTTTCTGGGACCTCAGGTGGTTTGCTTCTGAATTCAAGAGAGCGGAATTCAGCCAGGCCTGATCTCTATGTGCTCGCGCGCATAATCAAGATCCTGAGCGAGAAGGGGCAGACCAACAGGACAGCGCTTGCGACCGCGGCCGGAGTCTCCTACGACCGCTTTGTCCTGTACCTGGTCTGGATGACTCAGGAGGGCTTCGTGGTTCTCGCGGAGGACGGCGACGTACATCTGACGGCCGCCGGCGCACAGGCCTACGACCAACTGGTTCAGTGGATCATCAAGCATGTGGGCCAGCTTCGCCTCCCTCGAACGTAGTCGCAGGGCGAGTCGAAGGGTCAAGATTGAGTTTCAGCACGCAGTATGAACCTCTGAAGAAGTCGTTTTTCAGATCATACTTTTCGCGGAGGCGCGGTAGTGCTTGGCTGGCCGGAAGGCACATGCCAGTGGTGATGCCATCAGAGGAGCTCGACATCCAGCAGATGCGAGTGCCCGAGGAATCAGGCTTTCCCGACACGTAAAGTCGCGCCCCCGGCGACGTGAAGCGCCTTCCCGTTGAGGTCGATCACGGCGGCTCTCATGCCCTCCCAGACGGGTATGGGAGCCGGAAGAAAGGCTTTGACGACACCAGAGCCCCCGTCCGACAGGCTTGCGGGCAGCATCTCACCCGGCAGCTGAAGGTGAAGGTCGCGCCCGGTCACTTCCTGCTTGTAGAACTGTGACTTCTCGAAGCGGAAGGTAGGGCTGTCGGTAAGAGCGAAGGAGCCGTCGTCCAGCCAATGACTCTTCTCCAGGTCCTTGGCCTCGACCCCCCGCAGCGAGAGGCCGACCCTGACTCCCCTGCCGACCGAATCCACGTCGACGTCGTTCACCTGAATCCCTTTGACGTCGATTCTCAGCCCCTCCGGTCCGGGCACGGGCCTGAGCTGGTCGTGGACCGATACCCCTCCGGCGAGGACGAAGCCCAGCGCTACAGTCCCGACTCCCTTCACGCTGAAGGCCCTGTCGACGTAGACCAGGCTGCCCTTCGACGGCCAGTCATGCCTAGGCCCCGCATAGGACAGGTCGATCGCCGAGGACGTCGAGGCACGCTCCTCGACGCGGTAGGAAGCCACCGACGTGCCTCTCAACGCCGCAGCCGCAGCCTCGGGGGCCACGGACCCGTCCATCAGCTCCAGGGTCCCAGGGAGACCCAGAGACCCGAGGAGGACGGCGAGCTCACCGTCGGGCGCGGACAGCCTGCCGGATTTCGGGAACAGGTACAGCGCGTGGTCGGTGATCGAGGCTATTCGGGCGTATCCCTGGACCCGCTCGGGATAGTCCACGGTGTCAAGAAAGGAGAACCTGCGGCCTCCCTCGACCCGGTGAAAGACGGAGATCCCCTCGGCCTCGCTCTTCTTCGCGACGCTCGATTCGAAGGCGTTCTTGGCCTCCTGGTCTGTGCCGAAGACGCCTACTGTGATGCCTTCCATACTCAGGCCCTTACTTCTTGCGCGTCAGGTGCGCGTCGAACCAGCGGACGTAGTGGCCGAGGCGTGCGGCCCTGTGCTTCGGCTTACCGACTCTCGAAAGGTCGTGGTTCTCCCCGGGGAAGAGGACAAGCTCAGCTTCCTTGCCCAGCTTCTTCAGGGCAGTGTAGAACTCGAGCCCCTCCACCATGGGGCACCGGTAGTCCTCCATCGAGTGCACCAGCATCAGCGGAGTCTTCACCTTCGGCGCGTAGGTTAGAGGCGAGTCGTTCCCGAGCTTCTCCGTGGAGTTCCAGGGGTCTCCACCGATCTGGTCCTCAGTGAAGTAGGGGCCGATGTCCGAAGTCCCCCAGAAGCTGGTCCAGCTCGCGATGCTCCTGTCCGTGACCGCCGCCCTGAACCTCGTGGTGTGGCCGATCGCCCAGTTGGTCATGAACCCGCCGTAGGAGCCGCCCGCGATCCCCAGCCTGTTGCCGTCGATCTGAGGGTACTTCTTCAGGACACAGTCGAGGCCCTCCATCAGGTCGTCGAAGTCACGCGTCCCGTACTGCCCCCTGATGTCCGCGAACTTCTCTGAGTAGCCGTCGCTCCCTCGCGGGTTGAAGTAGATCACGGCGTATCCGGCACCGGCGAAGGCCTGGAACTCGTGCATGTACGAATGGCCGAATGCAGTCTTGGGCCCGCCGTGGACGTACAGTATGCCAGGCACCTTCCCCTTCGCCTGGGGCATCAGGACCCAGCCCTCGATCGGCTCGCCGTCGCTCGCCTTAAAGGCAACATGGTCCGCCGTGAGGACCTTCAGCTCTTTGTAGACCGCGGAGTTCAGAGCGGAGAGCGCCCTTTCTCCTCCCGACTTCAGGTAGAGCTCCTCCAGCCGTTCGGCGGTCATCGCGATGAACGCCACCTTGCCGTCTCTCACGTCGTATCCTTCGACGCTCCTCTCGCCGCCGAGGACCAGTTCGGGCTTCCGGCCGGGCCTGACCACGTAGAGGTGGACCGCTCCCCCGTCGGCCTGCAGGTAGTAAATCCCGTCCTTGTCCCAGACCAGGTTCCCGGGCCCGTGCGACTTCGCCCGGACGTCGGAGTTGAGCGAGTTGGCCTTGTCCCTGTCGACCTGCTCGACCTTCGAGAGCCTGCCCGTCCGGACGTCCATCGTCCAGACGTGGCTGTGGGAGGCGAAGCCCGAAGGGAGGTCGTCGCCGGAGAATCGCTAGGTGGGCGTCATCGGAGCTCCAGGCGAGGGTACCAATCTCCATCCTGGACTTCGTCAGCTTCCTCCGCCTTCCCGCCTTCGAGGCGTCGATCAGGAAGACGTCCGAGATGTACGGTCTCAGTTCGTTCGTCGCGGCGAGGTAGGCGACCTTCTTGCCGTCGTTCGAAACGGCGTAGTCGGCGATGTCGAACTCCCCCTTGGTGACCTGGGCGACCTTCCCGGAGCCGAGGTCCACCTTGAAGAGGTGTTTTCGCCTGTTGAATATGTAGCCGAGCCCGTTGAACCAAAACGTCAACCTCCTGATGACCTTCACGTCGTCCTTCTGCTTCTTCGAGACATAGGAGAGGAAGTAGATCGTCTTGGAGTCCGGAGACCACTGAGGGTTGTCGACGCCGTCCTTGGTCTTGTGCAGGAGCCTGGCCTCGCCCCCCCTGGCGCTGATGACGTACAGGGCGTTCCCCTTGTCGTCCTTTCCGAACTGCCGCCTGGAGAGGAACAGGATCGATGCGCCGTCGGGGGACCACCTGGGGTCGTAGTCCTTCTTCCCGGTCGTGAAGGGCTCCTTCGCCGAGCCTCTTATGTCGGCCACGTACACGTCCGAGTCGTAGGAGTCGTCTTCCATGCTGGCCCGCCGGGCCGAGAAGGCAACCCTCTTGCCGTCCGGGGATAGGCTCGGCTCGGAGAGCATGGTGTAGCGAGTGAAGTCCGCCGGCTTAATCGTTCGCGGCACCCGTCCCCGCCCGGCCGTGCCAATCTTATGTCTTGCCGTTCGTCTACTCTGTATCTCGAGCGCCGGAACCTATCATTTGTACGATGGAACCACCTCAACCCCGCCGCTCCCCGACCGCCAAGACCACGGTAGGACGTAGGCAGCGAGCACGGCAAGGAGTATCGCCGAAGTGGCGAGCAGCGCCGCGTCGAGGCTCACTGCGGTCCAGATCGTGCTGAAGACGAGAGGGCCGACTATGACTCCGACGTCCTCGGCGGCCCCGTAGATTCCGATCGCGATGCCCTGCCGGGAGATGGAGACGAGCTTCGTGAACCTCGCCAAGGAGTGCGTGCTGATCGCTGAGAAGGACATCCCAGCGATGACCGCCGACGCGAAGGCCGCGGAGGTGCTCTTTGCGAAAACGAGGACGAAGAAGGACAAGACGCCTCCGACGAGTCCGAGCGCCATCCATGTCCTTGGTCTTGAAGCGCCCAGGTGACCTATCAGGGGCTGGAACACTAGGAGGCTGCCGTTGAACAGCGCGAGGAAGACGCCGACTCCAACGGGGCTCGCATCGAACGGGGGAGCGGTGACCACCAAGGGCATCATCGAGAAGATGACAATGAAGATCAGGAAGGCGGACATCGCCATCCCGCCCATCAGCACCAACTCTGAGGTCCTTCTGCCGCCTGCGGTGGGCCCTTCAGAATCTTCTTTTGGCCTGAAGGCGGCCCGGCCCCCAATTCTTGAGATCCAGAGCGGGACGATTGACATCAAGGCAGCCGCCGAAGCCAGGTAGAACGGTAAACGGTAACCCGAGGTTGACAACAGGAACCCGCCGATGAGTGCACCAACGACAGCCGCTCCAGAGTTGGCCGAACCGAGAAGGCCGTACGCCGCGCTGGGCCTGCCTGGAGCCACCACCGAGGGGATGGCATACCTGAAGAGGACCGCGATGCCTGCAAACATGCCGCCCAGGAAGAACTGTAGCACGGCGAAGTCGACGAACGAGCCTGTGAATGTGAAGAGAAAGTAGAGAACGCAGGTGCCCAGACTGATCGCGTACATCATGGCGCTTCTGCGGCCTCTGTCTGCGAGTACCCCGACCGTCGGCTCGAAGATGATGGTCCCAACCCCCCACATTGAGAAGAGGACGCCGATCTCTACCGCTGGGAAGCCGAGGGAGGCGAAGTAGAGGGGCATCACCGGTGACATGATTCCTCTCGACAGCTGGAAGACGAATGCCGAAGAGAGAGCGACCGCGGATGTTGACCGGCCATTGCCCTTCAAGAGGCAAACCGGGCCCACTGGCTGGATATTTAAGACGGGAGAGGTGGGCGAGCTGAGCCCGATCACCCAAGCAGCCGTATTGTCTTGATCGGCCGGACGTGGCCCCCTTGCCGTTCCTCAATTCGCGCCCTGCCGTCACTATAAAATTGGTCAGAGAGGTGAGCGTAAGGAGACATTCTCTATTGAGATGTTACTCATGATGAGTAAGTCCTCTCGAGCCAACAATCGAAGTTGAGAGCACCCTACGTTAGAAGTGGGCCGGATTGCCTAGAGCGGGAGACTAGTAGACTCCCATGACTATCTTTTCTGACCGAAGGGCTAACCTGTGGAATACGTGAAGATGGTCGTTGTGTATGTGGTCGTGGTCGCAGGTATGGTTGTGGTGTAGTAAGTGTACGTAGTGCCAGTGTACGTGTAGGTCGTGGCGTTTTCCGTGATGGTGAAGGCTGACACAGTGAAAGTAGTTCCTGTGATTGAGTAACATGCTATCGTCGTTGGCGTAATTGTGTAAGTGGTGGCTGTGAAGGTCGAAGTGGTAGCTGTCTGGGTCTCGGTCGTGCCCGATATTGTGATGGCTTCCGTCGACGTGCTCTGGGGGATGACGGTGGTAACCGTCGATGTGATGCAGTAGAACTCAATTCCAGTCACGGCGCTCGTGGAGGACTGCGACGTCGTGCTCGTAGGAGTTGAACTCTTTGTCGTTGACGATGACGTTGAGCTCTGTGATGTCGAGGAACTGCTAGTCTGGGTTGTTGTCGAGCTCTTCGAGGTCGAGGAGCTGCTAGTTTGGGTCGTCGAGGGCTTCACTACGACTGTGCCCTGCATGTTACTGTGGAAGAAGCAGTGGTAGCCGTATGTCCCTGCTACTGTAAAGGTGTACTCGTAGGTACCGCCTGGAGCTATGCCAGGGCTCTGGGAACTCGTGAAGCTCACAGGGTCCCCTGAATTGGAGGTCACAGTATGATAAACAGTGTCGCCGTTGGTCCAGACCACTGTAGCGTTTACCCCCAGCACGACGGTGATAGTGTCTGGGCTGTAACCCACTGAAGGGGCGATCGACGCTCCCGGCACGATTTGCACGTTGACGACGGCGGTGGTCGAAGTCGAACTACTCGAGCTGGAAGAGGTCGTAGTAGTCGTACTGCTTGAAGTGGAGACCAGATAGTAGGCTCCGGCGGCGGCTGCTATGATTATTATTACCACCACGACCGCGAGGATCGTGCTGATCCCTCTGCTCTGCTTGGACATCAGAATAGGCCACTCCTTCGAAGACGCCTAATAAGTCTTAGCATCTTTTCAGCCGTTTTTGCGTCGGAGGTGCAAACCTCTCCCCGCGGGTAGTTGTCATGGCTGCTCTAACTATGATTGGACATCGAGGACCACTCCCTTGGGTGGACCGATGTGATTCGACCACGACCTTGCCCTTCCTTCAGCCCAGTTTGTCGCGTCTCAGACTGATTGCGCTCATATCCGTCGCCTGGTCGGACAGTCAGGCTCGGAACTCACACCTCCCTCCATCTCGCCTTCTTGACCGCTATCAGGGCCAGGAACCCGGTCGTAGCAAACAGGACGCCCCAGGCGAGGGCGACCCCGAGGGTCGAGAGCGGCAGGAGGCCGGTGGTGTTCTGGGAGATCTCGGCGGCGTAGGTGGTGGGGGACAGGTAGGCCAGATACCGGAACGGGAGCGGGATGAGCGTTATCGGATAGTAGACCGGAGGCAGTGTGGAGAACAGGGTCGAAATCAGCCTGGAGAAGGCAAAGCTCTGGACGATGTCGCTCGAGAAGGTCGACAGCGTGTAACCCAGGGCGACGGAGGCGAGGAACATGAGCAGGAAGACGCCGAGAAGCTGCAGCGCCTGGCCGATCCCGGGATGGATGTAGATCGCAGTGAGGACCGCTAGGACGGCCAGCGCCGGAGTAGAGTAGATGACCTCCGCGAGGGCCATCCCAGTCACGTAGGCCGCGGGAGAGGTGGGAGAGCTGACCACCATGTCCTGGAGCTTGAAATCGTTCTTCAGGTGCGCCAGGTCCCCCTGAAGCGACATGCCGCTCTGGAACATGCTCATTATGAAGCCCCCCTCGATCGCCTCCCCGATCAGCTGGCCCCTGCTGACGAAGGCGATGACCAGGAGGAAGGAGAGCGGAGAGAGGACGGTGTTGAGAAGGACCACGGGGTAGTTCTCCATCTCGTATATGGAATTGACCAGGACTGAGGCGAGGACCTGCCTCCCCCAAGGCTTCAGCTGGCCTTCGCCTCCCCATCGCTCCTGTTCACGAGATGGAAGAAGATGTCGTCGAGCGAGATCTTGTTCATGGAGAGCTTCGCCCCCTTCTCCAGGAGCTGCCTTGAAACGCCATATGCTTCTTCCTCGTCGGTCAGAATCTGGGTCTCCCCTGAGCGCCCACGGGTCACAGAGCCATGGGACACCTTGGGCAGCTCGGAGCCGTCGGCTACCATGATGCTGTACTGGTGCTTGACCGCCGAGCGAAGCTCGTCGAGGGTACCCAGGGCAACCATCTTTCCCTGATGCATGACCCCGATGGTCGTCGCCAGCTCCTCCGCCTCTTCCAGATAGTGCGTGGTGAGGATCAGGAAGCGGTCCTTCGCCAGGCCCTCCAGGAACCTCCAGAGCTCCTTGCGCGATATGGGGTCGAGCCCGGTCGTAGGCTCGTCGAGGAAGACTACGTCTGCGTCCGAGGCGAGCACGGTAGCGACCAAGACTTTCCGCTTCATGCCGCCCGAGAGGCGCCTTGTCAGGGTGTCCTCCTGCTCCCCCAGACCGATCATCGCTAGCACTTCCGACGCCTTTGACTTGGCCTCTCGGTAGGCGATGCCCCTCCACAACAGGTAGGAGAGGACGGTCTGCTTCGGCGTCATCCATGGGACGGTCCGGGATTCTTGGGGGACGATCGCGATTCGCTGCCTCAACACCTTGGCCTCCCTTACGACGTCGATTCCATTGATCGAGGCGTTCCCGGAAGTCGGCTCGAGCTGAGTGGCCAGAATCCTGACGAGGGTCGTCTTGCCTGCCCCGTTCATGCCGATGAGAGAGAAGATTCCTCTGGAAGGAATGCGCAGGTTAATCGAATCGAGGGCTTTCCGGCCGCTCGAGCCAGAATACACCTTGGTCAGATTCTCGCACAAGAGCTCCTGGTTCTTCTCCAAGCATTCATTGGCCATCTCTAGGGCGTTTTAGAAGCTTGCCTGGGGACACTCAAGATTGGAAGAGGGGCTCGACAGCAAGACGCCTTGGGGGCGTCGGAGACCATGCAGGCACGACTTCAAGCATTGGCTATAGATCACAGGCCCCTCATCGCGGAACATGCATTTCGAAGACCGCTCTAGGATGACGCTGCGATGGTCTTGGTCGAGGTTGTCCGGTCAGAGAGGGCCAAGGTCAACGAGTACGCCACTCCAGGCTAGAAGATGGCCTCCGCACGTGTCGCTGACGTCCAGTCAACATAGGTTGCGTCTGAGCGGCAACCACCAACATAGGTGACCGTAGTCGTAACAGCGGGAGCGATGGGTCCTACCGGGCAGGCTGTCGCAGGACTCGTGGCGTCAGTGTCAATCGCCCTCCGACATCTACAGAAACAGACGACCTACAGAGACAGACAAAAAATGGGACAGCAGGGGCCGATTATGGTCCGCTGCTGAGCCAGGTGGTGCTGAAGGTGCTGCCGGTATTGAAGAAGCTGCTGCTACTGAAGCCGCCGCCCGTTCCGAGCGACGATGGCGCTGCCTTTGCGTAGAAGAGGGTCTCTCCCCCGTACCCCGATGCAACTGGACCCCAATTGTAGTCTACCATTAGTAGCCAGTTGACATTGGAGCCCCAGCCTGATATCGGGTGTGTGACCCCGTTGATGGTGGCGCTGGCGCTGCTCATGGTGATCTGCGGGACCGGTGTGAGCCCTAGGAAGCCGTTGTAGTATGGCGATTCGTCAATCCATTCAGCGGAATTCGCCGGGGCACACTCACTAGGGGCAAGACAGTTCGTGGTCGGCGTGCTCGTGAAGGTCCAGTGGCCAGTCACGTCTGTGATCGTTGTGGTGAAGAGCCCTGTGATAGGTGCGTAGCTGACCTCAGCTGTCATGAGGTCGCCAGGATTGACGGTGTTGGTAATGGGTATCGAACCTGCGGGGTAAAGCTCGTACCAGGCGTAGTAGGATGTTTGGCCATAGAAGCAATCTGAACTGGTCCCAGTCTGTTCGACGTACCCGTTCTGGAACCCATCTATTCCGATCCAGATGGAATTACTGTCCCAGGTCCTCTGAACGTCCGGGCACGTCGTCGCAGAAGAGCCGACGATTTTTGGAACCACCCATGACGCTTTGACATCAGTTACTACGTAAGTAGGGCTGTAGACCGCGTATCCCCCCCAGTTAATGGACGCCCAGCATTGAGCGGTAGGCAGGGGACACTGTCCGAGCTGGCTTCCGAGCGAGGGTGATGAAGTAGCTCCCACAAACGGATGTGTGAAGTGAGTTGGTTGGGTCAGGGCCGGTTGGGTTGAAAGACTGGGCGAACCAGACAGGTTGAGAGGTAGCGCGCCATACAATGGCGCAAGCAAGAGAAGGATAGCCGCGATTGATGCTATTGACAAGAGCCGTTTGCTATTCATATTTTCATCAGGCGCGAGGGAGAAGTTTGTATTTAGACTTAACCCAGGGAGCCCTAATACCTAAGGTATCTTACCACTGATGCCATCAAGATAACGCCTCCAGGTGTGCTCTCCCGAATCCCTGAAGCCTCCTGAGGTGGTTGTACCACACGATAGAGAGCCTCATGAAGGACTCAAGGCTGTCCTGACGATCGACGGCAAGTTGTTGAGGAACCATCTGGTCATCTCCTTGATGGCCCTGGAGGGATTCCCTCTCACGATCTTGTACCTAGCTGTCACATGGAGTCAATTCTTCGCATCTCTGTTGCGTCAGATACACAGTAGCCGCGCACCATACCTAGGGTGAGCGTGGGGGACCGAAGACGGCGTTGCCAAGGACTGAGGGACTCTGCGCGAATCGCGCCAAGAAATGCTTTTCAAAGCCCGTCGGTCGTCTCGAAGTCTGACGGCGGATGACGAGCAAGCACCATAGGCTCCTGGCGCGGGTCAGCAGTTCGGATCTGAAGGCCATCAAGCCTGTTCTGGAGAAGTCCATAACGAAGGGCTCGATTAGGGAGGAGGCAGGCGAATTCGTCGTCGAGGCGCGGATGGAAGGTGACAGTGCAAAAGAGTTGAACCGCTCCCTCCTCTCCGCACTGAGAAGGGTCGAGAAGAGGACCAGGTTGCGCGCCGTGTGGACCTCTGACGATGGAACGACGCAGCGGTTCTTCGACTACGTCCTGAAGAAGACGACAAAGGCCGGCTCCCCATCCTAGGCTGTCCTGCCTTGGGCGAGCCATCAAGTAGCGCTGCGGTGAGCGCGACAGTCCATGCCATGCCGGCTGCCGAGCGGCGTTACCGCAACGTAGCGATGTTGGTTGTGATGCTGGGGGTGACGATGACTGGGATAGATACCTCAGCGGTCGTCCTCGGACTCCCAGTCATGATGAGTGATCTCCACTCCGACCTAATCAGCATGATATGGGTAATCATGGCGTATCTCCTCGTAATCACGATACTCGGCACGCAGGTGGGCAGGCTTGGCGACATGTTCGGTAGGGTCAGGATGTACAACCTCGGCTTCGCATCGTTCACCTTCGGTTCACTTCTGTGCGCTTTCTCAGCCAGCGGGCCCCAGCTCATCGGCTTCCGCGTGGTGCAGGGATTGGGAGGCGCCTTGATCTACTCAAACAGCGGAGCAATCATCGCAGATACCTTCCCGCAGAACGAGAGAGGGAAGGCTTTCGGAATCACCGGCACGGGATATTCGTTGGGCGCAATACTGGGAATCCTCGTCGGTGGCGCCTTTGTCACGTTCTTGAGCTGGCGCTATATCTTCTTCATCAACCTACCAATCGGAATCATCGCAACCGCGGTCGGTTTCTTCATGCTGAGTGAGCGCTCTCCAAGAGTCAAGGCAAAGCTGGACGTCGGCGGGATGGTCATCCTCGGCACTTCGCTCTTCTTCCTGCTGTTCGGAATGACCAACATCACGGGGTCGGGCATCACTCCTGAGTACGCCGCCGAAGTCGCGCTAGGCTTTGTGCTCCTTCCGGTCTTTGTCGCATTCGAAAGATGGTACTCCTCTCCCCTGCTCGACCTCTCCCTTCTGAAACAGAGAGTCTTGACCGCATCCATCTTCGCGGCCTTCCTCCAGTCTCTGGCCAGCTTCGCCGTGTTGTTTCTCCTGATCATGTATCTGCAGGGGCCACGCGATTTGACTCCCTGGAATGCTGCACTGTTGCTCGTACCGGGCTACATACTTGGTGGGGCAATCGCGCCGTTCTCCGGCCGGCTGTCTGACAGGATGGGCGCCCGCGTCATCGCATCGATAGGGCTCGCTCTACAGGTCGGCGGCTTCCTGGTCTACTCGACACTAGGCGTGACAACCTCGACCTATGTCGTGGTATTCGGCGCGGTCCTCAACGGAGCCGGGAGCTCTTCGTTCTTCCCAGCCAACAACAGCGCCGTCATGGCGAGCGCCCCAGCTCGGTCGTACGGCGTAGTCTCAGGTCTGCTCCGAACGCTCTCCAACATAGGCATGGTCTGCAGCTTCGCAGTCGCCCTTCTGATCGCCTCCCTGTCGATACCGCGCCAGACGGCCTTCGAAATCTTCCTCGGAGTGGGCCGGATCAACGGCCAACTCTCTTCGGCATTCATCGACGGGATGCACACAGCCCTGGTCGGGTCGATATCAGTGCTCATCGTCGCCCTGATCCTGTCAATCCTCAGAGGCAAGGAGGCTCGCACGCTGAAGCCTCCAGCATAGCCATGAGTGTCGAATCCAATCTCACGAGGCTTAGAACGTCAACGCCCACGTCTTGAGTCCGAATCCTAGCCGGGCTACCTGAAATGAGCTCAGAATGGACTCCATTCGGTCTAATGAAGACCAATCCAAGCTATTCCACCACTGAGGCACCCAGCGACGAGGTCTAGCCAGACAGCGTAGCTTTGAGACTATCGGGATTTGTTTCTAATGTCGCGCGTAGTAGTTGGCCACTGCCCTGAATGACTCCTTCGGCTCCCACGGCAAATCCGGATATGTCGCTCCGTGCTCGCCCATCGGACCTGAAAGACCATCCAGAACGTGGGGGTCGAGGTCCACTCCCATCATCTCCCTGGCTCCACGAATGGCCTGTCTCCTGAACTCTTCAGCCGTTTCTGCCTCGGGGAAGCTCTTCACCAGGCTAAAGTTCGCCATGTCGGCATCGTACCTGGGGTCCGAGCGGTATGGGGAGTTAGGAACCACGAAGGTTTGCACGAAGGCGCCTTCAACCCCCGCTGCGTCAAGCACCCCCAACTGATCGACCAGCTCGCGCGCCTGGAGCTCCTCGTCACGGATGTAGTGTCCGTCGGCTCGGGGCGGAACATGCGCCATATCCAAGAACATCTTGGGGATCTTCTGGTTTGGCCCGAGGAGGCCTTCCATCATCCCGAAGGTTATCATGAAGCCGTTGGCGCCGAGGAGGTCCGCGCCCCGGAATGTGCAGCACCCGAACTCCCCTATGACGACAGGCTTGCCGAATGCGTTGTACTTGCTTATCGTCCGGCCGTAGGAGTCTTTAATCCGCGCGTCCCTGTAATGGTCTACCCCGACGAAATCGAACGGTTTCCAGTCGACAGCTTCGAACGGTACAGAGAAGTAGGTCAGCGGGCCACGGAACAACTTCCTAGCTGCCTCGCTCAGATTCGACAGGTACTCATTGAGCGGGCCGTTGTGCTTCCCAGCCATTATATCGCCCCAGAAAGAGGAACGGGACATCCGGTCAAAGACGTTCTTGCCCTCAATCATTCCCTGAGAGAAGAGGGTCAGTTCAGAGCCCACACTGAAGACCAGCTTTCCGGGCCACCGTTGACGGAGCCCCTCTGCCCGCTCAGCCGCCCTCGCGATGTATTCGAGAGTCTCGTCCTGGCTTCTGTCCCACATCTCGGGAGATAGCCAGACCTCCAGCCCTCGTGACAGGGCGTCCTCACTCGCGGTCATGAGCCTATCAATGTCGAGCCCTTGGATTCTGATAGCGTTGCAGTGCAAGTCGTTCTTAATTATCTCGAGTTCGTGATGCACTACTTTGGGGTCTAAATTCGGGCGCCAGTTGCCTCCCATCAACACGCGACCTACGTCATAACAAACCCCCTTGCGTTTCATTACCGTGGCTGTTCCACACGTTGAGATAAGACCTGCGTTACTAGAGTTTCCACCCGCGTGAAGGAATCTGATTTCGATGCTGAATGGAACCTAGTTGGTACCGAATCCTAGCCGGGCTATCGAAATAAGCGCGAATCAAGCTTCTCCCCGCCTTCCGAGCCATGTTCGAGTCAGAAGAGTCTGAATCGGCATAGGACCAGAGTACGTGAGAATCAGGTCTTGGGCGAACGAGGACGTCACGTCATGGCGCGCACGGAACGCAGCAGGCATGTGGCCGTAGGTTCGCTCGACCCCGGCGGCCTCAAAACCACAGATTGAATAGGAACGAAGAGGCTGGCGAGGGTGTGGGAGAGCCGGATAGCTCGGGGCGAGCCACCCGTCATGATTGACCAGTTCCTACAAGTCAACGTCAACACGGTTTCAACCGATGCGACTCTCCTGGCGTCGGTAGCGATAATTCTTGGCACTATCTTTGTGGTCATCGAGATGAGGGACAACAAGAGGTTAGTGGAGGCGTCCTTCAAACAGGCCAACACGGCGGCTCTGCAATTGAAGCAGAACCACGAACTGGCGACCGTGGACCTCATCACAAAGATGTACGACTTCGCAAACAGCCTCGAGGTCCAGAAGTCATGGTTCACGGTGGTCAACACCAAGATATCGTCGTACGAGGAGTTCGAGAAGCTCCCGAAGGAAGACCAGCTCGCCTTCCAACAGATTGCCTCGCTCTTCGAGTCCGTCGGTCTCTTGGTGGAGAAAGGATTCGTACAGGAGGAGCTGGCCGACGAGATGTTCGCGACTCGGCTGGCGTGGCAGAAATTGGAGCCCTTCGTAAAGGGAACGAGGGAGAAGTATGATTCGGAGGACTACTATGTGTGGATGGAAAAGCTGCGCAACCGCCTGCAGAATGGCCCGGGAATAGCTTGAGCGGTCTTGGTTTGATTTGATTTCAGCGGCCTTCGCTTGCCGCTCTGGCACTGGCGGCTCTCACCGATCGCGACAGTCGAATCAACGGATCGGTTGCGTAGCGGGCCACGTCAATCGACCCTGATTCAGATTCTGTTGCAACATCCTACGAAGAAGCAAGGAAGTGGATAGTGTAAGACCCGCAAGGGTCTCCGGTTTTCTTTGTCCTGCCAGATAGGCTCAGCGTACGTCGAGTCCCGGCGAATCGGCGCGCTCATTACCCGGTCCTGCGCTCCTGGGAACCAGACTCGCAATCTCTCTTGCGTTCAAGATGGTAAGGCAGACCACCGTAAGAAGCGGTATGTAGCTGTAGTAGTAGATCGGAGTGGTGATCCCCGCATTGAGCATCGTCGTCACGAACCCCGGGGCGACTCCGGGGAACAGGAACGCGAAGTTCGATGCCAAAGCCATTCCAACTGCGCCTGCAACAGCCCTGCGGAGGTTTGGCTTGTTGTAGACAAGGAAGAGGGGCACGGCGATCAGCGCGAACCGGGGGTCGAATGCAGCCAAGCCTAATGCCGCTCCAGAGAGGCGCGGCTTCCCTTGAGCCCCGAAGTAGAACGAGAGGAGCAGGAGGAATGTTTCGAGAACCTTCGCCTGCCCCTCGGCCCACTGCCAGTAGTAGCTCACGGAGAGCCCCCACTGAAGGGTGGGGGAGGGCTGGAGCAGGACCACAGTCGCGACGATTAGCGTCACCGCCGCCCCCTTGCTACGCACAAGCCTGTAGGTCATTATCGCCATGAGAGGGAGCAGGAGAAACTGGAAAGCGTCGAAGGCGACGAGCGCGCTCTGATAGCTGAGCGCCAGAAACGGGGAAACGATCAGAAGGAAGGATGGGAGGTACTTGAACGATTCCGGCCTAGGGTAAATTGAGGGGCCCCCGTCGCTTATCGCGCCGGACGAGTACACGTTCGAAGTATCGTGGAAGAGCCTCCATGCTCCGACATAGTACGCCGAGAAATCCTTGGCGAGCACATGTGTGCTGCAGCACCCCGAGTCCAGGTGGGAGGTTTCTGGGTAGGCCTGTACGAAGGTGACGAGGTTCAGCGCGATGAGGCAAAGCATCCCGACGAAGACGATCTTGTCCAAGGTTGCCTCCCTCTGCGCGTGGTGCACGCAAGCCGCCTTGGCGCGGTTGCCTGTCCATTCGACTTAAGACTTCTCGGGGCGACTCGCCTCTGCGGGGTGCGGTCGGCTTTGCCCATTGCAACCCCGCATCCTTCGATAGTTTGAGCCAAGAACTTTAGAAGGGCCAGTTAACGGACCCTTGGCGTGAATCTGGTTCCGAAGTACTATTTCCTTACGAAGGGAGTAGGGAGAAACAGGGAGAACCTAGCTTCGTTCGAGGAAGCGCTCAGGGATGCGGGCATCAGCCGGTTCAACCTGGTCAGCGTCTCGAGCATCATCCCGCCAAAGTGCGTCAAGGTCACGCGAGAGCAGGGCGTGTCCATGCTCAAGCCAGGGGAGATAGTCTTCCTCGTTCTGGCGCGAAACTCAACGAACGAGGACCACCGCCTCATCGCGGCGTCAATCGGTCTCGCGATACCGTCAAACCCGGAAGAGGTAGGCTACCTCTCTGAGCACCACTCGTTCGGCGAGACGGACGAGGCGGCTGGCGAGTACTCGGAAGACCTAGCGGCCTCCATGCTCGCGACCACCATGGGAATTCCATTCGACATCAACGCCGCGTGGAACGAAAAGGAACAGGTCTTCAAGGCGTCAGGCAGGATCATCAGGACGCTGAACAACACACAGTCGGCAGTCGGCGACAAGGGGCTCTGGACTTCTGTGGTCGCCGCTGCAGTGTTCATCACAGAAATGGACCCAAGCGCACACCCTGAAGCCGCCCCGTAGGAAGCCGAACCAGACCAGCGCGAGGAGATACCGGTAAAATGGAAGTAGAGGCCGAGGTCAAGGAAGAAGCGTGTCAGAATTGTTAGCCTTTTGGAAGCCAACTATCTTGCCGATCAATCTAAGACACTCTTCCATTCGAAGGGTGTCGACGGAAGCTCAGGAGTACCTCGTGGCGAGGTAGCCCGTAAGCTCCTTGAGGAGAGACCTTGCCCTGCTCTCGGGGACTGAGCTGAGAGCTTCCTCGGCCTCTCCCGTGTATCGCAGCACTCTCGCGTGGGCGTACTCCAAGGAGCCGCTCCTCTCGACCAGAACCTTCAACCGCGATATCTCGCCATCGCTGTACGGGCCCGACCGATTCAGAAGGCTGGTGATGAAGCTCTTGTCTTCGCTCGAGCAGTGGCTTGCGCAGTGAATCAGAACGATGCTCTTCTTTCCTCCCCTCAAGTCAGTGAAGACAGGCTTGCCGAGCGCCAGTTCGTCTCCAATCAAGTCGAGAGTGTCGTCCTGAATCTGGTAAGCCATTCCGAGGGCTTCGCCGAACCTGCTGGCCAAGGATGACTGTTCATCCGAAGCACCGCCGACCATCGCCCCGCTCGCGCACGGCGCGCTGAGCAGTGTCGAAGTCTTCAGCCTAATCATCACCTCGTAGTCCTGCTCCGTAGCCTCTGCCCCTCTTGACATTTCTAGGTCGAGGAACTCTCCCCAGGTGGTCGCCCTGCACGCTTCGCCGACCAGGTCGAAGATCTTTGCCAGCTTGCCACTCTCCAGACTGCTGTACTTTGCCACCATCCTGGGGACGTTGAACAGCAGGAGGTCCGATGCTAGTATCGCAGTTGGGAGGCCATACTTTGCTACTATGGATTCAGTCCCCCTCCTCATTGAGGAATGGTCTATGATATCGTCCTGCACAAGGGCGCTCGCATGAGCCAGCTCGTACGCGGCTGCCAGCGGGATCGCGGGCCTGAAATCCCCAGAGAAGGCTTCACACCAGAGCAGTGCCAGGGTGGCCCTCACACGCTTGCCGCCGAAGGACAGCGCGTCGGCCGCAGCGTTCTCTATCGCCGTAGAGCGGGGAGGGGGGCTCAGCCCCTCAAGCTGCGAGTTTACGGCGTCCAGATACTCTTTGAGCCATGGCATGCTCTCCGTAACGGACATCCTGAGGACAGGTTACCGGCTGTGGCATAATACGTCTATTGCCTGCAAAGCGAGAACAAGGCGCTTCAGAGCCAAGAGACCGAGCCTGCTCCCGCGCGGACTCCCCCCTCGGCGACCGACTTCCTTGCCTGGGAAGCAGATCCGCTCGCACCCTCCCGATTACCATCAGGGCGTCGCCGCGGGCCTAATTGGGGGCCCTGGCCGGTTCGCCCAGGCGCTGCAGGGGGATTGGCTGAGAGTAGACCGCCACTCTCAGGAGATGCTTGAGCCGCCTTTGGGCGCTTCGAAAGCGGGGTGCACGACGTATTACCACGAGCTCAGGGCCGTCGAAAACATCGGACTCGAGTTACCGCTCATGCCATCGAGGAGGTAATCATTTGCTTGGTCAAAGCGGATGCAGGAAAAGGGGAGGACTGTCAGATGCAGGGCGTCCTAGGCAGCATCAGGGCTCGTGCTTCCTTTCTCCCACGGCAATTCTACTCTGTAGGTGTCGATCTGGAACGCCACATTCTTCAGTTCCTTTGGTTGTAGCTTGACTAGATTGTACGGAACCTTGTTCCTGACCTGGTCGTAGACTTGTTCGGAGATGCAGATGCCTCCGCCCGTGGCCAGTGGCTCGATTCTTGAAGCTATGTTCACGGCGTCTCCGTACACGTCCCCGTCCTTGTGAATCACGTCCCCTACGTGTATGCCGATCTTGAGCCTCACCTTGTCAGTCGTGCTTTCGTTGTGGTCATGGATGACCTTCTGCATCTCGACCGCGCACTCCGTGGCCTCCAAAGCGCTGTGGAACTCGACAAGGAATGCGTCGCCGATCGTCTTCACTTCGCGCCCCGAATGCTTGGGGAAGATTGGACGTATCAGCTTCCTGTGCTTTTCGAGAACTTTCATTGCCAGGGATTCGTCGCTCTGCGTCAGGGCCGTGTAGCCCACGATGTCTGTGAACATTATCGCTGCCAGACGGCGGGTCGGTTCGCTCGCAGCCGCGGCCGGTGCGGCCGTCGCCGGCGCAAGGTTCGGAGAGAAACTCATCACGGCACCTCCCACGATCCTTAACACGGCAGCAGCCATGAACAGGTACACGCCAAGCCCAAATCCCCAGGTAACGGCCGTCACATCCACGATCGGGAAGGTCTGGCTTGCAGACCCACCTATCGGGCTAGCGGCGATCGTCCCCAGCAATTGGCTCCCCTGTGAAGAAACGGTCTGACCGCCCAGCAACGAAGAAGCGAGCGGCACCACATTAGACAGGTTCGCCACGAAAGCGTAGATGAACACGAATGGAAGCAGCAAGGGAATTGCTCCCTCCATGAACCTCCGCCCCAGTCCCTTACCGCTCTTGACTCCGACCACGTCAAACAGGAGCAGAGGAAGTCCTACTGCAAAAATTATCGCGAACGGGATCTTCGCAGAAACGATGTTCGTGAGGCCCGAAGGAAGCGTAGTGGTGTTCCCGGTGAAGAGATTGACACTGAACCCCTTGATTCCGTCGATGGACATCAGGTTCACCGGCGCTGAACCCGAAAGCACGCCACTGTGCGAACTCGCTGTCGCCGAATACCACGGGAGGAACAGGGCCGCTACAGTGATCAGCATCCCGACCAGCCCTATCACCAGCCCGATGCCCCCTCTCCCCCTTAGGAATTTCCAGAATCTCAGTCCGCCGCTCCTCGAAAGCCTCACTATTCCGACGATCTTCCAGACCGCGCGAATCACGGCGTAGGCGAGCCAAAGCAGCAAGAAGTTGGAGACGAACCAAGCCAGAGCGAAGTAAGTCATGAAGCTCGAATCTGTCCCTGGGGGTAGAGACGGCTAATAAGCTAATGCCATTCGCCCGCTTTGAACTTAGTCCAGGAGAAGCTCGCGCCAGCCCACGGGGGTGACTAGAGCGGGCGCATGAACGCCCCTGCCCACATGATCAAGCGCCAGAGGCTTCGAACGATCGTCGGGGGCTCTGACGCTCAAGGAGAGCGACCGTGAAGACACAAAGTGGTGCAGGGGACGGGATTACTGGCTTGCGTCCCGCCTGGAACTGTTTGATTATTATCCCGCCCGTTTCTTTGCACTTTTCTTGCCAGGCCGTTCTGATAGTTTCTCGGCCAGTGCGAGCCTCTCCTCGTACTCGGCATCCGTCAGTTCACTGATGGGTCTCCTGCTGAGGTAGTCGTAGCGTTCCTCTGCCATTTGAGGAGTGAGGCCATCCAACTTCTTCTTCGCCTCCACCTCCAACCCCTTCCAGTCCACCGCTTCGTGCGTGGCCTCGGATGAAGAACCCTCCCTCTCGCCTACAGCCTCCGTCAATCTTTCGAATTCTTCCTCTGTAATCTCCCCCTTTGCAAGCCTGGTCCTGAGTATAGCCATGTGGTCGTCTCTGGACTCGCGTGGAGCAGATTCTAGTTGGCGGCTCGCCGCCCTCATCTTCGCTCTGATCGGCTCGTTGTCGGCGAAGATTTGCCATTCCGAGACCTCTCCGGCCCGGATTACAGCCCTCCAGACTGCAGGTGTCTCCCACTTGTTCTCCGGTCTCATCTCCTCGCCATTTGGAACATAGGTTCCCCCGGCCGCACCTATGAGAATCAGAGTCGGCTCGTCAGCAACCACCCGGTCTATCCTGACCCAATAATCGGGCACAGTCGCGAAATACTCTCGCCAGCCTGTCTCGATTGCGGGTCGAGCGACCTTGTCCCCCAATGAATCTATGAACACATGGTCGGCCGACATCAGAGAAACCAACCCATCCACGTCGTGCGCGTTGATCCGATCAACGAACTTCTCCGCCACTTCTGAGTTCATCACAGCACCTCAGTCTTTCCGCGCGATAACTGCTTTCAGTTTTAAGCTCTGCCCTTCACCTCTCGTTCTGCGTAGGCTCGAGCAGAGTGCCCAAGGGAGCTCTGACCTAGCCCCGATTTCCGAAAGAAGCCAGGAAATGCCCCGGAGGAACTTCCGCACGGTAAGGAGGCTCAGGACTGAGCTCCGAGTTCCCAGCTCTGGTATCATGAACTGCACGTGCCGCAACGAGGATTCTGAAGCCATGGCAAGGATAATTAGGCCTCCCGGCTCAGGCGCGGCATGAAGCTAAAGCTCGAAGGGATATGGACGCCCATGGTTACGCCGCTGAAGGAGAACAGCAACATCGACCTGCGAGCGACCAAGGACTTCGTAAACAGATTGGTTGAGAGCGGAATCGACGGCCTTTTTCCGCTGGGGACAACGGGGGAGTTCGCGCTCCTCACGCCGCAGGAGAGGAATCAGGTTGTCAAGGCCGTCGTCGACGAAGCGAATGGAAGGGTTCCAGTCATCGCGGGGATTCCCATCCGAGCACCGAGAACATAGTGAGGTTCGCCTCCGAAGCTAAAGACGCAGGGGTGGACGGGGTCATCACCACGACTCCGTTCTACTACAGCACGACGCAAGAAGGCATCTACCAGCACTTCAGGCTCCTCGCCAGCAAGATTGACCTGCCCCTAATCCTGTACAACATACCCGAGTGGACCCACACGTTCGCGACGCCGAGCGTCGTTGGGAGACTCGCACGTGAGGGCCTGATAGCGGGGCTGAAGTACACCGAGTACAATCTCCTCCGACTCTTTGAGTTCATAGCCGAGGTCCAGGGACGGATACCGGTGCTGAACGGTTCAGACGCCATGACTTTCACGAATCTCGAATTCGGCGGGAGTGGCGCGATCATGGGAGTTTCGAACCTCGCACCGAAGCTTTCGGCAAGGCTCTTCGACGAGTTCAACCGCGGAAACATGAAAGGCGCGAGGGAACTCCAGATGAAGCTGCTGCCGTTCATCCAGGCCATGGCAGTGGGCCAGTTCCCCGCAGGCCTGAAGGAGGCCATGAATCTCTCAGGCTGCAGGGTGGGCGGAACGAAAGACCCCGTTCCGTCTCTTCTGCCTGAGGAAAAGAAGACGGTGAGGGCGATCCTAGCAAGAGCTGGGGTGCCCCCGAGTGAGTTCTAGATCGGGGGCGACTGCGGCGGACAACGAAGTATCATCCCGCGCGGTGCGTTGGCAATTCACACAAATGGCTGAAAATACTTAAATTCCATCTGTGGGTCAACTCTTTACAAGATCTGAAGGGCGACCGTCTTGGCTGACCTAAGAGAAAGGTTGAAGATTAACGAAGAAGCCCTGAAAGAAATTAACGATTTTCTGCTCAGAAAGGACAATCAGCTCGTGAACGGTCTGCTGGAAATTGTAGACAGGTACGGCGGCGTCGACGAGATCAATCGCAGAGCCAAGGAAGCAGGCAGGATCGACAAGCTCATGGACAGGCTTCAGAAGGACAAGTCTCCATTTGTCGAGGGCCTTGACTGGTTGACCAAGCAGCGCGACAAGGAAGCCTTCATCAGCGTTCCAGATTACAGAAGGAAGGTCCTGGGGAGGAAAGCGGATTCAATGAAGTTTGACGAGTCGTTCGCGGTCACCCTGGAGATCAGCGCGTTCAACTTCTTCCCATGGCTGGTTGAGGAAGCAAGACGATCGATCGCCAAACGGGAACTCATGCCTGCGAGGTACATACGCGTCCGTTCTATGCAGGAACAGGTCGAGGACGGCGACATAATGGCTTTTGCAGCGGCAATGCGAATCATCGGTGCTTCATATGTTCAAACCCTCGACACGAAAGGCACGCTGCCCGGGCCTGACGGCAAACCAATCAACGTCCACCTAGGGGGGCCCGACACCATTACCGGCTACTTTGGAGGGGCGGGCGTCCCGAACGAGTATTCGCTCAAATGGGTCGAGGAGTTTCTCCGCTACTACACCGAGTACGGTCTCCCGCAGGTCTTGAACATGAACTCGGGCACCGTGCTTCTTGGGTACTGGCTCCACAAGCTGGGAATCGACGTGGAGTTCAAGATCTCGGTCTTCCTGGGAATCGACAACCCCTATTCGATTCTCTGGACGCTGATGACCGCCAAGCTCTTCAGCCGGAGCGATGGCTCGAGTCCGCTCATCGGCTTCAACCTCTCAAACTCAGTCGACAACAGAACCATAGAGTTGGCTGCCTATGTCCGGAATACTCTCGACTTCGAAGATGGAATCCGCCTAGAACATCACATCACCGAAGCCTACAAGAGCATCGTGAGGCAGCCATACGACCGGACCGCAGAGCTCGTGAAGCTCGCTGGCCACGTGAAGAACATCGGCGCCAAACACGAGGGCGGACTTCCCGACACAGAGAGGGGAAGAGAGCATCCTTCGGACATACTCGACTACTTCATACCGAAGAAGGACATTGTCGAGAAGGGACTGATGCCGATGTTCCTGGTGAACTACCTTGACAAACACGACGCGCTGAACAGGACTGCCGAAGCTCTGACCAAGCAAGGGTTGACGTTCGTTGCGGCAGAGCGCCTTCACAAGAAATAAGTCTCCAGCGGTCGACAACCTGGATTTGTGCGAAGAAGGGCCTGATAATCTACCTCTGGTCTTCGACCAGGGGCAGGAAGTGATAAGTTCCTATGACTAAGAGCGGTATAGCCTGCAATGTCCGTATACATGATTGCAGCGAGTCTCCGCTCGCTCTGCGACAAGGGCTCTTTCAGTCGAGGCGAAAACCGGATGATGAAGCCGTTATGGGGTGGTATGGGAAGGAACGTCAGAACAATACGCTCTTGCCGGGCCTTTTCATCCTAGGTAGGCGCCGAACAGGCGAAAGACCCGGGAAGTCCCGGCGACCTAACTTGCGCGTATCGGTTTAGGCTACCTTGAGAGTCCGAAGAGGTATTGCTTGAGCCTGGCTGCTACGAGAACGTCCGCGGAATCTCCACCTTGCTTGTAGCACTCTAGCGCTCTCTCGCACAGCGGAAGGGCGAGCTTCGCCTTTGACCTCCCATCCATCTGCTGTGAGAGGATCATTCTGATCGCTTCGAGATACCAGTTGCCCGCCTCCTGGCGGTCCTCAAGCCTGGTGTTGCATTCGGCCAGCCACTTGCAGCACTCTACCCTCTCCAGCGGAGACCTGGATTCGTCGGAAGCCTCTCGTTCCAGCGAAGAGATCGCTCTTCCGTACTCCCCGTTGTGGATGAGGATGACTATGTCCTGCAGGCTCATCGACGACGAGAGGGCCGCCAGAGGTCATAAGAAGTAGTGTATCCGTAACGTGACCTTCGACTCAAAAGACTCAGGTTCGTTACTTAGGAATTAGCGAGACTCGGGGCGAGGTTTCCTTTAGTCAAGCATGGAGTCGCACGATAAGGCCCGCGTGGGGTGGAATGAGAAGGAGTGGCGAGTCGTACTCTTTGGCCGGGCCTTGTCAGCTCAGGCAGGTCGCAACATCACGCTGCGGAGCCAAATCCCGTCTCTTGGGTTCGATGCCCCTCGGACTTTCCGGTTTTTGGCTCGTCTAATGTGAGAAGTCTGCCCCGGGGGGATGCATGCTGATAATGTCTTGCCACATGGTCACCATCCGCGTTCCATAGGCGGGACCGGTGGGATCCCTACCCGATAGGTTCTATGCCATTGGTGATGGGAACCATGCGCAGACTACCAGGAGTGATGCACGACATTGGTGCGCCTTTGGATCGATGGAACACACGGCCTCGTTTGATGTCCGGGCGATATTGCAAGACTTTCACGCGCCTCTTTCTTTCGTCTTCATCTCTACCCACTCATGCCCACAGTTCGGGCACTTCAAGCTGTATTTGTAATAGGAGATATCCTTCCTCGCGAAATAGGGCTCCCAAGTGCTCAGTCTGGTTTCTCCTTTCAAGGCAACAGGTTCCCCCGGCACCTCCACCGTTTCGTGACCCATGAATTCCTTGTCCTCAAGCTCTTTGGTTAGTCTCTTGTGGCACTGTGGGCACTTTGTCTTGAATGACAAGGCCTGTCAAGTGGTTTGGTCTGAAGATATACCTCTTGTGCCAATCCATACAGGGGAGGGAAACGATGTCGAGGCAGCTTTCCGAGGAGTGGTCAATGAGCCCGGCTGGGCCCGAACCCTCGACTCTCATCTGCTGCACTCGTAAGAGGTAGAATCTGGCCCCGATTCGCCAAAGAAGCTTGATTCGGCTGCCCCGGGGGGGATTTGAACCCCCGTCGCTACCTCGAGAGGGTAACATGCTTGACCGGGCTACACCACCGGGGCACTCGCCTCCGGCGTTTGAAATGCCGAATTAAGCTTTGAAAATCCGGAGAGAAGACTACGCCTCTGAGGCAGTGGGAGCTGTCAACTTCTCCTGGCAGAATCCTTTCGGGGGCTAAGTGCTTTGTCTCAGAACCGACTTCGCGGCCAGCTTGATGTCCGAGGGCTTCACCGTCTTTCGGCCAGCGTGCGCAGCCAGCTCGACTGCGGCCTTCGAGATTCTGAAGGCCCACGGCCTCCAACTCAGACCTTAGCTCGATCGCCGCGTCGTCTCCCACCCTGTCCGCGCCGGCCTTCTTTATCACCCTGTAGACGGCCGCAAGGCCGAACTCCGAACTGGACATGGTTATCCAAGAAGTGGAGGTCTTTAAGAACCTTTTGGCGATTAGACGCAGTTTCCGGCGTTTCTTGGTCATTTGAGGTCGTAAAAGGCACCTACCACCCCCCGCGTTCAGCTTTACGTCAGGAGCGGAAGGAGTGGTCTGAAATACCACCGAAGGGAGGCCTACGCATGCGTTTTATCGATTCGCACGTCCACCTGTGCGAATACGGAAATCACCTCTCGAGTCTGGGTCTCGCCCGCTACTCGGAGACCCTGCTCCTATCGGCCGGGATCGACAAGGCAACCTCCTTGACGACTCTCGAAATCGCGAAGAGCGAGCCGAAGCTCGTGAAGGCATTCGTGGGTACCCACCCCTCCGAGGCCCAGGCAGGAACGGACCTTGAATGGTTCGTGAGCGCCCTCCGCGAGGCGGCGGGAGCTGGGGAAATCGGGCTGGACCCGAAGTACTCCGAGGTGGCCCCTGACAGCCCCCAGATGAGCCTCTTCACAGGGCAGCTGGTGGCGGTCGAGAGAGCGGGGAAACCGGTCCAGGTACACTCTCGCGGAGCCGAGAAGACGTGCCTCGAGACTCTCACTAGCTATCGCGTGGGCCCTGTCCTCATGCACTGGTTCCAGGGCGAGGCCGAGCTGAGAGAGGTGGGAGACAGGGGGTACTTCACTTCCTTTGGACCAGCCCTACTGCACTCGAAGAGGCTCCAGAGGATGGCGTCAAGGCTGGGTCCCGACCGCGTCCTCACAGAATCGGACGGGCCCGTAACGTTCGGGCCCCTCGACGGAGCAGGAGGGCCCTCGTTGATCCCTACGGTCGTCTTCAAGCTAGCCGAGCTATGGAAGATGACGTTCTCAGAGGCAGAGGAGCGCCTCCTGCGCAATGGCCTCAGCTACCTCGGGAGCAGCGGGAAGACTTAATCACCCCAGGAGTCAGAGGGGGTACAGGTTTGGATAGGACCAGAAGGCTTTCCGATATGATTCTGGAGAGGCATCCGGAGGCCTTCAGCGCAGACTACGAGAAGAACAAGATAGCACTCAAGGAACTCGCCCTGATCCCCTCAAAACAGCTGAGGAACCACATCGCAGGCTACATCGCGAAGTCGTTGAAGCCGGAAAGGGTCGAGGAAGAAGAAGTACCAGGTGAAGTGAAGGAGGAGTAGACCTTGGCCCTGGAAGGAACTGGGGTCAGGGTTGACGTAAGGCCGGTCTCCTCCATGCTGCCCCACGAAGAGACCATACCATCCCACGTTGAGAGGATTGCGACCGAGATCACGCAGGAGAGGATTCAAAGAGACCCGATCATCGTCGACGCCGAGAGCGGCGCGGTCCTCGACGGCATGCACAGGTTGGCTGCGTTCTTGAGACTCGGGCTGGAGGCCGCGGTCTGCTGCCCAGTCGACTACAGCTCGAAGGCCGTCAACCTTCACAGGTGGGCGCGGGCCTACTCCCACGCCGGGCGCGGAGACCTGGACCGGGCGCTGATCGACGCCGGGATCTCGAGGAGGAGCACGCTGTCAGAGGCGTTCGCGTCCCTCGAAGCGCGCAGATGCGGGCTTGCGGCGCTGGGCTCGCAGGGCGTCTTCCTGCCTGCGAGTCCCATCGACCTGCAGGGCGCCTTGGCTGTCGTGCGAGGGCTGGACGCGATCGCGCAGGAGTCGGGGTGGAAGAGGGAATTCTTCTCTGAAGACGATATCGATTCCGCCCTCCAGGACGAAGGGAAGGTAGTGGTCCTTGTCCAGAGGCTCGGGAAGGACGACGTGATTGCGGCCGCCAGGAGCGGGAAGCTCTTCCCCTGCAAGACGTCGATGCACACGATCGAACCGCGGCCAGTGGCGGTCAATGTCCCCATCGAAAAGCTCGGGTCGATGACAGGCTCCGAACTCCGAAAGCGGCTCCAGGTCTCGGGGGCGAAGCTGCTCCCGCAAGGCAGCTATTACCAAGGGAGAAGGTATAAGGAAAGCCTGCTCCTCCTGAACCCGGTTTGATCAGCGTCAAGTGTCTCGGCCACATTCGAACGAGCGTGGGGGCGAAGGAGGTCAGGCTGCCAGACGAGGCTATTGACGCCGAGGAGATCGTGGCACGGCTGAGGGCCCTCTCGACCGAAGCGGACCCGGGATTCACGAAGTACAACACCCTGGTGATGGTGGAAGACGGCGAGGCGTTCGTGCCCGCAGCCGCCAAGAGAATCGTGAAGAGCGGCCAGAAGGTCGTCCTGATACCGTTCTCTCACGGGGGCTGAATCTGTGGAACCTCGAGTCGTCAGCGTCGTAGTGGAGGCAGGAGCAGACCCCGACCTGGTCAAGAGGTTGGTCGCTGCCAAGGTCCCCGGCTCGCTCGTACAGGCGGTCAGTGCGGCCGCGGCCTCGAATGGGTCCTACGTGGAGATGATAGCGGCGCAGACCCTCCGCGCGGACGGCACGCCGAGCCTGCTGGCCAGGAAGCCGGAGGTCGACCTCCTCCTTCGCCTCGCAGGCACCACCCAGATCTCGAGGGCGATCGAAAGGATAGGGGCCAAGAAGGGGAAGCCGTTCCTTCTCGTGGTGGCGGGATCGGCGAGACGGCTCTCCAGGATGAGTTGGGCGGAACTCGGCGGAAAGGAGCTGGCGAAGCGGGACCTTTCCCTAGATGAGCTGGATATGATAGAGATGGCCGCGCTCCTGAATGTCGTGAAGGGCTAGGTCGCACGTTTAAGCTTCGTGATACTGAGGATCTCGCCTGGGCCTAGGACAGAGACTCCCGTGTACTCGCCGAAAACCTGGATGAAGACGATTCTGTCAGGCGAGTCCAGACTCACCTTTCTGTCGACCGCGTCGGCGATGGCGTCGATTAGTTGTCTGTCAGAATAGGGGGAGTCCCTCGCCTCAATGGTTATCCTGAAGCTTTCTGCGGCGCCGATGTTAGCAGCAAGCTCCTTGACAGCCCCGACTATCTCCTCGATCTTGGTGTCGACGACCCGGTCAACCGGAATCACCCTCAGGACGAATCTCACCTTGAACGGCTCCGAGCGGACGAACTCGCTGATGAAAGCCAGCAGGGCCTTCGGGTTCTCGACCTCGACTTCGAGGATACCGTCGTAGGCAGACCTTTCGATGGTCACCTTTCTTATGCCCGAGAGGAGCGCTACCTCCTTGAACTCGGCCGAGGCCCTAGCTTCGAGGCCCTTCGCCGAGGTGACTATCAGATTCATCGTTCTCTGGTCTCGTCCGTCACCCCGACCGGACCCATCCTTAAAACTTGGATACCCTCGGAGACGACCCGGACTACGGTCGACTCGAGGCCGTCAAGCCTGCCGCCGTCGAGTATCAGGTCGACCGCGTCACCGAGCTGCCGCGCGGCCTCCGAGGCGGTCCGAGACGAGGGGGACCCCGAAAGGTTCGCGCTTGTCCCAGTGAGCCAGCCGCCGCAGGCCTCGATGAGAGCGATGCAGAGGGGCATGGTAGGCACCCGCACTCCTAGGGTCCCTGTCCCCTGATGGATCGGGTAGGGAAGACTCCGCTTCAATGGTGCGACGATGGTCAGAGCCCCGGGCCAGTAGCGCCTCGCAAGTTCGCGCGCATTCCTGTTCATCGCGACGAGCTCCATCGCAGCCCCTGTGGATGAGCAGAGGATTGAGATGGGCCTCTCCTGTCGCTTCTTGGCCTGAACTAGCCGCCGCACGGCGCTTTCGTTGGCGGGGTCGCAGCCAAGCCCGTAGACCGTGTCGGAGGGGTAGACGATCAGCCCTCCGCCTAGGACCACAGATACTGCGCGCGCTATAGAGTCCCTGTCAAAGGCGACTACGTCTGGAGGCAAGCAACTTTCGTGTGCCCGGTTCACCGAGAGGTTTAATACGCTTAGGCTTCTTTTTTGAATCGGACCAAGATTCTTGCTGTTTAGGCAGGTAGTCGCAGGATCGGTTCGGCCTTTGACTCCGAAGGACGGTATGCGCAAGATGACAGGGCCCGCGCGCGCTTTCCTAGCAATTTCGAGCCGAATCTTCCAGATTTCCTCCAACGATAGATACTGTCATCGCCGGGGCATTCTAAGCCTGAAATACATGCGACGGCAGGAGGAAAGGCAGATTCATGGGAATAAGAGAGCTGATTGACAAGCAGGCATCAAGCATAGAGAATCCTGTCGTGCTGCTAAGCGTGAATCCCGTGGTGTACCAAGAGGGAGTCATGAGTGCAATAAAGTACTTCTCCGAAAGATTTGGGATGGGTCTGTACATAACCCTGAACAAACCCTGTGCCGTCCTTCAAGGAGCATTCGAGAAGGGCGGGCTGGCCCCTGGGAGTCTCCTGTACCTCGATTCCATCACCAATACAGCTGAACGCAGAACTGAGTCATGTCACTATCTGGGTAGAATGCGCGAGCTTACCGACATCTGCATAGCTTTGGCGAAGATGATATCTGAAGAAAAGGAAGTCAAATTCGTTTTTGTTGATTCGGTTTCGACTCTCCTGATTTACAATGACTCGAAATCTGTCGCTAGATTCTGTCACTCAGTAACTGAGAAGCTCAGGAGCATGAGCCTGCCTGCAGCTTTGGTCTTGGTGGAAATGGAAGAGGGAAAGGACGTCGTCGCCCAGCTGGCTCAGTTCTGCGATGCCTATGTGAACGCAGGTGAGTTGAACTGAGGAAACGTGTGCCAGGTGTGACGCACAAGAGAATCGATCGGACCGCTATGGACGCCCTCCTCTATGGCTTACTCAAGAGCTTGGATTACTTGGGAGAGCAAAGACGAGTAATTCTTGACAGGATGGGGTCTGTGATGCTCCAGTATCTGATCGAGACAGGAACCATCCCCACCCGTGACAGACCGGGAGAGTTTGCCCGGTCATTGAGAAGACTCCTCATCAGGAACGGATACGATCCAAGGATCCCACTGCAGTCCAAAGCGGTGCCAAAGACGCTCTCATCTCCGAATCTCGTCGAAATTCTGATGCCGATGAATCGGCGTCTCGACGGAGGAGCCTTCCCTAAGAGTAGCTTTTCCGTGGGAAAAGAGAGGGTGGACTGGGTGCTGTACGAGATGGTTCTATACGGCATGACCAGGGCACTAGATGACCAGCTTGGGGTGCAGGCTCAGCTCATCCTGGACCGGATTGGGACGGGAATGCTCGATTACCTGCTCGAGCTGGGAGCGATCGAGCGGTCGGACGACCAGAAGATACTCCTTCAAAACGTGATAGATTACTTTGTCAAGGCGGGGTACGCAAAGAGCTTTCGGTTCGAGTTGGAAGGAGCTCCTCCAGATACTTTTGTGAGCAGATACGAGTCGGCACGGTACTACACTACTGTCTTTAGGCGCATCCGGAAGGAAGGCAGCGCTCTCTTGTCGTGTCCACTGTGCTTGGTTGGCCATTCCATCTGGGCTACTCAGGGTTGGAAGTTTGGGGATAACTTTGAGGTACGGATTCAGTCGGGCGGCAAGGTCCTCGCTAAGGCAAAGGTCTACCCATCGGTTGAGCGGTTTACCGAAAAGGACGCTCTAAGATTCTCCCAAATGAAAGTGAAGCCATAATCTAACCTTGATAGGGCGATGAAAGATTTTGGGCCCAATTCCAGCATGGTATACCCTTCGAGTCCGACCAGCGCCGCCGGAATATGGTTGGTTCGAGCCTCCCAGGTCGACTTGGACAGAGACCGCTGCAGAGGATGGACCGTTAATGCTTCCACTTGGGAAACTCTTAATAGACTAATTGAAATCGCGCTGGCGGTCAAAATGTCCGAAGAGGACCAGGAACTGGAAGAAGACTTCGACGAGGACTCGGACGAGGACGGATGGGAAGAGGACTCGGACGAGGACGGGTTCTGAGAAGCGCGGGACCCGGTACTCCCTCTGAACGAGGAATCGGACCATACTTTAAGACGTGACTCCCGTCGACGGGGCGGCGCCGGCTTGACGATCATCCTAAACCTGAAGAACTACCCGGAGGCCCTGGGGGAGGGTTCGCTCAAGATAGCCGGAGCCGCCCAAAGGGCCTCCGCGAAGACTGGCGTGGAGGTCATCGTCGCCCCGCCGGGTCCCATGGTCGCGCTTGTGGCGTCCAGGGTGGCGATCCCGGTCTTCAGCCAGACGGTCGGAGGCGAGACAGGCGGCAAGACGACGGGGGCCTTCCTCCCGGAGGCGGTGAAGGCAGCAGGGGCGAAGGGGACAATTCTGAACCACAGCGAGTCTTCCCGGCCTCTGAACGAGCTGAACCGGCTGATGCCGAGGCTCAGGGGGCTCTCGCTCGCCGTGTGCCTCTGCGCAGGCACGGCCGCGCAAGCCGTGGCCATGACCCGTTTGGGGCCTGATTACATCGCGGTCGAGCCGCCGGAGCTGATAGGCTCGGGCGTGGCAGTCTCGAAGGCCAGACCCGAACTCGTGAGCCGGACGGTTTCGAGGGTGAGGGACGCCGGATTCAGGGGCAAGGTCCTGTGCGGGGCCGGGATCGTCAGCGGAGAGGACGTAGAGAAGGCGGTCGAGCTGGGAGCGCAGGGGGTGCTCGTGTCAAGCAGCGTCGTGAAGGCGAAGAGCTGGGAATCGAAGATCGAGGAACTCGCTCATTCTCTAAAGTGAGAAAGCTAGCTACCCCTAAATACAATATAAAAAGGGCGGTTTTATGAGCAAGGTCAGCGTGATGAGTCAAGTGAGTCAAACAAAGCCCAACGCGTTTGAGAACGCCCTCGAGCAGCTGAGGATTGCTGCAGAGTACCTGAAGCTTGAAGATGGAATACACCAGATGCTCGCGCACCCCAAGCGCGAAGTTACCGTCTCCTTGCCGACACACATGGACAACGGAAAGGTCCACGTGTTCACTGGATACAGGGTCCAGTATAACGACGCGAGAGGCCCTTGCAAGGGAGGAATCAGGTATCACCCGAACGTGAGCCTGGACGAGGTCAAGGCACTCGCGGCGTGGATGACGTGGAAGTGCAGTGTGGCTGACATCCCCTTCGGAGGAGCGAAGGGAGGCGTGATCTGCGACCCCAAGCACATGTCGCAGACCGAGCTGGAAAGGATGACGCGGAGGTACGCAACCGCGATCGCAGACTTCATCGGCCCCTACCGCGACGTCCCTGCGCCCGACGTCTACACCAACGCACAGGTGATGGCCTGGATCGTCGACACCTACAGCGTCATGAAGGGATACATGGTCCCCGAGTTGATCACCGGCAAGCCCATCTCGATCGGCGGCTCGCTGGGTCGCGACAAGGCAACGGGCAGGGGAGCGGTCTTCTGCACGGTGGAGTCAGCCAAGGTGAAGAAGATGGACCTGAAGAAGGCCACCTTCGCGGTCGAGGGCTTCGGGAACGCGGGAGCCAACTACGCCGAGTTGCTCCAGGCCTACGGCTCGAAGCTGGTCGCCGCGAGCGACTCCAAGGGAGCGGTGATGAGCAAGAACGGCATCGACGCGAACAAGGTGATCGCCCACAAGGAGAAGACGGGCTCGGTCGTCGGAATGGCGGGCACACAGCCCATCTCGGACACTGACCTGCTCAAGTTGGACGTCGACATCCTGTGCCCTGCGGCCCTTGAGAACACGATCACCCCGGACGTGGCGAAGGGGATAAGGGCCAAGGTCGTCGTGGAGTGCGCGAACGGCCCGACGACGCCGAGTGCCGACAAGGTCCTCGACTCGAACGGCGTCTTCCTCGTGCCCGACATCCTGGCCAACTCCGGAGGCGTGATCGTCAGCTACCTCGAGTGGGTCCAGAACCTCAACAGGCTCAGCTGGCCCGAGAGCGAGGTCAATTCCAAGCTCGAGACCAAGATCACGGGAGCGTTCAGGGGCGTCCACGAAATGGCCACGAAGAACGGGGCGTCGATGAGGACGGGCGCCCTGATGGTGGGAGTCGGAAGAGTCGCCGACGCGATAAGGACCCTCGGGGTCTTCCCGTAGCAGGTCAGTGAACTACGTACGGCCTGAAGGCCGTAGGGTCATGTCACGCGAAGTCCGTTAGGCTCGCCTGCCTCCCTCCCCTCTCCTTCTCTGCCTGCGCCTCTTCATAGTCCTGCGTGGGCCAGTGCTTCCTCTGGCTGTTCTGGACATAGTACTGGACGGCTTCTGTGGTGGTGGAACCCACCGACCTGTAGAAGTAGCCGTCGCTCCAGAACGAGTCGCCCCACAACTTGCCCTTGATCCTCTCCCACAACTCGCGCCTGATTCGGTGCGAGGACGCCCCCTTGAACCTCTGCACCATCTGCGGCACGCAGTAGTTCTTGCAGTGGCTGACGAACAGGTGCACGTGGTCCTGCCCAAACTCGCAGGCCTCCATCCTTATGCCGAGCTCGTTGCACGTATGTGCGAAGCTCTCCAGGCACATCGCCCTCACCTCCTTGTCCACGAACACATCCCTCCGATACTTCGGCGTGAAGATCAAATGAAAGTTCGATTCTCCACGACTAGAGCCGACGCTGACCAGTTGCATTTTGCCAATTCCTCCTCCTCGTCGGCCGACCAGGAGGCCCCGAAGGAGCCCGCGACCGTATGTGCGAATTCGATAGATAAGGACGGTCTAGGAGACTATCGGCTGAAGCCGCGTAGGATTCTTTCCATCACTAAACCGACGAAGAGACGAGCCGCTCCAGCTCGTGCAGGAGCGGCCCGCTCCCTATGTAAGCCGGCGACGTTTCCGAGAGGCTCTTCGGCTCTATGTCGAGGATGTTCCTCCTGCCGTCTGTCGCGTAGCCGCCCGCCTGCTCGTTGATGTAGGCGACGGGAGCGGTCTCAAATAGCACCCGCAGCTTCCCCTGGGGCCTCGCTGTCAGCTCTGGATAGGCAAAGATCCCTCCCCGCGAGAGGACCTGGTTGTAGTCTCCCACGAAGGTCCCGCAGTATCGTATCCGCATGCCCCTCGCCTCGAAGGAGTCTACCAGGTCTCGGACCGCCGGAATCCAGTCCTTCCTGAAGCCTCCTATGCCGTAGACCTCCGGTTTGTCCGGCACCTTGAGGTCGAGCCCGAGCAGTTCGAAGGACATCTCGGGCCCCTTCCTGACGGCCACGAACCGATGGACGCCCTTGCCGAAGGACAGGGTGACGGTGACGGTGTTGCCGTACGTAACGTAGAGAGCCCCGACGATGTTCCGACCGGAGCAGGGGAGGCGCTTTGAATAGAATCCGAAGATGCTCCCCAGCGGGTTGTTCGTCTCGACGTTGGAGCTGCCGTCGAGTGGGTCCATACCGACGCTGAGCTTCCCCTTGGCTTGGACTGCATCCGCCATCTCTTCCGACGCAACCTCCCCCACGAGGTTCGTCCCCGTCAGGGCCTCGGTGAAGACGTCGTTCGACAGGACGTCTATGGCCTTCTGGCGTTCCCCCGAGGGGTTGACTTCGGAGAGCAGGCCCGACTTGAAGGGTATGTTCTCCCAGACCGTCATGCAGGCCCCAGCGATCGCGGTCGTGACCTGGGCAAGGTCCTCCGGCGCGTTGAGCCTCAGGAACTCCTCCAGCTTCATCTCTCGAGTCCCGGGTGCGCCCAGCCTCATTTAGACATGCTGGTGGCCGGGCCCGCCCTCGGCCGCGTCCACCCCGAATACCGTTAAATATCGTCGAGGTGTCCCGCGATCGATGAAGCGGGACATGATGGCCCCCTTCCTCAGGGGCGGGAGGGGCCTGCTCTTAGCATACGACCAAGGCCTTGAGCACGGGCCGTCAAAGGACTTCGACGACAGGAATGTCGACCCTGCTTTCGTCATGGAGATGGCCGCGAAAGGGGGGTTCAACGGCGTGGTGTTTCAGAAGGGCGTGGCCGAAAGGTTCTACGACGGCAGGGTGCCCCTCGTCGTCAAGGTCAACGGGAAGACGAGCCTTCCCCAGGGAGAGCCGGTCTCGGAGCAGGTGTGCTCAGTGGCGCACGCGGTGTCGCTCGGCGCGAAGGCGGTCGGCTATACCATCTACTTGGGGTCGAGCCATGAATCAAGGATGCTGTCGGAGTTCGGTCGGATACAGGAGGAGGCGCACAAGCAGGGCGTCGCCGCCATAGCCTGGATTTATCCGAGGGGGGCCGTGGTCCAGAACGACGCCTCGAAGGAGATCGTCGCCTACGCGGCCAGAGCGGGACTCGAGCTGGGCGCGGACGCGGTGAAGATCAAGTACACCGGCGACAGCGCCTCGTTCTCCTGGGCGGTCAAGTCAGCGGCAGGAATCAGGGTGTTCATGTCGGGCGGACCGAAGGCTCCGACGGACGAGGCGTTCCTTCAGCAGGTGAGGGGCGTAATGGACGCTGGCGCGACCGGGCTCGCAGTGGGGAGGAACGTGTGGCAGCACAAGGAGCCCCTGAAGATGGCGGAGAGCCTGAAGAGGGTCATCTTCGACGGACGGTCAGTACAAGAAGCGTTGGCAACCTAGCAGCAAGAATGTCACCCTCCTGAGCACGCGGAGGACCCGCAATCGCCGCAGACAAGTTCCCCCTGCTTATCGGCTGTCTAGGATCAGAGGCAGGCAAGCCCTTGGTTTCCCGGTCTCTACGCTTTCTTCACGGATAGCAGGAACTCGCATGTGGCGTCCCCGCGGAACCTGCACTTCGTCTCCTTGCCTTCGAACTTGGTACCGGACATCGTGGAGACCGTGCTGGCCATATGACCCCTCAGAAAGTTGCACCCGCTCCTCTTCTTCAGCGTCCCAGTACACTCGAAACAATCGCGGAACACCAACCTGAACTGTGTCCGGGGCTTCTCGACCGTCATGAGCGCGGACCCCCACCCGTAGGCAGTGTACATGCCCAGCATTGCCTTGACCTTCCAGTCTAGGCTATCTTGACCAAGTTTCGCGTTCAAGTACTTGCCGCTTGACTCGCCGAGGGCAGAGCCTTCCTCGAAGAGTATCGTCTCGCCTCCGCTGCCGAACACTTCTGCAAGGCGGCCGTACATCCGGGAGACCCCAGCCAGCGGAAGCACTATCCCGGGTCTATCGGGCGCCACCTCGATCCCAGTATGGAAGGAATCGACAAGCAACCCACGGTCGCTCGCATTCACTTCGCAATCGACCACCATGGGCGAGCGTTCCACGACCTTCCTCAGCTTTCCTGTTGTCTCAGTCTTCGACAGAGACTTGCCGAAGCCGCTCCAGATCGCCCCGCCGCTGTCGAGGCTGTAACTAACGCTGGCCACAAGGTCCACATGACTGCGAAGCACTTCGAGTACGCTGCTGAGCGCACCTGGAACGTCATTGAGCTTCACGACGATGTGGAAGGCCTTGACCTTTGGCGAGAAGTAGAAGCCCAAGGATTGCTTCCGGGTCGGCTCCATTCGTCACAATCTGTCTTTCTTAGTATTTAACCTGATGGCCCCAGAGTTCCGAAAAGCGACGGACCGCGGCAGTTTCATCATGACCACGGCACCATTTCACTCGATTCAGCAGATCGTGATTCGCCTGGATGCGGACTTCAAGGGCGCTTGCGTGGAACCGACGGATCAGGGGGTTTTCGGATCCGCTGCCGCTTTCTTCTTCGAGCGCTTCTTTATGGGCGCTTCGACCTTCTCCACGACTTCCTTCTCGACCTTCTCTACTTCCTTCTCAACCCTCTCTGCCTCCTTTTCCACCTTGCGGACTTCCTCTTTGACCGCCATCTCTACCTTCCGGAGCTCGCCTTCGACCCTTTCTTCCGTTGTCTTCTTGGTTCCAAGAGACCATTTCCTGAGCGAGGCGACGTTCCCTTCGAGCGCGCTCCTCCTCCTGTCGTCGACGACGAGGCCCCACCTCCTAGCCAGTCTGGAATTCAGGCCGGCCTGTCCGACCTCCCCCGGTGAGTATCCCCTGGCTCTCCTCTGCATCATGCGCCCGTTGAGCCTCACTTCCACGCTGGCGGAGGGAGGAGCGCCTGTGGGCTTCGAGACCTTCTCCTTCACGGCGCGCTTCGGTTTCTCTTCCTTCTTCTTCCCACTGACCCTCTTCTTCTTGGGAGGCGCACTCAAATCAGGCCCCTCCCGATTCTACTCGGTTAAATCCATTCCTAGACCTTCTAGCGGCTCTACCGACGTCCGAGCCTCTGTCTCTCAACACAGAGAAGTTGGGGAGCATTCTTTGCCCAATCCGCGACTAGCTTCTTCCGATGCCGTTGCACCCATCGCTACAGCCAATCTGAAGCCAGGGGGGACGCAGAGGACATTCCAGTAGGCTCAACTCGCCCGTAGTTCGCCAATACCTACGATATTTCGAACTCGTTGCCGTCAAGATCTCTCAGAATGGCGTACTTGCCCCAGTCAGCAGTCGTGAGTTCCTCTGAGAATTCTATCCCGTTCTTCTTCAACCTGAGATAGGCCCTCTCGACGTCTTCGGGTCTGCTTGCAGGCAAGGCCTGGCCAGTCTTCTTGTCCTTGCGAATCGTGATTTTTCCACACGCGAGCCAGATCCCGGTTCGCCCACCTGGCCGATCGTCTTCCCATGCGTCGCATCGCTCGCAGAGATGCAGCAGGCTGGATCGAGCCCCCTTCGGCCTGACGAAGACTGTGTGCCCCACGCTTCCTACAATCTCAAAGCCCAGTTTGTCGCGATACCACGCCGCCGATCGCTTTGCGTCGTGGACGAGGACTGCGACTGACCCCACTCCGGCGATCATTTGGCTGCACAGTGCCCAAATGCACTAATTAGTTTGTTGGTTGCTTGTAGCGTCAGGGAACCGGTCAGTGATTTGGTCAGGAGTTGAACTCTCCCAACCGCCTCAAGACAGTCGCGCGCGACAAGGTCGAAATGTGCTCCGTTTCGTCAGATGCGCGCGCTTCCCTTTGAAATCAATCCTTCGAATTTTCCATATTCCATCACTTCGCACTTACCCGAATCGTTTAGGTAAAGTTCAATTGCCGGCGAGCCGGCTCGGACCAGCAATGAGGATCAAACTGACCAGCGTGTACGTAGACGACCAGGAAAAGGCTCTGCGCTTCTACACCAAGGTGCTAGGCCTTGCCAAGAAGACCGATTTCAGCAACGGGCCGTATCGCTGGCTGACGGTGACTCCACCAGAAGACCCGGACGGCACCGAACTGCAGTTGGCGCTGAATGACAACCCGGCGGCCAGGGCCTATCAGCAGACCATGTTTCAGCAGGGCCAGCCCGCGGTCATGTTCTTCACCGACGACGTCAGGAGTGACTACGAGCGGATCAAAGCCCGCGGCGCCGAGTTCACCATGCCGCCTACCGAGGTAACCGGCTCGACCATCGTCAGGCTAAAGGACACATGCGGCAACCTGATTCAGATTTCGCAGTTGGCACGCCATTAAGAGCGTCCATCAGGCAGGAGAGAACTGATAAATGACAAAGAAAGGCGGCTCCCGGGGAGTTGGGTCTCCGTCCCGATTAATAGACCCAAGAATCGAGAAGTCGGGCGACTGGCATGGCGAGATGCTCTCCCGTGTCCGTACCCTAATCAAGCAGGCCGACCCAGAAGTGGTTGAGGAGGTGAAGTGGAGGAAGCCATCGAACCCCGCGGGGGTTCCGGTTTGGTCTCACGATGGGATCATTTGCACCGGCGAGACCTACAAGAACCACGTGAGGTTGACCTTCGCCAAAGGAGCCTCTCTCAAGGACCCGAAAGGCCTCTTCAACGCCAGCCTCGAAGGCAACACCTTGCGCGCCATAGTCATCCACGAGGGAGACGAGATTGACGACGAGACCTTCAAGGCTCTCGTTCGCGCCGCTGTTTCCCTGAACACATCCTCCGTCCGCGGCTAGCCGAGGGAGCTCAATCTCGCCTTCCACGGTCTACGTCAGGGGTTCGATCTACTCTTCAGCAGGTGAGGTCAAGATAGGTGCCTTGAGGCTTGAACCCTTGGCCGGCGCTTGGAATATGGTCGCCAAGCACATGACAGTCGAATTAGACGGACAAACCACGTTCAATAAGGGGTTTGTTTTTCTCCGTCCACAAGGAAGTTCAACTTTGACGTAGGGACTTCCGAGACTCACAAGGTGGAAGTCAGCGCTGGCCCATTCTCTCCGATCAAGGTGCTCGTGGACGGCAAGCCAGGTCAACACCTTCTATGATCCACGGCATCCAAGCGCTCATTTTGCATCCCTCACCTGCTTGAGACTGGAACTCAACACCGAGACTGCGTCGATTGCTTTGATGTGTCTTCTGTGTACACGTCGACGTTTTTGCTGCCGGATTCATGGAACTCACTCGGACCGGGATAGGATAATCGTCAGTTGCGCCCTTAGGGGCGGAATCCAATTTGTTCAACAGCAGCGCTGCGAGTTTCGTCCAACATTACATCGGTCGATCAATTTCGACCAGTTGACCAGTCTGGGCATAGAACCCTCCTCTATCCGTATCAGCGAATGGAGGCACAAAGCCAAGGTCTTTTTGAAAGAACTATGATTGCTACTCCCAGCGGAAATAACGGACCGCGAGAAATACGAAGACAATTGTGTAAGCGGCCATCGTCACTATGGCAGTGTATGGAGGGGCGGTATTGAAGACTGAAGAAAGCAAAGCTTGAACGGCCGCGCCAGACGGAGAATAGTACATGATCGTCGCCAACGGCCCACCCACCGTGGCAGGGGGAACCCAGAGACCTGAAAGGAAGAGCAATGAAAAGGTCAGCGCCCCGGTCAAGCCGGTCGCGACCGTCTGTGATGGAACCAGGGCCGCGACAACCAAGCCAAGCGAAAATATCACCGCAATCGAGAGAACGACTGAGAGAACAAAATACGGGATGCCTACGTCAAGTGGCGCCCCGAAGATGAATTCGCTTCCAAAGATGACAATCAAAATCGCGGCCAAGGCAAGCATGAGGTTGAGGACCAACTGAGCTGCGAGTAGTCTTGAAGGAGACTCTGGAGTCGTTGAAACTCTTCGTAGCCACCCTATCTCCCGATACCTCACCAGGGTGACAGGCATGATAGCGATTCCAAGGAAAATGAAACCAATGACCATGATTACCGGAACGTATAGGTCCAAGACCGTGTAACCTGTATTGGCGACGTTCCCTGGCGATGCTATTCCGATGAGGCCGAATATAATGACGAAGATGATTGGAGCACCGATTCCCATCCCTATTCCCGTTGGTTCTCGCAGTGCGAGCTTGCCCTCGACCTTGAGGAGTTCGGAGAAGTGGCCTCGTGATTCTTTCTCTTTCGATTCGCTCGGGACCGAGGTCATTGTTGGACCCCTCCTGAAGCGCCGGAGGCGTCGTCCCTGGTCAGCTTCACGAACGCATCGTCAAGGTTCCCTCTTCTTGCTTCAATATCGGAGACGCGCACTCCAATTCTCGCGAGTGAGTTGATGACGGATGCTGCAAGATCGCCGGTACCGGTGACGGTGATGTATCTTTCTTTCCTCTCAACCTCAACTACACCGGATATGGTATACAGAGTCTTGTCGTCGACCGGTTGCGAAGGAACAAATCGCACTTTGTTCCCTCCTGCCAGCGCGGCAATCGCTTCGGGTGTATCCAACACTGCGAGCTTACCGTGGTTGATGAGGGCGAGGCGGTCGCACAATCTCTCAGCTTCGTCCATGAAGTGGGTCACGAGTATCACGGTGACGCCGCGGTCTCTGATGCTCTCTATGAGAGCCCATGTCTCACGCCTAGCCTCCGGGTCGAGCCCCGTGGTCAGCTCATCCAGTATGGCAATCTTCGGGTTCCCCACCAGGGCCAGCGCTATCGACAGCCTCTGCTTCTGACCACCAGACAGTTTCTTGAATATGGAATTCTTGACGTTGCTCATCCCGAGCGTCTCGAGCAGGCCGTCCGGGCTCACTGGGTTTGGATAGAAAGAGGCGAAGAGCTCCACCGCTTCGCCCACCTTGAGGCGAGGAGGCATCGAACTCTCCTGCAGCTGAACGCCGAGAAACTCCCTTATCCTGTTCCTGTCCTTCTGGGGAGAGAGCCCGGAGATGCTGATCGAGCCCGAATCGGCCGTGCGGAGCCCCGAGATGCATTCCACTGCGGTGGTCTTGCCGGCACCGTTAGGTCCTATGATTCCAAAGATCTCGCCCTGCTTTATCGAGAAGGATACGTCATTGACGGCGACGAAATCCCCGTACCTCTTGACGAGGTGTTGAACCGTGATCACCTGTTCCGACTCTTTACTCACAATCACATCCTCGGATGGATGAATTCCAAGCAGGTCGATACGGACCTCAGCGAGCACGCATGCGAACGAACAAGAACACTGCCAATAACATGATGATCGAACCCGCCAGGCCGGAGACGAATGGCCCGAAGAACTCCGGATTGAGCGCGGCGAAGTTTCCAGGGGGGAAGTTCGCCGCAACTTCCCACGCCGCGACTCCCAGCGAGAATCCTACGAGCCAGAATATGACAAGCACAAATCTCCTGCGCAGAGGTCACGATTGGATTCGTCGGGAGACGCATGCCTCATATAAGATACTCGCGGTTGTACGAATATTGTGCACAGGTAGACCGTAGATACCAGGTCCTAGGAGTGGGAGCCTCCACATCAAGGATTGTAGTCATGCTATGGATATGTACATGGAAATCATTCGGACTGAGGCCGTGGTGGTTACGAGAAGATGATCGAAGACTCGACCATCACCCCCGAAGAGGTCAAGACCGTTGGGCAAAAGGTGCTCGCAATAGAACGTGTAATCCTCAGGAGGGCGTGGGCGTTGGCGCGCGCGAAACATTACGATTTGGAACCTGATCCCGAACTGACGGTTAATTACCGATAGCTTGCGGGGGGTCAGGCGTGCCCGAGAATTCGAGATTCAGGGTGGAGATCAAGAGAGGTGTTCCGATAAGGCTGTATCCTTTGACGATGTTCTTCAAACACTTCGAGAAGGTCGAAGCTCTCCGAGAGCTCTTCGGAGACAAGACTGAGGAGATTCTGAAGGCAACGAAGGTGGAATTCTATTCTTCTCGCTGGGGGTACATGGGAGTAAACGACGCGGACGGCCACATCGTGATAAGCGCTTACCACATGAAGCACAGCCCTTTCAGGACGCTCTACCTCGACCTCCTGCACGAGCTTTTCCACATTAAGCAGCACATGGACGGCAAGAAGCTCTTCCTTGACGAATTCGGCTACTTTGACAGCCCCGTAGAAATCGAAGCCTACGAATTCACCGTCAAGGAGGCCAGACGGATTGGCATGACTGACAGGGAGATAGTCGACTACCTAGAGGTCCCCTGGGCAGACAAGAAAGAGCTGGCGAAGTTCGTCAAGAAGCTCAACCTGAAGATCTAGCCGCATCGCGCCCCCCAAGTTCCCAGTGGTCGATGACCTGCACGCAGAGAGAGGGGAAAAGAGGCTACAGATTCATTGCCGTCCGAGGTCGATGCTTGTTAACAGTGTTCTTCTTCTTCCTCAGTCAGACCGTCGGCGAAGAACCCTGTCATAGGGGTCTGGCGCTTCCTTCTCCGTCAGCATGAGTTTTCTGGTCCAGATGACATAGAGAGGATGATAAGAGCGCCAAGGTGGGAGTAGCCCGGCTAGGATTCGAACCTAGGTCGAAGGCTCCAGAGGCCCCCATCCTTGACCACTAGACGACCGGGCTGCTCGGCGATTGGCCGGCGCCTCCGCTGCGGATAAAAAGATTCTAGGTTTCACTGGCGGGCAGCGATGCGCTGCTTTCTCTTTCCCATGCCCAGGCCGTCCAGGACCTCGTCCATCGAGTGGAGCGCCGACGCAAGGCGCTTGGGCGTGAGGATTCCGAAGTGTCCGATTCTTATCATTGTGTCCCTGGCCTCGTAGATCCCCCTGGCCACCACGACTCCGTGCTCGTCCTCCAGAGTCTTCTGGATGTCGCCTGCGGTGCCCTTCCTGACCCAGAAGGAGGTCACGGTGTCTGCCCTGAAACCCTCATCAGCGACGAACTTGAACCCCCATTCGTCCACCTGGTCCCTGGTAAGCTCCCCCAGCTTCCTGTGACGGGCCCACCGCTTCTCGAGCGTCTCCCCCTTCACCTCGAGCAGCGCCTCCCTTAGCGCAAGAAGGACCTGAGTTGCAGGGGTAGCGAGATACATCCTCGGGTCTTCCATCACAGGCTTCCACCGCAGGAGGTTCATGTAATATGATTCGATGGGCTTCTCTCTCTTCGCCATGTAGTCGATGGCCCTGTCGGAGGCGGCGAGGAGCACGGCCCCGGGCGCTGCCGCAAGCGCCTTCTGCGAAGCCGTGAACGCTATGTCCGACCCGAGCCTGTCGAAGTCGAGGGGCACCCCGCCGATGCTGCAGACCCCGTCGACGACCGAGAAGACGCCCGCCTTGACGCACTCCTCGACCAGCTCCCGGATGGGGTTGGCTACCGAGGTCGAAGTGTCGACGTGCGTCATAAAGACGGCCTTGTACTTGCTCTCCCTGAGCTTCTTCCGCAGGTCGTCCGGGTCGGCGTGGACCCCGTCCTTGTATTCGAGCACGTCCGCCTTCGCCCCATGGACCTGGTTGAGCAGTAGCATCCGCCTCCCGAAGTACCCTGTGCTCAGCGTCAGGGTCCTGTCTCCGTGCGAGATGAGGCTGACCACCGACGACTCCATCCCAATCGTCCCCGACCCTGTAAACACGAACTGGGGAGACTTTTCATTCCTGAAAACGTACCGCGCGAGAGAGACAATCTCCTTGAAGGTGGAGTAGAACTGCGACCCGACGTGGGGAAGCTGGGGACCCGCCATCACGTTTCTGACCCGCATCGAGAGGTTTGTCGGCCCCGGTATCAGCAGAAGGTTCTCTTCCATATCCAGTATCGCGACGACCCGGACAACGGGGGGTAAAAACCCTCGCTAAATGTGATCGAAGATGTCGTGGAGCTTCTCGATGTGGATTATCTTGGGGTCGCTCACCCTCGTCGTGTGGGCGAGCATAAAGCCGATGGCTGCCGACTGGAGGAAGCGGAGGTCGTATATCGTGTCTCCGACCGCGATGGTCCGTTCGCTGGGAATGCCGATGCTCGAAAGGAGTTTCAGGTAGGCCAGGTCCTTCCTGGTCGGGTCGACCCTGCCCACACCCTCCGGGAGCACCCTGCCGTCCTCGCCGAACTGGAGCCCGTTGGCCACCCAGTGGTCGATGCCCAGCTCGTGCGCCACCTCTTCGGCCAGTATGTCGATTCCTGAGGTGACGAGGGCCGTCCTGATCCCACGTCTCTTGAGCTCGTCGATGGTCGGTTTGGCTTCGGGCCGCATTACGTATCCCGAGAGAATCTCCTCGATCTCGGCCCTGGTCACTCCTCGCGGCCAGGAGGAGATGTCCCTCCGCATGAACTCCTTGTAGTCGATCCTGCCCTCGGTGTACAGCTTGAGAGAGGCCTCTCCCGCTTCCATCGTGCCGAAGGCCCGGTGGAGGGCCACCCAGCTGCTCTCGTGCTCGAGCACTGTGCCGTCCATGTCGAGGGCTGCTAGGAGGAACTTCTGGGGTCCTGGCATCGATGATGGGCGAACCGGCGAGGGAGATTTAACGTTGACCCCGCATTGAACTTGAATGAAAGACGCCCCCCCATGCTGGGTCAGGCTCGGCAGCCGCAGGTAGGGAATCCAGGACTTCCTTAGATCCGATCTCTGCGGGGAATCCCGATCAACTCCATCGACTTGGCCAAGACCCGGCTGGCGGCGTCCACGAGGGCGAGCCTGGCGTCTCTTAGTGACGCGTCCTCTTCCCTGTTGACCTGGACGCTCTCGTAGAAGTCGTTGAACGCCACAGCGAGGTCGTGGGCGAACCGGGCCATCTCCTTGGGCGACAGGTACTCGCCCGCAGTCGCCGCTGATATGTCCATCATCGACAGCTTCTTGACCAGGTTTGTCTCCTGGGGTCTGGTGAGCTTCGCGGTGCTCCTGATGTCCGCCAAGGGCCGCCCTGTCGTCTTTTCGAGTATCCTCCTGGCCCTCGCGTAGGTGTAGAGAAGGTAGGGCCCCGTGTCGCCCTGGAATCGGACGGAGTCCTCTGCGTCGAAGACGATCAGCTTGTCGGGGTCCTGTTTCAGGAGCTCGTACCTCAGCGCAGCCACTGAGATCGCCTCCGCGACGTCGTCGACCCACTCCTTCGATTCTTCGGGGTTCCGCTTCCTTGTCTCTTCCTTGGCCTTCTCTTTCAGAGCGGCCAGCACCGCGTCCACGTTGACGTATAGCCCCCTTCGTCCGGACATGTGCGCGAATTCCGCCCCGAATCTCGAACCCTAGCTCGGTAGCGGTCCGTTTGGACAGCGCCACCACCTCGTACCCCCTGTGGATGTACCTCGACGAAGCCCCCTTTTCGAGCCTCTCGAGGACATTGCCTACAATCCTCTGGAGATAGGTCTGCTTCGTGTCGATCACAGACACCGCGACGTCCGCGCCCCCGAAGCTCGCGCCAGACTTGTTTCCGGTGAGCGTGGTCGAATACAGCCTCCCACCTCCACCCGGCTGTTCTTCTCTGTATACCTCGTAGCCGAACGGGTCGCCGATCAGGCCGATCTTCCACGCCGCGTACGGGATGTCCTTGGCTACGTAGACCACTGTCCCGTCGGACCTCACGACGACCTTCTGCTCGCCGGTCTCCGGGTCAGGGATGACCCAGCACCCCCTGTTCTCGCCCTGGGTCTCGAACTTCACCAGCCCCTCCTTCTTCATCTTCTCGAAGATCCCCTCCCACATCCCCGAATGGACCAGCTGAGACTCCCAGTTGAGGAGGTCGTATCTCGCTCCGAGCCTCCAGCAGGTCTCAAGCTGCGCGGCGAGTATCCTCCGGACGATCCCTCCTGCATACTCGGCGATCTCGCCGGCTCCCTTCTCGATTTCCTTCAGGACGAGAGACTGCTTCTCCTTGAGCCCGGGATTCTTCGTGTACTCCTGGTTGACCTTCGTGTAGACGCTGTCTCCGCAGTAGACGTCGAACTTGACCCCGGCAGGCGGCACGTCTGATATCCCCAGAAACCGGAACCCGACGATCACGTCGGCTACCTGCGCTCCCGAGTCGTCGATGTAGTTCAGCGCCTGGACTTCGTTACCCAGGTACGTCATCACGCGGGAAAGCGAATCCCCGAGGACCAGGTTCCTCGCGTGCCCCACGTGAAGGGCCTTGTTGGGGTTGACGTTCGTGTGCTCGATCGCGAGGGTCTTCCCTGTCTTCGCCTTCGAGCCGAAGTCGTCTTCGGAGACGACGGCAGTTATCGAGTCCAGGAAGAACCGCGGGTACATGATGGAGAAGTTGAGGTAACCGCCTCGGTGAGGGGTTACCGACCCAACGTACCTGGAACCCCCCAGGAGCTCGGATGCCTTCGAGGCCAGCTTCACTGCCACGTCGGCAGGCTTCTCAGACCGCTCCTTGGCCACCCTGATCGGAACCGCACTCGAGAGGTCGCCGTAGGTCGGGTTTGGTGGGAGGGCGACCTCGACCTCGATTTCACCGTAGCCGGCCGACCTACAGGCTTCCTTGATGATCTGCTCGACTTCTCCCTCGAACTCAAGGAACTTCAAGCGTAGGCGGACTCGGGGCAGACATGATAAAAGCTCTCGTTGCACCAACTCCTCTTAACTTGGCTGCCATGGTTTTTCGGGCCCGCAACATAGCAAGGATTGACGCCGTTTGGCCCGAAAGATGGGGCTCAGCCTGTCTATTCTCTAGGCCTGTGCTTCGTCTTGGCATGAATAGGTTGGGGCCTGGTGGGGTCTGCCCCCAAACAGGTCCGAAAAGTGAATTCCAGGCCAACAATCGCCCGGCTACGAATTCAACGAATCCTGAGAGAACGGTCTATCCTAAGGTTCTCTTCTATTCCGGACACCATCAGGTCTTACGACTTTCTCATCACGCAGATGAATAGATCGGCCGTCCTCCCAGAGGCAGAGCAGGAGCACATCTTCGGAAGCTTCTCTACGCTGACGTCGCCGAACGTCTCACTCGCCAGAGCCTCAGTTTCAGACAGCTTGAACCCCAAGTGGTAGTCGCCCATCTCCTCCCTGAACTCGACGAACTGGTGCTCGCAGAGATCGACGATTATGGCCCTCCCTCCCGGTTCCAAGACCTTTTGAAAGCTCAAGAAGACCTTCTTCACGTCCGGACAGTGGTGCAGCATCAGTGTCGAAACGACGAAATCGAACGTTCTTGGCACCGCTACATGGCTCCTGGCCTGCTCGATGCTCTCGGGGATGCTCTCTGCGAGGCCCACGAACGGGGTTATCCTATTCGTCCTCCTCGCAAGCACTTCGAGCATGGCTGGCGTGAGGTCCATCGCATAGAACTCTGAGCTGGGCCACTGCATCCTGACTCGGGAGGCTATGGGAATCGTGAAGGTGCCTATCCCGGCTCCGACGTCCAGCATCGCGGGAGGATGGGAAAGCGGATGGGAGACAATCTCGCCGACGACAGAGTCGACTATTCTGGAAATCCCCTCCTTCCCAAAGTATCCGATGACTATCTCGTCCCTGTGCTCCGCCTCGTCCTCGGTGAAGTGCTTTGTCTGCAAGAGCAGTCTATCAACTTCCTTTGGCTTCGCCTTCTTGAGGATGGCGTCTAGGTCGTCACCATATCTGCGGCCTTCCGCGCCAGCCTGAGACATGACCACCAAACTGCTTCTCGGCTGTTAAATCCTTAGAGCCAAGGGCTCGGCTATGTTTGAGGATGAGGGGAGAACAAACGGGTGAGGTCCCGGGGATTCGATCCACGAGTGTCGCCGTGCGGCTCCCTGGGCCTCCGCGCCAGTCTCGCTTACCCTGATGGATTGAAATGCGCGGCCGGGAATCGGGCTTAAAAGAAGGCCTTGGACTGATTTCAAGGTGCGCCTGGTCATAGGCATCTCCGGAGCCAGCGGAGTCGCATATGGGATACGGGCGCTCGAAATTCTCAAGAGGGCCCGCGCGGAGACCCACCTCATCCTGACCGACGCAGCTCGCGAAACGATTCTCCTGGAGACGGACCGCAAGATAGCAGAGGTGGAGGGCCTCTCGACGCAGGTTCACGGAATCGGCGACATCGGGTCGAAGCTCGCCAGCGGCTCCTTCAGGACGGACGGGATGGCGATAATCCCGTGCAGCATGAAGACTCTGAGCGGGGTCGCAAGCGGCTACGCCGACAATCTCCTGATCAGGGCGGCCGGGGTCACATTGAAGGAGAGGCGGCCACTTGTGCTGGTCGTCAGGGAGACTCCACTGACGTTGATAGACCTGGAGAACATGGTCACCGCCGCCCGTGCAGGCGCGACGGTGCTTCCGGCGATGCCCGCCTTCTATCACAGGCCGAAGACGGTCGACGACCTGGTCGACCAGGTGGCGGGAAAGGCGCTGGATCTCTTGGGCGTGGAGCACGACCTCCATCGAGAGTGGAGGGGCTCGGCTGCTTCGGGGCGACGTGCGAAGCCCTGAAGAGAGTCGCCTACAGGAAGAGGCCGCCACGCAATCTGCTGCCGGGGTAATTCAGACTTGAGGCGGCCGGCTTCAGAAGCGTACGGTCGCCCCGTCTATCCTGAGCAGGGCGCCGGGCTCTATCTTGCTCAGGTCGACCTTGTCCACGCAAGGGATGCCTGAGATTATCGCACCCACGGCTACTATGGTTTCGCACTCCTGGTTGATCATCGCTGAAGGCGCCAGTCCCGCCTTGCCGAGCCTGTAGAGGATGTAGGAGCCCACCGTGGACCCCTTTCCATGGGGGAACACCAGGACCCTTCCCTTGACAGACTCGCCGAACAACTCGTGGCCTCTCTCGATGACCCTTCCTGTGGCCGGGTCGATGCCGCCGTAGAAGGATAGCGGCTGGGTGGTCACCAGGGCCTTCCCCTCGGCCGTTCCGCGGTAGATGACTCTTCCGACTAGCTTCATTTCGCCTTCGTCGCCTCAAGGACGCACCGGTCCAGAGTCCAGAAGCGGACCCGCAGCCCGTTGTTCCTCATGTAGTGGCATGCCTTGGCTGAGTTCGTGGCGACCACTTTGTACCCCATCGACTCGATTGGTGCGACCACCATGCACGTGTCGCAGGCGAACTTGGCTCCGCTGGCCTCGATCAGCCTTGAGTAGCCTCTTTCGTCGCTCTGGCGTTTCACCGCGCGGCTGCAGCAGACCCAGAACTCGCGCGCGACCCTGCGCCCCCTGAGAAGCCGGGCGATCGTCGCCAGCTCCTGCAGCGAGCAGTGAGGGCAGCCCACTGCGATGAAGTCGGGGTCGCCCGAATCGTTCAGACCGGCCGTTGCCTCCCTGAGGTCTCGCTCTGCGAATGGCATTGTGTCTATCCCGCTGACCACGCCTTTCGCCTCCGGAGTTACGCCCTCCATGTGGAACATCGCCACCCCGCCCGAGCTGGCCAAGGCCGCCGACAACGTCTTCAGTTCTTCGAGACGCGCCTTCTTGACCCTTTGGAAGTAGGGCACGCCGTTCTTGACGACCCTGCCCACGAAGTAGCCCATGGCAGAGAAGTCCTCTGGAGACTCCAACCTCGCACTGACGTCTACAGCCAGGGTAGGTAGCCTGTTCTGGTCGAGGTGATACCCGTACAGAGGGGTCCTGCCGGTGAGGCTGGCCGCGAGCGCACTCGGTCCTCCCTCGCGGTTCGTCCTTGCCCCAAGGGCGGAGTTGGCGTAGACTACGGCAGAGCTCTCGCTCCAGGCTATGTGCTCCCCGAAGCGCGGTTCATTGCCCGCCAGATAGGGCGTGCACGTGCATGAGGTCTCCAGGCCGAGCCTTCCATATGCGTCTATGACCTCCAGCTGTTTGCGCGCAAAATCCTCTCCGATCCCCTGAGACCGCCAGTTTACCAGGTCCATGCCCGCCGGGTTGAGAGTAGACTTCACTCGGGCCCTTCCGTCCTCTGCCAGCTCCCTCAGAAACTCGATCCCTGCGTCCCCGAGGTTCTTGTATGAGACACCGGACACCTGGACGCTGGAGACTCGGACCAGCTTCTCTGCGCCATAGATTTTTCCCAGGGCCACCAGAATCTCCATGCTCTTCTTGGTGGCGCGGCCCTCCTTCCCGGAGAGCATGCCTTCTTCGACCCTTGTGAGCTTCATCCACGGTCAGCCTAAGTAATCTTCAAGGTTGATCCTGTCTTCCCCAGGGGATCCTCGCCTTCGCGAACCCGTCTCTCGGAGCTCTTAGCGGCATGGTCGCGTCCACCCCAGCCTTGCAGGTCCTCCTCGTGACCTGGTCCGCCGAGGGGTCGAGGGACGAGCCATATTCGTTGGGCTTCAGGATGAGGTCCTGGTCTAGCTGCGCCCTTGTGGCCAGCGCCCATTCGATGGCGTTCGGGTCGTCTATGTCGATGTCCTCGTCGACGATGACGGCGTACTTCAGGCTCGGATGGCCTTTGAATGCGGCCTCCAGGGCGTTCCTAGGGTCGTCCTCGCTTTCCTTCCTTATCTTTATGACGGCGTGCAGCCACGAAGAGCCACCCGGGGTAAGTCGAACGTCGATGCAGCTGCACACCCTGCTGGCCTCGCGAAAGATGGTGGCCTCCCGCGGCATCCCCATCAGTATTCTGTGCTCGGCCCCGCCGGGCAGGATGGCCTGGTAGATCGGTTCCCTCCTGTGCGTCACTTTGTTGATCTTGATGACCCTCTGCTTCCTGACTATGTCGTAGGCGCCAGTGATGTCGGGGAAGGGCCCCTCATCCACGAACTCGTCGGTCACAATCCCCTCGAGCACAAGTTCGCTGTCCGCAGGCGCGAGGCTGCCGTTCGTCGAACACCTGACGTATCTCATTTCTTTCAGATTGTTCGCTATCGCCAGCTCGCTCTTACCGATCTCGCATGAGACGGCTGCGGCAAACAGAAGGGCGGGATGGTTGCCGAATGATATGCCGACCTCGCGGTTGCCTCTCTTGATGAACTCGTCAAGGTGTCGGGGCAGAATCCTTGCGGCTACACGGTCCTTCCCTATCAGCATCAGCCTGTGGTAGCTGGCGTTGTAGCCGACCTCCTCGTCCCTGGCGATGACGATTCCAGCGGTGGCGTACGGCCCGCCGTCGTGCTCGCAGTGAGTCAGGATGGGGATCTCGCGCAGGTCGACCGCATCCTCCACCACCTCCTGACAGGGCGCGTTCTCCGTGGTCTGGAAGGGACTGGGGTTCTCCACGGCCTCGAGGACCCTTGTGAGGAGCAGGTCTGGATTGACGCCCAGAGCCCTGGCCAGGTTGCCCCTGGTGCCGCAGACGCCCAGAGCGACCCTGTACTTCCCCGACTCCTTGACCTTCTCGAAGATCACGGCCTTTCCGTCCAGCTTCTGCGCGACTGCGGCGATCTCGTGCGTTGTTGAAACCTCCCGCCCTACGTGTATCAGGTCGCCGGTCCTGTCCAAATCACCCAGAAAGCTTCTCAATCTTGGTCAGGTCCAACTGTTCTCCCGCATGCTGGAGCCCCACAAATCAATCCTTCCCCTAAGGGTATCGCCGCTTGAGCACGCGCGCGTGCGTAATACAGGAGTCCCAAAACTTGCCTCAATTCCTTGATCGTCTGCTCCGCTAGTGTGGGCGCGCATTTGGCCCGAATTATTGGGTGGTGCTCTCCCAGGAAGCGACGATGTCCATGGCGTTCCTTAGGTCTCTCGCGATGACATTCCCGCCGAAGGCCTGGGATTCCTCCCAGGTCGGCTTCTCCTTGTGGATGAGGATGGCCCTCATGCCAATCCTGGTCGGGATGAGCACGTCCCCCTCCAGCTCGTCCCCGATCATGACCGCCTCTTCCGGCCTGACCCTGAGGGCCTGCAGGGTCCTGACGTAGATCTCCGGGCCAGACTTTTCGCAGTGAAATGTGTTCCCATCCACGACAAAGTCGAGCCCGCCGAGGACGTTCCGCATGTCCCGTTCGAAGCGGAAGCGGGCGACGGACGTCACCAGCGCCGTCTTCAGGCCGAGCCTCTTCGCCCTCCGGACGGCCTCCTTCGCGAACGGGAGGGGGCTCCACCTCGTCCTCTGATACTCGCGGACCACCGCCCTGAAAGTCGGCTCCTTGGGCTTCGCGCGCACGATCTCGAAGACGCGGCCGAGGTACCTCTCCCAGTCTGGGTAGCCGTACCTCGGATATTCGACGCGGTGGACCTGGACCAGGGCGGCCTCCCAGGCCTTGGTCGGGACCGACACGTCTCGGTCGCGGAGGAACCTCGAGACCTGTTCAGGGACCGGCGGGCCGAAGTGCGGCCTGTAGCCGGCCAGGGTGAGGTGCAGGTCGAAGAGGACCGCGCGGAGGTGCACACGCTGACGAGGCGCGGACGGCTTCACGCCCATCGACCTCTGGCCTCCCCGCCTCGGAAGCTAAGCGTCATGAGGGGGAGGCGCGTCGAGCTGGGTGCCATCTTGCCTTGCCTCTTAGCCCACGTATTGGCTTTGTTGAAAATCATCAGGCGCCGACCACCAGCATGCCGCCGTAGAGGGCAGCGTCCATCCCCCGGCACGTAGCCGCTCACGAGCACCGTTCTTCGATTCTCTTCTTCTTCTTATCTTCTATGTCAGAGCGTCGAGATAATGCATCAACCAACCCTTCATAACTCGGCCGCTCAGGGGTTCCTCGGGCCCGTAGCCCAGCACGGATCAGGGCGTCAGCCTCCGAAGCTGAAGAGGTTCCCCCTCAGAAACCGAGGGTTCGAATCCCTCCGGGCCCGCCTCCAAAGAGCTTATTCCAAGCTCTGTTCGGCGAAATAGCCCAGCATTGAGCTATTCAGCACTTCATTGATTGGCGCGTTTTTCGGATTCGCTTAGAAGATTAAGCGAATCCTTTCCGATGCGATCAGATAATTGAGTCCGACGCCACGAGATGAACAAAGATGTACTGCGGATATTGGATTGCGCGGATTCGCTGATCATGGGCTATCCTACTGCCCCAGGAATGATGGCTTACTGGAAGGAGGTGGGAGAGAAGAGAGCGAATCCAAAGTGGATGCTTGACATCGCCGATGCGATGGATGACAAGCAGGTTTTTGTGATCTCCAACGAGAACGAAGACCTGAAGATTGAAAACGCGGAACTTGTCGTTGCAAAGGACGACGAGAAGTTGACCTCTGCAGTGAAGAAACTGAACTACGTACGGCCTGAAGGCCGTAGGGTCATGTCACGCGAAGTCCGTTAGGCTCGCCTGCCTCCCTCCCCTCTCCTTCTCTGCCTGCGCCTCTTCATAGTCCTGCGTGGGCCAGTGCTTCCTCTGGCTGTTCTGGACATAGTACTGGACGGCTTCTGTGGTGGTGGAACCCACCGACCTGTAGAAGTAGCCGTCGCTCCAGAACGAGTCGCCCCACAACTTGCCCTTGATCCTCTCCCACAACTCGCGCCTGATTCGGTGCGAGGACGCCCCCTTGAACCTCTGCACCATCTGCGGCACGCAGTAGTTCTTGCAGTGGCTGACGAACAGGTGCACGTGGTCCTGCCCAAACTCGCAGGCCTCCATCCTTATGCCGAGCTCGTTGCACGTATGTGCGAAGCTCTCCAGGCACATCGCCCTCACCTCCTTGTCCACGAACACATCCCTCCGATACTTCGGCGTGAAGATCAAATGAAAGTTCGATTCTCCACGACTAGAGCCGACGCTGACCAGTTGCATTTTGCCAATTCCTCCTCCTCGTCGGCCGACCAGGAGGCCCCGAAGGAGCCCGCGACCGTATGTGCGAATTCGATAGATAAGGACGGTCTAGGAGACTATCGGCTGAAGCCGCGTAGGATTCTTTCCATCACTAAAGGAAGGCAAGGGCAGAGACATCTGCATCCTGGGAGGCGTTCGTACCGCGCAGAATCTTTCCAGGTTGGGCCTAGTTGACGAGTATATCCTGATGGTGCACCCGGTTGCGATAGCGCAGGGTAAGTCTCTTTTCAACAGCAGGATGAGACTGAAATATGTCAGCTCCAAAGCATACAATTCGGGAGTTATGCAAATGCGCTACCGTCCGGCAAAGGTCTGAGAAGGACTACAAGCCATCTAGCTTGTAATTCTCAGCCGGCCCCTTTCGTCGATGGTCTGGGAATCGGGCTCCCTGGATTTGAACCTGATTGAGGCTACGAACCTCCGACCGCACAGTTCAAATTCGCGAGACCGCGCTTCTCAGGATTCGCTTAGAAAATTAAGCGAATCCCTCCGGGCCCGTAGAAAACAAGCCCAGAATGCACTCTGTCTGGCTGATAGGGCCAGATTCTAGCTATTTGGAACCATATGCACGAGAGCGACGGGCCGGACTGAATCGTTATTCAAAGGAATTCGTCACCGAAAGCGCGTTGTCAACTTCGTCGCTGGTGTTGTAAAAATGCAATGAAAAGCGCAAGTTCTGGGGTGAGCCACAGGCGTGATAGGGCCGTTGCTCGGCATATCCCAGCCCATCGCGGCTATTCTCTTTGGCTTCTTCGCGGGTGTTACTTCAAGCGGCCTGCTGTTCATAGAATCCGGGGTGGCGCTGATGTTGGTAACCTTGCTGCTGTACATTCCGCTTTCAAGGTTGAGGCGCGCCAAGTACTGAGAGCTGAACCATGGCCCAAGGAGTTTTCAGAACCTGCCATGAATTGGCTTTCAAACTTAAGCATGAGTGCCCGTACAACAGTTTTCCAAGAGACCATCCATCTGTGGTGATTCCCACTGGTGCAATTGGAGCAGAGATGTCCTAGAAATCGCTCAAAGCGAAAGGGATTGCGACGAGGCCAGACAGGACACCGCCGAGAGCTGCAAGGTTTGGTGCGTCAGCTCTTTGCCTTCAGGAATCCCAGCAACTCACTTACAATGTTAAGCGCTTGGAACTCGTTTTTTCCCCCGGGGTATGTAAGAAAAGTCATAGGCGTATATGGGCATATGGCATGCATGCGCTATGCGCGTGCGCGCTCCGCTGTCCAGCAGGGCTGATTGATGCTCTGGTGCCAGCTGACTCCAGGCCCGGACGGCCACGGTCGTAATTTCAAGCACCATTTCATCCTTGACATAGAAGGCTTGTATTCCCGGCCGAGGCGCAATGAACCCTCTACGGCAGCTTCTGTTTAGCCTTGGAGAGGATTCTGGATGCTCTAGTAACGGCATCTCGCGCCTGCGAAGGCTTCATCAAATCCGGCTGGTACTCTGCCTCATTCTTGAGGGCAATCAGGCCACCGAACTGCTTGGCGAGGTCCTTGAATTCGGCTTCGGTTAGTGCCCTCCTGATGGTATTCATCGCCACTTCGTGTCCACCGGTGTGCCGCCTGCCTAGATAGAACACAGCGAAAGCGTCGATAGCATTTATCGCGCAGTGCACGGACGCTGCCACTGCGGCGTTGTTCTTCGACTGGCCAGCGGCATACTTTGCGACGTCCAGCATCTCCTCAGCCTTCTGCAGGTAGTTCCTGTACAGCCTCTTATCTACTGGTTTCGACATTTCTGACCAACTCTTTGAGATCCATTCCGTACACTAGTTTGTAAGACTGCAAAACCGACTTTACAAAGTCACCATTCTGCTTTCGAACAAAGAGGGCTCGGTCCATGATCGTTGGAGACAACCCCCAGCCGAACTCGGACAATGCGGCCGCGCTCGCCCTAGCGGCGCGCTCGTTCGCGAGCTCTCTGTCGTCCGCCACGATGAGAAGGTCGATATCGCTGGCCTTCGTTTCGAGGCCCTTGGCTACGCTGCCGAAGATAGCAACCGACGTGACTCTCTTGTCCTCGAAGAGTGGCTTGACCTTCGAGACAAGCGAGTTCAATGTGTTTTCTTCTGCCTTGATCATAGGCTCCACAATCGACTTCAGTATGTAGCTCTCTTCATTCAGGACGACCTGCTGAGCCCTTCCTACCGGCTGCAGCCTCACAACTCCTTTCCTCTCCAAGTCCTTGACCACCAGCGAAACCTCTGGGTGGGAGAGGCCTGAAGTCCTGGCCAGCTCCCTTATCGTGAAGACTTTGCCCCTGTAGCGCACCAGCGACTTCAGCACCCTGATGCTGGCTTTGCTGCCTAGGACCTCGCCCAGATATTCGTGCAATGCCACGCCATGCGTATGCCGTGCTGGTAGAAAAACATTCCATATGGTAATAATCTTTACCATATCTCCGACGAACTCAGGCTCGGTTTGGCTAGGCCAGGTGCTCTAGTTCCGAAAGGAGAGCCATAATCCCCTCCAGGTCGGACCTCCTGACAGTCACGAACTCGTCTCTGGTCTCCTGCGATGCCTGCATGGGGGTGCGGGAGAATCCTGCTCTTAATCCTGCAGCCGTTTAGCTACACGAACCACTTCTTGCGAAGGTTCTTCGACTCCATAATAGCCGGAACGGACGCCGAATCAGAATGACCCGAGGCTGAAGAGGATTGGCCTGTGCGCCACAACCGCAGACCACATTGGTGTTTTTATTGTCCTTTGAGGTGCAGGAAGTCATGGTCAAGGGTACGAATCCGCTAGGACCCGCAAATGAATTTCGGGTCCAAGGAAACAGACCCTGTAGGGTTCGGATACCTCCGGGCCCGCTTTGGAATAGCTCAGAACGAGCTCTATTTGATAAGAAGAGCCGGAATCAGGCAATTTGGAATCGAAGGCCGCGCCGGTCTGTTTCATGATGGAGATTTTGTCGCGTCATTGACCATGCCTTTGGGATTCGCTTAGGAAATTAAACGAATCCCTTCTTTCAGTCTCCTCACAGTCAGGCTGAGCCGATCAAAGAGTGAACACCGCTCGGAGTGCTTAGACTTGGAATGGTTAGGTCTGCGGTCTTGGAATGTCTAGACTTGGAATGCTTAGTACTGCGGTTCCCGGCCCACTCGATCCCAGCCCCATCCTAGTATCGAATCCTAGCCGGGCTATCCAATTCAATGAATCATCTGATGTCAGAACTCAGCCCAGAGCTCGAGGCCCCTTGTCCTTTTCTTGGAGGTAGAGCCGACAGTTTTTCAGGACTGTCCAGGCGTCGTAGTACTCGAGGCCGGTCTCCTGCCGGACCTGACTCGCTCTGACCCGGGGATGCATGTGACCGCATCGCAATCCATAATAGAATGTCAGAAGACTCGAAATCTTCCATGATCCATAACTCTCCAGGTGGTTCTTGGCTCGAGCAAAGTGCAGTCACAAGCGTTGAACGAGCCGGCAGTGCCATTGACAGCTTACCTTCGTCAGTCTCCGGTCTCCGCGAGGTCAGCCAACAGCTTGTAGCCCACTATATGGGCAACAGTGATGGATCCACGGGCCCCGTCACTGGTGAGCGCCTCAAGGAAGTTGACACGCGATACGCGGACGCGATGTTCCTCCGCTTGCTAGAGAAAGGCGCTCCGACTCTATCGCGAGAACGTCCCCCTGAGGAGCGGCTAGCTGGATGCTGCAGGGATTTCGCCGTCCTGTTCGTAACAGTGGCGCGCCACAAGCAGATCCCGGCTAGGGTCCGTGTTGGATACGCGACCTACTTCAAGCCGGGATGGTACGTCGACCATGTCATCGCTGAAATATGGGACGCCGGAACAGATCGCTGGCGGCTCGTGGAGCCGGAAGTCGGGGAGGCTCTTGCTACTCGCGAGGGCTTCAACGTTCTTGATGTCCCGGCTGACAAGTTTGTGACCGGCCTGAAGACATGGTCTGCCGCTCGTTCGGGAGCGCTTGACCCGGAAAGATTCGTTGTCGCGCCGGACTTTCTGGAGCCCTATACTCGCAGTTGGCTATCCCTGAGGCATCACATTGTCCAAGACCTCGCAGCGTTAAACAAAGCCGAGATGCTCGTCTGGGACCAGTGGGGCATCCTGAACGAGGACGACCCTCTAGCTCACGCAGAGATGCTGGACCGCTTGGCCGAAGAGGCCTTGACTCCTAATTGTGGCGTCGGCACAATCTCCAAGTGGGGACAGATAGAGGGCCTCCGAGTGCAGGCAGAGGTGACTAGTTACAGTCCCGCATACTCGTCGCCGATCAGAGTCAACGTCAGCAAAGTTCTCGAGGGCACGCTCTACCCCTGACTGCCGGGTTCGACGTTGCCACGGCGGAATTTCCTCAGCCAAGGCTCCCGTTGCCCCCCGTGCATATTCTTCCTGAGATTCCCTCGTTCATCGAGTGCAACTTCACAGCTTTGAGCGTGTGCTTACCCGCGTGGAGCGCACGCTTCCGTGGAGAGCCGTTCTGAGGGTACATGGAAAGAGGGGCCTCAAGATTATCAGACCAGCTAGGGACTCATATAGCGCTAGCATAGCAGATGGCACGCGGAGAGCAATCTCAAGTTTGCGCGCGCTTCAGATTAGGCCTCCAGAAGTAGGTCGCGGCTGAGGTTGGTGTTTTTATTCCTCTTTCAGCTACAAGAGGGCATGACCAAGGGTTCGAATCGGCTAGGACCCGCAGAATCATTTCGGGCCGAGGAAAACAGACCCTGTAGGGTTCGAATCCCTCCGGGCCCGCTCTCTTTCCGCCAGCGATGTGGTGGTGGCCCTCATCAACTCTAATGCCCGGAAAATGAATCCGAGATGCGTTCTTCTCTTCGAATTGTCGGGGGCTCAGGCGGATGGCGGCTCGTCCAAAGGATCGAGTTTCAGGGCGCAGAGGTCAGGGTATCGCTCCCTGCTTCCAAGCGTATCCCTCCGTGGCCTCGGCGGGGGTGGCCCTGTATATACCTACGGGATTTTCGCTGGCCCAGCGACGCCCAGCATGCTCAGCGAGAATTCGCTGAGCGAATCTGCTCAGCGAAAGTCTGACCCTGGAATAGCTCAGATCTGTCGCAGAATGGCAAGGGGAGCCGGAATTGCTGGTGAAAGGCTGGCGAGACTCCTGACCGTGGATTGGTCGAAAACATGCTGAGCATTTTTGCTGAGCAACCCAGCAATGCTGAGCAAACTGCTGAGCAAACTGCTGAGCAAACTGCTGAGCGAATTCGCTGAGCGAACAAGGGTCGAAAGACCACGCAGGTGCTTGTTAGGCCCCATGAGCCTGTTTTTTAAGCTGGATTCAACAGACTAGATATATTTGGCCGAATTCGGCTAGAAGAAGCTCGATTAGGCGGCCATTGTCGGTCAGACGTTGCGATTCTGCACTATTGCGAATCTTTCACTAATGAGAACAAGCATCTTGTCCAAGCGTAAGATCATGACACAGGCTTGGACTTCCGAAGTCAGCCCGGGTGGGAGACTTTCGGGAAAAGACCGAGCCGGTGATCCGTAGCGCGCGTAAGACCCTTTTCTGAGCCTGATCCTCTTTCATCCTTCGCCCCTTCGCTGAGCCTTTGGCGGGGTAAGATTGCTGCAAATCATGGAGGGTAAGTACATGTAGCGGCGTAAAGAATATGCTAGAGACCAAGTCCAAACGGAAAGCACGGAAGTGGCACAGAAGTGGCATAGAAGTACGGGCGTGGCCCCAGGAGCCGCTGGATTCTACGATACGGTCACTTGGAGATTGATTGTCGCAGCGATTGCGTAAGGCGCGAACGGCCGTTCGTCCCGCAGGGTTATCGTTTGGGTTCCCGCTTGGACCGCTTGAAAGAAGTAGTTCCTCACCTGGGGGCCACCTATCAGGGTGCTGGTCGACACAACCGTGTAGTTCAGGTATCGAATCCCGGCGCTTGTGCTGACATTCCAGTCATATCCCGTTGAACCTGCGTTAGAGCTGAGCTGGACGATGAAGGTCTCGCCCACCGTTGCAGAAATGGACGAGGTCAGGTTGGAACTCGGGTAGGCGTACTCCGCGACCCCATTCGGCGCCGGCGCCACTACGAAGTAGGCGAACGCCAGGTTTCCCCACTCGTCACCGGCTGCGACCGTGTAGGTCCCCGGCGGGAAGGGCGTCAGCCCGGTCAGGCTGACCTCCAGGCGTGCCGTAAGTCCCGCTGACGGAGATCATTGCCGCCACGGGGACCTCCCCCGTGCCAGGGAGGACCGTCGCGTTGTCGCTCATCGGCTGGAACGCGTAACCGGTGATGTACCTGACAAGCAGCGGGCAGGGAACCACCGGGAAGATTCGGAGCGACACGGCCTGAGAAACGTTTGCACCTATGTACCTCCCCTGGAAGACTGCGATCCCGAAGGGGTAGTAGAGCGAGGGGCAACCACCCGTCGACAGTCCGCCCAAGGCCCAGGCGGTCTCCCTCGAGAGGTTCAGCTCCTTGGGCGACGGGTTGAAGTCGCTCACACTGATTCCGACCACGGCGCCGGAGGCTACCGTCGAGCTGTTCACGCCCAACAGGAGCAGCAAGCCTCCAGCAGATTGGTAGGTGAGTGTGAAGGCTTGCGTGATGTTGACTCGTGTCAGCATCTCCAGCGGCATGATGGTCGACGAGCCGCAGTTGAGGTCGGCGCCCTCGATCCAGACCACGTATGAGCCTGTAGAGAGAGCGACCGAAAAGCTTGATACATTCTCGAGCCCCGTCGAATAGACCCAGCTCGCCGGGTGGCCCTGGTAGGTTGACGCGGCCTGCAGGGTCGTGGCGACGTACGCCGTCACGCCCGGGGCTCCGGAACTGAATCCGCCCGCGAGGTCAGACTGTCCGGGCACGCTGAAGTTCAGCGAGTAGTGACCTGCCACGCAATCGTAACTTGAAGAGACCTCGAGGGTGGTGTTGGCTGGCAAGATGACCGAGGCGGCCGAGTTCCCCCCGACGACTGCGAAGTGAAGTATCGCCAGGGCTCCCCACTCGTCTCCCCCAACGACGGTGTATTCTCCCTGGGTGAAGTTGCTGAAGGCAGGCGATGTAGAGTACGGCGGGTTCCCGCCCGTCCAATAGCCTGTGGCGTTGGTGGTCGACTCGATTCTATCCGTGAAGCACGGGTTCGTGCCGCAGCTCCCCATGACCCCGGCCACGTCGCTGTTTGGCTCAAAGGCGTAAGAGCTGATGCTGGCAAAGATCACCGGGCAGCTGTACGCGCCACGCTCGCTCAATTGGAGGCCCTGGGCGCTTGAAATGTTGGAGGATGTGTAGAATCCTTGGGCGATCTCGATTCCGATCGGAAGGTTGGTCCCGCAGGGGCCGAGAGCCAGACCTGGAACGGGCCAGTCACTAGCAGACGGGACCACGTTCTCTATGGAGAGAGTGTTCCATTCATCAAGGGAAACAGAAACCGCCTGCCCAGGGCTGATCATATTCGAATCCAGCGATAGACTGAGATCAAGACCGCTCGACGACCTGACGACCGCAGAGCCTGTCGTGGTAGTTTCCGTGCCTGTTCCATGGGCCGATGTCCCGACCGTGGAAACGACGCCGATCGCAGCCGCGGTGGCTATGATCACAACCAGGAAGGCGACCGTAGGCAGTGAAACGCCAGACTTCATCTCGAACCGATTGAGAGTCTCGTGCCCACTTGCCTTAAGTCTACTCCTGAGAACAGGCTATCCTGCTCAGGAGAGCAGGGTCCTCCCCACCTTGCTGGAACCAACGAGGTCCCGACGAATCCTATCACTCTGAGGGATTCTGAACTCACTTCCTCGTCGCCGGGTGACCGTTCCGCCGTTACGTCGCGGCAGGGGGCTTGACCTTCGGTTTCAAGGTGGCCCCGTAAGCGATAAGCACGATTCCAACGAGAGCTAGAAGGCCGCCCAGGAGGATGAATGTCGAATTGTTGTCCATGAAGCTCCCTCCTCCCATCATTCCGGCTCCCTGAGACGCCCAGCCAACACCAAGCAGAAGAAGTACTGCTCCGATGACGATGGGAATAGCCCTGTTCATCTTTCCCTGTTCTTGGCTCGACGGGCAGATATTTCAGGATTTCAAGATCTGACTCTCCCATACCCGGCTGTGCCGCCGCTATTGCCGCCCTCACGAGTCCGATCCAGTCGCCCAGTTCAATCTCTCGACCCACTCCGGATAGGTGCCACCGACAAAGCGAGCAATGCTGAACCTCAAACGAACCTCTTGTTTGGTGTGAGGGCACGACCGACCTAACTGAACGGAAAAGATGAAATGCTAATTGCTGATCGTGGGTGCCTGACGAAGATACCTCGTGTCGTTCATCTGCTTGAGCATAAAGTCGGCAATGTCTGCGCGAGAGATTCTTGTCCCGACCTCCCCGCTTCCTACGTAGCCAATCTTGACCTTTCCAGTCTTCGGCTTGTTGTTGAGCAGCGCCAGGCGAACGATTGTCCAGTCGAGGTCGGATGCGCGCACCACTTCCGCGACGCCCACTATGTCTTCGTAAGCACCTGACATTGCGATCTTGACGAGGCCGACCATGGCTCTGGCTCGGAGGTCAGGCCTGTCGTTTGGATCCTTGGCACTCAGGGTCGAGGTTACGATTAGTCTGCGTACGCCCTGCTTCTTCATGGCCGCGATGATGTTCTGCATCCCCTGCGTTATCGGCTTGTTTCTTGAGCGTCCATGCGGACCTAATGCGCTAAGCACTGCCTCAGTACCTTGTATTGCCCTTTCAATCGACGCTTGATCAGACAGCTCACCCTGAACGACCGTCAAGTGCTCATCGCTGATGCTGAGCTTTGACGGATGACGCGCATACGCGACAACCTCGTATCCTGCTGCCAGCGCCTGACTCACAAGTTGCCTACCCGTGCCACCCGTCGCCCCGAAAACAGTGATTCTTGTCAAATGCCCCTCCTGAACCGCGGCTTGTTGACTCTTCGCGGCCTCACTTCCGCATGGCTACCTGGTCATCGCCCGCCTGAACACCGGGACGGCTATCGCCGTCATCACGGCTCCGAAAGCTATCAGGATGGCCAGGTCCGTGGTTATGGCGGGTATCCCGGCGCCCAGAACCATGACCTTCCTCAGGGCATCCGATGCGTACGTGAGCGGGAGCACCTTCGAGATGTCCTGCATGTACCAAGGCATCTGCTGTATGGGGAAGAACACACCGCTCAGGAACATCATGGGGAACATCAGCGTGGTCATCAGCATCGTCGCCGTCTGCTGGTCCTTCGCGAACGAGGTCAGCGTTATGCCCAGGCCGACGAAGCTGAACACGCCGAGCAGAAGCAACCCGAAGACGAGAAGGATGCTCCCCTGTACCGTTACACCAAACAGCAAGACAGCCAGAACCAGTATGATGAGGCCCTGGAGCATGCCTCTGGCCGTCTGGCTCAGGGTCTTGCCGAGGATGATTGACAGCCTGTTTATGGGGGCCACCATCATTCCGTCCATCGTGCCGATTTCCTTCTCCTGCGATATCGCCCCGGGTAGACCCGTCATGACGCTCATCATGACAACCATGGCCATTATGCCAGGAGCGACAAAGTCAAAGTAGTTGGAGGCCCCGGGGACGACGCCCTGTGTCTGAACCCTGTATGGCTGCACTATCGCCAGGGAATCGTTCGCGTTGACCGTTGGGCTGAGGGCCAGAACGTTCTGCTGGGCTAGCGCGGTGCCCATCTCGCCGAAGACCCGGGTCAACAGGGTCTGGATGGTTGCCGATATTTGAGGGTTGGACTCGTCAGTCATGATTATCACCGTCCCCTGCCTTCCGCTAAGCAGGCTCGCCGAGAAATTGCTCGGGATGATAATCGCGCCTTCGAGGTCGCCGCTTTGTATCGAGCTCTTGACGTCCTGGACGTTCGGTTCCGCGGAGAGTTTCATCATCCCGGTCTTGCCGTTGATCTGGTCTAACACTGAAATGAATGTCTGGCTCCCGATCGTCGAGTTGTGGTACCCTGCGTCCGAGTTGACGATCGCGACGGGCAGGTTGCCGCCGGAACTGCCGCTTGTCGGGTAGATGAAACCGACAAGCGCTAGCATGAACAGGGGCATCACGATGAGGAGGACCAGGCCGAATCTGTTCCTCTTGAGCTCGACCAAGTCCTTCCAGGCGATTCTGAAACTGTGCGAAAGCAGACTCATGGCCCCCACCCAGTTTCACCTTACCCTCCGCTGGGCGGCCCCAAATCGTCTGTGCGTCTCCAGCGGAATCTTCTGGTCTGCACTGTCTCTGACTTCGTGGCCCGTTATGTGCAGGAATACGTCCTCGAGTGTCGGCTGCATGTTTTCTATCGACGCGATCTTCCCTCCCTTCCTTCTCACCGCGTCGATTACGTTGTCGAACGCGTCGTCGCCGCGCGCAATCAACCGAACGTGGGTGGAGTTCTCCTGGGAAACGGACTGAACGCAGTCCAGCGTCCTGAGGGTCTCAAGGAGGTCGGCGGTGAGATTGGCAACGCCCAATTTCAGGATTGTGGTGTCCCCGCCAGAAATCAGCTTCTTCAGGTTGCTTGAGGTATCTAGAGCAACTACCCTTCCATGGTCGATGATAGCGATGCGATCGCACAGCATGTCGGCATCGACCATTGTGTGCGTCGTCACGATTATCGTGGTGCCGTTCTCCCTGTTGAGTTTCTTCACGAATTCCCGGATCTCGACGGACGATTGGGGGTCAAGACCCAGCGTTGGTTCGTCCAAGAACAGCACGCGGGGCATGTTCAGCAGGGCCCGCACCACGTTCATCCTCTGCCGCATTCCGGTCGAGAACGTCCCCACCTGAGCGTTCTTCCACTTGGTCAACTGGACCAGATCCAGCAGTTCGTCAATCCTCGGCGTGAGCACATCACTTGGAATATCGAAGAGACTGCCGAAGAACCAGAGGTTTTCTCTCGCTGTCAGGCGGTCGTACATTATCATCTTCTCGGAAACGATGCCGATCAGTTTGCGAACCTCGGTGTCGTCACTTACGATGTCATAGCCGCCGATCGACGCGGTCCCCTTGGTGGGCTTCGCCAAGGTGGAGAGTATTCGCAAGGTTGTGCTCTTGCCAGCACCGTTCGGACCGAGCAGGCCGAATATCTCACCCTTCTTGACGTCGAACGAAATGCCATCGAGGGCCACAAACTCATCAAATTTTTTCGTCAGGTTCTCGACCTTGATCATCGAGGCACCTTCGGCTATCTGGTCGGCTGAAACGAGCGTTGTTCTGCTCAAGCCCTTCTCCCCTTCAAAGCTGCTTTCCCGACGGCGGCGTTCTCGGTGGGAGTTCGACCGTCTATCTCTTTTATTGAAGCTATCGCCCGAGTCAGCTCTCTCTCCAGGTTGAGCCTGTACTGGCGAAGGATGAACAGCTTGTCTTGGTCGCTCAGGCCGCTCTTATTGGATTCGACGAGCATATGGACGAGCTCGATCTGTAGTTCCAAGGACTTGAGGACGAAATTTACTAGGTCGTCTGGTTCCATCAGGTCGATGAATAGCTGCCTCATGAGGCTCCAGCGTTCTGTCGACGATTTCATCATCTTCTTAGCGTTGGATATGTTCTCGAGCCCTGCAGGAGTTATCTCGTAGAGAATGTGGGGCGGGCCGCCTTTTACTTTCTTCTGGGGTACAATGTAGCCCTGACTCACGAGTTTCCGGAGCACGGGATATACTGCACCGGGCCCGGGGCGCCAAGCTCCTTCAGTCTTGATCTCGATTTCTTTCATGAGGTCATAGCCGCGCATCGGTTTGCGAGCTATGCACAGGAGAGCGTAGAAGTGCAACAGACCCCTCGGGGCTCCGTGAGGATGCGGGCTTCCGTTCCCCAGGAGACCTGAATTCTGCTGGGGGGACGCCGAGCGCTCCGTTCTTCCCATGGATGGGCGCCGACTAGATAGACTATATAATCATATCTCGAACACTATCGAACGCGATAGCCCCTCGCTCCCGTTTCTGCCCTGCGCAGAGCTTACTGATTCCGCCTATCCAAACCGCCCCGGTGCCAAAATCAGGGTTCAAGTAAGACCACGCGCCCGAATTGTTATTCAGGCAAGGACATTGTACCGTCTCTCCGAAATCCCCCGGGACTTGCCTTAATTGCAAAAGCAGTCGAACCCATGGTTAATCTGCGTCCATCCACACACCTGGTTCGGATAGAACCCCTCCAGCCCCACTTCACGCTGCCGAGAACTCGGTCGGATGGTCCTTGTCCGCGTCAGCTATGACCTGAGGCGTCAGGCAGGGCCCCGGCCGCTGGGGTGGCTAGCATCCTGGGCGCAGCCACGCGAATCAGGGAGAGGACCAGGGCGACGACCAGAAGAGCAGCAGAAATCTCGAATGCGAAGCTTTCACCCGAGAGGTAGGAGGCGCCCATGGCGGCAGGAAGTTTGCCGGACAGGTTACCGATGAAGAGCTGATACACTATCCCGGCCGGGACGACTAGTGTAACGGCGGTGAGGGTGATCGCAAAGCTCAGGATCATGCCGGTGCTCCTGAAGGTGTTCATGATCCCGGAGCCGACGCCCAGCTTGCCGGCCAGGCTGGACCGCATTATGGTGCTCGTGTTCGCTGGCCAGAAGAACCCGGCGCCTACCCCGTAGAGCGTCTCGATCGCAGCAATCTCAACTGTTGGTGTCGCTGTAGTGAGCCTGCTCAGAAGCACGAGGACGATGAACTGCATGAAGAGGCCGAAGGCGGTGATGACTCTGCCGCCGAACCTGTCCGCGAGCATTCCGCCGAAGGGCGCGGTCGCGGCCGTAGCCAACGCGAGGGGGATGATCAGGTAGGATGCGCTCAGGGCGGTCAGGCCGCTTATCCCCTCAAGGTAGAATATCAGGAGGAAGTTCACGCTGAACACGGCGATGGACTGGAACATCGCCGCGAGGAGGGAGAACGAGAAGGCACCGTTCCTGAAGAAGGCGAAGTCCACTATCGGGTCTTTGCTGTACCTCGTCTCCCACAGCCCAAAGAAGATGAAGAACAGGGGTGAAACGGCGAAGGACGTCAGCGTCACAACGTCGCCCCATGAGTAGATGAGGCCCCAGGTCACGCCGAAAAGCACCGCGAACAGCCCGATTGTGAATGAAAGAGCCGCCGGAATGTCGAAGGAGCCCCTCGCGCCGACCGTCTTGCTTTCCCTCAGAGTCCTGTAGGCCCAGATCGTGCCGAAGATCCCTATCGGGACATTGATCAGGAAGATCAACCTCCAGGTGGTGTAGGTGATTATCACCCCGCCGAGGACTATTCCCAGAATCGACCCCACCGCCCAGACGATGGCGTTCAGCCCGAACGCCCTTCCTGTCTCGCTCCTCGGGAATGCGTCGGTCAGTATCGCAAACGAGTTCGCCGTCAGCAGCGCGGCTCCCGCTCCCTGGACTACCCTGAACGCCACGAGCGAGATCCCCGAAAAGGCAAGCCCGGAGAGTGCCGAGCCAACGGTGAAGACTACGAAGCCGAAGTTGAACATCTTCTTCCTGCCGTACATGTCAGCCAGGCGGCCGAAGCTCAGGACGAGGGCCGTGTTGACCAGCAGGTAGGCGATTACGGCCCAGATCATCGTGACGAAGTCCGACTTCAGATCTGTGGCTATAGGAAAGAGAGCGAGCAGGACTACGGTGCCATCGACGGCAGCCATCATGGCCCCGACGGAAGTTACCGACAGGGCCTTCCATTTGTAGTCCACTGGAATCTCGCACCCGGGTTCCCGCTGGGTTCTTAACCTCCACGGTCTGCGGCGATGAAAGGAAAAAGACCCACCAACAGTTAAGAGGCCTGACGAGATGGCCTGCGTGTGCTCCCGTTCGGGACGACTGACCTCGAGTTCTCTATCGTCACTTTCATCTCCGCCTTCGTAGGAATATCATTGATCATAGCCGCCTCAAGGTTCGTCAAGACAAGGTACATCGCCGCCTTCGCTTTCGGGGTCTACCTCTGGTACTTCACCGACACGATTGGAGACGCGAACTACCTGGACGTCAGCCAAGGCGCGGTCTTCAGCACCCTACTGGTCTCTTTGGTGGCCCTCTTCGCAATCGGCGTGATAGCATTCTTCGCATTGGACGGCAGGATCTTCACCATCGGGGAGGAGACCGCGAAGTACGGGATGATGGTGGCCTTGTTGGCCGCACTCGCGCTGGGGCTGCACGGGTTCGGCGAGGGGGCAGACTTCGGATATTCGGCGTCGGTGACACAATACAACACCCTCCTCGGGGCGTTTGGGGGGCTCGCGCCGGAGGCATCGTGGGTCCTCCACAAGATGCTCGAGCCAACGATAGCGGCCGCCTGCTACGTGGCCTTTGCCGGTGTCGCGGCAAAGAAGCCGGTGGACAAGTTGGTCGACTCACTGACTCTCGCAACGGTCTTCGTCATTCCGGCCATCGTCGGGTCGATAGCCGGGTACTACGTGACATTCGACCACACGTACTTCTTCGCTCTCGGTCTCGGGGCATCTGTCTACGCGGTGGCGAGGGTCGCTAGGCCGATGTTCTCCGGTGCGGGAGAGGGACTTTCGGGACTCTCGCTGAAGATGGCCGTCGCAGTCGTTATCGGCTTCCTCTGCATCTTTATCTCCGCCCTGCTCCACTCTTGAGCCGGATAGTGAGTCTCCACGGTCAGCCGGAGGTACTTGGTCATCCTGCTAGCCGTCGCGCTCGCATCTGCGGCGGCCGTCGCCGCGATAGCCCTGCCTGGCCTGAACAGAGTCACTTCAACCACCTCGGCGCCGGTAACGCTGCCGGCGGGATGCGTCAAACCGGCCGACGGGTTCCTAATCATAGCCAGCCAACTCGGGTACAACGACAGCGTGGACCACGGCGTCCCCGAGAACTCCTGGCCGGTGGTGGATGTGCAGCAGGGGCAGAACGTCACGATAGTCGTCTGCAACACAGACCCCGTCGAGCCCCACGGCTTCCAGATCGACAACTACTACGACACCGGGACTGTCTCCATTGCCCCTGGCCAAGTGCTGACGGTCAACTTCGTCGCGAACAAGGCTGGGACATTCAGGATCTACTGCAACATCTTCTGCACTATACACTGGGCAATGCAGAGCGGAGAGCTTGTGGTCGCCTGATGAGGGACGGATGTCGGCCGGCGTGGTTCGCCTTGCCGTGGCAGATAGGAGTGTTCAGCAGGCGTTGGAGGCAGATGGCACCTAGTGCAATGCTCTAACATCGGCTCGTCAGACTAGGCGGCCAAAGGCGTACCGCTGAACCTACGAGGCTTAATCACGAGACGGAGGCTCCTCACGAGCACGTAAAGACCGAACACGATCCCCGTTATGAAGAAGCTGACCGGGTAGGGCGTGTAGTACGCGACGAAGAGACCTACCCAAGTTGCCATCAGAGCGATTGCCACCGAAATCATCATCGCCCTCTGAGGCCTTCTCGACAGGTACTGTGCGGTCGCCGCCGGAGTGACCATCAGCGAGAAGATGAGAAGGACGCCAGTGACCTGCACGGCAAAGGACACGGCGACGGCGACGACGAGCAGGAAGGCCGTTCCAACGAGGAGCATCGGCATCCCCTTCGCTTCCGCAACGTCTTCGTCCAGCGATGCGAAGAGAAGCGGTCGGTAAAGAATTCCGACTGCAATGAGGATTGCCGCACCGGCGAAGAGCGTGAGGAGAACGGAGCTGCTGCTGATGCCTAGTATCTCTCCAAACAGGATGGAGTACGCTTCCGTCGCATAGCCGGAATACATGCTGATGAACAACAAGCCCAGCCCGAGGGCGAATGCAAGGACTATGCCGATCTGAGTGTCGCGATTGGTGGCCCGCCGACCAAGTGCGGCTATCGCCAGGGCGCCGAGGGTCGAACCCATTAGAAGGCCGACAATGGGTGGAATGTTCCACAACACGGCCCCAGCGGCCCCGGCGAAGCCGATCTCGGAGAAGGCGTGCGCCGTAAACGCGGAGCGCCGGAGGACCACGAAGTAGCCCGTGATTCCGGCGATGACTGCGACTATCGTCCCGGCCTCAAAGGCATGCTGCATGAACTCGTATCTCCACATCTGCTGCAGGTCAGCCAGAAGATTTGGGTTGAGTGTCATGCCATGTCACCGTGGTGCTCTTCGACGCCTATGATCGCTACGTTGCCGTGGGGGTCGCGCAGGACCTCGACCTGGACCCCGTACAGCCCCGTTAGGCTCTCTGACGTCAGGACTTCGCTGGGTCTCCCAGTCGCAATCTTGCCGTTCGCCATATACATCACCTTGTCGAGATGAGGCAGTAGCGGGTTGATGTTGTGGGCTATCAACAGAGCCGTCACGCCGCGCGAGCGGACCACGCCGTTGACGAGATGCAGCAGCTCCGTCTCGCGCCTCAGGTCAAGGTTCGACAGCGGCTCGTCGAGCAGCAGTATGTCCGGGTTGCTCACCAGCGCCTCGGCCAGAAAGATCCTCTGGAGTTCGCCTCCTGAGAGCACGCCGAGCGGGCGATGGGCCAGCTCAGCCGCGCCGACAGCCTCCAAGGCAACGAGAGCCGCGTCGCGTTCCCTGTGTGAAAACGGGTTGAAACCCCACTGCTTTCCCGAGAGTCCGAGCCGCACCAATTCGAGGCATTCGATGTTGGTCTCGCTGTCTATCATGTGGCGCTGAGGCACATAACCGATTCGGGGATTCCCGCGCTTGGGTGGGGCGTCGAATATTCTCAGCGACCCACTGACGGGTTGATGCAGGCCGAGGAGCATGCGGAAGAGAGTCGTCTTGCCAGCCCCGTTGGGACCTATGACAGCTATGAACTCTCCGCGACCAAAGGCGAAATTGGCGTCACGCCACACGGTCTTCTCCCGATAGCCGGCCGCAAGACTCTCAGCCGCAATGAGGTTCGACTGGGCTGCGGGGGTCTTCTGACCCATGATGCTCATTCGTTAAGCGCCAAGCGCCGGCGCGTTGAGCGCGTTGTAAAGGTTGTTCAGTTCACCCTGCATCCAGGCCTGGAAGCTCGTGCCGGGCGGCTGTACGGTCTCGGTCACGCCTATGGTTGGGATTTGGTACTGGGCGGCCAGCGCCTTGATGTATTGGGTGAGGGGCGTAACTGTCTGCTCGTTGTAGACCAGCACATGTACGGTGCTGTTCCCGTCGGTCATTAGCGTCTCCATGGTAGCCACGTCCTGCGCGGAGGGGTCGTTTCCTTCAGCGACAGCTTCCATGAAGCCAGGAGGGGAGACCACGTCAAGTCCCGTAGCGTTTGCCATGTACACGAAGATGCTCTCCGTGGACGCCACCGGCGCGCCTCCGAACTTCTGCTTGATCTGGACCTCTAGACTCATGTAGTCCTGCCAGAGCGACGCGTTCAGACTGGCGTATTGCTGGTGGAAGTATGCGGTGTCGGTCGGATCTATCGCAACGAGGTTCTTGTACATCGCCGCCACGGTGTCATTCACGTAATAGGGGCTGTACCAAAAGTGAGGATTGGCGGTCACTGGTTGGTTAATGAGTTCCTGCACGTTCAGGACCCTCTGGTTCGGAGTACTCTCTGCTGAAATGATGTCCAGAGCCCAAGTATCATATCCGGCTCCATTGACGATGACAAACTGGGCGTTCGTGACTAACCGGGCATCGGCGGCGTTGCTTTCGTACTCGTGGGGGTCAGTGTTGGGGTCTGAGACTATGCTAGTCACGTTGACGTGCGTTCCGCCGAGTTGAGAGACCAGGCTGCCCCAGAAGTTCTCCGCTGCCACCACTTGGATCACAGTGGTGGAACCCGTATCGGACGTTGATGTGGCGGGGCCAGGGCGGCTGAGAGCATAGATGCCAGCTAGAGCCGAGACCACTACGATGACAATCACGACAACGGCGATTACGTAGGCGGTCCTTTGCATGCGGCATACCTAAGCCAGATTCATTAATAAGGATTGCTGGATAGTTGTTAATGTGTACATGCCCATTCCTGAGATGTTAGTAATCATGCCAGTTTTCTCTCGCAGGACAGCAAGTTTCTTCATAACAAATGCGTGCCCCATAACAAGAATGGCATTCGTCTCTCGCCCGCTCATCAGGGGCTGTCTGTCAAAGAGTCGAGCCCGGAAAGGTCAGCCGGACCATTCTCCATAGAGTCAGGATAAGACGCGCGACGGATGGATGACCACCGACCAATCGGAGTCATCATGGCCAATGTCGCAAATCTAGGCGCCCCGCCGACATGCATTATTATTCCAGAGCCCACAGTTTATATGGCAATTAATAACATCCTTCTCTATGCCAATTGTCAGCCTCTCGATTCCCGAGACGATGCTCAAGGAGATGGACGGCTTAGAGGAATCGTTCGGGTTCACGGGCAGGTCAGAGCTAGTCAGAGCCGCGATTCGTCTAATGATGAACGAGAACAGGGAACGGTCTGTGCTTTCGGGAGAGGTGAGCGGGCTGATCTTGGTCACGCACGAAACCGAGGAAGAGGAGCCAGTCACGCGGCTCAAACACGAGTTCGACCAGATAATCAAGACCCACATCCACAGCAAGCTCACGCCGTCGACGTGTGTCGAGCTGTTTCTCGTTCATGGCGACGCGAAAAAAGTCTCAGCAATGAGCAAGGCCTTCCAAGCGCAGGACGAGATGAAGAGTTCCAAGTTCATTCAAGTCTAGAGTCAAAGGAGCCTACCCCACTCTCAGCACGAGAGGCCCACTCTCCTTCAAGGCGACCCCCGGGCGCCGCGGTCACAAGGTTGTCAACACATCCACTGGCGACGCCACGAGGGAGCGGCTTCGGTCTTGAAAGTCACAACGGAGCCGTCCCTTCGCGGAGCGGATGAACTCCCCAGACAAAGCGCATCGAGACGACGTAGGTCAAGGGATAGGAGACGATTGCCCCTACGATGCTCCCAAAAGCTGGGGAAAGCGAGAACGTTACGAGAAGCGCGAGTTGAACTCCGACGATCACGGTATTTCCCAAAAGAGACGCGAGCTGATACTTACACCACCGTACGAGCCAATTGGCTCCCCCGTTCACTCTGTCCTTGCTTTCGCGCTTGACAGTCACGCGCTCGTTGATCATGAACGCCACCGTCACTCCAATCCCAAGTGCAAGCGTGTCCAATCCCAGGATGGTAGGCGAGGAATAGGCGAGGCTTGGGACCTCGATCGTGCGGTAGGAGGCAGCGACGCCCAGAACTAGAATGGCCTCGGCAACCAGAAAACCTATGCCACTGGCTGCGGCGAACTTTGAAATCCGAAGAACCCCGTACTTTCGTCCAAGGCTATCGAGCGCTCTCCACCATCTCTTGCTTGGCCGAGGGGAGGAGTCTTCTGTTAGCAGCAAGCCACGCACGGTTCTGAGCATGAAGCCCTCGGCCGCCGAGTTAAACCTGTCCACGGCGTCACGAACCAATGACAGCCGCGGGCCGGCCATGACAAACTGCGGTCCATATGCGCTACGGATATTAACAACGGCGATTTCGAAGTGGTGCCCATGAAGTTTCTGTTCGTGACAGACGAAAGTTTGTCGGCCGACCTCGCGTGGCAACTCAAGAAGGAGGGCCACGAGGTCAAGATGCACTGCCACGGACAGGGCGAGAAGGACGTGGGCCTCGGCTTCTTCGAGAAGGTCGACGAGTGGGAGCCGCTCAAGGACTGGGCCGACGTGATCATCTTCGACGACATCGGGTTCGGCTCGAAGGCGGACCAGTTGAGGAGCGAAGGCAAGCCGGTCATCGGCGGATCTACCTACACCGACAAGCTTGAGCTGGACAGAGAGTTCGGGCAGTCGGAGCTGAACCTCACGGGGGTCGACATCCTCCCAAGCTGGAACTTCACGTCATTCGACACAGCCATTGAATTTGTCAAGGCCAACCCCGACCGCTACGTGCTGAAGCCGAGCGGGAAAGCTCAGAACGAGAAGGAGTTGCTCTTCATAGGGCAGGAAGCGGACGGCAAGGACGTTCTCCAAGTCTTGGAGCACTACAAGGCCAACTGGTCCAAGAAAATCAAGGAGTTCCTTATGCAGAAGTACGCGGAGGGCGTCGAGATTGCAATCGGCGCATTCTTCAACGGCAAAGACTTCGTCCTTCCGCTCTGTGTAAACTTCGAGCACAAGCGCCTCTTCCCCACCGAGCTCGGCCCCAGTACCGGCGAGATGGGCACGAGCATGTACTATTCGAAGAGCAGCCCTGTCTTCGACAGGACTCTGGCGAAGATGAAGGACAAGCTTGCAGAGAGCAAGTACGCCGGGTACGTGGACATCAACTGCATTGCGAACGGCAAGGGGATCTGGCCCTTGGAGTTCACAACGCGCTTCGGTTACCCGACGATAAGCATCCAGATGGAAGGCATCACCAGCGAATGGGGCACATTCCTCTCCGAGCTGGCCCAGGGGAAGGACCCCCAGCTGAAGACAAAGAAGGGATACCAGGTCGGAGTCGTAGTGACGATCCCGCCGTGGCCCTTCCAGGACGACAAGGCGTTCAAGAAGTACTCAGAGGGGGCGACCATCCTGTTCAGGCGCCAGTCTCTGGACGGGATACACATCGGAGAGGTGAAGCTGGAAGAAGGTGACTGGCACATCGCGGGGAACTCGGGGTACGCGCTGGTCGTCACCGGTTCCGGGGCGACGATGGCCGACGCGATCGAAAGGGCGTACCAGAACGTCAAGAACGTGATGATACCCAACATGTTCTACAGAAATGATATCGGGCATCGCTGGACCCACGACAGCGACGTGCTGCTGAGCTGGGGATACATCTAGCCCTGAGACTCGAGCCACTCCTCAAGGTCGGTCATCACCGCCCGGAGGTCCGCGTAGGCCCGCCTCCTGAGGGCTTTCCCCAGGAAGTAGTTGATGTCCCACCCCTCGACTGTCCTTCCTGAAGTGGCGACGAGGATTCTCGCCCGGGTCATTGGAAACCCGGCGCCCTTCAGGGTTCTAGAGACAGCCGCGGTCAGACTGCTGACTTTGCACCAGGCCATGACCACTCGCCGCTTCGGCGCGTCTTGAAAGAATAGTAGACCACCAGCACGATGATTAGCACCTGGAAGGCCGAGCCCGTGACAAAGATGGCAGACGGGATCAGGAGCCCGTTCTCGATGAATGCCCAGTGCGCCGACTGAGGGAGCGAGGCGCTCAGAGCGAGCACGGCTAGGACGAGCCCAAGGTAGTACGAGATGACCGGCCTCACGAAGGTGAGCACGCCGTCGACAACGAAGAGGGCCCAACCCACGGCGACGAAGTCGAAGACGTCTGACGGGACCACCGAATTGATCTCAATTAGCAAAGCAACCCCGAGGAACGACGAGGCCACAATCAAAACCTGAATCGCTTTTCCGGTCTGGACCACGATGCAACTCCCTGTCCCGAATTATATGAGAGTATTTCTCAGAGGTCCCTCGCAGCGTCTAGCCAGCCCCCCGACGCTTGAGGGCTCACTGCGCGGCGAGGAGACTGGGCAGCAGAAGTTCAGACACCATAGGACTCCGCCGGATTGTCTTCCACCGCCGGCTCGACGAAAGGCTCCTACTCGGGCATCTTCCTTAGAGTTTCCCCGTGCGTCGCCGTGACCCGCGATTGCCTCGACGATAGAAGCCGCTTCATCTTGGGACCCAGCGAGTCGAAGACCGCGGCAAGGTTGTAACCGGTCTCGCTGAAGGCATGCCTCTCTTTGGGGGTGTACACCTCGACGGAGACCTCGTATCGCGCGTGGTTGCTCGAAGCCTTCTTCGACTTCACGACCGCCCTGATCTCCTGCACGAAGGGGAAGACCTTGCAGAGTTCCGCCGATAGCCTCTCGAACTTCATCTTGGCCTCGGCCGCCTCGATGGGCTCCTCAGGAAGGCCGACTATGTAGTAGGGAGCGTCCCTGGAAGGATTTGACGGCATGAACGTGCAAAGTTGCTGTTCTGAGCGCGGTTATTATGGATTGGGGTAGGAGAAGTGACAGGTCACGACAGCGCTCTCGGCCAGAAAGTTGTCGAAGCCTAGACACCGAGGAGGCGGGGGAGCTCAGATATCGACGAGATCACGTAATCAGCTCCTTCCTCCCTCAGCTTGGCCCCGCTATAATTCCCCAACGGGACTGCAACGACTTTGAGCCCGGCCTCCTTCGCGGCAATTATGTCGTACTTGGAGTCGCCCACGTAGAAGATTTGATCTCTGGGCATCCCCAAGAGGGAGATCGCCATGACGAGCCCGTCTGGCCTCGGCTTCATCATCGAGACGTCGTCGCGGCAGAGCACGAACTCGAAGCAGTCCTGCAGCCCGGCCCTCCTGAGGATTTCAGCGGCCGCCATTCTCCCGCTGTTAGTCAGGACCGCCAGGCGCACAGTCTTGGACTTCAGGTATTCGAGAGTCTCGCGCGTTCCGGGGAAGACGCTCGCGGCCTTGCTGCTCTCCATCTCCGAGGCGTCGAGGATGGAGTAGAGCCTCGCTCGCACTTCGGCGAAGTCGGCCCTGACCTTCCCAGACCCGACCTGCATCCTTGCTGCGTCAACCATCGTCTGGGTCGGGGTCGTCATGTCCAGCTCCGAGGTGTCGAACCCCTTCTTGGAGAGCTCCTCGATTATCGCCTTTCTTGTCCCCTTCACATCGAACTTGAAGGCGACGAGCGTCCCGTCTATGTCGAACACGGCAGCGACGCGGGCCACGGGTCAGATCTTCTTCTTGGCGAACAGTATCAGAATGGCGAGCCCTGCCAGGCCGATGGCCACGATCAGGATGGCAATCGCATCGAGCGAATCGCCACTTGCCTGAAGAGCCTGGAGCAAGAAGTGCAACCCGGGGAGGAATCCGTCCTGGTTCTTATTTATCCCTTGCCGGCCTTCGAAGGGAACTGTCAAATCAGCGGGGGAAGTTCCCGTTGTCAAAGGTCGGGGGATGGCCTGAATGCGGGGAAGGAGAAAATGGCCTGATGAAATGTCGGATTTTAGAGACTCGCGTTGGTGGGGGATGTTCTTTGGAGAAATCATTTTTGGCATCATTTCCTATTATGCGGGGTTCCAACCATTCCTGACCTTGGTAATCATGATGGGGTCGGCGATGGCGGGGAGTCTGTATATTGACTCAAAACATGACCCTGTAAGAGGTTCGCAAGTATCCAAGACAGAACAAACAGAGGAAGAGAGGCGAGAGGTTGAGTCAGCGGAATAATCAAAGCCTTCGTTATCAAGTCTGCCAAAGTCGAGCAGACAACAATCGCGACCGTGAATGCGCCGAACCAGAAGAGATGCTTTCGTGCTCCCACCGTCCATTTACTGGGAGGCTCGCCGAGAACGAGGTTCATCGCGAGGTCGGTAATGACGTAGGAAAGGATAGTCGCGGCGACATAGGCATAGGCGGCTGTGAAATACCAGCCGAAGGCGGTGAGAAGGACGGCGAATCCCGTAGTGTAGGCTCTCCGCGTCTGTCTTTCAATCAGGCCGCTTTCGCCTTGAAGTATTCTCCCAAGACAGACCTTATCGCTTCTGGGAGTGTCTCAAGTTTCCGCGCCTTGCGCTCCGCTTCGAGAGCCTTCACCATTTCCTCAGAGACGGATACCATTATCTTCTTTCCCATGCTTGGTTCCTTGCCATTAGCTACCATAAGCAATCTTAATATACCTTATGGTGTATACCATATGGTAGCGGAAAGAACATGGCTCCAGCAAAGTGGAAAGCGGTTTGTCGAATCAGAAGGAGACGGGGGTTCTGAGATGAACCCCGCCGTTTTTGATTATCGGGTAGCAAGGGGCGAGGCAATCGCCAAGGTCGAGTCCAACGTGAGAAGGATTGACCAGAACGAATACTGGGTCAAGAGCCAATCGGGGAAGGGGGGATACCGAGTCCTCTCCACCGAACTCGGCTGGAATTGCGCTTGCCCCGACTACCAGTATAGACAGGTCAAGTGCAAGCACATCGTCGCGGTAGAACTCTCTCAAGAGATTAGGCGGAGAATAGAGAACGCCAAGCGGATTGTGCCTCTCGACTATCAGACTTGCCTCATGTGCGGCTCAGAGGACATCAGGAAAGACGGGGTGAGGCACAACAGGAACGGAGACATCCAGCGGTTCGAATGTCGGGGTTGCGGCAAGAAGTTCGTTTTCGATGACGGGTTCCGAAGGATGGGCGCGACTCCCCAGGCGATTACTGGCGCACTCCAACTCTACTTTAGCGGCGAGTCTCTGAGAAGCACTCAGAAATTCCTCAGACTCCAAGGCGTGAACGTATCACATCAGACTATCCACAACTGGATTGCCCGATACGTCTCTCTGATGAAGGAATACCTCGACAAAATCACGCCCCAAGTCTCAGACACTTGGAGGGCAGACGAACTCTGGGTGAAGGTCAAGGGAGACATGAAGTATCTCTTTGCGATGATGGATGACGAAAGCCGTTTCTGGATTGCTCAACAGGTCTCCAACGTCAAACAGGGAGCCAACGCAAGCCGATTGTTCATGGAGGCCAAGAGAGTCGCGGGGAAAGCGCCCAAGACTCTGATAACCGACGCACTCCCCTCTTATGTCATGGCCGCCAATCTCGACTTTCCCCACGCCGCACACGTTCGGGAGATTGCCTTCAAGGGTAAGGTTCACAACAACAAAATGGAGAGGATGAACGGAGAAGTTCGAGACAGAGAGAAGGTCATGCGGTCGCTAAAGACGACCGACTCGCCCATCTTCGACGGCCTCCAACTCTACCACAATTTCTTTAGGCCGCACATGGGCTTGAAGGGCAAGACTCCCGCAGAGGCGGCGGGGATTACGATTGAAGGCGAGAACAAGTGGGAGACGGTCATTCGGAACGCAAGTCATTCCAAACGGCTAAATAACGAGGCCGAACCATGAACGCTCGTTCGCGAACGAGGACACCTTTGGCCGAAGAAAGGTGGGGGGGGTAAACCGCCTCCTCTTGCCGATTCAGTTCGTTCGGGATTCACCTTCGGCGCTTACCTGTGAGCGCATCCAGCAGAACTCCCAGCGCGACGACCGTCGCCGCGACCAAGGGGTCTGTCCAGATGGTGAAGACCACGGCGGCCTCCACGCTGAAGGCAAGGGTAAACTTGCCATTCATGCGGTTCGGAGTTCTCAATCTTTGTTAATAATGCTATTCCAATCGCGCCGTTTGGTTTCGGCACTTGGCTATCCCCCGAAGTTTGACAGGGAGGAAATCCTCCGTTGATTGGACAGAACCCTTCGAAGCAAAGCCGGGGCTGGGCCTGAAAGCGTTAAGTAATTTGCGGGAATCGCAGAAATCATGAAGCCTCGTCTGACCTGCTACGGCGGAGTCGGCGAAATAGGCGGAAACAAGTTCCTTCTTGAGGACGGCGGCACAAAGGTGATGCTGGACTTCGGGACGGGGTTTTCGGACGGAGTCGAGTTCTTCGACGGGGGGATCCTACCCCGAGGCGTCAACGGCGCCGGAGACCTCTTCGAGTTCGGCCTCCTCCCCCAGATCCCGGGCCTGTATTCGGAGAAGGCCCTGCAGAACACCCTTCTGAAGCATGCCCCGCCCGAGGTCGATGCCGTGGTGCTGTCCCACTATCACTGGGACCACATGGGGAGGATAGCCCACGTCGATCCCGACATCCCTGTCTACTGCGGCGAGACGGCCTCGCTCATCCACCAGGCGAGCAGCGAAGGGTCTGGATTGCCCCTCGACGGCCACGAACTCAGGACCTTCAGGACCGGAGAGAGGTTCAGGGTGGGCCCCATGGAATTCGTCCCCGTCCACGTCGACCATTCCATCCCCGGGGCATACGGGTTCGTCGTTCACACGAACGAGGGGGCCCTGGCGTACACGGGCGACTTCCGCTTCCACGGCCGAGCGGGCTCGCTCACCGACGACTTCATCCGAGCGGCGTCTGCTTCCAAGCCCGACATCCTGCTGACCGAGGGCACGCGCGTCGCCCCGGGAGACCCGGGAGGCAACATGAGCGAGGAGTCGGTCCTTGCAGAGACAAGGTGCACGGTGAAGTCGAGCAGGAACCTAGTCCTTTCGACCTTCAGGGGGAACGACGTGGACAGGGTCAACACTTTCTACGACGCAGCCGAGGCCTGCGGCAGGCGGCTGGTAGTGTCCATGAAGACCGCCCTCCTGCTGGAGAAGCTCAGAGCAGACAAGAAGCTGAAGGTCCCCAGGATAGGCAGGGACGTCGGCGTGTACCTCAGAAGGAAGAAGAGCGGCAGGCTGGACGACAAGGACTACTATCCGTGGGAAAGGCAGTTCATCGAACACGGCGTCTCCGCGCCAGAGGTCAGGAGCAAGCAGGCCAAGACCTTCCTCCACCTAGAAGTCTGGAACTTCCCCGAGCTGATAGACATCAAGCCTGACGCGGGCGGGACGTACATCCACGCCGCGACCGAGGCGTTCAACGAGGAGGGCGAACGCGAAGAATCGGTGGTCCGGAACTGGATCGACCACCTGGGCTTCAGCTACCACCAGATTCACGCGTCCGGGCACGCGCCGATGGATGAAGTAGGAGGCCTCGTGGCAAGGGTACGAGCCAAGAGAGTCGTCCCCATCCACACGGAGCATCCAGAGCTCTTCCAAGCCTTCAGGAAGAGGAGCCCATGGAGGCTGGAGACTCCGAAGAAGGGGGTCCCCATCCAGGTGCCCTCGCGCTGAGAGCTCATTACGCCAGGAAAGTCGGAACCGCGCGTTGCAGCGACCGAAGCTCGAGCCGGGCCGCTGGGACCTCGATGATGCGCTTCCGCGAGGCGCCGGTCGGGACATGCAGGATAGGTTCGAAGCCATGCGCGAGAAGGCCGCTCGTTTCGAGAAGCTCCGAATCAGATTGGACGGGTTCAAGGCCGAGGATGTCGGCTCGACCCTGGGGCTGTACGGAAGCATCGTCGACGAGCTCAAGAAACTGTGAACTGAAAGGCAGAAATAAGCTCCAAACCGCGGAGAAGCGGTTGAAGCTCGAACAGGGCAAGGAACTGGCCGAGGGGGCGGTCTCGAAGGCCCTTTCCGCAGGCGCATCATACGCCGAGGCGAGGGTACAGAACACCCGCGCGAGACAATTCATCTTGAAGAACGGCGAGTCACAGCCCTCGTTCTTCGCAGAGGGGTACGGGATCGGGATTCGCGTGATCTCTCGTGGAGCCCTCGGGTTCGCGGCTACGAATGAGATGAAGCCAAGGCTCGTAAACGAGCTTGCGGAGAGGGCGGTCAAGCTCGCGAAGGCGTCCGCGCCAATCCTTAAGAAGAAAATAACGTTCGATTCGTCGAAGGCCGTCCGGAGGAGATGGTCAGCGTCCGAGAATGTCAAAGTCGAGAACGCCGACGCCGGGTGGCTGAGGAAGGTCCTGCTCGACATCGAGGGTAGGATCGGCGACGGCAAGGCGGGCGTAAAGATCCCAGGGAGGTTCCTCGCCATCGGGGCAGAGCTCGAGGAGAAGTACTACGTCAACAGCGACGGAGCGAAGGTCGAGGCAAGGCTGCCGCGCATCGGCTTCTTCGGTTCGCTCACGGCAGTCGAAGGCGAAACTTCTGCTCAGCGGTTCATTCAACAGGGAGAGACAGGGGGCCTCGAGGTCGTAAAGAGAGTCAGGCTGGTGGAAAAGGTCGAAGAAGAGGCCAAGACGATGGGCAAGGTTCTCAGGACCGCGGTCAAGCCGCCGACTGGCATCGTCGATGTCGTACTGAGCCCAGAGCTGTCGGGCATCGCTGCCCACGAGTCAGTCGGGCACCCACAGGAAGCGGACAGGGTCCTGGGAAGGGAAGGAGCCCAAGCCGGGGAGTCGTACCTGAAGGCCGACAGCCTGGGCAGGAAGATAGGGAGCCCCGAGGCGAACGTAAGCGACGATCCGAACATCCTCCACTCGATGGGATACACGCCCGTCGACGACGAAGGCGTGGCCGCGAAGAAGCGGAGACTGATAAAGAACGGCGTCATTAACGAGTTCCTGCAAAACAGGGCGACCGCCGGAGAGTTTGGACTCGAGAGCAACGGAGCCTCGAGGTCGGTCTCCTTCGACAGGGAACCGATAATCAGGATGTCAAACACGTTCGTAGAGCCAGGTGACTACTCGACCGAGGAGCTGATCAGGGAGGTGAAGCACGGGGTCTTTTTCAAGACCTTCACGGAGTGGAACATAGACGACAAGAGGTTCAACCAGAGATACGTGGCGCTCGAAGCGTACGCGATAGAGAAGGGAGAAGTGAAGGGGATGGTGAAGGCCCCGGTCCTAGAGATCACCACGGCGAGGCTCTGGGGCAGTGTCAAGGCCCGGAGCAAGAACATGGAGTTCGAAGCGGCAACCTGCGGCAAGGGAGACCCGTCGCAAGGGGCGCCCGTCTGGACAGGGGGCCCCGAGACTCTGCTGACCGGGATAAGGCTTGGAGCGAGGTGACAGGGATGGACTTCGGAGCCCTCAACGAAGACGCCGTCTCGACGGCCAGGAAGCTGGGCGTGGAAGACTCCATCGCGCTGACGGCCCGAGTCAATGACAGGATGATCAGGTTCGCCAACAGCTCGGTGACGACCGCCAATCAGGTCGACGAGGCGGAGCTGATGGTCTACCTCGCCAAGGACAGGAAGCGGGCCATCGCCTCGACCTCGAACCTTGACTCCGCGAGCGTCAAGAGGTTCGTGCGGGACCTCTTCGACTCCTTGAAGGGGCTGCCAGAGTCAGAATACGTGCCCCTCCCCCACAGGGCATCGAGGTACGGACCGAGCACTCTCGGGTTCGACAGGAAGCTGGTGGATGCAGGCGAGGAACTCCCTGAGCTCGCGAAGACGGCCATTTCTGCGTCACTAGCTGCAGGGGGGAAGAGATTGGCAGGAGTCATCGACGCAGCGACGGTCTCGTACACGATCCTGACATCCACGGGGACGGAAGGCTCCGACGCGCGGACTTCGATCACGCTCAACATAAGGTCCTTCGCCGAGAAGGACGCCAGCGGACACGGTCTGAGCTGTTCGTCGACCCTCTCGGGGTTCGACCCTGAGGAAGCCGGGAGGAGGGCTGGCAGGGACGCAAAGAGGATGAGAGGGGCGTCCGAGCCGGAGGCGGGGGCGTACCAGGTTCTTCTGAGCCCGACCGTCGCCTCGAACCTCGTGGAGACCATAGGCTTCGCGGCTTCGGCGTTCTCGGTGGACGCCGGAACCTCCTATCTCGTGGAGAAGATGGGCAAGAAGGTCGCGGCCGAATCGTTCAGCCTCACAGACCACGGGACTGTAAAGGGTGGGCTCGGCGGGAGAGTCTTCGACGACGAGGGGACCCAGACGAGGTCAGTCCCAGTCATACAGAACGGGATGTTGAGGACCTACCTTCACAACCTTACCACCGCGGAGAAGTGGAAGACAAAGAGCACCGGGAGCGCGGGGCTGGTGTCTCCTCACGGCTGGAACTACGAGGTCGGGGCCGGCGACTCGTCGTACGACGAGATGGTCAGGGAGATGAAGAGAGGGATTATACTCACAAGCAACTGGTATACTCGATTCAAGAACTACAGGACGGGCGAGTTCTCCACAGTCCCGAGGGACGGTGCGTTCCTGGTGGAGAACGGCAAGGTGACTCGGTCTCTGAAAGGGATGCGCGCCGGAGACGACCTCCAGAGGATGTTCTCTTCCGTCCGGCTCCTCTCGAAGGACAGGGAATGGATAGAATGGTGGGAGGTGGACACTCCCACGCTCTGCCCATGGATGCTCGTAGACGGCGTCAAGATCACGAGGGCATACGAATAGACCCGAATGCGCTCCCAGCTCGGCTATAGCGCGATCGTCATCGAGGCGAACCCGAAGTCCCCTGGGGTGATGGCCACCGTCACGGAGATCCTGTCGCGGAACGGGATGGTCGTGAGGCAGGCGCTCGCCGACGACCCTGAGATGGTCCATGATGCCAAGATGACGCTGGTAGTGGAGGGACAGGCTCTCAGGAGAGACAATCGCTGAACTCAACGGGCTCAAGATGGTCAAGAGCCTGAAGATCATGAAGTAGCTTGAGGCAGACCTTCGACGTCGCGGTGATGCACGACTTCTTCGTCGACAGGCTGGTGCACACGAGCAGGATTTCCAGGATGGCAGGGTCCGTCGTCAGGAAGGCGCATCAGGGCGGCGGGGGCATCCACGGGGTAGCGCAGCAGGACCTCCGGGGCGGCAATGCCGTCAACCTTGCGCACGCGCTTGCGCGGCTGGGGCTCAGGACGCTGCTGATTACTCACACAGACAAGATTCACGAGCCGATGCTCAGGGACCCCTTCGGAGGCCTGGACGCGGAGGTCAGGGCCAAGCCGAAGCCTCCCGGACTTACCGTCGCCTTCGAGGGAGAGGTCAACGTGATGCTGGGGCACGGCGGCGGGGCGGAAGACTTCGGCCCCGAGCTGCTGGACTCGGACGACTGGAAGGCGCTGAGCGGATCTAGGGTGGTCTGCTCCGTGAACTGGGCCGCGAACAAGAACGGGACGAGGCTCCTCGAAGCTCTGCGCGGCAGGTTGGGCAGGGAGAAGGCGATATTCTTCGACCCGGCGGACTTCAGGGACAGGCTGCAGGAATTCACCAGCCTCCTGGCGCTCGTCAGGGAACAGAGCCTCGTCGATTGGATGAGCCTGAACGAGCAGGAGGTACTTGGAGCAGCGAGGATCTTGGGGGTGAAGGCGACTGGCCTGAGGGAGACTTGCGGGTCCCTCTGCGAGAGGCTTCGGGTGGGCATCGACGTCCACACGGCAAGGGAGTCATTCTCCGGGAGCGGAGACAAGCTCACCGCCGTCCGGACCAGGAGGGTCGAAGCGCGGAGGCTGACCGGGGCGGGCGACGTCTGGGACGCGGGTTCGAATCTACGGCAGATTGAAGAACCTTACCGACGCTGAGAGGCTCAGGTTCGCCAACGCCGCGGCAGGGCTCTACCTGGCCGCGAGAAGCCCCTTGCCTCCAGAGCTCGGAGAAGTCCTCGAAGCCGTCCGGTGACTACTTCTCGAGCATCCTGGAGAAAGTCCATGCGACGGTATTCAGGATCTCGTTGAGCCTGGCCTTCTCCCTGTAGTTCTCGACTATCAGCTTCGCTATCGCGCCGTTCCTCTCCTCCACGTCGAACCGGAGCTCCATGCCCCTGCCGACCTTCCCCCTGGAGATGAGGTCCAGGTCGCCGGCCTTCATGCCTTGGAGGATCTTGCCGAGGAGGAACGACTTGAAGGGAGGGGTCGCGGACTTCAGGGTCACCCCCTCGCTGGGCTCGATTGACACGCTGTCAGGGGTCACCGATGCCCTAGCTAGCACCTCGTTTCCCTTGTCTCGCTTGAGCTCTCTAACTTCCGGAACCTCCCTTGACTCTGCCAGCATCTCGCTCGCCGGCCTGAAGGTGGAAACCCTGAGGGTCGCATCCACATACCCGAGTGACTCCTTGAGACGCTCTATTTCGTCCTGGAGCTCGGCTATCCTCCCTTCGAGCCAGAGCTTGAGCTCGGCCGCCTTCTTGACGTCCCTCTCTGAGGGGTCCAACGTGGCCCGTCCGTTCACTGTCGCTAAAAACGTTAGTCGGGGTTGAGGCTCCCGGGGCGGAGCTGTCTGAAACTATTGAAGCGATACTACAGCTTCCGAATGATGGCCTGGGCCATTTCCTTCGTCCCAGCCGTGCCGCCGAGATCGTAGGTGAGAGACCTGCCTTCTTTCATGACCTCGAAGGTCGCATCGAAGATCGCCTTGGCTTGCTTCTTCTCTCCCAGGTAGTCCAGCATCCAGGCCCCCGAGAGGACCGTGGCCGTTGGGTTGACCTTGTCCTTCCCCTTGTACTTCGGAGTGCTTCCATGAGCCGGCTCGAACATCGCGTATTCGTCCCCGAAGTTGCCCGAGTAGACCATGCCGATGCTCCCGATGAGCCCGGATGCCTCCTCCGACATTATGTCCATGAAGAGGTTGGTGCCGACTATCACGTTGCCGTTGAACCTCTGGGGGTTCTTGACCAGCTGTTGGGCGAAGTTGTCCACGAAGAGGTCCTCCAGCTCGACGCCTGGGTGGCCCCTGGCCACTGACCTCACCGAATCCAAGAACATGGTGTCCGTGACCTTCAGGATGTTGGCCTTCGAAATTGCGACGACCTTCTTCCAGCCCCGCCTTTCCGCTTCGGCGAAGGCGAACTTCGCGACCTTCGTCGACTTGTCCCTTGTGATCAGCCTTATCGCGATCGAGACGTCGTCGGAGAGCCTGTGCTCCAATCCAGCGTAGAGGCCTTCCGTGCCCTCCCTAACCAAGACGAAGTCGACATCGCCGAGCGGCCCAGTCTGCTTCGGGAACGTCTTTACGGGCCTCACGTTGGCGTAGAGGTTGAACTTCTGGCGTATGCTCACGGCGACGCTCCGGGGCGTCCCTGGAGTCGGGAGCGTGGTCGTCGGACCCTTCAAGCAGCTGTCAGATTCCTCGAGAGCCTTCCAGGTTTCGTCAGGGAAGAAGCTCGGCCCCTTGGTCTTCTCCCACCATTCGGAACCGGCCTCGCATGAGATGAATTCAGCTTTGGTGCCGGCCGCCTTGAGCACCGACAGGGTTGCCGCAACGAGCTCGGGCCCCGTCCCGTCACCCCTGATTACCGCGACCTTCTTCAAAGGCACCGGACGGCCGCGCTCCTGGCGCCGTTTAAAACGCTTCTATCTGTCTAGCCTTCGATACGGAAGCTCTTCGAGTTCTTGGGCCTTACCCTCTCCAAAAATGACCCTGTCGACACGGGCCCTTGGCGGCCCGTGCTTTGCCCAGTCGACTATGCGCATGACCTTCTCCTCATCGCCCTCCAGCAATGCCTGGACCGAGCCATCTGCCATGTTTCTGACCCAGCCTGACACTCCCCGGCTTGCGGCCTCCTCGGCCATAGAGGCTCTGAAGAAGACGCCATGCACGAGCCCGGTGATCCTCAGCTTGACGGCTGTCCTGGCCATCGCTCAGCCACTCCTGAAAGGTGGGATTCCGGCGGGGCCACAGCGCGGCAGGGAAGCGCGTGGGGACACTGCCATCTCCATCCGGCGCCAATCAATAAATACTCTGCTGGAACCTTCGGGAAATGATGTCCGAGACCCAAGTCGACTTGGCGGAGATCGAGCAGAGGTTCTCCAAGATCATCGACCCTGAGCTTGGAAGACCGATCACGGAGATGAAGCTGATCGACAAACTCACCGCGGAGAGGGGCTCCGTGGCCGTGGAGTTCCATCTTACCGCACCTTTCTGCCCGCCTGTCTTCGCCCTAAAGATCGCCAGCGACATAAAGGCCGCCGTCCTGGCGGCGAAGGGTGTCAGCGACGCGAAGGTCACCCTGCGGGGGCACTATCTCGCGGATGCCGTCAACAAGCAGGTCAACAAGGTACCCCAGCCGCAGGCCTAGCGTTCGGCAGGGTCGCTATGCGTCGACCCTTCCCGAAGGGATATAGAGAGCCGCTCCATCCTATAGAGGCATGAACGCGCGCAAGGTCCTCGAGATGGGAGGCGGAACTCTCCTCATCTCCTTGCCAAAGGACTGGGCGAAGCGGAACGGCGTGAAGAAGGGGGCGACCGTGTCGGTCGACGAGCTCTCGGCCAGGAAGCTGATTGTCAGACCCATCGAGGACGTGGCGGAGAAGCCAAGGGAGATCGAGGTGGAGTATCCCGGGGAGGACCTGAGCGAGGTGATGAACGACGTTACCGGGGCCTATCTCCTGGGGTTCGACGTCATTAGAATCGTTGGCAAGAAGGTAATCTCCAGGGAGGACAGGGCCCGGCTGAAAGCCACGATGGCCCGCCTGGTTGGGCTGGAGATAATGGACGAGGACTCTAAGAGGGTCACGGTCCAGTTCCTGCTCGAGTCCTCAGCCATAATCCCAGAAAAGATTGTCAGACGGATGTCAAGCATCCTCGACGGCATGCTGAAGGACATGGCTGAGGGATTGACCAAGGGAGACCCTAAGCTCCTGGCGCTTGTCGCAGAGCGCGACGACGAGGTAGACCGGCTCTACTTCTTGCTGGTGCGGGTGATCAGGGCCGCGATAATGCGGCCGGAGATAGCCGAGAGCTACGGCCTCTCGCCTGTCGACGTCCTGGACTACCGGGTCCTCGCGAGCTTCCTTGAAAGCGTCGGCGACGCAGTCGCTGAGCTCTCGAAGTCCCTGCACTATCCCAGGGCCTCACGGCAACTCTCCCGAGAATTCGCGGCGTGCGTGTCGAGGCTGAAACAGATGAACGACCTGGCGACGCAGGCGTTCATCTCCAGGCGGGCGGGTAGGCCCCGCTCTATCAAGATGACCGTCGACAGCCTAGCAAGGGAGATGAGCCAGGACCTAGGGAGAATCGAACGGCTTCCCGCTGCTCAGGGTGCCTCCGTGGCAGAGACGCTCGGTTCGCTGGGTAGGGTGAGCAAGCTGTTGGCCGACGTCTCCGACCTCGCCGTTATCACCCAACCCGTATTCTGACGAGGCTCGAGATGGGGCCCCTCCAACGAAAGGTGGCCTGTCCATCTGTTGTCAATCCTTTGGTTCTGCCCGCTCCGTGCTACAAGCTTGACGAAGATTCCCAGTGTTCAATTCGGAACATGGAATCTCATTGGCGACATCAGGTTCGCAGGCCAAGTGGCTCGGATGGACTGGTGATGCAACAAGCGCTTGTGTGAATGGCAGTCGCACAGGGCACTCAAGGGCAAGACTTCCGAAGCCGCCGGAAACAGAATCGTGGGTGAGAGCATTTGCGAGATGGTGATTCAGAGCGCTAGGGGGAGCGCAAGGCTGTGAACCAAGCCACTGCCGCCGTGATGAGGGCAACGATGCCTATGAGAAAGGCTTGGCTGGCCAGTGTGGGGTCCGCTGCTCCTCCGAACGACGCCCTTCCTGAATCTACATACCAGCCCGCAAAGGCGACAATCGCCAAGGCCGTGAGGACTACTGCGGCGCCGAAGAACTTCCTACTCATCTCCCGATGAGCCTCATAGTTGTCATTTAATCATGCCCCATGGGCGTTCTCCCGGTGTTCGACGGCGAGGACACATCCCGCCAGTTCGACAGAGTCGGTTCTCAAGTGTCACCAACGCTTCCACAACTACATCCGACCGCACGAGGGCTTAGAGGGCGAGACCCCCGCAGACCGATGCGATCCAGAATTGAAGGAGATAACAAGTGGCTTACGCCTATTCAGAACGCGACAAAGGGGAGGGTTGCCGCTCAGTTGTCGGTGAGTTCGTCCGATGATGGGTCGGGGGTCGTTCCGTAGATGAGGATGGCCAAGGCAAAGCACACTATCGAGACTACCCAGAGAATGTCGGCTGGAACCAAGCCTCGGTTCACGGTCATTATCTCGCTCGTAGCGGAGGCGCCCGTAACGAACACTTCCCACGCGACAAGTATGATGATAGCGCCCCCGATGCCAAAGCTAACCGAAAGCGCGGAACGCCCACCTAATGTCCTCATGCCCTTACCCTTAGAGACACTTTCTGATAACCATGTCTCGAATTGGACAGCGAGAACAACTTGAAGCTATGTCCCGTTAGTTGGACAGAACTCAAACGCCGAGGGTTCTTATAGAGTAAACGGAATCGCGTAGACCGTAGTTTTCAGAAGAGGTCAATACGCTGGGAGCCGACCACAAGTATGACGAAGAGCCCGACACAGAGGACTCAGATGAAGACGGAGGGGAAGAGGACTCAGAGGTTGACGGGTTCTGAAAGTGTCAGAACAGCTCTTCATGACCCGACGCTCAACACCGACAAAACCCTGAGCCGTGTCCCGTATAGTTAATGCCCCGTCGGAAGCCGCCCGTGTCCCGAGGAGTTAGCAGAACCCTGGTCTGGCAAGTCCTTTAGGCACGAGATTCGAAGAGACCCCTGGCGGGGAGAGCGAAGTGGCGATAATGCTGGAGGTGCAGGGCGTTTGAGGTGCCACTGCAACAATACGGTGACCCTCCGGGGCGAGAAGGGCGCCATCTGTTCGTCCTGCGGGTGCGAATTCGCGGGGTCGACAGACGACAAGGCGCCGACGCTCATCAGGAAGGGGAGCGCATGCTGGGTCCGACTCCCCGGACCAACCGACAAGTAGACAGAACCCTGAGCAACCGACGCTTAACGACGAGACGAATCCGCGCCAGCAACCGTCAACCTAACAGAGCCGATTCTCACAACCCTTAATTACGCAGGACCTTCACTTGTTATATGCCGAAGTATCTCTTTGTCACGGGCGGAGTGATGTCGGGCCTCGGCAAGGGCATTACGACATCGTCGGTAGCCAAGCTTCTGGAGTTGTCGGGTCTCCAAGCGACATGCCTCAAGATTGACCCATACCTGAATTTCGACGCGGGAACAATGAACCCCATCACCCACGGAGAGGTCTACGTCACTGACGACGGCGGCGAGACTGACATGGACCTGGGGACCTACGAGAGGTTCCTCAACAGGAACATGTCCAAGGACAACAACATCACGACGGGCCAGGTCTACAAGAAGGTCATCGACGACGAGAGAAGGGGCAGGTTCCTGGGCAAGTCTGTCCAGATAATCCCTCACGTCACGGACGAGATCAAGCGCAGGATCAGGCAGCTGGCCGTCGACTCGAAGGTCGACGTCCTCGTGGTGGAGTGCGGCGGGACCGTCGGGGACATCGAGAGCCTCCCCTTCCTCGAAGCGTTCAGGGAGATGCGGATGGAAGACGGGCCATCGAGGACGCTCTTCCTTCACGTGAGCCTCGCTCCCGAGCTTTCGGTGGTTGGAGAGATGAAGACGAAGCCGACCCAGCACAGCGTCCAGGAGATGCGCAGGATCGGGCTCCAGCCGGACATCATAGTCATCAGAAGCTCGAGGGCGCTGCCGAAGGAGGCCAAGGAGAAGATCTCGCTATTCACGAGCGTGCCTGTGGAGAGCGTGATATCCAACCCTGACGTGGAATCAATCTACCAAGTCCCCAGGCTTCTCGAAGAGGAGGGTGTGCTCGGGCCGATCTTCCGGCAGTTCGGAATCAAGAGGCGGCTGAGCATCAGCAAGTGGAACCGGGTAGCCGACAGGTTCCTGGACCAGCCGAAGACGGTCCGGGTCGCGATGGTGGGGAAGTACGCTAGCCTGGCCGACAGCTACGTGAGCGTCAACCAGGCGCTGATGCACGCTTGCGCGGTAAACGGGGCGAGGTCCAAGATTGACTGGATTGAGTCCGAGATGATTGAGGAGGACAGCGCCAAGCTCGGCATCCTTGACGGCTACGACGGGGTCGTAATCCCCCAGGGGTTCGGAAGCAGGGGGGTCGAGGGCAAGATAGCGGCGGCGAACTACGCCCGCGTGAAGGGGATTCCATTCTTGGGTCTCTGTTTCGGCTTCCAGCTGGCGTCGGTTTCATTCGCCAGACACGTCCTTGGGTTCGAGAAGGCGAACACCACGGAAGTGGACCCGGAGACGCCTCACCCGGTCATCCACCTCCTGCCGGAACAGCGGGAGGTCTCAGACATGGGAGGCACGATGAGGCTTGGAGGTCACGACATTTTCCTGAACAAGCCGAGCAGGGCCTTCGACATCTATGGGCGGGCGAAGATACGAGAGCGGCACAGGCACAGGTTCGAGCTCAACCAGAGGTATCTCAAGAGATTCGAGGACGCTGGGATGCGCTACGTCGCCTTCAGCGACGGCGGCAGGAGGGCAGAGATCATGGAGCTTCAGGGGCACCCCTTCTACATGGGGACGCAGTTCCACCCCGAGTACGTGAGTAGGCCGGAGAGTCCGGAACCCATCTACGTGGCATTCATCTCGGCCTGTGCGAGAACGGGGGAGGCGACGGTCAGGAAGGGCAGCCGGATGGAAGCGCTAGCCGGCTGAATAGGCCCTAGAGGCCCTGAGCGCAAGGTCAGCCGCCCCGGCCGGACTCTCCGCAAAGAGGTAGAGGTTCGGCTCGACGCCACTTCCGCCCAGGTCGACAAGGACGTCGAAGGCCTCATCGGCGGACGAAAGGCGCTTCGCGAGGGCGTCGATGGTGGGGTCGCCCGAGGCTGAAGGCGGGTACCCGCCGATTCTGAGGGGCCTCAGCTTCAGCCTCTTCAGCACCGCTTCCATCTTCTTGTCGTATCTCAGGTTGATACAGGCACGAACCCCTGGCTTCCGAGTCCGAATCAAGAGGAGGACCCTTGAGAGATGCCTGGATGCGCCGGCTTCGGGCGGGAGGATGGCCTTCGGCCTGCCCTTCACCCTGACGATGCGCCCCGGGACGGCGACGACGTCCGCGGCCGACTGCGCGTCTCCGACCGCCAGCGCGACGTTCACAGAGACCTCTGGCATCACTGAGACGAAGCCCTGGGAGGCTTCGAGCCTCCTTACAGCTTCGGCGACCTCCGAGACCGCCGCGGAGTATGCCGAGCCTTCCCTCCCGAACTCCCTGATGCAGACGTCGCAGTCCGCGAGGGCGGGATAGATGCTCCTGTGCCTGGGGCAGACGGCCCCCCTCCCGAGGAGCCCGGTCCAGACCGTGGAGAGCGTTCCGACGGCATCGACCGCGTTCCGCTTCACGTCCTCGGCCAAGAGGGCCGCGTACCTGTCCGCCTCCTCGGCTGATAGGGAAAGAGCAGACAACACAGAATAAGTCCTTCGGCTGTCCGACGACAGATAGAGGCTCACTGAAGCCTGCGTCACGCCAAGTAGCGACGATATCCTGTTCTGTGAGAACCCCTGCGAACGAAGCTCCTTCGCGACGAGGTGTCTGAGCGCCGGGAGGAACTCCTGTACCATGAGCTCGTCCGGGGGCTGCATATCATAAGCCATTTATTCACCTGTTTATAAGGCTCAGGGAGCAAGGTCCGGCATGGGTGGCGCCTCCGGAGCGGAGACCCGAAGGTCGAAGCCTGGCCCTTCGGTGACTCTGGCGGTCGTCATCGTATTCTCGGCGCTCATCGCCATCTCCACCTTCCTCTCGATCAAACTTCCGGAGCCGTTGGGCGAAATCACCTGGGCTCCGCCAATTTACATGGCCCTCAGCGTCCTCGCTGGGTCGATGACGGGGTTCGAGGCCATTGCCGTCGGCTCCTTCCTCGGCGAATCCCTGAATGTGGCGTGGCTCGGCTGGCCCGCCATATACGCCCCCGGAATAGTGTGGGCGAGGGCCCCCGAGGCCCTGATCATAGGGTGGGCAAGGAAGAGAGGGACGAAGACGCTGGTCGCCTCGATGGTCATCGCTACAGTCTTCGAGACCCTGGCGTTCTTCTTCCCTGACTGGCTCTTCTACACCTACGGGCTCTTCGGGTATGGGAGTCCTTCGAGCGTGAATCTAGGATTCTACGCGGCAGCCCCAGACTTCCTCACGCTGCTCGACCTCCTGTACATCCCCTTGGCCTTTCTGTTGATCCGGGTGGCACGCCCGTCGTTCAGAAGGCTGGGGTTCGAGTAGAGGTCCGACCTGATTGCCGGTCTTGGGGAAGGCCAGTCCCGGGTTCATGAAGGACGTCGTCTATGCGAGCCTCGGCAAGGCGTCTGGGAAGCTCGTGATCGGGCCTAGGAAAGGGTCTGACAACGCGGTCATCGCGGTAGGCGGGAAGGAAGTCATGATCCTGACGGTCGACCCGGTCTCCATCATCCCGTCTCTCGGGGTGAAGCTGTCAGGCTGGCTGAGCGTCCACCTGATCGCGTCGGACTATACCACGTCGGGATTGAAGCCCCAGTACGCGACCTTCAGCTTCAACTTCCCGTCCGAGTTGGGGGACGCCGACCGAGCAGGGTATGTCAGGTCGATAGGGCAGGAATGCCGCAGGCTCGGCATCACGATTGCCGCCGGTCACACCGGTAGCTATCCGGGTTCAGGTTTTACTGTCATCGGGGCGGGCTCGATGTTCGGCTTCGGGCGTCGAGGAAGCTTCGTCGACCCGTCAATGGCGAGGCCTGGCGATGCGGTCTTGATGACCAAACAGGCGGGGATCGAGACGACCGCCTCGCTGGCGCTCTCCTTTCCGCGCCACGTGGAGGAGAGGGTGGGTCGCATCAGGGCGTCGAGGGCAAGGAAGCTGGTCATGTCTTGTTCGACGGTGGCCGACGCCCTCACTGCAGCGAGGGTCGGCCTGGGCCGCGGCGGGATAACCTCGATGCACGACGCGACAGAGGGGGGCGTGCTGGGAGGCCTCGAGGAGATGGCATCCGCGTCTGGGAGGGCATTCCGGGTGGACGTCGACAAGATCCCCGTTTCAGAGGAGGTCGCCGCGGTCTGCGGAGCCTTCGGCCTTGACCCCCTCGGCTCGCTCAGCGAAGGGACCCTTCTGGCGACGTGCAACCCAGACAGGGTTGGAGACTTGGAGGACGAGTTCGCCGAATCCGGGATACCTATTCGGAGGATAGGGTCAGTCAGAGACGGGAGAGGGCTCTGGGTTGCCAAGGGGGGTGGACGCCCGAGGAGGGTCAGGTCTAGAGCGGACAAATACTGGGCCGCTTACGTAGGTGCGATAGGCGAAGGCCTGAAGTAGCGCGACCGAGCCGAATAGACGGACGCCACACGGGCGGCTGTCTCCGCGGAAGCCGGCAGTTCTCTGGAGGGAAGAATGGATAGACGGATAGATGGGGGCGGACTCCGGCCTGAGTGACCACCGCACAGGCCAGTCAACCGCCTGGGATGGGCCTACACGCCGGTGCGGCGTGACATCACGGACCCGGCGTTTCATTTATCATTGCGCGGGATGAAGCGGGAGGTCAGGCGATGTCGACCACAGAACGGGCGGCCCGCGTCCTGAAGTCGCTGAAGGACGAAGAGTGGAGGACGCTTGCCGGTCTGGAGGAGGCAGCCACCGGGCACGGGACCGCCGACGTCGGCAGACTCTCCAGGATGAGCCGGCTTCCCAGCGAGCGGGTGCGGTTCGCGGTCGGGCAGGCTCGAGAGGAGAGGGCTGGTCAGCCGCCGGGGTTCGGGGTATGCCCTGACGAAGGAGGCGGTTGAAGCCATGGCGCTCAGGGACTACGTCAAGAGGGACCTGATCTTCGCACTGGGTGCGGTCATCGCGAAGGGAAAGGAGTCGGACGTCTACGAGACGCTCACGGAGGAGGGCTCGCCGCTCGCGCTGAAGTTCTACAAGCTTGGGAGGACGAGCTTCACCAGGGTAAGGAAGAAGAGGTTCAGGGAGGGGGCCGAAATGCGAAGCTGGATGACGGCCAACTATGAAGCCGCGAAGAGGGAGTACACAGCCCTGAAGAAGCTCGAAGGCCTGTCGCAGGTCTTCCCGAGGCCAATCGCCTTCAGCCGGAGCACCGTCCTGCTCGAGGAGCTCGCCGGGGTCAGGCTCTCGCAGAGGCCGGAGCTCGGGGACCCTGAGGCGGCGGTGCGCACCGTCCTCCAGTCAATCAGGAAGGCGTTCCTCGAGGCGGGGCTGGTCAACGCCGACCTGAGCGAGTACAACATCCTCACCACCGGAGCCGCGTTCTGGCTGATTGACTGGCCGCAGGCGGTCGGAGCGAGCCATCCCAACTGCAGAGAGCTGCTCGAGCACGACGTGACGGCCGTCGTCAGGTTCTTCCGGAAGGCCTATGGGGTCGAGCTGGACGAGAAGAAGGCATTCCTTTTCGCGACCGGTGAGCGAGAGAGCCTAGAATAGCTCAAGTTTCTTCTGAAGGATCAGGTTCGTGACCTTCCCGATCCCGTCGAGGGATTCGTCAAGAACTGCCTTGACATCTCCGGTCACGCTGGAGGCCCTGGTCCCCCTTTCGAGGACTATCGCGGCACTGGCTATCTGGGGCTGGTCGATCGGCATGCCTATCCTGCTGAGCATCCTGACATACACATCCTTGATTCCGGGGACCTTCTTGGCGATGTCCCTGGCCGCCAGCAGCGCCACTGCGTTAAGGATCTTGCCGGTGTGGTTGACCGGGTTCTTCCCGGCAGTCGCTTCCATCGAGTACTGGCGCATAGGCGAGATCAGTCCGTTGACCCTGTTGCCTCTGCCGGCGTTGCCGTCGTCCCCCTGCTCCGCAGATGTGCCTGTGACCGTGAGATAGTACGAGCCCCGCTTCATGTCGTCTGCGGCGTTGAGCCTGTAGTTCACGTCCAGACCAGAAGACGAGGCCAGCCTTTCGAGCTCCCCCGACACGTCTTTGAGGACGCTGACATAGTGGCTCGCGTCGGGGATCTTCGGGCCCACCATTGCGGCCGCGACCGTCACGTCGAGCCTCTTCCCTTGCCTCAGGCCCATGACCTTGACGTCCTCGCCGACCTCCGGGTACCTCCCCTTGAATGCGGCGGAGTTCAGGAGCTTCTCCGTCGCAAGGACGAGGTGCTCAGTGGGCGTGAGCGGGGCGTAGCCAACTCCGACCGAAGTGTCGTTGGAGATGGGCATGACCCCCTTCCTCATGAAGACGGAGACCAGGTCTGGAGAGCCCCGCCTGATCTTGGTGTCTACCCGGACATGCCTCTCCGGGTCCAGGAACCGCATGGTGTCGCGGATGAACGCCCGGATCGAGTCGCGGGCGACCCGGTCGACCGGCACCTTCAGGTTCCTCCCCTCGTACGGGACGAGCTCGGTCGCCCTGCCTGCGACCATGATGTAGATCGGCGCAATGACCCTCCCACCGCCGAACCTCGCTTCCGCCCTGCCTCCGACGAGGATCCCCTTGTCGACGTTATGGTGGAGTATAGCCCCGAAGCGGTCGAGGTAGTACCTGCACAGTGCGAGAGAGACGGCCTCCGACGCTCCGTCTATCAGGCTGTCGGGGTGACCCTTCCCCTTTCGCTCGACTATCTCGACTTCGAAATCCTGGACGCCGTAACCCCTGATCTCCTCCACGTGGAGGGACCGGGGCAAATCGGAGGAGCCTTCCTACAGGCGGTCCTCTATCCTGATGTAGAGGACGTTGTTGCCCCTGATGACGACCTTTCCGTAGTTGGCCTTCTTTGAGCCGTTCTCCAACTCTTCGGCATCCATGAGAATGACGTTCATGTACGGGTCGACGTTGGACATCTTTCCCCTGTACTCGATTTCGTTCTTGAGCCTGACGGAAACCTGTTTGCTGGTAGCCTTCTGCAGGACATTTAGAGGGCGCTTTGCCTGTGGCGGAGGCTGAGAATTCATTCGGACCTTTCTCCGGGCGCCGTGTGAGAGTTAAAAAGACATCGGTATTGAAACGGCATCGAAACCGGGTTGCAGGTCAGCAGATGACTCCTCCGGAGTTCACGGGGACGGACGCAATGAGGAAGGCAGCCTCTTTTCGGACCCTCACTTCAGGCTCGGCGACCCTCGACGGGCTCCTTGAGGGCGGCTATCGGGAGGGCCGCGTGGTCGAATTCCTCGGGAGGAGCAGCACGGGGAAGACGCAGTTGGCCATGCAGGCGGTCCTCTGCGCCTCGCGCAGGGGCAAGAAGGCGCTCTTCATCGACACGGAGGGCTCCTTCAGGCCTGAAAGGCTTGAAGGGATGGCGGAGGCTCGCGGATGGGACCCGGCCGGCATCCTCGAGAGAATCATCTGTTTGAGGACCGATTCGTTCGCCGAGCAGGTGGAGGTGGTCGTCAGGATGAACGCGAGGGAGGCCACGGCATCGTGTTCGCTGGTCGTCGTCGACACGCTGACCAGGAACTTCACGATCGGGTTGCCAGGCAGGTCGAACCTCGCCGAAAGGCAGGGGGCCCTCGACGTGTATCTGAGCGAGATCGCGAGGGATGCGTACCTCAACGCGAGAGCATACCTCCTTACCAACCGGGTGACATTCGGACCGTCGCATGACGTGGCGATAGGGGGCAGGACGGTGGAGCAGATGGTCCACGCATCCATTCTGTTGGAAAGGGACGGAGGTTCCGTGAAGGCGACCGAGCTGTCTACTGGCCAGAGCGTACTGGTCTCGTTGAGCAAGGCGGGCGTGGACTAGACCGAGTGCCCTGACAGGCACCTCTAGGCGTACGTTCTTTCCTACGACTGCCCCAAGGCAGGATTTGACGATCGGAGCAGATCCAGTCGTCGCGCTCCCTTAAGGAAGAATTGGAATCTTGCCCAAGTAGAGTGATACGGCGCAAGCGGGCCCTTTTCCGCGGTTTCCCGCTAACTCTGTCTCCTTTCCTCTCGAAGATACGCAATCATTCTTTCAAAGCGCTTGTCAAGGCTTTCCCGATTACTCAGGCTTACTCCTCTCTTGCTCAGGCTTACGCCCCTTGCCTTCCGGTGGTGGGTTGCCATTCCGAGAGCGTTTACAGCCCACCGCGCTTAATGCTCGCCGCGTCAAGTCTTCCCGACACCCCGCTCAACCCGACTAGACCAGATTCGGAGGGCGTTCTGAACCCCCGTCACACGCCATTCGTTCACCAAAAACCAGATTTTGTTTAACCTTGGCCCATATGGAAGATTAAATACTGTATGACTGTCGTGCTTACGAGCAAAACCGTGCCCGAAGGCGTCTCATCGATCCTAGAATCTCTCAGGAACTCCGACCTGGAGGGTGCTAAGAGGAAGCTCGAAGCTCTCTCCCCTGAGGTCCGTAGCGAAAGAGAAAGGGGCAGCCTCTTGGCAGCTGCCGGAATCTACGCCAGCATGCTGAAAGGCAAAGAGGGGACTCTCCAGTCGTGGAGTCAGGACAGAATTGCCAGGGCAGCGAAGGCCATCGAGTCGAGTCAGATGGCTGACGACTTCGACAGAGGGTACGCAGACACCCTTCTCGACTACGCGAAACTCATGCAGAAACCAGCGTGAAGATCAGAATCCATGTAAACAGGAAGACCAAAACGTAACCGCCTATTCCTGTGCTGTAAATCTTCCCGACATCTGCCTTATCCAGCTCCCGGAACCAGAGGTATCTCGCGAGGTAGTAGGATGCCAGATAGAAGATGACCCCCACCAGCAGACCGTCCAGGTAGTCGAGCCCGAAGACTCGATATGCCGTGAGCCCGCCGAGGACGCCCAGGCCGATTCTCATCCAATATAGCTTATCAAATGGTTTCGGGGCCGCTACCTTCGTGACTGAACTCTCGGGCTTCGAAGTCTTGGCTCTCATCAAGGAAATTGGCTCGACGCTTCGAGGTACCTACGTTAATAACATTTACACGCTGGGAGACGCACAGCTGCTCCGCTTCAGAAAGCCGGGGGCCGAAGAGGTATGGCTGGTCGCCTCGCCCAGCCTCGGGGTGTGGGTTTCGGAGAAGGTGGTCGAGAGGGCGGAGACGACGGAATTCACTTCGAGACTGAGAGGGGAGCTGGAAAGGGCGCGCTTTGCGGGGGCCTCCCAGGTCGACCTTGACCGGGTCTTCGAGCTGACCTTCGGAGAAGGCGAACTGACCAGGAAGCTGATAGTCGAGCTGATGCCTCCCGGGAACATAATCCTCACCGACAGGGCCGGGAGGATCCTGCTGGTGAAGGATGAGGTCAGGTCGGCGTCGCGTAGGCTCATCCGAGGAGGGGTCTATACCGCACCTGCTCAGAGGAGGCTGAGCCCTTCGAGCGTCGGACCGGAGGAGGTACTGGAAATGGCGAAGGCAGAGAAGACCGTCGGCAAGGCGATCGGGAAACATGTGGCACTCCCAAGGAAGTATGTCGCCGAAGCCCTGTCAAGGCTCTCTCTCGACGAGGGCGCGGACTCCTCGCTGCTCAAGGACATGGGGGCGGAGGTCGCGGGCGTCCTCAGGGAAATGCTGGAGGAGGCGCGGGAGAAGCCCCACCCTTGCGTGTGCGAGACTCAGGGCGGAGACGAGATCTTCGTGGTCACGCCCAGGAGCCTGAAGGTGAAGAAGGAGTCGCTGACTGTTTCGGCCCTCTGCGACGAAATCCTCCTTCGGGACGCGATCGAAAGCGCCGTCCCTGCCGACAGCGGAGAAGACAGGGAGCGCCGGGAACTTGAGGCGACGATATCGAAGCTGAGGTCAGAGGAGACACCCCTGCTCCTCGAGGCCTCGAGGCTCCGTTCTCTCGCTGCCGCTGCGGCCGGTGCCGCTTCGGCCGCCGATGCCACGAAGATCGTGACCGAAGGGGGGCTGAAGCCGAGGGCGAATCCGGCATCCCCTGCCGCGGCGGCGTCGCTCCTTTACGACTGGGCAAAGGAGTTGGAGGACAAGGCCGCGGATGCCAGGGAGACCGTGGCCCGCCTCTCGAGGAGGGTCCCGAAGGTCAAGGCCGAAGGCAGACCCGCAACCAAGAGGCTCGCGAGGAGGAAGCAGGAGTGGTACGAGAAGTTCAGGTGGTTCTTCACCAGCGAGGGCAGGCTCGCGATTGGGGGGAGGGACGCCCACTCAAACGAGCTGCTCGTGAGGCGGCATCTTCAGGACGGCGACGTGGTGTATCACGCAGACCTGTTCGGCTCTCCCTTCTTCGTGCTCAAGGGGGGCAAGGTCCAGACGGAGACGGAGGTCCGCGAAGTGGCACAGGGAACCGTCGCCTTCAGCAGCGCCTGGAAGACAGGGCTTGCCTCGGCAGATGCCTACTGGGTCAACCCTGACCAGGTCGGCAGCGCCGCGCCGAGCGGGGAGTATTTGCCCCGAGGAAGCTTCGCGATCAAGGGACGGAAGAACTTCGTAACAAAGAACATCGTCGAGGTGGCGGTGGGCATCGATGAGGACGGGAGGCTAGTGTCGGGGCCAGAGGCAGCCCTGATGAAGAGCGCTAGGAGCTACCTGATCCTGAGGCCTCAGAGAGAGAAGGGCTCGGAGACCGCGAAGAGGGTCCTGAAGGACCTCCAACCCGCATTGGAGGGCCGAGTTCTGGGCCTGACTGTGGACGACGTCCTGCGGGCCCTCCCTGCAGGCGGGGGGAAGGTCGTGAGGAAGGCAGGGGCTGCAAGGACGCTCGAGGGGCACCAGTGATGCACGCCAAGGCAAGGCCTCCGGGAGCCGCACAGGGCACCAGCGGAGCATTCCGGACTAGCTGAGCGACTCGGCGACGATTTCGGCGACGTCCTTGACCTCCATCCCGGTGTTCATCACCTTCGTCGTGTCGTCCAGCATGGAGAGGCAGTAGGGGCACTCGGTTGCGATGACGTCTGCGCCCGTCTTCCTAGCCTCCTCGGTCCTTATCCCGGCGATGGAGCGCTGCTGGGGAACCTTGAACCAGTAGTTGGACCCTCCGGCCCCACAGCAGAACGTCTTCTCCTTCCGCCTGCCCATTTCGCGCAGCTCGGATACCGAAGCCTCCAGGGCCTCGCGGGGCTCGTCGAAAACATTGTTGTATCTGGAGGCGTAGCAGGCATCGTGGAGGGTCACCGATATCTCCTGAACCTTGTCCTTCGGCACCCGAATCCTTCCCGCCCTGATGAGGTCAGAGATCAGCTGGGTGTAGTAGACGACTTCGTACTTGCCGCCGAACGTTGGATACTCGTTCTTAAGCGAGTTGAAACAGTGGGGGCAAGTCGCAATGATCTTCTTCACGTTGTGAGAGTTGAGCCTCTCGATGTTCTGGTACGCGAGTTCCTGAAACCTACCTTCCTCTCCCAGTCGGCGCGCGGGGTCTCCGGTGCACATCTCCTCATTGGCCAGTATTGCGAATGACACGCCGGCCTGTTTGAGTATTTTCGATAGGGAACGCGAGATCCTCTGTGCCCTCTGGTCGAAGGAAGAGACGCAACCGACCCAGTAGAGGTACTCCGCGTTCGGATTGGAGGCTACGGTGTCGATCCCTAGGCCCGCGGCCCAATCACTCCTCGTGCTGGACTTTAAGCCATAGGGGTTCTGGTTCTGTGCGAGGTTCTCCAGCATGGAGGACTTCTCCTTGTCGAGCTTTCCCTTCCCGACCAAGTCCCTCCTGAGGTCATAAACCAAATCCAAGTGCTTGACGCTGACAGGACAGCTGCTTACGCAGGCTCCGCATGAAGTGCACGACCAGAGCTCGTCCTCGCCGACCACTGAGAACGGGTCTCCGTCGGGCACCCCGTCTTTGCGCCCGAGGAGGCTGAGCTTCCTGACGAGGGCCCGGGGCGAGAGAGGCCTGCCGGCGGCGGTCGCTGGGCACGCGGCTTCGCACGCGCCGATCTCGACACAGGAATCGTATGAGAGCCGCTCGCGGATTTCGAACTCTGAGACCCTGCCCACTCCGACCCTGACCTGGGATGCGTCGGTCTTGCCGGACAGCACGTCCTCCAGCCTGAACGGGGTGCTGACCGAAGAGAGCGGCCTGTCGAAGAACCCGATCAAGTTCACGCTGGGCCTGGTGTAGTAGAGGGCGACCAGCAGATTCCGAAGAATCCCGACTGCCGCTCCGACGAGCAATAACGAGGGGAACCAACCGGTCGCCAGCTCGGTGGTCGTCAGCCCAATCGCGGCCATCAGGATCAGCTGCAGCACAGTCGAGGCGGACGAGAACGCCCGGTCGCTCTTCAGGACGTCCCTTTCGACCCGTTTGCTCTGGATGAACCTCTGGATCCTCCAGACGAATGCCGCGATCAGCCCGACCATCAAGGGGACCGAGGCGGCGAGGATGAGCCCCTTCAGCAGCGGAACGTATCCGAGCGCCGGCTCGAGTACCGCCGCTGCAATCGAGAGGCCGACGCCGAGGGCGATTGACAGGTGCATCAGGAAGACGGGGTCTCCCGTGCCGAGCCGGCTCGCCTCGTCCTTCGTCAGGCCTAGGAGCCTGTCGGGGCCTATGCTCGTCGAGGTGTCCTTCGAATGCCTGTAGACGGAGACGAAGACCGCCACGACACTTGCCAGCGAGACGAAGTAGAGAACCAGATAGGCGAGGTCGGCGACCTCCATGCAGGCAGGGCGGATGTCGGTCCGCTTATAGGCTTGTTCTGCCCGGACCCGCGTGAGGTCTCGACTGATTCAAGTGCCTGCCAGCCTAGCGCCGCGCCGCGAGCGCCTTCCGAAGCGCAGGTACCAGCTGGTAGAGGTCTCCCACTATCCCGTAATCGGCTGCCTGGAAGATGGGAGCGTCTTTGTCCGTGTTGATCGCCGCCACGACCTTCGAGTCCTTCATCCCCGCGATGTGCTGAAGCTGACCAGAGATTCCCAGAGCGAGGTACAGGTCGGGCTTGACCGTCACCCCGGTCAGGCCGATGTGGTGCTCCTCGGGGAGCCACCCCAGGTCGGACGAGAGCGGCCTGGAGCACCCGAGCGCCCCCTTCATCTCCCTCGCGAGGTCATCCAGCATCACGAGGTCCTCCTTCCTCTTGACTCCTCTGCCAGCCGAAACAATCACCTTCGCAGATTTCAGATCCACTGTCCCAGATTCCTTCTTAGAAGAACTGAGCGTCTTAGTCTTGACGACAACCTCCCCGACCGCGAACTCCTGCACCTCGCTGGGCGCGGCCTCGACCCCGGAGTAGGACCCCGCCCTGACAGTGGACACGCATGGGAGCGGGCATCCGACCCTTGCGACTACCTTCCCCGCGTAGGCGCTCCTGTCAGCTACGAGGGTCCCGTCCTCCACTGAGAGGCGGAAAGCCTCGGCCAGGCAACCGGTCCTCATCTTCACGGCGAGACGCGAAGCGACCTCCCTCCCGTTCCTGGTCGCTCCCACGAGGATGACTGCCGGCTCGAGCTGCTTCGCCGCTCGAAAGATCGCCTCGGCTGACGCCTCAGGCGAGGCGCCGGGCTGGAAAGGGCCCTTCAGCAGGAGCTTCTTCTTGGCGCCAGAAACGTCTCCCCTGAGGCTGCCCAGCTCTACGATGACCGCTTCGCCTTGAATGGAGTTCGCCAGACTGCTTGCCGCCGAGGCGATCTCAGCCGCGACGGCCGCGTTCTCAGAGAACGACCAGAAGCTCTTGTTCAATGCGAAAGGACACCCTCCTTCTCAAGTGCCCCTAGGAGCTTCTCGGCTGCCTCGTCGGGAGTACCCTCGATGATGACCCGCTTCCTGTTGGGCGACTGCGCTGTCATCGACAGGATGACCGTCGGCGGAGACGATCCTGTCGCGGCCAGCTGCTCGGGGCGGAGCTCCTCGACAGGCTTCTTGGAAGCCTGCATTATCTGGATGAGAGTGGGATACCGGGGTTCGTTTATCTCGCTCACGACGGACACGATGGAAGGCAGGGGAGACTCGACCGATTCGAGGCTCTCCTCGAGTGACCGCTCGGCCTTGACAACCTGGGCTGCCACCTCGAGCTTCCTAGCGTACCCGACGTAGGGGAGGCCCAGTCGCTCCGCGACCATGGGTGGGACGAGCCCCGTGTACGTGTCCGACGAGCCTTCGGAGCAGATGACCAGGTCGTAGGGTCCGGTCTTGGCGATCGCGGCCGCCAGCAGCTCGGAGGTCCTTGAAGGGTCCAGAACCCCGGGTTCTGCCAGGACGTGAACGCCCCTGTCAGCCCCCATCGCGAGCGCCTCCTTCAGGGACTTCCTTGCCTCTGCCTTTCCGACTGTTATCGCAACCACCTCCCCCCCGAGCGCGCTCCTGAGGCGCAGCGCCTCCTCGACCGCGTTCTTGTCGAAGGTCCCCATCTTTGCTGGCGCGCCCTCGAGCTGAGGCTTCCCCCCAGAATCGATCTTGAGCTCGCTCTCGTCGACCGCGTGTTTCACGCAGACGGCGAACCTCATAGCGCCCTCGCCAGCTCCCGGCTCGCGATGAGGAGCCGCAGCACCTCTGAGGTGCCCTCGCCTATCGTAAGGAGGCGTGCGTCCCTCCAGTGCCTGTGGAGTTCGTCGGTAGTGTAACCGTAGCCGCCATGTATCTGGATGGCCGCGTCGCAGACTTTGAGCGATATTTCAGTCGCGAAGACCTTCGCCTGGGCGGCTTCGGAAGAGTAGTCGACCCCCGACTCCTTGAGACTGGAAGCGTAGAAGTAGAGGAGCCTGCCGGCGTTTATGCCGGTCTTCATGTCGGCGATCTTCTCTCGGGTCAGCTGGAACTCGGAGATTGGCCGACCGAAGGCGTTCCTCTGCCTGCTGTAATCCAGCGCCTTGTCGTATGCCAGTCTGGATATCCCCACGTTGAGGGCGGCCACGCTGATCCTCGCTCCATGTAGAATCTGAGTCGCGTATTCGATCCCCTGGCCTTCGACTCCGATGAGGTTCTTCCTGGGTACGCGGCAGTCCTCGAAGGTGACTTCTGAGGTCCGCGAGCCCCTCATCCCGAGCTTCCTCATGTCTCCTCCGAACTTCATCCCCGGGTTCGGGGCCTCCACGAGGAAGCAGGACGGCCCTTTCTCGGTGCGGGCGAAGACCATGTAGAGGTCGGCCTCTCCCGCGTTTGTGATGAACGTCTTGGAGCCGTTGATGGCGTACTCGTCCTTCAAGAGCTTAGCCGTGGTTCTGACGGTCCTCGCGTCCGAACCCGAGGCAGGCTCGGTCAGGGTGAACGAAGCAAGCTTCTTGCCAGACGTGAGCGAGGGAAGATGGTTGGACTTCTGCTCACCGCTGCCGAACCTGAAGATGCCTTCCGCGACCGCATTGTGAATCTCCACGCTCAGTGCGATCGACGCGTCGGCGGCGCCCAGGAGTTCTATGGCGTTTGCGTAGACCGAGAAAGGGAGGCCAAGCCCGCCGTATGCAGGCGGAAACGGAATCTGACAGATCCCGTTCTCGAGCAGGCGCCTTCTGGACGGCCCGATCGGTTCCTGGCCGAGGTCGAACCTTGGAGAGAGCGGCAGGATCTCCTTCTCCATGAATCCGCCCAGCGAGGTCAGGATCTCCGAATACTCGTCGTGATTCGACGGATAGAAGGTCTCCAGCAGGACCTTGTGCTCGGCGCTGAACAAGGGCAAGACGAGAGCCATCTCTGCGCTCCCTGTGAGACGCATTTAACGGTTCTCGTGAGACATCAAGCCTAAATCGCCAGAAGACCGACCGTCGCAAGGTTGAACCTGGCGGAGCATCTGGCCGACTACGCATACCGGCTTTCGTACGAAGACCTAGACGCAAAGGTCGTCTCCGAGGCAAAGAAGAGAATCGTAGACGCGCTGGGCTGCGCGATAGGGGCCTTCGACGAGAGGCCGGTGCGGATCTCCCGCAAGGTGGCGTCCTCCATCTCTGCCGGCGGGACCTCCACCCTACTTGGTACGGACACGAAGACTGCCCCGGACCTGGCGGCGTTCGTCAACGGGCTGATGATCAGATACTTCGACTTCAACGACACCTACCTCTCGAAGGAGCCGGCCCATCCCAGCGACAACATCGGCGCGACTTTGAGCGTGGCAGAGAGCGTCGGCGCCAGAGGGAAGGACCTGATACTCTCGACTGTCCTGGCCTACGAGGTCCAGTGCCGCCTCTGCGACTCTGCTGACATCAGGCACCGAGGGTGGGACCATGTATGCTACGGCCTGGTTTCGAGCGCCTTGGCGTCCGGAAAACTGCTGAAGCTGGACAGGAACGAGCTGACGCAGGCGGTCAACATCGCCCTCAACGCCCACATAGCGATGAGACAAGTGAGGGCAGGAGAGCTCTCGATGTGGAAGGGCGCATCCTTCTCCAACGCGGCTAGGAACGCCGTCTTCTCAGCCCTGCTCGCGAAGGAAGGGATGAAAGGCCCCTCGCCCATCTTCGAGGGCGAGATGGGCTTCTTCAAGCAGGTGTCTGGTCCCTTCAAGCTGGACGTCGAAGACTTCGGCGGCAGGAAGGGGAACTTCAAGCTGAACGACACCTACGTGAAGTACTGGCCTGTCGAGTACCACGCGCAGACAGCCGTATGGGCCGCCCTGGACCTGAGGAAGAGAGTCGGGGGCCCCCGCAGGATCAAATCGGTCCTGGTGGAAACGCACGAAGCTGGCTACACGATTCTCGCGAAAGACAGGGAAAAGTGGAGACCGTCCACTAAGGAAACTGCCGACCACAGCCTCCCGTACATCGTCGGGATGGCCCTTCTTGAGGGCAAGGTCGACAACTCGACGTACGCCGACGGGAATCTGAAGGACACTAAGATACTGAAATTCGTCGGGAAGGTCAGGGTGAGGGAGGACAGTAAGCTGAGCGCGATGTATCCGGCCCGAGGGATGCCGAACAGGGTAAGCGTCGAGCTTGATGGAGGGAAAATCGAGTCATGCGAGGTGGCTGTCCCCAGAGGACACCCGGCCAACCCCATGACCAGTGAGGAGGTCGAATCGAAGTTCTACCTTCTTACGAGAAGACTACTTGGCAAGGAAAGCGCGAGCAGGGCGCTCGGGCGCCTCTGGAACCTCGAGAAGGTCGAGGATTTAGGTATGTTGGCCGGACTCTTCCAAATCAAATGATGCGTTTCAAACGCTTATTACGAAAGCTATCCCGAGCCGCCTCGTGAGGCTTGCACTCGGCTTCAACCCCGTGTTGAGCGCCACGGAGTCAGCGAGGACGGCCGCGGAAGCCGAGAAGCTGGGCTACGATTCGATCTGGATGCACGAGAGCCTCTTTCAGCGAGACGTCGTCACATGCATAGCGTCGATGGCTGGGGCGACGGGCAGAATAAGAATAGGCTCAGGAATCATCAACACGTTCACGAGGCACCCCGTCGCCGCGGCCACGACGTTCGCCACGCTCTCGGAGCTGTCGGGGGGAAGGGTCGTCCTGGGCATCGGGCTCGGCAGCTTCCCGACCATACCCCTGATCGGCCACCAGATCTTCCCGGTCGAGAAGACAAGGCCACTTCGCAGGATCAGAGAATACGTCGAGGTGGTGAAGGCAGTCTGGAAGGGAGAGAAGGTCGATTTCGAGGGCGAGTTCTTCAGCGTGCACAACCTCACACTCGGGTTCAGGCTGGAGAAGCAGATTCCGATCTTCATTGCGTCGCTGTCGCCTTTGACGCAGGCCTACGCAGCAGATGTGGCCGACGGCGTCATCCTCTCGCCGGCCCTGAACACCGTGAATGGGACGGAACGGATGGTCCAGAACGTCGCCGTGGGAGAGTCGAGAAGCGGCCGGTCCGTCGAGAGGGCCTCCTACATGATGACCTCCGTAGATCCCGACCCCGTGAGGGCGGTCCAGGCTGTCAGAGATTATTACTTCTTCCTTTACCAGCTTGCAGAGGTCGTGAAGCCCGAAACCCTGCTTCCATACGGCGTGACCGAGGAGAGGCTCAAGCCCATGAAGGTAGCCTGGAAGAAGGGCGACGTCGCTGAGGCCAAGCGGCTGGTCCCGGAAGAGGCCATCGAAGCTCTCGCCGTGGCCGGGAACGAAGAGCACGCCCGCGACAGGGTAGAAGAATACCTGAAGGCAGGAGTCACGCTCCCCATCCTGATGCCGATCGGAAACGTGGGCCACGCCTTGAACTCGATGGCACCGAGGTAGGATGGTGTGGCTGGCGAGCTGAACCTCAGTGCAATCCCTAGACTTCTCCGGTTGCAGTTCACCCCAGTGATCATCGCACCGGTGGTTCTCGGGACGGCAATGGCCTGGCACGATTCGGGTTTGTTTTCACCGGGCATCTTCCTCCTCGCTCTGGCTGGTTCGGTCTGCCTCCACCTCGCCGCCAACGGGATCGACGACGTCTACGATTATGCGAACGGGACTGATGGGGTTTCGGAGCGCGTCTTCCCGCCTGAGGCGCCGGGCTGGAAGCCAATCGCCCGCGGCACCGTGAGCATCGGGCAGGCTCTCGAAGTCTCCTACCTGTTTTATGGGATCTCGCTTCTGGTGGCCGTCTTGCTGTCAATCGTCGTCGGATGGCTCGCGTTGGCGATAGCTCTGCCAGGGATTCTCCTCAGCTACTTCTACACCGCGCCGCCCCTCCGGTTAGACTATCGGGGGCTCGGCCTGGGGGAGCTGTCGATACTCCTGACATTCGGGCCGATCCCCGCCCTCGGCGCATACTACGTGATGACCGGGAGTCTCTCAGCCGTCCCCGTACTCGCTGCCGCCTCTTCAGGCCTGCTGACGACGGGGGTCTTGGTCTCCCACGACCTGATCTACTATGACGTCTACAGGGAGTCTGGGAAGAAGTCGCTCACGGTCGTGCTCGGAAGGCACCGGGCGACGCTTCTCTCCACGCTACTTTCAGTCGCCGCCTATGCGCTCCTGGTCCTGTGGGTGGCCGCGCGAGTAGTGCCGCCCTTCTGCCTGCTGGCCCTCGCAGCGCTTCCTCTTTTCGCGAGGTTTGCGAACACCGGCAGGGAGGAACTGGATCCTCCTGGCTACGGCGCAAGGACCAGAGCCGTGTTCTTCCACTCCGTGCTCTTCACTCTCCTAATGGCCGCAGGGTTCCTGCTGGGTTAGGGCGAGGAGGCCTGGTCAAGCGAATCGGCGCCCTGCCGGGGTTCATAGCCGTGGCTGCGGCCATGATCTTCCTCTTCGTCGTCCCGACCGGGTACTTCGTCGCGGCCACGTTCGCGGCGACGACGGTGATGATGGTCGTGGCCTGCCTGGTCGGGAACGCGCGCCTGTCATGGCCGGCTCCGCGGCACGTACTAATCGGGCTCGCGTCCGCTGTGATGCTCTATTTCATCTTCTATGCGGGAAACCTCGCCATCACGAGCATGGGCTTCCTTGGCATCTCCGGTTCGAGCGGAGCGTCAATCTACGCCCTGATAGCGTCGCCTTCCAACCCGCTTATCCTGCAGGTCGGCGTCCTCGCGTTCGACGCAGCAGGGTACGAGTCGTTCTTCAGGGGCACCCTGCAGGTCAGGCTGCAGCCGAAACTCGGTGTCGGAGCCGCCCCTGCCGTGGCATTGATCGATGCCGGCCTGCATGTGGCGACGCTCAACCCGTTGTGGGTCGCGACGACCTTCGTTGCAGACCTCGTCTGGGGTCTGACCTACTGCTATGGCCGGGGCCTCTCTGCCAGCCTGACCAGCCACTTTCTCTGGGACCTCGCAATCTTCCTGATCCGCCCGATACGATAGCCCGGGCAAACGGATAATATCGCCGCTCCTGGGGACATGCGCCATGACAGACGGGGTCGGTATCATCGGCGTCGGTTACGAGGGTTTCCGGCCGGCGATTACAGACCTGTCGACGAGGGAGCTGATGTACCAGGCGGCCTCTAAGGCCTACGGGGACGCGGAAATAGACCCGAGGAGGGAGATTGGCTCGTTCATCTGCTGTACGGAGGACCTTTGGGAGGGGTGGAGCATCGCAGACGAAATGGTCCCCGACCAAGTTGGAGGGGCGAGGAGGCCTGTCTGCACCGTTCCGGGGGACGGGATAATCGGCATGGGGCACGCGGTGATGCACATCCGGTCGGGAGTCGCAGATGTCGTTTCGGTCGAGGCCCACAGCAAGGTGGCCGATGTCCTCGAAAAGACGCGTGTGGAGAACCTGGCGCTCGACCCTCAATTCCACAGGGTTACGGGGGCCAACGGAGACGTTCTCGCGGGCCTCGAGATGAGCGCGTTCATGAAGAGCGCCGGTCTGGGAAGAGACGACGTGAGCCTAGCCGTGCAAACCGAGAAGGAGAAGGCGACAAGGAACACGAGGGCGAGCTACGGAACCACGCTGGAGCTCTCTGAGATCGGGGAGGCGGAGGCGATAGCGGCGCCGCTTAGGAGGTACGACAGGTCAGACTACGCGGAGGCTGGGATAGTGCTTGTCCTCGCTTCCGAGCGCTGGATAAAGAGCAACAAGAAGGAGGCCGTCCTTATCGACGGCCTGGCCTGGCGCTCGTCGACGCCCTGGTTCGAGGGAGGCGGAGTTGAGTCTGCGAGATACGCTAAGGATTCGTTCGAATCAGCGAGGAAGCAGGGCGGGTTCAAGGGCATAGAAGGGTTCGACATCCTCGAGGTGGACGACACCTACTCCTTCAAGCTGTTGCAGCACCTGATGTCTCTCGGCGTCAACAAGCCGTCGGCCATGAAGATGCTCGAAGAGAAGACCCGCAGGCTCAACCCCAGCGGAGGGTCGTTGGGTACAGGATATCTGATCGAGGCGAACGGCTCTCACAAGGTGCTCGAATGCGTCCTGCAGATGAGAGGACAGGCTGGCGGCAATCAGGTCAGGGGAGTTGAGAGGGCACTTGCAGTGTCCTGGCGCGGGAACCCTACGGCAACTGGGGCAGCGGTCGCGCTGTCGGTGGAGAGCTGACACCATGAAGAGAGTGGCAGTCGTCGGGGCAGGCATGACGAAGTTCAGGCGGAGGATGCTGGAGACAGGCAGGGAGCTCTCCTTCGGAGCGAGCAGGATGGCCCTCGATTCAGCCGGGATGGAGATCAAGGATGTGGAATCAGTCGTCCTGGGCACGGCTCCGGACGCCTTCGACGGGATTCACATGAAGGGAGAGTACCTCATGGACGGGGCAGGAGGGACGAACAGGCCGTACAGCAGGGTGTATGTGGGAGGCGGGACGGGGGTATTTGCGCCGGTGGCGGGCTGGTGGCACGTGGCGTCCGGGCTCTTCGACACCTGCCTCGTCGTCACAGAAGAGAAGATGTCACCGCTCCATCCTCATCCTCAATACGCGTTCTGGAGCATCTTCGACCACACGCTGGAGAGGCCGCTCGGCGTGACGCTGCTGTGGATCTTCGCCCTCGAGATGAGGCGTTACATGGCGGTCCACAAGGTCAGGGAGGAGGACATCGCGCTGGTGTCCGTGAAGAACAAAGGCAACGCGATGGACCACCCGTGCGCCCAGCTGCCCGCCCGAATCACGGTGGACGACGTGATGAAGAGCGAGCCGATCTGCCTGCCCGTGAAGAGGCTCGACGTCTCGCCCACCTCGGACGGCGCAGCCGCGCTGATGCTCGTCTCAGAGGACGTAGCCCGGAAGTACACCGACGACCCGGTCTGGATAGACGGGGTCGGATGGAATGTCGACAGCCAGTACTGGACGAACAGGGACCTGTACTACCCTCGCTACGTTGAGGCCGCGGCCAGGATGGCCTACAAGATGGCCAAGATAGACAACCCGAAGAGGCAGATTGACTTCGCAGAGGTGTACGACCCGTTCGACTACAAGGAGCTCCATCACATGGAAGGCGTCCTCCTTGCTGACAAGGGCGAGGCGCCCAAGCTCACGCGTGAGGGCATCACCCAGAGGGACGGCGACCTCCCAATCAACCCTTCAGGAGGGCTCCTCGGCGTGGGGAACCCCATCGCCGCAGCCGGGACGATGAAGGCGTGCGAGCTCTTCTGGCAGCTCAGGGGAGAGGCAGGGAAGAGACAGGTGAAGAAGGAGGTCAACCGAGGGCTCGCCCAGGCCTGGGGCGATTTGCTTCAGGTCGGCACCGTAATCACGATGAGAAGGTAGCTGCTCCATGGCCTCTCAGGAGCACTCGGTGCCGCTCTGGGAGCCTGATTCGCACTGGAAGGAGCGCGCCAACATCACGAGCTTCGTGGACTCGCACTTCCGAGGCAAGCCTGCAGGGAAAGTCACCTACGAGGAGGTCTGGAAATGGTCGGTGGAGAACCTCAACCAGTTCTGGGAGGCGGTCTGGGATTCCGGCGGAGTCATATCGGGCTCTGCATACACCAGCGTCCTTTCCGACGCCCGGATGCCAGGAGCGAAATGGTTCGACGGGGCTACGCTGAACTACGCCGAACACGCGCTGAGGACCAACACGTCGGCCGGACCCGCGATTGTCCACCTTGACGAATCGGGGAAAGCGCGGGAGATTGGCTGGAACGAACTCAGGAGACAGGTGGCATCGGCTGCGGCGGCGCTCGGCCGGCTCGGCGTCAGGAAGGGCGACAGGGTGGCGGCGTACATCGCCAACGTACCGGAGAGCGTGGTGTCGCTACTGGCGGCCGCGAGCATCGGCGCGGTGTGGTCGAGCTGCTCGCCCGACTTCGGGGCTCCCAGCGTGAGAGACAGGTTCAAACAGATTCACCCCAAGGTGCTGGTCGCGTCCACGGGCTACAGGTACGGCGGGAAGAGCTTCGACAGGAGAGAGGCGGTCAAAGAAATCGTGGCGGCGCTCCCCACGCTCGAGGCAACGGTTCTGACATCGGGCTCCCCGAGGCCCGAGGGCATGAGTAACGCTGTGGTTTGGGAGGAGATGATCAGGGGGAAGGAGCGGCAGGAGTTCGAACGGGTGCCGTTCAGCCACCCCCTCTGGATCCTCTATTCGTCGGGGACCACGGGTCTGCCGAAACCCATCGTGCACGGGCACGGCGGGATCCTCCTGGAGCACCTGAAGGTGCTCTCGCTGCACAACGACCTCAAGCCAGGCGACCGGTTCTTCTGGTTCACGACCACGGGCTGGATGATGTGGAACTACCTCGTAGGGGGGCTCATGCTGGGCACAACGATAGTCCTTTACGACGGCAGCCCCGCCTACCCTGACGCCAACTCGCTGTGGACGCTCGCGGAGAGGAACGGCGTGACTTTCCTCGGGACGAGCGCGGCCCACCTCGGGACCTGCATGAAGGCTGGAATCGAACCCCGCAGCACCCACAGGCTCGGGAAGTTGAGAGGAGTCGGGTCAACGGGATCCCCGCTGTCTCCGGAAGCAGCCAGATGGACCTACTCCCACGTTAAGCAGGACATGTGGCTCGACTCGATAAGCGGCGGGACGGACGTCTGCACCGCGTTCGTGGGCGGGTCCCCCACCCTCCCCGTATATGCTGGCGAGATTCAGTGCAGGTGCCTCGGCGCAGCCGTGCACGCTTTCAGCGAAGAGGGGAAGCCGGTCATTGGGGAAGTGGGCGAGCTCGTCATCACCAAGCCGATGCCCAGCATGCCGCTCTATCTGTGGGGGGATTCTGACGGGAGCAGGTACCGCGAGAGCTACTTCGAGGTCTTCCCCGGAGTCTGGCGGCACGGCGACTGGATCGAGCTGACTGCCAAAGGGAGCTGCATCATCTACGGGCGCTCGGACGCGACGATCAAGAGGATGGGAGTAAGAATCGGGACGAGTGAAATCTATCGCGCGGTCGAGTCAATGCCTGAGGTCTCCGATTGCGTGGCCGTCGACCTCGAGACCCCTGGCGGGCCCCCGCGGCTGCTGCTCTTCGTCGTTCCTTCTGTGGGGAGAGAGCTTGGCCAGGACCTAATAGCTAAAATCAGGGCGAAGGTGAGGACGGACCTCTCCCCGAGGTACGTGCCCGACGAGGTAATTGAGGTTCCCTCTGTACCTAGGACCCTAAACGGAAAGAAGCTCGAAGTGCCGATCAAGAAGATATTCATGGGGGCCGACCCCGCAAGGTCGGTCAGCGTGGGCGCGCTGGCGAACCCCGCGTCGCTTCAGTATTATATGGAGCTCGCGAGGCGGATGGGAGTGGTTAGGAAAGTTTGAAATGCGGTTGTCCCGGAGCACTGAAGTGAGATTGAGCTCCAAGATTCGCGCCTACCCAGGGACTGAGATAGACATCAAGGATCTAGCGGCAGGCAAGTTCCTGGTCACGCACTATGACACGGTGCTCAGGTACTCCTGGACATCCGGGGTGGCAATCAGCCGATTCCTTGAAGGGCTCAAGGATGGGGAGCTCTGGGCCCGAAAATGCAGCAAGTGCGGCCGGACGCTGATACCTCCGCGGGCATACTGCGAAGAGGACTTCGCACCCACCGATGAATGGGTCAGGGTGAAGGACACGGGGACGGTCAACACGTTCTCGATAAGTTACGTCAACAATGACGCGAGCAGAAGGAAGAAGCCGATACTTGTCTCTGTTGTGGACATCGACGGGGCTTCCCCGGGCATGGGGATACTCCACCTTCTGGGCGAAGTGGAACCAAGGAAAGTCGATGTCGGGATGAGGGTGGAAGCTGTTTGGAAGCCGAAGTCTCAGAGGGAAGGAGCCATAACAGACATCAAGTACTTCAGGCCGAGGCGATGACAATGTCACTCAAGGATAGAATAACTAGCGTCGAGAGGCTGAGGTCCTGGACTGACCAGATTCCCCTCCACTACGAGTACACGGCCGGCGTGGCAGGGGAGAAGTTTCTTAGGGGTCTGCGGGAAGGTAGAGTCCTCGCTTCCGAGTGCCCCAGCTGCGGGAACAGATATGTCCCCCCGAAGACATATTGCATCGACTGCTACGTCGAAATCAAACGCTTCAGGCAGGTCGGCCCCGAAGGAGTGGTTGCGGCCCTGGCCGAGAGCAGCGTCGGGTTCGAGGGGAACCGGCTTGTCAAGCCAAAGACCTTCGCTTTCGTCGTCTTCAAGGGCGTCACTGGAGGTCTGATTCATGTTGTCGCCGGGACTGGATTGGAGATAGGGTCGAAGGTCGTGCCGAAGTTCAGGGCGCCAGCGAAGCGTCAAGGGACGATTCTTGATATAGAAGCATTCGTCAAGACATAGCTCAGCGCTTGACCGGAGTCAGCCACTTCGAGTAGCGTTTGACCTTTCCGTGGACCGTTCCTTCATACAGCTTCCTAAGCTTCTCTGTCATCGGGAAGACACTGTTTCCGATTTTCCTGCCGTCGACCTCCCGGATCTTGGCGATGCCGGCAGCAGTTCCGCTGAAGAAGAGCTCGTCCGACGTATAGAGTTCCTCCCTCGTGGAGTCGTTCCTGTAGAAGCCCATGTTCAGGTCGCGGGCAAACTGTATGACGGTATCCCTGGTTATCCCCCTCAGGATCCCTGAGCTGGCCGGTGGGGTGCTGAGTATCTCGTCCTTCACCCGGAAGATGTTCTCCCCTGGCCCCTCAGCGACTACACCGTGGCTGTTCAGCAGTATTGCCTCGTCGTATCCCGCTGAAATTGCTTCCATCTTCGCGAGCGCGGAGTTGGCGTAGTTGGCGGAACACTTCGCTTGTATCGGCAGCGCCCGAGAATCAACCCTGACCCAACTTGAAACTGTCGCACGGACGCCTTTGTCGGCGGCGTCCTTGCCCAGATACGGACCCCACTCCCAGGAAGCTATTGCAACCGAAATCTTGTTGTTCATCGGGTTCAGCCCCATCTCGCCGTAGGCCGTGTAGGCAATGGGTCTGATGTACGACTCTGGGATGCCGTTCTTCCTTACCAGTTCTACGCAGGCGTCACCCAGCTCCTTCGCGGAGTAACCGACCTTCATTCTATAGATTTTCGCGCTGTTGAGGAATCTCTCCATATGCTCCTCGAGCCTGAAGATCGCTGGGCCATCCGGAGTAGAGAAGCACCGTATGCCCTCGAAGACGGAGTATCCGTAGTGTAGGCCGTGTGTGAGGACGTGTATTTTCGCGTCGTCCCAGTCGACGAACTTGCCATCCATCCAGATCTTGTTGAGTGCCTTCATGTCCAGCAAACCGCCTCCAAGTTTCAAGCTATTTAGGGATACAGCTTTTCTACCTAACGTTCCATTTATTATCGATGCATGAGGACCCCAGAGAGAATGGGGAAGCCATTCATCGTTTCTGCGTGCAGGACCGCGACTGGGAAATTCGGCAAGAGCTTGGTCGGGGTGAGCGCCCCCAAACTCGGTTCCGTCGTTGTACGAGAGGCTCTCATTAGGGCTAAGGTCTCCCCCCCCGAAGTCGATGAAGTGATAATGGGTAACGTTGTCTCCGCCGGACTCGGCCAGAACCCAGCCAGGCAGGCGGCGATAGGCGCGGGCGTCCCGTTCGGCGCCGGGGCTGTGACAATTAACAAGGTGTGCGGTTCGGGTCTGAAAGCAGTCACGCTGGCCGCCCAGGCCATTAAAGCAGGAGATTGTGACCTAATCGTGGCCGGCGGGATGGAGAGCATGAGCAATGCGCCTTACATCGTCCGAGGCGAGCGGTGGGGAGTGAGGCTCGGCGACGCAAGGGTCCTCGACGCCATGATTCTTGACGGCCTCTGGGAGGTGTACCACGACTACCACATGGGGATGACTGGTGAGAACATTGCCAAGCGTTACGGGATCACCAGGATTGAGGCCGACGAGTTCGCATATGAAAGCCAGATGAAGGCGTCGAAGGCGCTGAAGTCCGGGCACTTCGACGAGGAGATCGTCAAGGTCAGCACCCAGAGAGAGGATGGCGAGGTCATTGAGTTCGACAACGACGAGTGTGTCAGATCTGACACGACAGTAGAAAAGCTCGGGAAGCTGAAACCAGTCTTCAAGAAGGGAGGCGTCTGTACAGCAGGCAACTCGTCCCAGCTGAGCGACGGAGCCTCGGCGGTAGTCGTGGCGTCGGAGGAGGCTGTGGAGAGGCTTGGGCTGAAGCCTATGGCAGAAATCGTGGCATACGGGACCGGAGGGCTCGAGCCGGCTCGCGTGATGGAGGCACCTATCCCGACCACGAAGGCCCTGCTGAAGAAGGTCGGGGCGACTATTGCCGACATCGACCTGTTCGAGCACAACGAGGCCTACTCTACGGCGTCGATTGCGGTCAGGAGGGAGCTCGGAATCCCGGACGAAAAGTTCAACATCAATGGAGGTGCGGTCGCGCTGGGCCACCCGCTAGGCTGCAGCGGCGCCAGGGTCCTTACTACTCTCATCTACAGCCTCAGGAAGAGCCAGAAGACGACGGGCCTGGAGACCATCTGCCTCGGCGGAGGCAACGCCATTTCGATGATCATTCGAAGGTAGGTTCTCTGACTCCTGCGGAGCCCCTCCCTATGGGGGCCTTCGGGTGATTTGGGACGAAGACGACCCTTCTCTGACCTTATACTCCGCGATCCTCTGCGAACAATGCTCGATGATTTGGACTTCGGTCAGCATTGCAGAGGGTCCTTCAAAACGCCGCGAGACATACGAGACTTCTTGGGTCTAGACTTAAGTATCGTCGTGGGTTATTGGACAAATGACAACGTTGTCAAATCAGCCCGAGCGCTTTCTGATCCTTTGCGTCGACAGGGACGACGACCTTGGAGTCAAGACCAAGCTCCAGACTCCCGTCGTTGGAAGAGACGCGGCCCTCGCAGCCGCAACAAAGCTCGCGCTGGCAGACCCTGAGGAAGCCGACGCAAACGCTATCTTCGCCGCCGTCAAGAAGTGCGACGAGCTGGCGGTCAAGGGGACCGCTTGTGACGTGGCGATCGTGTGCGGGGACGTCAGCAGAGGCTTCGAAGCAGACAGAAGGGTCAGCAAAGAGATTCAGAGCGTCGTAAAGGGCTCTGAGTACACCGGGGTAGTCCTAGTCTCGGACGGGGGAGACGATGAGCAGGTGATTCCAATCATACAGAGCTTCAAGCCTATCGTCTCGGTCGAGAGGGTGACGGTCAAGCACAGCCAGTCAGTCGAGGAGACCTACCAGATACTCGGGCGCTATCTGAGGATGCTTGTCTTCGACCCCCACTACTCGAGGTGGGCCCTCGGAGTGCCAGGCCTAATCTTCATCCTCGCGGGGATTTTGATAGTGTCGGGTCATTTCCTCTACGCTGAACTCGCCACTCTGCTGATTCTGGGAGGGGCGTTCTTCATCAGGGGGTTCAGCATAGACAGGACGGTCGCAGGGCTGCTGCAGCGGGGGCCCACGGGGTACATGAGGCTCTTCTCCATGGCGACAAGCGTCCTAGTTGTTATTGCCGGCGTCTTCACCGGGTACAGCTCGATGGTGAGCGCTTCGAACTACCTCAGCCTCAGCTATCAGGTCGATGCTGGTAACATGATTGGCGGGAGCCTGCCTCTCGTGTGGGCGGGAATCGCGATTTATGCGACCGGGGCGCTCCTTTCTCATTTGGCCAGGGATAGCATCCGCTGGAGGCGAGACGGTTTCGTGCTGGTGATGCTGGCACTCTTATACCTCCCTGTGAAGACCTTCTCGCAATTCTTGGTTATCGGGACAGCAGAATCGACTTTCCTCCTGATCTCCTACATACTTCTGGGCCTGGCGGCGATCTTCGCGCTGACGACAGCGATATACCCTAGGGTGAGGACTAAGGGCTTCCCCTGAAGGGAATAGCCTATGATGGACTCCGTACTGCGCATGTTCGGCGCATACAGGCTCTACGAAGGGAGGCTCAAGACGCAAATTGAAACCGAGGAAGTCCCATCGCACATAGGAATCATACTCGACGGAAACAGGAGGTGGGCTGCGAGTCTGGGCCTTGGGAACGGGATTGGACACGAGGAGGGGGCCAACAGGGCGGAGGAGCTATTGGACTGGTGTCACGAGCTGGGAATCAAGACCGTCACGTTATACGTGCTCTCTACCGAGAACCTAGACAGGAGCTTCGAAGAGCTGCGGGAGTTGTTCGTGCTCATCGAGGCCAGGCTCGCGAGTCTCCTTTCGGACGAGAGGATTGTCAAGTACAGGGTCAAGGTGCGAGCCATCGGACAGCTCGACCTTCTTCCTAACTCTATTCGTGACCTGCTGTCTGCAATCGAGGCGAAGACTGCAGAGTTCGCAGACCACTACCTCAACATCGCGGTCGCGTATGGAGGAAGGGCGGAAATCACAGACATGGTGAGAGCGGTGGCGCAGGAAGTGAAAACGGGGCGGCTCAAGCCTGAGGAGATAACCGAAGATACGATTGGAAGGAGGCTCTATACATCCTTCCTTCCGAACCCTGAACCGGAAATGATAATTCGGACATCGGGAGAGGAGAGGATGAGCGGCTTCCTCCTCTGGCAGGGCGCCTATTCAGAGCTCGTGTTCATGGACGTCTTCTGGCCGGCCTTCCGCAAGATCGATCTGATGAGAGCAATCAGGACCTATCAGAGAAGGACAAGAAGACACGGGAAATAGCAACAACCGTTATAACCGCTGAAGCGCATGGGTAGGCCGAGTTGAAGATAAGCCTCGGCACCCTCAAAGACCAGGGGGAGGAGCTGGCGGCGTTCTTGGAACCCAGAGTAGGAACCAAGCCGTCGGTTTCGGGCGACACCCTGGAAGTGGAGGACGGCTCGATTAGAGAGGGGGTCCGGCCAAGGCATGTCAAGACGTACATCAAGCGATTCATGTACATGAAGGGCGTTAAGAAGAACCACCGAGTCTTTGTATCCGGAAAGGAACTCACGATCCAAGAGATAGAACTCGGCGAGGAAAAGGAGGAGGAGAAGAAGAGCAAGGAGGAGGAGAAGAAGAGCAAGGAGGAGGAGAAGAAGAGCAAGGAGGAGGAGAAGAAGAGCAAGGAGGAGGAGAAGAAGAGCAAGGAAGAGTCCGAAGAAATGCCTAGCAAGGAGGAGAGTCTGGAAAAGAAAAGTAAAGAGTCTGCAACTGAGAAGTCGGCTCAAGAGCCGAAACCGGAGAAAAAGGCCGGCCCGAAGAAGGCGCGCACTAAGAAGAAGACCGAATCCGAAGACTAGAGTGTCGAGGCCTTCGCCCCTTTCGTCTTGATTCTGCGCTTCGCCCTCAAGATCGCCCTCAGGTAGTTCCTTGCCTCACGGAGCTCGCGGAGCGACCTCACGTAGTCGCCCAAGGCGAAGCTCTCCAATCCTTTCCTGAGATTCCTGAGGGTGAACTGGAGCGCCTGCCTCTCATCCGGGACAGAGTACTGCTTCAACTTGACGAACCTCCCGGGGTTCTCCTCCTCTATCTCGACCCTGACGAACACGATGCTTTTCTCGACGTCGAGGTAGGCTCGCCAGATCGAAAGGGCTTGCGCATCCGTCGGCTCACCGGATATCTCTGCGATCAAGGAGACGATTCTGTCTTCTGCATCCTTCAAGTCGGCTCTGGTCTCTTCGCGCCAACCGCTCACGCCTGGGCTGGACCTGGCACGGATATTTGGGGTAAGAGATTAACAGACCCCCGTTCAACCTTATAACTGGCACGGGGCGGGCACGCTCGCGTTGCCCAAGAAGGAGGAACAGAGGATTGGCGGCGCCTGTTACGTGGGGCTCGACTCGCTCCTCGAACTTGGGCGGCTCTCTTGCTTCCTCGAACGGGCCCCATTTCCACTCTTCGCGTTCAAGCAGGGGCGTTCGACGAGAATAGCAGCCCAGGCTGATCTCTTCATGGGGACCCCAGTGTTCTACTTCTTCGACTCGGGGACGGTCGACGAGTTCCTCGCCTATCGGATTGCGGGAGAAGCCGAGGAGGTCCAGTTGGTCCCGACGGCCAGCAACGCTTCGTATCTGTACGCGCCTGTCATCAGGGTCCAGAAGATGCCAGAGCCACTGGCGGGCAAGAAGGAGTTCCCCGACAAGTTCATGTCGGTGGAGGTCGAGAATGTTCCGAGCCTCGTGAAAGTCGGGGCCTACAAGACCCTGTTCGAGGAGCCGCCGTTGCCCCTATTCGTATTCAAAGATGGGTCAACCTGGGTGATCGGAACCTTCGCCAGGATAGACGACTACGAGGAGGCGTCAATCTTCTTTTACACGCGCAGCAAGGATTCTCCCACGGGCTTCGTGAGGTACTCGTACGACAAGATCACCGAATCGACGTTTGTCAGGAGGACCGACGAGCCGGGGTACCACTACATCAAGGTCGTCAAGCTGGCAGAGCCGCACCCGCTCGTTCAGTTCTGAGGCACCGACGTCGCTTCCTAGTTTCCCGATAGGAATGCTTCCGCTTCGGCTAAGAGTTTCTTCGAGTTATCATATGATGCCCTGACCACTGCCTCGGTGTACGGAAACCAGCCGTAACCTTGGTGCTCGAACGATATTTTCACGTTGTCGTCATCTGCCTCAGCCAGTAGGTAGACCACCTGCTTGTGAATGTTCTTGCCTTCCCGCCTGTAGAAGTACTCGATCACCTTCCTGAACCCTGGCACCAGGGTGATTCCCTTTAGTCCGGTCTCTTCTCCCACTTCACGAATAACAGTTTGGAGCTCGTTCTCGCCATTTTCCCGATTGCCTTTCGGGAAGTCCCACCTGCCTGCGTTCAGGAGAAGGACGAAGAGTCTTGTACCTCTCTTGGGGGTCCGGAACACGACCGCGCCGGCGGACCTCTCTTCCATGCCTGCGTGACGAAGGATATTGTTATTTACAGAAGGTGAAAGCGGGCATCATTCCCATGTGAAGAATGCGAATCCATGCTAATTCCAGTTCGACGAGCCTCGAAATTGAGCGAGCGCACGTCGCCGGGAATGCTCTGGTTGTGTAGGTTCACGACTAAGACGGCACGGATTAACGCCGCTAGAAAGACAAAGAGAACGTCATGCGCGGACCGATAGGGAGCGGCGTACTTTCGTGAAAGGTGTGCGTCTAATGGTCTTCGCACCCATCAGAGATGTACTGACCCTCTTTGCACTAGCGGTGTTGCGTCATAGCATCTTACCGTTTGGTACACGACAAGTCCAGACATCATGGCGAACGCGCCCTCGAAGAATCCCGTAGTCCCGATCAACAGCGTCCCTCTGCTGAGGACGGTTCTGTGTGTAAGGTACGCATTTCCAAAATAGTATGCTGCCGTCACCGAGAAGGCGATTGCCAGCTTCCTGTCTGACACCGGTAAGTCCTACTGTCGTTCGCCATCAAACGCTGCTCACCGAAGTTCAATCTCTTACATACGTATGAAGGGCCGACAACCCTCATAGTTTGACAGTGGCTTTCAGGCCGATGATTACAGACATTTCTGAGGCCATGTCCGGTCATTCAGGCCGCCTCCCGATTTCGGGTGCCAACTCAACGAATAGAGATGATTTCGCACACCCACCCTCAATTAGGTTACCAATTCCAGCCCAAACGTTTTAAGGCGAACATTTTTTGGCCACTTAAATTAGGTTTGGCTAAGATAAAGGTCGCGGTGGCTGGTGTGGGCAACTGCGCCTCGGCGATTGTCCAGGGCGTCCAGTACTATACGCAGAGAGGCCAAGACGAGGGGCTGACGTATTGGAAGGTGGGAAGGTACACCCCGGGAGATATCGAATTCGTCGCAGCCTTCGACGTCTCTTCGAAGAAGGTGGGCAAGGACCTCTCAGAGGCCATTTTTCAGCCACCTAACAACACCGTCCAGATTTCTAAAGTGCCCAGGCTCGGCGTCAAGGTCATGAAGGGACCTCTTCTCGACGGTATAGGGAAATACCTCAAGGATGTAGTTCCCCTCTCGGGCCAGAAAGATTCCGACGTCGTCGGAGAATTGGAGAGGAGTGACGCCGATGTCCTAGTCAATTACCTTCCAGTGGGTAGCACCTCTGCTTCGCACCAGTACGCCGAGGCGGCCCTCGAAGCGGGGGTTGCGTTCGTGAACGCCATACCGGTCTTCATCGCGTCGGACGAGAAGTGGGCAAGCAGGTTCAAGAAGGCGAAGCTCCCGGTAGCGGGAGACGACGTCATGAGCCAAGTCGGTGCAACGGTGCTCCACAAGACCCTGGTCAAGATGGCCGTAGACAGGGGAGTCAAGGTCGACGAGACATACCAACTGAACATCGGCGGAGACACAGACTTCCTTAACATGCTCGAAGAGAGTAGGCTCAAGGACAAGAGGGAGAGCAAGACGAGCGCCGTCCGGGCGATGTCGCCTTACGAGGTCCCCACCAGAATCGGGCCGAGCGACTACGTCCCCTTCCTCGAAAACGACAAGGTGTGCTACATCTGGCTAAAGGGGCGGTACTTCGGCGGTACACCCGTGAAAATGGACGTCAAGCTCCGGGTCGTGGACGCCTACGACAGCGGGGGCGTCATGGTGGACGCCATCCGAGGGGTAAAGATCGCCCTAGACAGAGGAGTGGGAGGCCAACTGGTCGGCCTTTCGGCCTTCTGCTTTAAGCACCCGCCCGTCCAAATGCCCTACCCGGCGGCTAAGGCCGCGTTCGAGGGCTTCACTTCGGGGAAGCTGGAACGGTAGCGGCCGCCATCCGCCTCACGTAAAATGCTGCCGCGAGCAAAGCGACGAGGGCAATTGCCATCGGAATCAAGTACCTTGAAATCACGTTCTCTGCGATGACTATGCCTTGCGTGGGAGTGAACCCTTTGATCTCCGTTCCTTGGTACACAAATGTCAGGCTCGCGCCCTTCAGGAGAATGGTCGTCCCCGAGCTAGCTACTGCCACGCCTGTCACGTTGTAGTCCGAATGCGGCTGAAGCAACGGAATGTTGACCGTCAAATTACCGTCGGAGACCATTGCGTCGGTCAGCTGCGAGAGCGTCATGCCTGACGGTACTGGCATAGTGAACAGGACGCTTGAAACGTTAAGCGCGGAGGGGTTGTAAATGGTCAGGTCGAAATTGAAGTCCTTGCCCTCAGTCGGCACTGCGGGCGTCGTCTTGACCGTCGCGTTCAGCGGCTGATACACCGGAACATACGGGCCCAGACCCTCCATGGAGAACTCCGTGCCGCCGAAGAAGAAGCTCGAAGTGATAGGAGAAGATGTATGGTTCCCATAAACGGTTTCGGTGTTCACGACGTATGTTTTGCTGAGATTGTCATGAGGTGAGATTGAGCCGTTCCCAACGGAAGGCACGGCGAGGGGTGAGAGGGAGTCGAACGTGTCGACCGTAGAACCGACGCTGGCGTTATATATGTAAAACGGTCCTCTATTCATAGCCAAAAGGGTTACCGTCGAGCTGACCCCGCTGAAGAGCAGCGATGGGTTGAACTGCTTTGTGAGGACGTAACCCGTGGGCACGGCAAATGCATTCGAATTCCCCGTGAAATTGATCCCCGCGGTCGTCTCTCGGAACGAGAGTGGAGAGATGAAGTAGTTTGCGGGGTCGGTTACGTTGACCTTCATAGTGGTCTTCTCGGTCGCCTGTGAGGCGAGGGTGGAGTAGTTCAGGGTGAGACGGTCAGAAACACACGAGATTCCAGTACCATTGACGACGCCGCAGCCAAGACCCATGGGGACTGGTGCCTCTGCTATGAAGTGGCTTATGCTGGCAGAACCCGTGTTGGTCACAGTGAAGCTCAGAGTCAGGTTGATTGCCGTGCTCCCGGCCTTCAGAGGCGCGAGGTTCGCGCCGACAACAACCGTTGCGAAGCCCAGCTTCATCCCCGAATGGGTGAATTCAAGCGGCAAGATGTTGGTGGTCGCGTTTAGCGTCTTCCCTGTACGTGAGTTTACGTAGGTCACCAAGTATGACTTCGTCAGGTTCGTGACGAGGAGCCTGTTCGCGGTCTGGGATAACGTGACAGTGGCCGTGCCCCCGTCCGCCGCGAGCCCCCCAATCTGCTGGCCGTCCGCGACTACGGAGGATGCGGCCCTTGTCCCGACGTTCTTGACCACCAAGTCGAGCGACTGGGTCCCGCCAAAGGGCTGCTGGGCGTTCCCGGTTGGAGCAACATATGCGTAGATTACAGGGTCGTCCTCCCCTAAGGAGATCGTAATTGGATTAAGCCACGAACCGCCCTTAAACGTGGAGGTACCGATCGAGTAGGAAAAGAGGACCTCTTCAGCGGGAATCGTCAACGGCTCAGTTACGTTTCCGATGTACTGGAGGACATAGGTCGGGGATATGTTCTGGTTCGCCGACATATTAGCCAATGAAAAGGTCGAGTTGCCACTGACGAGTCTGAATGACGACGATTTCCACCAATTGTCAGTGAATGTAACGTTGTCCAGTGCGGTTACGTTCGACAGGTTCGTGAGCGAGATTGTGACGGACATGTTCTGGTCCTTCTGCAAGACGCCCACGTCGATCTCCCTTTCGGCAAGCAGCTGAAGTGGCTGCTGCAGAACGGTCGCGTTAATCCCGAACACCTTCTTCGAGGGTGCGACGGTCAGGGTATACGACCCCGTGAAGTTAGAGTTAGACGTATTGTTGATTACGGTAGCGTTGTCTTTGGAACTCAGCACCCCGTCCAAGATGCGAACCTGAATAGTCGAGGACGAACTTTGGTTTGCGGCGGTCAATGAAGTGATGCCCGTCCCGAAGTAGGCAAGGAAGTTGGGCCTGTTTTCATTGTCCAGTCCTGCGTTGGAGATAGAGCCGACGACAAGGCTGTGTGAGAACCCGGAGGAACCTCTAGTCCCCCCGAGTATCACGAAGGGGGAAAGGGTGCTGTCCAAGCTCGAGGCGTTGATTGCGGCAGCAAAGCCTCCCATCGATGATGGTACAAGCTTCAGCAAGGTTGATGGAACGATGGTGGTGAACGAAACAGGGCTGTAGAATTCGAAGGAGCCGGACTTGTTGGAAAGGGAGACGAAAGAAGACGCAAAGTAGGAGTCCAGGTGTCCAGCCGCGATAAGAGCGTCAGAGTAGGAGTCCGAACCGAGTGAAACGAAGAGCCCCTCTGTATAATTGAAAGGCGGGAGGGGGAGTAGGTTGTAGCCTTCAGGCCCGAATATCTGGAAGTCAGACTGCCAGCTCGTTCTCATGACGGCTGTTACGTTGTAAGAGCTCAAGCCTGGTGAGCCCTCAAACTGAGAGAGCTTACTGGACCCGTTCACCCCGGCAAACGTGAAGTACCAATATGCGCTCGAGCCTGCGATGAAGACGTTAAGCTTCTCCGAATACGGGTTCGAGGCCCTCGATTGCTGCAACGGGAGGGCTGCTAGGAGCATTAACGCCAAGACCGAGACGGCCAGAACCTGATAACGCTTCAAGTGAGACTCCGAGGGCCGACGATTTTGGCCTATAAAGCCGTTGGTTCGAGCGGCTCTGGTGCGTTGTCGGGACCCGGAATCGGGCGGTGCAACTCGGGACCTACGGTAAGGTGCTACGCTAATATGAGCACGTGTGTTTGTTGAGGCGGTGATAAGAAAATGGTAAAAATAAAGGGGAATTGGGGGGTGTCGTATCAGCTACCAGACCCGCTCTACGAAGAATTGCAGAAGATTGCTGAACAGAAACATACGACAGTTACTCGGGTAGTTCGGCAAGTTATGGAGAACGAATTCCCTCAAAAACATAAATAGTCGGGTTAGGAACCGGATAGGTCGAGGCCTATTCCACGCCTGATAAATACCTAATCCGAAGAACGAACAAATTTGGACATTATGTCCATTTGGCTACTTGGGAGTTTCTGCCTACCGACCAACAAATCGAGGCCGCCTTCGGCCCAGGAGTTTATTCCATTTCATTATCTCAGGAAAATGTAATTGGGCTTCGCTTCCTAAGGGAAGTAGCTATTCCTTGGGACTTAGAACAGGTGGGATGGGTGGATGGAGAACCTACTCTTGAGTATATCACGAAGGAATTTGGGGAGGGGAATTACTACGTTCTGTCAAGCTGCACGGCCAAGCCCTTTCAGGTTTTTCCAACAAACCAGCCGCATGATGAGACTTGGCAAAATCTCGTAGATGGTGCCGGAGTCACCAAAAGAATCTCCGTCATCTTCCGTGTAAGGAGGATGCCTTGGCAATGAGGAGACCATTGTGATGGGCACAGAAAGGGGGTTAGGTTGGTGGGCCCTATAGACGGGGTAGCGGCGTCGTTATCGGGAAGAGAGTCCCGCTCTCTGGACGCTACTCCGCAAGGTCAAATCCTAACCCCCCTGTTTAGCCCCTTGCTTGAGCCAGACTTCGATGGCTTCCTCGACAGCACGCTGTATATCACCCTTGCGGAGCCCGTATCGCTTGAACACCTCTGCTCTGAACCGTTTTTCCAAGTCCTCTGAGATTGTTAGATTGAGGCGAACCGTTTTGGATTTCCTAACCATGCACCAACCGTATGCCCGTATACTCTTATATACGTGCCGGTGTAAGGGTGTATACGGGCATACGTATGAACACAGACAACGGGCGCAAACTGAGGGGCTTGGCAATCATCGCCCAAGCAGGGACAATCGAAAGAATAGATTCCAACACCTACAGGGTAAAGAGCCAAAGTGGGAACGGCTGGTATTTGGTAGTCAAGGAGAATGGTGAATGGAGGTGCGAGTGTCCAGACTTCGTGAACAGAGGCGTCATATGCAAGCACTGCTACGCCGTAAGCTGCTCTATTACGCTGAGAGACAGCGTCTTATCTCAGAATATTTCCCCACGGTTAGTAATCCTGGAATCAAAGTCGTTAGGCTGTGAGAAGTGCGGTTCACCTGAGATTGTAAAGAAAGGTCTCAGGAAGAACCTAACGGGACGGGTTCAGCGTTTCTCGTGCAAGGTGTGCGGGCACAGATTCGTAATCAACGAAGGCTTCCTAAAGATGAGGAACGACGGAAAGATAGTGTGTCTCGCGCTCGATTTGTATTTCAAAGGGAACAGCTTCCGCAAGATTGCAGACACCCTGAGCCAGTTCTACGGCGTGAAGGTGGAACACTCGACCATAATCAGGTGGCTTCAGAAATATGTGAAGATAGCGAAGGCGTTCGTGGACGACCTGAAGCCCGAACTATCGGGAATCTATCACGTGGACGAGATGATGGTTCACGTGCGGAAGACCGAGCCGATTAAGACAGGCACGAAGAATACAGAATGGAACTACTCGTGGTTATGGAATCTTGCGGACCACGACACCCGATTCCTCTTGGCGAGCCGGGTGTCGAAGAGAAGAAACGTGGAGGACGCAAGGGCGATATTCCAAGACGCAAAGAGGGTGATGGCGAAACGCCCGCTTGCCGTGGTGCATGACGGCCTCCACGCCTACAATGGCGCTTTCAACCGAGAGTTCTACACCAGTTACGGGCCGAGAATCGAGAACGTGCGGTCGGTGGGTCAGAGAGACGAGGGTTTGAACCAGATGATTGAGAGGGTGAACAACACGGTAAGAGACAGAGAGAAGACCTTCCGAGGGATGGACAACGACAAGTCGGCTCAAATCATGGCCGACGGAATCAGAATCAACTACAACTTCATCCGACCGCACATGGGCCTCGATGGAAGGACACCCTCACAAACGGCTGGGCTGGACTTGGGGCTGGATGGAATCAGATGGAAGGCGCTAATCAAGCAAGCCGTGTCCCGAGATGCACCACCCAAGGAGGCGAAATCCTAAAAGTCCCGACAACGCACCAGAGCCGTTCGAGCCTAGAAGCCAGGTGTCCGATTATTCAGGGTCGCTGCCTCTCAGGTCGGCCCGGAGGGCCCGTGCCCAAGGCAAGAGCAATCCGAAGTCACCGAAGGCGCGCCGATGGCGGGACTAGAATGTCGTCATCCATAGCCTGCAAAACGCGCGGCCTGCAGGAGCGCGGTGTGCTGCAGTGACATGCTTGACGTCTGAATCCCAGTGCTCGGAATGTTGACCGCTGAGGTCATTTGCATCCAGCAGTCTCGCAAGTGAGCCGACGACCGGCAAACCAGAACGGGGTCTCATAGCCGTGCAGGTGCTCTCAGGAACAGGCACCTGCTGATGGCTTCCATTGCTCCTTCAGCTGATTGTCGATTCTGGTCAGGTGGCGGCGGACGAATCTGACTCTGCCGGGGCTCACGACCTCTTTCGGATGGTCTCTTCTGCTGGGTCGTCGACGCCCTTGTCGTCGAGCATGAAGACAGCGTCCCTCTCGGGATGGTACGGGCTGTCTACCATCCTGGCTATGCGGTTTTTCGCCGCCTTCCGCAGGTAGATTCTGTAGGTGCTGGTGTGTGCGACGACGTGGCCGCCGGTCGGCCTGGTCGGGTCGCCGAAGAAGCTGTCGGGGGCGGCCTGGACCTGGTTTGTTACGACGACCGCGACGTTGTACATCTCCGCGGTGCGAAGGAGCTGGTGCATGAACTTGTTGAGCCGTTGCTGGCGTTCGGCGAGCGTCCCCCTACCGAGGAACTCGGCCCTGTAATGCGCGACCGCGCTGTCGAGGATGACCAGCTTCACCTTCTTTTCCTCAAGTACCTTGCCGAGGTCCTTGACAATCAGCTCCTGGTGCGCGCTGTTGTAGGCTCTTGCCACCGTTATTCCCGAAAGTATCTTGTCGGAGTCGAAACCCCGGGCCTCCGCTATCTCCGCAATCCTCTCAGGCCTGAAGGTGCCCTCTGTATCAATGTAGACGGCTCCGCCGTCGAGGCCCCCCTGGCCGTGCGGCGTCTGGACCATAACGCAGAGGGTGTGACAGATCTGGCTCTTTCCCGACCCGAATTCTCCGTAGAATTCTGTCATCGCCCACGTTTCTATGCCTCCGCCCAGGAGGTCATCTAGGTTCTTGGAACCAGTGCTTATCCTGTCTATCGCCTTCCTCTTCACGAGGAGATTGGCCGCGTTGATGAAGTCAGGTTCGAGCCGCCCCATCTCGACCAGCTTCTTCCTGGCCTTGTTGTTCAGCTCCACCGCCTTCGAGGTGTCGATGTCGACCGCGTCGGCGATGTCGGACGGGCTGGACGTGGCCAGGTCGAGGATTGTAAGGATCCCCGCGTCGTTGAGCTTCTGCTTCGTAGCAGGGCCGACCCCTGGCAGGGTGTCCAGCTCAAGCTCTTCGTTAGTTTCAGACAATGAAACGCTGACCCTCTCTCCACTAGATAAGCATGACTTAGGGGGAGATCCTCGAAAGTGTCCGCGGGAACAAGCTCGCCGAACGAATGTGTTTGAGTCCCGCTATCCACCTGGTCGTCCTCTCTACTCCGATTCCGAAACCTGAGTGAGGAGGCATGCCGAATTTCCTCAGTTCCAGGTACCAAGAGAACGACTCGGGAGGAAGGTCCTGAGTTTCGATGCGTGCCATCAGCTCCTCGTAGTCATGTATTCTCTGGCCGCCTGTGGCGAGTTCACCGACCCCCTCCGGCGCTATGAGGTCGGCCGACTTCGTCACTTTCGGCCTGTCTGGATAGGTCATGTGGTAGAAACTCCTCGCCGAAAGGGGGTAGTCAGTGATGAAGAAGGGAAACTCCTGGGTGAGGCTTATGGCTCGCTCCGCCTCGGTCGGCAGGTCTTCTCCCCATTCGAACGGGAAGCCCTTTTTCGCAGCAATCTCGCGGGCTTCATCGTAGGTCATCCTCGGGAACGGCAGCGGTGGCTGCTTCAGGGTCCGCCCGAGAGTCTTGAGCTCGGCCATCCGGGTCTCGAGGACGCGGCCGACCATCTTGGAAAGTAGCTCCTCCTGGACCTTCATGTTGTCGGCTTGGTCTGCGAAGGCTTGCTCCGATTCAATCATCCAGAATTCGGTGAGATGCTTCGGGGTCTTCGACTTTTCCGCGCGGAAGGCTGGCTGGAAGATCCAGACTTTTTGCAGCGCTGGCAGAGCAGCTTCCTCGTAGAACTGTGCGCTCTGACTAAGGTTCACTTTCTTGCCGAAGTAGTCGACAGAGAAGAGGGTCGAGCCGCCTTCGACCGCCGCCTGGACAAAGGTCGGCGCGCTGATGAGCTGGAACCCATTCTCCCTAAAGTAATCGAACGCCGCACCTACCACCTCTGCCCTGATCTTCATAGCGGCTATCGCCTTAGGCCCCCTGATGCTCAGATGCCTCTTGTCGAATAGGTATGAAGCGGACCTTACGGCAGTCTTGGTGATTGGCCACCTGTCAGACCTTGCGACGACGATGAACTCCTCTGCCGCGACTTCCTTGCCCCCGGGAGCCCTCCTGTCGTCCCTGACTTCTCCCCTGACGGCGACAGCCGACTCCATGGTGAGTCCCCTGGCGGCCTCGAACGCAGCAAGGGCCTTAGGACCCTTCCTTACCGAGACCTGAACATATCCGGAGCCGTCCCGCACGAGGACAAAGATGAGGCCCCCGACCGTGTGCTTCCTTGCCGCCCACCCCCTTACCTCGACTTTGGTCGTCGTGCCTCCGGAGAGGACATCTGCGGCTCTGGCAAGTTCAAACGAAGTCGATGTCACGACACGGAGGCTCGCTCGCCATGTGCTAAAAGCATGATGCGGCCTCGGCCAATGCCTAGAGTAACACGGCGGAAACGCAGCCCCAAGGTCCCACCTGGTCGAAGGGGAAGGAGGAGAGCTCGACAGACGCGCCCCTCGCTGTCAACTCCTCCACAATATCGAGCATCATGGTTGCATAGCCCAGTCCTGAGCCGAAGCAGCCGATGTAGATCCTTGTCATGTCAGGACGATTCGCCGGCCACCCTGACCACCTCTCCCCTCGGTCTCTTCTCGGCAAAGATCTCTGCCTGGAAGACCTGGACTCTCGTGGCGGGGTCGAGCCAGGCGTCAGGAGGGAGACCGGCCTTCATGCATGCCTGTGAGAGGAACTCGACCTGGTCCATCCCGAACTCGATCGCCACCTGGGGAAGAAGGAGGCCGCTCGCGTAGGAGTTCGAAATCAGGAGTCCGTCTTGGCCGATCCTTACGTGAGAAGGGGTCTCGCGTCTGGGAATGTCCAGGTCCTGAGGAAGGGTTAGGACGCTCACTTCGACCAATATGGAATCGAGCTCCTCGACACCCACCGGCGGAAAGCGTGGGTCCTCAGTAGCTGCCGCGACCGCTGCTTCCCGAATGGCGTCGCCAAGTTTCTTGACCGGGAATGGAAATCCGATGCAGCCCCTCAGATTGTTTCCGCCCTGGCCGGAGTAGTTGAGCGTTACGAAGACGCCCCGTTTTTCGCTGAACGGACCCGAAGCGACACTCTTCGAAGGCATCTTCTTGCCGGTGACGCTACACTCGAGCGCCTCCCTCGCGAGCCCGACCGCGAGTCGCCCGTCCTCAGGAGACAGTAGCAACGGGGACCTCCACAAGGATTCTTTCGAGCCACCTTAACTTTTTCCAGTGGCTCCCCCTCCAGTAGAACTGTCCGCAAGCAAGACACTTGAAGAAGAGACGGTGGCGTCTCTCGACCGCAAGAGGGATTCTCCCCGTAACGTTGGTTTTTTTCACGCGCTGTAGTTCTCCGTCGCATAGGGAGCAGAGGGGTCCACCCCTGACGAGGCTGATGCCGGACGACCTCGCAGCGACCAGGAGCGAAACCAGTCTCCGGCTGTCGGTGGTCCCAGAGATGAGAAGAACGCGCGTCCCCCCAGAGTGCGCGCGTTCAGCCAGGGACCTGTCCGCAGTCAGAATGACCCTGCCTTCCGACTCTGCGATCCGTATGATTCCGCTGTCGTCCCCGTCGGAGTAGTATACGGTGTCGAAGCCGAGCGCCCTCGTCTTTCGGGCCAAGGAGCCGAACATCGCATCTGCCACTAACTTCGTTGGACGGGCGCCGGGATTAGGCATTATGACTCCGGTTGTACCCGGGTCAGCGGGTAGTCTCGGCCGATTTGACCGACATGTAGAGCCTCCTCGCTGTCGGATCCTTCTCGAAGTGGTCGCGGATCGGGGCTATAATGCGGTCGAGAGACTCGCCGACGCCCCTCTTCAGGTCGGCTGGGTGGAGACTTCCCTTCTTGAAGGCGTCTTCAAGCTCGGTGTAAGAGAAGAACTCGGCGTTGCCCCCGTATTTCTCGGGCCTCTCCACCTTAAGGGACTTCATCTTCCGGAAGATGATGTATCTCGAGTACTCGATCAGCGCGTTCCCTTCGACGACCTTTGCGGGGCAGTACGCGGAGTTGACCTTCGCCATGATTTGCTCGCGCGAGTCGTGTACGAAAATTGATGTCTCGGGGATGCTCTTGCTCATTTTGCTCGCGATTTCGCTGTCGACCTCTCCGTCCTCGTCAAAGCCCTTTGCCTCCGTCCTCCCCTGAAGTCCAATCAGCATGTGGTGGTGGACGGCGACAGGCTTCTTCCATTTCATCTTGACTGCTATCTCCCTAGCAAGGATGTTGGCCCTCCTCTGGTCTAGACCCAGCTGGCAGATGTCCACGTCGAGCCAGAAGATGTCGGCCACCTGCATCATTGGATAGAAGAGCTGAGCAGTCTGGATGAGGTCCTTCGTCGTCCTCCCCATGATGGTTATTGCCCGCTGCGTCCTCGCGAGCGTCGAGTTTTGGGCGACGGTGATGACCCTTCTCCAATACTCCTCATTCTTCGCTGCGTCACTCGTCCAGAGCACGTCCACCTTGCTCATGTCGACACCAGCGGCGCGCCAGACCTCGACGAAGTACCTGCCTACGGTCTGAATCGTCTCCAGGTTGCCGCCCATCTTGTTGTTGACCCAGCCGAACCAATCGGCGATCCAGAGCTTCATCTTGACCCCCGCCTCCAGCATGTCCTCGATCAGTAACGGGCGAAGCACGCCGAATGGCAGGTGCGCTAAGCCGCTTGGTTCGAACCCGTCGTAAGCCGTCGGATGGTCGTTTGTTTCGAGGAGGGTGCGAAGCTCCGCCTCAGTGATTATCTCCTCGCCCACCTGCCTGATGTGGTCGAGCCTTGTTTCTAGGTCCAATGTTACGGCGCACCTCCGCTCCAAGCCGATAAAACCATTCAGCGAGCATGACGGTCTATTGCCAGTGCTGAGACCGTTAATCCGAAAACGAGTAGGGCGTTGGCCTGGTGAAGGGTCACCAGCCACGCCGGCTCGGTGGTCGCCACCACAGCGGCTCCCAGTATCACCTCCACCACTATCAGGAAGGAGGCGAGGTATAGGGATCGACGAGCGGACCGAGGAGAATCTTTTGTTCGCCAGAAGAGGAAGGTCGCCACAAAGAGGAAGAGAGACGACAGTGACGCGAGCAATCTGTGTGTGTACTCGGCGATTGGGGCGAGTTGCAGTGGTGGGAAGAGGTGGCCAAGGCACAATGGGTAGTCTTGTCCCAAGTTGCTGCCACATGCGTCGCCGGCGCCAGCCACGGTCACGTAGGCCCCGACTGTCAGTAGTGCGAAGAGGGAGACGACCGTTAGAAGAAGAAGGATGAACCTGATCTGCAAGGGTTGGGGTCGCGTAGGCTCTCGTCTTAAACGGTTCTAGGCCTTTTTGACAAGCGAGTCGAGCTTGGTCTTGAAGACGGACGCGGGAACTGCCCCGATCACGATGTCTTCGACCTTGCCCCGTGCGAAGAACATTACGGTCGGGATGCTCATGATTCCGAACTGGATCGCTAGGTCCTGGTTGGCGTCTGTGTCGATCTTGACGAACTTCACCCTGCCTTCGTACTCCTTGGAAAGCTGGGCGATGACGGGCTCGATCGCCTTGCACGGGCCGCACCAGTCAGCGTAGAAGTCCACCAGTACGGGCTGGCTGGAGCGCACCACCTCGTCTTGGAACTTGCTGCTGTCGATGTGAATCAAGGTCTGATCCATTCTCTCACGTCTCAGAATGCCTCGTGGGTCCCTGTTTATAATTTTGCCTGACGGCGGTTCTGGGAAGTCCTCATCGGAGGGAACCTAATGCCTTGATAGCTACTCGCTCAGTATCACCCTCGAGGTTCCAAGGATGGTCTCAAGCAGTCACTTGTTGCTGAAAGGCGACCCGGCCCATCACCTCGCCCAAGGAAGCTACCTTCATCTGGTCGTTGGTCGGGCTGTAGGAGGCGAGGCTTGCAGATTCGAGCGACTTGGAGACAAGACCCACGAAATCCAGGCCCTCCGAATACTCTGCAATCCTGGCGGCCTTCGCTCGGGTCCTGGGGTGCCTCGTGACGATCGCGCAGCAGTCCTTGTACTCTTCCAAGGACAGCTCATAGGTCCCTATCCTCCTGGCCAGGCCAACCACCTCCTCCTTGTCATAGGAGAGTAGAGGTCTCAAGACGGGGAGAGACGACCCGCTGTCGAAGACCCCGAGGTTCCAAAGGGTCTGGGAGGCAGCTTGGGAGAGCGAGTCTCCTGTCGAGACGGCGGAGGCTCCGAAGTGTGGCGCGAGATGCTCGGCGGTCATGCGCATGAACCTTCTGAATAGTGATGGCTCCAGTTCCCCCGGAACCTCGGCGGTAGCAAGCTGGTACTCCGCGAAAGGGACCACGACCAGTGTGCTCTTTCCACCCCACGCCGACAGCACCTGGACGAGCTTTGCGATTTTGCTCCCCATCGGGCCCTCCGGAGTCGGCGCGAGGTAGAAGTGCAGGTAGATAGGGCGGACGCCCCTCTTCAGCAGCAACCAAGCTGCGACGGGTGAGTCTATCCCTCCTGAGAACAGATGCATTGTCCGGCCTGCTGTGCCGACGGGAAGACCTCCCGGACCCTGAATCTTGGCTGCGTAGACCAGAGCCTTTCTCCTGATGACGTCCACGTGAATCCTGAAGGCGGGGTCTGACAGGTCGACGCCCTTCCCAGTCCCATCGACGACGGCGGAGCCCAGCTTCCTAGCGAGCTCCATTGAGCCGATCTGAAACTGCTTGTCGGCGCGCCGGGCTTCAATCATGAATGTCTCCGCCTTCGAAGCGCGTGCCGCGCCAAGAACCGCCTCTTCGATTTGACCGTAGTCTGTGCCCACAATGTCGGCCTTCGCAAACCAGGCGACACCGAACACCTTGGAAAGCCCCAAGGCGACCTCGGCCGGATCGGCCTCCAAGGTTACGAAGAACCTGCCATCCTCTGACTCGACGTCGGGACGGAACTGGAACAGCGACCTGGCTATGTTGTGCCTGAGGGCGCGCACGAACTCGGGCCTGTTTTTCCCCTTGAGAGCTACTTCAGAGTAGTGGACGACATAGGTATCCGCCATTCTAGATTGCGCTCCGGGCCCTGTTCAGAAAAAGCTTCCCGTGGGAGACCTGACGAGAGGGTTCAAACGACTGCGGCGACCATTGCGACCAAAAAGATCACTGCTAGGTAAGGACTGGAGAACTTGAAGGCCAGCCAGGCGTTGTCCTTGGTCGGAGACTGCAGGAGCTTCAGATTGGTCCAGAGGAGTAGCGCGCCGAAGATGACGGTGAAGAGGAGGTACACCCAGAGTCCAACGCCGGAAAGGTAGATGGAGAAGAGTAGGCTAACAGGTATGAGTAGGAGGGTGTTGGCCACGATGTACCTGGAAGCCGCGGCAGACCCGAGGAGAGACGGCAGCATAGGAATACCAGCGGCCGAGTAGTCCTGTTCGGTAATCACGGCGAGGCTCCAGAAGTGGCTAGGCGTCCAGACGAAGACAAGTGCTGCGAGTATCCAGGCGACGACGAAGCTTTCCCCAGTCAAGCTTATCCCTGCAACCGCATACCAGCCAGCCAGCGCCGCGCAGCTACCGGCGAATCCCCCTAAGACGATGTTCCAGCTCGTTCTGGGCTTCAGCCAAAGTGTGTAGATCGGCACATAGATGAAGGCCCCGAGTGCTATGAAGAACGTGGCGAGCAGATTCAGCGTCACTATTGCGATTGCCACTCCGACGGCAAGCAGCCCCAGCCCTAGGAACAGAGCGTGCGAAGCGGGGACAATCCTCTGCGATGGTAGAGGCCTGCTCTTCGTTCTCCTCATCTTGGAATCTATATCTATCTCCAGGTAGCTGTTCAAGGCGAGCGCCCCTGCCGACGCGACGGCTCCCGCTGCTATGACCCCGATCAGAGTGAAGATTGGGGGGATGCCTCTCGCGGCGACGACGGCGGAGCCGAATGCGACCATCAGAAGAAGAGGTATGATTTTGGGCTTAGTCAGCGCAATGTAGTCAGAGATGTTCAAGACTCAAACCCACCGCAACTTTCGTTGCGGCACCTCCGTGTATTTTGGCTTTGCTTCTGTTGCGGAACGCTTAAGAAATCTTCGAGTCTCGGTTGCCTGTCCCGCAGTAGCTCAGCCTGGTAGACCTGAAAAGGTGCCAAAAGCTTCCGGCTGTAGTGGTCGGCTATTGGCTGACCCGTCCAGCCTACTCAGGCCACAGTTACCGGAGTGTCGTCGGCTCAAATCCGACCTGCGGGACGCTTGTAATCGTATTGGCCGCAGTCATTCTGAACTGGATGGGTTGGCCGCTGTCGAGCCTCGCTTCGAAGGCCTTGGCGTGCCATCTATCCGAGAAGGTTTGTTGGGTCCGACAGCAACAACGCCTTCAGGGTGGCACAGTGGTCTGTTGGGCTCACTAGGTAGAAAAGCGTTTGGCACTGGTCGATAATATGGTCGATAATAATCGCTACTGGTCGAGAATATGGTATAGAATATGGTCGATAATCTGGCCAATGGCGCTCGTATCATGGTGTCAGGACCATATTATCGACCAGATTATCGATGAGATTATCGACCAGATTATCGAGCAAAATCAGGTAGACGACATAGGGTCGGCACCGTCACCTAGTCGACTGCCAGCCCACCCGAGGCCAGCCCCCGGACCCTTTCTCGAGCGGTCCTCCTTTTTCTAGACCCTTCTTCTAGAGCACTTTTCTCGAATCATGCGCAACGACCGAGGACCAGCCCCGCAGAGAACACAACTTTCCGTTTGATTGATTGTGGGTTGCTCAGGCTCCCTTGAAGCGGGGAGCCTGAATTGAGGCGCGCCGAGGGGGGCCCGACAGGACGGAACGAGCCCAGGAGACACACCGTCTGACCGTTCTGCCTTGAGCTTGCTGGGACCCTCCCTGAAACCGTGGTCTTCAAGCTCCAGAATGACACCTTCCGAAGTGGCGGGAATACTTGGCGCGGGTTGTCGATGTTGTTGCCCCAATGATTGGTGTTGCCCGGCTGGCCTCCCTTGAGTGTTCGCAATTCCCATTAAGCGGTAGCCTCACGGGTAGTTCGTCTTGCTGCGACTGCCAGTCGGAAGTGAAGGTGCACCCCTGTAGTGAAACTTTGGGTCCCTGCCGCTCTCGGTGCCATCGTCGTCTTTGCCTACGTATTCTTGTATTACCTGAGCACAACTGGAAATGAGGGTGGGAACTCTGTCGGGCTCGTGAACACCGTCGGACTGGCCTCCGTCGTCATCGGAGTCGTCGCGGCGGGCCTCATCCTAAGGCGCGCGGCCCCACATTCCTGAAACTCGCCTCGGAACTCGGGTTCTGTCCAATCCTCGGGACTTGCTTCCGATTTTTGGTGCTGTAAAGTCTCGGGACTTGAACCCGTTCATAAGTGGTAGACCACCGTGACAACGACTAAGAAGAATGTCGCTACTGCAAGGGAGACTGTCGCGTAAGCCAATTGTCGGTTGCTCTTGAGTATCTGCTCGTTGATTTTCTCCTGTCTCTTGAGGGCGCGATAGTTGGCGTATGCGGCAAGCGATGTTGTCCAATTGCCCAGAATTGATGCGATGCTCGGTAGTTCTTTGTATATCCGTGTGAGGAGTTCTGTTACCTTCTGTTCGTCTACAGGATGGTTTGGGTCTTGCATAAGTTTGGCAAGTCCCTCACCGAAGGCTTGAGGGAGGGTAGCAGACGCTTTCGCGATGTCTCTCAAGAGGTCTTCAACCTTCTTGTCTAACTCCTGTGTTTCCTTGTCGTCGTCGTCTCGCTTGGGGTCGAGCATATCTTGGTCGCGTTTTGTATCAGCGTGAGCCATTTATCGTTTCCATCAATCTTGATTCCGTACCTATCTGCGGGGGTTTCGCCATCCAAGCCCTCGTGTGGTCGGATGTAATTGTGGAATATCTGATACCCCTTGAGTATCGGGCTATCCACACTCTTGAGTCCTCGGAAGGTCTTTTCCCTGTCACGAACCTCGCCGTTCATCCGTTCCATCTTGTTATTGTGGATGCCCCCCGCGAAGGCAATCTCTTTGACATGGATTGGATTCGCCGTAGTGAAGTGGGAAGTGTATTCCTTCTTGAACGCCATCGCGTAAGCGGGAAGGCCGTCCGTGATTAGGAGGGAAGGTCTCTTCCCCGCTATCTCTGCGCTCTTGTGGAAGATGCTCCTCGCGTCGTGTCTGTCCTTACTATCCGCTACCTCTTGGGCAATCCAGAACCGCGTCTGGTCGTCCATCACCGCGAACAGGTATTTCATGTTCCCCTTGATTTTGACATAGAGTTCGTCCGCCCTCCAAGTCGGGGAGAGGTTAGGCTGAATCTGGTCGAGATATCGCTCCATCAGCCCGATGTATTTCTGAATCCAATTCCAAACCGTCTGATGCGAGACATTCACGCCTTGGAGTCTAAGGAACTTCTGGGTGTTCCTAAGAGACTCGCCCGTGAAGTAGAGTTGAAGGGCGCTCGTGACTATCTGAGGCGAGGCCTTCACGCCTTCAAAGCCGAGGTTCTTCGTGAACCTTCGACCGCAATCGTTGCATCGGAACCTCTGAATGTCGCTGTTCTGGTTGTGGCGAACCCCTCTCTTGATGATGTTCTTGGAGTAGCAGTAGAGGCAAGTCTGAATGTCCAACGGCTCGATTTCGACCTGTCTGCCGACAGTCTGCCTTAGAGCGTGGGACAGTTCGACCGCGAAGATGTGTTTACACTTGAACGCGACCTTGGAGCGCCCTCCATCGTAAAAGGCGAGGCCACCACGGAACGCGAAGTCTGGGCAAGAGCAATTCAAACCCCTCTCGGTCGCATACACATGATACCACGAATCTGACCTTTGCGAGTGGACTTCGTATTCCGCATCGCTGATGCGTCGGACTTGTCCGACCATCTGGGCAATCTGGTTGCCCTTCACAGCCCGCGCCTCCAAGAGTTTTGCCGTAGTGGTGTTTCCCATTTTCTTATCGCCCTATTGGCATCCAATAGGGTAGTTATGGGATTACTTAAACACTCCCCCAATCGCGCCCTTTCCCCTCCCAATAGGGCTAAATAACCCCCTAACCGAAGGGAAGGGTATGATGAAGAAATTGAACATTCTCGATAACCGACGAGATGATGAGAAGGCTTGAAGTGGAGCGCAAAAAGAAGGCGCTGGATTCGGTTCCCGAGACGATTCGATACATCTTGAGTGAATACCTGTCGAGGACATAGAAGGGTTGTCGGCGTTCAGACGGAAGCGCCCTTTCCTCGGGAAAGCGGTTCCTGTCTTATCTACGCTCTTCGTTTGGGGCATTCTTTTCGTAATATCAACATGGTCGCTCACGGTCTGGGTGTATCTTGTCTCATTAGTCATTTCGTATGTGTTCGCAGATATGGTTCTCGATTTCTTTCTGTATGACGAAGGAGACGGCACTCTTCGCACAAAGTTCCCGAGGAAGCGGGCGCTCAATACAAAGACGGAGGCATTCGCCAGATACTTCTCCGCGATACTGATAGGCACGGCCATCGGAGATACTGTCGCACAATTCGCCTTACAAGGATTGGAAGGTTGGTTCAAGATTCTCTTTCCCTTTCTTTCCCTTCAAGATGATATCTATGTAATCGGCGGAGGCGGTTCCCTCGCTTTAGTTTCAATTGCGTGGGGCGCGTTCTAATGTTCTTTGAATCGAAAGGAAGGCCGCCGAAGCGGAACCGACGAAAGAAGCTACAACAATTACTACGGAGGAAGTGAAAAGGAAAGCGACCATTAACCAGACAATCCCTCCGAGTAGAATCCCGAATACAACCGCGCCCTCGTCAAATTCCTCTGAAGTCGGCACCCCTTCATCCGAGACGGTATCGGACGGAGTCAATTGATGGCCTCCGTCCTTGGAAACCAATACATCGCGCCCTTCGTCGCGGCGATTGTCCTCTGGTTGGTTAGTCTCGCTTGGTTTAGCGTATGGACTTTCTTTTTCGCTTTTCTTCTGTCGTGGGTAATTGCATCGTGGGTTGTCAAGTTGTTTGCCAATAGAGGCAAGCGCCTTGGGTCGCGTGGTCGGTATGCGAGAGGCGGGGAGGTATATCTCGCCTTTGTGGTCGGCATAGTATTCGCGAGTTGGGCAGGGTCGGAGGCATCAGCCGAACTAATAGGAGCGCTCAATTCGACTGATTCCCTCCCTCTCTTTGTTCTGAATCTGGCGGCAGCTTGGATACTATTTTATCAGATGAAGAGGGGCGATTGATGTGAAGAAGCGAGCCGAAGAGGACTCCCATAGCCGAAGCGGTTCCTATCCACTCGTTCGACCCGAGGGCGAATGCCGTTAGACAGAACAGGCCGACCCCGACATAGGAAAGAACCGAGAGCCTTTCTTGATAGGTGGCTCTGTTCCACGCAGATTGGATTCTCGACAGGAGAAAGAGGGGCATTCAGTAGCCCCTCGTCCTGCTTCGGCGCTTTCTGATGGCCTTGACTCCGCGCCACGACTTTCGCATCTACATCGACCTCCCCTCGCGACCGAAGCCCGACGAGCGCGAGTCCCGACGCTTGACAGAAAAACGATTGCGGAGCGAGTCCCGAGGATTTGACAGCACCGGAACTCGAAACGCTTAAGAACGGTAAGCGGGTCGGAATTGACGAGCTTTGGATTCTGAATTCCTGGCCCTTTCCTTCGTATTCATGTTGATCGGCGTCGCTGGTATAGTCCTGTTCAGCGGGGCGCTGACGCCGTCCGGAGACTCCTGCTATTGCATCATCCCGAGCCCCGAACCCTCCGCTGCCCAGGGCACCTCCAGTATCTTCCTAGTGCTGGGGTTGATCTTTTTCCCAATGGGGCTGATGAAGGGAGGTCTGCCTTCGTTCCGAAGGGTGCCTCCGACACCTGCTGGGCTGAAGCAACCTGGCGGTAGTGTGGTATCACCTTTCAAAATCCTGAGTGTGAACCTCTTCGCGCTTGGCGTCCTCCTCTTGATAGTAGGAATTGACGCACTTCTGGTGCCTGCCTATCTCATATACAAGAACGTCTGGTTCGGGCTGGCGGGCGTCCTGATAACGGCAGCGGGGGCCATCGCCTTGACTTGGGGCCTGCGGAAACCGGAATCAGAGTAGCGAGTCGCACCCTCAGGCAACCGGTCTACTACGAGTGGCTCAAGACCCTACAGACCGAGCCATCATGAAAAGATACTGCTGGGCGTACCCAGCGTAGGGTCCGAAGTATGACCTCACTATGGAGGAGATCTTGTCGTAGTCGCCTCGGCCGATCTTGGCCCTCCGCTCGGGGGCCAGCTTCGATCTCATGCTCGGGTCGAGGAGCTTTGGGTAAGACCTGACGATCTCCCTTGCAATCCACACGTCAATCGGAAACGCCTCGTCCTTGTCGAAGGAATACAGGAGGACGCAGTCTGCGACCTTCGGGCCCACGCCAGGAAGGAGCTTCTCTCCCAGCAGCTCCTTCATCAGGGTCGCCCTGGCCTCCTCATAATCGAGCAACGAAAGCTCGCTGAAGCCTACCCTCCCCTCTTCGACGGACGCCGCGACGTGCTTCAGGAATGGAGCCCTGTACCCGAGCCCACAGGCCCTAAGGTCTGAGAGAGGAGCTTCCGCGAGGATTTCCGCCCTCGGAAAGGCGCGGTACTCGGTCCCTTCGAACTGGACTGGTTCGCCAAACCTCGCGCAGACGGCCTGGACCATCTTCTTGATTCTGGGAATGTTCGAGTTGGTAGCAAGGAGGAATGAGGCCAGGCATTCCCAGCGCTCCTGTCTGATCAGGCGCAGCCCGTAGAAGGTCTGGACCGCCAGAGCGATTGTGTCGTCTCTCATTATTGAGGACAGCACCTTCTCCAGCTCCACGTCCAGCCGGAAGTAGCGCCTGACGAAGGCGCTGTCGATGAGATCCGAGCCTGAAACGCACCTGAGGGTGTCTCCTTCCTGCTTGGTCTTGAGCACGCCGCCCGAGACAATGCCGTACCACCACTCGCCACGGTTCTGCCATCGAAAGGCCTGGCCGCTTTCAAGCGTGTACTCCAGGTTGAAGGGCGACTCAATGCCGATGGTGAACTCCATGGCGTGGAGGACACGACAGGGACCGGCTAATTGACTCTTCTCCCCGAGGCAGGTTTGAAATAGGCGCACCTGCCCGGAAGAGGTCGTTGAGCGCGGGATACGAGGCTATGACGGCTCACTCAAGGGAGATGTTCGCCAGGGCCGGCAAGGTCTTCGCGGGCGGGGTCAACCACAATGCCAGGCTCTATGAGCCTTACCCCATTTTCGTCGAGAAGGCGAAAGGCAGGTATATCTGGGACCTCGACGGCAACAGGTACACCGACTACTGGATGGGGCACATGGCACTTATTCTAGGGCATTCGCCGTCCGTTGTCACCGGGCCGCTGAGGAAACAGGTCGGCATGGGTACGCATTATGGCATGGGAAGCCGTCTCTCCGTCGAGCTAGGCGAAGAGGTCCAGCGCGCAGTTCCCTGCTCGGAGATGCTCAGGTTATGTAACACGGGCGCCGAAGCCACCATGTACCTGGTCAGGCTCGCGAGGGGGTACACGGGGAGGAAGACGGTGATCAAGATTGCAGGGGGATGGCACGGGTACAACACCGAGCTGAACAGAGGTGTCCACACCCCCTTCGACAGGCCAGAGGGTGCAGGAATCTTGGACGTGGAGCAGGCTTATGTGAGGACGGTGAGGTTCAACGACCTCGACGCTGCGAGCAAGGCAGTAAATTCGTCAAAGCGTGACGTTGCCGCGATCTTCTTGGAGCCGGTCCTCGGCGCCGGAGGCTGCATCCCTGCAGACAAGGACTACCTGAAGGGCCTGCGGGAGCTCGCAGACTGGAGCGGAGCACTCCTTGCCTTCGACGAGATCATCACGGGCTTCAGAGTAGCACTCGGCGGTGCCCAGGCGTTTTACGGGGTGACCCCCGATCTTGCGTCGTTCGGCAAGGTCGTAGGGGGTGGCCTTCCGATCGGCTTAGTCTGCGGAAGGAAGGAGATCCTTTCGCTCGCTGACCCTTCCAGGAAGCAGAGGTTCGTGTCGATAGGGGGCGGGACGTTCTCAGAAAACCCCCTCGCCATGACCGCAGGCCTTGCTACCTTGAGGCATCTGAGGAAGAACGCAGGAATCATCTATCCGCGGCTCGACGAACTGGGTGGGGAGCTTCGGTCGGGAATCGACGCGGCATTCGCGGAAAAAGGAGTCGACGCCCACACCACCGGCCTCGGCTCGCTCTTCCTCACGCACTTCGGCGGCAACCCGAGGAGCGCAGAGGATGCGGCCAGGGAGAGGAGGGACCTTGCCAAGAAGTACGCCCTATTCTTGATGTCAAGAGGGGTCTTCATCCTGCCGTCGCATGCAGGAGGGATATCCACCTGCCACACTGGAGATGACATCAAGAGTCTGGTCCGGAAGAGCAGGGAGTTCGGCGGTCTAGACGGCGTGGCGTCGGCAAAATAGGGACGCGAAGGTCACCGTACGACCTTCGCCAGTCTCGCGTCAGCATCGGACCAATTCGCGACGTTCCACCAAGCCTCAATGTACTTCGGTCGATCGGTGAGGTAGTCATGCACCCATGCATGTTCCCACAAGTCGATCCCGAGAATGAGTGGCATCTGGGCGAGATGCATGTTGTTCTGTTTCTCGACCTGGGTCAGCACTAGCTGGTCTGTCTCGGAGTCATACAGCATCAGCGCCCAGCCTGCTCCCTCGACTGTCTTTGCAGCGTCGGAGAATTGAGACTTGAACTTCTCGAACCCACCGAAGTCCTGGTTGACCTTGTCTGCGAGTTTCCCCCCGGCCTTCCCCCTCCCTTTCCTGGAGGAGCCATGTTAGGCCAGAAGAAAGAATGCAGGATATGCCCGTCGACGTTGAAACTGTAGTCTCTCAGGACTGCTCTGATGTCAATCTGTAGCTCGCCTTTTCGCGATTTGTCGAGTTTCTCAAGCGCCGCGTTCGCCCCGTTGACGTACGCCTGGTGATTCTTTGTATGATGGAGGCTCATCGTCTTCTCAGAGATGTGTGGTTGGAGGTCCGAGTACTTGTATGGAAGAGTTGGCAGTGAATATGTCTTAGCCATGGGGAGCCTCTGACTCTCCCACTGTAAAAGACTTGCCCCAGTCTAGCCAGAAACCGAGGGCTTGGTCTTCTTCGCCTTCTGCCAGTCGTCCAAGAAACGCTTTAGCCCGGAGTCGGTCAGAGGGTGCTGCATCATCTTCTCCATCACCTCCGGGGGCATCGTAGCGATGTCGGCGCCAACCTTTGCCGCCTCGAGGACGTGTTGGGGATGCCTTATGCTGCCCACGAGGACTTCGGCCTTCAACCCAAAGTTGTCGCGAATCCTGACCAGGTCCTCGACCACCTCCATTCCGCGCTGGCCAATGTCGTCGAGTCGGCCGATGAAGGGGCTGACGAAGGAAGCTCCCGCCTTCGCCGCGAGGAGGCCCTGGTTGGCCGAGAATACGAGGGTCACGTTGACTCTGATCCCTCTCGAGCTGACGGTCTTGGTCGCTCTGAGCCCCTCGGGCGTGATGGGAATCTTCACGACGACGTTCGAGGCGAGAGACGAGAGGCGCTTTGCTTCGGTCACCATCCCGTCGTGGGCTGTGCTGACTACCTCAGCGCTGACGTCCCCCTTCACTTCCTTGCAGATTCCCACTATGATCTCCTCGAACGCGCCGGGCTCCTTGGCTACGAGGGTCGGATTGGTGGTGACGCCATCGACCAAGCCCATCTGGTTAAGCTTCCTGATCCATTCAAGGTTGGCTGTGTCGAGGAAGAGCTTCAATCCTTGGACCGCCTGATGGTTTTCGCTATTAAGCCTAGCGCACCGTCTGCATGAGAAGATCGGCAGCGGCCTCGATGTTCGAGGATGTCAGGCCGTACTTCCGCATGAGCTCGCCCGCCTCCCCGCTTTCGCCGAAGGTGTCCATCACCCCGACCCTCTTCATCGGGGTCGGTCGCGATTCACCGAGGATCTCGGCCACTGCGGAGCCCATGCCTCCCATCACGTTGTGCTCCTCGGCAGTTACGACCCTCCCGCACTTCTGCGCGAACCTGACTATCGTTTCCGCGTCGATCGGCTTTACCGTGTGGAGGTCCACGACGGCGGCGGAGATGCCCTTTCCCTTGAGGGAGGCTGCTGCCTTGACCGCCTCAGGGACCATTATCCCGCATGCGATGATTGAGATGTCTGACCCTTCAATGACGACATTAGCCCTTCCGTGCTTGTACTCGAAGCCTTCTTCGTAGACTATGGGGGTCGAGGGCCTCGTCAGCCTCACGTAGAAAGGCCCGGGAATGTCGGCGATCGCCTTCACCACAACCTTGGTCGAGACCGCGTCGGAAGGGACGATCACGTTCATCCTCGGTATGGACCTCATGATCGCGATGTCCTCCACCTGCTGGTGAGACGCACCGTCGGGTCCGACTGAGATGCCTCCGTGCGAGCAAACAATCTTGACGTTTAGGTTTGGGTATGCGATATTGTTGCGAATCTGGTCAACGCACTTGCCGGGCACGAAAATGGCATATGTCCCGGCGAACGGGATCTTGCCTGCGAGCGCGAAGCCAGCCGCGATTCCCATGAGGTTCTGCTCAGCTATTCCTACATTGAAGAACCGGCCCGGGAACTTGTTCGCGAACACGCCCGACTTCAGCGAGCCGGTCGTGTCCGCCCCCAGCACTACGACCTGCGGGTTCGAGGCACCCAGCTCCAAGAGTGCCTCGCCGTAGGCGTCCCTCATGGCCCCTTGTTTGGCTGACATCACTTCTCCCTCGCCGCGCTTTCCGCGCGCTCCCTCAGCGCCCCAATCGCCCTGACCGGGTCGCTCTTTGCATAGACGCCTGCACCTGCGACGAGGACGTTTCCCCCTCTCTTAACCACTTCGCGGACGTTCTCCGGTTCGACCCCGCCGTCTATCTCGACGTCCACTCCTGAGCCCTCCTCCTCGAGGAGTGCGCTTATCCTCTCGAGCTTTGGCATTGTGGACATGTCCATCGCCTGGCCGCTGAAGCCAGGGTTGACCGTCATGACGGTAAGCGCGCTCAACTTGTCGAGGCGGACCACTGCCCAGTCGGGTAGCTCGGTGGAGGGTTTGATAGCGAGCCCGACCTCCTTACCCCTCCGCCTGACCGCGCGGTGGAGTTCGTCGAACGACTCGCCGTCGAGAACCTCGGCGTGGAAGGTGAGGATGTCTGAGCCCGCGTCCAAGAACTTCTCGACGTAGGCCTGCGGCCGGTCGATCATCAGGTGTGTGTCGAACTTGAGGTCGCACCGCCCCCTCAGCGCCTTCACCGTCCCGGGACCGAAGGTTATGTTGGGAGCGAAGTGGCCGTCTATCACGTCTAGATGGACCTGATCTGCGCCCCCGCTCACGGAGATGTCCACGGCCTCTCTCAGATCGCCCAGGTCCCATGCGAGCACGGAGGGAGCGATTCGGATGGGTCTCAATCAAGCGTTCACTTCAGTTCGCTGAGGACGTCCGACAGTGTGTCCTTCGCGGGCGCCGTCCCGTGATAGTGGGGGGACCACTCCATGAAGGAAATCCCCTTCCCCTTAACGGTGTGAGCTATGACGACGGTTGGACGGTTTCTCGTATTGGCGGCGAGGTCGAAGCCGTCTATGAGCTGGTGGAAGTCGTAGCCGTCCACCTCGATGACGTTCCAGTTGAATGCCCTCCACTTCGAGGCGAGGGGCTCCAGCGGCATGATCTGCTCAGTGAGGCCGTCCTGCTGAATCCCATTCCGGTCTATGATGGCTGTGAGGTTGTCCAGCCTGAACTTCGAAGCCGCCATCGCCGCCTCCCACACCTCGCCTTCCTGCTGCTCCCCGTCGCCCATCAGGACGTAGGCGCGGCTCGCCCTCCTGTCCATCCTCGCTGCCAGCGAAGCACCTACGCCCAGCGAGAGCCCGATACCTTCGGAGCCTGCCGGCGCCTCGATGCCGGGAATCCCCATCGAAGGATGCCCCTGGAGCCTGGAACCCATCTTCCTAAGCGTCATCAGCTCCTCGACCGGGAAGTAGCCCACCTGTGCAAGTATCGAGTAGAGCAGCGGTGCCGCGTGGCCCTTGCTCAGGAAGAACCTGTCTCTGTCCGGCCATGAAGGGTTCTTCGGGTCGTACTTCATTGTGTGGAAGAAGAGTGTGACAAGAAGCTCAACTGCGGAAAGCGAGCCCCCCGGGTGGCCCGAGCCGGCCTCCGCAAGGCTTTCGAGGATCAGCTTCCTGGTGTTCCTCGCGGTCTCCTTCAGCCTGATGACCTCCTGCGCTGCCTCCACTACCTTCTCACCGGTGCCTGAACTATCCTGTGAACGAAATCGTCAGTCTCCTGCGCCTTGACTTCGAGGTCGTGAATCGAGAGCGAGACATTCCTCTGCAGCTCGCTCCGCACCTCCCCGGCAACGTTGCTCAGGACGGCCGCCTGGTAGGCGTTGCCGCCAGATGCGACGGTCATCGCGAAAACCCCAGTCATGGCATCCCTCACTCCGACCTTGCTGAAGAGGTTCTTCTTTCCGGTTATCGGCGGGAACAGAGTGACGTTCTCAGTGTCGAAGAGGGTGACGCCCTGTTCACCCCTCGTGAGCAGGATTGCCCTGCATTCGAGGCGGCTGAGCAGGTTGACGCCCATGTTCCTGAGGCTCGTCTCATTGACGATCGCCATTCCGGTCGCGTGAGAGGCCTCTTCCATGTTGGACTTCACGTAGGTCACGCCTGAGAAGTCGAGGTAGTGGTGCATCTTCGGCTGGGCCACGACGATCTTCCCGGCGGCCTTGGCGGCGTTGACCACCCCGCTGATCAGGTAGCTCGTGATTGCGCCGCGGTCGTAGTCAGAGAGGATGACGCAGTCGATGTCCTTGATGAGTGGCTCGGCTTCAGCCAGGAGCCTCTTCGACATCGAAGACGGGACGTCGCGCCTGTCCTCCCTGTCGATGCGAAGGGAGTGGAACTTGTTGACCATGATCCAAGTCCTGAGCGAAGTGGGGCGCGTTGCGTCCGTGATCACGCCAGCGTGGGAGACGCCGTTCCTCGAGAACTCGGCCTTCAGCCAGGCCCCGTACTCGTCAGACCCGATCAGGCCGACCAGGCTGACAGAAGCGCCGAGAGACACGAGCTCGCGCGAGAGGTTGGCGGCCCCACCGGGCAGGAACGTCTCCCCCACGTAATCGCCTGCGGGGACCGGCGCTTCCCTCGCAAGCTTCCGTGCCGCGACCTCCACGAACCTGCTGACTATCAGATCGCCGATGACGAGGACCCTTCTTCCCTGGAAAAGCCGCAGGAGTTTCGCTAGATTCTCCCTGTCGACCGTCTCCAGCGGCAATCTTTTTCGAATTCGTGTCGTATCCTGCCCTACTTAAGTGTGGGCGGGTCCCTCACCTTTTCCGCGACTTCGTCTCCTTCCACTTTCCTTCTAGAAGTTCCCCGAGGACTGCGACCGCCTTCCGAACTTCTCGGTCCATCGCGAGCGGGTCGTAACCTTTCGGAGGCGGGTAATCCAAAAACTTCTGGTTAGGGTCGGCCCCCAGGAAGTCCCGGCTCGACTCGTAGACGGCCATGAGGGAGCGTCCGTCGAGTCTCTGGAGTTCTGACTTCCAGACGTGGTGGAAGCCCTTGTCCGAGACGACCGTCAGCTTCAGGTCACCCTCAGCCTCCTTCCTCACGCCTTCCCAGAACGTCCTGTCGAAGTCGCCCTCAGCAACCTCCCCGGATTTCAGCTTGGATGAGTAGGACCTGACAAGCTCCGCGACGCGCCCCGGTGAGGTCTCGAAATGCCGCGCAATCTGCTCGTCAGGCAGGCCCATCACGGAAAGGTAATAACAGCCCTCCTCGAGGATTTCACGGCTGACTTCGCCTTCGCCAGACGACAACCGCAGGGATGCGTGGGGCGCCCTCGTAAAAAGGCTAGGATGATTCCTTGCTGTCCCACTTGAACAGAAAGTGCGATCGGTCCAGATACGGGACGGGGCTGAACCAGTTCCAGTTCCATTTTCCAATGGTCGACATGACCGCAGGGACTAGCGTGAGGGCGACTGAGAGGGCTACTAGGCCAAGCTACCAGGACACCTATCCCGACCACGAATCCCACGGACTTCAGGAGGACAATCGAGGTCAGGGCGAGCGCTAGGGACGAGATTGTCGCTGTGGCGTCGATGGGTGTGATGCTCTCGCCCGCCCTTGTGAAAGAAGTCTCGACTGCCTCTTGGACCGAACGGCCCTTGACCCTCTCCTCCCTCTACCTCGCAATCACGAAGACAATGTGGTCTGGCCCCACAGCAATCAGGATCGTGAGAGGGATGGCGGAGACGGCTCAGCGCTTCTTCACGAGGATGAAGCCCCCTTCGACCTTGACGTCGTAGAGCGGCTCGTCTTCCAAGGGCTCGTCGAATTCCCCCTTCCCGGTCCTAAGGTCCCAGACCGTGCCGTGTCCCGCGCATGTGACCGTGGTGCCTTCGAGGGTCCCCTCTGAGAGGTCCCACAGTTCGTGCGTGCAGAGGGCTCCCATTACGTAGTACTTGCCGTCGACGTTGGCGATGAGAATCTCTTCGCCGCCGACATCGACAGTCATCATCGTGCCTTGCTGAACCTTGGAAGCCTCAACGGCCTTCGCAAACTCGCTCATGCGCAGATTGGGAGCCGGGTTCGGATTAAATCCTTCGCCTAGTCAGCCGGCTGCATCGCTTCCTCTACTTCCTTCAGGTCCTTTAGGGAGTCGACGAACCACCATTCGCCGTAGTGGGGGTACGAGAGGAGCTCTCCGTGACTGACGAGTCTTGGGAACGTCTCCCTTTCGATGTCGCCCTTCTCCGGAAGGTACTTCATCGCCTTCCTCGGGTTCAGGACGTATATACCGCCGTTGATCCAGACGTCTGGGAACGCAGGCTTTTCCTCGAATCCCCTGACCATCCTCAGCTTGTCAATCTTCACCACTCCGAATCGGGACCTATAGGGGACAACCAACATCGATGCCGTAATCTCGCCCGCCTGCCTGTGGGCCTCAACCATCCGTCCCAGCGGCAAATCCGTCACGATGTCACCGTTGGCCACGATGAACAGGTCCTCGGACTCGTGTCCGACCAAAGCGCGTCTTATCGCCCCGCCGGTTCCCAGCGGCTCTTCCTCAGGAGAGTAGTCCACTGCGGTCCCGTTGTAGCTGGAGCCGAAGTGTTCCTTCAGCTTCTGCCACTTGTAGCCGCAGGCGAAGGTCACGGAGTCGACGCCGCCCTGCTTCACCAGCCAGTCAATCTGATACTCCGATATTGGCCTCCCCTTGACCTCGATGAGGGCCTTGGGCTTGTCTTCCGTAAGGGGGCGGAGCCGGAGCGCCTGACCGCCGCTGAGGATGACAGCTTTCGTTGAACCGCGCCTCCCCGACCCTACCCTAAGTGGAGGCTCTAGATAACGTTGAGAGCACGGAGCAGGTCATGGGGCACCTCGGTCCGGTGCGGAGCAAACAGTGGGAATTCGGAAAAACAAAGAGGAGAAAGCTGTCTGCTTAGGACAGCTTTCTGATCAGGACTGCTAGAACTAGGACTAGGATGATTGCTGCGAGTACGGCAACCACGAGCACGTAGGTCTGCTCGGTGTTGACCGCGTTCATGATGTTGGTTGCCTGGGTTGAGACCCCTGTGATTCCACCGACCGCAGTCGATATTGTACCCACAGTGGTCATGGTGCTGCTGACGTCAGACGAGATGGTCGCGAGTGCGCTGTCAGTGTGAGAGTTGACGCTCGTTACTGCGCTGTTGATCCAGCCTTGGATGCTGGTCGAGAGTGTGCTGATCTGGCTGTTGGTGTTGGAGTTGATGCTCGATACTGCGTTGCTGATGCTGGTCGAGAGTGTGCTGATCTGGCTGTTGGTGTTGGAATCGATGCTCGTTACCGCGCTCGTGATCCAACCATGGACGTTGGTCGAGAGCGTGTTGATGCTGCTCGTGAACCCGCTGATGCTGTCGTTGATGCTGTTCAGCATGTTGTATTCCCAATTTCCGATTGGGGTCACTGTGAAGAGCGCGAAAATGTCTGGCTTGTACTTACCCGCGGAGACGATCTCTTGGGCGCTCGTCAGTGATACTGCATGTACCCCAGGATTGAATCCTGCGGCGATGAAGGTGAGGTTGAGGACACCGTAGCCGTTAGGTGTGACTGCACCCTCGGTCCAAATGAGAGCACTGCCGGTTGTGGTGACACAACCAAGGTGGTCTGATGCGCAATTAATGGATACAGCATTTGTAACGCTTTGACCGACGACTGCGAAGTCGGCCATCTGGTTGTCGATGTTGACAGAATAGTACGTATTGGGATAGAGTCCCTCGCCGACAGCTACGACGCTGCCTGCATAGGTGCTGTTGAAGCTCCCTGTCGAAGGATACGCCGGGCATTTGCCTGCTGGACAGACTACCAGGCTAGGCAGAACCGTGAATTCGGCAGTTGAGAGTTTCGTTAAAGCATAGCTGGAGTATAGCGAGTTCGCGAAACTGTGCTTGTGGAATGCAGTGAATGCAGTGACAAGGTGCGGTCCACCGTAGGACTCTGGGACGATGAAGGTTTGTAGGGGCGTCGGGTTCGTCTCGCCGTTTGCGTTCGTCGTGACGTTGACCACGCTGTACTCTGTGCTGGTAGCTATGGACGTCTCGTTCCAGTAGACGTATGTTGTTATCGAGGCTGGGAAGCCGTAGAACTCCACTGCGACAGTCGTTTGTGGGTTGCTGGCCGTTCCGGAGAAGGAGCAACTTGTTGTGACGGCGGTGTTGCAAAGGAGCATCGTTGGAAGGACGTCAATGTTGAACGAATACTTCACACCGTCGTTCAACGTCACGAGGGTGTAGTCTCCGCTCGCAAGGACTGGGATTGAAACCGTCGTGTTGAAGGCGCCCGTGGACGTCGTCGTAGAGTCGGTGCTGCTAAGTTGGGTTGCGCCTATCCAGAAGGTCACTGCGGAGGAGACCGAGAAGTTTTGACCCGCGATTACCACGGGGCTGAAGACGTTGACATTGATTGGTTGACTTCCCAGCGTCGGTGCCGCGCCAGTGTCATTGCCGAACGTGGCGATGGCGCTGTTGTACAACAGAGAAGTCCCGCCTGCCGACCAGACCTCCACTTGGTGGAATAGCCTGTTGGTTTCGGTGAAGTATGCATTATCGGAAAGTGTCGAAGACACCTTCGAAGCGTTCACCGCGAAGAGAGTGATTGGCGTGTGTGGCGTGTTGGTGATGGTGGTCGGGTTGTACGCCTGCTTCGCGTCCACAATTGGGGTCGCAGCAGACGTGAACCAGCCTGAGCCCGTGCTTTGGCCCGAGATCAGGACACCCTTCTTTGTCGTCAGGGCTCCACCGACGAATGCGTACATCGGGAACGTGTAGTTGATGTTGACTGTCTTACCAACGGGGAATCCACCGCCGTTGATCACGACGGGTGTCAGGGCTGGACCCTCTGCGGGCGTCACAGTGATTCCGGGTGTAATGATGATTTCCTGCGTGGTGGCGGCTTCGGCTCCGGTGCTTCCGTCAAAGACCTTGATGAACTTATAGGCTGACGAGATGAGTGTGGGAACTGGACCCACGACGATTAGGTTGCCACTATACGTTCCGATCCAGAACGTGCCGTTGGCGTTTGTCGTGGTCGGACCAGTGTTCAACGTACCCGCGACCGCATCCGTAAACTGTGCGGTGTTGAACGTGGGCGAGTACCGGACGTCACCAGGGCTCTGCGATGCGAACCCGTTTTGGCTCAAGTACAGGTAGAACTGTCCCCCTGAGAACGTAACGCCGTTGAATACAATCGCCAACAGGTGGGATGTCGGATTCACTGAACTCGAATCAGTTGCCGTGACCCCCATGCTGCCTGCGGGGACTGTCACGGTGTTTACCACCGGCGTGAACGAACCTGTTGGGACCGAATTAACCCAACCCAAACTCGGGTGTCCGGTTGAACCGAGCACCGGGGCGATCGGGATGATAACAAGTATGGCTGAAAGTGCTAGAAGTGAAAGAAGTGCACTAGTGCTTATTTTTCTTACATACGATTTAGTCGTATGAGTATTCATTTTCAGGTTTGCCCCGCGGAACCGCTATATAAACGCGATGAACAAAACGTCTATTTTCTGCTTCTCAACAGACCACAAAGCCTGATTCTGGAGCTTTGGGGACTTTAAGTCGAGAATGAACCCCTATGCTCGTACATGGCTGATAATGGCCTTGCTCTGCCGAATCGGAGCCGAGTTCAGCCATGGAATCCAAGACAGACCGGTGTCTCAGAGAAGGTCATAGAGGTTCTGGAGGTCGCCTTGCGAAGTACGCCCTGGCGGCTGGCTTCAGGAGGTAGTACAAGTTTGCGAGCCCGAAGGCAAGACTGGTGACTCCGAGCACACTCAAGACAAGGTCCGGAACCGCAAGCAGGAGAAGGCCTAGCAATGCATAGACCGCGCCGGCGCTGAAGCCTGCCTTGCGACCCCAGGACTTGCCGTTTGAGTAACCGTATCGCGGGACGAAGGTGGCCATACCCAAGATGACGAAGATGATTCCCAAATCTGTCACTGCCGCTCCCCCCCCAGCCAGGGAAGCGATGACAATCAGAAAGAGCCCGAAGCCGATTACTACGATGGACACCACCAAACATAGGGCCACCAGGAGCCTGAGGCCTTTCGGCCTCGGGTCCACCACGGGCTTCCGAACGGAGACATGAAATCCTGCCGCAAGGGTCTGACTTGATGGGCCAGGCTGCGTTCCTTGCACCGGCGCCCCACAGTTCCCGCAGAACTTTGCCCCCGCAGGGACCTCCTTCCCGCAGTTGAGGCAGAAGGGCAATTTGGAGGCCCGACGAGAGCCGAATTAGTTAAGGGTTCCTGACGCGGCGACCACTTTCCCAAAGCGAAGGACGCGGGTTGGAGCCTTGTCTGGCGGCGCGGGGATCCTGCTAGGTGCGTGGGCTCGAATGAAGCAAGGATAGCCGACCGGAGGAGAGAGTGCGTTGGCCCTCGCTTGGATTGTGGTTGTGATTATTGCTGTCCACTGGAGTGAGCCAGGGCTCGTTCCGCCCGCCCTGGCGATATCCCTCTAAGGAGACAATCCAGACGTAACGTGGCTCACGGGAGAAGACTTCGAGGGGAACATTGTGCCGTCATGCGACGGCAGATGGGTGGACGCTGCCTCAAGGCCTCCATGGCACCATTCTCGATGGCTGAAGCGTTCATGTACCCATGCAGACCCGAAAAGCACGCCTGGTGAATCTGAACACGTCATGTCCAGTCGAAACCATGCGGTCGCCGAAATCGCAGCAGCCATTTAGAGTCCCTCGAGATAGGCTAAATATACGCGAACCGGTTCGCCGGCCTACTATGGCAACCAAGAAACAAACGATAATCGCAGATCTAACAATCTTCCCCGTAGGTGAAGGCACAAGCGTAGGAGACTACGTCAGGACGGCATTCGAGGCGATGAAAGAAGTGAAGGGTGTGAAGATCCAACCAACTGCAATGTCAACAATAATCGAGGCGGATGACCTGACCCAAGTGATTTCGACTCTTGAAAGAGCGCATGACGCAGTCCTTAGGATGGGAGCAAAACGCGTCTACATCGCCTTGAGAGTTGATCATAGACTCGACGATCCTCATGACGCGAGGTACAAAGTGGGCAGGATGACGGGCAGGATACAGAACCGCTTGGGTCAGTCTTCTTAGGTCGCCATGCTCGAAGACTCTTACGTGGCCATCCAAAGCAGTCACTCTGAGGAGGTTCTTGGTCTTGTCTCACAACAAGGCAATCATGATGCGGGGAGGCCAGGGCAGGAAGAGCCTAGACAAATACGTTAACAACGAAGGCGAATATGTACGCCGGGATGAGTGCGTAGACCCACTCGTGACGAAGCATGCCGGTCGACCTCTCCTTCCAGCTGTCGCCGATGAAATCCACCGCGAGGCAGAACCCGACCAGCGGCAGGATGAGCGCCATCCTGTACCACATCAGGTTCGGAATCAGCTGGATGCTCCCGCTGATCATGAGGTAGCTGACTGCCAAGTAGCAGAAAGGCACCAGGGCGTATATCCACACGTGGTGCACCCTCCTCCCGAGCACGAAGAAAGGCTTCGCGTATCCCCTCCTGAACATGAAGTTCCCCAGCTTGTCAAGCGCAAAGGCTGCAGCTATGGCAACAATCATTCCCATCATCAATCCGGCGTGAAACGTCGCGCTCGACACGTAGTTGGGGACCGAAGGGTCTCCGAATTGGATTCCCATGCCTGTCGTGGGTTGGTTGGAGCCCCGCAAAAAGTCTTCTCTTGCGTATTACGAGCGGCTCCGATTCCCCGTCAACGAGCTGCGAAGACAGGATCGCTAGAAACGCTCGTGGCATCAGAAAGTTCCTGGGGCAGCTTGGAAAGACAAGCTGCACGAAGTTTCTTGGGGTCTGACTTGGCCAGCCCGCACCTCAGACTTCAGTTGCAACCCCCAGAACAGAATTGACGGAAAAGCTGCAGACCAGGCATCCCAAGCTGCGACCCTTGAACGCATGTACGCTGGGATTCGGTCACCCAAGCTGGGAAACGACCCAGGTTTCCGAACCTTCTCTCTACTCTTAAAAAGGGGGAAGCGTCAAGATGGTCCCTCTTGTCAGGGCAGCTTGCTCAGCAGACGCCGACCCCCAACCTCCTTCCGAAGCAGCCTGAGGTGAACATCGGGACGAGCGGCCACGTGGACCACGGTAAGACGACCGTCACCCAGGCTATTACCGGAGTCTGGGCGAGCGCACACAGCGAGGAACTGAAGAGAGGAATCACGATCAAGGTAGGTTACGCCGATGCAGCGTTCTACAGATGTCCCCAGACTCCTTCGCCGGCGGCCTTCTCGACAAGCCCGAAGTGCCCGGTCTGTGGCAGGGAGACGCACCTCCTGAGGGCGGTGAGCTTTGTGGACTGTCCGGGCCACGAGAGTCTGATGACGAACATGTTAGCCGGGGCCTTCTTGATGGACGGGGCGCTCCTGGTAATTGCGGCGAACGAACCGGTCCCGAAGCCCCAAACGAGGGAGCACCTGCAGGCACTGCAGATGCTTGGCATGAAGAGAATAGTGATAGCGCAGAACAAGATTGACCTTGTCACCGACCTGGAGGCGAAGAAGAACTACCAGGGAATACAGAAGTTCGTGGAGAAGACTGTTGCCTCGGATGCGCCAATCATCCCCATCTCTGCGCAGCAGAGGACGAATATCGACGCCCTGATCGAGGCGCTCGAGGATGTCATCCCCACCCCCGTAAGGGACGCGAAGGCCGACCCATTGATGTACGTGGTCCGCAGCTTCGACGTCAACAGGCCCGGGGCAGGGATAGAAGGCCTGTCAGGCGGAGTCCTGGGCGGGAGCCTTACCAGGGGAGAGCTAGAGGTCGGAGAGGAAATCGAGCTTAGACCAGGGATGGCTGACGAAAGGAGCGGCAAATACGTCCCAGTCGTGACCAAGGTCTCAGGTCTGCAAACGGGTGCGGGTCAGACCGACAGGGTCGGCCCCGGGGGTCTGGTCGCGGTCGGAACGCACCTCGACCCCACCTTCATCAAGGGAGACCAGATGGTCGGCAGCGTCATAGGGAAGCCTGGGACACTTCCCCTAAACCTAGAGCACGCAACCCTCGAAGTCGACCTGCTCGAAACTGCCGTCGGCTTAGCTGAACTGGTCAGCGTGGAGAAGGTGAGGCCGGGCGAGAGCCTTAGGCTAAACCTGGGAACTGCGTCGACGCAGGGCGTGGTCACCTCCGCGAGGGGAGACGTCATCGAAGTGGACCTCAAGAAACCGGTTGCCGTCGAGTCGGGAATGAGAGCGGCGCTGAGCCGGAGGATAGCGGAGAGGTGGCGCCTGATAGGTTCGGGCGTACTCAAATAGGGATTGACAAAGGTCATCTTCGACAGCAGTTTCCTGATGGCAGTGGCGGAGCAACCCACCACCTGGTTCGAAGACATTGCTGAGAAAGTCGGAAAGCTCGAGCCAGTGGCCTTGGATTGCGTTCTGGCCGAGCTTGCGGGCCTGGCTTCTGGTCAAGGAAGGAAGAGCAGGTCGGCTCGCGTCGCGATTGAAATCGCTGAAGAGTTCTCACGCGCGCCTTGCGGCGGGGCAATGCCTGATCAAGAAATAATGTCGGCTGCCCTCACGATGAAGGCCGCAGTGGCTACGGCCGATCAGGATCTGGCCCGGTCCCTCTTGGCCCGCCATGTTCGGGTCTTCGGCCTGCGTTCAGGGCGGGTGGCTCTCCTTTAGGCTGCCACAATAGGAGTTAAGGCTCCCTTCTCTTACGGCCGGGGAGATGGCGGGTTCTCCGTTCGCGATTGACGCCAGGAGGGAGGAGAGAAGAATCACGTCCTTCATCCGGCGCGTGGTCGCGAATTCTGGCGCGGCAGGATTGGTCGTCGGTCTCAGTGGAGGCGTGGATAGCGCCGTGGTCGGCGCGCTGTGCGTCAGGGCGCTGGGGAGAGAAAGGGTCCTTGCAGCCCTACTGCCGTCGCGCCACACCCCGTTCCGCGATGCAGACGACGCCGTGCGGATGGCAGAAGCATGGGGTATCACAAAGGTCAACGTCGCCATCTCGCCTCTCGTTGACAGTCTCATCTCAGCAGCCGGCCCCGACGCACCGAAGCTCGCCCGTGCAAACGTTCAGGCGAGAGTAAGGATGACGATACTGTACTACCTGGCAAACTCGCAGAACCTTCTTGTCGCCGGTACAGGAGACAGGTCTGAGGAGCTCTTGGGCTTCTTCACGAAGTATGGGGACGGTGGTGTTGACCTCCTGCCGGTCGCCCACCTCTACAAGACGCAGGTCCGGCTGCTGGGCGGACACCTTGGCCTCCCCGTAGCGGTTGTTAAGAAACCCGCTTCCCCACAGCTCTGGCCAGGACATACAGCGGAGGAGGAGTTGCCTGCAAGCTATGAGAAGCTGGACATCGTCATGCACTACCTGTTCGATCTGGGAGCTCCTGCCTTTGAAGCGTCCAGGAAGGCTGGAGTGAGCCGCACGGTCGCCGATCAGGTCATAGAGATGCATGCAAGGTCTGCCCACAAGAGGGCCCTCCCTCCCTTACTTCGCCCTTCAATCGGGTAGACTCCCTCATTGTGAGCCAAAGATTAATATCAGCTACCCAAAGCGAGGGGGGCAGTTCCTGAGCATTCATGTTTGAGTTAGTCAATCTAGAGGACGTGGTCCGCGTCCCCCCAGACAAGTTCGGGTCTCCTCTCGAGAAGGTGGCCCTTGAGCTCCTGAAGCTAAAGTACGAGAGCACCATCAACCCGGAGCACGGCTACCTGATCCTAGTCACGAAGGTGGATGTGGACAAGGTGGGCAAGATCATAGCCGGAGATGGTGCGACCTACCACAGGGTCGCCTTCGAGGTTCTGTCGTTCTTCCCGCTCAAGCAGGAACTGGTCGAGGGTGAGGTAGTAGAGGTCACGGACTTCGGTGCTTTCGTGAGGATCGGGCCCGCCGACGCGCTGTTGCACTTGAGCCAAATAATGGACGACTATCTGACCAGCGACGTGAAGTCTGGAATTATAACCGCGTCCCAGAGCAAGAGGTCGCTCAAGGTCGGCAGCAAGGTGAGGGTCAGGATCACGGCGGTGAGCCTCGGGCACGGGATATCAATGGGCAAGATAGGGGTGACTTGCAGGCAGCCATTCCTGGGCGCGCTCGAATGGATTGACGACGAAGTGAGTAAGGCGCAGAAGCAACGAAAGGTGGAAGAAAGAACGGAGAAGTAGGAAGGATAGCCTTGAAGGAACTCGCGTGTAGAAAGTGCAAGAGCCTTACGACCGAGAAGGCGTGCCCGAACGATGGCTCTACCGAGCTAAGCAATGAGTGGTCTGGCCTAATAATCATAATCAATGCGGAAAGATCCCAGGTTGCGAAGACCCTGGGGATCGCGAAGCCAGGGAGATACGCCCTGAAGGTTAGCTAGGCAGTTGCCCAGGGTTTACCGGCTCCCTGAAGATCTGAGAACCGAACTCGCGAAGCCGATAGGAAGGCTCTTCCCTGCTGCGGAGGTGGACGGCCGGGCATTCGCGAACATAGTCATGGAAGCCCCGATGGTCATCACAGTGGGTGATAGGGTGACGGAGACCCTCGGAGCCCTCGGCCGAGTTCCCGACGTCCAAGTGGTTGACTCGCGAGAAAACAGGAAGGAAAGAACACCGCCTGACGTGGCCTACGCGAGGAGGATTAAAGTCGAGAACCCGCCGGGGACCATCACCGAGGACGCCATAGACGGAATCAGGGAGGCCCTAAGGGGGCGGAAGCCCGTCCGAGTGGCGGTGAGAGGCGAAGAAGACCTCCTGGCGATACCGGTCATCGCTCTTGCCCCTGTGTCCGCGCTCGTCTTCTACGGTCAACCAGGAGAAGGGATAGTGGTGGTGAAGGCCGACGCCGGATCGAAGTCTAGGAATAGGGCCATTCTTGCTGAAATCGGGATCTCCGAGATACGTTGAAAGGCGGACTGATTTATATCCCCCACGGAGCGGGGTTGCCCAGATTGCATGTAGAGAAGAAGTCTGACTCGAAGGTCCTCGAGAGGTCCTACGTAGAGTTGCGACTTGACGGCAGGGCCGGGAAGCTCACCAGGAAAGATGCCATAGCGGCGGTGGCGCAGGAGCTCGGTGTGGCTCCTGAGAAGGTTGGAGTGGTGAGGCTGGATGGCCAGGCCGGGACGACCGATGTGATTGGAAGGTTCTACGTGTACGCATCCGCTGAGTCGAAGAAGAAAGCCCATCCACGATATCTCGAAGAGAGGATTCTCACGAAGGAAGAGAGAGAGAAGCTGAAGCAGGAACGGAAGAAGGCGGCGGCCCCCGCGCCAGCAGCGGAGGCCAAGAAGTAGGCATGTCGAAGCAACCCCCAAAACAGCCCCCGGCGGCCGCGGCCCCGCCCCCTCCGCCTACTCCTGCGGAAGCGGCGCCAGTCGAAGAGAAGAAACCGGAGAAAAAAGAGAAGCCGAAGGCCCCCAAGAGAAGGATACAGGCCCACAAGCTATACAGGGTCGAAGAGGGAACCATGACCCGACTGAGGAAGGAATGCCCGAGGTGCGGGAAAGGCTACTTCATGGCGCAGCACAAGGGCCGCCTCACGTGCGGCAACTGCGGCTTTACGAACTTCGCATCAACTTAGCCAGCTACTTGGAACTTTAATCTAAGCGCGCCGACATTTCTTTCATTTCCATCTTGTCAGTATCTCTTCTCTTTGGAACGTTGCCTTGCTGACGAAGAAGAGAGCTAGGTCAATTAGTGCAAGGACCCCTGCCAGAATCAGCAAATTCGTGTCAGTGAATGGAAAGATCTTTAGATCTGAAGCTAGAAACAATCCAATGAATGGAAATGCGAGAAGCGCTCCTAGCTGTTGCGCTGATCGCGCATCTGTCATTCTGGCTGATATGATAATGTTAACTTCTACGCTCATGAGCGATGCGAGAGGAACCACAAGCAAGATTATTCCCATGTGCCAGTTAGGATAGTAGAGATATCCCAAGACGCCTTGCGTAAAATGATCCATGAGCGCCATGAAGATTATTGAGCCAACATAGATTGAAGCAACGGGGATTACTAGGCCGGAGATGCTCTTCCCTAGCAAGATGTCGCCGTCACTCATGGGTGTTGCCAAGAGGGGTTCGAGGCTCTTCTGAAGTTTCTCTCCCACCAAGCTGTACGACGCAATAGCGGTCGGAATAGTTGCTGCTCCGAAAAGAAACCATATCGAGAATGAGTCCATGAGTGTCGGCGCTACGACGGCAGCTACTGCTGTTGTCTCATTGTGAATTGAGTAATTCAAGATAATGGGGAATAACACTGCGACGATAAGAGGAAATGCGATCGAGGCACGGATCACATTGATCTTCTTCCTGAAGATCTTGAAGTCTTTCGCGGCAACTGACCAGGCGCTTTGCAGATCCATCTATTTCACTCAGCTTCTCTCACAAGCTTCAGGTAAACATCTTCGAGACTCGAGCCCACTTCTGAAACAAATTGGATGCTACCACCTGCGGTTTGGATCTCCTTTAGAATCTGCGGATTATCTTTTTCTGGGTTGTTAACTACGATTACGAGACTGTTATTAGTTCTCTCTGCGATCTGGAAGCCAAGGGTCTTCACAGCTCCCACGACTGCATCGTCGACAAGCTCAAGCTGAACCCTGACTTTTCTAGTAGAAAGGGAATGCCTCAGATCTTCAGGCGAGCCGGTCGCAACGAGCTTTGTCTTCAAGATTGCGACTCGGTCGCAAACTCTCTCTGCTTCGTCCAGAAGATGAGTATTGAGAAAGATGGTTCTCTTTTCCTTCTTCAATTCAAGAATAAAGTCTCTGACCGTCTTTGATGCTTCAGGGTCCAGGCTCGCCGTCGGCTCATCGAGGAATAACACTTTTGGGTCGTGGATTAGGGCACGCGCAATTGCAAGTTTTTGCTTCATTCCTTTTGAAAAGGTTCCAGCTGCGTCTTCTCTCTTGTCCCAGAGTCCAAGCATCTTTAGAAAATATTCTATTTGTTCACGTCTTTTTTGGATGCTTAGTTTGTAATAGCGCCCGTAAAAATCCAAGTTATCATACGCGCTCAACTCCTCATAAAGTCCCACATTCTCGGGCAGAAGTCCGACCATTCCTCTAATCTTTGGCTGGTCTGAGCTATTTCCTATTTCATACCCACCTACGGTTGCTCTTCCCGAAGTCTTCGAAATTAAGCACGCAAGCATCCTGACTGTTGTTGTCTTGCCCGCTCCGTTGGGACCAAGAAAGCCAAAAACCTCGCCTTCGTCCACGTGCAAGGAAACATTGTCTACGGCGGTAAAATTTTCGAATGTCTTTGTTAGGTTCTCAAGATCGATCGTAACCGACACACCCAGCCTTGGTTCTCAGCATATCTTTTCTTCAGCTTAAAAGTGATGTCTCAAAAATTCAATCTTGGCAGTGACACTGGAAGCCCACCACCACCCTAGGGTTAGGACGCGCGGGCTTGAAGAACGCTAAGAGAAGCGCATGATAATCTAACCGGGCTACTGAATCACCATGTGCCGACGCCGGATACACCTTCGGGTGCTATCACTTAACTTCGGGTACACCACATTCATCGGCAAGAGCTAGCAGAACTCTGTCATCAGTTCCTGCAGCATGCGGGCCATGCCAGGAGTAACAAAAGGCTGGAAGGGACGGTAGTACTTGGGGCTCCTCGCCTTGGCCACGATGTCCCTGCTTCCTGAGGAGACGTATGATCCGAGAAAGGCCCTAGCCACCCGGCTCATGGCCTCCTCGCGCGTCGAGAGCTTCGCGGTGTAATAGAGGAATTCGGCCAGGTCCCACGCCATGTCGCCCCCGGCGACAGATTGTTCGAGGTCAGTGAGATAAAGACCGCGCGACGATATGACGGCGTTGCTGGCTTTCGCGTCCCCCAGAGCCAGGCCAGCCCCGTGCACCTTTGCCATGAGGTCGGCGTACGCCGAGACGTGGCCCATGCCCTCAGGGCTGCCCTTCAGGAGCCTGTCTATGACGGATGAAAGAGTGGGGCCGCTGACGAACTCCTTCACCATTATCCTCTCGCCCGGAGCGACGGCCAAGATCGCAGGGACCAAGACGCCATTCTTCCTAAGGCTCCTCGTCATTGCGTACTCCCTGTCGAGTCTGGCCATCGGAGTCATGCTGAACTTGTTGGCTGCAGCGGCCCAGATGCCCAAGAGAGCCCACTTCAGTGAGCGGACATCAGAGTAACTCTTGACGACCACGGCACTCTCGCGTGTCCCATCGGCGAACGTCAGGACGCGAGTGGTCGAGTACGGATCGCCTATGTCGCGCTCCCTCGTCGAATGGCCAGCGAAGCCGAGGATTCCGGCCAGTTCCTTCTCGAGAAGCGACGCGTCAGGAATCACGACCCCCTCCTCCAGTCTCAGAAGGGACCTAGGCTTCTCTAGCTCCGGGAGGGGGCGGGGAGCGTCCCTCATCCGTTTCAGCTTCGACTCCGCCTCTCTCCTGTACACCGAGAGGCCGACGCGCCCAGCATATCCGTGAACGGCGTACTGAGTCAGGCCCCTGGTCGTTAGGGAGAAGATCGACTGGACTTTGGTGAACGCGTCTCCTTTCATCTTCTCAGGGGCCATCATCACTCCTGCAGGAGATGTGGACAGAAGACCTCGGGAGGCCAGGACCTCAGCCGCGGAGGCGAAGCCCTCCATTGACATCCTTCGGTTCTCGGCCCCGAGTGGACAGTTGTAGGTATTGACGTAGCTGTAGAGGGCGGGCGGGTACATAGAGGCCCTCTTCGAGAGCTTCTCGAACAGGAAGTAGTCGTAGGGCACGATGAGGTGCCTGCAAAAGTCGCCGTAGTCTTCAGACAGACTCGAGAAGCGCCTCCATCAAGACCCTCCTCTTGTAGTCGAGCTCGACGCTCATGAAGAGCTCCGGGTTTTCAATCGGCTCGTACACGTTGAGGAGTCTCCCGACCACGAACTCGCCGAGGTAGGAGGACTGCGCGTCCTGTGCGAGCAGATGCTCGTCGACTATCAGCGCCGATGCAGCCGCCGGCTCCTCTACGTACCTGTATCTGATGCCTTCGCGGAAACGCTTAGAGACCACGATCAGGTCGTAGTCGGATTCCGGGCGGGCGTAACCGGCGACCTTCGAGCCGTAAGCGGCCAACCCCGCTATCGAGGAGGAATCCACCATCGAAGAGGCGACACTCAACAGGCTGGACCGCTCCTCAGCTGAGAGCCTCAAACCTTCATCTTCTCTTCGATCTCAGAGGCCTTCCTGACCACCGCAGGGTCGAACCTGGCCCCGGCGATGACGCCCATTTCCAGCCTGACGCGGTTTGCCTCCGGGCCCACCCAGCGCGTGGGGAGGCCCTTCGCAATCCATGCCTCGCCCACCTTCTTGTTCAGGGCAGGGTCCGACAGTTCCGGTTTGAACTTGCGGGTCAAGAGGCCGACCAGGGCGCTGTCGGAGTAGAGAAGCTTGGCAGGGACGGTCCTCTCGCTGTCCGCGAAGGACGCCTCGTAAAGGGAAGTGGCGGCTTCGTCGCTGACGATGTTCGTCCTGGCGAGCTTCCTGACGAGCTCAACGTAGTGCGTGAACTCGTGCGCGGCAACTGCGTCCAGCGTTCCCTTCGTCCCATGTGCCACAAGAGCTGCCGTGAACTGGATGAGGATGGTTAGGCTCCCGGTCGCTGTCGTGGGGATGACCCTGGCGAAGAAGACACCCATCTGCCCGTACTCGCCCCCTCCCTTCGAGACGGGCAGAGTAGGCTCGATGTAGTACGGGGGATAGTGGAGGCCGCTCGCCTTCTCGACGCGTTCGACGGAATGCTGGACGAGACTCATCCGAAGCCTCACTTTCCTTGCAAGCGCCCGCGGGACCTTCTCCTGGGCCACGGCCTGGTCGAGAAGGATGAGTGGGTCCACGAAATCGATGTCGCCATCTCATGCTTAAGAATCTTAGTCGATTAGTCGGCGAGTCTGAAGCGGATAGGCGGATTGCGACGAGAGACCTCCATGAAGACCTCTGCGTGCATGACGCCGGGAATCTTCCCGATGACGTCGTAGACGGCCCGGTGCAACTCATCAAGCGATTGGCCCTTCAGGTTGGCGACGATGTCGAAGCGTCCAGTGACCTCACGGATGAGCCGGACGCCGTCGACCTTCTCGATTTCCTTCAGGACTGCCTCCCTTTGCTTCGGGTCAATGTTCAGGCCCGCAAGTGCCCCCGCCCTCATTCCCAGGCTCTCCTCGTTCACCTGGATTGTGAACCTTTCTATGATGCCTCTCTTCTGAAGCCGCTTTATCCTGCTATAGGCGACCGAGAGGTTAACGCCGAGCCTTCGGCTGAGTTCTGGCACCGAAACCGAAGCGTCGGAGTAGAGGGCAGACAGAATCTTCATGTCAACATCGTCAAGCTTCGCCGTTTCTGGACACTCCTCGAATATAGGAATGGGGGGAATATTTCAACTTTTTACGGGTTTTCCCAGATGGAAGTAGTTTTTTTGGATTAAAGCGAAAGAGACGGGCTAAATCCAGAAACTCTAGACGCTCTTGGGGACGTCCTCAGTCCTCTTCGCGTTGACCTGGTAAATCTCCTCTGTCACCATGTTGCCTCTCACTAGCTTCCTTTTCTTGCCGCCTTCGACCTCGGTCTTCAGACCCACCCCCCGGGTCAGCAGAACGTAATTCTTTCCGCTACCCTGGACGTCTCCTCGCATTGGGAAACCCGCCCTGTCGCTTCCACCCGTGATTACCATTTTGCCGCTCAGGCCAATCGTGGTACCGTCGACCATCTCGCCGATCTTCATCCCGACCAGAAGCTGCGCGCTGGCATCCTTCAGCTCGTGAGCCTCGGACTTCCCCGTCTTCGGATCGGAAAGGACCAGCTTGAACTGCGCCATTAGGGAAGTCCGGTTCTGGCGTGAATATAAACAATCAGAAGCCGAACAGGGGGTCGGAGGGGGTCTTGATCTCGATTATCTCTTCCAGCGCCTTCGCCTCGTCCACAGTAAGGGAACCCAGGAACTTGGTCCGCAGCATCCGCGCCTCGTGGCTCCTCGGCAGGGTGTAAATCGTGTCCTCCTCCTTGACCTGCCTGCCCAATGTGGGACCTTTTACAGAAATAGCCACCTTGTCTCCCTGCTTCACTTCCAAGACCGCCTTGCCGTTATCCTGAATCTGCTCTACGGTCCCGAGCTCGCGGCCATCGCTGGTCATCAGCCTTACCTTGGGCTTCAGAAGGCCCGCAAGCACCTCGACTCCGAATACAGCGGGGTCGTTCCTCCGAAAGAATGCACCCGGGAGGACCCTCAGCTTGCAGGGGCGAGTCATGCTGGAGAGCGCTCCCTTCTGGTCTGACTCCCTCTTGGCTACGGCCCAGTTGGCATAGTTGTCAATGACCTCGTAGATGACCCCCGAAACGAAGACCTGCGCGGATCCCATGAACTCCTTAGCCTCTGGCAGGACCTTCGAGTCGAAGCCGAGAATCGCAGCGAGGTACGGGTCGTGCTCGCCAACGACTTCTGCTTCAACGATATCGTTCTTAGTAATGTCCCCGATGTCTGCTCTCCTCACAGGGATCCCTCTCTCATCCAGCATCCTCAGAAGCGCCTCAAGCCCGCCCACGCTCGCGGCCTTCACGATCACCCCCATGTTCTCGGTCTTCACTAGGATGTTCGTGAGTTCCTTCTCCATGTCGGCCTTGAGGACCACGAACTGAGCGTCAGTATCGAACGAGGCCACAGTGGTCCCGGCCACCACCCCCGCCAAGTCGGCGCTGACGAGCTTGACCCCCGCTGCCGCATAGACCGAATCGACCGGGGTGAACTTGTCGCGCGGGTCCCGCATCTCGTCGAGGGGCTTGGGCATGAACAGGGCCTTCACCTTGGACTTGAACGCTCCGTCCCTCCTTACGAGGCCAATCGAGTCACCAACGTGCAGCGCTCCCTCGGTCAGTATGATGTTCGCAGTCTCTCCGATTCCTGTTTCCTCCTGCATCTCGAGGATTATCCCCCTGCCTCCCCGGCCCTCGTCGAACACGCCGAGCCTCCCCTTCAGGAAGTGCTGAGAGAGGCCTATGAGGACGGCTAGGAGCTCCGGAATGCCAGCCTTGGTGCGGGCGGAGACCGGGACGATGGTGACCTGCTGACGGAACTCCTTGACCCTGTAGTAGGCATCCGACTGGAACCCAAGCCTAACGAGGCCGTCCACGACGTTGTAGAGCCTCTCCTCGAGCTCGTCGTTCCATTCGGGAGGCTGGTCTTTCAAGACAGACTGTAACGGGCCCTTGCTCCCCTTCCTCCATCCGCGGATCATGTCGACCTTGTTCAGAGCCACCAGGAATGGGACCTTGCGCTGCTTCAGGATGTCAATGCTCTCCAGGGTCTGGTTTTCCAGGCCCTTCAGTACGTCGACTACCACTATCGCGATGTCCGCCGCTGAACCGCCTCTGAGCCTAAGGTTGGAGAAGACTGCGTGGCCGGGAGTGTCAATCATCAGCAGACCCGGTATCCGGAGTTCGCCCCCCGCCCGATCGAGGAGCGGACCGCAAATCTGCTCAAGTGTCTCGAGGGGGAAGAAACTTGCCCCTATCTCCTGCGTGATCCCGCCGACTTCCCGCGCCTGAACCGCGGTCCCCCTTAGGGCGTCGAGCAGGGATGTCTTGCCGCTGTCAACGTGCCCGAGGACTACTACGACAGGCTGGCGCAGTCGCTCGTTCACTCCCGCCATTGTCACTCAGCTCCTCCCTTATTGCCCCTTCACCCGGCCGAATTGCCGAAGAACGCTGCGTGCTCCTTCTGGAAGCTCTGCGCGGAGTCGGAAGCATGAATCGTGTTGTCGGTCAGTCCTAGCCCGAAGTCCCCCCTGATCGTTCCACCTGCGGCCTCCCAACTTTTGGTCGCCCCGACCATCCGCCTCACCGTTGCGACGGCGTCTCTGCCCGAAAGTACCGCGCCTACGACGGGGCCGGAGGTGATGAAAGCGACGAGTTCCCCGAAGAAGGGCTTGTCTCGGTGGGCAGAGTAGAAGTTCTCGGCCTGGGTCTTTGACATCGTAAGCATGTGGAGCTTTCTAATCGCGAAGCCCCTTGCCTCGAACCTCTTCAGAATCTCACCGACCAGGCCGCGCCTGACGGCATCTGGTTTCACTACGATCAGGGTCTCTTCAGGAGCGCTCATTGCTCCTTGCCCCTTCTGGCCCACTTCAGCTTTCTCGGGTCGCGCCCGAGCTTCAGTTCATTGACCTTACACTTCAAGGAGCAGTAGGATCTGGTTGAGCCGTCGTTCTTTGCTACTAATACCCCGGAACCGAGGCGTACCTCTTTACCGCAGAAGGCGCATCTCTTTGGAACATACATCTCAAGCTAACACCCTATCTCCTAATTCGTCATGAAGCCCCGCCGAACTATGCTATAAAAGTAGTAGGCGTACCTCGCTCACTCGAACTCGGTGACGAGCTTCACTTGAGTTTCCTTGCTTCTCTTTCGGTCTCTCTGAGGACCAGCACGTCGGCGAGCTTTATCGGACCCTTCACGTTCCTTGTCAGAATCCGCCCTTTCTCCTTGCCTTCGAGTATCTTGACTCTCACCTGGGTAATCTCACCGGCGACCCCTGTCCTCCCTACAATCTGGACGACCTCCGCGGGGGTGAGTGTTTCGACTTCTCGCTTGCTCATGCGGCCTTCTTCAGCCTCGCCAGCTCCTGGGTGACCTGCTCCAGTATCTGCCTCCCTTCGCCGGCGTCGAGTACTGCCGCAGAAGCCGTAGGTACATCTATCCCGATCGCAGGGCCGATCTGATCCTTCGAAGGAACGAAGACGTAGGGGATCTTCCTCTCCTCACAGAGGATGGGAAGGTGGGCCACGACCTCGGGTGGGGTTACGTCCTCTGCAATGACTACCAGCTTCGCTGTGCCTCTCTCTATCGCCTTTGTCGATTCGTTTGTACCTTTTCTTACCTTGCCGGTTCTTGAGGCCTGTCTGAGGACTTCATACGCAGCCTCGGAGACCTCCTTGGGTGTCTCTATCTTCACATAGTAGGGCTTCGGGGTCATCTACTCATATCTCCCAGAAACGCCTTCAGCGCCCAGGTTATAAATGGTTAGATGGTGATTCGAACCGGTTCGCCCCCCCGACCCGAGCGAAGGCCACTTCGGCCGGTCTGTGTTACCCCGCCGCTCTTCGCTGGGGCTAGGACGCAATGGCGTCCTACCTTTGAGCCAAGATGCAGGTCCGGTCTGAATCCACTCTGCAGAAGCCGTAACGCGGGAATTGCACTATGTCCCCAGGATTCAGGGATGCGAACGCGGCCTCAGCGAGTCCCTTCGCTTCGCCGAGGCTCTCCTGGTTGAAGACGCCGTCCTCGTTGAACAGTGGGCCAGGCTCGAGGACTTTTACTTCAACGCCCTCTGGATTGACCCATTGCAGCTTCTTCATCTCCCTGACGAGTTCATCGCCCAGGTACCGTGCCCTTGGTTTCATCCCCGCCGAAGTGAGTTCCACATTGTAGAGTTCCATGAGTCTGAACGCAACTCCTTCCTTCATGGTAGTGAGGTCAGACTTCGGGACGAAGAACTTACCTGAGGTCTCAATCTCCCTTCCGCCAAGGTCCACTTCCGGATGGAATGGGATGGTCACCTTCCTGCTGGGCGCCCCCTCAACTGCAAGCTCAATCGGGTCTGGTACGAAAAAGATGCGCTTCGAGCGCGGGTCGAGGAGCTTCCTGTTGACCGAGAGCAGCATGCTCCAGTCGTATTCGTGCTCAGTCTTCGTGTATCCTACCCGGAGCGTAAAGTCCCGAATAGCCTCGGGAATCACGCCCCTCCTCTTGAGCCCGTCGACGGTGGGCATCCTCGGGTCGTCCCAGCCTGAGACAAGCTTCTCCTCGACTAGGGGCCGGAGAAGCCTCTTCCCGACTGGCGTTCCTTTGAAGTTGAACCTCGAGAACTGGATTACGTTGAGAACCCGGAAACCGAGAGTTTCACGGATCTGCTTCTGAAGTTCAGTCCTGAACTCCGAACTCCGCAGAACGTGGGTGATGCCGCAGACCTCGTCCTCGATGGTGTTTGCCAGGTCATAGGTCGGCCAGAGCGTGTACCGTTCTCCGGTGATGGGATGTGTCTTCTGGATCACCCTGAAGAGGTTCGGGTCGCGCAGGGAGTAGTTCAGGTTCTGCATGTCCCCCTTGAACCTGATAACAGACTCCCCTTCGCTGACCTTTTTCGCAAGCATCTTCTCCCACACAACCAGACTCCTTTCAATGGGGACTTCCCTGTGTTCGCAGGCCTTGCCCTCAAACCTGAGTCCTTTGACCTTCTCTTGGTCGCAGGAGCAGGAGTACGCCTTGTCTTCCTGGATAAGCCTCTTCCCGTATCCGTAGATCAAGTCCATGTCGTCGGAGACGTTCTTCTCGTGGTCCCAACTTATCCCGAGCCACTTAATCCCCTGCCTGAAGCTGTCATAGTATTTCAGGGCGACCTTCTTCGGGTTCGTATCCTCGAACCGGAGCCAGAGAATCGCCGTCGTAGGTTTCCGCGTAGATGGAGTTTATCGTGATAGCCATGGCGTGCCCTATGGTCATGAAGCCCGACGGCTCGGGCGGAAACCTGAAGGCGGTCTTGCCACTCGTGGCATTCGGAAGTGGGGGAAGGCCGACCCGACCCTCCTTCTCGGCCGGCTTCTCGACATCGGGGTACCTCTCCCTCAAGATAGCCTCCTGCTCCACCCTGCTCAGCTTGTTGACTCGCGCGACAGAGGACCTGACTGCCATTGCAACCTCATCGGCTGCGTGCCTGAGTTCCGGGAACTCGGCCAAGACCCTGCCCACGACGGCCCCGACCTCTGCCTTGCCGTCGTGTCGGGTGGCGTTGAGCAGCGCCCCGGCTTCAATAGAGGCGAGCGCTTCCTTCGAAAGCCCCGACTTCCTCTCTACCATTCCCGCTCGACTGCAAACCTTGCGAAGAGACCCAGGAGGGACGCGGCCTCCGCGTCGCCCTTCCACGATATCCTCCCCAGAATTTCGACCGCCTCCTTCATCAGCTCGACGGCCCTCTTCCTCGCATACCCGACTGCGTCATGCTTGTCAATCAGGGAAAGGACGTATGACACGTCTGCGGGTGTCTTCGCAGCCCTCTCCTTGTTCATGATGGAAACAAGCCTCCCTCCCTCGTCAGGCCCGATGGTCCCGATAAGATGGAGAAGAATCAATGTCCTCTTCCCCTCCAGGATGTCGTCAGACCTCTGCTTCCCGTACTTGTGCTGGTCGCCGACGAGGTTCAGGGCGTCGTCCTGTATCTGGAAGGCGACCCCGAGCTTCAGGCCGAAGTCCTTCAGCTTCTCGAGGACGTCCTCAGATGCCCCGGCCACGATTGCGCCGAGCCTACACGGACCGGCCACTGTGTACCAGGACGTCTTCTTCGTGCACATTTCGTAGTAGTCTGACTCTTTCAGGTCCCACCTCTTGTGTGCCACCCACCCCAGCTCCATGTGCTGCCCTTCAGTCGTCTCGTTGACCATCCAGGAGAACTCCTCCATTATCCTGACCGTCTTCTCAGGCCCAAGACTCGTCCGGTTCAGAGTGAGAGCACCCCACATGCGAGCGTGAAGCGCGTCCCCCGCGTTCAAGGCCAGAGCCTCACCGTACTTGCGATGGAGGGCAGCTTCGCCCCTCCGCAGCTCGGAACCGTCTTCTATGTCGTCGTGTATCAGTATCCAGTTCTGGAAGAGCTCGATACAGGCTGCGGTGAGCAGCGCGCCCTTCCCGTCTCCCCCGGCTGCCCTGCAGGCTGTGATGCACAGGAAGGGCCTCATTCCCTTCGCCGGCCGCGAAGGATAATCCCGCATCATCCTGTAGAGGAGGTCAACCTCGGCAACCGCGCTGGACTTTGGCAACAGCCTCTCCAGGATGAGGCTATCGACGGTCGACTTCACACTCTTCATTTCCACCTGAAGGTCTGTCAAGACTCTTCACCAAGGACAGCTTTCACTCAGGACCTCACGACGGTCCCATAGAACTCTAGGCCCTTCAGGGCCTTCGAGAATTCATTCCGCCTGTAGCCGGACACGAAGCACACCTTCGGACCGAGGGCGGCGACCTTGGCGGCAACTTCGAGCTTGAGCTTCATCCCGCCTGTCGTGTCCTCGCCTGGGGGGACTTGCATCTTCCTGATCTTCGAAGGTGACAGCTCCTGGATGATGACACGGGTCCCACCCTCATAGACTCCGTCAGCGTCCAAGGCGAAGACGCATCTTTCGGGTTCGAGGATCTTGGCCAGCTCGAGGACCATCAGATCGCCGGAGAGGACCTTGAAACCAGCAGGCGTGAGCGTCACGTCCCCGAAGGTGACGGGAGTGAGGCCATACTTCAGGAGCCCACGCAGCCATTGTGACACCGGCGCCTTCCCCGCTCTCACCATTGCGTCGAAGGGCGAGAAGGTGTAGGGAAAGAGCTTGCTCTCCATCAGGGTCCTGCAGAGGAGGCCGTTCAGTTCGTACATCGCCCCCCTTGTCTTCGAGACAGCGATTGCGTTCGCCGCCGCCTGATCAGAGGATATCCCTTGCTCCTTGGCGACGGGGTGCCCAAAAGAACCGCCCCCGTGGACCACGAGCGCCTTTTCGTCGGATGAGGCAATCTCCTCTGCGAGGGCCGAGACGACGTCCGACCTGTAGGAAAACGGCTTCGTCTTGTCAGTTATGACCGACCCACCCAGCTTCACTATCACCGCTCTAGCCAACTTTTCACTCCCTCGACGGGGATCTCGGCTCGGAATGCCTCGAAGCCCCGCCCCCTGAGCCCCGAGATGATGCTTTTCTCCTTTCCCCCCGGTGCGACCGCCACGACGCTTCCGCCGCCTCCCGCTCCAGTGAGCTTGGCACCATAGGCCCCCAGAGAGAGGGCAAGGTCGACAAGCCCGTCCAGCGGCCGGCTGGAGACCCCGATGGTCGAGAGCACAGCGTGGTTGAAACTCAGAATCCTCCCAAGGCCCCTCATATCGCCTTCGGCGAGCCTTTGTGCAGCAATCAAGCTGACCTCGCTCGCCGCCTCGGTCAAGCCTCCGAACAGGCTGGGGTACTTCTCCTTCACCCCTGCCACTCGGCGGATTTGACGCTTAGTGCTTCTCTTCTTTCCAGAGAACGCAATGATCAGGGACCTCCGGCCATTGAAGGACAACCCTTTCGGAGCGCTTCCGGGCCTAAAGAGGACCACGCCTCCTAACGCACACGCGGCCGCGTCAATGCCTGAGGGGTTGCCGTGAATCTCCTTCTCGCCCACCATCGAGAGGCGGATGATGTCCGATTGTTGAAGGTCAAGAGATTGTAGCCGTGAAACCGCCGATGCCACTGCGACCATCGCGGAGGCCGAAGAGCCTAGACCAGCCCCCTCGGGAACCTCCGATCTTACCGAGACCCTCAAGCGGGCGTCGAAGGAGAACTCTTTTGCCATGGCCTCCACCACCCCGATAATCGGGTGGAGGCCGGGCGCCTGAGCGCTCGAGAATCTGTCCGAGATTACGTTGAGACGAGGCGACTCGCTGACTTCGGCCCTGACCCTGCGCGGGAGTGCCGCTGCAAGGGCCCAGGCGCCGTGGACGACGAAGTGCTCACCAGTGATAATGGCCTTGGACGGCGCCTCTGCAATCGCTTTCATCGGCTACACGAATCTTAGTGCTGCGTAGCCCACAACTTGGTTATTATCCCCTGTGGTGTCACCGCTGGTCGCGTACTTGAGGAGCTCCCCCTTGCTGAGCCCAAGAGCCCGGGACACCTCCATCACGGTTGCGATCGCCCCGAAGCCGCAGGCAGTGACTTGCAGCCTGTCAAGCGTCGAGTAGAACGAACTCAGGTCCATCCTCCTCGCAGCGTCGATGAGCACTGAGTCTTTCTCCTTTGCCACAGCTGCTGGCTCATAATGCGTGAGGTCGGAAGACGCGACTAGCACCGCACTCCTGCCTTCGACCACCTTAACCAAGGATTCAGCCACGGTCCTGGCAGTGTCGACATCCTGGAAGAGGAGGGAGACGGGAAGAAAGGGAACGGAATCGCCGTAGATCTGCTGCAGGAAAGGGAGTTGGACCTCAAGCGAGTGCTCCATCCTGTGGGCTTCAGGGTCGAACGCGACAATCCCGGAATCGTTTACCAGCATTGAGGCGGCCTCCTCATCAACGCGCATCCTGCCCATTGGAGTCTCCCACTCTCCGTCCCTGAAGGTCGCCACGCCACTTCCTATCCCGTAGTGGTTCGGGGCGACGACGACTATCAGGTCTGGGCTCCGGAGGGAGGAGACGTGCAGGTAGCTGTGGGCGGCTACGGGTCCTGAATACTCGTAACCTGCATGAGGCGCCACAACGGCCACAATCCCTACGTCGCGAGGTGGGGCGGGAGGGGCGTGGCCCGGTCCGAGGGGGTGAACGTAGCAGCTGCTCAGCATCGACGAGAGAGCAGATCTGGTTGATGGGTAGAACGAGCCCGCTACGGCGGCTCTCCTTAGCTTCACGAGTCCAGCTAAGCGAGCGGGCCTGATTTACGCTATTCTAGCAGCTCAGGCTTCGGCTCTTCCTCGATCTTGGTTTCGAAGTCCTCGATCGAGTACTTCATGGGGCGGTCCTCCTCCAACGCCCCGGCATGAATTAGCGTCGCCCTTGCTAGGAGCCAAAAGATCGCCGCGATGGCCTTCCTGCCCCTGTTGTTCCCTGGGATCACGAGATCTATGTCGTCGGTGACGTTGTCCGTGTCGCAGATGGCTATGACCGGCACGCCGAGGCTCCCTGCCTCCACTATGGCCTGCGTGTCTGACATCGGATCGGCGACGATGACCAACTCAGCGTCAAGATGGCCAGGGTAAAGCGGGTTTGTGAAGGTCCCTGGCATGAACCGCCCGATCCGGGGCATCGCGCCGGTCAGCTCGCAGAACTTCTCGACCGCCACAGCTCCGTGTTCTCGACTGGTGTAGACGACAGTGTTCTGGGCGCCCGTGGAGGCGACAAACTTTCCAGCCACGTCGATCCTCTGAAGTGTCTTGGAGTAGTCAATCATGTGGAGACCGTCTGGCCTCGGTCTTGTAGTGAAGGGTTCCATGGTCTTCGTCCTGACCGGCGTCCCAATGCGGATGCCGGTAGCAAGAAGGGCCTTCTCGCTAAGTTGATGGGCGACCATCTTGTCTGCAGAACCAGCTTCGTCGTCTTCGATCAGGGACAACGCTAGGAATACCTCGCAGCTACTGCAAGTCAGCCTTCCTGCTGTAGAATGGGAGGACCTGGTCGATGACGTCGACAGATGAAATGAGCATGCTCCTGCAACAGTATCTCTTCAGTCCTAGGTCGTCCAGCACCTTCGCCGGTTCCTCTCCTGCCCTGATCCGAGATTGGAAGGAAGAGAACTTGTCCCCAATGAGGTTCCCGCACGTAAAGCAACGAATAGGTATCATCATGTCTGGTTACCTGTATGACTTCTGCCTCTTGCGTCTTGCTCCTGGGCCTCCAAACTTCTTCGGTTCCGCTTGTCTAGGGTCACCCGACAGCAAGTATTTATTGTATGCATTCATTCTATCCCTGACTTCGTTCCCTCTCACTTGGTCTACGAACGCCCGAGCTATCGCCATCGCGGCGGCATCCGCCTGTCCCATGAACCCGCCTCCGGAGACGCTGACGTCCACATCGAACTTTTCTCTGAGCTCCCTCGCAACCGTGACCGGGCCGAGCAGATGGAGCCTCGCAGGCTCAGGCTCCCAAAGTTCCACAGGAATGCCATTGACCCTGATTCGTCCCGCCCCAGGTTGAATCGCGGCCGTGGCCCGTGCCGTCTTGCGCGCCCCTGAGTACAACTTTGGGGGCTTCTTCACCGCGGCCTTGGCCGTCGGGTTGACCAAGGCTACTCGTTCCACCCGAGCGTCTTCGACAGCTCTTTCATCGTGACGTAGACAGGCACAGGTCGCGGGGCAACCGCGTCCTTGAACTGGGTCAGCTTCGTCGCATCGACGTCCTGCGGAAGTCCTATGTAGACCCGCAGCCTTTTCATGGCCATGACCCCCTTCGCCTTCTTCCTGGGGACCATCCCCCTGACCATCCGCTTCAGGATGTTGTCAGGCCTCCGAGGGTGAATCGGGCCGTAGATTGGGTTGACATGACTCGCGATCTCAAGCCTCTCCTGCCACTGCCTTACAACGGATGTCCTAGAACCTGATAGGAGAGACTTCTCCGCGTTGACCACTACGACCCTCCTACCTGAAATCAGGAGCTTGGCGACCTTCGACGAGAGCCTTCCTGCTATCTGGTTGGTCGCATCCACGTAGACCGTGCCTTCACTGGACAAGTCTCACACCGCTCCCATTCGGGTACTTCTTGAGGAACTGTTCCACGGACAGGGCTGACCCGCCAGCCGCCTCCAACTTGGACCTAGCGCTCGCCGAGAAGGAGAACGCGCCGACCACAAGTCTCTTGTCGACAATGCCAGTGCCGAGGACCTTCCCAGGGATGAAGAACGCCTGACCCTCTTCAGCCATCCTCGATACCCGGCCAAGATTGACCTCCACCCTAGTGACCTCGGGCCGCGCGAGGAGCTTCGCGGCCGCCGTCCAGATGGGCGCCTTCTGCTCCTTGCCCGCCCTTTCCAGCATGACCGTCATCTGTCGATGGAGTGGGTTGGAAGAGGTCACGTAGAGGACCCTCCAACTGCGACCTGAATCTCCTTCAGCTTCTTCTCGAGCAACTCAATCGCCTTCGTCACAATCTGTCTTGCCGGCAGACCTCCCGCAGACTCCACCATGAGGTTGTAGATCCCCTCACCCTTCCCCTCCGTGAGCACCGCTACAGTGGACGGTTGCCACTTCGCATGCTCCTTACCCTTCCCGAGCCGGGCGTACGCTTCGAGCTTCACCGACTGGCCCTGGGCGAGCTTCACAAGCGGGATTGATTCGCTGACCGGCCTGACCTCCCTGTCTTCCGAGACCAGGTCGCCCGAATAAACGGTAGAAATCTTGTCCTTGCCCTTCGCGTCCAGGACGAACAGGACCCTGCACTTATGGCAACCCAGAGGGTTCCCGCAGTCGCATTCCTCAGGCAGGTTGTACCTGTCAAGGTCAGTCTTGATAGGTATCATCCCAAGCCTGTGCGCGAGGATTTCGTCGTAGAGGACGGACGAATTCTCCAGTATAACCACATCGTCGATAGCCATCGCGGGCACCTCAGCGATACAAAAGCGCCTCACCGCATTTGCGTAAGACCGATCTATCCCTTCAAGCTGAAGAGTGACAGAGTTCACAGTTTCCTCTAGCATCTTCACCTTAAGCAACGACCACACCGACTGGATTGCGATACATGTTCATGAAACGCCGTGTTTCGCCGGTCGAGCATGAGTTGTGGTTAAAAAGTTTTAGCGGGGCATCGGGACGGAAAAGGTGGCTCTAGGGCTCCGCCATGGGTTTTCCAGGATGAGAGCCTTCAAGATTTATAACCTCAGAGCGGTGGGCAGGTCAGGAATATGTCGGCGACGGGAGAGTTCAGGCACCTAGTCAGAATAGCCGGGAGGGACCTCGACGGGGGCAAGAAGCTCATAGTCGCGATTTCAGACCTGAGAGGGGTCGGCTACAACTTCGCGAGCGTCGTGACGTCCAGGATAGGTCTCGACCCAAGGGCAAGGCTTGGGACTCTCAGTGAGGACCAGGTCCGCGAAGTCGAGAAGGCCATCTTGAGCGCGGCGAAGTCGACGCTTCCGAATTGGTACTACAACAGGAGGAACGACCCGGACACGGGGGAGACTATGCAGCTGCTGGGCTCAGATTTGGATTTCGTTATCAAGGGCGACGTGGATGACGAGAAGAACTTGAAGAGCTGGAAGGGCGTGAGGCACAGCCTCGGTCTGAAGGTCCGGGGCCAGCGCACGAGGACGACAGGCAGGAAGGGGAGGACGGTAGGCGTGAGGAAGTCTGCCCTCATAGCTGCAGCAAAGGAAGCCGGGGAAAAGAAGGAAGAGAAGTAGCAGTTGGGAGACCCGAGCAAGCCTAGGAAGCAATACAGCCGCCCGCGCAGCCCTTGGAGGGCCGACCAGTTGGCGCAGGAACTGTACCTCCTCGGCACCTTCGGGTTGAGGAACAAGAGAGAGCTCTGGAAGTCACAGACGCATCTGAGTTCGATAAGGAAGCAGGCCAGGACTCTCCTTGCTGCGACGGAACAGGTCAGACTTAGGGAGGAGAAGAAGCTCCTTGACAGTCTGAGGAGGAGCGGGCTGGTCGCGGAGGCTGCGACTCTGGACGACATCCTGAGCCTCACAGTCGAGGACCTGCTCTCGAGGAGGCTTCAGACGATGGTCTTCAAGAAGGGGATGGCGCTGTCGCCGCTTCACGCACGCCAGCTCATCGTACACGGTCACGTCGCGATTGGGGGCAGGGTGATCACGATCCCGGGATATCAGGTCGGTCACGACGAGGAGAGCACTGTCGCGCTCAGGGCGGCAGCAAAGGGAGACGCCCCTGCACCGGAGGCGGCCGCAACGGGTTTTCCCGCTGCAGACGGCGGTGCTGGAGTCAAAGAGGAGGCGGTGGCCCAGCCACCGACGCCCGGGGAGTGATGCTGAATGGCTTCTGAGGAAGAGATTGCAAGAGACCGCTGGGGCGTTGTGCACATCTACTCAAGCTATAACAACACGATTGTCCACATCACCGACCTGACCGGGGCAGAAACAATCTCGTTCTCCTCAGGAGGCAGGCACGTGAAGGCTGACAGGTTCGAGTCTTCGCCATACGCCGCAATGCGAAGCGCTTCGGCTGCTTCAGACGTGGCGAAGGGGAAGGGCATCAACGCAGTCCACATCAAGGTCCGTGCCGTCGGAGGGACTGGTCCGAGGACGCCAGGACCTGGAGCCCAGGCGGCCATCAGGGCCATTGCAAGGGCAGGGTTCAGGATAGGGCGGATCGAAGACGTGACACCCATCCCGCACGATACCACCAGGAAGAAGGGCGGCCGCAGGGGCAGAAGGGCGTAGGCCTCAGAGCCGTTTCAGCAACTCGACCGAGTCGACCTTGCCGTCGCCGTCCCTGTCGTTGCCCCGAAGGAGGCACGCGTATCTCCCAGAACTGTACTTGTGGAAGAGCAGGTCGGCGTGGTTGCAGATCCCGATGATGGCCGCCTTGGTCCCAGCGCCAGTCAACCCCGCTGCGAGGACGCATGTCTTGCCTGCCTCCCAGGGGTTCTCGATCTTGGCGACGAGGCAGTCAAGCTCAGAGCTGTAGGATCCGCCCTGGTCGTCGACTATCGAGCCCCAGAAGCCCCCCTGTTTGAACCGCAGAGGGAGGTATTGGTTTATCTCTTCGGATATGACGTTGGTCCTCGGACCGCCTACGAGTATGAGATTCGAGCCCCTCAGGTTCTCCGCCTTCACGTCGACGTCCAGCTTTACCGGAAAGCGCCCTGGGAGCGCTACGAACTGCCCTAGGGCAAAGCCCAGCTGGACGGCATAGTGTCCATCCCGGGCCTGGGTCCCACTCGCTCCGTGCGGCAGGGGAGAGCCGACAACTATCCACCCGTCGAGTTGACCTTCGCGAAAGAACTCCTTGAAGAATCCCCCCAGCGACCTCGACCTGGTCGAGGCCTGCAGGGTCAGTAGCGGTTCGCCCCGAACCTGGTACTCGACCGCATAGCCGTCCGAGGACAGCGCGAAGAGGTTCGCTTTACCGCCGCGAATCGATTCACTGCTTATCCGGGTGATCAGGCCCGCCTTCTCAAGGCGACCAATGTGGTAATAGACTGTCTGATGGTGGGTCTTCAGTGCTCGGGCGATTTCGGCGGGGTAACGGGGCCCTGCAGCAAGCAGTGCGAGGACCCTCTGGCCGACCCTGCCGGACGCGGGCCTGAAATTGTCCGGTTTCTCGGACACGAGAACGCGTTTCGCTATGCGTTCCTTCGACTTCGGGTCGAAGAGGAGCCCTTCACGCATGCCCGCCGAGGCACCCTACCACTAGAAAACAGTTTTGCATGGTGGACAAGATGGCTGGATACCCGGCGGAGCAAGCATGCAGAGGCCATCATGCGTGGTAGAGAAAATCGCTTTGCGGAACTTATTACCCCGGCCAACGAGAATCCCACCATGTGCGGGATAGTCGGGTGCGTCGCAGGAGAACCAGTCTCCGGCATCCTACTGGACGGCCTCCGGAGGATCGAGTATCGTGGATACGACTCGGCTGGCATGGCCACCGTGAGCAACGGACGGCTCTATGTCCGCAAGGGCGCGGGACGAATCAGCGAGATCCAAAGCAGGAAGAACCTTTCTGGAATGAAGGGCAACTCAGGGATGGCCCACACACGATGGGCGACCCACGGGGGGGTCACGGACGACAACGCGCACCCCCACACTGCCTGCAACGAGACCATCGCCGTGGTCCACAACGGGATAATCGAGAACTACCTCACGTTGAAGCGAGGGCTGGCGTCCAAAGGCCACAGGTTCAAGAGCGAAACGGACACTGAAGTGATCGCACATCTCATCGAGGAGGAGTATTCGAAGGCCAAGGATCCTCTAATGGCGACGATACGAGCGACGAAGAAGCTCACGGGGCAGTACGCCATAGCCGTGCTCTTCCAGGACAGGCCGGACGTTGTGATCGGCGCCCGGAAGGACGCCCCGCTCATAGTTGGAGTGGGCGATGGCAAGATGTTCATCGCCAGCGACGTGCTGGCGTTCATCGAGCATACCGACAGGACGGTCTTCCTGGACAACCAGGAGGCAGTCGAGATTACGAAGGACGAACTGAGGATCGTCGGAAGAGATGGTAGAGAGGTTAAGCGCAGCCCTACCCAGGTGGCTTGGGAGCTGTCTGACCTCTCTAAGTCCGACTACGCTCACTACACGCTCAAGGAGATCAACGAGCAGCCTCGGACAGTGGTCGGCGCGTCTTTGCAGGAGCCGGGGAGGGTCGCCGAGTTCGCGAGAGCGCTGAGGAAGGCGGACTCGCTCTTCATCACAGGCTCGGGGACAAGCTACCACGCTGGGCTGCTCATGAAGTCCAGGCTGAACCGGGAGGCAGGGATCAGATGCGACGCGGTGGTCTCGGGCGAGCTCAAGGAGCACGCAGGGTTCCTGGGCAAGGGTTCGGTCGTGGTTGTGCTCTCCCAGAGCGGGGAGACAGCAGACGTGCTCGAAGCCGTCAAGGAAGCCAAGCGGCGGGAAGCGAAGATTCTTTCGATCGTCAACGCGGCAGGGTCGACGCTGGCGAGGGAGAGCGACCTCGTCCTCCTGCTCAACTGCGGGCCCGAAGTCGGCGTAGCCGCGACCAAGAGCTTCACGGCGCAGGTGGTGGTGGCCAACATGGTCGTTGATGCCGTCCTGGGCAAGAAGAAGACAGACGGGATTCAGGAGCTCTCGGAGGCCATAGTCGTGGCCTTGGGGACCGAGAAGCAGATCAAGGAAATCGTGCAGAGGTACAGGGACAGGCCCGACTTCTACTTCGTGGCGAGAGGCTACCAGAGCCCGGTCGCGCTCGAGGGGGCGCTCAAGCTGAAGGAGCTCTCGTACATACACGCCGAAGGAATGCCAGCAAGCGAGCTGAAGCACGGGACGCTTGCTCTGATCGAAAAGGGGACCCCGGTGGTCGTCATAAACCCCTCCGGGGACGGCCATGCCGACTCTCTCTCAAACTCTGAGGAGCTGAAGGCGAGGGGCGCGGACCTGATTGGAGTATCGGACATCAAAGACGAGGTCTACGAGTACTTCGTACGCGTGCCCAAGGTGCATGCGAAGTTCATGCCAATCGTCGAAGTGGTTCCGCTTCAGCTCCTGGCGTACCACTTCGCAGTGGCCCGGAAGAACGACCCAGACTACCCGCGCAATCTGGCAAAATCGGTAACGGTCAAGTGAGTAAACCAATTAAGCGGTTCCTGTAACGTCGCGCCGTGGTATCAAAAAAGGAAGTTCTCTCAAAACCTGTGGCCACGATAGAAGTCGGCAAGAAGAGCATCTCCGATTTGTTGGAAGAGATGGCTCAGACCGGCTTCCAGGGGAAGAAGCTGGGCCAAGTCGCGGACATATGGGCAGAGATGGTCCGGCAGAGGGACCTGACCGTCTTCCTAGGCCTGACGGGGTCGCTCAGCACAACTGGACAATGGAAGTTGATCAGGTGGCTCATAGAAAAGAGGTATGTCGACGTCCTAGTCAGCACCGGCGCCAACATCTCCGAGGACATACTCGAAGCACTCGGCTACCACTACTACCAAGGGACTTGGCTCGCCGACGACGAGGAGCTTCTTAGGCTTAAGGTAGACAGATTCTACGACGTGTATGCCGATGAGATGCAGTACAGGAAGCTGGAGAACACCATCTACAAGTTCGCGAGCACGCTCGACGAGAGGAGGATTCTATTCAACCAGGGAGTTCCTTCACCAATTCGGGGAGTTCCTCTCGAAGAAGGGCATCGACAGCATCGTGGCGGCCGCGTACGAGGCCAAGGTTCCAATCTACTCGCCAGGGCTAATCGACAGTGGATACGGAGTGGCCCTCAGCCTTCTCCGGAGACAGAAGGGGAAGCTGATCAGGCTAGACCAGACCAAGGACATGGAGGAGCTGGCTCAGATTGCCGAAAGGGCCAATCGGACGGGTGTTGTCTATCTTGGCGGTGGGGTGCCAAAGGACACAATCCAACTGTCCACGATAATCAAGTCGCTCGCCAAGGGAGGTGAGGAAGAGACGCCCCACGAGTATGCCATCCAGATCACGGCTGACAGCCCTCAGTGGGGAGGACTGTCCGGATGTACACTCGAGGAGGCGATTAGTTGGGGGAAGATTTCCCCACGGGCGAAAAAGGCGACACTGTACGCCGACATAACTCTCGCCCTTCCCATTGTCGCCCACGCCTTGAACGAAAGAGTGGAGAAGAGGAGTTACCCGCCTGACCTGGGGTGGGTGTTCAGGCTCTAGACTGCAAGAGACCAGAGACGACTCTCGGACATTCGAGGGCCATCAAGGGCGCCGCACCCAAGTAGGCTTTGGCCCCCTTGAGAGACGGTGAGAACTTCCCTTTCTCAAGCAGCAATTTGACTTTCTCATACCCCTTCTCGTCCCCCCTCAGCCTCATCGCGACCTGCTCTGCTTCGGCGTAGACTTCAGGATGTTCAGAAAGGTCACGACCCATAGCCGCCCTTTCAACTTCCATCGAATCAAGGGAACCGATTAGCCTCGAACAGGCCACGAGCGAGTGGCCGAGCGCTTGACCCACCATACGCCGGATTACGGAGTCCGACAGGTCGCGCTGCATCCTAGTCATCTGGAGCCTGTACGCCAGGAGATGAAGCAGGGAATTGGAAATCTCAGCCTGCCCTTCTGCGTTCTCGACGTCGACGGGGTTGATCTTCTGTGGCATGGTCGACGAACTGACCTTGCCAGGACGAGCGAAGTGGACGTAGTCCAGGGTCTGGTAGAGCCAGAGATCTCGCGAGAGCGAGACCATCAGTTGGTTGATGTTCATGACGTAGTGGAGCAAGTCTGAGAGCCTTTCGCCGGGGACGACCTGGGTCGAATAGGGTGCAGGCTCGGCGCCCATCGAGGTGACGAAGTCGCCCAACGTCTTCCTCCAGTCCCTCTTCCCCATGAGCGAGAAGGACGCGTATGTCCCGACCGCTCCCGAGAACTTCGCCATTGGCTTCATCGACTTCAGGAGAGAGACACGCTCCGCCACCCTGACGGCGAAGACTGCCATCTCCTTGCCGAAGGTTGTTGGTATGGCGGGCCGGCCGTGCGTGCGCGCCAGCATCACCGTCCTGGCCTCCTGCTTGGCAATCACGGACAGCTTAATCGCCAGACTCGAGTACTTGGGTACCATGACCTTTTCCAGGGCGGAGCGAAGCAGGATTGCGAAGGCCAGGCTGTTCGTGTCCTCGCTGGTCAGCCCGAGATGGACGTATGGCCCAAGCTCTCCGGCGCCCGCGCTCTTGAAGGAATCTCTGAGGAATACTTCGACTGCCTTCACGTCATGGCCCAGCTCAGCTTCCAGGGCCTTCAACCTCTCCATGGAAAGTGTGACTTTGGGGACTCTTCGACGCGGAGCAACACCCAGCTTCACGAGTAGCGAGAGGTAGGCGAGTTCGACGCGGATGCGCTCCTCGGCGAGCGCCCGCTCCGTCATGTACCGGGCCAGGGGTTCGGCTTCTTCCCTGTACCGGCCGTCTATGGGAGAGATGGAGTCATAGTTCAATTGTCCTCGACCTCTCCTCGCCGTGGGAAACCAGGCTCACACGGACCCCGAGCGCCGCTTCAAGGTAGTCAACGAGCTTCTTCGCCTGAGCTGGCAGCGCCCTGTCGTACTCGGTGCCGTGCATGGTAAACGGCGACTCGTAGACGGGTTCGACTTCGTGCAGATGCCCAAGTGAATGTTGGAAATCGCCGGTTTCGGAGCCCATGTGGCGGTATGAAACGCAGGCCTTGAACTCCTTCACCTCCGAAAGGACATCGAGCTTGGAGACTGCGATGTTCTTCACGCCGTTGAGCCTGACTGCGTACCTGAGGGCGACGAGGTCGAGCCAGCCGACCCTCCTGGGCCTCCCAGTCGTCGCGCCGTACTCGTTGCCGACGGACCTGATCTGGTCGGAGGTGGAGTCCTTAATCTCTGTGGGGAAGGGTCCGCTCCCCACCCTAGTAGTATAGCATTTCATCACGCCGAGAGGCTCACCAGCTTCGGAAGGGGGTATCCCCAAGCCAGCAGGGACATAGCTGACAACGGTGTGAGAGCTGGTCACGTAAGGATAGGAACCGTGCAGAAGGTCCAGCAGTGTGCCCTGAGATGCCTCGAAGAGGACAGAGCCGCCCTCCTGCCCGATGTCGACGACACGCGAGCCGACGTCGCCCACCAATCCGGCGACGACCCGCTTCGACTCCTCGATCCAGGCGGGGAAGCCAGACGAGTCCACCCCCATCCGAGTGTAGAACTGAGAAGGCGCTGCGGAGTCAGGGTCGTCCAACAAGTCTGATGCACGGAGGGCTAGGCGCAGGGCCCTCATGGCGTATGCGGGACCGATTCCTCGCCGCGTAGTTCCTAAAGCAGAGCTGCCTCTCATTTGCTCGAGGACGACGTCGAGTTCCTTGTCGAAAGGCGAGACCAGAGAGCATCTCGCATCAATCAGCAGCTTGCCCCTGACTTTGTCCGGCAGAAGTGAGAGCTCCTCGCGGAGGACGACCGGGTCAAGCGCGACTCCTGCCCCTATCAGAAGTTCCTTCCCCTTCAGCGCTCCCGAAGGCACAAGGTGGAAGGTGTGCTTCTTCTCGCCAATCACCACCGTGTGACCAGCGTTGCTTCCCCCGTTGAACCTGGCAACTGCGTCAAACTGACCCGCAAGATAGTCTACGAGTTTGCCCTTTCCTTCGTCGCCCCATTGCAGGCCAACGACTGACAGGTTTCCCATGTCAGACCACCTTCTGTATGTCGTGCGGTAGGCTCTCCTTGTGCCCTGCCGCTGTGATCCGGAGGAACTCGGCTCTCCTCTGAAGTTCAGGGATGCTTCGGGCGCCAGAGTAGCTCATTCCTGAACGGAGCCCGCCGACCAGCTCCTTGACCACTTCCTCAACCTTCCCTTTGTAGGGAATCAGGCCCTCCACTCCCTCGGGCACGCTCTCCTGAATCACCTCCTCTATGACTTCGGACTCCTTTGTGGCGCCAGCTCCGCCCTCTCTGATCCTCCTGTCGACCGTTGCGGCTAGCGAAGCCATCCCTCTGGTGAACTTGTAGCGGACGCCCTCGCGCAGAATCGTTGGGCCCGGGCTTTCCTCAGTCCCTGCGAACAGGCTCCCGATCATCACGGTGGAGGCGCCTGCCGCCAATGCCTTAGTGACGTCGCCTGGGTTCCGGACCCCTCCGTCTCCGATAATCGGAACACCGTAGTCCTGGGCCGCCCGAGCCGCGTCCATTATTGCGGTCAGCTGGGGGACCCCCGAACCCGTGACGACCCGAGTAACACAGATGCTCCCAGAGCCGACGCCCACCTTCACGGCGTCTGCGCCAGCCTTGATCAGGTCAACCGCGCCCCTCGAGGTGGCGACGTTGCCCGCGACGACCTCGACTCCGCCGAACTCCCTCTTGATCCTCTTCAAAGTCTCAATCGCATATGACGAATGGCCATGCGCGATGTCGACCACGAGGCAATCCGCCCCGACTTCAATCAGCCTTCCTGCTCGCTCCAGGTAGTCACCCTTGACCCCGACCGCGGCTGCGACCCTGAGGCGCCCCTTCAGGTCCTTCGTCGCGGAAGGGAACTGCCTCCGCTTCATGATGTCCTTCGAGGTAATGAGGCCGGCGAGCCTTCCACCCCTGTCAAGCAGCGGGAGCTTCTCGACCTTGTTCGCGTGCAGGAGCTTCTCCGCCTCGTCGAGCGGGACACCTCTGGGTGCCGTGACGAGGTCTTTCCTGGCGGTCATGACCTCACTCAGCTTTCGGCCGAGGCTGTCTTCAAGGAGGATGTCCCTCCTCGTGACCAGCCCCAGGACCTTCCGGTTCGCGTCCACGATGACGATTCCCCCGATGGCGTGCTCTCCTATGGCGTCCCAGGCGTCTCTCACGGTCCTGTCGGGGCCGAGGGTGATGGGGTCCTCGATGACCACGCTTTCGGAACGCTTGACCCTGACCACCTCCGCCACCTGCACTTCCAGCGGAAGGAACCTATGTATGACCCCGATCCCACCGAGGCGGGCCATCGCTACCGCCATCGTCGATTCCGTCACCGTATCCATGTTCGCGCTGACTATGGGGATGCTGAGAGGAATCCCGCGAGAGAACTTCGATTTCGTGCTCGCGTCCTTCCTCGACTTCACATCAGAGTACTTGGGAACGAGTAGGACGTCGTCGAAAGTGAGGCCCAACCTCGGTTCGGAGCTGGTATCCTTCACTTGACTTCGCCAAGTTCATTGGCTTTATAGCGCTTTTGGAACAGCGCGGGAACGAGAGATAGGCAGGCGGGCCTGCAACCCCTTGGCCTTAGGCGCCGGGGGTGGGATTTGAACCCACAACCCGCTTTCGCGAGACAGGCTCGCCGGCAGAGGTGGTTCCAGGCTTGCGCCGACCGCAGACTGCGCCCTACCAGGTTAGGCGACCCCGGCGCTTGGTCGCCCGTCTCCCCTCGCTTATATGCGAAGCTGTTCATCAATGACACGCCGGCGCGGCGGCGAAAGAACGAACCTTGTGACCGTAGAACCCATCCTCTGACACTTTCCGACGAGTTCATCCTGTTGACCTAACCTTTGGGAGGACCCTCCACCATGCAACCCCGCTGGAGGAGCCGACCACTCACGCGACTTTCGTCTTGGGATGGCTCTTCCACAGCTTAGGGTAGGTCCCTTGCTTCATGATGACACGTTCAGTCGAACACGCTAGGCCCTTCTTCATGGCCGCCATCTCTTCTGTGGAAAGCATCGCCTTCCCTATCGCCACGAGCTCCCCTTTCGCCGACATCAACGCCAAGGAGTCCCCCTTCGATATCCCCCCGGACATCGACAGCACGCCCGGGAGCCCCAGGCGCGCCCCATGACAGATGGCATCCACTGCGGAATCACGTATGACGATTTTCTTGGTAGCCCCCAGCGAGTCTTCAATCGGCTTTACAAGCGCCCTCAAGGCCGACTCGTCGCCTCCCCGGAGCTTGAAGACCGCGTCGCTCAGCTGGTGCATTGTCACAAAGCCGTCGGATTCCTTGAGGGGCCCCACCATGGTCCGGCGCAGCTCCACCATGGTCGCGCCTACCGCGAGCACCTCTCCGATGTCGTAGACCAGCTTCCGGATATAGGTCCCGGACTCGCAGAGGCACCTGAAGAGATGGAGGTTGCCCTTGGCCTCTTCGAGTTTCAGCTCGTAGACCGTCCTGCTCCTCACCTGGCGGCTGACTGACGACCTCTGCGGGGGCCTCTGGAATATCTCGCCTGTGAACTCGCTCACCACCGCCTCCAACTGCTTGGCCGGGACCGAAGAGTGTATCCTCATCACGCCCCTGTACTCCTTAGGGAAAAGCAGGAGGAGGCTCAGCGCCTTGGTGCCCTGGCCGAGGCCGATAGGGAGGAGGCCCGAGACGGGGGGGTCCAGCGTGCCGCTGTGGCCTGCCCGGTCGACGCCCAACATCTTTCTAACCCACGCCACGACTTCGTGGCTCGTCGGCCCCCTCGGCTTGTCGAGGGCGATGAGCCCGTAGTCGAGCATCACTTCCACCGGACGGGCCCGAGGGTCCCATCCGTGCTCTGGGTCTACGGGCTCTTCGTCTACGACCACCATCTTCTGGGCCTGCAATTCAGTCAGCCCTGTTCTTCACGTACTGCAGGACGATCTCGGCGACCTTTGATTCGTCGATTGAGTCGGTATCGACGACCAGGTCGAAGGGCTTCAGGTCCTTCCCGAACTCGATTCCATAGATCTTCTTGTAGAGCTTGTAGTTTTCACTGTCGCGAATTGCGAGGACTTCGAGACACTGAGATACGGTCATCCCGTCGCGCTTGGCCATCCTCCGGGCGCGGCTCCTGGCGCTTCCCGACAGCCACACCTTCAGCCCCTTCTGAGAGAGCCAAGGGAGCGGGTAGCTGGTTATCACGACACCGCCCCTCTTTGCCTTCTGCAGCAGTCTGGAGTCGACTTCCTTGTCGAACCCTGACGACCTCTTCCTCTCCTTGAGGAAGCCCATTCCATCGGCAGTGTCCCACCAGTCGCCGCCTCCTGGAGAGTAGCCTTCCTCGACGGCCATCTCCTTGAGCACGTCGCCTCCCCCCACCAGCGAGACGCCAAGAGCTCCGGAGACTGCCTTCGAAACTGTGGTCTTCCCTACCGCTGGCATCCCGGATATTATGATCGCCTCCATTGTTGAGCGCCCACTAGGTCGTAGTATGCAGCGCCTTTGTCAGCAGGCTGGAGAACGTAAAGGAGTGAGCATGTACCACCAGAAGAGGGCCATGATCCCGTTCGTGCCCACGAGGAGAGGGATCGGAATCGGCGAGTAAGCAACCACGACGTTGAATCCGCCCAAGAAGGACGCCATGAGATAGTACACGCCCAGCAGCGGTACGAAGGTGATCGCAGTGACCTTCAGCCTGGAAGAGGAGACCTTGGCCTGTTCCTGCCTCATAGGGAGCTCCCTCTTCTTCAGCTTCTCGAGCTTGGCCTTGTCCTTCGCGAGCGTGGCCGCCCTCTTCTCCTTGTTGAAGGCCGAGACCTCGGCCTTCATCCGTCTCTCAGCGTTTAGGTTCACCACCCTTCTCGTGACCAGTTGTGTCACCAGGCTCAGCCCGACAGACGTCATCGTGACCAGCAAGGTCGATTCAGGGATCGTGATCACAGGTATTGTGAAGGCGGCCGTCGGGCTGTTGGTGCCGTCGGAGACCGTGACGGTGTAAGCACCATGGGCGACTTTGGGCACCACGAAGGAGCAGCCGCTCAGCCCTCCGGCCGAGTTCGTGGTGCAGGTCCCGTTCAAAGGCAGAGGTGTGGTGCCGAACTTCGCGCTGATGGTACGGTTAGCCACAAGGCCGGACCCGGTGATGCTGATCGTGACGCCGGCGCCTTCAGAGGATGCACTTAGCGAAACATGAGCGAGGCTTGAGGTGGACTGGCTTGAGGTGGACTGGCTTGAGGTGGACTGGCTTGAGGTGGACTGGCTTGAGGTGGACTGGCTTGAGGTGGACTGGCTTGAGGTGGACTGGCTTGAGGTGGACTGGCTTGCGCTTGTAGAGGAGCTGGTTGAGGTCTGGGCCAGTGCGGGCAGCGCCAGCGCTAGGCCGACCAGGACAAACGCGGCGGCGCAAACGACCATGAAAGACCGCCTGCCTCCGACCCGGGGAAGTCTCGCTTCTCTTGTTCTCCTTGCGGCGATCATCGCACGGCTCCCTTAATGACAGCAGCCAGGGCCTCGGCTGTCGCGTCGGCCTTTCCCTCAGCGTTCCTGACTATGAGCATCGGGGCACCTGTCAGCGTCGATGACACTGAAAGGAAGGCGCGCCCGAGCTCCGTCTCCTTTTCTAGCTCCTCCTTGTCGACTGAGTCCCGCGACCTGGCTGCGTCTGCCGCCCGACGCGCCGAAACCTCCTCCGGACTGGCCTCGACCAGGACGAGGTGGGTCGGGTTCAGCGCCCGGACGACCTCGAAGGGAAGCCCCGGCCAGAACCCCTCATTGGTCCGGATGAAGAGGTGCGTGTCGACTAGGACGACCTGGTCGGCCATCTTAGAAATCTTGGCCGCCGCGACGGCCTGAAGCTTCTTTTGCCTTTCGACCGGGAGCTTCCTCATCTCGTCCCTGCCCTTGACCCATTTGCGCCTCAACGCTTCCTCGAACATCACGGTGCCGAAGGTAACCAGCTTCGCGCCTTCGAGCCTGGACCTTAGCTTCTCTACGACTGTCGTCTTTCCTACGCCAGGAATCCCTACGACGACGACCCTCAGCTTCAAGGGCCTAGCCAGCTCCTATGAGGCCGGCCAGAGCGGGAGAGATTTCTTCCACCTGTTCCTTCAGCAGCATCTGGTAGTACTGCAAGATGATGTCGCACATCAGGAGTATCCCGATGCCAGTGCCGAAGACACCGAAGAGGTCTGAGACGCCTGCGATCAATCCGATTAAGACGCCACCTATGATCGTGAGCGTCGGTATGTACCGGTTCAGGACCTGTTCTATTGAGAGGCCAGTCCTCCTGAAGCCGGGGACTTGGACGTTCGCGTCCATCAGGTTCTTCGCCACCTGCTTGGGGTTCAGTCCGCCGATCTCGACCCATAACTTGGCGAAGACCACGGCCATCCCGACCAGGTAGGTCAGATAGATGACCGAATGGATAGGGTCGGAGATCGTCTGAAAGACACTCTGCGGAGCGGTCATGTAGTAGACGAGGCCTCCGGTGGGATAGGAAGAGTTGGTGTTAGCCCATTGACCGATGTAAGGGAGCCACGAGCTGCTGCTTCCCGAGTAGTTGTACAGAATCTTGGTGAAGAAGGTCACGTTGGCACCGAGCGCCGAGACCAGGATGACCGGGATGTTCGAAACGTAGAGTAGCTTGATCGGGTAGACTCCTTGGAAGCCCCTGTACTTTATGGACGTGATCGGCAGCTCGATCCTGATGCCCTCGATGTAGACGATGACCAGAATCATCACCACCGTCAGTACGCACGTTAGCAAGCTGGGGTACTTGAAGTCCCGGACGACTATGCTTGGCAGTGTATTGGTGAAGAACGAGCTGATCAGTGCTGGGAGAAAACCGAAGAACGCTTGGCTCGTAGATGTGAGCGCGAACGTCACAGGTGAGAAGGTGTACCACATCACGGTCTGGCAGACTCCCGCTAGGATGAAGAGGCTGACGCCGCTGCCGAGCCCCCATCCCTTCTGAATCATTTCGTCGAGCAGCAGGACCAGGATGCTCGCCACGAAGAGCTGTCCGAAGATCACAACGTCCCGGTTGGGCGTCAGGCAGTTGGTCGTGACCGATGCCGTGCATGGACCACCGAGGGCACCGCCCAGGATGTAGGCAGCCGACTCGCCCACTATCACTATCATAGTGAGCATCTTGGTAGATGTCCCGAAGATGGCCCTGTCGTTAGAGTCGCTCATCTTGAGCTTGATTATGTCACTTCCGACCAGCAGCTGCAGTATCAGGCCCGATGTCACGATCGGCCCGATTCCGAGCTCCATGAGCGACCCTTGGGTTGAGGCAAAGACGACCCTCAGGAAGGCCAGCTGGTCCTGCTGGCTCCCCGGCCCTCCGAACCCGAAGAGTGGGGTCGTGGCCATGACAAGGTAGGCGATGAGGGCGAAGCCCGTCCAGATGAACCGCTCGTTGAGGGTCGGTTTCTTCTCCGGTTTCGGTATCTCAGGGAGAACCGTCCCTACGCTCTTTATGAAATCGCGCATCGAAGCCAATGGAAGGGGCCCTACTCCTTGACTGCGATCTTCCCGCCCGCAGCCTCTATTTTAGCCTGAGCCCGCTTCGTGAACGAGGCGACGTTCACTTCGTACGCCCCGCTGACCGTGCCCGAACCGAGGAGCTTCTGGACTCCCATCGACGTCAGGTCCACTGACTTCCCACTCGCGAGCGTGTCCAAGTCGCCCACGTTCGCCCAGTTCGTAGGCTTTACGTAGCCCGGCGGTCTGAAGGGGTCCCTCCCGAAGTGGTCGGGGTCGTACTTGACCAACCAGCTCCACTTGTGCTTGTGCAAGCCGGCGTTGCCATGCCCGCCCCTGGAACCGGAGTGTCGGTGCTGGCCAATTTGCCCGTAGCCGTGGGTCCGGCTCCCCCTGTACTTTCTACTCTTCCGTGTGCGGGTGGGCAATCTAGAGCATCCTCCTGACGAGCTCGCCCAGCTGTGGGTTGCTCCCGAGCACCCCCTTCTCCGAGGACGCCCTCCGCATCGATCGTTTGAAACCGCCCTTGGGGGGTGCCAGTCTGAAGAAGGGCCTGAGGCCCTCGACCGCCGACAGGCGCATCTCACCCTCAATCATCTTCGAGGCGAGGTCATCGTGGTCCTTGTAACCCATCTTCTTTAGCGAAGCTGAGTCCAGCGCCTTCGTGGTGCTGACCATCCCGCGCTTCTTAAGGAGGGTGGCCAGGAGATCCGCGTCGACCGGCGCCCAGGCGACGTGGTCCTTGCAGAGTTTCAGAGTGCCGAGCGTCGAGGCGTCCCCGGGCACGACGGAAGCCGAGAACCTCCTCACGACCTTGAGCTCTCCGAGCGCCTTCCGGACCGGTCCTGATGAGTTTATCGCCCCGTGAAGATTGAGGACCAAGAGCAAGGCCAACTGCATCCACCCTATACGCTCAGTCCGTGTGACATCCTGAAGGCGTCGTAGGCGGCATTAGCCAGCGAGGACATGGTATTCGTCGACCCGAACGTCCGAATCCAGGCATCCTTGACGCCCGCCAGTTGAAGGAGGCTCTTGAGGGCAGGCCCCGCGACCAGCCCGAGCGCTCTCGGTCCCGGTATCACTTCGATCGTCACGCTGCCGGCCTTCCCCCTGATTCTGAACGGGACGGAGTGCGGCCTACCGCACCTGCACTCCCAGCTCCCGCATCCGAGCTTCACCGGGATGATGTTGAGAAGCGCCGCACTCGTGGCCTTTTCGATTGCCTCTCTGGTCTGCATCGCCTTGCCCTTGCCGACCCCGAACCAGCCCGCTTGGTTGCCGACGGCGACTATTGCCAAGAACCTGGTCAGTTCGCCCGCATCGGTCTGCTTCTGCACGACTTTGACCCCGACGACCTCGTTGCGTAGGTCGGGCAACAGCTTCTTGACGATTTCCGCCTCGCGGATCCTCTGGCCTCCCCTGAATATCTCATCGAGGGATGTGATCTTGCCGTCGTTGACGAGCTTGCCGAGCTTGGTCCTTGGGACCCAGACTTCCTCTTCCTCATCGCGGCGGTCCCGTCTCCCGTAAGACATTATTTCTTGCCTCCCGTTATGGTTGCCTTCACCTTCTCGAACTGAGCAGGGTACTCCTCGGGCCTGAAGCCTTCCTTCAGGAGCCGGGAGAAGCCCTTCTGGTAGGCCTCCTTGGATTCAGCCGATAGCTTCGATGCGTAATCGGCAATCGTCTTCCCGGTGAGCCGTTCTTGTGACGGAAAGGCTTCCTCTCCGACGGGAACGACCACGCCTGCCTCCACGACGCCTTTGACCAGCGCCCCGACGCGGCCCCCCCTGACGAAGGGGGCCAGGCCGTTGTAGAGGACCGCCTCCTCGACGCCGCTGGCAAGGGCCTTCTTCCCTGCGAGCATCCCCAAGAGATAACACGCGGGAGTCGACTTCAGGGAGCCGCGCCATCCCAGTTTCAGCAGCTCCCGAGAATGGGCCGAAGCGACGACGGTGTCGCCGCCAACCTTTGGGACAACGAATTGCGAAGTGACGTTCTTGTTCGATATTCGGACGACCAGCAAGACACGGTGCGAGGTGATAGCCCGCCTCCTGGAACGGTAGTCGGTGACCCCTTCCCTCCTCCTGCGCAGCAGGGGGACGTGAGTCGGCGTCACTTCTTGGCCTCCTTCATAAGGTCCAACAGGTGCTTCACCCCACGGACCTGCCCGCCCTTCACCTGCTTGTAGAGGGCCTTGTACGACTCGCCGCTGATCTGCTTTCTGTCTTTGGCGACCTTGAGCCTCCACCTGAGGGCGCGGACCTTGGTCATCCACATCGCCTTCCTAGGATTCCGCGCTCGCGCGGTGCCCTTGGTCGAACCTGATCCCCTACCGCGCTTCAGCTTGCCCGACCTTTCGCGGAACCTGCCGCGGGAGATGCCCTTCTCGGGCGCAGCCCTGATCGCTCCGAACCCGATCAGACCTCTGATTGTGCTTCTGGTGATGGCGTCCTGAATCAGGTCCGAGTATTCATCGTCGAAAATCACTCTGTCCAAGCCCACGCCTAACACAGCCGCGGCCAGCCTCCGCCTACTCCTTAGGTTCAATTATCCTCAATCCCGTCGGGTTCAGCACCCTGACGCCCAGTTCCGTAGCCCTGCTGAGAATCTGCTCCCTCTTCTTTGCTCCCACGGTGCCTCCGATTCTTGCCACATCCCTGCCGGGTACAAGGCCGGCCAGATCTGCTGACCTGTACACTAAGACCTCGAAGTGGCCGCTCGGGTGCAGCCCCCTAGATTCGGCTGGTCCCCTGTAGCCGACCCTGACCAGGGCCGGCCAGCCCTTGTCCTGGCGCCTTACCTTGTTGTCAACACCCTTTGGCTTCCTCCACTCGGGGTGAATTCTCACATACCGCCAGCTCTCCTGCCTCACAAACTTCGGCCTGTGCTCCGCTAGCTTGTTCCGCCTCGCTACGAGCGCCTTTAGCCTGTTCTCTTCTGAGACCTTCGCCTTCGGCAAAGTTAGAAGCCCTCCCCTTTCTGGTAGATATACACGCCGTCAAGGAAGATCCTCTGGTCCTTCCGCTTGATCTTTGTCGCAAGCTCCACGTTGGCTGCGGTCTGGCCGACGTCCTCGACGGAGACGCCCTTTACTATGACGTCGTCACCCTCGATAGTGACCTTGCAAGCCCCTATTATCTTGGCGACCCTCGGCGACCTCTCCCCCACGAAGTTCTCGACGTGAATCTCGTCCCCCTTCGTCTTCACCGAGATCGGGAAGTGGGCGTAAACGACCTTGAGCCTGTATGTGTACCCCTTCGAAACGCCGGTTATCATGTTGTTCACAAGGCTCATGACAGTGTTCACTATCACGTTGTCCTTCTTCTTCAGGGAGAAGGGAGAGATGCTGACCTTGTTCCCTTCGACCGAGAGGTTGATGTTGACCTTGTCGAAGTGCTTCTTGGCTTCGCCCAGCTTGCCCTTCACTGAGAGGGTCCGCCCGGCTAGGCTCGCCGTCACCCCCGAAGGCAGCTCTATGACCTGCAGCTGTACCTGCTTAGTAGACAAAACCGATCAATCTCCCGCCGATCTTCTTCTCCTGCGCCTCCATGTGGGCCATGACTCCCTGGGGCGTGGAGACGATGAGAGTCCCGACGCCGACTGCCGGAAGGTACCTGTGCTCCCAGTCGACCAGCTTCGAGGACCTGACAGGGAACCTCGGCGATATGACGCCGCACTTGTTGATTCTTCCTAGGAGCTGGACACGCAGCTTTCCACCGACCCCGTCGTCGATTAGTTCGAACTCGCCTATGTACCTCTTCTTCTGGAGGACCTTCAGGACCTCGCTGGCCAGACTCGAAGCAGGTATGACCGTGCACTCCTTCTTGTTTCTCATCTCGGCGTTCTGAAGGCTCGCGAAGAGGTTTGAGAGAACGTTTGTGGCTGCCATCTAGATCACCTAGTCGTACTTCCTGAAGCCCAGCTTCTCGGCTACCTCGCGGAAGCACTGCCTGCAGAGGACAAGGCCGTACGACCGGATTACAGCTCCGTACTGCCCGCATCGTCTGCAATAGTGGGTGGACTTTCCGTACTTCCGCTGTTTAGTGTGCCTCTCTTTCAAACTACTGTCACTCCGAACTTCTCCTTGAAGTACTGCATCGATTCCTCCTTCGACACAAGGTGGGCCTTCCCGACCCGGGCTGTCCGCCTGGACCGCCTTGCGACGCTGTGGCCAGGCCTCTCGAGGAGGACCGACACGTTCATTCCGAGGATGCCGATTGCCGGGTCGTACTTGATTCCGGGAATCTCGATGTGCTCCTTGATTCCGAAGGACACCGAGCCCTTCGGGTCAAACGAGGACGCCGCAAGCTTCCTCTCTCTGGCGACGACGAGCTTTTCGATCAAGGCCGTAGCGCTGTCCCCCCTGACCGTGACAGAGACGCCTATCGGCTCCCCCTTGTGGATGCCGAAGTCCCTGATCGACTTCTTGGCGCGCCGCTGGCTCGGCTTCTGACCGGTGACCTGTTCTAGGACCTGCTTGCCCCTCTCAATGGCCTCGCCTGACTTCCCGAGACCTATGTTCACTACGACCTTCCCGACCTTGATGACCCTCATAGGGTTCTCGTGGACGGCGGCCTGACTCATCACGCAGCAGCCCCTATCGTTATCATCGGTCTGTCCGCGCCCACAGGGAAGACCAGTCGGGATGGTATCTCTGCTTCGCCGCCCGGCAGCGATATTCTGACCATCCGCTCTCTGGAGATAGTGCCCTTCTTGACCTCTGCTATCCTCCCCGTCTGGCCCGCCCTGACGCCCGAGAGAATCAATCCGAGCGACCCCTTCGCGAGCTTGACCTGACCCAAGACCTTCTGGGACGGCACCTCGAGAAACACGGCGTCGCCTGGGCTGAGGTTCAGGGTGTCGGCCAGGATCGACCTGCCGTCGTGCAGCCCGTACTGGATGTGTCCGCCCCGGACCTTAGTCTTGGTGCTCACCCCACAGAGCTTCTTGTTCTCCTCATCGGCAACCAGCTTAGCAAGCACAAGCCCCTTCCGCGATGGTACCAGCCTGAAGTTGACCCCTTCGACCGGGACACTGACGACGTTGAAGAGCCCGACCGGGAAGGTTGGCGTACGCCTCTCCGTTCCGTCGACCAATACCTTGCCGGACTTCAAGATGAACTTCACCTCTTTCGAACGGGTCGCCATCGCGGCCAGGTCTCTCACAACTACACCGAGAGGATAGGAGGCGGCGATTGGGTAGGGACCCGGAGTCGGCTTGTAGACGAACCTGTCGCCCTTCCGTGAGATGTCCCAGCTACGGGGAGCTGCGATGCTCTTCAGCTTGTTCTTTCCACCCTTCTTACCCAACTATGCGACCCCCTCCACTCTCTTCTTCCTCGTCTTGTCGTCGAGCACGATTGCGGTCACGACGACGTTGGACGAGTAAATGGGAACTGGGGAGGTTCCGCCTTTCTGTTTCTCCCTGGTGACTCCTTCCACGTTGAGCTTGCCTTCATGCGGCAGGACCTTCGTGACTTTGCCTTCGATGCCTTTGAACTCTCCTCGGACTATCTTGACTGAGTCGCCCTCGCGAGGCCTGACCGCCCTCTTCCGGTACTTCTCCCGCAGTTCCGTAGAAAGCGACGAACCGAACTTCAATTCATCCACCTTAGATTATTATGGAGGCGAGGTTGGCTATCCTCGGCCACTTTTCCGCGGCCTCACTCGCAACCGGTCCCTTGATGTCGGTCCCCTTCAGGTCACCCTCTGGCGTTACTATGACGGCGGCGTTGTCCTCGAATACCACCCGCTGGCCGCTGAGCCTCCGCACAGGGTACTTCTGCCTAATGATCACGGCACCGAAGACTTGCTTCCTAAGCTCCAGAGGACCTTTCTTGACAACGCAGACGATGCTGTCTCCCACCGAAGCCGCAGGATACCGAGCGAGCCTAGTCTTGGCCTTCGTCACCATCACGACCCTGAGAGTCTTCGCACCCGTGTTGTCGGCGCAGGTTATGACAGCGTTCAGAGGTATCGCTCTGGTGATGTAGTTCTTGAATTCCTCCACTCCCTTTGCAGAGACTGCGCGAGACTTCGTCGACATCAGGAACCCCTCCTGGACTCGACGACCACGAACGAGATTGTCTTCGACAGAGGCCGGCATTCCCCGATCGTGACGGCGTCCCCGTCATTGACTTCCAGGCACTGCGGCACGCGCGCGGAGATTCTGCTCTTCCGCCGCTCGCTCCTGTTGTACTTGCTGACCTTGTGGAGGTACTCCATCTGGACCACCACGAAGCCCTTGCCGGCGGTGGAGACTGCCCTGCCAGAGAGGAGCCGGCCCCTCACTTTGAGATTGCCGTGGAAGGGGCACCTTTCGTCCTGGCATTCCTTCTTGGGAATCGCAACCTCGAGGCCTGCTGTGCTCATCTCGAACGGAGCCCCCACCTGTCTTCGAGCCTGCCTGAGATGTCGGACCCCATGACGACCCGCTTCGAGCCGCAGATCTGGAAGACGTTCCCTGACTTTTCCACCCTCAGGGCCCTGCCGTTGGAGTCGAGAACGAGCGTCCTCGCCGTATCCAGGAGCACAACTCCTGTCCTCCCCTCCTTCGAAGAATCGGTGGACCTCAGTATCGTCAGCCTCTCACCAATCACGTTCATTCCGCTATCCCCTTCTCGTGCATGACGGTAAGGATCTTCGCAATGCCTCTCCTTATCCTCCGGATCTTGCCCACGTCCTTCTTGACAATCCCCCTCTCAGCCCCACCTTTCACCTTGGAGAGCTCCGACCTTAGGTCGAAGAGCGTCTGCCTCAGTTTCTCAGCGTCCTGGTTCCTGAGTTCCTTCGCCTTGAGTTGAGTCATTCCCTTTGTTCTCCTCTTCCTTCACGTCCTCCTTGAACTGGAAGTCCGCTGGAAGGGCGTCCTTCAGCGCAATCTTCACCTTGATGCCGAAGAGCCCGAGCTTCAGGAGCACATCCGTGGTCGCCTCGGTGACCGACCTCGCCGCAGTCTCGCCGCTCTTGGGTACGATTCCTGCCCTGTACTTCTCCCCATGGGACCTGTCGCTGCGGAGCTTTCCAGCCACTGAAATCTCCACCCCGGCTGCACCAGCGTTCATTATGTTATTGACCGACCACATCGCAGCCCTCCTGAACGCCGTCCCCCTCGAAGCGATCTGTGCGATCCTCGCCGCCATTATCCTGGCGTTGAGCTCAGGGTTTTCGACCTCCGTCACCGCAATCTGAGGATTGACGAGCTTGAACTTGGCTGCGACCTTGTCCGTCAGGTCCTTGATCCCTGTCCCCCGCCTGCCGATTGCGAGGCCCGGCCTCGCAACGTACACCTTCAGGGTGATTCCGACCGGGGACTTTTGCACCTCCAGGCCTCCATAACCTGCGTCCTTCAGCTCCTTTTCGAAGAACTCATCCAGATCGGCGTAGGACCTGCTAGTCGTCAGAATGGACCTGACCGAGGTTTGTTGCTGAACTGACATGTCCTATACTTCCTTGCCTACGAGCTCGATGTGCACAAGCTGGTGAAAGTTCGGCGAACTTCGCCCCATTGCCCTCGGAACATAGTCCTTGATCGTCCTTCCCGCGTATCCGGCGGCGTGAATTATCTCGATTCTCTCAGGGTCTAGCCCCTTGAACTCTGCGTTGCCCTGCAGGTTCTGGAGCACCTGGAGGTAGGCCCGGGCGGCCCGGACTGGGTAGGAACCGGTGGGGAACCCCTGAAGTTCGCTCCGGTGCCCGACCTTAAGCTTGTGGCGCCTGAATGCGATTGGTATCTTCATCTGTTCGACCTTCTCGAGGAGGTCGATTGCCTTCGAAACAGTCATGCCCCTTATCGTGACTGCAATCTCGCGGGCCGCCTTCGGGGAGACGTTGACCTCTCTTCCGCTAGCCCTGACGTGTACCGCTGGGTCGAAACCCTCGAAACTGTAGCCGTAATGAGGCACTTTATCCCTCTCGTGGAGTGTCGCGCTTCATTAGTGGCGTTAAAAGCTTTGTGAGGATTCGCGGCCCATCGCCGGCCTCCGCGAGTCAGTCCGCGCAGTCGGAACCCCAAGAACGGTGGGATGGGTGTCGCAGCGAAGCGCATCAAAGTTATAATGGCCAGGAATGGGGTTGGCGTCGCGTGGTGGGTTCGCGGCTTGTGGTCGTCCGGTTCAAGAAAGGATGAGACCGAAACGCTGGACAGGACCTATTCTCAGAAGACCTGCGACGTCCTCATCATAGGAGCCGGAGGTGCCGGCCTAAGAGCCGCAATCGAATCAAAGGACAGAGGGGCAGATACGCTCATCGTCTGTAAGACGCTGCTTGGCAAGGCGCACACCGTTATGGCGGAGGGAGGGATCGCCGCCGCCCTCGGGGACGTCGACCCCCAGGACACCTGGCAGGTCCACTTCTCAGACACGATCGTCGAAGGACAGCATCTAAGCAATTGGAGGATGGCAGAGATCTTCGCGAAGGAGGCAATCGACAGGGTCTACGAGTTGGAACAGTACGGCGCCCTCTTCGACAGGACTAAGGAGGGGAAGATCAGCCAGCGGCCATTCGGGGCGCACACCTACAGGCGCCTCTGCCACATCGGCGACAGGACCGGGTTGGAGCTGATCAGGACCCTCCAAGACCAGGTGATCAAGCGGTCGATCCCCTTCATGGACGAGGTCGCCGTGACCAAGGTGTTCACCGACCCGAAGACCGGCAGGGCGTCGGGCGCGATCGGCATCGACGTCAAGAGCGGGAGACTGATTCTGTTCAGGGCGAAGACGGTCGTGCTTGCCACAGGAGGGTGCGGGAGGGTCTACCAAGTGACCTCGAACTCCTACGAGAGCACCGGAGACGGGATCGCGATGGCCTATAGAGCCGGAGCTGAGCTGATGGACATGGAGATGATCCAGTTCCACCCCACAGGCATGATCTACCCCGCAGGTGTCAGAGGTATCCTAGTGACAGAGGCCGTGAGGGGAGAGGGTGGGATCCTGACCAACGCCCAGGGAGAGAGGTTCATGACTAAGTACGACCCAAAGAGGATGGAGCTTTCGGCTAGAGACATCGTAGCCAGGGCGATATATTCAGAGATAGTCGCCGGGAGAGGGACGAAGAACGGGGCGGTCTACCTGGACGTCTCTCATCGGGGCGCAGCCTACATCAAGAACAAGCTGCCCAGCATGTACGACCAGTTCCTCGAGTTTGCTGGGATTGACATCACCAAGGAGAAGATGGAGGTCGCCCCGACGGTCCACTATCAGATGGGAGGAATCAGGGTAGAACCCGAAACGGGCGAGAGCTCCATCAAGGGGCTGTACGCCGCGGGGGAGGTGGCCTGCGGGCTCCACGGAGGGAACAGGCTGGGCGGGAACTCACTCTCGGACATACTCGTATTCGGCAGGAGGGCAGGAGCGGCCGCCGCGTCCGCGGCAGCCGGGTTTGACTTGCCGGCAATCAGCGAGCCCGAAATAGAGAAGGAGATTGACAGAATGCTTTCGCCGTTTTCCCCGGGCGCTGCGGCGAATCCCTTCCTCCTCAAGGAGGAGATCGCGAAGAACATGTGGAAGCACGTCGGGATAGTCCGGAACGAGAAAGACCTGAAGGCAGGGCTTGAAGAGGTCCAGAGGCTGAGAGAGGTGGCCGCGACCGTGAGGGCGAAGGGCGGGAGAACCTACAACCAGTCGTGGCTGGACGCGCTGCAGGTCTGGGACATGCTGCTTGGATGCGAGGCGATCATCAGGTCTGCGCTGGAGCGCAAGGAGAGCCGGGGGGCGCACGCCCGTTCCGACTTTCCCGGGAAGGACGACAAGTGGCTCGTAAACATAATAACTGTAGAGAAGGGCGGAGAGATGGGCCATGAACTCAGACCAGTGGAGAGACCGCCCGCCGAACTCGAGGCATTGATAAAGAAGGATTAGGTAGAACTTGAGCCAGGCAGCCATCCCGAAGACAACCAAGACCGTCACGCTGAAGATTCTGCGGGGGGTCGGGAGCGACCTGACGGAGATGAGGTACGACTCCTTCGAAGTCCCGCGTGAAGAAGGGATGGTGGTGCTCAACGCAATCCATTACATCCAAGCGAACCTCGACCCGTCGCTCTCCGCCCGCTGGAACTGCAAGGCCGCGAAGTGCGGCTCGTGCTCGGCCGAGATCAACGGGAAGCCGAGGCTGATGTGCAAGACGCGCGTAGACAGCATCGAGGGAGAGATCACGGTCGAACCGATGAAGGCGTTTCCCAGGCTGAGAGACCTGGTCACAGACGTGACCGAGAACTGGAAGGTCGCGGCGACGATCCCGGCTTTCACGCCGAGGGTCGCGCCTGAGCAAGAATGGAGGTTCTATCAACGAGACGTCGACCGCTCCAGGGAGTTCAGAAGGTGCATAGAATGCTTCCTCTGCCAGGACGTCTGTCACGTCGTCAGAGAGCACAAGGCCGACTACATCGGTCCCAGATGGGTGGTGAAGGCCGCCTCTCTGGACATGCACCCCATGGACGGACTAAACAGGTCGCAGTTCATGAAGGAAGTGGGCGGGCTCGGATATTGCAACATTACCAAGTGCTGCCAGGAGGTCTGCCCCGAGCACATAGTGATAACGGACGATGCCATAATCCCAGAGAAGGAGAGAGTGGTCGACAGGCATTACGACCCGCTGGTTTGGCTGTACAGGAGGATTCCCAGGAACCAGAAAAAGGCCGAGGCTGATGCAAAGAAGGCCCTGAAGGTGGTCTTCTGGGTCACCCTGCTGGCCCCATTAGTTCTGGTCCCGCTGTACTATCTGGCGATTTCGGTACTCTGATAGCCGCGCCGCCCTTGGTTCTGCAGGGCTACTTTATCGCAACGGACAGAATCATCAGCACAAACCCCACCAGGACGACGGCGCCGATTAGCGATGCCCCCGCGCCGGCCGCATTGGACGCTATGCTCCCCACCAGAAGGATGGCGAGCCCGATGATGAAGAGAGGGTAGCGCGCTCCCTTCGGCATCCGCTGTTTGTCTCCCATCATTTCCTAAAGCCTCAGGGTGGCGTCGATTGGAAGGCCCGCCGCAAGGCCGCGTAGGTAGAGGTCTGTGAAGAAGATGGTCAGGAGGCTTATCCACGCGAGCGCCTCATGGTGCTTGTTCAACCAACTCTGCCGTTCGTAGACGTTCTTCCTAACTCCCCCGGCTGCCACGCAGCTGTAGCAGTCTACGTTGCCTCCAATCAGGTGTCTGAAGGCGTGGCATGAAAGCGTCCATCCGGTCAGGGTCAGCGCATTGGCGAGGAGGAGGAGACTCCCCAGTCTGAGTGAGCCCGAGAAGGCCAGGGAGTGCACGAAATCATAGTAGAAGAACGGAAGAATCGCGATCCCTGCGTACAGGAAATACCTGTGGAAATTCTCGAGTTGGAAGATTGCGTTCTTCTCACCGGTATACCGCCGCTTCTCTGGATCAGCCCTGTCCGGGTTGGCGCACCCGAGTGGGTGGTGGAAGAGATGCCTGTGGTAGTCCTTGCGGTATGCGTAGCAGGTCAGGCGGAAGGCCCCTGGAAGAGGGACGATCAGTATCGTAGGGCTGTAGAACGGATCAATGTATCCGGCGAACTGGGCGACAGGAAAGGCGAGCAGGGCCCAGAAGCCTACTACTAGGATGACCACGAAGGACCACAGCCTCCAGTTCGGTTCTAGCAGTTCGTACGGGAAGAGCACCTTCCAGTCTAGTTTCGACATGGTCGCCCTTGGCGCGGGCGAGCCGAGCGGGGATAAAAAGCCCTTCCGATTGAAAGTTCAGCGCATCGAATCGGAGCCCTCGGGTTCCTCGTAGTGGGAGCCCATGTAGCCGTAAACGCCCGTTTTCAGGACCTTCATACCCAAGAGGGCGCACTTGATCCTGGAGGGTCCGAGTTCGGGGTTGCCCAGCATCTTCAGGACATCCTCCTTCGAGACCTGCTTGACCCACTCCAGCTGCTTGCCCTTCGCCAGCTCGGTGAGCATCGACGCCGACGCCTGGCTTATCGCGCAACCCTTTCCAGTGAACTTGATCTCCTCGATCTTGGAGCCGGATCCGACCCTGATCTGCATGCCCACCTCGTCTCCGCAGAGGGGGTTGGTGTCGTGCGACTCGATGTCGAACTTCTCCAGCTTCCCGAAGTTCCTCGGGTTCCTGTAGTAGTCGAGGATCACCTCCCTGTAGATGTCTGCGCTGCTCATACCTTGAAGACCTTCTCCGCCTTTTCGAGCGCTGCCTTCAGGGCGTCGATGTCGTCGTCCGAGTTGTAGACGCAGAAGCTGGCCCTGCTGGTGGCCGACACGCCCAGCCAGTTCACGAGAGGCTGCGCGCAGTGGTTGCCCGAACGGATCGCCACGCCCTCCTCGTCGAGGATGGTGGCGAGGTCATGAGGATGGATGTCTGCCAGGTTGAAAGAGATTACACCTGCCTTGATGTTTTCATCCTGCGGGCCGTAGTTTCGGAACCCCTTGACTTTGGAGAGGGTTTCCATTGCGTACCTCAGAAGAACCAGTTCATGATTCCTCACACGCTCCATGCCCAGAGCTGTCAGGTAGTCCACTGCGGCCCCCAGCCCAATCGAGTCTGCTATGTTGACAGTGCCAGCCTCGAACTTGTGAGGGACGTCGTTCCACGTCGAGTGGTCTAGGAAGACTTCGCGGATCATCTCCCCTCCGCCCTGAAACGGGTCCATCTCTGAAAGAAGGTCCTTCTTCCCCACCAGCGCGCCTATCCCTGTCGGCCCCAGCATCTTGTGCCCTGAAAACGCGTAGAAGTCGCAGCCGATCGCTGAGACGTCGACCGGCATGTGTGGGACCGCCTGGGCCCCGTCAACGAAGGTGGTCGCCCCTGCCTTCCTCGCCATCGAGCAGATTCTGGCGACGTCGTTGATGGTGCCGAGGACGTTGGAACAGTGGGTGACCGCGACTAATCGCGGTGATTCCTTCAGGGCCTCCTCCAACTGGGCGGGGTCGAGTGTCCCGTCGGGCAGCAGTCCGATGAATGTGAGCCTAGCGCCCTTTTGCTTAGCCAGGAGCTGCCACGGGACTATGTTGCTGTGGTGTTCCATCATCGTCGCCACCAGCGTGTCCCCGGGTTTCACGAACTTCTCGCCCCACGCAAACCTCACGAGGTTGGACGCTTCGGTCGTTCCCCTGACGAAGACGAGCCCCTTTGGAGCAACACCGACGAACCGGGCGACCCTCTCCCTGGAGGATTCGTAGGCCTCGGTCGCCTCCTCTCCCAGTGTGTGAACAGAACGGTGGACGTTGGAATTGTAGCGTGAATAGTAGTCTACCAGGGCGTCGATCACCTGCTTGGGCTTTTGAGTCGTCGCGGCGTTGTCGAGGTAGACGAGCCTCTTGCCGTGGACTTTTCTTCGGAGGATCGGGAAATCCTGCCTTATTCTTTCGACGTCGAGAGCTTCAGTTTGGAGCAAGAACCTTGAGACCCTCTCTCAGACCTCGATGAAAATCGTCCCGCCTTCTATTTTAACATTGAAGCTCCGAAGGGACGCGGCAGCCGGCGGGCTGAGGACCTGGCCCGTCCTGAGGTCGAACTCGGATAGGTGGAGCGGGCAGACGACCCTGTCCTCGATGACGAAGCCGAGCCCGAGGTCCGCGTCCTCGTGGGTGCACGTGCCGCTCAGCGCAGAGACCTCGCCGCCGATCCTCGCAAGGAGAACGTGGACGCCCTTTAGGTCGAGGACAGAGATGGTCCCCTCCGCCAGCTCCGAAGAATTCATGGCCGGGGTGAACTCTCCCACGGCTTTCATCTGTACTTGTAGTGCCGCTCGAAGATGTCTTCGGCCTGCTTGGCTTCGGGGGTCGTCTCGCCGGTCTCTGCGAGTAGGGTCTCCCTGTCGACGAGCCTGCTCTTAGTACCGTTCCACTTGCCTTCGATCATGAACCTGGCGCCTTCCCTGGTCTGTTCGATGGGAACCCGGGAGAGCACGGGTTCGAAGAAGCCCAGGACGACCATCTTCCTCGCCTCATCTAGTGGAAGCCCTCTGGCCATCAGGTAGAAGAGCTGCTCCTCGTCAATCTGAGCCACTGAAGCCGAGTGTGTCGCCTTCACCTCGTTGTTGTCGATCTCGAGCCCCGGGACTGCGTCGGACCTCGCTGATCGCTCGAGAATCATCGAATGGTGGGCGAGGTACGAGCGGGAGTTCTTCGCCTCTTTGACAATCTTGATCATCCCCTTGAAAATGGACTGCGACTCCCCCTTCAAGACGCCGCGTGCCTGAGTGGAACCGGTCGAGTCACGGGAGTTGTGAATCAGGTTGGTTTCGAAGTCGTACTTCTGTTTCGAGTCAGTGAAGAAGATCTCGAACCCTTCGGCTACGGAGCCTCGCCCGTCCAGGAGGAAGTTCATCCTCGAGCGCGACACCGCGGCGCCGAGGGAGAGAGAGCTGACGGTCGCGTGCGAGTCGTTCATGATCTCGGTCGCGCGGTTGGAGACGTGGACGGCTTCCTCGTCAAGCAGCTGGATGGATGAGAAGTCGACGTGAGAGCCTGCCTCGGCGTGTATCTCCGTCGTCGAGGCCACAAAGGACGGGCCCGGCGAGCCCTTCGAGTATAGCTCTTCGAGGAAGACGACCTTGGAGAGCTCGTCAGCGTAGATGAATGTCTGATCGACCACGCTCGTCTTCGGTGCGTCGAGGACGAGCATCTTCCGCAGGGGCTTGCCAAGGCTCACGCCCTTCGGAACGTAGACAAGTGTCCCGCAGTTGAAGAAGGCGTTCACGAAGGCGGCGAACCTGTCCGCTCCCGACTTCACGAGCCGCGCCTCGAAGAGGCGCCTCACCAGCTCCCCGTGGCTCTCGAGGGCATCGTGCAGGGGCAGCAGCTTCACCCCCTTCGAAGCCGTCTCGAGGTCGAGCTCGGCGTGGACCTGAGTCTCGTTTCCCTGCAGGAGAATGTTGGTCTCCTTGCCGGTCAGGAAGCCGGAGAACAAGCTGCGGAAGTCTACGGTCGTCTTCCCCGGGGCCATCCCGAACTTGGAGAGGTCAAAACCGGAGATGCTGGCGTACTTCGTATACAGGGGGTTCCTCTCAGGCGGCAGGGAGGAGAACTCGACCAGAGCCTTCAGCCTGGACTCCCGCAGCCAGTCTGGTTCACCCAGCGATTCTGAGAGAGCCCGGACGAGCCCTTCGTCGAATGAGCCCACCGCCGTTAGGGACAATCCTAGATCGCTCCCAAGACGCAGGCCTCAACCGACGGCGTTCGTCATTTCGAGGGACATCAGTCGGTTGAATTCCACGGCGTAGGCCATGGGCAGCTCCTTGGCGAAAGGCTCGAGGAATCCGTTGACGACCATGCTCAGAGCGTCTCCTTCAGAGATTCCCCTGGCCATGAGGTAGAAGAGCTGCTCCTCGCCGACCTTGCCGACGCTCGCCTCGTGGGTCACGGTTGCGTCGTCTTCCTGAATCTCCATGTAGGGGTAGGTGGCGGTCGTGCTCCTCTCGTCGATAAGCAGCGCGTCGCACCGCACGCTTGACCTGACGTTCTTCGCGCCCTTCGCGATGTGTAGCAGGCCCCGGTAGGCGGTATGGCCCCCGTCCTTGGAGACCGACCTTGAAAGTATCTTGGACGTCGTGTCCCTCGCGAGGTGGATCGCCTTCCCTCCGGTGTCCTGGACCTGGCCCGCCCCCGCGTAGGCAACGGAGATGATGTCCGCCTTCGCCCTGGGCCCGAGGAGGTAGATCGAGGGGTACTTCCTGGTCAGGCGGGAGCCGCCGTTGAAGTCGACCCAGGAGACCGTCGAGTCTTCGTAGGCGTGGGCCCTCTTCGTCACTAGGTTGAGGACGTCCCTCGACCAGTTCTGCAGCGTCGTGTACTTCACGAACGAGCCCTTCTGCGCGACTATCTCCACGATCGCGGAGTGGAGCGACTGCGACGAGTAGACCGGGGCGCTGCAGCCCTCCATGTAAGTCACCTCGCTGTAGGGCTCTCCGACGATCAGGGTCCTCTCGAACTGGCCCATGTTCCGCTCGTTGATCCTGAAATAGGCCTGTAGAGGCATGCTGACCTTGACCCCTTCGGGGACGTAGACGAAGCTTCCTGCGCTCCAGACCGCGGTCTGAAGGGCGGCAATGTAGTTGTCCTGGTACGGGACCACTGTCCCGAAGTACTTCTTCATGATTTCAGGATACTCCTTGAGCGCCGTGACCGTGTCGGTGAAGACGACGCCCTGCTTCGAGAGCTCGCCCTGTATGCTGTGGTAGACGGCCTCGCTCTCGTAGATGGCGCCGACCCCGGAGAGGAACTTCTTCTCTGCATCGCTGATGCCGAGCTTGTCGTAGGTGTTCCTGATGTACTCGGGGAGCTGGTCCCATGAGTTCGCAGCCTTCTTCGTGGGGCTCGCGTAGTAGTAGAAGCTCTGGTAATCGATGTCGGCCAGTTCAGGGGCCCAGGAAGGGGCCTTCCTGTCCAGGAAGTGCCTGAGCGCCTTCATCCTGATCTGTTCCATCCAGGCGGGCTCGTCGTGAACCCTCACTATCTCCTGGACGACCTTCTCGCTGAGTCCCTTCACGCCCTGCACGGCGTAGGTGTCGATGGGGTCGCTGAACCCGTACTTCTCCTTGTAGTCGTCGGTTACCACGTCGACTTTAGACGCCATCATCTCACCTGCGAATATAACATAGGTTATTTTCTCCGTTAAAAGGATTATGGAGCAGGCTGGGCCACTTCTTCCTCGCCGCCATAGCCCTTGATCCAGGTGTAGCCCTTCTCTTCGAGCAGCCTGGAAAGGTCCTCCCCGCCCGATTCGATTATCCTCCCTTGATACATCACGTGCACGAACTGCGGCTTCACGTACTTCAGTATCCTCTGGTAGTGGGTTATGAGGAGCGTACCCGTGTCGGGGCCGGATACCTTGTTGATCCCTTCGGCCACTATCCGAAGCGCGTCGATGTCGAGGCCCGAATCGGTCTCGTCCAGGACTGCGAACCTTGGTTGCATCAGCGCCATCTGCAGGATTTCCGCCCGCTTCTTCTCTCCGCCCGAGAAGCCCTCGTTGAGGTAGCGGGTCAGGAAGGCCTCGTCCATGCTGAGCATCTTGAGCTTCTCGGCTACCACCTCCCTGAACTCGAAGATGGTCGGTGGGTCGGTCCCGGGAGGCCTCGAATTGTTGTAGGCGGCCCTGAGGAACGAGAACATGCTCACCCCTTGCACACTCACCGGGTACTGGAACGCCAGGAAGAGCCCCTTCCTGACCCGCTTGTCGGGCGTGAGTCCCAGGATGCTCTCCCCGTCAATCAATGCCTGTCCGGACGTGACTTGGTATTTCGGATGTCCCATCAGGGTGTAGGCCAGGGTGCTCTTCCCAGACCCGTTAGGGCCCATGAGAGCGTGAGTCTCACCCTGCGCGACTGTGAGGTTCACCCCCTTCAGAATCGGCTTCCCTTCCACGGAGGCGTGGAGATCCTTGATTTCTAGCTTCAAGAGATGAAGACGAACCCCGTCCAAGTCTATTTAAGGATATAACATAGGTTATAGTCCGTCCCTAGGGAGACCAGCGTTCGCTTACCTTCTTCGCTACGGCCTCGAGGAACTCCCTGTCCAGGGACGAGAAACCATCGAGCTGGTCGCTGTCGATGTCAATCTCTCCGACGACCACGCCCTGCTTGAACACCGGGACCACGATCTCGGCCCTGGTTGAAAGGAAGCACTCGAGGTACCGCGGGTCCTTGCTGACGTCCGACACAATCTCTGTTCTGCCAGCCTTCGCAGCGAATCCGCATATCCCCTTCCCGATCGGGATGCGCGTGTGCTCTGTTGCGGCGGGCCCCGACCATGCGTCCAAGACCAGGTCTTTCCCCTCCACCGCGTAGACGCCCACCCAGGAGTACGTAGGCACGCTGGAGCTGAGCATCTTGACCAAGGCGTCTCGCGAGCCTCGCCCGGTCGTCGTTCCGATTGCCGAGTCGACCTGGACGAGGAGCTCTCTAGCGCGCTCCCTAGTCAGCCTCGGTGTTGATGCCTTCATAGACTATGCCCGTCTTTCGTCTGATGTATTTAGCTCCGACGCCTGTCACTGCGTGCTCTCAAGGATGAATCTGTAGACCAGGCCTGCGCCGAGGGCACCCACGAGCACGAAGACAAAGGTCCCGATGAGCTCTGGTGCGAGCTTCCTCTAAAGCGTCGTACCGCCTGACAAGCGTTTCTTCCGCGCCCGTCTAGGGAACCTGACTTAAGATTTTCCGGATGCAATCGCCCAGACGGCTCTAAACGGACGGAGTACGTGGCAGTTGAAATGGGCACGAAAATTCTTATATACAAACGAAAGTTGTGAACCGAGACGAGTCAGATGTCAGCAACAGGTCAACCAGTGATAGTACTGAAGGAAGGGTCAAGCGAGACTAGGGGAAGGGAGACGCAGCGCAACAACATCGCGGCTGCTAAGCTCATTGCCGAGGTAGTTCGAACATCGCTCGGACCGCGCGGGATGGACAAGATGCTCGTGGATTCGATGGGCGACGTCACGATAACCAACGACGGGGCCACCATGCTGAAGGAGCTGGACATCCAGCATCCGGCGGCGAAGATGATGGTCGAGATCAGCAAGGCGACGGACAATGAAGTGGGCGACGGCACCACTTCGGCCGTGGTCGTTGCGGGTTCGCTGCTTCAGAAGGCGGAAGACCTGATCGACAAGGAAGTCCATCCGGTCGTCATCGTGGATGGCTATCTTAGAGCGGCCGAGAAGGCGCAGAAGATCCTCGAGGACATCGCTGAGAAGATCGACCCGTCAGACAGGTCGGAGCTCCTGGGCATAGCCAACACAAGCATGCTGACCAAGCTCGTGAATGAGGATTCGCCCCACCTGGCAGGCGTAGTGGTCGACGCGATAATGCTCATCACTGAGAAGGGCGAGAAGGGGCTCAAGGCAGACATCGACAATGTAAAGGTCGAGAAGAAGCCGGGAGGGTCGATCACCGATACGCAGCTGATCAAAGGGATGGTCCTGGACAAGGAAGTCGTCCACTCGGGGATGCCGAAGAGGATTGCAGAGGCAAAGATAGCCCTGATCAACTCGGCGCTTGAAATCGAGAAGACCGAAATCTCGGCGGAGATCAGGATCAACGACCCCGCGCAGATGCAGCAGTTCATGGACGAGGAGAGCAACATTCTGAAGGGGATGGTCGAGAAGGTCAAGGACGCCGGGGCAAACGTGGTCATCTGTCAGAAGGGAATCGACGACCTCGCGCAGCACTTCCTCGCGAAGGCCGGCATACTCACCGTGAGGCGCGTGAAGGAGAGCGACATGTCCAAGCTCGCGAAGGCCATGGGCGCGCGGATGGTAACCAACCTCGACGACCTCACCAGCAAGGACCTGGGATACGCGAAGCTCGTCGAGGAGAGGAAGATGGAAGACGACAAGTGGGTCTTCATCGAGGGATGCAAGAACCCGAAGGCCGTGACCATACTCGTGAGGGGCGGAACGCAGCGCATAGTCGACGAAGCCGAGAGAGCCCTGCATGACGCTCTGATGGTGACCAAGGACGTGGTAGAGCTGCCCAGGATAGTCGCCGGAGGCGGAGCTCCCGAGGAAGAAGTCTCCTGCCAGCTCAGGACGTGGGCCCAGAAGCTCTACGGAAGAGAACAGCTTGCCGCCCTCAAGTTCGCAGACGCGATGGAGTCGATACCGATGACCCTAGCCGAGAACGCCGGCATGGATCCCATCGATACGCAGGTCGACCTCAGGGCGAAACATGGGAAGGGGGAAGGCAAGTGGTTTGGGGTTGATGTGATGAACGGGAAGGTCGCGGACATGTACGCGAAGTCGATCGTAGAGCCCCTAGCCGTGAAGCTCCAGATCCTTCGGGCGGCGACCGAGGCGGCGTCGATGATCCTGAGGATAGACGACGTGATCGCGGCGAGCAAGATGAAGGCACCCCCGATGCCTCCAGGTGGAGGCGGAGGCGGGATGGGTGGCATGGGCGGCATGCCGCCGATGTGACCGGTCACGAAACGAAGCTAGGCTAGATCAACCGTCGCATCCGGAAATCGTCCGCTCTTCAAGGCCTTGTCGTAGATCATACTACCTACGGCGACATCCTCGAGCGCTACGCCCCCGGACTTGAAAAGGGTGGGCGCCGTCACCTGAACTCGCCCTGCAACCACCTCCTTCAGCTCGACCGCAGCGTCCCAGGAGAAGGCCCCTGCCTCGGCCGCCTGGATTAGGTCCCCGTACTCGATCCTGGCTTGCGGCAGGTCGTCGACGACGACGGTTCCGAATGCGCTGACCGCAGCGGCCGTCACCTCCGAGTGCTCGGACGAGTTCGAGCCGCAGACGTTAAGATGAGAGAGCCCTCGGACCGCCGAAGCGTCGAGGAAGGGCTCCCTTGACGAGGTTATCGCAGAAGCCACGTCTGCTCCTACGAGAGCTTCCTGTGGAGTTCCGAAGGTCTCGGCGTCCAGGCCGACCCCCTTCACCTTCTGGCTGAAGCGCTGGCGGTGCTCCTCACTGGGGCTCCAGACACGCACTTGAGATACAGAAGTGACCGCCGCCACCCCCAGGACCTGGGTCATGGCCTGCTTCCCTGAGCCGCACACCGCTAGCTTGGCCGAGCGCCTGCCATAGAGGAACTTGGTAGCGACCCCGGAGGCGGCGCCGGTCCTGAACCTCCCGAGGGCGTCCGCCCCCATGATGGCGAGGGGGCTCGAGTCTGTGAGATCGAAGAGGACGAAGACGAATCGAGTTCCCTTGCGGGACGACACGTAGCACTTGAGGCCGCCGCGCCCCAGATACGGCAGGCAGGCGTGCATGGCGTTAAGGACGGCGCCAGGGGACCGTGAGCGGGTCCTCACCGAGTTGACGGCCCCGCCGTCAGCCTCGCGCCTGAACGCCCCCTCCACCGACGACACGACCTCCGTCATCTCCAGCAGGCCTTCCACATCGCTCTCGGAGAGTGTGAGCGTCAACGAGCCTACGGCTCTTCTTTGACTTCTTCGACCTCAGGCTTGCCCCACCTGCCCACCTTGGGCAGCAACTTGCTCCTGAACAGGGTCATGCCCTGCTGGTAGCGCTGGAGCTCCACCTCCAGGAACCTGATGTCCGACGTGAGGGCCGCGATCTCCTTCTCCTTGCCTTCCCTGCCAGTGAGCTCGGTCACCTTGGCCTTCTTCTCGCTGACCATCCGTGAAAGGAGCTGCTCGTACTCGGTGGTCAAGCGAAACCCGCGGCCTGCGCCCTGTCGAAAGTATAAAGGCGTTATCGGGAAACGCGTGACATGCGGCCGCAGCTCCTTGTCGGCGGTCTCGTCGTAGCCCTACTCGGAGCGGTGTTCTACGCCATGTCCCTTTTCGTGGGGTTCGAGCTCTTCTACGCGTGGAGCATCGCGCTGGCAGCGGGCGGAGGGCTGATGTGCCTCGTCAGCCTCTTCATGTCCGAGAGCCCGGGGCCTGTGAAACCTCCCGAGGGGTTCAGGTTCTGCGTCTTCTGTTCAACTCCGGTGTCGATTACTTCTGAGAGGTGCGCGCAATGCAACGGTCTGCAACCGAAGGAGGGGGCCTAGCCTGGGCAATCCGAAGGGAACCTCTGTTCCGATAAGGCCCTCTGCCGCGGAGCGCATCACCTTCCATGGCCATCCGATGGTGAAGTCGCTTCACCCGACCACAATCGAGATCACCACCGAAGAGCACCTGACCGAGAAAGGGGACTGCATCGTGGGGGTGGGCGCGGCCAAGGGATGCGGCCAGCTCAGCGAAACGCTCAAGACCGCCCTCAGGTCGGATCAGGCAAGGGTCACGATCAGAGTCTTGGTCGACAACGAGTCCTTTGAGCTTACGGCCGCCGGCGACAGGGGGCTGGAGCTCTCACATCCTCACGACATCGTGATCCGGAGGAGCAGGTTCATGAGCGGTCGCACCCTGGCGGTCGGCGCGAGCGCAGCAGCCAGGGACATCCCGCGTTCGATCGTCTCGATGCTGAAGGACCCCCGGTCTGTCGGCGTGCTGGAGATCGAGGTTCGCGGAGTTTGACGGTCACCAGGGCCGTCGCCTACACGATGCAAGGCCTCGTCAAGTACCACGGGCTGAAGAACTGGGAGCTCAGGCTCCCGTACCACGACAGCATCTCGGTCAACACGACCTGCATGAAGACGGAGGCGCAGATCGACGACCGGAGGCGGGGGGGCGTCTTCATCGGGGGGAGGAAGAACGAACCTGCCAACGCGAGGCTGAAGGCAGTCGTGTCGAGCCTCAAGTCGGGGGCGGAAGTCTCCAAGTTCAGGATTGACAGCAGGAACGTGCCTTCCGGCAGGGCGAAAGGGATCGGGTATTCTTCTTCGGCGGGGGCGGCCCTCACGCTGTTGCTGCACAACAGGCTCGTGGGCGGTCGGCCGGACATGCTCGCGCTTTCAAGGACCGCCAGGCTCTTCGCCGCATCGGCTTCCAGGTCGCTCGTCGGCGGCTTCTCGAGGCTCTATGCCGGAGCCGACGACGCCGGGACATACTCCAGGAGGTTCGCCGACCAGCGGGAGATGGACCTCAGGATGGTGATCGTCCCCCTCCCTTCCAAGGTGCGGACCGAAGACGCCCACAGGGAGGTCCTGACGTCGCCGTTCTTCAAGGCGCGCGTCGAATCGGCCCAGAAGAGGTGCGACGACATGGAGAAGGCGATCCTCGGGAACGACCTCGATGCGCTGGGAGTCCTCGCGGAGAGGGACACGCTGGAGCTGCACGGCCTGAGCATGACGGGCGAGAACAGGTTGATCATAATGACCGAGGACACACTTAGAATCATCGGGAGGGTGAGGGAGCTGAGGAGCGGCGGGGCGAAGGCCTACTTCTCCATGCAGACCGGCCCCTCGGTGTTCATCAACACGTCGGAGAAGCACGAGCAGCAAGTGCTCCGCGCAGTTCAGAAGCTGGGATACAAGGCGTACCTATCCGGGGTCGGCGGAGAGGCCACCATCCTCTGAGAAGCTTGAACAGTTATTAGTCGTTCTCGCCGCACGGCGATTCTTGGCTCCGGAGCCCAAGAAGGTCGCCGAGTACCTTGAAGAGCTCGAGAAGAACAAGGACGGCAAGCCCGACCAGGTGAGGGACGGGATTGAGATATACCTGGGTCTCTGGAGGAGGGCGCTCGAAAAGGGCGTGGTCCTTCCTTCGGATGAGATCAGCGCCGCGCTAGCGAAGGTCGAGGAGAAGGGCGGCCTGTACAAGGCCACCGAGGATTAGCGACGGGCGGGACTCGGGTCTGCGGGAGCGCCGGTCAGTGCAGGACTTCGCCGCCGTCCAGCACGACCACCTGCCCGGTGATGAAGCTGGACTCCTCGCTAGCCAGGAAGAGGGCGAGGTTGGCCGCGTCGGCGGGCCTGCCGAGCCTCCCCAGAGGTATGGCCGCCCTGTACGCCTTCAGCTGGACCCGGTCCAGCCAGCCAACCCAGGCCGTGTCTATCGAGCCGAAGGCCATGCAGTTGACCCTGACCCTCGGTGCCAGGGCCTTCGCCAGCATCTTGGTCATGGAGATGACTGCGCCCTTCGCCGAGGCGTAGACCAGGCCTTCGCTGTCTCCGGAGAGAGCGGGAGTCGAAGCCACGTTGACGATCGAGCCGCGCTTCATCAGCTTCAGAGCGCCCTGAGTGCACAGGAAGGTCCCGAAGGCGTCCACCGCGAAGACCTTCCGCCACATGTCGAGCGTAATCCTCGGGACGCCGGCCTTCCAGATGCCGCCGTCAGAGTAGCCGGCCGTGTTGACCAGGATGTCGAGGCCGCCCAGTTCGCGCTCGACCTCTCTGAACATCGCGGCGACGCTCGCGGGGTCAGCGACGTCGCAGTGAGCGGCGAACGCCTTGCCACCAGAGCGACGGATGGACGTCACGACGGGGTCTGCGTGCGCCCCGGAGGGCCGATGGCTGACCACGACGTGGGCGCCTTCCTTTGCGAAGAGCTTCGCGATCTCCGCACCGATTCCCTGCGAGGAGCCGGTGACGAGGGCGCGCTTGCCGGCGAGCCTCATTCTGTAGGGCCGCATCCGCCGGCCCGTCTTAAGGGTTAGAGGTCAGGGGCGCGGGGCCCTGTCCTTCGCGCTGGAACCTCTCGAGTACTTCTTGAGGAACTCGATGTTGAACAGGGACGCTCTTGCCGAGTTTCTCACCATCTCCTCGCTGTCCGAAAGCGCATCCCTGAGAGCGGCCTCGGATTCTGCGCTGCCGATTGACCCAAGCGCCGCGGCCGATTCGTGCCTGACTATCGGGTCAGGGTCCCCCCGCATCGCCTTCGCGAGCGCCTTGTTGCCCTCCGAGATTCCAATCTGACCGAGGGAGAAAGCGGCCTCGTGCCTGACCAGGGGGTCAGGGTCGTGGAAGAGGACGTCCGAGAGCGTCGGGACGCTCTTCTTGCCGCCTACCTCCGCGAGTATGCAAACGGCGTGGACTCGCAAGACCAGGCTCGGTTCCCTCTTGAGGACTTCGATGAAGTACGATTCGTCCTTCCTCTCCCAGGCTTCTTCCATCCCCCGCATCACATCCATGCAGTGCGCTTCGTCGTCGACGATGGTGCTGGTGTACATCGCGAGAACGGGCCGGAGTTTCACCTATAAAGTGAACGAACGCTTCAGGCCAGGCCAGTCTTCAGGTCGGCCACCAGGTCGTCGGCGTCCTCGATTCCTACGGAGAACCGCACCAGGCCGTCCCCGACGCCGATCTCCTCTCTCCTGTCCTTCGGGATGCTTGCGTGAGTCATGGTCGCAGGGTGCTCTACCAGCGATTCGACCCCCCCGAGGCTCTCGGCCACCGAGAAGACCCGCAGGCTGGAGAGGAACCTCCTGACGGCCGGCATCCCTCCCTTCATCTCGGCCGAGAGCATCCCCCCAGGCATCCTCATCTGTCTCCTCGCGAGCGAGAACTGTGGATGGCTCCTGAGGCCCGGGTAGTGGACTTCGGAGAATTTGGGACTCCTCGATAGGTACTCCGCGACGACCATCGCGTTCTCGCAGTGCCTCTGCATACGGACGTGGAGCGTCTTCGAGCCTCGCAGGGTCAGGAAGCAGTCGAAGGGCGAAGGCACAGCGCCAAGGGCGTTCTGGTTGAACCGGACCGAATCGAAGACTGCGTCGTCGGACGTCATCAGGGCCCCGCCCACGACGTCGCTGTGGCCTCCGATGTACTTCGTGGTGCTGTGGACCGCCACCGTGGCTCCGAGGTCGAGGGGGTTCTGCAGGAACGGGCTCGCGAAGGTGTTGTCCACGACAGTGAGCACGCCGGCGGCTCGGCCGATCCTCGCGACGGCCCTGATATCGCAGAGCCTGAAGGAGCGGGTTCGTAGGGCTCTCGACCCAGACGAGCCTGGTGTTGTCTCGGAGCGCGCCCTTGACGGCGGCTGGTCTCCTCGTGTCGACATAGGAGAATGACACCCCGAACCTCCTGAGGGTGCTTTCGAAGAGGCGGACGGTCCCTCCGTAGAGGTCGGTCCCGGCGACAACGTGTTCTCCTTCCTTCAGGACAGAGAGCAGGAGGGTCGTCTCGGCTGCCATGCCCGAAGAGAAGGCCAGCGCGTGCTTCGCGTTCTCAAGGGAGGCGAGCCTCTTCTCAAGGGCGAGGCGGGTCGGGTTGCCGGTCCTCGAATACTCGAGGCCCCGAGTCGGCTTCTCGGCGTCCCGCCTGGCGAATGTCGCAGAGAGATGGATGGGCGCGACGACGTCGCCGGTCGCCGAGAGGTCGGGCTCCTCCCCCGCGTGGACCGCCCTGGTGCCGAAACCCAACGACCTATCTCCTCGCAAGGTAGTTAATGACGTCTGTGGTCGTTATCACATCTACGACTTTCGTGCCGTCGACGACGGCTATGGCCCCCGTTCCAGTGACGATCGCCCCGGGCAGCATGATCTTGGCGTCGGCCTCCACCGTGGGGAGGGGAGGACCCATGAACTGCTCGACCCTTCGGCCTCCCTTGGCGTCGGCAAGCGCCTTCAGCAGGAGTTCGCCGGAGAGGCTCCCGACCTGGACGCCTCCCTCGATCACGGGCAGATGGGAGACGTGATGCGCTGCCATGAGGTTGAGCGCCTTCGACACGTTGTCGGCTGGTCCCACGGAAATCACTCTCGGAAGGCGCTTCAGCTTCGATCCAAGAAGCGACCTGACCGGCACACGCTTCCCAGGTGAGGGGATGAAGCCGTGCTCGGCCATCCAGTCGTCGTTGTACACCTTGTTCAGGTAGCTGCGTCCGGTGTCCGGCAGTATCACGACCACCGTCTTCGAGGAGTCGAGACGGCGGGCAACCCTGAGCGCCCCGACGAGGGCCGCGCCCGACGAACTCCCGGCCAGAATCCCCTCCTCCCTGGCGAGGCGCCTGGTCATCAAGAGCGCGTCCCTGTCGGTCACCGTCACGAACTCGTCGATGACCTTCATGTCGAGGGTCTTCGGGACGAAGTCCTCGCCGATTCCCTCCACCCTGTAGGGGTGGGCGGTGGCGCTCTGCCTGCGGAACCGCGCGCCGAGTATGGACCCGACGGGCTCGACTCCGACCACCCGAAGCGACGGTTTCCTCTCTTTCAGGAACCGGCCCGCCCCGGTGATCGTCCCGCCCGTCCCGACGCCCGCGACGAGGACGTCAACGGCTCCGCCTGTCTGAGACCAAATCTCTGGTCCCGTGGTCGCATAGTGAGCAGCAGGGTTGGACGCGTTTTCGTATTGGTTTGGCATGAACGAGTTCGGGGTCTCCCTCGCTATCTTCTTCGCCACCTCGATGTAGCTCGCCGGATGCCCGGGAGGCAGTCGGGTCGGCGTCACCCTCACCCTGGCTCCGACGGCCTTCAGGAGGTCGATCTTGTCGCGGCTCATCTTGTCCGGGACGGTGAAGATGACCTTGTAGCCGCGGAGGATCGCGGCGAAGGCGAGGCCCATCCCGGTGTTTCCCGATGTCGGCTCGACTATTGTGCACCCGGGCCTGATGAGCCCCTTCCTCTCGGCGTCGAGGACCATCGCGAGTCCTATCCTGTCCTTGATGCTGCCGCCCGGGTTGAAGAACTCGAGCTTTGCGTAAACACGGGACCTGACGCCCTTCGTAATCCTGTTGAGCCGAACGATTGGGGTATTGCCCACCAAGTCAAGTATGTTATCGGCAACCCTGAGACCCAACTGCTTCTGGCGCCCCTTTTCAGGGTCGGTGATAAACAGGGCGGTCTTGACGGACGAGAGCGGGCCCGGCGGGATCGAACACCGGTCAATGCGTAACCCCTCCCCATCGGTTGAGTTGGGTTCAAATCCCCGGCCGGGAGTAGCACAACCTTGTAGAATGCCCCAGCTAACGGTCAGTATTCTTGTACAGAAATGAATTCCGAGTGCACCCATATGGAGACGAAGGAGATGATTGGTTGCAGCTGGAAGAGAGAAAGGGCCAAGGATACGCGCGGTACATCTCAAAGAGAGACATAATTGGCACGGTCGTACTTGCCGGCAACCCACTCATGTTCAAAGAAGCGTCAAGCAGAGATGCGGGCCTAATTCAAAACGAAGCCTTCTCTGATTTATTCGATTACCTCAGGCTTAAGGTTCTCCGAAGACTAGAACGTTACGTTGAAGGAGTCATCGACTTCGACGCAGTATCTGCTCGCACAACCAGCGACAGAGAAACAATTGAAGAAAAAAGCATAGATCTTGTGACAAAACTCGTAGAAGGTACCAAGGGCCCTGATACTCGATTGCAGGTTGGACCGGGTCTTTTCCAAACGCTAGATGAAAACATGGTAAGCAAGTACCCATCAATTCTAAAAAACCTGATATCGCTTCGTGACCATGTCCAAGGGGAGAAAGATCAAGTCGCACTTGACACAGCCATTAGAGCAGCACGACATACTCTAGCAAAAGCAGAGAAAACTGAATCAACTCTTGCCAGCTCACTCGCTGCAAAGGAACGCGAAGTTTTCTTCTTAACCGGCGCGCTTACATCGGACAAAGCCAATCTTCTAAGACACCTGCACTCCATCAAGCTCTCTTCGCAAGAAATCGAGGAACAGATCAAACTTCTAGTCGACTGGACGAAATCAACTGAAGTGCCGCAGACCATCACCAACGCCATTGGGAAGGCATCGATAGAAGCAAAGAAGATTCTAATGCTCTCAAGAATGGCTCCCTCGGCAAACTTCGACCTTGGAAGAGATTTGATCGAGACAGATATCGTAGAATTCACTAAACAGTATTTCAAGCAATTCGGTGTGGGCCGAAAAGACGTACTCCAACCGATTCAAATCTATAATGACAATTTGACATTCACACGCAGCTTCAATCCCGCAGCAATTGCCATTGTATTAGACAATCTGGTAGACAATTCTCGAAAAAACACAGCTGACCAGATTTCCGTCAAATACGAGCTCAAGAACCGCGAGCTTCATCTTGTTGTTGGAGACAACGGAAAGGGAATAAGCGACGATGTAGCTCCACATATTTTCGAATTGGGTTATTCGGGAACAGGTGGAACTGGTATGGGACTCTATGATTGCCACGAAATAATGCGAACGATGGGAGGAGAGATCAAATTTCTGGGAAATGCCGTAGAAGGACTCGGAACAGGAGCATGCTTTGAGGTTGTCTTCAAATGAGCAAGAACGCAACCACCTTGCATTCCGTACAACCAGATTTTTCCATATTGTGGGTCGATAATCATCCCACAGCCGTTAAGAAATATCAAAGAAGTATTTCTGAATGGTACCGCACAAAGTACGGACGAGAAGTAAGCATCGAGGACGCAGTCGACGTAAGAGAAGCATTGACAAAACAGTCGAAAAGCTATTTCGATCTGATAGTAACTGACTGGGACTTAGGACGACCGCCTGATGGATCAACTCTGGTTGAGCGCCTTCGAACAAGCGCAATCTACACGGATGTTGTATTCTATACCAGAAAACCCGAAATTCCGGCGCCCATAACCGAAAGAGTGCAGAAACTCGGCTTCATTGACGTAGTGCTGGAAGACCAGCTGACCAAAATTACGGTAGCCGTCATACAGGAACGACTAAAACGATTTGAAAAGGTCAGTTTTTTACGCGGAATGGTCATCTCAAGATTCATAGAGCTTGAAGAGGAAGTCAACCAGTTCCTGCTAACTTACTACAAACTACACCCCGAAAGAGAGGCCTACTTCAAAAGTTCACTCCTTGAGAATGATTCTGTATCATTCTGGGCCAAGGTTAACGCACTTAAGATGATAACATTCGGCAAACAAGGCTTCGAGGCCAAAGATACGATTTTCAAACCCTTTACTTCCATAGAATTCGCCACAATGAGAGACGGTTTCCAAAGACTGAGAAACGCGGAAAACGTCCGGAATAGACTAGCTCACTGTGCACTAGTCCCCGGAGAGGAAAAACTTCAAGCGGTTTCCATGGGTGTCCTCTATACATTCGAACGAAATGACGTAGTAGAAGGTCTTAAGCAAATCGTAGCTGCGTCAATCTTTATCACCCAATTGTCCAAATGCCTCTGAATCACCTGCCTAGCTTTCCTTAGCGAGTTCCATTCCGAAACTTTCTCGACAAGTCGCGCTTAAACGCCCTTGTTGACATCCTAAAGAGAACTGGGGCGCGAGATTCCACTGCCTGCTCAATCGGAGCCACAGTGGACATATCAATATCCAAAGGCTCCAGATCGTTAGGACAACGCACTAACCTAATGGCCCGCTCGAACTGAGCCCGCGTCGGGAGTTCCAACCCGAGGAAACGCAACCACGGGGAAGACCTCTTCCAGTAATACGACGAGTAAAGACCGTATCCCGAATACCGTTGAAAGTTTCGAACCATGAACAGAGTGTAAAGGTATGACTTTCGTTCGACATGAAGCCCCGAAGGAAGTGGGTTCTTCTCCAAGAAATTAGTGATGTCCCAAATGCAGGAACGGCCTGAATACCAGTGCCTGAACTCTGTTGTATCCGCATCTGGCCTGTATTCAATGTGAAAATTTACGTCAGGCGCTGAATGGCTCCCATACGTTTGTCGCAGGAGCGCATCGAAAGACGAGCGACACGCCTTGAACTGAGTTATTCCAAGGCGGGCCCGGTGGGGCCCGGCACAGAATTGTACCTCAAGAGTGACTCGAAATTGGGGGTTGCAATCCTAGCCGAGCTAACTCATTTCAAGTTCCGCTTGGCAAAAGGAAGCTAATACTTTCTTATCTAAGGCAGGATTGACTGAAGTCACTAAGAATCCCTGCTTTAGGTATCTTCAGAAGCCTACCTAGACTGACTTCTCCTCAGGAGCGCTTGAGACATTCCGACCAATCCGCTCTTCGATCATCCTCATCAATGCCTCTGGGTCGCCCTCCTTAATGATGAATCTGTGAGTCTTGTCGCTTAAGACGACAGATAAGATGTTCTAGTTCCACGGTCCCTTCTCAATCGAGATTCGTGATATCTCCGCCAGTGGCATCTGACGGAGGCGATGCCTCTCCTGATGAGCCTTCCCTTCCTGTATTCGAAGACCAATCCCTTGTTCGTTACCTGAAGCTTCCTCGAATATCTTTCATCGTAGCTCGCAACGCGTGTCCATACCGGCGTTTCTCCAGCTGTGGATGGTGGCACGGTATCATATCCGTCTTCAGCCTCCGACTTAAGCAGCGCGCGCTAGCAACCCTATCCCAAGCCGTGAATTTCACCCCGCTGAATTGGATACGCCAACTATCCTGAAGTAGATGTCGCGGTTGATTGGAGGGAATGCTATACCGGGGAGCGTGAAATAGCCCGAGCTGCGCCGCACACCTATCTCTCGGGCGCACAAGCGCGCGCGCTCCCGCCTGGTAGGCCAACCAGCTGGCAAGTTGACGGGTGGAAGCGGCATAAGCTCGAGCTGCACTGTCACCTGGACGCCCACGTCGCAAGGAACCTACTCAATCTGCCTGCGAGTGCCAGATTAGGAACGACAAACCAGGGAAGGGCTGATCTGGGCAGTGCAACAAACTATGACAAAATCACGATGTTAGTCTGCGTCAATGCCACTAACTCTGACAGAACCAAGAACGAATTGATGACGCTTACTGTCAAGAACTGTGCAAGTCAACACGCATTGAGGCATGTTTGTGGAACCCACCTTCAGAACCGCTGAAACACAGATTCGGCTTGCCCAGAAATTACACGAAAGCGACAAACAGGCACGGAGCCCCGGCGTCGTAGTCCAGTTTCGGAACAGCTACCTGCTTCATTCTTCCGAGGAGAGAATCCCATCCACTTCTAGACACCGTCCATACCTCGGCGTGTCGCGAGGGAGTCTCGCGAGAAAAGCCGATCAGAAGTCGAGCCTCGAGTTACCGCAGAACGAAGCTGACCAGGCATGGGAGAACTTCCACGGTCAGGTTGGCAAGCAGCGTCCTGCTCTGCATTATATGTTGCATGACAAGAATTCGCCGCAGGCCTCCGAAGAACACTGGGCGAGAACCTTGAGAGAGGAAAGACAGGGAGGCGAGTTGCTATGACCCGGTGCCCGACTTGCGGCTCTGACGCAGAGCGAGAACTTGCCCTCCTTTTGCAGCTACAAGCTCAGATACGAGTTCTTCGAGCTGACGCAACCTCTCAGAGTTCTTCTGCTCTACCGCAAGAGACTGCTGCCTCACCTCCTCCACCTCAGACACGGTCAGCAAGGGAACGGCCTTCAGGTAGTCCTCCAGAAGATCTTTCTCGGTAGGCCTGTAGTAAGAGTCAGAGACACCAGTGGAATGACCCATGAGTGTCTCGACGTTGATGGGCTTCATCACCTGCTCCGCCCTCGTTTTGAAGTACTTCCTAAAGGAGTGGATGGAGAACTCGTGCCTCCGCTTCCTCTCTGTCCGAATCCTGAGGCGCCAGAACGTGTCGTCGAGGAGCCTCTTTACCCCGTTGGACTCAAGCCTCTTCGGGTCGTTCACGTCTCCCTTCGGCCCGCCGCGCGTCGGCGCAAGCCACTTGTCGCGGACCAGCGGCGAGTCCTTTGTTATCCTCTCCCCGCACTGGCTCCTGTACCCGATGTACTCCTCCAACTTCCCGTACGCCTCGGGGGTGATGAACGCGGAGTACTCCTCAGGCTCCCCAGCATAGATCCTGAGCTTGGCTGCCTTGACCGTCTTGCCGGCCCTGACCGGCTCGACGTGCCCCCAGTCCAGGTAGTCCCAGGCCCCCAGCCTGATGCCTCCGCTCAACATGGTGAGCAGGATGACCTTGACGCGGAGGTCGGAGCGGTCGATGATCAGCCTGATCTCCTCGATGGTCGGGGCCCTGTCAAGCGCGAACCGCCGACCCTGGGGCATGAGCCTGCTGATCTTCTTCCAGTTGACGCCTGTGACGTCGTTCATCTCCAGCAGGAGGCGCACGGGCTTCCTGTAGTTGTCGAGGGTGCTGGCTGCGATCTCCCCGCTCTCCGCCCGCCTCTTCTGCACGAGCATGTAGCTCAGGATCATGTCCTGCGCCCACGCGGTATCCTTCCCGGCCTTGGCGACAAAGGCATCGGCGGTGAGCTTGGCCCACCGGAGGAACAAGGCCAGTCTCCTCTGGTAGACGTCCGAAGTGGACTCGCTCTTCATGGCCTCCCTAAAGGCCGCGATGGACTCCCCTTCCAGTGCAGACAGGTCGCTTGGCTTCCGCCCACGCATGACGGGCGCTTGCACGGGGCACTATATTAATTCTGAATCCGATTCGAGGTACAATGATGGAGCGGGCCCGGTGGGATTCGAACCCACGACATGCTGGTGTCCCCCATTTCGAGCTAAGAGCCAGCCGCTCTGGTCGAGAGTCTCTAACCTGGCTGAGCCACGGGCCCGTCGAGCCAGCCCACTCAACGAGGTGGATATTTACTTTATTAGATGAGAGGGGTGGCGTTTCGCTTTCGTGGGGCAGCTCGAGTTTCGTCGGTCTGGGACTGGGCCCAAGGGGGATCAGCCTGGAAGGGCTCGACGAGCTTCGGTCGGCGGACGTCGTCTACCTCGAATACTACACCTCGCCTCACGAGCCCAGGCTGCTGAAGGAGCTCCAGGAAGCGTCAGGGAAGGAGCTGACGATTGTGGACAGGGCCTTCGTAGAGGACGGGAGGAGGATCCTGGCCGAGGCGGCGGGGAAGAAGGTCGTCCTGGCCGTTCTCGGAGACCCGATGATCGCGACGACGCACGATGAGCTGAGAGCGAGGGCGGCGAGGTCCGGCGTGCAGACGAGGGTAGTCCATGCTGCGACCATCGCAGGCGCGGCGGCAAGTTCTTCTGGCCTCCACTATTACAAATTCTCCACCACAGTCACAGTCACCAGAGAGGCCGTCAACAAGCTGACCCAAGTGTACCACGCCCTGCACCAGAACCTCCTGAAGGGCGCGCACACTCTCATCCTGCTGGAGTACGATGTCCAGAGCGGCGAGGGCGTAACCCCCGCGGACGCGATGGGGGGTCTTCTGCTGGCCGAAGGGAACTTCAAGCGTGGCGTGGTCGGAAGTTCGACCTTTGCGCTGGTCATGTCGCGGCTCGGGAGGAAGGACGCTTCCCAGACCGCGGGGACCTTCGCAGAGCTGTCCAAGCTGGGTTTCGGAGAACCGCCGCACTCAATCGTGATCCCCGGGAAGCTCCACTTCACCGAAGTCGAATCCATCTCTGCCCTCTTCGGACTGGAGGAGTCGAAGGTCAGGAGCAACTCAGATGGGGTTCTCAGGACAGCGCAAACGCTCGTGCCGAAGTATGTCGCAAAGACAAGACGCGCCCTCGACTCTGTGAAGTCGAAGCTGGGGTCGCAGTACGATGCGGTCATCGAGAACGCGGAGCTCTACATGAAGGACGCCGAGAACTTCCTGGCAAACGGCCAGGACGAACTGGCGATGCTCAGCATCGGATACGCGGAAGGTCTTATAGACTCGCTCTCGTTCTCGGGCGTCGCAAAGATAGACTGGTAGTCTTGGACGAAAAACAGATTCTCGGTGCGATCTTCTCCCTGGGGCTGCGCGAACATGAGCCCATGGTTGGCGAGGTCTCTGAGCGCCTCGGCCTCGGGACTTCGGACGCGAGCAGGAAGGTTATGGCGCTGAAGAAGAGGGGCCTCGTCAGACTTCGGAGAGGACGGATATCCATCACTTCGATGGGGCGAAGGAGGATCAAGGTCGTCTTCATCGGAGGAGGCTTCGAGGTGATACACCGAGGCCACCTATACACGATCAGCAAGGCAAAGAGCCTCGGCGACGTCCTCGTGGTGGCCGTCGCCAGAGACAGCACAATCCGTGAGAGGAAGAAGAGAGAACCAATCTCTGACGAGCACCAGAGGCTGATGTTGCTCTCCTCCCTCAGGCAGGTGGACGCCGCGGTCCTGGGCGTCGAGGGGAACATCTACGACACGCTCGAGAGGGTGAAGCCGGACGTGGTCGCCCTAGGCTACGACCAGCACCACATGGAGTCTGAAATTGAACGGGAAGGCAAGGCGCGCGGAATCAAGCTGAAGGTCGTCAGGCTCGACTCGCCAGACCCCAGCCTCAAGACCAGCGCGCTGCTGAAAGCGCTCTAGCGGCTGTTCGCCCGGTCCAGCCTCTTCTCCAGGCGCACCAGCGAGGAGTTCACCGACTCTCTCCTCACTTCCTCGGTCATCAGGCCACGTGTGTCTTCAACGAGCATCCTCGCCACGTCGATCTTGCGACGGGTCCCGTTCACGACGTGGTCGTACACGGCCATGGGGGAACAGACCGAGTACAGGTCCTCCATGATGGCAAAGTATCTCTTCGCCTTCGCCATCTTGCCGTGCATTATCGAGTCGAGGACCAGCCGCTTCAGCTCGCCAACGGTGTCCAGCAGACCCAGGAGATAGGCCTCCGGAGAGGCGCCCATTGCCTCTCTAGATGGAATCGTCTTCCCCTGCGCCAGTGCCAGGACCGCCGAAGCCTCGACGAGCTCCGTCTCGGGAGAGATCAGATACCGGGACACGGAACCCCCGCCCGACTTCTTCAGCGAACTCAGGAGGGCCCGAGCTTCCGAGAGCTCCTTGGCGGCGTCCTTCATGTTCACCTGGTGAACGCTGATGATCGCCCTCGAGCTGGATGTGATGACGTCTCTGCTCTTCTTGAGGATCAGATCGCGGCGCTCGAGCTGGTCCGAGAAGTGAGCCTCCAGATCCTTGACGGATTGCCTCACTTCCTCCATGGTACAGCGACCCGTGCCGCCACCACCGTCGTCATAAGGTTACCCGTCCTGGCCCAAGGCTTATTTGCGGACTTCGTGCTCGCGAGAGGACTTGAGGAGGGGAGTGGGGACTGCGCTCGCTGAGACGGCCCTCGCCGCAGCCCTGTGGGGGACGTCCTTTCCCGTCATCTCCCTGGGAATCAGGGGGGGCCTGGACCCAAGGACATTCCTCTTCTTGAGATTCGCGCTCGCGGCGCCGGTGATGTTGGGAGTGGCGAAGGCGCTGGGCAAGGAATTGATGCCGCTGCTCAGGAGCAGGGCCATCTGGGCAGTAGGGCTGTTCAACGCCGTCGGGTTCCTCTGCCAATTCGTAGGGCAGCAGTACACGGACGCGTCGGTGGCCGCGCTGCTCGTCAACATGTCAGTCGTCCTCGCGGCGATCGGAGGGGTGGCCTTCCTGGGGGAAAGGCTGGGGGGCTTCAAGGTGGCGGGCGTCCTCCTCGCTGTAGCCGGGACGGTCCTGATAACGACCAACGGAGACTTCGGGGTGGTGGCCAGCGGACAGGGGCTGGGCGATGCCCTGTACCTCATCGCCGCCGTGTCCTGGGCAGGATACATACTCTACTCCAAGAAGAAGATGGACGAGCAGAAGTGGGACCCTCTGGCCGCGGCCGCGTGCATCGTCGCGGTCACCGCGATCCTGGTCGTGCCTCCGGCCCTGACCGCGGGCGCCGGACGGTCGCTTTCGGCTGATTCGCTGTGGGCCGTGGGATACACGGCCGTCTTCAACACGGTCATACCGTTCGTGCTCTATCAGAAGGGGCTCAAACACCTCACCGCGAGCTCTTCAGCGGTGGTCCTGATGCTCGAGATCGTAGTCGCCGTCCTTATTTCAGTGGCCTTCCTCGGCGAGACCTTGACGACATTCGCCTGGGTCGGGGGGGTCGCTGTGCTGGGCTCGATACTCCTCGTGTCAGGGGTCGAGATACGTGGCAAGAGCTTATCCGTGCGCGTTACTGACGCTGGCCGAGTGAAGGACGCGTAGCGATTGGTGGTCAGCAGGTATGCAAAGGGCCGGGAGCGGGAATACAGAACCATGAGCCTCCTCAAGCACGACGGGTGGCTGGTCTCGAGAAGCGCTGCGTCCCACGGCGCGGTCGACGTCTTTGCGGCCAAGGGCGGGAGGCTGCTCCTGATCCAGGTGAAGAGCGGGAGGGCCAGGGTCAAGAAGGAGGAGCTCGAGAACCTGGTGAGCTGGGGAAGGAATTCCAACGGCGATGCCGAGGTGTGGCACTTCAGGGACGGGGGAGAGGTGGAGAGGCGCAGGGTCTACAAGGCGAGGGCGTCTAAACCGTGAGGCCCAAGTGCTATTTCTGCGATTCAGAGCTCGAGGTCGTGCTTCACACGTTCAGGGTTCCCCCCCGGGAGGAACCCGTCTGCGAGGAGTGTTACGCTAAGACGGTGAACAGGAAGAAGGCGACGGACGAGGAGACGAAGCGCTAGCCAGTCGACTCAGGCCGAGGCACATACCCGCCTGAGCTCGCCGATCAGGGTCGAACACTCGGTGAACTTCTCCCCGTCGTCGTTGTGGCGGTAGCACTCGAGCGCCCTCTCGTACTCGTCCAGCGCAGACATGGCCTTGATCGCCGACGGAGTGCTAGGACCCGAGAGGATGATCCGCCCCGCGGTCTCGTACCAGCTGGCAGCGTCCTGATACTGCTCAAGCTGGTAAAAGCAGTGCGCGATCGATTCGCAGACATCGAGCTTCTGGGGGGAAGCGGCGAACTTCTCGAATTGCTCTCTCAGGAGGTACACGGCAGGGTTGCCGCTCCTCATCCTGTCGAACCTGAAGGCCTCCGAGAAATCGGCCATCCGGACGGAACTCCGTCCCTTCAGCGTAAGAGCGACCTGCTCTAACTTTGTTGAGCCAGAAATCAAATGGGCACGAGGGGGGTCAGCTCCTCTGCATGGCCACATCCTCCGCTTCCCTCAGCTTCCTCCGCTCCCGGGCCTCCTTGAAGCGGCGCTTCTCCTCCCGGGTCACCGGGACCACCAAGGGTATGGGGGTCGGCTTCCCTTTCCCGTCCAGCGCGACGAAGGTCAGGTGGCAGGACCCAGTATGGGTGGTCCTTCTAGTCGACGGGTCCTGGGCCTCAATCCTCACACCGACCTCCATGGACGTCGTGCCGACGTAGTTGACCGTCGCCTTCAGAATGAGCAGATGCCCGACATAGACCGGGGCGTAGAAGTTCATCCTGTCAATGGACGCTGTGACGCAGTTTCTTCCTGCATGGCGCCACGCGACGATGCCTGCGATCTCGTCCATGTACCGCATTATCGCGCCACCGAAGACGTTGCCCAGGATGTTCGCATCGGTCGGCATCATGAGCCTCGCGGTGGTCAGGGCAGAATCGGACGGCCGCTTGGGCTTCAGTGGCATCAGCGGAATCAGGTGCCAACTGCGTTCATAAGGATAACACCCCAGGGTTCTGTCAAGTCTGCGGTTGGTGGCGGACGAAATCTTCTCTGTCAAAAGTCGGTTGGTGGCGCGGTTGTCCCTGACGGAACGAGAGACGAGGATTGGTTTGTTTCGTCTTCGATTGGCAGAACGAAGTAACCAAGCCATAGCATACCCAACGCGATAACAGCCAGCACGATGCCATATGTTACGTAAGGGGTTACTGTGCCTCCGGGGATGGAACAGAGCCAGACGCACCCTGAGGGGAGTGGCACCGTGGTTGTGTAGGATGTAGCAATCAGGCCGATAATGAAGAGAATGGCGCCGAGGATTCGGGTCACTAAGGCGATTGCGGTCGTATTCATGCTTCTTGTCTTTGGTATTGCTGTCTGATAAGGGAATGCCCTGCCGGTTCTGTCTAATTATCGTTGGGTCTGACCTCTCGCTTGGCCTGTCCAAACTCGTTGGGTGACTTCACGCTCGCGTTCTGAATCAGCGTCCTCCACCTATCCTCTCCTTCGACCTTGATTCCCGCCGCCTCTGCGGGAGTCCTTCCTTGCGCGCGCGGCAGAATGACCACAATCTACTACAGGTGCGACGAGTGCGGGCATGAGTGGAGAGAGAAGAGACACCATTAGCCACCAAACGGGTTTCAACAGAGAAAATCCACTCTCCCACCAAGCGCAGAGTCAACAGAACCCCCCTGCAAATGTGACTAAATATGAGGCATCCAAGAAGGTCCACGCAGACTTGGCAAGAGAACTCCTCGGCGAAACGATTCTGAACAAGGGTGGAACGACGAGCGTCCCTGAGGAGGTAATGGAAGCGCTGAGCCTGAAGCCGAAGCCGGGCGAGAGGTCCAAGCTACTGTGGACGCTGGCGGGAGACGAGGTGATTGTCACCAAGGGGATGCCGCAGTCGGATTGGAGAAAGACTGTGCTCAGAAAGAATGGAACGGCGGCCATCCCCAGACACATTCAACAAGCTTTGATGCTGAAGGTCACTTCTCACGGTGAGGAGAGGCTGTTATGGATACGGAAGGGGGACCAAGTAGTCGTCAAGAAGGGAATGCGCGCATGAGTCCAGGACGGACTTAACCCATCTTGCAGGCTTGCCCCAAGTGCGGCTCTACCAGTTTCAAGGCCAAGGACATAGACGAGCGCACCGTCCAAATCAGTTGCGCGAATTGCGGATGGGCGCCTCCCCCCGTGAAGATAGACCAAGAAATCGCCGACAAGGACGCCCTAAGGTAGATCAGCAACCGACTTTAGAAAGAGAAGTCGCGGAGGTCAAACAACCGAAGATTAGACAGAACCCACTCCAGAGGTTGTCCAGGCACGTGGAGTCCCGTTGGTCGTCCGCCAGGTCTCGATGGCGAGTGATCTCAGGCCTTTCTTTTTTCTCTTCTCGTCAGGATTGAGCTCAGAAGGCCCAGCGATATGTTGCCCCCGCTGATGACCAGAACCACCTTCTCTGCCCTCTCGCGGCGCAGGGGTCCCTTCATCGCGGCTAGCGGCGAGGCGCCCGCCGGCTCCGCTGTTACCCGGCCCAGGAGAAGCAGGTCGTAGATCGCCTCCTCCAGCTCGCCGTCGGACACCAGACCTATCTTGTCCACGTACCTCCGCGCGGCTTCGAACGTGAGCCCGCCCGGGACCGCCGCCTGCATGCCGTCTGCGATGGTCGGCCGCGGGGCCACATGGACCATCCTGCCTTGGCTCAGAGACTCGTACATCGAGGGAATGGCCCGTGTCTCGGCGCCGAAGACCTGGACGTTCCCAAGAGATTCTTTGATCGCGATGGCTATGCCAGCGATTAGGCCGCCCCCTCCGATGGCGACGGTCACCGCGTCGAGGTCCGGCAGCTGTCTCGCGATCTCGAGGCCGCACGTGCCCTGACCCGCGATCACATCTCTGTCGTTGAAAGCGTGGATGAACGTCAGGCCCCGCTTCTTCGCAGTTTTCAGCGCGTTTTCGTAGGTCTCATCGTATCCGCCGCCGAACCTTATGATCTCGGCCCCCTGCTCTTCGATTGCCCTCAGCTTCTGGGGGTTGACGTTCTCAGGCACGCAGACTGACGCCCTGACGCCGAAGATGCGGGACGCGTACGCTATGGCAAACCCGTGGTTCCCCGAAGAGGCGGTGATGACTCCCTTCCTGAGGTCCGATTCGCCCAGGCACAGGAGCTTGTTCAGGGCGCCGCGTATCTTGAATACGCGTATCGGCTGGAAGGTCTCCAGCTTCAGATAGACGTCGCGGCCGAGGAGGCTCGAGATTCCCTTCGAGCTCTCCAATGGGGTCGGCGGGATGTACTTCCGGATCCTGTCCTCGGCTTCCTCTATGTCATGCAGGGCAGGGAGTCCCGATCGCTTCAACCGAACCACTTCTCGAGCGTCTCCGACTGCGCGGACCCCGCCTGTTGAATCCTGCCCAGGGCTGCCTCGACTCGCTCGCGCGAGAAGGAGTGTTCGTCGACCAAGAAGGAGAGGATCCTGTCCCTGTCCGGGGTCCTCCAGTCTGGCTTGATCCCCTTTACGGACGGCGGGTTAAGGTAGAGCGCCCTGATCTCCTCGTACTTCACCTCGCGGAGCCGCTCCTTCAGCTCGGCGATGTCCTCGATCTTCCCGTATCTCTTGAGGTACTTGAGGGCGGTAGCCGGGCCGACGCCGTCGAACCCATCAGGGTTGAAGTCGGTCCCGAGGAGGATCGCGAAGTCCACGAGCTGTTCCCTGGTGAGGCCCGTCGTTGCGAGTGCCTCCGAGAGCCTGATCCGTTCGGGCTGGACGTTTATCACGATCCCCTTGCTCGGCAGGCGCCGCTTGCCGGAGATGGTCACGTTCCTCACGAGAACGGGGGCTCCGAACACGAGAGAATCGTGGTCCTGTGAGGCGACCGCGTCGACCGTTCCTTCCTCGGCCATCCTGGACGCCTGAGCCTCGCCCTCGGAAGGCGCCTCGACCCAGGGTATCCCCATCGCGTCAAGGAGCTTCTTCGCGTCCTCCACCATGTCCCTTCTCAGGACGGTGGAGGCCTCGGCGTACTTTCTGGCCTGTACCATCTCGCCCGCCTGGAGCGCCCTCAGGTACTGGTCCTTTGCCTGGCGCCGCTGGGCAGACCTGCGCTCGATTTCCTCCATCTTCAGCTCTGGAGGCTTCCCGTCGAAGACGTAGACGATCTTGATGCCCAGCTCGAGGAGGTTGACGTTCCTGTAGAAGAGGCCTGAGATGTGGGAGGTGACCCTCCCCTTGGAGTCCTTGAGGTGACCTCCGTCCAGGCCGCGGATTATCGCGAGGAACTGGTACAGCGTGTTGTACCCGTCCACGGCGAGCTTCCACCCGGCGATGTCTTCGAGCCTAATCTTCTCTCTCGGTATGGAATCGCCGAAGTCCACTCCCATGCCGTGCTTCGCCGGATATGAGTTCGATTTATTCGTTCACGCGCGGTATGCGGGCCTCTTCGGTCGGCTTCTCCACCATCTCGACCCTGCGCTTGTCCTTGGCGACCCACCTGATTGTGATGAGGCCGAGGATCTCCAACTGCATCAGAAGCTTGTCCAGCTCGTCCTGCGAGCACTTGTTGCCGTTCTTGTTGAGGGCGTCCAATAGGTCGTCGTCGGTGGAGCTCTTCTTCTCCTTGATCCATTCGAAGGCGGCATACTTTAGAGGGTAACGCATTCCACACACATCCTGTCAGAAACGGCAACGAAAAGGGCGGCCTAGGTGGTATAAAAGCTATGCCGAGGGCCGCGGATCAGGCGGGGAGTCTGCTGGACATCCTGCTGACACCCATCAGTTCCGATTGGCCGACCAGCGGGGCCGCCGAGACCGCCGCCTCGATCTTCTCTATGACACCCTCCTCTTCCGGCGCGACGACGTCGACTATTATGGCCGAAAGCCCGTAGGCTATAGGCTCGATCCTCTGGCTTCGGATCTTCGCCTGGCTCGGGAGCGCGCCAGCCACCGAATCGACGATCTTCTGGTGCTCGGTGGTCGTGTCCTGTGGCAACAGTTTCAGCCGTATGACGTAGGAGCCCATTGAGGTCCGCCTAAGGCCCTTCGAAGCCGCAGTTCACGCATCTGTAGCGCCTGGAGAACTTCCTGCACTTCTCGCACCTCCAGATCAGCGTCTCATGGCAGTTCGGACACTGAAACTTCGTCGCCCTCTCTGCAGGCTTCACGGGCCTGTTGCAGGACCCGCACAGAGGGAGAGACACTGTTGCTTGCGACATTTCTCGAGAAACCCCTTGGGGACTGGCTCATATAGATTGCTGAGCGGAAACGGCCCCGGGGCCCACGCCGAGCAGCGAGCGGACCTCGGAGGAAGCCACCACGCGGGCGATGCGGAGGAAGCCCTCGATCCCCAGGACCCCGAGAAGCGCGGACGCGTGGAAGTCGAAGTCGGTCTGGGAAAGCCTGAGGACAACTTTGGGGTTCGCGATGGTCGCGACCAGGGCATCAAGGTCGGGGTTCGAGAGCCTCCCGAAGACGCCCCGGAGCCGGAGCATGGACTTCATCTCCCTCAGGAAGCGAGCATCCCAGTCGCGCTGGTAGTTGACGAGCTGGCGCGGATCGTCCTTCCCGACGGCCTCGCGGACCCAGTGCGCGGCCATCACCGCCCCGGCGACCGACGTCATTATCCCGCCTGCGGTGGTGGGCTTGACCTGGCCGGCCGATTCGCCCACGAAGACCTTCCTTCCGATCACGAACCGCCGCGCCGGGCCTCCTATGTAGATGGGGGCCGACACCTTACGTATAATCCTGTGGGGCTTGTCCGCGAGGAAGGAATCTAGCGCCTTGAAGGGGCTGATGCCCAATCCCGCCGCGCCGACCTTCGCCAAGTGCCGCCCGAAGGGGATGACCCAGGCGAAGAACCCAGGGAACTTCTTTGCGTCGAGGAAGACCTCGACGACGCGCTCTCTGACCCAGTCGCCCTCCAACTCGTACTTGGCCGCGGGAAGGATCCCGCCTCGGGGGCTCGCGGCCGGCCCCGTGGCATCGACAAAGTACTTCGCGGCCACGGTCTCCCGACCGACCTCCACCGACACACCATCCTGGACCTGCTGGAAGCCTGAAGCCCTCGCCCCGGTCACTATCTCGGCACCGCTGGCTCTCGCCTCATCCGCGGCCTGCTCGTCGTAGGCACTCCGGTCGACAACCACGACATCAAGGGTGGTCGCGTTAACTGCGAGGTACCTCCCCATAGGCGAGTGTATCACGCCCGTCGCGATCTCGCTCTGAACGACCTCGGGTCTGGGGGGATGTCCGTACCGCTTCAGACCGCGCAGGCTGACCAGGCCGTCGCACTTCTCCGGTTCACCTATCTCCTCGTGCTCCTCCGACACCAAGACGGTGAGACCCCTCTTAGCGGCCTCGGCCGCGAAGGTCAGGCCGGCAATGCTTCCGCCCGCGACGACCACGTCGAATTTGGACGCCAAGAAGGAGAAACTCTCGCAAAGGCTTATTCGCAGTTGTAATAACCGTTCAATCGAAGCAAGGATGAAACAGGTAATCGTCGTTCGCTCCGACCTGAAGATGGGAAAGGGCAAGCTGGCAGCCCAGGTCGCCCACGCCTCGCTTTCTGCCGCAGAGGAGGCCAGGAGCAGGAGGTCGGATTGGTTCGGCGAGTGGAAAAGCGAAGGCCAGGCCAAGATCGTCCTGAAAGTTCAGACTGAGGAGACGCTCCACGAGCTCTACAAGAAGGCGAGGGCCGCGAGGCTTCCGGCGGCCCTGATCGAGGACAGAGGGCTCACCCAGCTCGAGCCTGGGACGGTCACGTGTCTGGGAATAGGTCCTGGGCCCGAGGACGAGCTGGACGTGATCACGGGGAAGCTCAAGCTGCTTTGAGCCGCACGATAAAGCCGCTGTGGGGTGGCCGAGCGTGGTGAATATTAGAATGGGGTTCCCGGTTGGACGGCGTTTGCCGAAGGACGCATATGCCTGGCTGGAGAAGGTCGACGACCCCCGCGTCGTAGAGTGGGCTCGCATGCAGGACAGGGTCGCCCGCCGTTCGCTCAAGAGAGAGTCGGATAAGCTGTTCAAGCGGCTTGTCCCGTACTACCGCTTACCGCTAATGCGCTTTGTCCAGCTCACCGAAGCAGGGATAGTTCTCTTCTACTCCGACGACAAATCCTACAAGGTCGAGCTCGTGGTGAAGGACGGCAGCCGGGAAAGCATCACTGACTCGGTCAGGCTCGGGAAGGCTACAGTCATCCAGGCCGTCCAAGCTCGGAAAGACGGCAGGGTCATAGCCATCCACCACTCGCAGGGCGGGAGCGACGAAGGCACCGTCTCAATGCTTGACCGGAGCACGGGCGAGGTGGTCGACAGCCTGAGCGGCTTCATAGGAGACATCCTCTGGGTCGGAGACGGCTCGAACTACTACTACGTGCGGTCCTACCGCAACGAAAAGACTCCGGACGGCATCGGACCGCCCGCGGCCCGGATTTTCTTCAGGGAGGGTAGGCAGGAGACGATGGCCTTCGGCAGGGGACTTCCGACGAACACCTTCATCGGCATGGCGGAGTCCCGGGAAGGCTCGAAGGTCATCCTGAACGCCTTCCACGGGTTCTCTAGGAGCCGGCCCTACGGGGGCCCCGTCAGGCGCCCTGAGCTTTGGGCTCCGGTCTACAGGGAGACGGACTCGGTAGTCACGGGAATCGACTACGCGGACGGGAGGTACTTCCTGCTTTCGTTCGAAAGGAGCTGCGGGGAGGTGTTAACGATTGGCAGGAGAGGCGCGCGGCGGGTCGTCATCCGCGAATCGGAGTGGCCCATACAGGATGTGGCACTGGTGGGGGACAGGCTGCTCTGCCATTACCTGGTCGACGCGTGCTCCGAGCTGCGCTTCTATGACAGGGGTGGGAAGCTCGAGAGTTCGGAGAAGTTCGACGTCCCGGGCTCTCTGGTGGGCGAGCCTGCCATCGCCGCGCTGGGCAACGAGGCGGTGTTTGCATTCAGCTCGTTCACGCTTCCGTACCGGGTCTACCGGGTCAGGGGAAGCCGGCTGGAGACCGTGCTGACCCAAGAGGTCCGAGGGAAATACGCCGTGCGGCATGGACACGCGACGTCTGCCGACGGGACCAAGATTCACTACTTTCTCGCTTCGAAGAAAGACACTTCGCTCAGGAAGGCGCTGCTCTTTGGGTACGGCGGGTTTCGGGTCTCCCTGGCGCCGTCGTTCAACCCGGCTTATCTCCCGCTCCTGGAGGACGGCGCGGCCTACGCTGTGGCAAACCTGAGAGGCGGCCTGGAGCAAGGCGAGGCGTGGCACAGGGCGGGCATGAGGGAGAAGAAGTTCAACGTCTTCGACGACTACCTGGCGGTCTTGGCGAAGCTACGGCGAGAGAAGATGGATGTCGTCGGGTTCGGGAGGAGCAACGGCGGACTCCTGATGGGGGCGACGATGAACAAGAGGCCTGACCTGTTCTCGGGCGTCCTGATTGGCTACCCGGTGCTCGACATGATGGCGTTCCACAGGCTGCTCATGGGCAGGGCCTGGGTCCCTGAATACGGCGACCCGGACGACCCGAGCGATGCGAAGTTCCTGCTGAGGTACTCCCCTTATCACAACGTCAGGCAAGGAACGCACTATCCTCCGGTCCTCATCTACACCGGGCTCAAGGACGACAGGGTGCACCCTGCGCACGCCTTCAAGTTCTACTCCAGGCTCAAGGAGGTTGGCGCCGATGTGATGCTCAGGGTCGAGGTGGAATCTGGGCACATCGGCACAACGCCAAGGGCAAGGATCAGGGAGGAAGCGGACAAGCTGGCATTCGTATACAGGGCGCTTGACATGAGTCCAGCGTGATTCCAGTTCAAGAAGACCGTGGGCGTTCTGCGCCGGAAACTATTGGCCATGGGGCTCTCTCTGGGATTCTTCAGCCTGCTTCGACCGATTCGAGTCCTTCAGTGTCCCGAAGTTGCACCCTCAGCCGCTCGATGTCCTCCGGATGGACGACCCAGAACACAGCCTCATAGGCTTCTTAACTCGCCCTTCACGACCACGCCCGGAAAATGCGGCGCATCGCCTACACGGGCCTATTGGTCAGTGCAGCAGGAGCGGCGTTAGATTTCGCCTCAGGATACACGCTCACACCGATTCCGGGTGGCTCCATGATGGGAGGGACCACTCTTGCTTACGCGATCCTTCTGTACGCTTTGGGAGTCGCTGTGGTCGTAACTGGTGTACTTCTTGTCGTCCCCAGAATGTCCCGGAAGATGCGTTGGCTCGCCCTGCTCATGGAGGGGTTCGGCGTAGCAATGGTGTTGGTGAGTGCGTACATCCCAGGAATGGATTTGGCTCTCTCTGACGGGATGCTGATAGTCGGCGCCCTGATGATCCTCAACGGGGCCGTCATGCAAAGGAGGAAAGGCGCGATGGCTCCCAGCTGACAGGCCCCTTCTTCACGACAAACATATCCCGACGTGATATGGCTTCACGATAAGCGAGTTTAGCCGCGGTGTTTCTTGAACCCCGTGATGGCCTTAGCTCTCAGGGTACTGATGGTCAAGGGCGCATCAAAGAAGGGCTCTAACGACCCCAACGTAGCCAACGAAGGGCGTCTCAAAGCAAACAATAATGAGCCCACCCTCACAGAGTGGCCAGCTTGGATGGTGTGACGCCGTCTGAGGAGAAGGACCTTCCGGTCACCGAGCGCGCGCGCGTCTGCAAGGAACCACCATAAGGTAGTCCCCATCCTCCGGGGCAGAATCCAGCCTTTCTGGTGAATCGGGGCATGATTAGGGCTCTCCTGGGCGATGAAACGGCAGTGAAACGAAAAAAGGAGGTCAGTTAGCGGCCAGGCCGTCCGCGCCGGACGGGATGCCGCTAACTGTCTGAATCGAGGTGAGTGTTCCGTCCGAGTGGACCGCGAACGCCTGGATTGTGCTGGTTCCTGCGTCGTAGACGTAGAGGAAGTTGCTGTTCCCGCTCAGCGCCATGTCAAGATCGGGTATCCCGATGGGGGCAGGTGCTGCGGTTGATTGGAGGAGGGTCAGTGACCCGCTGCGGCTGATGGAGTAGCTGGAGATGGTTCCTATGTGTGCGTTAGCGGAGAAGGCAAGCCTTCCGTCCGCAGTCACGACCACCCAGCAGGGAGCTGCTTGGTTGCCATTGCTGACCGGGCTGGGGGCGATAGCCGTCACTGAGCCCGAGTAGGAGACCGAATAGGAAGAGAGCGCGTTGCTCATGGCGTCGCTGACAATGAGGTCTCCCCTGTTGTCGAAGGCAAACCCGAAGGGCGTGAATCCGACCGAAGGAGTGATGGTCGGACCTGAGGCCACGCCACGGAAGTCAACCGTGTAGGTGTCGATGAGGTTCGTTGATTTCTCAGTAACTGCCAGCACCGTACCTGCGGGGTTGAACGATATCTCCGCAGGACCAGGCAGCGGCGCGCTGAGAGGCTGGACGGAACCTGGGATTGGCGAAAGGGTGCCCCAAGAGCTGAGGTAGAACCCCGCTATGTTGGCGGGTGTTGTGGCGGCGCCCGCGTTCAGAACATAGACTATGTTGCCGCCAAATTGACCAAATGGACCGTCATATTGACTGGAGATGGTCACGCTGACCGGGTAGATGCCACCGGAATTGACGGTGTCAGTGAGTCTGAGTTTCGTCGACGGGCCGTCGGGGACCCTGAAGACTGAGATTTGGTTGCTTCCGGCGTCTACGACGACAAGCCATGCTCCATCCTGGCTGAGCACGACCCCGCCTTGGTTGGTACCCGTGAGGCCGCTCACCCCGAGACCACCTGTCGCGAAGGAGCCAGTGAAGGTGAGGAACCCGCTTGGCGATCGGTCATACGCCAGAATGGAATTCCCAGCCGGCGAATTGGTCATTATGAAGACTGATCCGATTGGTGTTTGGTATGAGCCGTCAGCGACGGCTGTTGCTATCGGAGCTGTCAGGAGTAGGAGAGGAAGGAGTGCGAGTAGTTTGTATCTGTTTCTGGAAAATGTTTTCACGATAATCGCGAACGCAATATTCTATTTGATGGTTTTTCCAGATTGACTACAAATCTTGCCCAGATTACTTCCATGTCTATGATCAATCGAATCTGAAACGGAGCTTTCCGCAGATTTCGTCGAAGATTTCAATATGGCCGCTCATCCACGGGCTCAGAGAGTAGGTCACGCCGTATTTCTCGCCGCTGGCGACAATGATCGAACTTCGCTGGAGCACCTTCACGTGGTGCTGGACAGCTTTATACTGCAGGTCGAGCTCGTTTGCAAGCTGGTTCATGTTCCAGGGACGGTCTCTGATCTTGCTGATTATTCTGGCCCGGTTCTCCCCTCCTCTCGTGCCTCCCAGAAGGAACCACAGAAGACCCCGGAGCTCTGGGTCGTCCGGCATCGTCGCCGACTCGGACCCATTGTATATATCCGTTGGATGAGACAAACGGGGAATGAGGAAGAGATTTGGACAAAACGTTAAACGCGGGTGGGCTCCAAAAAAGCAGCTTTGGTTCTGTATATGGATCTGACGATCGTCTTTGCTGGCCTGAACACTGTCTTGCTCGCGGGCCTGCTCTTTCTGTATAGCAGGATCTTCCGAAAGAGCAGGGCGCTGTACACGGCTGGCCTGATCATCTTTGCCCTCGCCCTCCTGCTCCAGAACGCCATGACCGTCTTCGCCTACTTGACGATGGCGCCCCTCTTCGCGGAGGGGGTCCTGCCGTACCTTCTGTCAATCGCGATTCTGGAGTTCGCTTCTGTATCGACGGTCTTCGGGATAACACTGGGCACATGAGCGCAGACGGTGTGGCATAACATCTTGTCAGGTGACTCGGCGAGGGCGCGGGAGGTGGTCTTCCTGAATTCCGCCTTCTTTGTATTGGGTTTCACGGTCGTATTTTCAGCGGTGGGCCTACTGCTTCAGACGGTTCTGGCGAGAGCGCCCCTGGAAGCTGTGAGCTCCATCAGGCTGGTCGGGGGGTCGGTCATCGTAGGCTTCGGCGTTCTCATGGTGGCGTCAGCAAGGTATGCGATCCCGTTTTTCGGCGCTGAGCACAAGGTCCACGTGCGGAAGTTCAGGAGCAGCTATCTCACGTCCTCTGTCTTCGGCATCGCGTTTGCGCTTGGATGGACGCCATGCGTCGGGGCGATTCTCGGCTCAGTCTACACTCTTGCCGCGACGTCACCCGGGCTCGGCTTCTTGTATCTCATGGCGTTTTCCCTGGGCTTGGGCATCCCGTTCCTGCTGGCAGGGGCGTTCATTTCCAGAGTGTCAAGGTTCTTGAAGAGAACCGGGCGATTTCTCAGGTACTTCAATATCGTAAGCGGTCTATTCCTGATCGCGGTAGGTTCGCTCGTGGTTACAAACTACATCGGTGTATTGCAGATCTTTCTGGACGGCGTCGGCCCACTGGCATCGTTGGCGAACCCCCTCGCCGAGTCTCAACTCAGCTTCCTGATCGCCCTCTCCGCGGGCTTCCTGACGTTCATATCACCCTGCATCTTGCCGCTGGTCCCCGCGTTCCTGGCGTATGTTTCTGGCACATCGGTGGAGGCAGCCAAGCGATGAAGGTTAACGCCTATGTGGTGGTGTTCGGCATCGTAGGAATCATAGTGATAGCGGCCGCCGTTGCCGCTTTGGTGTCGAATCAGAGCCCCGCCCAGACAGGGGATAACGTATCCACCCTACCCAATCTCGGAAAAGCCCCGAACTTTCAAGGGATCGCGGCTTGGATAAATTCGGCCCCCCTCAACATCTCTGAGCTCAGTGGGAAGGTCGTACTCGTTGACTTTTGGACCTATTCCTGCATAAACTGCATACGGACCATACCCTACCTCAACGCCTGGTACAGCGAGTATGGGAACGACGGGCTCGTGATAGTCGGAGTGCACACCCCCGAATTCCAGTTTGAGAAGAACTACAGCGACGTCCTAGCAGCGGTCAAGTCTTTCGGGATAAAGTACCCAGTTGCGTTGGACAGCAACGATGCGACATGGAACGCGTACGGCAACCAGTACTGGCCTGCAGACTACCTCATAGACAAGAACGGCGACATCAGGTACACACAGATAGGAGAGGGAGACTACAACGCTACCGAGGCTGTGATCCGCGGGCTCTTGCAGAACGCGGGTTACAACGTAGGCTCAGGGATTGCTGCCGACACGGTAAACGGGACCAGCGTGAATTTCTCGAAGATAGGGACGCCTGAGCTGTACGTCGGATACTCGACCGCAAGGACTCCGATCGGGAACGCGCAGGGGTTCCTGCCACGGCAGGTCGTCGACTACACCATCACAGGTTCTATGCAGGATAACACGGTCTACTTCTCAGGCAAGTGGTTCAACGCCAATGACAGCATGATTGCCGCTGGTAACGACTCAAAGGTATTCCTGATTTATGACGCCAAGGTCGTGAACATCGTAGCCCAGGGGAATTTCAGCATGATCACAGTTACGCTGGATGGGAGCAATCTATCGCAGACATATCTTGGGAGTGACCTGGCGCTGAATCAGGGCGTCGCGACAGCAAGCATAGGCATGGCGAGACTCTACAATATCATAGACGCTCCCTCCTACGGGTCCCACGAACTGGAGATAACTGCGGGGCCAGGGTTTAGGTTGTACACGTTCACGTTCGGGTAGGTTCGGCGATGGGATGATGTCGAGGAACACGAAGCCTACAGGGTTCTTTGAAAAGAGCGCGCGCGGGTCAAGCTTACCCCCTTCTCCTTCAACCAGCGGAGATACAGAGCGAGTTCGATGGAGTAGGTGGCTTTGGTCCTCACTTTGCCATATTGGCTGAGGAACCTGTCGAGCGCCGCGCTGGGACCGATCTCCTTCAGCTTGTTCCTCAGGGAGTTTTCGGCCTTCTCTTCCGCACCCATACTTGATAAAAGCATCTTTGTCATCCCCCCCCTAAGCTGCTTTGACCGCCGTCCCGGAGGCAGAGAGGGCCATCGGCATCGAGACCTACGCGAGCGCCGGGGCGCCCTGCGGAGCCTCGGCCAAGTCGACGGAGGAGGACTTCAGGGTGGAGGAGTTCATCCCGAGGCTGGAGGTGACAAAGGATGACAGGCCCGACAACTACCCTCTCTACCGCGTAGAGAAGCGCGCGATCGACACGCTACACATGGAGAGGTCTCTGGGGGATGCGCTCAGGAGCAGGCTCAGCTACGGAGGGATGAAGGACAAGAGGGCAGTGGCCGTGCAGTATGTCACCCCTACGAGCACGAAGTGCCTTCGCCCGGCACGGGTCGTCAGAGAGAGGTTCACCGCTGAGCTGGTCGGGTTCGTCCCCCGGCCCCTTTCCCGCGGGATGGTCAGGGGAAACCGCTTCACCATAGTCTTGAGGGAATGTTGCACCGAGATAGCGGAGCGGATAGAGGAAGCGTTCACTCTTGCGCGGTCAAGGCGCATGCCGAACTTCTTCGGGTTCCAGAGGTTCGGAACGAGGGAAGCGGGCACCCATCTCATCGGGAGGGCCCTGGTCAGGCAGGACTTCAAGGAGGCGGTAAGTCTCATGCTGCTAACGAATCGCACGACCGACGACGAAGCGGCCCGGGCGGGGAGGAGCGCCATGGCAGACGGCAGGTACAGGGAAGGTGCAAAGATGCTCCCGCCCCATCAGGACATCGAGAAGATGGTGGCGAGGCGCCTGTCCTCAGATCCCGAGGACTGGACGGGAGCCTTGAGGGCCGTCCCCATGAAGGTCAGAAGGCTCTACGTGCAGGCCTACCAGTCGTACATCTTCAACAGAACCCTGAGCCTGGCGATCGAGAGGGGGCTCGACATCTCCAAGTACCAAGCGGGAGACAACTGGAGCGAGGTCACTGAAGACGGCCTGCTCACCTCTCGGGTCCGCGGCGTAAGGGACCCCGCACCTTCCTCCTCTTCCTCCTCCGTCCCGATGGTACAGCTCGCAGGGTATGCCTACAGGAACTACGGGTCGAGGTTCGATTCGTGCCTCGAGGAGGTGATGGCCAAGGAACGAGTCTCGGCGAAGGAGTTCTACGTGAAGCAGATGCAGGAAGTGAGCGCCGAGGGAGGCTTCAGGAAGCCCCACATCGCGATCTGGGACGCATCGTATGCCTGCTCCGGGAACAGGGCTGACCTGTCATTCACCCTCGCCAGGGGCCAGTACGCGACTGTCCTGCTGAGGGAAGTGGTGAAGCCAGCCGACCCCGCCGCGGGTGGCCTGGCCTGAATCGCGACAAGGCTTATACATGGTTCTCGGTCGGCAGTTCCGAAGAGTTTGGCCCAGGACGTCTATGACCTGACGATCGTCGGGGCAGGACCGACCGGGCTCTTCGCGACCTTCTATGCGGGGCTCAGGCAGATGAAGACCAAGCTGATCGACGCGCTCGAGGAGCCGGGCGGGCAGGTGGCGGTTCTCTATCCGGAGAAGTACATCTTCGACGCCCCCGGCTTTTCTAAGATACTGGCGAAGGACCTCGTGAAGAACCTGGTCGAACAGGCGCTGCAATACAATCCCACCCTGGTGCTCGGAGAGCGCGTGACGACCCTGCAAAGGACCGACGGTGTCATCGAGCTGGGGACTGACAGGGGGACCAAGCACTACAGCAAGGCCGTCCTGATCGCGGCAGGGGTCGGCGCCTTCGCGCCCAACAGGCTCGAAGCCCAGGGAGCGTCAGACTACGAGGGCAAGGGAGTCTACTACTTCGTAAAGGACAAGACCATCTTCAAGGACAAGAACCTCCTCATCGTCGGCGGAGGAGATTCTGCAGTCGACTGGGCGCTCAACATCAAGGACACGGCGAAGAAGATAACGCTGGTCCACAGAAGGGACGTCTTCAGGGCCCACGAGGGCAGCGTTGCCGAGCTCATGAAGTCAGGCGTGGAGGTCAGGCTGTTCTACGAGGTGAGGCGTGTGATGGGCGAAGGGGCCAAGCTGTCGAAGGCGGTGATATTCGACAATCGGACCCAGGCCGAGACGACCATCGACGTCGACGCGATTCTAGTCAACATCGGATTCAGGGCGGACCTAGGCCCGATCAAGGACTGGGGCCTTGAAATCGAAGGAAGGGAGATTCGGATAAACGGGCGGATGGAGACGAACATCCCCGGGGTCTACGTGGCAGGCGACATAGCGGGGACCCTCGACGGCGTGAAGCTCAACCTAATTGCCACGGGCTACGCCCAGGCGGCGCTGGCAGTCAACGTCGCAAAGGCGTACGTCGACCCGAACTCGAAGATCTTTCCAGGCCACAGCAGCGAGATGAAGAAGTAGCTTCAGTCTATGACGCCGAGCATGCGCCTGTAGTTGTAGTCCTTCTTTATGCCCGGGCTGAGTGGATCGATCAGGACGCATTCGAACCAGGCGAACTTGCCATCCTCCCACACGGGGTAGGACCCTATCACCTTCATGTTGGGGAACCTCTCCGAGACCCTCCTCTCCGCGACGGCCCAAGAAGGTACCGCCGACTTCATCTTCAGGACACCCATGTGCTTCGGCCTCCTGCCCGACGTCGGTCGCTTCCTTCTCATGCCGCCCCTGGACACCCGGGTGCGCACGACTATGACGCCTTCTTTCGCCTTGTAACCCAGCGACCTGGCCCTGTCGAGCCTCCACGGCCGCTCTACCCTCATCATCGCCGGCTCCTTCCTGAGCCTGGACCGCCCTGGCCCTGATATCGCCGGCCTTTTCGTGGAAGATACCCTGCCACGTCTTGGAGATCTGGCGATACATGGACATCTATCTGGGCGCCTCGTCTTCGGTCGGCAAATAAAGGTTCTCGGATGTTCAGGGCTTCCCGAAGAAAGAGCGGATCTTCTCGCCTATTATCGTGATGGCATCCGACTGGGCCTCCTCGGTCTGCCCCCCGATGTGAGGCGTCAGGATAGTCCCAGGAGCGGTCAGGATGGCGCCGGACGGGGGCTCTTTCTCGAAGACGTCGAGCGCGGCTCCCCCGATGCGGCCCTCCTTCAGGGCGCTGGCCAGGCTGTCCTCGTCCACGACACCGCCCCTGGAGGTGTTGACCAGGAAGGACCCTCTCTTCATCTGCGCGAGCCTTGAGGCGCCGACGAGATGCCTGGTGTCGTCCGTCATCGGGACGTGCAGGGTTATGAAGTCCGCAGAGCTGAAGAGCTCGTCGAGGGAGATGATCCGACACCGGAGCTTCGCGATGACGTCGGGCGGAATCGGGATGACGTCGTAGATGAGCACCGACATACCGAGGACCCCGGCGATCTCCGCGATCCTCCTCCCAATCCTCCCCAGGCCGACTATGCCGAGCACCTTGCCCTTGAGCCTCCGTCCCCATCAGCGTGTTCTTCTCCCACTTCCCCGCCTTCGTGCCTTCGTCTGCCCTCACAAGCTTCCGGCTCAGCGCGAGCATCAGCAGCGTAACGTGTTCAGAGACGGCCTCGACGAGGGACTCGGGGCTGTTCACCACCGTGATTCCCTTTGTCTTCGCATATTCCACGTCCACGTTGTCGAGCCCAGTCCCGGGCCTGGCTACCAACTTCAGACGAGAGGCCTTGTCGATGAGCTCTCTGTCGACCTTGGTCCGGCTCCTGATGATGAGGGCGTCGTACCCGCCTACGGCCTGAAGGAGGTCCTCGCGGGAGATCGAAGGACGGTAGTCGGCGACAATCCCCTCGCCGAGCGCCAGCTTTTCGGTCTCTACTTGATCACAAATCAGAACTCTGGCCATCGCATCATCACCTTTGTTTCAGTCCCTCCCTCACGGCCTGAGCGATGGGCGTTATACGGGTTGAACCTAATGCTTCAGGGCGGGCGATCACCCTCGTGAGAACTTCTGCGATACCGCGAGCTGAAACCAACACTACGCCGCTGCGCCGGCCGGCCCTTCACCCGTCACACAACCCCCTCGCACAGGCGGGATGAGAAGACCAGACGGTTATAACGGGCCGAGGTTCGGAGTCGAGCGTGCTCGTGGGAGTCGTCGGCAAGCCTAACGTCGGGAAGTCGACCTTCTTCGCGGCGGCGACCCTAAAGGACGTGCCGATAGCGGACTACCCTTTCACCACGATTCAGGCGAACGTGGGCGTGGCATACCTGAGGACTAAGTGCGTGTGCAAGGAGATGGGCGTCACCGACAAGCCAAAGAACTCGGTCTGCGTCGACGGCACCCGGCTGATACCCGTGAAGCTCGTGGACGTGGCCGGACTCGTCGAGGGAGCCTCCGAAGGCAGGGGGCTCGGAAACCAGTTCCTGGACGATGTCCGGCAGGCAGACGCCCTGATTCAGGTCGTGGATGCCTCCGGCTCGACCGACATCGAAGGCAGGAAGGTCCCCCCTGGCTCGAACGACCCGCTAAGGGACATTGAGATGGTCGAGCACGAGTTCGACCTTTGGGTGTACGGCATCGTGAAGAGAGACTGGGAGAGGGTCTCAAAGGCCCTCGAGCAGACGGGGGGCAAGGTCGTTGATCATCTTGCCAACAGGCTCTCCGGCCTCTCGGTATCGCTGGCCGACGTCGAGCAGGTAATCCTGCACAACCACCTGAGGACCGAGAAGCCGAGCGGGTGGACGGACGCCCAGCTCATGCAGTTCGTGGTCGGGGTCAGGACGCTGACGAAGCCCTCCCTGATCGCCGCCAACAAGTCCGACCTCCCGACAGCTCCGTCCAACATAGTCAAGCTGAACCAGACCGGGAGGAAGGTGGTTCCGTGTGCGTCCGAGGCCGAACTTCTGCTCAGGAGGGCAGCGGAACACGGGCTCATACACTACGTGCCTGGCGACGCGAGTTTCAAGGTCGTCGCGCCCGAGAAGCTCTCCCCGGCGCAGGTCGGCGCCCTCAAGATGGTAGACGAGAAGGTCATGAAGACGTTCGGCAGGACAGGGGTCCAGGAGGCGATCAACGAGGCTTACTTCGGGCTTCTCAACTCGGTCGTGGCCTTTCCTGTCGAGGACGAGACGAAGCTTTCGGACAAGGAGGGGAACGTCCTTCCAGACGCCTACGTCATGAAGGGAGGTTCGACCGCGCTCGACCTCGCCAGGACGGTCCATACCGAGCTTGCGGACAGCTTCCTCTTCGCGATCGACGCGCGCAACGGGAAGAGGCTGTCGGCCGACCACAAGCTCAGCAACAGGGACATCGTGAAGATCGTCTCAAGCAAGTGAGTTCGGGCTGCGGTGGAAGAAGGGTGAAGATTTGCCGGAGGTGTCGAAGCGAACTCTAGGAATCGCTAGGCTGCGATTGGGGCTAGCGGCTCCGCCTTCTTCTGCTCTGGCCTCGAAACCAGCTTGCTCTTCCTCACACCGACGTGCCTGAGGTGCGTGACCCTCTTCGCCTCGTTGTAGACGTCCGAAGCCACCTTCTGAAGGACCAGCTCCTGAGTAAACTGGTCGTAGGTGAGGTTGGCGGCCCTTTCGCCGATGACCTTGTCCATCACGACCCTGAGGTCGTGCTTCTTCGAGCTGTTCATCTTCCCCTGCGACAGAGCGGTGCAGTAGACCCTGACGACGAACCCGTCCTTCGTCGTATAGTCCTTGATGAGGTCCGACATCGACGAACCCCTTCTGATGAGGCTCCTGAGGAACTCGCGCGAGTACTCGTGGCCCTTGAAGATCGTTGTGGCGGTCTCGCCCTCGACCCTGTCGATCTGGAAGTAGAGCTTGAAGCTGTAGTGTTGGGGGTCCTGCTTCAGTATGTCGTAGAGCGTCGTCTCGATGACCCTCCCGGAGGGCTTCTCTATGTCAGTGAGCGGGACGCGGGCTATCGGGGCGCTACCGAATGAAGGGGACGCGGTGACGACCACCCAGGACTTCAGCTTCCACTTGTCCCTTACCTTGGCTACCTTCTTCGGCAATTAGAGGCGCCCCGCCCCTGTCCCGCTTATAACCTCACTGATGGCGCAGCGAGTCGATGCCCCGCATGTAGGGGCCTAGAACGTCGGGGATCGTCACAGACCCGTCCTTCTGCTGGAAGTTCTCGACCAGGGCGACCAGTGTCCTGGTGACGACCGCCGTCGAGTTGAGCGTGTGGACGAGGGCCGTCGGTGCGTTCTGCTTCTCCCTGTACCTTATGCGGAGCCTTCGCGCCTGGAAGTCGGTGACGTTGCTCGCGGAGGCCATCTCCCTGTAGTTCTGCTGGCCCGGGAGCCAGGCCTCTACGTCGAAGGTCTTCGCCGACATGAAGCCCGTGTCGCCGCTGCAGAGCGCCACCACACGGTACGGGATCTCCAGGGCCTGATAGATCCTCTCGACGTTCGAGACGAGCTCTTCGTGAAGCTTCCAGCTCTCTTCGGGCCTGCAGAAGACGACCTGCTCCACCTTGTAGAACTGGTGCACGCGGAAGATTCCCTTGGTGTCCTTCCCGTGTGCCCCGGCCTCGACCCGGAAGCAGGGGCTAAAGCCGCAGTACTTGATGGGCAGCTCGGAACCCTCCAGGATTTCGTCCATGTGCATCGACACCAGCGGATGCTCTGAGGTCGCGATCAGGTGGAGGTCCTCGCCTTCGATCTTGTAGATTACAGGCCCGAAATCCTCGAGGTTGACGACTCCCTCGTAGGCCGCGCGGTTGAGCATGAAAGGCGGCTCGACGGCGGTGAACCCGCGCTCCCTGAGGAAGTCGAGCGCGTACTGCATTATCGCGTGCTCGAGCTTCACGGCGTCCCCCTTCAGGAAGAAGAACCTCGCTCCGGCGACCTTGGCCGCCCGCTCCATGTCCACCATGCCCAGCCCGGTAAGTAGGTCGATGTGGTGCTTGGGTTCGAAACTGAACCTGGGCTTCTTTCCCACCGACCTCACGGCTACGCTCTGGGTTTCGTCCTTCCCTGCCGGGACGCTTTCGTGGAGGATGTTGGGGAGGCTCATCAGGATGCTGTTCAGCCGCGCATACCTGTCGGCCGATTTCGCCTCCAGGTCCTTCATCTCCTGAGGGATGCTCCTGACCTCCTTCAGCTTCTCCTCGATCGTGTCTCCTCTCTTCTTCATCGCGGCGACCTGAGCCGTCAGCTTGTTCTGCTTGTGCCTGAGGTTGTCGACCTCCGTCTTGAGCCTCCTCCATTCCTCGTCGGCCTTCACGGCTTCGTCGACGAGCGGAATCTTCTGGAGGGCTCCCCTTCTCTCAAGGCTTCTTACTATCGCCCTGGGGTCATCCCTGACCAGCTTCACATCAAGCAACCGCGGAACCTCCCATGCTTTCAGGTCTCCTCGGCTCGCGATAAAAGCCATACCTCTTGGAACAAGTGAGCGTCGCGGAGCACGGCAATCGCGGTCGAGACGGCCCCGGATGGGGACTCGGACGCGATTTGGAACTCGAGGGTTTCGTTACGCGCTTCCATCTTCAATGCCATTCCACGAGGGGCCCTACGGTTGTCCGGCGTCAGGACCGAGACGAGCTGGTTGCAGACGCCGGCGTTGGCGCACCTGATTGACAGCTTAATCGTGGTTCTCATGCGAAGATTCTTTCCGTAACCGCCTTCGAGAATGCCTCTGCCGCGACCGCCGGGATTCTTGCGCCTGCCGCCATCGTGTGCCCTCCTCCGACCCCGCCGACCGCCTCTGCGGCCTCGCGCATCACAAATCCCAGGTTCACGGTTCCAGGAAAGGAGTCCCCGACCCTCGAGGAGACCTTCAGCTCGGAGTCCCGGCTGGAGGACATGCCGACCACGACCTTGTCCTTGAAGCCGGGTGATGAGGTGAGGATTGAAATCACGGGCCCGAGCAGTTTCTCGTCGACGATTCCTTCGCACCTTGCGAGTACGAGCTGGCCGCGGCGCTCGAACCTTGAGGCGTCGCTGGTGAGGGACTCCAGGGCCTTGTTGATCCCCGAGCGGTACTCCGAGAGGGTCTTCATGGCGGCCTTCAGAGCCTCTGACCTGTCGCCGAGGCAGATCGAGATGCCTGTTGCAGGGACCGCCATCCTACCGCAGGCGTTGAGCAGAGTGGAATACTCCCTGGCGTCCCTGAGCGGGGTGAACGAGTCCTCGAACTCCAAGGTGTATACCTCGCCAACCAGGTTCGCGATGGCGTCGGTCGCTCCCTCGACCGGTCCGAGCATGCTCGCGATGACCTCCGTGAGCTTCATCTTTTCTTCCGCGGAGAGAGACGAGAATCGTCCTCCAGGTTCCCCCGTCCTTGAGCGGGAGGCCCGACTCGTGTAGCGCCGCCAGAACGGCGTCCTTGCTCCCTGTCAGCCCCTTTAGGAAAGGGGTCGAAGTCAGAGCGACGGACTCGTGGATGGGCCGCGTCTCCCTCCCTGTGAACATCAGGTCCTTGGACAGAACGAGGAGGCCCGTCGACTGCGCCTCCGCCATTGCAGCCCTGTTGAGCCCAGTCAGGGACCGCCCCGGACCACCGTCCTGCCTGTCTGCCACCGCCCCCACGACCGCTAGAGGAGACAGGTCCCTGTTCGAGGGGTCGACGGAAGCCGCGAAGAAGTAGGCCATCGATGACGAGCAGGCCTCCCTCCCTCCATCGAAGCCGTACGCCCAGGCGTTGACGACGGCTGGATTCCTCATGTCGTCCTCGGAGAGCTGGTGGTGGTCGATCACGAGATACCTACCGTCGAAGGCGGCCCCCAGCTCTGTTATCAGCGTGGAGGCGAGGTCGGTGAAAATGTAGAAGTCGTACTTCTGGGCCTCGAGCTTGCGAATCGTCTTGGAGTCGAGGTCCGGCACCGTCCGTAGCGTGACGTTGGCCCCTTCCCTAGTCAGGGAGGCGAAGACGATTGAGCCGCTGGCTAACCCATCGGCGTCGATGTGGGTAACGACGAGTATCCTCTGCCCGCTCCTGGCCAGCTTCAGGATCTCAGGGGCGAGAGCTCTGTACCTGCTGAGGAGGCCTTCGAGGTCGGCCGCCAATGAAGGTCCAGCCTCCGGCTAGGCCAGCTGGGCGACGACCGCGGTGTACTTGAAGTCGTTGGGCAGCATGCTCAATTTCTTGTAGTACTTCGAGAGCCGGTAAATCTTTGCTTCGACCAGCTCGAGGGAGTGGACGTTCTTCCTGTCGCTGTGGTGCGTCTTCAGGTGCCTCTGGACCCTCTGCGCGCGCTCGATAAGGTCCTGAAGGTCCTGCGGCAGCTTAGGAGAGACCTTCCCTTCTGCGAGCACTCTGCCGATTGACTTTCCGAGAACGGGCTTCGCCAGCGGGACTCCGTAGTCGTCCCTCAGAGTCAGGCCTATCCTGCTCTGCGGCATCCCCTCCTTCGCGAGTTTCAAGATGGTCGCCCGCACCTCCTCCGGGGTGGACCTCACCCGAGCTGGGAGGTCCCTTGCTGGGCGGCCTAGTCTGATGCGACTTTCCGTGCCTGTGGGAATGAATGCGAGCCAAACCGCGACCTTCCTGCCGAGTCCTTCGATTTGTGCTGATAAAGGTTACCAGTCGCGATTGGTTCTGTTAACTTGACGGGTGATTCGTCTCGGTGTTAACCGTCGGGTGATAGAAGGCTTCTCAACCTCGCTATCTTGGACTGAGCATACTCTCTGAATGCTCTGAAATCCTCAGTTGGTGCGTCAGTATCCCACTCAGAACCTAGGCGAAGATACTTGACCGTGGGGTTTCCCTTTCCTACTCCGACTTTCAAGTCAGGATGATATTGTTCCATGTAGTAGATTGCGAATACTGCTTCTTTAGCGAAATCTCTCATTGTAATTTTCTCAAAAGCAATGTGTCGAAGGAGAAGGTTCGCCGTTTCTCTCCCACTCCCTAGGCTGACATAGTTGCTAGAAGTCAATCTCCCTTCTCGGTCAATAGAGTAAAGGGCGTTCTCGTGGTGGAGTGCTACAAGTATCTCTATTGCGCTCTCATCACCAGCGATTACTTGATTGAATCGTCTGACGAGAACAGATAGACGTTGGACAAAATTCTGTCTATCGCTGTAATCAGACTTTTGCCCAACAATAGAGTCCCCCACGACGTATTTTCTGAATGTGTCGAAAGTCAAACGCCGTCCAGCATAAGCGTCTATGATGTGCGCGAAGTCTCCGAACACTTTTTCATCCCAAAGAGGCGCGTCCTTGCCCCGTGTGATTTTCCTGTCAGCCACCACGACGATTCCATCGGAGCATTTAGCCCCAAGAATCGCCGTCAAGACAGGTGGGTCTAAGAGGGCAAGCGTTGTAAGGGTGTCGTTCCCCGACTCGCGTTCTGGATTATCGTCAGCCACTTGTCAGTCCCCTCGACCTTGATTCCCGCTCGGTCTGCGGGAGTCTCCCCGTTCAGCGATTCGTGCGGTCTGATGAAATTGTGGTAGATTTGGACTCCCTTCAAAATAGGAGTGTCCATATTCTTGAGTCCCCGCATGACCTTCTCTCTGTCCCTCACTTCCCCGTTCATCCGCTCCATTTTGTTGTTGTGGATTACTCCTGATAGGCTGATGTCCTGAACGTGGCGCGTAGTCGGAAACTCTCGGCGCGAAGCGGTCTTGTATGATTTGAGTTGGTCGGTGATGAGAACCTTCGGTTCCTTCCCCGCGAGCGTCTTGGCCTTGCGGAAAAGGTTGCTCGCGTCGGTGTTCTCCTTCCAATGAGAGACCTGTTGGGCTATCCAGAAGCGTGTCTCGTCGTCCATCATGGCGAAGAGGTATTTGCGATTCCCCCTGAACTTGATGTAGACCTCATCGGCTCGCCAAACATCGGAGACTCGGGGAGTTAACCTTTCGACGTATTTGTCCATCAGGGCGATGTATTTCCGAATCCATTTGAGAACCGCAACGTGAGACACATTCACCCCTTGGAGCCTCAGGAACTTCTGGACGCTCCTTAACGACTCGCCCGTGAAATACAACTGCATCGCGCTCGTTATCGTCTGTGGGCTCGCCCTCATCTTTTCGAACCCGACGTTGACCGAGAACCTTCTCGCGCAGACCTTGCACTTGTATCTCTGGATGCTCCCGTAAGCGTTGTGCCTCAGGGCGTCCTTGACCGTCTGACCCGACCCGCAGAACTTGCACGATAGAGAATCGTAAGGCTTGACGACTTGTGCTCGCTGGACTTCGGCTCGTATGGCTTGGCTGAACTCGACGGCAAAAACGTGCTTGCACTTGACCTGTCTGTAAGTGGAATCCGGACAAGGACAATTCCATCCTGTCTCGGTCGAGACTACCGTATAGGCTCCCGAACAGGACGCGGACTGAACCGAGTAGGTGTGCTCGTCAATCCGAGTCAGCCTCCCTTGCTCGGCAATCGCCCGTCCCCTGTCCTCGCGGGAGCCTGAAACGTTCAACCTTCCAACTCCCTCATCTCTCGGCGGGCTTCGAGGCTCGAAAGGTAGGCCTCGAACTCGTCCCTGTCCATCTCGAATCGGGCTTGTTCTGTGCTCATTACCTATCTCCTTACCTCAGCCCTTACCCACGATGTGTTATAAAGTTATAGGTAATGGAATTGGTAAGAATAAGGTAAGCGAAGGTTTATACTCTAATACCTTGGCTTAGGTAACATGGATGACTACGAAATGGGAGAAACAACCGTCCTTAGCGGGGCGACCTCGAACAGCAAGTCGCTTAGGGCGACTGTGCCTATGGGAATCGTCAAACAACTCGGTCTGAAGGAAGGCGACCAACTGAACTGGCAACTGAAGATTGACGGCGACCGGTTCGCCGTTCTCGTCACGCCTCTGAAAAAAGATGACAAGAAATGAAGGTCGTCTTCAAGTGCGAATCATGCAGGGCTGAGTTCATCCTTGACGACGGGTTCGCGACTCGACCGTCTGACCGACTTGAAAGGTTCAACATGGAAGCGAGAACTCCCTCAACTATCGTCGTCAAGGGAATGTGCGACAATTGCCGCCCCGTCCCAAAGAGTGATTAAGGAACTTCACCCCACCTTAAGCCATGAAGCCGTGGCTAATCGTCGTGGGCGTTGCGGTGATGTTGCTTGCCCTACCGCTTGACCTGGCTTTCCCCGCGCCCGCGAATCCCGTTGCCACCCTGACGACGGCCCAAGCGGTGGCCTTCATCTATAACTTCGTCGCTCTCGTCGTCTCAGGTTTCTTGGTGCTTTTGGGCGCGACTTGGCCTCGTCACCCGACGGTTAACAGTAAGACGAATCCCCCGTCAAGTTAACAGAACCTCGCGATTCAGGTTCAGCCATCCGCCGAAGGCCCTGAGCGCCCTCGCCCTGTGAGAGATCCTGCACTTCTCGGCCAAGGTCATCTGGGCCAAGGTTCGGCTCGCCCCTGTCGGGACGAATATGGGGTCGTAGCCGAACCCTCGCAGCCCGGAGGGGCGGAGAGCCAACCTCCCCTTCAGCCGACCGGTGAAGACGCTCGGTTCGGACGGGCCGTCACAGTAGGCGACAGCGCTCACGAATTCGGCGCCCCGAGGGGTGACCCCGTCCATCAGCTTCAGTATCCCGCCCAGCCCCAGGGTCTGGAAGACAAAGGAGGCAGAGGTTCCGGGGAAGCCTCGTAAGGAATCTACGAACAACCCGGTGTCTTCCACGAAGAGGGGCTTTCGAGAGGTCCGATAGGCCTCGGCCGCGGCGTGGAAGGCCACCTCTGAAGGGTCGCCGGACTGTAGCTCCTGGCCCTTCGACGGAAGACGGGCCGGGACGATTCCGAGCTCACGGAGGACGAACCGGCCCTCCTCAAACTTGTGGTCGTTGGAGGTCGCGAACCATACCCTAGGCGAGCCTGGCATACCTCCCCCTCCTCTCGATGCTCCTGAGCTGTCCCGCTACGGCCTTCATCCGGTTGACCCCCGCTTCGTCGGAGTAGCCTTCGAAGAGCCGTTCGAGGGCCATGGAGGCTATTGACGGGTGGGCCCCGACCAGGGTCTCCTTGATCAGCCTGAGGTCGACCGCGTGGTCCTCGAGCCTGGAGGAGTGGCTTGAGAGGCCGAAGTCGATGAAGACGAGTTTCCCTTCCCTGATAATCACGTTCGCGGTCGTTAGGTCGCCGTGAGTGATTCCGGCGGAGTGCAGCCGTGCCGCGTCTCTTCCTAGCCCGCGGAAGAGGTCGCCCGCGATCTCTTCGGGCGCCGATGACACGAGCTCCTTCAGCCTGACCCCTTCCACGTACTCCATGATGAGGGTCGTGCGCGGGACATCTATGTAGTAGAGCCTGGGCGCGCCCACTCCGGCTTTCCTTGCCGAATGAGTCAGTTCGGCCTCGTGAAGAGTTCTCTGCCGTCTCATCGCGATGTCGAGCTCGGTGAGCCTGTAGGGTAGCGGTTTCCGGACCTTGTACACCGAGGCAAGTCCCCGCCACGTGCCCCTGATGATGTCGGCTTCTGCACCCCGGTAGATGAGCCGACCCCGGACGCTCTCAGCTTCTCCAGAGGATATCGACTGAGTCAAGCCTCCATGACTGACGGACGTCTGCTTCTCTGACCGGCACCTGGATCCCTACGCCATGCGCAAGGTATCCGGTCCATGCAATCTGTGCACCGCAATCGCCGCTGTACGATACCGGAGTCAGACTGACCGAAGCGGAATGCCTCGCGGCCATCTTCGTCATCATGGCCGAAAGTCTCGCGTTCGCGGCGACGCCTCCCACGACCAGGACCTCGCGCTTTCCGGTGAAGGCGAGGGCCCTCTCCGTGACCTCCACTACCATTGCAAAGGCCGTCTCTTGGATCGAGAAGGAGACCGACTCGAAGCTCTTCCCCGAATCGACCATGCCCTTGGCAGCAGTGAGCAGTCCGGAAAACGACACGTCGTTCCCCTTTACCGAGTACGGCAGCTTGTGGTAGGTCGAAGACTTCGACGCCGCGGACTCGATGGCGGCCCCGCACGGTGAGGCGAGACCAGAATGCCTCCCGAATTGATCCAGCAGCTGGCCCAGGGTCAGGTCGAGGGCCTCCCCCAAGACCCTCCACCTCCCACCCGAGTAGGCGATGACCATCGTATGTCCTCCCGACACGAGAAGGACCACCGGGTCCTTTGCGCCAGTGAGCAGGCAGCCGAGCTCGATGTGCCCCACAGCGTGGTTGACCGGGACGAGCGGCTTGTCGAGCGCGCAGGCGAGAGTCCTAGCGACCACCGCGCCCACCCTGAGGCACGGCCCGAGGCCCGGTCCCATCGAGTAGCACACTGCCTCTAGCTGGTCCGGCTCGATCCCCGACTCATCCAATGCCTCCCGGAGCACCTTCCGCGCGTTCTTGAGATGGCTCTGAGAGGCCTTGAAGGGGTGTATCCCGCTGCCGGCCGGGGGTCTGTAGATGCTCTTTGCGTTGGAGAGGATCTCCCCATCTGAAGAGACAACTGAGACGGAGAAGGTGTGGGCGGTGCTCTCCACGCCTAGGACATACTGCTTCATCGGCCGCTACATCTTTCTCGTCTGTCGGTAGAGGTCGCCAAGGAGGTTGATGAACGGCTTCACTTCGACGAGGAAGTCGTCGAACTTGCCCCGTTCGAAGGTCGTGGTGTGCTTCTTCCCCGACACGACCAACTTGGCGGCGAGGACAATCCCTCCGCTTCTCTCAGGGTCGGACTTCAGCTTCGGGAAGTGTATCAGAGTCCCGAACCCGACCTTTCTCTTTCCCTTCGTGAAGACGAGGTTGTAGTACATGCTGAGGGTCTTGGTGAACTGTTCCAGCTGCTTCTTCCTGCTCTCGCTCCGCTTGACCTGGTCGAAGTCGGTGCCCGCAATCGAGTCGATCATCTCCTTCAGAATCTTCATGTCGCCGACCTTGTTCGTGTACCCCGCGTACTCGATGGGCATCTGGTAGACGCTGTGCATCACGGAATCCCAGTCGTCCAGAACTACATATGTCTCAGTGTCGAGGTTCATCTCGCGCTTCAGCTCGTCGGAAAGGATGTCCTCGACGGTCAGTTTCTTCGGCACGACGGAGGTTCGCAAACTGCTATTAGTTATCGATTGCGGAAGGCAGATGAGCTTGAAAGGACCAATTCAGTCGATTGAGGTCTCCTTTTTTGTGCATGCCACGGAGGATCTCGAGACCCTCACGAACGCAGTCTCATCCCTGCTGCAGGTCGACGCACGACCAGAGGAGGAGAAGATGGAAGGGCACTTCGGAAACCCCATCACCTGGGTGCGGTATCATTTCACCGGAGAGGATGCGGCTGCAGCCCTCGAGAGGATTGCGGCCCGCCTGTCGGCGGACGAGAAGGACAAGCTGGAACGCGGCGTCGGGGAGCTCGTGGACGAGCATTCCGCGCTCTACCTACGTTTCAACAAGCAGCGCCTGGTTGCAGGAATGCTGGAGGAGGGGACCGGCGACCCCGTCAGAGTCAAGGTGAAACCAAGAGGCTTCCTTCCCCGTGGAGGGGCGAGGGAGTTCTACTCGAGGGTCCTGTTCGGCGGGAGCTAGAAGGATAGACAGATGTCCAAGAGATATGTGCTTCTCGTTGCCGATAGAGAGCTCTCGGACGGCGACAGGAGGGACCTTGCGTTGAACCTCGAGGGCAGATATGGGAAGGTGACCATCATCGCCGTGGAGAGGAACCCGCGGGCCGTAATAGTGAAGACTACAAACTCCGTGGCCCCGCTTCTGCGGGCATTGAGCGGCGAGCTGCAGGTCGGGGAGAAGCACCTAGCGACCGTCTTGACCTCGGGCTCCATCGGTAAGCTCAAAAGCAGAGCATCCGGGAGTGAGATGGCAAGCGATGGCGAAGTTCCTAAGTGACGAATACTTTTCACAGGTCCAGGCAGCCCTCTCTCAGGATCAAAAGTGGCTCGAGAGCACGAAGTCGGTCAAGACTACGATAGCCTTCAACGTGACGGACATCGGGCAGAACTATGTCCTGGCCGTGGAGAACGGTGCGACCACGCTGCAGAAGGCGGCGGTCGGGGCGCCGGCGGAGTTCTCGTTCGATGGAACATACGACGCCTGGACCAAGGTGGTGAAAGGCGAGGTGGACATCCAGTCGGCCGTATTGAAAGGCCAGCTCAAGTTCAAGGGCTCGATCACCAAGATCCTGATGTACAGGGACAGGTTCATCAGGGTCGCCGAGGTGATGCGGGACGTTCCGAAGGAATTCTAATCAGAGACGAACGCCCAGAAGGGATTCCCCTTCCCACCCGCCCCCCCAATCAGCTCGATCGAGGTCAGGGCGTCGACTTCTTTCATCTTCTTCACCGCCGCAGTCATAGCAACATGCTGGGCGGAACGTGGCTTAGTGCGTCAAGAGAGTTACCAACTCATTCGACAACTCCCATTTTCCTCAGCTTCGCAACATCTATCTTGCTGTAGCCGATTGAGGCCATGAGAGAGTCGGTGTCCCTGCCTAGGTGCGGGGCCGCCGTAAAGGGGGGTGAGCGCATCCTGGGTCTCGAGCGGAGCGGGTTGTTGAGCACCGTCCCGTCCCCTGCGACCTCGACTAACGCGGAAGCTGCCTTCGCCCAACCGCTGGTAAGCGTCTCCTCGACCGAGAGGACAGGCGTCGCGCAGGTGTCCTTGTCCATGAGGAGGCTTGCCCACTCGTCGCGGGTCTTGGTGGCGAAAACCCGACTGAGCCCTCTGGTCACCGCCCTCCTTTCCTTGGGCGTGCCGAACCTCTTCTGCTCGAGCTCCTGAGCGCCGACGGCCTCCAACAGGTTGTGCCAGAATTCTTCTTCGATTGCGGCGACGGCCATGTACTTTCCGTCCGATGTCCGGTAGAGGTTGTAGTACGGGGTCGAACCGAAGATCAGACTGTGTCCCTCCTTTGGGGCTCGGCCGGTCGCAAGGTAAGCCGAGGCGGGCAGGACCATCCAGGAGAGGAGCGACGACACAATGGGAACGTCTATGAAGACAGCCCCCTTCCGTCTCGCCAGCGCCCCCGCAATCGCCAGCGCAGCATACGTCCCAGATACCATGTCGCTCAACTGGAGCAGAGGCACTTTGGCCCTGGGAGAATATCCCAGCGTCCCAGCCATGGCCTGGAAGTTGATGTCGTGGCCGGGCATGGAGCTGAGCCGGCTGGTCTGTCCGTACGCTGAGATAGAGCAGTAGACGATCTTAGGGTTGATGCGCGTGACGGCTTCGAAGGAAAAGCCAAGCCTCTTCATCGACCCGGGCCTGAACCCCTCTACGAATACGTCCGCCTCCCTCAGGAGACTGCGCAGCACGCGCTTGCCCTCCTCGGCCTTCAGATTGATTCCGATGCTGAGCTTGTTCCTGTTGACTGTTGCGTGAACCGGGCTCCCGCCATCCTTTGTGGGGGGAGTCGCCCGCATGTAGTCGCCCAGACCCGGCTGCTCGACCTTGATGACTCTCGCCCCCATGTCAGAAAGGAGCATGGTACAGAAGCCGCCGGGAAGAAGCCTGGTCGTATCGACCACTCTGACGCCATCTAGGAAACCCACGGCCGTCCGTCCGTCGTCGTGCCGCAAATAAAGCCTAAATCGAGGGCCGAACATGCTTTGCTGACGATGAGGTGAACGCCGTCCCAGTCATAGCCCAGGTTAGCTCCGTGGGCAGATGATGAACTCGCGACGATACCGAGTCAAGAATCCTCAGCCTAAATACGGGTCGGCCCGCAAGGCGGGCGTCTTGGTGAAGACCGTGAAGGTCCATGAGGACACGCACAGGGCGCTCAAGCGGCTCAAGCTCCACGGGCGGAAGGGGAGCCTCGACGAGGTGATCAGAGAGATGATACGTGCGACGACAGGTCAGCCGGTCGAGAAGGTCTCCTACGAGGGCCCCACAGCCCGCCTGACCTCTTACGGCCCCGAGTGATGCGATAACACAGAAATACGGACTTCAGGCGGGATGGAAGCCAGGCATGGCCAAGTTCGACGGGATCGTGGGAAAGGCGCTGCTCACCGTTGAGGAGAAGGACAATGAGCTGACCCTTGTCTTCGCCTATATATGACCGGATTGTCGATTAAACACGTTCTTGCTATATAAGGCGAGGTTGTCACGCCCTGCCGCCTGCTTTTTTCGCATATCCGTGTCCGGCAAGACAGAAATACGGACATCGAACGGGTCGCTTCGCTCATGGCGAAGTTTGACAGCATAGTCGGAAAGGCCTTGCTCACAGTCGAAGAGAAGGAGAACGAGCTTACTCTGGTGTTTGCCGATAACAGGTATCTATTCGTGACGCTTAAGGACGGGAAGCTGAAGGCCGACAGCGTCCCCGAATAGACCTCCGAGCGAGTTAAGGGCGCTTCCTTAGAAGCCAAAATGCGACCAAGGCAACCACTACTAAGGCGGCAGCCAACAGATAGGTAAACGTCTCGTAGAGGGAGAGTTGACTCGAAAGGTGTTGGTAGTTACTTGACAGGCTGCTGTAGCTCTGAGACAAGGCTGTGTATTCCGTACTGAGCCCATTGAAACTGGAACTCAATGCGCTGTATTGCGACGCCAAACCAGTGTAAGCCTTGGTCTGATTTGCGTATGAAGATGCCAAGCTCGCTTGGTCGCTTGAGAGCTTGCTGTATGAGGAGGTGAGATTGGCGTATGAGGCGGCTAGGGTCTGCTGGTTACTTGATAGCTGGCTGTTTGCCGAAGCGAGCTGCGAGTATTCTTGGTCGAGTGCCGCGTACTCAGCACTCAAGTTATCGAACGCCTGGACCAGTTGAGTGAGATTGGAGGGTTGGGCCTGACCGAAAGGCACTGGGAAACTTTGGACTTGTGGGGGCATAACTGGCTCCGCAAACGAAGGCGCCTGGAGGAACGAAAGGCTCTTCCCGGACGAGACCGCGATGTATTCCCCGTTTGCTGACACGCCCACGTCTTGAACCGGATTAGTGAAGACATGGACGGATGAAATCTGCGTCCCACTTGGGCTGAATAGATCGATGGACCCGCTGTCGTTCCCCACTAGCACGTAGTTGGCTGCCCAAGGGACGGCGAGATTCTGGGACAGATATGAGAGGTCAGAACTCGAAGGCACCGAGACCACTGAGATTTGAGCGCCCGGGACAGCGAAACTCTTTGTCGTGCTGCCGGCGCCGTTGAGATAAACGACCGTTCCGTTCGCCAGGGTGACAGCAACTAGATTAGTGTCATAGGACGAGGCGAACCCGATTATCGGCTGACCGAAAGTCGTGGACCATTTGGGAAGTCCATCACTTGCTGAGAGCAGAGAAAGCGTGCTGTCTTCGCTTTCCACGAGGACGGACCCAGCGTCGGGGGTGACTAACGCCCTGTTCTCTTCGACGGCGTGAGTGTAGCTCGCTGACCACACTTGGCTCATGGTCTGACCCGCCGCGTGAAGGAACTCGACTCCTGCATCACTAGAGGCCGCGAAGTATGACCCATCAGGTGAGATTGACACGGTGTAACCACCCGGGCCCGGGGCAAATTCCCACAGAAGTAAGCCCGCGTAATTGTAAAGACTCTTGATGGCGACGCTGCTGCTTGCATTGTATGAAAGGTCCACATTGACCACGCTCTGTCCTTCTGCCGAGGCCGAGGCCATCGGGTTGAACTTCTCTATCGGTACGCCATTCATGTTCAGAAGGTACGCGGACCCGTTATCGGTCCCTACCAGGACGTGTTTCCCGTCGCCCGACACTTTCAGGGAGACAATCGGGTTACTGGCTTGGTACGACCAGAGGCTGCGTTACCTGGGCGCTCTGTCCAAAAGCAGGCTGAAACGAAGGCATGACAGGCAGCAGAGTCAGCAAGAGGATCACGATCAGCGCAGGCAGACTTGAGCGAAGAGTCAAGCCTAGCGGAGCTCCGTGACCTTTCGATATAAGCATGTGAGCCCTAGCGACTGTGGCACCAATCTGGTGCTCGGAAACGCATTACTCCAAATCTGACGCTGTGGCACCAGATTTGGCAACCAAGGGCCTCGGCAGGTTCGTCAACAGGCCGACGACCACCGGCGGCAGGAAATACGACAAGTTCTTCGTCTACGTCCCGACCGAAGTCGCGAAGGACTCTCAGTTTCCCTTTGAGGCGGGAAACGTGGTCGAGGTCAGGATTGACGCGAAGCGCAAGCGCATCGTCGTCGGACCGACTTAGCTAGGGCTCAAAGGGACAATACGGCAGCATCGGTCGTGGTCCTAGTCCGTTCGGGGTGTACAGAAATCCGGCAGAACTCTCGAAGCGTTGAAACAACGCGATATAGACTAGGGACGCGAGGCGCGCATCGATGAGACGATTCAATGATCAATGAAGCGTCAAATCATTTCATCGAATGTTGATATTCGCATTGTCTCGCGCGCCAAGTGAAACAGACGTAATCGTTTCAATGAAACAGGGTTTAGTCCGTTGTCTATCATTATAACTGCCACAACCCAATAGGCTTTTATCCAAAGGACGCGATATAATCACATGCTCGTGGGTCCGAGCGTGGATTCACGACGCCGAGGTGGAGAAGGGGACAGGACGGCCCGGAAACCCGCCTAGATGTTTCGGCGCTTACTCCAAGGACTCCAGAGACTCCTACCCATTTCCATACTTTAGGCCTGCAGAAGACAAGCTCCAGTCTTGAGAGCACTTGCCGCGCTGTGCAGTCCATTAGTGCCCCCACTTCAGCGTACAATACCCAGTAGTGAAACACAGCTACATGCCGGTTGGTTGACGGTAAGCCTTCACCGTCTCATATCAAGGCTTCGGCTTCTCGTTGTACTGTCTTTCGAGCGTGACCGCTAGGTCTAAGGCCTCATCCAGCTTGAGCTTGACCCTGATCCAGTCCTTCCTTTCTTCCTCTGCGACGTCTAGTTCCTCGACTAGGTTGATTACTTCGTTGAGGGCTCCCTTGAGGGTGTCGGGGATCTCGCGCCTGGTCCTTCTCGTCTTTGGTGCTGGGTCGGGACGGTAGCCGGGGTTCCTGCTGAGGTTGCCGACGACTTCGCGAGGGCTGCGGCCGTACTCTGTCACGAGCTCCTTGGCGACTTCCACCATTTCATGGGTCCACTCTATCCCGGATTCACCGATCAAGTCCGTCAACTCTACCATCTTCTCGTTGTCCAAGGCTTTCATGCTCCGCTCACCTGTCCGGCCGTGGTTGCGGTGACATTCTCCCCGCTGGCATTAGAGTGGGAAAAGGGGTTGGAGTCCGTGGAGTGGTTGGAGTCGGTCGCTCCAGGGACTCCAAGGACTCCTGGGGTATTCTCCATTTTAATGCCCCAGTCTGCCTTTGATTTCAGCGTCAGGCCAAGATAGCTGGGAACACGCCCCGGCCCGAGCCTAGCCGGGTTGATTGCCTGGTTGTACATCGGTAGGTTCTGAAAGAAGGTCTGCTGCGTGACCGGTGGGAGCTTTGACATGGTGCAGTACTCGCAGAAGGCCTTGTACAGGTCTTGCTTGCCGACCGAACCCTTGGAGTCCTGAAATGTGCAATCCATCAGAAACGCCTTCATTGGCGAACTCCTGCGGATGTAGTCTAGCCTAGTGTCCTCGGTGCTCTTGGAGTTGGAGAACCGCCACCCGTTAGACCGGAGCCTCTTCAGTCCCTCTATGGCCCAGTTCAGGAAGCCGCTCAATTCTGCCGTGGTAGTCAGGGACTTCGAAAGCTCGGTGTTCGCCCTGGACCCTTCGAAGCTGTTGGGGAACGATATGATCGTCCATCTCCTAAAGAAGGCGTCGGTGTCTTCGAAGACTTCGGGAACCTTGTTGGCCGAGAAGATCAGCTTGGCGTAGTTGGTGAAAGTGAACCCGTTCCGGAACTTGTACTCTGCGGTTGTCGGGTCGCCCCCTGTGAGCATCTTGAACGTCCCGACCGACTTCAGCGCGCTGTCCGAAAGGTCAGCGTAGAGGTTCGCCAGCTTCCCGTAAAGGTCCGCCTTGGCGAACCTGTTGTACTCAAGCTCCTGCAGGCTGCGGGAGCTTATGTTCTTCACTCCGAGCAGGGACTTCAGGACTCCGATGGCGGTGCTCTTGCCGTTGTTGCCCCCGCCTTCGAACAGAAGGGCCTTCTGTGCGGGGTACTCACGCCAGAGAACATAACCCGCCCACTCCTGAAAGACTGGGATATCCTCCGGGTACATGACCTCAGACAGGAACTTTTCGACTGTCGGACATCGGGCCAGTGGTTCATAACTGACAGGGAGCTGGACGAACGAAAGAAAGTCTTCGGAGTGGGGCCTGAAGTCCAGGGTGTCGATATTGAGGAGCCCGTTAGCAAGGTTGAGGATGAACGGCTCGGCGTCGAAGTTCTCCCTGTCTGCGTAGGTCCGCCGTTTGACGTGGCCTAGCACTTCTTGGGCGAACTTCCCGGCGCAAGGGTCGAACGAAGACTCCAGCCACTCCAGGACGACCGACTCGCCCCCGGCCCTGTACACCCCCTTGTCGTAGTGCAGTATCTCCTCCGTGTCTCTGAGAGTCGCTAGATGGAACTCGGATATGGCACGCTGGGCCCCCTCTTCGGGTTTGCCTTCAGAGACTTTGTATCCGGCAGGGTCTAGCCCTTTCTCCACCATGTCGGCAGCTTGCATAAGGTCGTTGTTGGTATGCCCGTAATCATCAGTAGGAATTGCCGAGACTTCAGGGCAGCCAGCGGCCCAAGTGTCGAACTTGTGACCAGCCGGACACTCCAGGTATCTGTCTCTAATCAGAACCATTTTCTTGTCGCACTTCGGGCATCGCTGAGCCTCTAGCTCCTCAGTCATTCGAGCCGACTCCTCTAAGCTCCTTGAGAATCCGAGCGTCTAGGTGCTGGGCCGTGGTCTCAAGGGTCCAGTAGGTCGAATCGTCGTACTCGCCACTCGCCTTAAGCCTTCGGATGGACCCGTCGCCCAGCCTGACGGTGCGCCCGGTCCTGACAGTCCCCTTCATGCTCCCCCCGCCTTCCTTTTCTTCAGGCGTCCGAGGGCCAAGGCTGAAAGAAACTCGTGCGTCGGGTAATTCTTCGAGTGCTCGGCCGCAGCCGCCTCGGCGGTTTCGGATACGATGTGGTGCCTGACGACGACCGCGCCAGAATTGCAGATGAAGAGAAATCGCTTCACGCTTCCACCACCATGTTCGCGTAGAGCCTGTCCGACTGGTCAGACGCCTTCCGGACCCTGATCAGGAGCGAGTCAGAGCCCTCTCGCCAACTGAACTCTAGGAAGTCCCCGACTTCGAGCCCTGCGTCGCGGGCGAACTTCTTGGGAAGCGTGGTCACCCACGACTTGTTATTGTCCCCCGTCGGCCATGTCGAGCCGGTCCTCTTCAAACGAAGGGGCACCCGTCAGCCCTCCTCCTCTTCCGGACCGAAGTAAGGCAGGTCGAGGTAGACCCTCCACCCTTGGAGGTTTTCAGAAGGCTTGGGCTCGCTGACCTTGGCGCCCGGATATCGTCGGGCGATCTCGTCCCCTACCTTCTTGGCCGTCGTCGCACCGGCGGCGATTACCCTAACTTGGACGATTTGGGGCATTGGCTCTTTGCTTCTCCTTGGTCATGGCTTCGCTCACTGTGCTAACACCCAGGCCGTCCGCTTCTGCACCTTCTTGGCCTCCTCGACGGGGAAGACCCTTCGGCACTCCTGACATTCGAGCCTGACCGATCCGTCAACCGCATAATAGGAGGCGAGGCTGAAGCTGTTGCAGGTCCCGCACTGGATAGGAAGGTCGCTCGTGGTGTCGCTCACTCACCCTTCAGCTATGCGGGGGGCTATGGTCCTGTGTGGTTTCTCTAAGTATCGTCCCCTCTCGTCCCAATACAGAGGGGGCACCCCGGAATGTTTGCTACAGACGACAAAGTATTTCACGTCGGACCATTGGTAGATGAGCTGGCCGCCAGTCCGCTGGTCGTCCTCTTGCCAGACGACGTTAGGGACCCTTCGGACCTGAAGGGGAATGTTGCACCCCTTGATCTGGCACCGCCTGTCGATTGAAAACAGGTTCGCCGGCTTGCCGTTGGCGCCGGTCGGCGGGTCGCCTTTGTATTCTTCCGGCTTCCGCTCGGTTCGCTCGTAAATTGGGCGGCTGTCAATCGAGCCCACAGGCTGGGGCTTAGACGCGGTGACTTCCTGAAACAGCTCTCGAAGGACGTCCTTGGCAAATTCCCGTTTCTCTTCCGGGCTCATCGGTTGATCGGCTAAGCTCATTGTCCGTCGAGCTCCTTGAGGGTCTTCCTGACCTTCGCGGAAAACTCTGCAGGTGCCTTCGGGTGCTTGGCAGCGGCCTCAGCTATCTCACGGAAGACAGGATCGGCCTGAAGCCTGGTTCGCGTGGGATTCATGGCGGCATCGACGAGGCGCCGGCCATCGGCTCGACTCTTCTTGCGGGCCGGATCGGCTAAGCTCTCGTCGCTGACCCGAATTCGGCCATCAATAAAACCCGCCAATCGCGCCTTGAAAGCCTCGCTCTTCCAAAGGGAGTCGGACAGGTGTTCTGACTCCGCATCGGCCCTGCTCGCAAACCATCGGCGGGATTGACTGTCGTAGTAGCTCATTGCGAGTACTCATACTCCCCGGATGGCGGTTTCGGTCCGCGTTTCTGACCATAAGAGGGCTCCCCCCACGGGAAGCGCGCTCCATCAATGGGCTGTCCCGGCTGGCCGCTGGGCCTCGGAACCGTTCTGACGAGATCGTTATCCTGGGTCAAATCGAAATGGCCGGAGGGGATAGCTTTCTTTGGTTGTTCTGTCATTGAGCCTTGAGACGCGCCTGCAGTTTTAAATATGGTCTCCTGGGGACTAGAATCTCGTTTACCCATGCACAAGCTAAACCAAACCGAAACGACGGATGCGAAGTACAGGATTCTAGAGGCCTTAGCCAAGAATCCGGGCGTGGGAGTCGTCGAGTGGTCGGAGAAAGCAGACGCTTCGACAAAGACGATCTACAAGCACCTGAAGAGGTGGCTAGAAACGGGAGCAGTGAGGAAGGACGGCAGGGACTACTCGATCACCAAACCGGGCGAGAGGGAAATGGAAGACCTCAAAGCTGCCAGCAGGCACTTCGAAAGGCTCGGCAAATTCTACCAGGGCAAGCTGTACACTGACTACTTCTCGATCACTTCAGGAGCCGTCACGATGGGAATCGAAGTCAAGTCGACCGTGCCTATTCAGTTTGAACAACATTCCATGATAGACCAAGCTCTGCAGAAAGAAGGGATCGACATGAATTACCGGCAAGTGGATAGGTTAGTGGGTCACTACTTCGGATCGGGGGCCCAGTTCGGAATTTCAATCGTGACAAGCGGGACGAGTGCAGGGACCGGATTCTATCAGGCCGGGGTGTCTGAATCTGAATCCAAAGGGCCTTGGAACTTGTAGGACGAGCGGATGCTTCGGCGTGAGGCCCTGGTCGAAACTCAGAGCTGCCTGGCCGCCTCTATCTTCCTGAGGTACGCTCCGGCCCATATCAATTCATCATCCGGGTTGCCGATTTCGCTCACTCCCATCCTGTCGTTGAACGCGGCAGGGTTGCTCCTACAGTCGTCTATGTACCTCTCAAATGCCTTGACCAAGAGCTGATAGTGTTTTCTGATTTCGTCCTTCCAACGTGGGTCCCACTCGCGAAATTTCGAAATGTCCTTCAGCGTCTCGTCCCTCTGGTAATGGAAGGTGTCGATTTCGCTGTCCGGCAACGACTTACGGTAGTGATCTAATACCTTCCTAACGCGCTCGACTTCCCCCGACGTCCTCCTCGTCTCGTCCGCCAAAATGCTTCGAGATCGGAGTGCCGGGGAAGGCCCTTTAGCCTTTGTTATGCGTCTGACATCTTCCGCTTAGGGTTTCCTGACCCTCACCGACTTCTTGCCCGTCGCCGGGTCGACCTCTACGACCCAGTTCGGATTCTGTTTGTTGAAGACTTCGTACAGCGAGAGCAGAGTATTGATCTGCTCCGCCTGCCTGTCGACCTGGGCCTGCAACTCTTTGACTTCGTGGCTCTTCTCTAGGGCTAGAAGCTCGACCCTCCCGATCCCTTGCCGGTGGGTCGCTTCCATCGTCTCCATTTCTGCCTTCTGCCTCAGCTCGCTGGAGACCGTGAGATAGGGGACGGCCTTCGCGTATTCCTCCAGAAGCTCCTTCTCCGTCGGTCGATAGTAGGAGTCGCTTATCCCCGTGCTGTGGCCCATCAGGGTTTCTACGGCTATGGGCTTCATGTAGTTCTCGCATATCGTCTTGAAGCCTTTTCTGAACCCGTGGCTGACCTTGAACTCGTGCCTTCGCTCCCCGTCCCCCAGGGCCTCGAAAATCCCCGCCTTCCCCCACATCCTCAGCAGGTCGCGCGCAAGGACGGTGCTCTTGGTCCGCCTGGGCGAGTTCGCCGCTTCTTTCGCGCCCGCGCTGTCGAAGACGTTCCTTATGGCAGGGCTCTTCGGCCCGACCTCTTCCCCGTGCAGTTTCCGGAAGGCCAGATAGTCCTTGAAGGTCGAATACGCTTCGGGAGTGCAGTAGGTCACATATTCCTCGGATGAACCACGGTAGACCGCTATCCTTCCTATTCCCTCGCCCGCGTCGGTGACGTCGCCGACGTTCAGGGTGTCGAAGGCCCCGAGCCTGAAACCTCCGCTCACCATCAGCAGGACGGCGGCCTTCAGCCTGAGCGGGGCGTGGCTCAGAAGGCCCTTTATCTCCTCAAGGGTAGGCGCCCGGTCGTTCGCATACTTCTTCGACTTGGGAATCTGTTCACCCAGAAGGCCCCAGTCCATCTCGTTCCTCCGGTTCATCTTGCAGAAGTGCCTGATCGGGCTGATCGAAGGCCTGATGGTCCCGGACGACAGGTCCCCCTTCTCGGCCTTCTCGGTCAGGTGCTGGATGTACCGCTCGATAACGTCCTCTGCCTCTCTGCCTGAGAGCTTGCAGAACTCCAAGTCGGATATCCCGGCGAAGGCCAGGAATTGCTTCATCCTGAAGTCATAGAGCTTCTTGCTGGCGGCGGACAGCTTCCCGCTCAGGAACCGCTCCCACGGCGTCCTTTCTTCGCTTTGGGTCATGTCCTGGGAGGTAGTTAACGGACAATTTATACTTTCTAATTCGCCGACAACAGGTTCCTGTTCGTCAAGCTGGAGAACGGGAAGCTCAGGTCAGACAGCGTGCCCGAGTAGTGCTCACTCCTTCTCGAGTATCTCGACCGTGGGCCTGCCCCCGACGAGTTCCTTGAACCTCTCGGCGTCAGCCCTGCTTCCGATGATGGAGCCCACGTGCATCGGGACGACCACGTCGACCTTCATCGCCTTCGCGGCCTCAGAGGCCTCCTCGGCGGTCATGACGTAGGTCCCCGAGACGGGCAGGAACGCGACGTCCACCTCGAGCGATTTCATCTCGGGCGTTGCATCGCTGTCGCCCGAATGGTAGAACCTGACGCCGTCCAGCGTCACAACGTACCCGACGCGGCCGTCAGCCTTCGGGTGGAAGACCTTGCCCGGCTCGCGGAACTTGTTCAGGTTGTACGCCGGGACAATCTCGAGAGAGACTCCCTTTACCTCAATCTTCGAACCGGGCGCAACGAATCTCTTCTCCTGCATGAATGACTTCAGCGGCTTCTCGCAGATGCTCGGGGCGACGATCGTGGTCGAAACATCGGAGAAACGTCTGATGTCGTCCTCGCTGAGATGGTCATAGTGTTCGTGAGAGATCAGAAGCAGATCCGCCTTGTAGGCGCCCTTCGCCTTGAACGGGTCGATGACGACCGTCCTTGAGCCCTGCAGCACGAATGAATCGTGGCCGAGCCAATGGACCTTCACCTTCTTGTAAGCCCACATTCTCAAGGCCGCCTAGAGGTTCACGGCTTCTTCCTTGATTCCAGTCCTGTCTACGGTGAGGATGTCGATGCCGTTGCCGCTCATCGCGTCCCTTGCTATGGCGGCCTTTATGGAGGCGACGAGCAGGTCCCTCGCGTCCTTTTGGGACATGGCCGGATTGTATCCCGCCTCGACGACTCCTATTGCGGTCTCCTCTCCCGTTCCTACTGTCGCATAAACGTCCGAGATGACACTGCCTAGCGGGTCGAGGACGTAGACGACCGGTTTCTCGCCCACGCCCCCCAGGATCACCTGCGTCAGGAGCGGTGCGTAGCGGTTCTGAAACATGAGGGTAGACATCAGCTTCGCAACCGAGTTGGGCTTGAGCGCCCTCCTCGATTCGAGCTCCTTCAGCTTGGAGTAGACCGACACCTCTTTGACGAGGTTCTGCATGTCGGCGACCATTCCCGCGCAGACAGCGCCCACTGTTTCAGTGACCTTGAAGACCTTCCGCCCCGACTTGCTCCTGACGAAGCTTCCCAGCGTAATCCTCCTCTCTGCACCCAGGACAACGCCATCCTTGTAGGTGATACCGACCGCCGTGGCGCCGGGAAGGTACTGCTCGTAGGACATGGCTACTGGACCGAGCGAAAAGACCCGCCTTTTTAGACGTTGTGCTGGAAAAGCGGCCCGAGAGTCACCCAGGCCTCACGGCCACGACTGCCCCTCGACCTTCTTCTCTGACGCTGTATTCGCACGGCGAGAAGAGCCTGGCTATGTAGAAGCTCGCGGCTAGGTGCTTCGAAACGCGCGCGACTCGCAGGACTGAAGGGCCTGAGGCGATGGAGAGTAACGGGGCGAGCATGTCGGCCAGGTTGTCGTCGAGGCAAGCCCCGGCCTGGGCATAGGCCACGAACTTCTCGGCCGCCGCCCTTCCGACCTCCTCCGATGGCCTTCCCCTCGCGCCGAGTTCGTCAGACCCCAAGAAGTACGACTCGCCCGATGAGGAGACCAAGAGAGACGAGCCGGCCGAGTCTGCTGGTTCCTCTGCGACTAGCTCCCTTCCGATGCGGAGGCCACTCTCCTCCAGCACCGCGGCGGCCGAGCGCAGCTGCCTCTCGGCGACGTGCCTGGGGAGCATCGCACATCTGCTCGTAAGGTCGACGACCCCCATCCGCGGCGTCTCCGCAAGTTGCAGAGGTCGGGCAACCTCGCAGGGCTCCACGCTCACGATGGCCCGGCCGCCGCCTCTTGGGTAGTACCCCCGTCGAACGGCCTTCGCAGAGAACCTAATCCCGATCGCTCTATACGCTCGCCTCATGATCGTATCAAGGTAATCGAAGGTAGGGCTCCATGGAACGTCGGTCCCTCCCACCAGCTCCAGAGTGAGCCGGGAGCCAACGAGGGCGACGGCCGGGACCACCGCCTGAAGCACGAGTGTTATGCTTGCGGCCGTCTTCATGTCCAGAGAGACGGAGCCGGCGCGGGGAGGACCGGGCACGAAGGAGACCTCGGAGGACCCCTCAGCGACCCCATCTAGCTTGGAGTCGAAGACCGCGTTTAGGACCCTCAGTGACGACACGTGTTGCCTCCTCAGACCCGGGACATCCCGACCGGCTCTGATCTTGGATATGCGGACCGGCCTGCCTGTGATGACCGAGAACGCGAGAGCGGTCCTAAGAATCTGGCCTCCCCCCTCCCCATAGGAGCCGTCTACGTCGAGGAACTCCACCCGATGCTCTGAAAAACGCTGAGATAAAGCGATGCGGAGTATCTTCTTAAATAGACCTTGGAAGGCCGCGAAAAACGAAGAGGAATGCGAGTCGGTCTGCTGGTCGGCCGCTTCCAGCCGTTTCACCTGGGCCATCTTGCTGCCGTGAAGTACGCCCTGAAGGAGGTCCAGTACCTCTACGTCATCGTAGGTAGCGCGCAAAGAAACCATGAGAGAGACAATCCGTTCACGGCCGGAGAGAGAATAACCATGGTCAAGAGTGCGCTTGACGGGAACGGGGTCGATCCCTCAAAGTGGATGGCGATCCCGATAGCGGACGCGGATTCCCATTCGCTCTGGGTTTCCACGGTGAAGTCAATGGTCCCATGGTTTGACATGGTCTTTACGAACGACGCTCTCACTTTTTCCCTCTTCAAGGAGGAGAAGATTGGCGTAAGGGCAGTCCCGTACCTTGACCGGAAGAGCTATTCAGCGACGATCGTCAGGGACAGAATCCTGGAGAGGAAGAACTGGGAGAGTCTCGTCCCTCCCCAGGTCGCCGAGCTCGTGAAGCAGTTCGGAGGAGTGGAGAGGGTAAGAGCTCTTATGCGCAAGGACTTGAAGGGCTGATGCGATGAGTACCGAGCAGAAGCTAATCATGCTGCCTGGCCCGACCAACGTCTCGGAGAGGGTCATGAAGGCGATGCTCAGGCCGATAATAAACCACAGGGGAGACTCCTTCCGAGAGCCTGTACAAGGGGATCCTTGCCGAGACGCAGCGGCTGTTCCAGACGGAGGGCAAGACCGTCGTTTTCTCCTCGTCCGGGACGGGCGGGGTCGAGGCTGCCGTCTGGAACCTGATCAGGCCGGGAGACTCTGCTGTGGTCGCCGTCTTCGGCGAGTTCAGCAGCAGGCTCGCCGAGACCGTCGAGATGGCTGGCGGGAAGGCCGTCCAAGTCCGCTCGGAGTTCGGGAAGGCCCCCTCTCTAGGGCAGCTCGAGGAGGCCATGGACAAGCTTCGGAGCTTCAAGGCACTGTTCCTCGTCCACAACGAAACCAGTACGGGAGTGGCCGTCCCCTATCTCAGGGAGGTGTCCAAGGCGGCGCGCGACCGCGGCGCGTTTGCGGTCATCGATGCGATTTCGAGCCTCGGCGGGTACGCCATCCCGGTAGACGAATGGGGTGTTGACGTCTGCATCACTGGCAGCCAGAAGTGCGTGGCCGCCCCACCAGGACTCGCTCTTCTCTCCGTCGGCAAGAGGGTAGAAGAATTCCTGAAGACGTCCCCCTCGAAGACGCGTTACTTCGACATCGCCAGATACCTAGAGTACGGAGCCAGAGGGGAGACTCCTTTCACACCTGCCCTGCCGCTGTTCTACGCCCTTGACGAGGCCCTGAAGGAACTGCTGGAGGAAGGCCTCGCGAAGAGGGTCCAGAGGCACGACCGGATGTCCGCCTCTCTCTATGACGGGCTAGCCGGGCTCGGGCTCAAGCCAGTCGCCGAGAAGAGCGTCAGGTCGAAGACGGTGGTGGCCTCGTATTACCCCGAGGGGGTCGAGGACGCCAAGTTCAGGAAGACGCTCGCCCAGGACAAGGAGATTGTCGTCGCCGGAGGATTCGGTCCCTTCGCCGGCAAGGTTTTCAGGGTGGGGTGCATGGGCCAGATCAACGAGGGATACGTCGCCAGGACACTGAAGGCCGTGGGCGAAACGCTGGAGTCCATCAGACGCGCGTGAAAGCCTATAAACCCAACAAATCGGTTGGTCAAAGCCCATGACGCTTGAGAAGGGGACGCTCATCTTCGCGAACTACACGGCGAAGGTGAAGGACACCGGCGAAGGGATCGAGACGACCCTCGAGGAAGAGGCGAAGAAGCTCAACATTCACGACGCCACGAGGAAGTACGAACCCAGGCTCGTGGCAGTCGGGGAGGGTTGGCTGCTGTCAGGCCTGGACGACGAGGTCAAGAAGATGGACGTGGGGCAGAAGAGAGAGATAGAAGTCGCGCCGGAGAAGGCGTTCGGACCGAGGGACCCCACCCAGACGAGGATGGTTCCGCTCCGAAAGTTCGGCGAGAAGGCCCACGAGATGGAAGTCGGCGACTCGGTCGAAATCGACAACAGGATGGGCATCGTACGGTTCATCGGTTCCGGTAGGGCCCAAGTGGACTTCAACCACAGGCTCGCCGGAAAGTCGATCGTCTACGACTTCGAGGTCATCAAGAAGGTCGAGACAGATGACGACAAAGTGAGGGCGCTGGTCGACAGGAGATTTGGAGGGGAGGGAAGCAAGGTCGGTTTCAAGCTGGGCGAAAGAGGACTGGAGTTGTCCGTTCCCGAGGAGCTGTTCCTGCTCGAAGGGCTGCAGATTATCAAAAGGGGAATAACCAACGACGTCTTCAAGTTCATCCCTACGGTCGCGGAAATCACGTTCGTAGAAAAATTCGTAAACGAGAAGCCGATCGAGCAAAAGGCCGAGGCAAAGGCCGAACAGAAAGCGGAGCCAAAGGCCGAACAGAAAGCGGAGCCAAAGGCCGAACAGAAAGCGGAGCCAAAGGCCGAACAGAAAGCGGAGCCAAAGGCCGAACAGAAAGCGGAGCCAAAGGCCGAACAGAAAGCGGAGCCAAAGGCCGAACAGAAAGCGGAGCCAAAGGCCGAACAGAAGGCCGAGGCAAGGGCGGCCGCCGAGCCGGCGCCCAAGCCAAAACGGAAGCGGAAAGCGGCTCCGGCACAGACAGCTTAGACCACGCCGGTCGAACCCGCCAGGTCGGCCGCGCTCCTCCGGGTCATCCTCCTGCGCGAGAGGATGGTGTACCTGTCGGGGCGGATGGAACTGGCCCTGACCAGCGACTCTATGACCTTTTCGTCGCCCACTCCAATCTCGGAAGCAGTTACTGGCGCACGGACATTGACCAGAGCAGAGCGAACACCACGCCAGTCGAGGCCGTGAAGCTTTGCCATCATGATTGTCCCAATCCCGCACTTTTCGCCGTGAAGGCCCGAGTCCGGAGCGAGCAGGTCGAGGTAGTGGCTGAACAGGTGCTCCGAGCCGCTGCACGGCCTCGAGCTGCCGGCAATCCCAGCCGCGACACCCGTGCTGATAAGGGCCTCGACCAAGTCTCTGACGCTGTCTCTTCCAAACCTCCTAATCCTATTAGAACCGTCGAGCACGACATGCGCACTCATCAAGGCGAGACTCGCGGCGTAGCTGCCATAGTACTCACCTGTAACCCGGCTCGCGAGCTGCCAGTCCTTCACCGCCGTTAGCTTCGAGACTAGGTCGCCGCAACCGGAGGACAGAAGGCGCCTCGGAGCGGAAGCTATTACGTCAATGTCGGCGAGTATCCCCACAGGGGGCTTCGCCATCACAGAGTAGGGCCGGTCGAGCCCCTTCAGCGAGGCGAACGGGCTCGATATCCCGTCGTGCGAGGCGCTCGTCGGCACCGAGTAGAATGGAAGGTGCTTGCGGAAGGCGGCCAGCTTCCCGACGTCGACGCTCTTCCCTCCGCCGATTCCTACCACGCACCCCAATCCGGCGCTCGCCCGCATGACCCGCTCGACGTTTTCAGTGTCGGCGGCGACGACCTCCACCCAGGTCGCCCGGGAGCCCAGCGCGGAATCGACCGCGTCTCGGACCTTCAGTCGGACGTTCGACCCCGACGCCACGACGACTTTCTTCCTGCCAGCTGATTCCCTGATGAACTCGCCGAGCTCTGACAGAACGCCGTCGCCTATGAGCACCTTGGTTGGAAGTTCCATCAGGTGAAAGGAATGGGCCACGTTCGATGCGAGCCGGGGAGTCGATTTAAGCTCACTGCGAGGGAAAGGCGAGAGGCAGGCGCCAATCGCCGCGTGTGTCAACCGTGGGAATGGCCCCCGTTGCCTCTCTCAGCAGTATACCGACAGCCGCCGCATCGTCACCGGACAGGCCACGTAGGGGCGCAGGAAGCCCCCCGTTTTCGCGGCCCGCCAAGAAACATTAAATAAGGAACGGGCTCACCGCAGTCTCGTCCGTTCTGAAGGTGTTTGTGGGCATAATTTCACGAGATTTCAAGGCGGTCGACGGGAAGACACTGGGGTCTGCAACCTATCACGGAACCACAACGGTGGGCCTGGTCTGCTCAGACGGCGTGGTACTGGCCACCGACACTAGAGTGACCGCTGGAGGCTTCATCGCCCACAAGAGGGGAAAGAAACTTCTTAGAATCGACGACAACATCGCAATGACAATCTCCGGAGGCGTCGCTGACGCCCAGAACGTCGTTGACACCCTGAAATACTATGCAAACCTCTACAGAATCGAAAGAGGCAGGCTGATGCCTGTCAGGGCCGCCGCCCAGGTGGTCTCGAACGTGCTCTTCTCGTCAAGGCTGTACCCATTCATCGCGGACGTCATTGTCGGGGGGGTCGACCCGAAAGGAGGTTCGATCTTCAACGTGGACTTCTTCGGCTCCATGAACCAGGAGAAGGTCGTCGCAACGGGGAGCGGCTCCCCTGTGGCATACGGAATCCTGGAATCAGAATACAAGGAGGGCATGACGGCGGCGAAGGCCTATCCGGTAGCGGCGAAGGCGATAATCGCGGCGACGAGGAGGAACGTTGCGACAGGCGACCACTTCGACATCGCGGTGCTGGACAAGGCAGGGTTCAGGGAGATACCTGAGCAGGAGAAGGAAAAACTCCTCGCTCAGTTCAAGACTAACGATTAGGTTTGGAACAGAAAGCGAACGGTGCAAGCCTGATGAGTGCGATACTGAACAATATCCCAGCGGAAGCTCAGATAACAAGGATAGAATACGAAGGCCCGAGGATAGCCCTCTACACAAGGAACCCGGCATTCCTTCACAAGAACAGCTACGTGATCTCCGAGATAGTGAACTCCCTGAAGAAGAGGGTGGTCACTAGGACGGAGAAGTCGATAAGGAAGCCCGAGAGCGAAGCGAGGCAGATACTGGAGAAGACGCTGCCCGCGGAGGCCGAAGCGAGCAACTTCTTCTTCGACGACGCGCTGGGCGAGATCACAGTGGAGGCCGGGAACCCGAGACTCCTGTCGCAGGAGGCAGGGTTCGACCTCGGAGCCTCGATGGAGCAGACCGGATGGAAGGTGAAGGTGAGGAAGGCTCCCCACATCAAGTCCACGGCAATTCAGAACGTCTACTACTCGCTGAAGGTCGGAAGCGACGCACGGGAGAAGTTCTACCGGGAGCTCGGGGAGGCCATCTTCAGGCCAAGGCTCACTTCGACCGAGCACGTCACCATCAAGACGCTCGGAGCTTTCCAGGAGGTCGGAAGGTCCTGCCTGCTCGTCGAGACGTCCGAAAGCAAAGTGCTCCTCGACTGCGGCATCCACCCAGGCTCAAGAAACGCGTGGGACGCGTATCCCAGGCTCGACTGGGCCGACGTGTCGCCGAGGGACATAGATGCCATAGTGATCAGCCACTCCCACCTCGACCACATGGGGTTCCTTCCTGCGATGTACAAGTACGGCTACGACGGGCCCGTCTACTGCACTGAGCCGACACTGCCGCTGATGACCCTGCTGCAGAACGACTTCGTCAAGATAGCACAGATCGAGGGTGGGAGGCTGATCTACGACCAGAAGGACATCAGGGACGTGGTCCAGCACGCCATCACCCTGCCCTACGGGATGGTTACGGACATCTCGCCTGACATCAAGCTTGTCTTCAACAATGCGGGGCACATACTGGGGTCAGCAACGGTCCACCTGCACATCGGGGAAGGGGCCCACAACATCGTCTACACCGGCGATTACAAGTACGGGAGGACCCAGCTCTTTGACTCGACCACCTGGAACTACCCTCGAGTGGAGACCCTGATCACCGAGAGCACATACGGTGCGAAGGAAGACATCATGCCCGTCAGGGAGGAGGTCGAAATGAACTTCGTCAACTCCATCAACAGCGTCCTCAAGAATGGAGGAAAGGTGCTGATTCCGACTCCTGCGGTGGGAAGGGCACAGGAAATCCTCCTGGTGATCGACCAGTACATGAGGAACAAAGCCTTGGTCGAGGCGCCTGTCTTCACCGAGGGGATGATCTCGGAGGCGACGGCCATCCACGTCTCATACGCAGAATACCTCTCAAGAGAGCTCAGGACAAAGATACTTGAGGAGAACGTCAACCCATTCAAGTCTGAGTACTTCACTGAGGTCGAGCACCCGTCGAATAGGGAAGAGGCGTACCGCGAAGGGCCTGCGATAATAATGGCCACGTCGGGAATGCTCGAAGGGGGTCCTGTGCTCGACTACTTCGAGAACCTCGCCCCGTCAGACAAGAATAAGATCCTCTTCGTCTCCTACCAGGTCCAGGGGACTCTGGGGCGGAGGGTCCTGGACGGAAGCGGCCAGGCGAGCCTGATGGGCCAAGACGGCAAGATCAAGATAGTGGATGTTAGGGCAGCCGTGCAGAAGGTCGAAGGCTTCAGCGGGCACAGCGACTACAACCAGATAATCAGGTTCATCGGGAAGCTCAGGCCAAAGCTACAAGTGGTCCTTGTGAACCATGGTGAGAAGAGGAAGACGGAGAACCTTGCGTACGCGATCCAGAGGATATACAGGGTGCCGACCCTTCATCCTGCGGTCCAAGAAGCAATCAGGGTTTACTAGCTTCCTTCTCACCCTTGACAGCCTCTGTCACGTCGGGGAGGCTGTGCAATGCGGAAGAAGGAAAGACGCAGGCGGGAATAGGGCGCCGAACTCAATTAAGGGGTCAACCCTCAAGACGAGTTAGTACTTCTCTGTCAAGTCAACGAGACCCGCCCTTGTTTCGGACGGCGTGTTCGTTTTGATTCTCGGAGGCGCTCTCATCGCCACTGGCCCATTTCTGACGACTAGCGCATTCTACAGAGACGAAATGGGCGTGGTAAGCCAGAGGATTGGTGGAGCGAATCTAACTTCACTCTACTCGGCAGAAGCAGCTGCTCTGAATCAGGCGGAGATGGTAGTTCTCCTCGAAGCAATTCTCACCCCAATTGGGGGAGCGATGCTAGCGTATGGACTGAGCACGGGGAAAAATCGGGAGATGGTGGCCCGTCTTGACTACGACGAAACAGGTAGAGATGAAAGAAAGGCCGAGGACGAGTCTTCAATTCCAGCCAAACCGAGCTAGTTCGAACCTCTACTAAGGTCAAAAACGTCAACGCTAAGGGTCTACGCAAAGCTGGGTTAGAAGCGAAGCTAGGGGATGTATACCGAACTCGGGTGAAGGGCTCTCTCGTTTTGTAGATTACTGCAGACCGCGCCAGATCCGCACGCCCGGTGGCGTGATGACGACCCTCTCGTCTCCGAGCCTTGCGATGTCGCCCCCTACTGAGGTGGCGAACTCGTAGAGCTGCTCGACGGACGACTTCAGCTCGTCTAGGCTCTTCTGGGCGAGCGGTGTGACCTTTAGGATCACAATCGTCTTATTCGTCACGTCCTCCTGGATCTTGGGGATGTCCTCGATGCTCCTCAGAGCGAGCGCCTTCAGGAGTATCTCCTTGCTCTTGCCTTCCAACCGTTTTTCCTGGACAACGCCTGACATTTGGTAGCTTGCTTCTCCTTTGACCCTAAACCCATTATTAAGCCTGACCGGACTCGCAATTCTGTCAACGCCGCGAATTTGTTAGACCAACTTGTAGAGTATTCTTCAGAAAGCGCGAAATCCGTGGTCAGTATATAAGGGGAGGGTGTGCTGAAACTTCTCAGGATTCACGGCCCGAAAGGACGGGCGAGCAGACCGTATTGGACCGCTCAGAGCAGCTTGTGGAGCGTCCAGTACCTGTCCCCTATGTGGTGGAGGTTCTTCAGACAGCTCCCCTTGGTCATCGCAGCGGCCTCAGAACCGGAGGCGATTGACAGCCCAATCGCGATGGCCCGGCCCTTCTTCTCCTCCTTGACCACGACGACGGCCCCCGGCGCTCCCCAATCGTCGAACCTCTTCATCCCGGGCCGCATGACGTCCGCCCCATTCAAGAGGTACCTGATCGCTCCTTCGTCGACCACGGCCGAGGGAAACAACTCCAAGACTTTTGGAGAACCCAAGAAGGGCACGAACCTATCCCCCGCCTGCACGAAGGCGAGGCCGTCAAGATTCACGAAGACGACGCCCTCTTCGGGCTCCGCGCATTCGGCCTGTGCGGACTTCGGCAGGCTCAGGGTCTTTCCAATCGAAGATTCAACCTTCCGGACCATCTCCGCAGAATCCCGCCTGGACAGGACCCACCTTTTCATCCAACACCGCGAATCTGATTGCTTAAATAAATCCATCCGAGAAGGCGGGTACAAGGGTACGCATTTGTCAGTCGACATGGCAGTGAAGGTGCTCGATGAGAGCGTGGGGAAGGTCGTCCTCATCAAGCTGAAGGGAGGAAAGGTGATCAGAGGCTCGCTACAGGGCTTCGACCAGCACATGAACCTCTCACTCGAAAAGGCCGAGGAGGTCGCGGAAGACGGCGCGTCGAGCTCGTTGGGGACTCTCATCGTAAGGGGAGACAACATCATAATGATCTCTCCGCCGCCCAGCTGAAACTCGAAAGACCCGCTTCCCCGAAAGGGTTTGAACATCGACGCGGTCGCAGACTTCTAGTCACACTTTCGGTCAGCCGAGAAGACCAGTACGCGTCTCGGAGGTTTGCAGAGGTCAGCCCGAATCTACCTTTAATACCGAAGCACAGAAAGGACGGGCAAGGAATCGTCTCCATGGTCGACTTGGTCACTGCCGTGGTCGCCGGCGCAGTGGGACTCGGCCTCGGTGCCTTGGTCACGTACATCGTCTTCTTTTCGCGGCCGAAGCCAGAGAAGGTGGTCGCGGCGTCCAGGGACGCAACCGGAAGGGTGACGGCTTCCTCGGTCTCCTCCTCTGACCTCGACCGCTCGCACAGAGAGATGAGGACAATCATGGTGGAGAGAGACCTTCTTTCGTCGGCCCTGATGAAACTCTACGAGGCAGAGAATGAGGGCAGGATAACGAAGGAGGAGAGGGAAATGATTTCCAAGCGGTACAGCGAGCAGATCAAGGACCTGCAGACAAAGCTGAAGGACGTCGAACTGGTGGTCGAGGTCGGGGAACTGGAGAACCTGAGGAACGAGCTGGTCACACTCTTCGAACAGAAGATCCAGAACATCGAGGGGAGGCTCGACGCTGCGAAGCAGAGGCTCGGAGTGGCAGCACCGGGGGTCGTCAAGAAGGAGGCGGCGCCTAGGGTCGACCGCGGCACCGACCTAGAGAGGGCCGTAGAGAAGAGGTCCAAGCCCGAGATGTCCGAGTCCGAAAGGAGAGTCAAGGAAATCAGGGACGAGGTGATGGAGGCCCTGACCCGGCTAGAACAGATTGACATAGAAAAGAAGCAGCAGGAAGACTGATGGACATAATCCGTATAGTGACTCAGAGAAAACAGACCTGACGGCCGTAAAGCCAACTCGCATCCGCCGATGCTACATAGCGCGCGCGAACACAAAATGACGAAAATTTTTCAATGTTTCGCAATGCACTATAACGTCAGACAACACACCATACGCGGCATGGCCAAACGACAAACGGAAGAAGGAAAGGCGGCAGACCCACGAAAATGGTTCTGCCATTAAACGGATTGGAAGGGAATACGGATTTTGGACAAGCACAGGCAGGCTCTGGAGGGCGTAGCTCGGGACCTCGCGAAGAGGATCGTCGAAGGGATGACTCTTGGTCTCGGAAGCGGCTCGACCGTAGCCGCACTGATCGAGGAACTCTCGCCATTGGTCCTGGCGAAGTCGAAGCGCATCAGTGGGGTCCCCACCTCAACCCAAATCGAAATGGTAGCGTCCAGGAACGGGATCGCCCTGACTTCCTTCACGGGGTCGGTAGACCTCGTGATTGACGGGGCAGACCAGGTCGATGCGAGCCTGAACCTCGTGAAGGGGGGCGGCGGGGCTCTCCTCAGGGAGAAGGTGGTTATGAGCAGCGCGAAGGAGGTCGCCATAATCGCGTCGGAAGAGAAGTTTGCAAAGCGCCTCTGTGAGAAGGGAGCCAGGGTGCCGGTCGAGGTGGTCACGATGGCCAGGGAGAGCGCGAAGGTGAAACTCTCGATGCTCGGGGGCGTCCCTGAGGAGAGGCTACTGCCGAAGGGGTACCCCTACTTCACCGAGAATGGGAACATTATTCTTGACACCATGTTCGAGCCGGTCGAGGACCCGAGGGCCTTCGAGGTCAGGCTGAAGGCGGTACCGGGGGTCGTCGAAGTGGGCATCTTCACGCACAAACCGATAACGGTCTTCAAGCTGAAGGGCGACGGAACATTCGAAGTCCTCGAACGGCGCGAGTAAACTTATAATCCCCTCTCAGAAACGGCCTTCGTCAAAATGACGAGAGATCCAGGTTACAAGTCAGCCCCGATAGACCCGAACTTCCTTTCGAAGCCAGACCAGTTCCCGATCACCGGAGAGCACGCCGGGCACAAGGTCCGGGCCGCAGGCCTCGCAAGGATGGACGGCGACGGAAAGCCGTATCCGACCAAGCACGGGATACACGGGACTTCGGTCGCGGTCGACTGGGAATCGTGCGTGGCCGACGGCGTCTGTATGGACGTCTGCCCTGTCTTCGTCTTCGAGTGGATTTTGACCCCGGGACAGGCAGGTACTGGGAAGGACAAGGTGCTCGAACAGGGGTCGGAGGAATGGAACCAGTACAGGACGGATAAGTCCGAGCCGGTGAGGGAAAGCGACTGCATCTTCTGCATGGCCTGCGAGACGAGCTGTCCGACTCAATCAATCAAGATTACTCAGCCGTAGATTCCTGCTCGATTTTATAGACCCTCTGAATCTGGGTCGCACGCATCTCTTCCCTGGTAAGCCGGTAGGCCAGTTCGAAACTCGGCCCGCAGCTCTATCTCCTCCGGATGGTCAGCGCCACCAAAGGGGCATTGGTGTTAGGCGAGAGTCCCGGTCCGGCAGCCTTCGCACGAGAGGCGCTCCTCCTCTCCGCCGTCGCCCTCGCGACATCGGGGCGTCACTGAGCAACCGTTTTATGGGCGCGAACTTTGGTGGAAGTGAAAACCTTGGAAGATGACGCTGAGATCAGGCTGCTTGAGCAGAAGAAGCTTGAGGCGCTGAGGAGGCGCCTGAAAGCCAAGGCAGGGGCCGCAGCAGAGGCAGCAGCATCACCTGCGAAGAAAGACAAGACCGACAGGGAAGTGGTCGAGGCGTTGCTCTACGACAGGGGAGATGAAGTTCTCGAGGCCGCGTATGGGTTCTATCCTACGCAGACCGAAGCGATGGTCAAGGAGCTGGCCGAGATGATTCGGGGCGGACGCCTGACGGATCGTGTCTCGGGGGGCGAACTTTACTCCATCTTCAGGCAGCTCGGACTGCGCTTCAGGCTCAAGACATCGATCAGGGTGCAGGACAGGGGGAAGCTCGTGGACCTCAGCGAGAAGCTGAGCAGGGAAGGGAGCGGGTAGTGGCGCCCGTGGCCGAGAAGTGGGAAGAGGTCAGAGAGAAGGTCTTCCGCTTACCAAAGGCGGCCAACGCGGTTCTCGTCTGCGGACTCCCTGGGAGCGGCTACGTCGGGAAGCTGGCCGCCGACCATCTGGTCAGCACCTTCAAGCTGGACAAGGTCGCCGAGTACACGAGCGAGAGTTTCCCTCCCATGGTCAACGTGAAGGCAGACGGAACCGTCGAGCAGATAAAGGGAGAACTCTACTTCGGCAAGGCGGGGAAAAACAAGAGCCTCCTCGTGTTCACAGCTGACGCCCAGCCCACGACCTCTGATGGCGAGTACGAGCTCTCTGACGCCGTGGTCAGGACGGCCAAGAAGTGCGGGGTGAAGGAAGTCTACGCGCTCGCGGCCTACATTACTGGGTCCTTTTCGGCAACCCCGAAGGTCTACGGCTCGGCAACGTCCAAGGCGATGCTTGATTCGATCTCGAAGGTGGGCGTCACCCTGATGAAGGACGGCGGAATCAGCGGCATGAACGGCCTGCTGATCGGGATGGCGGCGCTCCGCGGACTCGATGGTGCGTGCCTCCTGGGCGAAACCTCAGGATTCGTAGTCGACGCCGGGGCCTCGGAGTCTGTGCTGGAGGTCCTCTCCAAGGCAGTCGGGTTCCCGATAGACACTTCGAAGCTCAAGAAGAAGGCGGAAGAGACCCAGAAGGTAATCGGCCAGCTCCAGGCCATGTCCGAGCAGTCGCAGGAGACGACGCCTCAGCCCAGACGCGAGCCCAGGCCCGGATACATCGGCTAGCTAGCCCTTGATGTTGCCGACGGGCCTCAGGGCCACCACCTTCTTTGAAATCCCGGCTACGTCCATAGTCTCCACGACCTCGGAAATGTCCTTGTACGCCATGCCAGCCTCTTCCGCGAGGCCGTCCATCGTGGCTGACTTCACGTAGATTCCCCTTTCGAGCATCTTCCTCTGGAGCTCGGCCCCATTCACTTCGCGCTTGGCAGCCGTTCTCGACATCGTCCTCCCCGAGCCGTGGGCCGTGGAACCGAAGGTGTCCTCCATGGCCTTCGACGTCCCGACGAGCAGGTAGGAGCCTGTCTCCATCGAGCCCCCGATGATGACCGGCTGTCCGACGGACCTGTAGGGAGCCGGGATGTCGTGATGACCGGGCCCAAAGCTCCGGGTGGCCCCCTTCCTGTGGACAAGGACTTCGGCGTTGACCCCGTCGTAGGAGTGCCTTTCGACCTTCGCAACGTTGTGGCATACGTCGTAGATCAGGTGCATGTCGAGGGCCTCGGCATCCTTGTGGAAGACCTGGGAGAAGGCATCCCTGACCCTCTGGACGATCACCTGCCTGTTGGTGAAGGCCATGTTCGCCGCGCAGACCATCGCGCCGTAGTAGTCCTTCCCCTCCTTGGACGAGAAGGGGGCGCAGGCCAGCTCCCTGTCGCGGACCGAGATGCCGTATCTCTTCATGGCACCGTCGAAGACCCTCAGGTAATCGCTTCCCACTTGGTGGCCGAACCCCCTGCTCCCGCAGTGGACCATCACCACGACCTGGTCCTCCTCGACGATGCCGAAGTGCTTCGCGAGGTCTGCGTCGAAGAAACGGGAAGGGTCGACGACCTGGATCTCGAGGTAGTGGTTCCCGGAGCCGAGGGTCCCGAGCTGCTCTATGCCCCTGTTACGAGCCTGGCGGCTCACCTTCGACGGGTCGGCTCCCTTGATGAAGCCTCCCTCCTCCACGTGGGACGGGTCGTCCTCCCAGGCCAGCCCGTTCTCGGCGCACCATTTGACCCCGTACTTCATTACTTCCTCGAATTGTGCCTCTGAAATCCTCAGCGTCCCCTTCACGCCGACGCCGGCAGGAACCAGCCTGAACATGAGGTCCACCAGCTCCTTCACCTTTGACTTGACCTCTGGATAGCGTAGATTGGTTCTAATGAGCCTCATTCCACAATTGATGTCGAAACCGACCCCTCCTGGTGAGATAACGCCCGTCTCGGTTTCGAAAGCGGCCACGCCGCCTATTGGGAACCCGTAACCCCAGTGGGCGTCTGCCATCGCGTACGCGCTTCTGACGATGCCTGGTAGGCAAGCGAGGTTCGTTACCTGTTCGAAGACCCCTGAGTCCATCCCCTCCAAGAGCTTCTTGGTTGCGTAGATTCTCGCCGGGACGAGCATCCCGGGCTTGTAGGACGTAGGAATCTCCCAGACGACATCCGAGACCTGTTTGATGTTGTCGATGTGTGGCATGACGAATGCGGGGCCTGATTTGGTTTGGCGGCCCCGGCTTGCTTCTTTAAGCGTTTGCGGACGGCTGGCCGGTAGGGATTATATGTCTAGGACGACGGTCGCCCTCCAGCGCTCGCTTTCGCGCCTGACCCCGAACAGGTGCATCGTCACCGCCTTGACGTCGTTTCTTAGAGTGTGCCTCTCCCTATTGATTGGCTCTCCCTCCATCGTTGCCTCGAGTGACTTGTGATCCGGGGCCACCTCCACTTGTATCTCGCGGAAGAGCAGCGAGTCCACGTCCTTGACCACTATGATCTCGGTGAGGAAGTCATAGAGTAGCGTGTCCAGGTTGTCTGAGGAGATCCTGACCTTCCTGGTCGTGCCTGTGCCCAATGTCCCTGGATCGACCATGACGTCGGAGAGCGCGAGGGCTGACGACTCGAAGAGCCCGTTGACCGAGTCGGATTCTGCCTCGAAGGCGATGTCGGCGAGCGCGATGTCGGGAAGGTACCTGAACGGCATTCTGAGCCTAGCGCCCAGGTCCGATTCAAAGCTCTTAATCTATGCGGCCTGCCGACGTGACCGATGGTCGGAAGGTTCCTCGACGTGACGCTCGGCGACCCTTTCTCGAACCTTGCCCTCGAAGAGGTGCTCTTCATGGGGCTCCGGGTCCCTACCCTTAGGGTTTGGAGCAACCAGAAATCAGTCATCATAGGCAGGGCCCAGCTCGCCAGGTCCGAGACCGACCTCGCTTATTGTCGCCGCAGAGGAATCCCGATCGTGAGAAGGTTCACCGCTGGGGGAGCGGTCTACAACGGACCGGGGAACCTGAACTGGTCATTTATTGTACCGAGGGAGGAAGACGGGTCGGGGCCAGGGCTCGGCGACGCAAACAGGGTCTTCGCATCGTTTGCGGCTCTGGTCGTGGGGGCGCTGCGAGCCTGTCATGTCGACTGTGAGTTCAAGGCCCCTAACGGCATCTTCGACAGGCGTGGGAAGATCAGCGGGATGGCGGCGTACATTTCGAGAAGGGGCGTCCTCTGCCACGGGACGCTCCTGGTCGACGCAGACCTGGAGGAGGTCGGGACGTTGACGAAGCCCAGTGCAGAGGCGCTGATGGCCCGGTATCCAAGGAGCCGGGTCGCCCCCTTGTCCAACTGCGGAGTCGAGACACGCGATTTCGCCGCCAAGCTGACGGAGGGCTCCGGATACGGGTTAGAGCCGGACCGGCTCACGACGAACGAATCAGACGCAGCGCTCGAGCTGGCTGCGTCGAAGTACACCGACGACGCGTGGAACTTGGGAGATCCTTTCTCTCTAGATGATCTGTAGTTCCTTACCGGCCTTCTCGAACGCGTTGACCGCGAAGTCGACGTCCTCGTTCGTCAGCGCCGCGTTCATTATCGTCCTGATCCTCGCCTTTCCCTGGGCGACCATCGGATAGACGATCGGGAGGGCGAAGACCCCGAGTTCGAAGAGGCGCGAGCTGAGCCTCTTGGCCTTGCCGCTCTCGCCAACCATCACGGGGGTGATCGGCGTCTCGCTCCTGCCGATGTCGAACCTTAGGTCCTTCATCGCCTTCTTGAAGCGGTGCGTATTGTCCCAGAGCCTCTTCACGTGCTGTGGCTCGTGCTCGAGCACGTCCACTGCAGCGATGCAGGCGGCGGCGACGGCAGGCGGGTGCGAGCCGCTGAGGAGCCACGTCCTGGACTTGTTGTATGCGAAGCTGACCAGGTCCTTCGAGCCTGAAACGTGCCCTCCGACCACGCCGAAGGCCTTCGAGAAGGTGCCCATTTCGACCTGGACCTTGTCCCTGGGGAGCTTGAAGTGGGAGACGATACCCCTGCCTCCTTCTCCCAGGACGCCCTCCCCGTGGGCGTCGTCGACGTAGACCATGGCCCCGTGCTCGGCCGCCATCTTCGAGACCTTGTCCAGGGGAGCGATGTCTCCGTCCATGGAGAAGACGCCGTCCGTGATGACGAGAATCCGCCTTGGTGCCGGAGAAGCCTTCTCAGCGCCTTCGAGGACCCGGCCGAGGTCGTCGGCGTCACCATGCTTGTAGACCCCCCTCTCAGCGTGCGAGAGCCTCACGCCGTCGATGATGCTGCCATGATTCAACTCGTCGCTGATGATCAGGTCCCCCTTGCCCGCCAGCTGTGGGATCAGCCCGGCGTTCGCGGCGAACCCTGTCTGATAGACCAGCGATGCCTCCGCTTCCTTGAAGCGCGCGAGGCGCCTTTCTAGCTCCACATGGAGGTCCATGTTCCCCGCAATGGGCCTGACCGACCCTGACCCTGCCCCATGCGTCTTCACGGCGTCTATGGCGGCTTCCTTCAGCTTAGGGTGGTTGCTCAGCCCCAAGTAGTTGTTCGAACAAAACATCAGGACTCTCTTCCCGTCAACAAGGCACCAGGGAGTGCTTGGACCCCCGAGAATCCTGAGCCTCCAATCAATCTCCTGTTTTACAAGGTCGTCGTATTCCTGTTTCAGAAACGAAGTCGGGTCGCGCATGTCTCTCGGCGGGGGTCCGCCCGAGGAGTCTAAACGTCTTTCTGCTCAGACTTCAGCCTTGGGCCCAGCTTAGACAGCATGTCCGAGGTCATCTTGGCCAAATCGTACTCCTTTGACCAGCCCCAGTCGTGACGGGCCTCCGCATCGGATATGGACATGGGCCAGGAGTCCGCAATCTTCTGGCGGTTGTCTGGGGAGTAGGAGACCTTGAAGTCGGGAACGTGCTTCCGGATTTCGGAAGCGATCTCGCCTGCCGAGAAACTGATGGCGGCCAAGTTGTAGCCGAGGTGTCGAGGCACCTTCTGCCCCTCGGCCTGCATGAGGTCGACCGTCGCACGCAGGGCGTCGGGCATGTACATCATAGGGAGGACCGTATCTTCCCTGAGGAAGCACGAGTAGCTCCTCTTGGTCAGGGCAGCGTAGAAGATTTCCACGGCGTAGTCGGTCGTCCCGCCTCCAGGAGGCGCCTCGCTGCTTATCAGCCCCGGGTATCTGAGGGAGCGCACGTCTAGATCGTACTTCAGGAAGTAGTAGTTGCACAGCAGCTCACCGGCCACCTTTGTGACCCCGTACATTGTCGTGGGGTTCAGCGGGGCGTTCTGGGGCGCGTTGACCCTCGGAGCGTCGGGCCCGAAGACGGCTATCGAGCTGGGCCAGAAGACCTTGGAGAGCCCATTGGACCTCGCGACTTCGAGGACGTTTCTGAGCCCGTCCATGTTGACCTGCCAGGCGAGCTGCGGATTGTTCTCTCCTACCGCAGACAATAATGCCGCCAGGTGGTAGATGGTGTCGACGCCGTGCCTCTTTACCACCTCCGTTAGAGCGGAGGCGTTTGAAATGTCGAGGACCTCGACTGGTCCAGCCCTCAGGAGGGGACCACCTGAAGCCTTGTGCAGGCCCGCGACCACGTTGCCGTTCCCGTAGAGAGACCTGAGGTAGGGCACCGACTCGGCGCCTATCTGACCGGCAGAACCAGTCACTAGTACTCTAGGGACCAACTGGAGCCGACTCGATTCCCAACCCGTTTAAACATTGGGTGAAGATCACGAAAGAATCTTCATGGTGATCGTTGAGACGACCCCCGCCTTCGACCTCAGGTTATCTGCGATGATCGATTTCACCGCCTGGTCATCAGCCCCCTCGACCATCACCAGAAGGTCGTACAGACCGTAGAGCTGGTAGACCGACAGTATCCCTGGCATCTCCTTCAGGGCGGCGATGCTCTCCTCCTCTGCCCCGGGACTCAGGTTGACCAGAACAATCGCTCTTTCCATGCCGACCTGCAACTATACAGGGACTCTGATTAAAGACTATCCCGACGAACCGATTCAGTCGGATTCAGGCGCGCTTCAGGCGGTCAAGAGCCGTTCCGATAGGGACCAGCTCCTCGGTCCTGCTCGTCATATCTCGGAGCATCACCTTCCCTGCGCGGACTTCCTTTTCGCCGATTATGATGACCCAGGATGCTCCCATCCGGCTGGCATCCTCAAGCTGCTTGGCGAGAGTCTTCTCCAGCAGGGCAGATTCTGCCGGCACGCCTTTGGCCCGGAGCTCTCTCAGGACCTTGCGCGACTCGTCCTGAGCCAGTTTGCCAGTCACTGCTACATACACAGGCGCGGGACGGTGAACGGCGTCCCTGGAAAGCGAGAGGGCGATTCGTTCTAGCCCGCCCGCCGCTCCCGTCGCAGAGAGGTCGGGACGCCCGAAAGTTCCTGGAAGAAGGTCGTACCTCCCTCCCCCCGCGAGGGAGCCCAGGTCAGGGCGAGCGCTGTCGACGACTTCAAAGACCACCCCGGTGTAGTAGTCGATTCCCCTCACCACCCCGAGGTTGAACTCGACTTCGACCCCCCTGCCTTTCATGATGTCGGCGAGCGCCTCGAGGGTTGGAGACTCGACCTTGCTCTCGCCCAGCTTTGACAGGACCTTTCCCGGCGGACCCCTAATGCTGCCGAATTCGAAGAGCCTGTCTATGTCCTCTGGCCTGAAGCCCTTTTCTGTGTATTCGGTTCTGAGGTCTGGCTTGGTTCTTTTCTGGACCTTGTCTAGGGCCCGCATCATCTCTACCGCCCTCCCGTTCTCCTTGATGCCGAGGACCTTGTTGACGAACTGCTGGACCGTACCCCTGTCTCCGATCTGGACACTGAAGCTGTCCAGGCCCAGCCTCTCGAAGAGCCGGTAGCTCGCTTCTACCACCTCCGCGTCCGCTTCAAGCGAAGGAGAGCCGAAAATCTCGAGGTCCCACTGCCGGAACCACCTGTACCTAGCGTGCTGGGGTTCGTCGTACCTCCACGCGCCAGCAAGGGCGGCGAGCCTGACCGGAGGCCTCAGGTCGCGCCTCGCGCACACGTAACGTGTCATGCCGACGGTGAGGTCGAACCTCAGACCCACGTCGCGCCCTCCCTTGTCCTTGAAGGCGTAGATCTCCTTGTCGATATCGGCTCCGCTCTTGGCCCGAAGGATTGACAGGTGTTCTAGCGGGGCCGGCTCCATCATCCTGAAGTTGAATAGGCTTGCCACCTCCTCGAACGTCCTCTGCACGCGGTTCTGCAGGGCGTACTCCTCTGGTTCGATGTCGCGGATGCCCCGGGGCAGAGAGAGGTCCGAGCTACTCAGCCTTCCTCTTCAGTGACGATAGCTGGGCGAGCATCGCCGTGAGCTGCAACTCTGGCTGGGACCCCTGGACCAGACGAAAGTCGTACTCGGCGAGTATTGAGATGGCTCCCGCCAAATCGTCAAAGTTCATCGAGCTCAGCGCTTCGTTGGCGAATCGCAAGAAGTCCCTCTCAGGTATGCCGTAGACCCTCGTCAGCTCGACCATCTTCGTCCTCGCCGCCTCGAAGTTCCCGTCCAAGGCTAGTTTCATCACTTCGCTTACGCGTGACTTGACGGAAGCCCCAGAGGCGAGCTTCACAGCGTCGAGGGTCAGCCTCAGAAGAGGCTGAAGCAGCTTGCATCATGTTGATCGCCTGCCGGAGGTCCCCCTGGGTCGCCTCGTAATCGCGCCGTAGACGCTCTCGGAGGCCACCTTCAGTTTCTCCCCCTTCGCCACAACCTTGAGGTATGCCGTGACGGCTGTCTCGTCAAGCCTGTGGAACCTGAAGATGGCGCACCTGCTCTGCAGAGGTTCGATGATCCCTGAAGAGTAGTTGCAAATGAGAATGAAGCGAGTGTATGCCGACGTCTCTTCCATTATTCTCCTAAGCGCTGTTTGACCGTCGTGCGTCATCTCGTCCGCTTCGTCAAGTATCACCAAGCGGTACGGGACGCCCGCCCTCCTGTCTGCGAACCGGGCGAATGTCTTCACCCTCTCGCGGACGACGTCTATGCCCCTTTCGTCGCTCGCGTTCAGGGAAAGAGTGTACTCGCCTCTGTGCTCGCCGAGGATTTGTCGGGCGATGATCAACGCGGTCGTGGTCTTGCCCGAGCCTGGCGGTCCCGCGAAGAGCAGATGGGGTATCTCCTCTCTCTTCTCGAGCAATTGCTTCAGCCTTTGCTTGACCGACTCTTGGTCAACAAGATCTTCAATCTTCTCAGGCCTGTACTTCTCTACCCACATCAGAATCTTCAAGAGGCAACCTACGATTCCCCGCTTCCACTCGAGTCAGGCAATTCCTTGAGCGTGTGCCTGGCCTTTCATATTTATCCGTTCGAGTGATGAATGAGGCACCGTCCTGCCCTCAAATGGTGCGGGCCCGCTGGCTCCTCGTGACCGGCCAACACCGAAGCAGAACTGGCCCAACCCCTCAAACGTTTAATTATCGAACACAACTCTTGCGGGTTCCCCATTTGATCGCTGGACCAGAAGGCATCAGGGAGTTGTTCGAGCGCAAGGAGAGAGAGTTCATGCTAGCCAAGAGCAAGGTGAAGATGCGGTCGTCCGTAGAGAATCTCGACGCAGGAGACTACCGAATCGGAGGCCTCGCCGAAGGCCAGTCTGTTGAGCTCCCACGCTGGATTGCCGAAGAGTTGGTTGATTTGAAGCTGGCGGAAACCCAGGAGGAGCGCTTCGAGGACGAGATGTCAAGAGCGCTCAGCAAGGAAAAGATGATGGGCCCACTGCAGCTTTCCATCCTGCCTCCTGACTTCTACATGAGGATGCGCAGAAGGCTAGTGACCCTGGGAGGTGGAGGCAGCGGCGAAGTGAAGAAGGAGGATTTCGAGAAGATAAGGAACGCTTGCTATGACATCATAGGAATGAGACTGAGTAAGCTCCTCTCGCTGAGCAGCTCGTCGTCCCAAGGCTCATCCCTCACTGACCGCCTTGCCCCTGAAGAGGAAGCGTTCTTCTCGGTTTCACAATCTCTCTCAAAGGATTGGAGGGCGGCGCTGCTTGGGGGCGCGACGTAGCGGGCCATGTTAGCCAGCAGCAAGCTCTCGGAAATGTTCGAGGATTTCCTTAAGACCGTTACGGACAGGTCTGGGGAACCGATCTACAGGGCGAAGATATCCCAGCTGATTTCGAACGAGGGTAAGTCCCTGACGGTCGATTTCGGCGACCTTCTGAGGTACGACGACGACCTTGCGAACACGCTCCTGCTGAGGCCCGACTCAGCGCTGGCATCTTTCAAGACCGCGGCGTTTGAGACGATGAGAAGCGAGAACGCGCTCTACGCTGATAGGGTGAAGAGGGACCTCATGATAAGGATTCGAGGGATATCGGACCAGGTTCCGCTGCGGAGGGTAGACACCTCCTACTTGGACAAGATGCTTGCAGTCACCGGGATGGTGGTCAGGACCTCCGAGCTGAGACCGCTGATGACCTCTGCGGCGTGGGTCTGCCCGAGCGGACACCTGACCTATCAGGAACAGGATGACCTGCCCCTCAAGCGGCCCCCGAAGTGCGACCTGTGCGACGAAGCGAGGAACTTCGAGCTCGAAAGGAAGCAGAGCCGGTTCATCGACTTCCAGATTCTTAGGGTGCAGGAGCTGCCCGAGGAGCTTCCGCCGGGCCAGCTCCCCCAGTTCTTCGACGTTAACGTGGAAGGAGACATAGTCAACATGGCCAGGCCGGGGGACAGGGTCGTGCTCACCGGCATAGCGAGAGCCGTCCCGGACTACACTGTGGGACAGGTCAGGACCAGGCTCTTCAAGTCTCAGATCGACTGCAACCAGGTAGAGGTCAAGGGGAAGGAGCCGGAGCAGGTCCAGGTCACGAAAGAGGATGAGGCGCTCATCAAGAGCATCGCCGCGTCGCCGGACGCGTACGACAAGCTGATTACCTCGATCGCCCCGGCCATACTGGGGCACCTTCCCGAGAAGGAGGCGATACTGCTTCTGCTGGGAGGCAGCAGCTCGACCACGCTCCCGGACGGGACCAAGCTCAGGGGAGACATCAACGTCCTGCTCGTCGGCGACCCGGGTGTGGCGAAGTCTGAGATGCTGAAGTTCGCGGCCCAGGTCTCCCCCAGGGGGATCTTCGCTTCCGGCAGGGGGACGACCGCCGCAGGGCTCTCCGCAGCCGTCATCAGGGAGAAGAACGTCTTGATGCTGGAGGCCGGAGTCACGGTCCTTGCTGACCAGGGCATAGCGGCCATCGACGAGTTCGACAAGATGAAGCCAGAGGACAGGACCGCGTTACACGAGCAGATGGAGCAGAACACCGTGACGATAGCGAAGGGTGGGATCTATGCGACGCTGAACGCGAGGACCGCAATCCTCGCGGCGTGCAACCCCGTCCTAGGAAGGTACAATCCGTTCCAGAACCTGACCGAGAACATCAGCACGCTTCCGATACCGCTGCTGACGAGGTTTGACCTGATCTTCGTGATAAAGGACCAACCCTCGCCGGCCGAAGACGAGAAGCTGGCGGCTCACATCCTTTCTGTCCACACGCGGAAGACGTACGCCACCCCGCCCCCGGTCGAGTTCAGCCTCCTGAAGAAATACATCGCATACGCCAAGAAGATTACACCGACGCTTACAAAGGAGGCGGTAGCCAGGTTGAAGGACTACTACCTCGAGCTGAGGAAGAGCGGGGGGGACTCGGAGCAGATACCCGCGACTCCGAGGACCCTGGAATCGCTGATCAGGGTCGCCTCGGCCAGGGCGAGGATGCTCCTGAGGGAGGAGGTCACCGAAGAGGACGCGCTGGCCGCGACTGCACTGATGAACAGGATGGTCGAGGACGTCCTAACGGACGCGACCACCAAGAAGACCGACTTCGGCATCCAGCTAGGCAAGCCTGCGGGTGAGACGAGGAACCTGAGGGCCGCAATGGAGATCCTGAAGACCCTGGAGGGAGCCGACAAGAAACCGGTTGAGCGGAAGGTCTTCAAAGAAGACCTGATCAAGGCGAGGTTCACGGACGAGGACGCGGAGAAGATCATCAGGACCATGTTCAGGGAAGGCATGGTCTATGAGTCGAAGCCAGGTTTCATCAGAAGACTTGGCGGCTAGCCTTCGGGAGTCAGCCCATGAGGTTTGACGAGATGCATCTTCCTCCCGAGCTGCTGGCCTACATCCAGGGAAAAGGCCTGACTGAACCCTATCCGCCTCAGGAGGAGGCGATCAAGGCGGGGCTCCTGGAAGGCAGGAGTCTCGTCGTCTCCAGCCCGACCGCATCCGGGAAAACGCTGATCGCCATCATGGCCGCGTTTGTGAAGGTCAAGTACCAGGGAAGGAAGGTCGTCTACCTGGCCCCGCTCCGGGCTCTCGCCTCCGAGAAGTACGCCGAGTTCTCCGAGCTTTCGCGATTCGGCATCCGAAGCGTGATCTCGACGGGCGACTACGACTCGAGCGGAGAATCCCTGGGGAGAGGGGACATTATCGTGCTCACCAACGAGCGCTTCGACTCCGTGATGCGCCACGGGGTGGGCTGGCTCCGCTCGGTCGGCCTCTTCATTGCGGACGAGGTCCACCTGGCCGGGAACGGTTCGAGGGGACCGACCCTTGGAGATGATTCTGACCAAGATAATGCAGCTGGGGCTGGACGTGCAGATGCTCTCGCTTTCGGCCACAATCAGCAATTCGGGCATAATCGGGGATTGGCTCCGTTCGAAGGTCGTGGAGCTCGACTGGAGGCCCGTTCCCCTCAGGGAAGCCGTCTACGACTACGGAAGGATAGTGTTCACCGACGGTGAGGCGAGGCCGATACCGAGGTCTACCTACGGCGCCCCTATCGACGTCGCGATGGACGTCCTGAAGGCCGGCGGGCAGGCGCTGGTCTTCGCGAACACGAGGAGGAGGGCGGTCAGCCTGGCGACAAAGGCGGCTGAGCTGACGCAGAGGCACCTGAGCGAACAGGAGAGGAAGGCGGTCTCCGAGGCGGCGAGAAGGATCCTCACCTCCGGGGAGGAAACGAGCCTCAGCCGGTTGCTAGCGGAGATCGTGGCGAAGGGCTCGGCATTCCATCACGCGGGACTCGACACAGAGCACAGACGAATCGTAGAGGAGTATTACAGGGCGAGGGCAATCAAACTTCTGGCGGCGACCCCAACTCTCGCCGCTGGGGTGAACATCCCGGCGAGGAGAGTGGTGGTCGCGGACATGACCAGATATGACGCGGAGCGCGGGGGAAACGCGGAGATCTCCGTCCTGGAATACAGGCAAATGGCGGGGAGAGCGGGCAGGCCTCAGTACGACGACTATGGAGAGACCGTCATCATTCCCTTGCCGTCGCAGCCCTCGGCGGCGCTCCTCGAGCACTACGCGAAAGACCCCCCGGAGCCCGTGGAATCCATGCTCTCGGAGGAGGATGCGATGCGATTCCACATGCTGGCTGCGGTGGCGACTGGCACGGGCCTTTCGAGGAGCGACGTCGACGGCCTCTTCGGAAAGACCCTGCTCGCGATGCAAGTCGGACCGGAGAAGGTGGGTAGGCTGACCGACGGAGCGCTGGGATATCTGCACGCCGAGAAGCTCATGGAGACCAAGGGAGGCCTCTTCTACGCGACAGATTTCGGAAGAAGGGTGTCCATGCTCTACATCGACCCGGCCACTGGAGTCTTGTTTAGAGAGACTATCAACCGAAGCGAGCCTGAAGGGAGATACACTGCGGGACTGCTGCACCTGGTCGCGCGGTGCCCCGACTTTTCTCCCAAGTTCCCGCTCAGGAGCAAGGACTACGACATGGCGATCGCGTTCATGGAGGAGCACGGGTCCGAACTTCTGGAGCGTCACACCCCCCGCTCGTTCTCCGACTACGACCAGGTGATTCAGGAGATGCGGACGGTGATGGCGCTCTATGGATGGATTGACGAGTGGCGTGAGGAGCAACTCCTCTCAAGGCTGGGAGTCGAGCCTGGAGACATGCACAGGGCGGTTGATAACGCTGAATGGCTCCTTCACGGTCTGGGGGAGCTGGCGAAGCTCTTCAAGAGGGCAGGGATTGTGAGACAGGCCGAGCTTCTCAGGCTCAGGGTGGAGGCAGGGGTCAGCGAAGAGCTGGTCGAGCTGACGACCCTCGAAGGTGTCGGGAGGGTGAGGGCGAGGGCCCTCTACTCCGCAGGGTTCAGGACACTCGAGGACATCAAGGAGGCTCCAGCCGAGAAGCTCGCGGCCGTGGACAAGGTGGGGACGACCGTTGCGAGGAGAATCAAGGAGCAGGTGGCCAGATACTGACCGAGCGCCCCTGGACCTTCGAAGAGTCCGGCAGGAGGCTGGCACGTGCCATCGACGCCTCCGTGGCGCGATTGGTCGAAGGGCGCGCCAAGGTCGCGGTCGCATTCTCCGGAGGGCTCGACAGACTCGATAATCGCGACCTGCGCGAAGAGGCGGACGGGGGTCTTCGCCTGCAGCGCCTTCGCCGAGGGGGCCCTCGACAGCCGCAGCGCGGGCAGGGGAGCCGCAATCCTGGGGATTGAGCTGAAAGCCACCAGGCTCACCCGCGAGTCAGTCGCGAGCGAGCTGAAGGGGATGAACCTTCCCTTCCAGGCATCCCTCATGGATAGGAGCCTTTGGTGCCTATACTCCATCGTCTCGAGCACCGCAGCGCGAGAAGGGGCAGAAGTGATTATGCTCGGGCAGCTCGCTGACGAGCTCTTCGGCGGATACGCCAAGTACGAGACCGCGCTTGCGGACTCGGGCGAGGAGGCTGCCGCGGCCGTCATGGACCGGGACCTGACGGACTACCAGATGAGGGGGATGGCGAGGGACGTGAGCGCTTGTTCGAGGTGGCTGGAGCCTTGCTTCCCGTTCGCAGAGAAGGAGGTCGTGGACCTTGGAAGGTCGATTCCCGTTTCGTTCAAGATCATGGGGGGAGTCCGGAAGGCTGTCCTAAGGGAGGCCGCGGGGGTCTTGGGGGTCCCCAGAGAGCTGGTGAGCGCGGCCAAGAAGGCGGCTCAATACAGCTCGGGCATTCAGAAGATTGCGAGGTAGCTCACGCTTTTAACGCCCCTGCTTGAAAGGCCCCTCATGATTCCTTCACCACAGCCCAAGGGGAAGCTCGTCGGGTTCAAGACACTCCAGGAGAGGTTCAGCTACTACGCGCTGGATGACGGGACCGTCCTAGGCGTGAAGCCGTCGGTAGTGAAAGTGTACAGGCTCCAGAACGCCGACAACAGCCTGGCGCTCTCTCCTGACGGAACTCCCGCCTACTTCTACCAGACTCAGAACATCACGCAAGTGCTCAAGCCCGAGGAGTACAGGTCGTTCAAGGGCGACGGCATCGCCGAATGAGCAGGCCGTACATAGCCTCTGAAGACTCAGCGCTGCTCAGGGAGGTCCTGAGGGCCTACTCGGGTGGAAGCGCCCTCGAAATCGGCGCTGGGAACGGCGGCAATCTGGCGGTGCTAGCGAAGGGTTTCGAGATGGCGGTCGGAACCGACATCGTCATGCCTGGAATGACCGACTGGAGAACCTGGGGCGCAGACTTCCTGATGGCCGACGGGGCCTCATGCCTTCTGGTGGGCTCCTTTGACCTGGTAGCATTCAACCCCCCCTATCTGCTCGCTGAAGTCGCGGATGATCCTTCTACGGAGGGCGGTGCAGGCTTGGAGGTGCCGATAAGGTTCCTCCGAGAGGCACTGCGGGCGGTCAAACGGACAGGAAAAATCGTCATGCTCCTAAACGACCAAGCCCCAATCGGCGAGTTCGGAGTCGAATGTTCGCGTCAGGGGTTCAGGCTGGCAAAAGTAGCGACGAAGCACCTGTTCTTTGAAGAGTTGTCAGTGTACGAAGCGTCTCCGCTCTAGCATAGCGTAAGAGTAAGGTCTGCTCTCACCCTCGAGGAGGGTCCGAACTCCGAACCATGGTCAGGAGGAGATGTCGGCGACGAGCTTTCTGCACCAGGTGCCGGATTCGCCTTCGTTGTTGGTCTGCTGGCGCAGGGACACGGTCTTTCTCGCCTTCGCGCTCAGGGCACCCTGGAAGAACCCTTCATGGAAGGCGCACTCGTACACCTCCCCTGTTCCCTGCAGCTGGCCACAGACGGTGCAGTTGGACACCTGTAGAACCAGAGGGTCTCGCGCCTCGACTGTCAGCGTGCCGATTTTGTACTCCTCCCAGATTCTGGAGAACTCGTCAAGCATCTGGTTGAGAGAGAGGTCCGCCATCTTGGTGGCAGCCTCGCGGCCTACCTGCTCGCCGAACTCGTGCATGACCTGTTTAGAGCTGAGGCCGACGTACCTTAGGAGCGGGACGATCCCCGGGGAAAAATAGTCCGTCATCGCGGGGAAATCGCGCCAGAAGGAGTCCTCTTTCCTGTTCGATTCCACGGCTCTTGAGGCCATGTGTAGAATTTAGAGTACAAGTCGGATTAAGGGTAGTCCCTAAGGTGTTAGGGGAGAGGGAAATGAAGGGGACATTCTCAACAGTGGGAATCGTGTCGTCGCGTTATATAGGGAGGGACCACCCTAATGCGTTCGGGAACATGCTAAGACAGGTCTCGTTGGAAGTCAGGGCCGAAAACAAGCTCCAGGACGCGGCAAGAGAGTTCGGAACCAAGATCGAAGTCGTAGACTGTAAGCAGTTCAACAAGAAGGGGATGACACTTCTCCTGGAGATGAAGGGCGAACCCGAAGCCGTGAGGAAGACGGTCTCGGCGATCCGAAAGCTGGAGGGAATCAGGCAGGCCCTAGAGGGGGACGACGGTGGCGATACCCTTCCGTTGCTACTGGTCCTTGACAGGCCCAGCGTTTGCCGGGCGTCGAGCGACTCTGCGATAATCTGTCTGGACTGTCCGCTCAACGCTGAGGTCCAACCCGCCTCGTGGCGGTTCATCGTGAGGAGGACCACCGACCTGAGGCTGATCCTTTCCAAGCTTAGTCACGAAGGGGTAGCGACTCGGATCGAAGACGTTTCACCCCTGGACCAGAAGGCGACCCTGACAGGGCGCCAGAAAGAGATCATTGCGACAGCTGTAGCGAAGGGGTACTTCGAGTTCCCAAGAAAGATCAGCCTGACGAACCTCAGTATACTTGTGGGCGTGAAGCCGTCCACCCTGAGCGAGATCCTCCGGAGCGCTGAACGGCGCATCATGGAGAACGCGGTCGGCGTTCCCTTCCCGGAAGATTAGACTAAACTGCGGTCAACAATACCACAGTCTTGCCCTTTCGGAATCTTCCCTCGTGCTTCTCCCGCGCCAAGTTTGGAGTGGTTCATCAGTCATCCATCGCACCGTGCTTGACCCGACATTTCGGTTCTAGAAGGAAGGGGAGGGGATTTCCGTCTCGTCTGTGGCTTCTGTCTTACTCCTCCTTAGCCCCCATGCGTTCTCTTGGCGTAGATGGTTACACGAGGAGTCGGGAGAGAGGAGAAGGGATGAGGATGATGTGGAGCTCAATCAAATCCCTATGGATGGGCATCTTCATAACTGACTCGTCCTTCCTCTCTCCGTCTTCTTCCTGCGCGTCTTCTCTGCGCCCTGTGATTTGCCCCGCACCCGTTTTTCGTACTTGGGCTCATACAACTCCACCTCCATGTCCCCAGGCATTCGAAAGTGTGTCAGCATTCCCCAACCTTGATCAGTGATGCCCGAAGTGAACTCAACGCCACGCGACTTCAGATCCTTCACTGTCTTGGAGATGTCATCGCAGTAGAAGGAAATCGAGTGGAACACTCTGTCAGACGGATGAACGCCCAAATCCCCCTCAGGCAGGTCGAAGATGAGCCAGCCCTCGCCCATGTCAGTGTAGGGGAAACCCAGCTTATCCCGAATGAACACACGGAGTTCTTCTGCCTTGGGCGTGTAAAGTAGCCCGTGCATCCCCTTGATCATTCTTGGTCTCCCTTGCTTGAATGTGGTATCGCTCGGAGCGTGTCAGCACAGGCAGGCTTCGGCATCCTAAGCCTTCCACCTTTCCAGTCTTGGCCTAAAGCAACCTCTCTAGCTTCGCAACAGCACGTCCACAGTTGACCGACCACTCTCGGTCCCCGTCTCCTCGCCTCCGCCGCCGACGACATGAGCAGGCCGAGCCCGACCGAGGTGGAACTGGAGAAATACTTCGCCTTGAAACGGGGGGGCGGAAGAACTGCCAAGCCTTCGTCGAGTGCATGAGGGACTACAAGGTCGCTTTCCTGCTCCCGGTAGTGAGTTTACGGGGTATAGCGTGAGGGCGAAAACCCCGGAAGCAATCCGGCGCGCCACTCGCGAGCGCACTGGGGTGCATGAGCCCAAACATAACTTCTAATTCTGAAGCGATCCACTGACCCCTGCTTGAAGACGTCACATTCGTCAGAAAACCATGGTTTCGTCGTCACATTGGTCTATCGTCGTCGTCATCGTCGTCATGGCCGTCAAATAGAATTTTTGCGTCTGCGCTAGCTTGGCGCGCTAAGGTTCTAGGGTGGGAGTGTGATCTGCTAGTGCTGTCTTTGCCTGCTCGCCCACAGTTCGCTGCGGTTAGAAACCTTTTCTCTTTGCTCCTTAGTTTTGTTGACGGCGCGCTGTGAAACCGTCCAACCTCCTCCAATGAAGAGACCCACCTCTTGAAGTTCGAACCCTCCAGCAAGAAACGGTAGTACGGCGACCTCTCCAGGCTGAACCTCCCATTCTTCATTCCACCTGCAAGACTGTGCAATTGGGAATTTGACGGGAGAAGGACTCGTCCGGAAGAAAAGGCGGGCCCGGTGGGGCCCAGTATCATCTGGTATCGAGCCCAGCTCCGTTAAAAGGCGCCAGCGACAGAGCTGGCATGAAGAAGCCCGGAGCCTCGCGCTGCTGGAGGGGCGCGCAGCCAAGGTATAGGGGCCTGTTCGAGGACCCCAACGTCAAGAGATGGTATGACAACGTATCCAGAGGGTCAAGGATAACCGCAGACGTCTACCTCAGGCGACTGGGTTCAATCTGCAAGTCAAGGGGAATACGGAGCCCTGAGGAGCTCCTGACCCGGGCAACCGGCGACGGTGGAACGCTGTGGGCGTACAACTTCACCATGGACCTGGTGACAAAGCTGGAGGCGGAGGGAAAGGCGGGCAGCTACATCCACTCCGTTACGAAGGCCCTCCGATCCTGGTTCGCTCACAACGGCATCAACGTGGAGGGAAGAGTAAAGATCAGGGGCGCGCAAGACACCCCCAGCCTCAGGGACAAGCACGCGCCCACAAGTTCCGAACTCGCCATGTTCTTCTCGAACGCGCCTCCCCAGACCAGGTGCGCCGGGGCGCTCGTCGCCCAGGCGGGTCTCAGGTTGGAGGTTGTTGGGAACTACGATGGCTCTGACGGGCTGAGGATCGGCGACCTGCCGGAGATTACAATCGGGCCAGACGCCAGCGATGACGGCGCTGGCGGCCAAATCGGCTTCTCGAGGACTCCGGCGATGGTCGTCGTCAGGCCAGAGCTGAGCAAGGCCGGCCATCAGTACTTCACCTTCCTGGCGAAGGAAGGATGCGAGTACATCACGCAATACCTGACGCTGAGGACGAGATCCGGCGAGAAGCTGGACGCCTCGTCGCCCCTAATATGTCCAGGAAGCACCAAACCAAGGAAGAACCTGTTCGTGAGGAGCGGCCTGGTCAGCGCCTTGATCAGGAAGAGGCTGCGCAGTTGCGCCATAAAGGCCAGACCATACGACCTGCGTTCCAGCTTCGACACATCCCTGATGCTTGCCGAGAGCAGGGGGCTCATCATCAGGGACTACCGGGTCTTCTTCATGGGCCACAAAGGAGACATAGAACACAGGTACACGCTGAACAGGCACTCCCTCCCGTCTGATGTCATTGGAGACATGCGCACGAGTTTCGAGAAGGCGCAGAGGTACCTCATGACACCCCAGTTCTCCACCGAAGACGACGTTGCGACCCAGGTCAAGAGGCAGATGCTGCTGACGGTGGGCTACAAGCAGGGCGAGCTGGAGAAGATCGCCCTGACGGAGGCGGGGGACGAGGAGATTCAGGACCTTGTGAAGCAGAAGCTCTTTGCGGTCATGATGAACAACGGGCAGAGGCAAAGAGTCGTGCCACCGGAGGAGGTCGAGAAGGCGATCGCCGAGGGATGGGAATGGATCGGCAACCTACCGAATGGGAAGGCGGTCCTGAGGCTGCCCGTGTAGCCGGGCGAGCCTCAGCCAGACCCTGCAGTTCGCAAGATAGTCGTCAGACGATATCTCGTCGGGCTGAGAGAGGATGTCGTCGCGCAAGGGTCCTCCTGGGAGCTTCTCCAGGGCGAACCGCTTCAGGTCCGTGAGCCTGACCTTCGTTTCGGCGACCGACCTGGTCTCCATGAAAGGACTGGTGGAGTGGGCTTTTAACGGTCGGAAGCGTGCAGAATCCGCGCATGCGCGCGCGGAAGTCGACAAGCCGGTCCTGACCGATGATCGCGTGCTCGTGCGAGTCGAAGCGGCCTCCACCAATCCCGCTGACATGCAACAACATTAGATTCCGTTCATTGTGCGTGTTACATGAATTGGGTTGTTCCGCCCAAAACGGAGACACCAGGGGCGAATCTGGCTGGGAGGGTTGAAGCAATCGGCGCAAAGGTAAAGCAAATCCAACCGGGAGACGTAGTCTTTGGCACTGGACCAGGCACTATTGCAGAGTACGTGAGTGCCTGCGAGGACAGGCTTGTGCTGAAGCCGGCTAGGGTGACGTTCGAGCAAGCGCCGGCCACTCCTGCCGCAGCAATCACTGCCCTGTAGACTCTCCGCGACTGGGGGCAGGTTCGGCAGGGGCAGAAGGTCCTGATCGACGGCGCATCTGGGGGCGTGGGTACATTTGCGGTGCCGATTGCAAAGGCGTTCGGGGCGGAGGTGACTGCAGTTTGCAGCACCAAGAATGTTGACCTAGTCAGGTCGTTTGGTGCGGACCAGGTTGTTGATTACACCAAGGAAGACTTCGCCGAGGAGGGACCTACGCCCTTACCACCCTCAACCTTCCCTCCCTGCTTCACATTTACTGATTCATGTGCCCTGATTCCATTATTCACATCAAGGTCTGAAGCCGCCTAACTGTCTGGCGCTCTGCTGCTTCTCGGGTTAATGAGTTCGTGGGTTCAAATCCCACCTCGAAGAGCTGGAGTTTCCGGCCAGCGGCGCGAACACTGTACTTCTATAGGGACTCAAGCAACGCTCAAATCATGACTGCGCTCCCGTGCTATCGTGGATGAAGATTGGAAAGTCGCAAAGGGAACGGCCCTCGAGGACATCGCAGCTGGGCTGTTGAGAACTTGGGAGTTCGACACACAGACCAGAGTTCGAGCGAAAGACAAGTCGGAGGTTGAATACGAGATAGATGTGCTTGGGAAGAAGAGAGAGGCATTTGGAGACTTCACCCTGGCTGTCGAGTGCAAGAATCATATTCAGCCAATCGACATAAAGGAAATCCGCAATTTCAGGGACAAGCTGAACTCCCTGTGGTTCTGGCTGCTATTGATAGCAGGGAATTCAAGCAGTTACTGACAGTGCTTTCGGTTTTTTGGTCTCACAAGTTCCAGTAGGGGATAGGCACTGTATGGCTCTCAAGAGTCTGATGTTTTCCCAAATTGTCGATTCCCCCACGCCCGTGAGTTTCGCCAGATAGGGGACAGTTATCCATTGTTCATCACCCATGTCAGAGAGAATGGGATGCATCTCTGATAAACCCGAACGCCTTCTGAACAATACTCAGAGGGAGGGAGAATGGTGAAGGTATGTTGGCCCCCAATTAGTTCAGCCCACCCTCTCCTCTGACATCTTCAAAATGGCTCTGGGCTCTTATCTTCGAATTTGGTTCACGAGATTGAAAATAGAATGACGACTTTAACAAAAACAAAATCCAAAACACTAGCTTCGATTCTACTCATAACCATATTCGCTATATCGGCGTTAGGAATGACGATTCCAATCCAAACGGTTCATGCACAATCTTCGGTCGGAAAAGCCACAATCTACTATACATCTAGCGATGCTACAGCCGCAACTACTCTAGCGACTCACACAGGATTCGCAAAACAACTGTGGAGTTCGGGAATGCCGCCTGTGGGATCAATAATCGTTGGTGGGCCTCATGCGTATGGCTTGCCAGCATGGTTCGCTCCAAACAGTTACAACGCAACGACTATCATAGAAAACGATAACATCTGCCCGCATAACGACTACACCCTAAGCAACTACGGCGGGTTTTACTTCGTATGGGGGTTGAGCGCGGCAAACACAGCGACAATTGCAAACAGTTTCCCCGTATGTCCTAGTGGAGGGGGAAGCGGCTCTGTGATTTACTACACATCTGGAGATGCTACAGCCGCGTCTACTCTGGCAACTAATACGGGTTACAGCAAACAGCTTTGGAGTTCGGGACAACCGCCCACAGGCTCCATAGTCATAGGTGGGCCTCATGCGTATGGCTTGCCGAGTTGGTTCGTTCCTTCAGCCTGGACAGCGACACAGATAACGGCGGCAGACAACGTATGCCCTGGAACTCCCTACTACATCGGATACTATGGCCCTTCAACGACATACAACGGGCTAACCTTCCTGTGGGGACTTTCAACCGCAAACACACAATCAATCGCCGCGAGTTGGCCGAACTGCCCGACAAGTAGCACTTCGGGAACCACCATCACAACAGCAGAACAGGGAATCGTAAACTACCTTGCTGGACTTACTGGAAAGTGCAATTTCGGCTCAAGCTATTGTGCTCCATCTGAGTACTATGACCTACCAATTTCTGTTACATGGGCTAGCCCCACGGAATACGGAATGATAGGCTATACCACAATGAGCAATAGCCAGATGTGTGAAGTCGCTAACGGCGGCGGAACGTTCAACGAAGTTACTAGCACACCCATAGACGGCGAATATAACACCACAGAAAACCTAGTATTCTACTACGGGGCCGCGCAAACATGTAACCAGGCTCTTACGCTCAAGGCTTCGGCAAATTGGGATTATTCATCCACACAGATAGAAGTCTGTGTGATGATAACGACCACAACCGCCCCATACTTCTCTCCCTATCCAGCGACAATAACGCTAGGGTCAAGCGTGATTGTTACTAACCCTTCCACGCTAACAGACTATTGCGTAATTGACCACTCACACGTTTCAATAAACGGTCAAAACATTCCTAACGGAAACTTCGATTCGTTCAGATACACGTACAGGCATGGAACGATGTTCGGGGCCGACCTATACCTAGCGGGAACATCTACAGCAAACGGCTTCGGCCAATCAACTAACGGGTTTGCTTCGCTCCTGTCGTCTGCCAGCGTAACATATCCAAACGACATTTACTCGCCACTGTGGTATTTTACACCTACGGCGGCGGCAAGCGGGGACTACGGACTCGCTAACTACTTCGCATACACGGCTTCAGCATATTACGATTGCTCTATTTCATCGCCATATCAGTCAAATTATGAATATCCTTACTCCTCTAAGGTCTGCTCAATAGGAACGACGGCCTACATTCTACTATCCGAAGATGCGGCTTTGAACCCAACTCTAGTTGCCTTACAAACTCTAGCGAACGGATATTCCCCGACCTATAACGTGGGATTCAACATGTGTAGTTCTGGCCCACTGGAAGGCGGCTCATGCTACACGGCTAACCAAGTCGCAAACTATGACCTAAACACATTCGGCGTTTACAGTAGCGGCGGCTCATTCGTGGGCATAGAAGGGTGTTTGAATATCGTCTTAAAATCAATTTCTTGCTATGGGACTCCAATAGCCGAAGGGGTTACAACAGCTACCTATGCAGAGCTAGTTACCATGCTCTATTCAGAAGGCGAAAACAACTACTCCGCCATTGCCGAAACCACGATTAGCTCAATACTCGCTTCACAGCAAACTGGGGCTACATTCGTAGGCAACAACGGAAACACATACTACAGGCCGCTAAACACAGGCTCAATCTTTGTTGGCTGGGATGGAAATAACTTCGCCCCGCCACAGGGATTTCTCAACAGCTTTGAAGATTGGTTCAATATGCCAAACGAGTATGGTGGCTTCGGCTCGACAATCCAGGAAGTGAATTTCGCTTCACTGGCCGCGCTCTGCACATACAACTATCTAATCAATCATATCATAAACGCTTGCGCATAGAGGGGTTCAAAACCCCTTCCTCTTTTTTGCCTATATACTTAAGTGACCCGCGACTCACCTTTACAGCATGCGGGTAAGAACGTGGCTCCTCTTAATCGCGGGGCTAGCAGGAGTAGACATATTGGTAGTCCTAGCTCTAATTTTCATTCTGGGCCAGCTATGGATTTCTTAGCCATACATGCTTAAGCGACCCAAGTCCACCCACTCTTCTGTGCCTCTGAGTCTGAGAACGAAGGTTCTGATAAGCTTGGGAATCCGTGTAGGCGCGGTATTGACCGCAGTAGCGGCATATATCTCTCTGAATTTCACCCTGGAAATCTTGGAGAAATCTTCACAAGATTCTTTGGCTGCCCGCGCTTTCCATGAAACTGACTGGTGGAGTGGGCTTTTAGCGGTCCGAAGTGTGAAGAATCCGCGCATGAATCCGATGTGCAGATTCCGCGCATTTGCCGATAGCAAGTCAAGGGCTCTAGTCCGACGCGCAAGACCCAAGCATCACCCAGACGACTGGTCTGATCCCCCGGCCCCGACAATCCAGGTGCTTCGACCAACTCTTGCGCACGCGAGCGACGAGACGCATTCGAGTATCAGCGTCTGATACTAGACCTCAGTATCAGCAATTGATACTGAAGGGGGCTTTCCGGACCAGTGGGTGCTCCCTCACCTAACTTCATTCCACAGGGATACTGGACGACGACTGCCCAGATGACTCTGCCCTCTTCGTCTGCTTTCCTTGTTAAATACCTCTCCGCACTTGCTCACCTGTCTTCCATAGACAGAAAAACAGATCACAAGTGCGCTGGCGTCTCACCGCTAGTACCGCATTGGCGCGGATCGTACGCCAAAATTGGCCCTGACTCGCGCCGGGTAGGCGTGTGACAGGTTCTACTTTTGAAGTAGAACAAGCTCCAAGCGCGCGTCGAAACCTGTCACAAACCGGTAACAACCGGTAACAAATCTGTCACAAACCGATAACAAGCCAGTAATGAGAGAGAGAAATTCCCACACAAACCCGAAGTGGAAGAACCTTCCACGCACCCTCGGCCTGTAAGGACCTGTAAGACCCGGTAAGAGCCTGTAAGACACGCGAATCTGCACCAACCTGTCACAAATCCCCCGTCTTAGGTCCAAACCTGTCACAGAGGAGCCGAACCCACCCCGAACCTGTCACAGACCTGTCACACTGTCATGACGCCGCGCTGAATTCAAGGCGGCAAGGAGTGTCAACCAATTCTGGCGCAGGGCAGTCATGGGAAAGAACGGAGAACTGCGTGAGAGGAAACGCATTCGAGTATCGACATTTGATACTCGGCCCCAGTATCGACAGTCGATACTGGAAGAGGCTTTCCGGGTCAGGAGGCTCTCCCCCCAGCGACGCTAATTCCCCTCCACTGCAATAGGCCTGGGGCTCGCGCGCGGAGAGCGCTTGAATCACTCCATGCTCATAACCCGCTTTGGAAGTTGGTTTCACACCCCCCGAGGTCAGATGATCAAGGGTCGAGCATGGGCATGATCGAGGGTCGATCATCTGCATGTTCGAGGGTCGAGCACGTTTTCGATTCGGATAGTGCTCGACAGTCGATCATCTACATGATCAAGGGTCGATTATCTACATGATCAAGGGTTGAACATGCTTTGACGTGGAAGCCGGTATCCACCTTGATACCGACTTCCTGCGCAATCAGTGTCCACTCGGAACTGTCTCGCTAGCGAAGGCATCAGGTTGGCAACGTAGTCTGCCCGCGTTAAATACCCCCGGGCGCTCGTATCTCACCAAAATAGATTGGTCACATCTTTGAGTGGCTGAGCGAAACCACCAATCCCGTCACAAACGATGGGTTCGTGCAGGGGTCGAGTGCAGATGCCTCGGCATCCTGACCGTCGGGGAAGGATTCCCCTGAAGAAACGGCGCGAAAGTCCGTCCCAGAGACGATTCTGCCTCACCAGGAAGTTCGTGCCAAATTGGCGCGAGTTCGTGCCAAAGTACGTGCCAACAACCAAGTTGGCGCCACCTTGTTGCAGGTCCCCGCCATTAGATCGTGCCAAACATCGAGTTAGCGCCACTTTACCACAGGTTCAGGCCATCAGATCACGCCATCATCCGAGTTCACGCCATCATCCGAGTTCACGCCATCAAGTCATGCCACGAGGAGCGCCATGTCGGTCACGTTGCCAAAGAGGTTGCCAAGGGGTTGCCAAATTGGCAAGCAGGTTGCCAAATTGCCATTCAAGGCCCTTTTCAGAAGGGAGAGGTTGGCAACGTTGGTTGGGAATTGGCAACCTCATCTGTCCGCGTTAAATACTCCCGGCCTCTAGTCACGTGTCTAACTTACTTTCTCTCTCTGAATGGAACTGTCTGCGCCGAGGAGGCCGATGCATCGCCTACAGTGGCGTCTGAATGTGGCGTACAAGGAATGAGTGAGAACACGACAACAGCCCGGGAGAGCCGGACCCATCTTACGCGGACCGCTTGCGCATTTCGTCGACTGAAGGTGATGCCAGAAAGAAGGTTGGACGTCAGGGATGATTCCTCACGAGTCTCTCGTGAGATGTTCTCCAACCGCATGGCTGGAGTTTTCCCCTGATGATCCCGAAACCCGAAAGGGCGAGGGTGCTCCTTCAATTGGTTGAAGGGGTTGGCCAACTCCAGACTTCAATGGATGAGTCGGAGTCTTGGCCGAAACGTACCTGTTGAAGCCGTGGGGCTAACCCAGAGGGGGGTGTCTCGCAGCGGAGGGTATGTCGGGAGTGACCCTGAATCATCAGTCAAGGAGTTCGCTCGACCTACCCACGCCAGTTACTGGCGGTGGTACGCGGGTAGTGACCCCGATAGGTGATGAATGCACCATCAAAGGATGAAAGCAGTAAGAATCGAGGCTCTGAATTCGGATTCCGAGGGCTAGGCTTTCCTTGTACAGTTTACAAGTTTTAACCTTCGCAAGTTCATCGCAGGCAGTCCTGCTTTGAAGGATCGGAGGAAAGGCTGGAGTTTGTTTTTCAGCCGAGCCACATTACGCCTGTTCCACAATTTTCACGCCACAGCCTGCGAGTATGCAATTCCTTCGGCGAACATGCTATTGTCTCCTCTTGAGAGAAAGTTATGGACAACCCTTGTCCACAACTTGTCCTTTGAGTTACCGACAACCCTTGTCCGTAACTGGCCACTTACCGACAACCCTTGTCGGTAACTCCACCTTGAAGTTGCCGACAACCCTTGTCGGTAACTCGCCACTTACTGACAACCCTTGTCCACAACTTCGCGAGTGCAAATGTATAGGCTGTCCGATATATAGCGAGACCTAGGCGTCATTGCGGATGTTCTTCTCCTTTTCCAAGTGTTTTTTTTGAAAATTTTTCTGAGGACATTGCCTCAGGCTCCATCGCACTACGCGGAAACCTGCTCCAAATCGACTTTCCGCGCGGTGGGTTCGAATCTCCATTCTCTTGCGGCTTGTAATAATACTCTACCATAACACAGCACCCCGCGCTTTGGCAACCTGTGACAATAGGCCTGTATCTTCATGATTCACCGACTTTGAATCCTTCCCCGTCCTACAGCAGCTGCTTCTTCTTCAAACCCGAAGCATTTGGGGGTTCGATATCAGTTAAGGACCAGCTTTTACGCGATTCCAGGTTCTGTTCGACCTAAGCTCCCCGCAGTTTCCCGCTTCCAGGTCTTGCAATCTACTTCTCTCAATGTTTCGGCTTCTAATTCCTCAGGCCCCACTTCGGACCTCTCGATCTAATCCGTCATCGCGCCGGCGTGTTGTGGATTACATCTTTCGAATCAATTTCTGGCATGTTGGGCACCATCCGCAGCGCAGAGTTTGAAGAAGGGCGGACCCGGGTTCCCTTGGTATCTGTTCCTTCGAGGAGGTGATGATTGGACGCAGCCATGGCGACGCGCACGCGCGCGCATCGGTATTACCGCGCTAATCGGCGGGTTCCTATTTCTCAGACGCAAACCTATCCCCCAAGGTGAAACACCGAGTTGAATCCCCCAAGAGACGAAACAGAACCGAACCGGTCGTGTAAGTGCTTATAGGATAGTAGTTTTGATATCTCATGAAGAATGCCTAGCACCTTTAAGAAAATCGCAGCATTAATGGTGGCGAGCTTGCTGTTGTTGGTGTTGCCACTAACATCGTTCGTCAGTCCTGTCGCAGCGAACACGGAACTCAACTGGAATTCATTAAGTGTGGGCCAAGTAGTAGCTCGCGGAACGCCAGTCCAAGGTGGCGGTTGCTTTTTCAACGAGGTCAATGGTACTACCATGACCAATGAAGGTTACTCCAAGAGCATCGACCTAAAGGTTGATAGTCAATGCAACCTAATCGTTTCATCGAAGAGTTCGGCGCAGATTGCGAGCTCGTCGAATGACCCAACGAACAACGAAGTGGATTTGCGCGATCCGTTGAACATAATCTTGAATAAAGTCATAGGAACAGCAACAATCTCAATCTGCGGAACTAACATATGCATCTCAAGTTATGTCCAAGTATGTTATCATTTGAATGATGGATGGGTTACCGACGATTGCGTTATCGACGGTGTGAACTTCGTTGGCAATCCTGCTACAGCTGATGGACATGGCGACTTTCACTGGACCCTATGCTGCAACACGTTCCAGCATCAAATGTACCACGCTGAAGACATCTATGACCAGAATGGAAACTTTGTACTTGTGTGCACCTGGGGCTGGTATGGAACGATATCAGGCGCCAATCACTTCACAAATGAATGTTTCTTCTCCTAGGTCTTCTATGGTGTCTAATACGCAAACGCTAAAATCCTCCCGTCAGAAAATGTTCTTCGCCTTGGCAATCCTTACGATTCTTCCCATTGGAGCGGTCGCAATCGAGACCGCCATGACCAACGTGCTTGCCTTGGTCAATCCTTGTTCAATCTTCGGAGCGGCGAGTGGGGAAGCTACGGCTTCACTTGGGGGCGGCTGCTCATCAGTCGTATCCACATCCGAAACTGGTCTTCAGGTCATGCTGACGACCGTAGTTGTTCAAGGCGGGATTGTTGTGGGAGCTTTGCTGGGCGTATTGGGGATCCTGAGGGCACGACCCAAGTTCTTAGTTGCGGGTTTCATCTTACTTTCTTTGGAGTCCGTCCCGCTTCTCTTCGATGGTTTGTTCGTACTTACCCTTTTGCCTGCTGTGTTTTTCCTCTTAAGCGCCAAGACGAAGGCTTTGTCCGTCTAACAAGGCTCTTCTGCTCATCAGGGCAACATATCTACCTGGGTCTTTGACGGGAACGGACACAGACGTAATGTATCGGCGACAACGGCCTTTTTCGGGGTACACCATTCGCCCTGCGCGCGCGCGTCTTTCTCAACAATCAGTAGTGCCTGAAGTTTCAAAAAATGCTGAAGGAGGGGTTGAACCCCTCCCATTTCCTCCTTAATTGTGTTCAAATAGCGAGCGCGCGCCCCGCTAAAACCGCCACGCGCGAGTACTCTCGCGGTTGGAATTATCCCTAGACCGACATTGGCACATTTATACAGCTTTGACGTAGTCTTTGATAAGATGAAAGCGTCCTCCCCCCGAGCTGATTCCGAGAAACAGGGCTCAGTATCAAATGATAGCGGGCCCGGTGGGATTCGAACCCATGGTCTTCAGCTCCGAAGGCTGACGCCTTAATCCGTGCTAGGCTACGGGCCCGAAAACGCCGAAGACGATGTAGGTAATTAAGAGATGACCCGAGAGATGTTCCCTTCGAACGGCCTCTCAATCAGTCCCCTGTCCGACACAATGGCCGTGACAAGCTCCGGAGGCGTCATGTCAAAAGCAGGGTTGGCTACCGAGACGCCTCTCGGCGCGATCCTTCTCCCTCTGATGCGGACGACCTCGTCGAAGCTCCGCTCCTCTATCGTCACCTGCTCGTGGGTGCGGGAGAGGTCGAAGGTCGAGTAGGGAGCTGCAGGGTAGAACGGGACCCCGTGCCTGTCTGCCAATACCGCCTCCTGATACGTCCCTATCTTGTTGAACACGAAACCGTCACGTGTAATCCTGTCGGCTCCAACGATGACCTTGTCCACCCTGCCGATACTGATCATATGTCCCACGGCCGTGTCAGGAATCACAGTGCAGTCGATGCCATCCGTGACAAGCTCGAACGCCGTCAGGCGCGCTCCCTGGAGCGCAGGCCTCGTCTCAGGCACCAGAACCTTCACCAGTTTACCCTGCTCTACGGCCGCCCTCACAACACCGAGGGCAGTCCCGTACCCCACGGTCGCCAGAGCGCCCGCATTGCACTGGGTCAGGACCGTATCCCCGTCATCGATCAGGTCAGCGCCCACACGCCCGAGCCTCCTGTTCGTTTCGATGTCCTCCTCCTCCATCATCATCACCTCTTTCGCGATGGACCTCCTGGCCTCGGCGATGGAATTGGCTGACTGAGCGGAGTTCAGGACGCGCTCTATCCCCCAGAAGAGGTTGACCGCCGTGGGTCGAGTCGAACGGAGCATGTTCGCGCTCTGTTCGAGTTCCTTCATGAACTCCTTGAGGTCTCTCCTCTTGGAACGTGCTGCTGCCAGAGCCACGCCCATCGCAGCCGTCACCCCGATTGCAGGCGCGCCGCGCACAACCATCGTCCTGATAGCCCCGGCCACTTGCTCGGGCTTGGTGTAGGTAACATAGGTCAGCCTCCCTGGGAGAGCGGTCTGGTCAATCATCCTCACTGACCCGTCGCTCCAGGTGACCGTGCGCATCGTGAAGAAGTCGGCCAAGGAATAGTCACCGGGCCGGGTCAGCTCTAAAGCGTTTCCGCCATCGATTCCTTTGAACCTTCAAATACGGTCGGACGGCCTTGGTCAATCCGAGAGACTTGGGAGAGGCCGTCACTCCCGAAGAGCAGGTTCAACCATTCAACGCCGTTCTCGTGGACGACGCTGCCGTGGTTGTCGACCGGGACCGTCTTGGCGAGCTGGTAGAGTCCGGCTACGGGTCGAAGGAAGACAAGGCCCTGGCCCTGCGAGACTACGAAGCGCTCTACCTTCTCTATGCGGGGAAGCTCGACCTAAAGGACGGGTCAGGGAAGAAGGTCACCTTCGAGAGGCTCGCTGAGTTGACCCAGAGGCGGGCCAGGGACTCCTGGACCAAATTCATGATCTATCGGGACCTGAGGAGCAGGGGCTACGTCGTGCGGGAAGGCTTCGGCTTTGGGACCGACCTGAGGGTCTATGAGAGGGGAGACTATCCGAAGAAGCCCGCGAAGTACGTCGTTTTCGCCCTTGACGAAGGGATAGAGAAGGGGATGGAAGACCTACAGAAATCTGTCAAGGAGATGGCCAAGATGGGTAAGGAGGCGATAATCGCGGTGATCGAGCGCAGGGGCGAAGTAATCTACTACAAGGTGAGCAAGGCAAGGTTCTGACCAATGGGCTTCAGAGCGAGCCTCGACCTGGTAAGACCGGCCAACTGTGTTATGATCGGTTTCGCGGTCATCGTCGGGTTCTTCGTCTCCAAGCCTGCTGAGGTGAAGGCCGTCCAAGGGACCCTGGGGTTCCTGACCGGGTTCTTCATCTGCGCGTATTCCATGTCGGTGAACGACATCTACGACGTCGAAGTGGACAAGGTGAACCGACCCGAGCGCCCCATCCCGAGTGGCCGCATCTCGACACAGACCGCGGTCAGGCTATCATTGCTCGTCCTGATAGCGGGCGTTGCCTCGTCCGCGCTGACCCTGAACCCTGTCGCTGCAATAATCGCTCTCTTCTACGCGTTCCTCTCGTGGCTCTACAACAACAGGGCGAAGCAGACCGGCCTTCCGGGAAACCTGATCGTCGCTTCCTCTCTCGCCATCCCCTTCATCTACGGCGGCGTCGTCTCCGGTGGGAGTCTGACGAGGTCGCTGCTGCTGATGATGGCGCTCACGTCGTTCTTCTCCGGTGTCGGGAGAGAGGTCGTGAAGGCGATGGCCGACGTCGAGGGAGACGCGAAGCGCGGGGTCAATTCCCTTGCGAGGGGCAGAGGGCTCAAAGCCGCGTCCTCCGTCGGCGCGGCCTTCTTCCTTCTCGCGGTGGTCACCAGTTGGGTTCCCCTTCTCTTAGGGCTCGCGAACGAGTTCTACACCTTCGGGGTCATCGCGCCCGACGCGATCTTCTTGTACCTCGCCGCCTCGATAATCGCGAGGCATGACCCCGCAAACGCGCACAGGGTGAAACGGATCGCGCTCGCTGGTATGGCAGTGGGGCTACTCGTTTTCGTAGGAGGTGCGCTCTGATGTGGTCGGAGAAGTACCGACCGACCAGCCTGGACGACATGGTCGGGAACGAAGAGGCGAGGGAGAAGCTCATTGTCTGGCTGAAGAGATGGAAGCGCGGCGCCAAAGCTGCACTCCTCGTGGGTCCTCCAGGCACAGGGAAGACGACGTGCGTCCACCTCGCGGCTGAGAAGCTTGGGCTGCAGCTCGTGGAACTGAACGCGAGCGATACTCGCACCAAGGAAAGGCTTACGAAGCGGATTGGAGAAGTGATTTCCAGCAGCAGCCTGTTCGACAGTAGGACCTTGATTTTCCTCGACGAGGTCGACGGGCTGGCCGGGAGAGCCGACTACGGAGCCATAGAATTCATCAAGGACGCGGTCAGGAAGAGCGAGAATCCGGTGGCAATGGCCGCGAACGACCCCGAGTCGGACGAGGTGAGGAAGCTCTCGAGTGTAACGAGCGTAATCGCCTTTCACAGACCACCGCCAGAGGTCGTGGAAGCACACCTCACCAGAATCGCCGGGAACGAGGGTCTTTCGTTCGAGGAGAGAGACCTGGCCGCTATTGCCAAGGCGGCCAACGGCGACCTGCGGTCTGCGATCAACCTCCTGCAGTCGGGAGTCGTCTCCGCAAAGGACGAGGAGATGACCACTTCACAGGCGATCAACGCCTTCTTCGGCGCCGTGGACGAAAAGGCGGCCCTCAAGGCGCTGAGGGCGTACCCGGGGCAGCCCAGAGAGAAGCTCCGCGACCTGTTCACAGGGGTGGTCAAGGCGAGGGTCCACGCAGAGAGGAAGGCAGCCGCGCTCGAAGTGGTCTCGAGGGCCGACCTCCTCATGGGTCGGATCTTGCGGGGGAAAGACTGGCGGCTGCTAAGGTACCTCGACCCGATGCTGGCATCAGAGCTCTGGAGGGCGCTCGGCGACGGGGGGGCGTCCTACTCAATGGACGGGGCCCCCTGGCCTCTGCAGGTCAGGATCTGGAACGACTCGAAGAAGCTCAAGGAGATCGGGCTCCTGGCGGGCCGGAGACTCGGGATAAGCCAGAGGGGCGCTCTCGTCGAGGACGTGCCGTACATGTTGCTGCTTTGCGGAGGGGCTGCATTCAGAGACGAGTTGGTCAGGAGCCTTGACCTAGAGGAGACCTACGCCGCATTCGTCTCCAAGGAAGCAAGCCGGGCTCGTCCCGCTAGTTGAACGGATGCTGGTAGAACGCCTCTCTGGCCTCCTGCCACTCTGAAAGGAACTTCGTGATTACGCCAAAGAGGTTTTGGATGAAAGATGAGAAAAGGCTTACGACATTTGGTCGGTAGATAAGAGACGACTATGAATCATTGATGATTGTCTCAGAAGCGCGACTACCAAGGGTCTGTTGTTTCTATTTCGATACCTAGCACATTGTTGAGCAACTTGGTCCTTCCGTAGGACGACAGCAGCTCTTCAACTTCTAACGTCGGCGACCATCCCCTTCTCGAGCTCCCCTATCAGTTCCTTCGCTGACACGAGCGACAGCCCAATCATGGTGGTCCTGCCTCTCATCCCCCTGCCCGAGAGCTGGGTCTCGATGATGCCCTTCCTGGACAGCTCGTTGACGTCGTTCCACACCTGGGTATGATGGTTCGCCCCCACTCCCATGCTTTCGCAGAGGGCGCTGTAGCTCTTCTCAACCTCGCCTATGGTGACGTAGGTCGAATCTCCCTTCCTGAGGAGGGCGGAGACTGCCATCAGTATCAGCCGCTGGTGTCTCGACAGGTAGTTCAACTCCTCCTTGCTGAACCCAGGGGGCAGCGAAGCCTTGGCAGACCTGATGTGTTCAGGCAAAATCCGAGGCGACTCGGAGATGTCGGCGAGCTTCCCGGCCCTGTAGACCAGGTCGAGCGCGTACCGCGCGTCGCCATACAGGCTCGCTATGTCTGCCGCCAGCTGCATCGAGCTGTCCCCCAAGGCGCCGTCGCTGAACGCTTCGCTCCGAGAGACTATGATGTCCAGAAGCTGGGCGGCGGAGTAGGGTTCGAGCGATACCTGGCTCCACTGCACCGAGCTGAGGGTGCTGAGGTCCACGGCCTTCATGTAGTCGAGTGTCTTCGAAATGAGCAGAGAAGAGAAGACCTGGCTCCCCTGAGCCGTCTCTCTCAGGCGCGTTATGGTGTAGAGCGCAGAGGGGTCAGAGGTTATCAGCGAGTCGACCTCGTCGAACGCTATGACCAGGTGCATGTGGCTGCTCCTCAGCTCTTCGACGAGGACGGAGAGGAGTTCCTCGAAGCTGTATCCCCTGGACGGATAATTCTGTCCAAGGGTGCTGAGCGCCCTGACCATTACGGACTGCAGCGATTTGTCAATCCTGCAGTTGACATGCAGCATCTTCACGAGGTTTCCATACAGCGCCGCCTTCTTCTGCAGCGATTCGCCGAGCTTCTTGGCGAGCATTGTCTTGCCTGAGCCGACGGGCCCGGAAAGCATCACGTTCTGGCTCGCCTTCGAGGCGTTCTGCACCACGCTCTGGAAATAGAGCTCGAGAGCCCTGAGCTGGGCGTCACGGTGAGGGATCTGGTGCGGCAGGTATTCTGGGAAGAGGAACGACTCGTCCCTAAAGACGGAGCGTGGGAGCGCCAAGAGAAAGTTCCGCTGATTCATTGCTCTTCACCTTATAACCTTGATTACGCTGACGAGAATGTCCACATTAGGGAGGTCGGTGAAAGTATTCCTTCGTCTCGCGCGCACGGGCCAAAAACTCGAGCCAGTGGGAGGCCATACCAATGTTGGTATGGAACCCTTGCCATCAGAAGGTAGGGCTTAGATTACCTTCGAAGGTGTTGCGCTGGAACTGAGCGGTGAAGGCTCATGCCAGCCCGAAGGCCTTCGCCAGATGGGTCAGGATCACGGACCCGCTGGACACAGCAACGTCCAAATACGGGCTTGAGTTGCTTGGAAATGATGCGTCCTATGCATTCCAAATTTGGGCAGTTTGGACCTATGCGACGAGTGTTGATTGCGTGTTTTATGGCCATTCTCGTTATACCTTTCATCGCAGGAATGGCAGCAGCGACGCAAGCTGAAAACAGTGCCCCGGCAGCGTCCTCAGCTGTACTTCCCGTCCTTATGACCATCCACGTTGGGAACGGCCCCAGCGCGGTCGCGATTAGTCCGTCTGGGAGCACTGTGTACGTGGCGGACGAAACGGACAACAACATCTCTGTGATTCAAGTTTCGACCAACACCGTTGTCGCCAACGTGACAGTGGGCAACTCCCCCGACGCCGTCGCGGTGAACCCCAGCACCGGCACGTGGTACGTTGCTGACTCTGCCGACGGCAACGTCACAGTGATGAATTCGGCCAACAAACAGGTCGTGAACGTGACTGTGGGCGATGACCCCGTGGCCATCGCAGTCAACCCATCCACCGGCGAGGTGTATGTTGTGAACAATGGTGACAACACGGTCTCTGTGATAAACGGTACCACCAACAAAGTGATTGCCAACGTGACAGTGGGCAACTCCCCCGACGCCGTCGCGGTGAACCCCAACACCGGCACGTGGTACGTAGCTGACTCGGATGACAACAACGTAACCGTGATCAATTCGGCCAACAAATCGGTCGTGAACGTGACCGTAGGGAACGACCCCGCAGCAATCGCGGTCAACCCCACCAACGACACCGTGTATGTGGCTGACGAAATCGACAACAACGTCTCGCTCATTCAAGGCTCGACCAACAAGGTGGTCGCGAACTTGGCGGTCGGCGACGTCCCTGACGCGATCGCAGTGAACCCCACCACGGGCACTGTGTACGTGGCTGACTCCGCCGACGGGAATGTTACAGTGATGAACTCGGTCAACAAACAGCTAGTGAACGTGACCGTAGGGACTGACCCCGATGCTATCGCAGTCAACCCCTCCACAGGATTGGTGTACGTGGCAAACTACGACAACACGGTCTCTGTGATACAGGGCTCTACGACTTCCAGCACTGCTACCACGTCATCGACTAACTCCAGCGTGACAACGCCAACGACTTCGCCATCAACAGCCACAACCACTCCTACGGCCTCAACAGTCCCGGAATCAACCACCACCTCCACCAATCCTACTAGCTCAACCACTTCTGGACAGGTCCCTGAGTTTCCGGTCCAGCTCGAGTTAGCCCTCCTGGTCACGCTGGTCATTGCGGTATCTTATGTCGTAGCCAGGCGGATCACGTTGCCGCAGACAGGTTCGAAGCGTGACACTTCAGGGACCTAAGCGAAAGAGCGCAGCCGTTTAACAGCGTATCACCTTGATCATGCATTGTAGAGGACGACCAATAGAAAGTTCAAGAAACCCGTTTTCAGAAGGGTAAAAAGAACGCCCAACCCGCCGAGGGGCTATGAAGGCCGTAAGATTCCATAGGCACGGAGGCCCGGAAGTCCTCCAATACGAGGAGGTGCCCGAACCGCTGCCAAACAACGACGAGGCTCTGGTGAGAGTCAGGGCATGCGCCCTGAATCGCCTGGACCTCTGGGCGAGGAACGGGCTCCCTAACGTCGAGATACCGCTCCCACACATCTCCGGGAGCGACGTAGCAGGGGTGGTGGAGTGGGTCCCGCCAGAAGAGAGGGAGTTCAAGAAGGGCGACGAAGTAGTCGTGAACCCCGGAGTAGGGTGCGGAAGATGTGACAGGTGCCTGATAGGGAAGGACAACCAATGCAGGTACTACACGATAATCGGGTATGGCGTCGACGGCGGATACGCAGAGCTGGTCAAGGTCCCCAGGGCAAACCTGGTCCAGAAGCCTGAGGAGATGGGATTCGAGGAGGCGGCGTCCTTCCCGCTCGTGTTTCTCACGGCCTATCACATGCTGGTGACGAAGGCTGGAGTCGGAGCCGGAGACACGGTCCTCGTGCTTGCGTCGAGCTCCGGGGTCGGCTCTGCCGCGATTCAGCTGGCGAAGTTGCACGGCGCAGAAGTGATAGCGACCGGCGGCGACGCAGGAAAGCTGGAGCGAGCGAAGCAACTGGGAGCGGACTACGTGATTGACCACTACCGACAGGACGTCCTCGGCGAGGTCAGAAGGATTACAGGGAAGAGAGGTGTCGACGTCGTCTTCGAACACGTCGGCAAGGCCACCTGGGAGTCCAGCGTGAAGGCTCTCGCGAAGGGAGGCAGGCTGGTCCTCTGTGGGGCTACGACCGGGGCCGAGGTGGTCACCGACCTGAGGTACGTCTACAACAGGGAGCTGACAATCTACGGGAGTTTCATGTCGAGCAAAGGCGAGTTGCTCAAGGTCGTAAGCCTATTCAGGGCGGGGAGGCTGAGGACCGTGGTCGACTCGGTTTTCCCCCTGGAAAGGGCGGGCGAGGCACAACAGAAGATGGAGGAAAGCCGGCATTTCGGGAAGATTGTGCTGAAGGTCTAGGGCACGATCTCGTAGGAGTGGGTAATCTTTGCGGTTGGCGACAGGGACGCGCCCACGCTGCAGTACTTCTCAGTGCTGTCTTTGATCGCCTCCTCGACGAAACGCTTGTCGAGCTTCTCCCCTGACAATAAGTATTTGACGTGAATCGAGGTCCACGGCTTCGGGAGGCCGTACTTTGGGCGCTCGCCTGAGAGCAAGACCTTGAGAGATGTGAGCTTCTGCTTCCTCTTCTTCAGGATTACCACGATGTCCATCCCAGTGCACGCCCCCAGAGCCGTGAGGACGGCCCTCATCGGTCCTATCCCCTTCATCACTTTGTCGTTGGAGTCGTAGACGACCGAGTGGCCCGCGGCGTCGGAGCCAAGGAAGACGTTGTCCCCGGACCACGAGACTTCGGCCAACCAGTTCTCTCTACTCGATTTCGACCACCAGCGGCTTCGATTTCGAGGACGCCGAACCCTTCTCTATGAAGCTCCTGCGACCCCAACTCGCGTCAGCGCTCCCGACCAGCCTGTTCTTGCCTCTGCCGAGCGCAGAGGCTGGGAACTTGAACGACTTCTCCACGTCGAGCATCTTTGACTTCGCGTCCTCCACGCTCCGGGGTATCTGTGGGGGCCCGCCGTCCTCAGGGACGACCATCGCCCATATCCTGTATGGGAGGTCTGGGTCCCTGCTCCAGTAGAAGCTGGCCTTCCTCACCTCCTTCCTGTTTTCCCCGAGCCTCCGGTTAAGAAGGCCTCGTTGGACCCCAAGCGATGTCTTCATCGTCAGCCTCAGGATTTTGTCGAAGTCTTCCCAAGCCACCGTCCAGACGTCCGGATGGAATGCCTCTCTCAGCCCGCCGACGACCCGGAATTCAAGGTTGGCGGTAACAATGTCACTGGAGGAGTACGACCTCTTATCTGTGATCAGCCTGACCCCGTCCAGCCTCGTCTGCCCCCAGGAGTACTCGTCCCTCCTGTGCTTCAGCGGCAACGCAATTAGGTGGCGCTTCTGGCTGGTTAAAAGCTTGATTGGGAAGGAGTCGCTCCTTGAAGCCTCTCATGCTGAACTTAGAGTCTGTGAGGTCCGCAAAGAAGCCCCATGTCGCGATGGGTGAGGAAATGGAGGCAGAAACGGACCCGTCGAGCATCTTGACTCCCATGTCAGAGACGGCTTTGCTGTATTTGGACATGGCGCCTTGAGGTTCTGTTAACTTGATGGCTCACGCCTCAGGATTTTGTCCCTGTTAACCGTCGGCTCATGGCTTCAGCCTTCTCTTACGGTATCTCGCCTGCTTTGCCTTCTCGAATGCGTATTTCGGATCGTATTGTTTTGGCAGGAATCTCGCCCCCGCTTTCACCTTAATCGCCTTGTTGATGAGAGGGGGTTCTCCCCTCAGTCTCTTTTGCAATCCGTTCACCTATACCCGTTCAGGGTCTCTTTCGCGCTGAGTAGGGAGATAACCCCGTTCTGAACCTTCAAGTATCCCATCACTTCGGCTATGAACTTGAAGTAAGCAAAAAGGCACTCCGCCCGTCGTTTGACCGTATCCTTGTCTATTCTAAGGTCGTTCTTCTTGGTTATTTCCTTCAACTCTGGAAGAGTCAGAGTCTCTCCCGAGAGAATCCGACGTAAGGCCTCGCTGACGAGGGGATTCTCCATTAAACGCTTGACGAAGTATTTCGTTCCCTCTTCAGGTTCCAATTTGATGTATTCTTCTCCCTCGTTTGTGAGTTTGAACTTGTGTTCTCCCCTATCTTCGATGAACCCCAGAATCTTCATCGCGCTCGCATTATATTGTCCCTGTCGCCTATCTACTCCCAAGTGCTGAGCAATCTTAGCGGTGTCATCAATCCCGTCAAACACAAAGCGGGGAACGTCCATCAGGAAGAATACGTTATTCGCCTGAAGTGCCTTCATCTGTTTGTCAGGTTGAACCGCGTATTCTTTCAGAGGAGTGGGGTTCTGGGTAAACTGAATCTTGTATCTCGCACGGCGCACGAGTTCTATTTGCTCATAGTCGTCTGGGTCTCTGAATGCATACTCCCAGAACCGAAACTCGCTGACTTTCGGCTCATAGGCAAAGAACAGGTTCTTCACTTCCCTCGGTTTGACTTCGGGAACGAAAGCCCTGTAAGGATAGTAGATTTGCCTGATGTTGAATGAGGAGGGCGTTGTGTATTTCGCCTCTACCGTGTAGAACACTTCATCGTTTCCATAGGAATCGTCGAGTTCAATCTGAACCCCCTCGACCTTAAGGGGTTCCTGCCCGTCAACCCTGAACGTGAAGTAGGGTCTCGATTTGGCTGCGTATTCTGAACCCAGACCCCTCTTGCCCGTAAAGTGCGTGAACAGTCCACACCTGAAAGCATACTTCACAAAGTTGGCTTCCCCGCGAGATTTCTTCAGGTATTCTGGGAATGCGAAGGCCGTAGTATGAGTCTGGACGGGTTCCTTGAACTCCTCAATCGGCTCGAAGCCCTTTCCCCTGACGATTGCGACCTTCTTGGTGGACAGGGAAATCGTAAAGACTCCGTGCTGTCTGAAGATTTCGGGGTTCTTTTTCTCCGTGCCAATAGACAGCATCTTCCGCGACTCCCACCCCAGACTGTTCTTCTCGATCTCCGTCATGCTGACGAAGTTTACAGGTTTGGTCAGGTCTAATCCGCAATTCTTCACGACATTCTGCCATCTCTCGCTGAGAGTGGGCAACTGATGGGCGTAGGCCTGTCAGTAGTTCTTGATTAAGAGTTCCTTCACGCCCGTTCTGCTCGAACCTTTGCAGTTAATCACCCGCAAGGCCTCAAGCGTGTTGTATGTCAGAGGCGAGTCCGTCGTCTCCCTCTTCTTGAACTCCCCTTCTATGAAGTCAGACTTCGAATTGCTCAGCAAGACCTTGACCTTCCGCTCCGTCAGGGTCTTGAACTCGTCAGCGAGTTTCTTCTGATCTTCTGGGGTGAACAGCAAGGCGTTGTATGCGGTGAACCCCTTGTTATCAGGAGAATAATACGGCGGGTCGAGATACACGAAGTCTCCCTCCTTCGCGCCCTTCCCGCCCTTCTTATCCTCCAGGACCTCCATATAGTCAGCCCAGACGACATCGACCCCCTTGCGACTGAGAAGTGCGCTGATGTTCCTCAGGTTGTCAGCTTCAAAGAACGCAACCTTCGAGTATCCGCCGAAGGGGACGTTGAAACTCCCGTTGCTGTTCACCCTATAGAGGCCGTTATACGCTGTCTTGTTCAGGAAGATGAACCACCCCGCCCGTGAAATCGGTTCGGAGTCTATGTCTGGGGGTGAACTTCTGATTTTGAGGTAGTAGTCGTTCTTGTCCGATTTCGTTTTCTGTGCGTCGAACTCCGCTTTCCGTCTCGTCAGGTCTCCGATAAGGCCTTCAACGTCGCTCTGTATCATTTCGTAGGCGTTGATGAGGTCGTGGTTCGTGTCAGACAGGGTTGCAGGGAACGCTGGACGCTTCGAAGCAAGGTAGAAGAAAACCGCACCCCCGCCTAAGAAGGGTTCCCAATAGCGACCGAACTTCTCAGGGAAGTGATGCTTCATCTTCGCAAGGAGTTGGGTCTTTCCCCCTGCCCACTTCACGAAGGGGTGGCACTCGAATCCGACGCCTTCGCCGTAGGCCTTGAGCGAGGTGTCAATCTCGGTTATCTTCGTCTGGACGGACTCCATTTCTCTGAGCAGATGTTCCCTCTCCATCAGCAAGACCTTGCGTTCCGTCTCCCTGTCGTCCCTTCTGCCCACGAACTTGTCTCGGTTCTTTTTGGCCTCTGAGTCCCAGACGCGGAAGTAGACATACTCGACTCCGTTGACCTTACGTGATACTGTCGTCAACGAGAACCAGACCCGTAATACCCTTGGAAACCTTACATTATAACCTTAATGGTGATAATTCCCGTTCCCCTGTTATCACCGTTCCGGTGATAAGATTAATATAACACCGCTTATCACCGTATTGGTGATAAAGATGAGCCAAGAAGAACTCCGCGCAGAAATGGGCGATGAGCAGTTTTTCGAGACGCTCAAAGCCAAGAGAACCGAGTGGGAGACGATGGACAGATGAACCCCGACTTCCGCCAAGTCAACGGGGAGTCCATCGCCCGACACTTCGGGTGGGTGAGAAGGATTGACGAGACCTCGTACAAGGTTCATTCTCAGAGGGAAGACCTCGAATACGATGTAGTCGCGGGAGAGATGGGGTGGGTCTGCTCTTGCCCCGACTCGCTGTTCAGGGCGACGAAGTGCAAGCACGTTTGGGCGGTAGAACTCTCATACAAGATCAGGCAGATGGTCAGGGAGACGGTCTCAATCGAGCCCGTCAACTCTATGGCCTGTCCGTCGTGCAAGTCAGAGAACGTCGTCAAGCACGGGGTAAGGCACAACGACGCGGGAGACATTCAACGGTTCTTCTGCAAGGACTGTCGGAAGTGGTTCGTCGTGAACCTCGGCTTCGAGGGAATGAGGGCGACCCCTCAGGCCATTACCCAAGCGATGCAGTTGTATTTCTCAGGGGAGAGCCTCAGAAGCGTTCAGAAGTTCCTGAGGCTTGCAGGGGTGAACGTCTCCCACGTTTCTGTCTACAAGTGGATTGGGAAGTATGTCGGGCTGATGGAAAAGTATCTCGACCGCCTCACCCCGAACGTCTCGGACACTTGGCGGGCTGACGAGATATTCGTGAAGTTCAGGGGCAACATGAAGTTCGTATTCGCCATGATGGACGACGAGACCCGCTTCTGGATTGCGAAACAGGTTACAGACACCAAGTTCACGGCTGACGTTCAACCCCTGTTCGCAGAGGGGAAGCGGGTTGCGGGGAAGAGTCCCATGACCCTGATAACTGACGGCGGGATGCACTTCACCAAGCCGTTCAAGAAGGAGTTCTACCACAGTTACGCGCCTCAAGCGAAGCACATTCGGGACATCAGGATTAGCGGGGCGGTTCACAATAACAAAATGGAGAGACTAAACGGCGAACTCCGAGACCGTGAGAAGGTGATGCGTGGTCTCAAGAAGGTGGATACCCCAATCCTGACGGGATACCAACTCTACCACAACTACATTCGCCCCCACGAAGCACTTGGCGGGGAAACTCCCGCCGACCGTGCAGGGATCAAGGTTCAGGGAAAGAACAAGTGGCTAACTATCATCCAGAATGCGAGTCAGGATTCGTAGACTTTTCTGTATTTTGTGGAATGTAGGAGCTTGATTCCTTCTTTCTTGAAGGCTTTTTCAATCGAAGGCTGAAGCTCAGATAACGAATGGAAGTGATACTCGCTTCGTTCAATGCCTTGAGGCCCGTTCTTGAGTATGCAAATCTTTCCTGAATCCCACGCGAGTTTAGGCACGATTTTGCCGCCCTTTGCGATGGGGTTAGTCCAAAAACGAAGCTCAAGTTTGAGGGTTCTTTTTCCGTGTTTGATATTCTTCGGATGTCTCCTCGCACTCATCAGTAGGTCCGATAATCGACTTCGATTTAAGAATTGATTGGACTTGAGAACCCGATGAGCCGACGGTTAACAGGGACAAAATCCTGAGGCGTGAGCCATCAAGTTAACAGAACCCGCCTTGAGCATTCTTCACTCGGAGGACTACCTCGGCAAGCTTCCGGCCGTGGGTATACCCCCAAACGCCGACATTTCTTAGATATTACATGGTTTCTTAGCCATTAACTTGAGGCAGATTCCGAATAAAGGCTACTCAGGGCCTATGCTCAGAGGAGACCAAGAGCCATGAGCCTCACAGGACCATGCAAGGGATTATGGATTTAGAATCGGCATGACTTAAATCCAAAGCATGTGTGTAACATCGCGGGAACTACAGGGAACCAAAGATGACCACAGCACAGCCGGAATCTGAAAACGTGAATGCCAGGACGGTCCAACTCGTGAAGCTCCTCAACGAGGTCGGCCCCGACGTCCCGGAAATTTCGAGGAGACTCGGGCAGTTCAAGGAATCGGTGAGATACCGCTACAAGGAGAAGATCCTGAACAAGGGCTTCGCCGTCCAGGCCAAGGTGGACCACGAGAAGCTCGGCCTGCGGAGGGTCATCGTCGTCCTCGATTTCGCCGAACAATACAGGAAATTCTCCGAGTCGATTCTCGCGTCGATGAATGAACTCTGTTTTCTCATCAGCTTTGCCAAGTCGATGCCAGGAGGCTATTACGTCGCCAACTTCAGCGCGCCGCGCGAGTTTGTCGGCGAACTGAGGCGCTTCCTCGGCGCAATGAAGGAGAAGGGAATGTTCTCCCGTCTCGACATCGTCGAATTCGACTGGATAAGAATCGTGCCTATGAAATCAGAGTTTTACGACTTTGACACCGGAAGATGGGACTTCGACTGGACTGCCAAGACGACCGGCGACTTCGGGTCGGCCGAGTACATGCCATCAAGCCCGGCGAAGTTCGACTACGTGGACCTCTTGCTCATGAAGGAGCTCCAAATGGACGCAAACAAGTCGATGAAGGAGATTTCAGACAAGCTCAACGTGAATTACAAGAAACTCGCATGGCACTACACTACGCACGTGATGGCGAGGCGCCTGCTCAGCGGCTACTCGGTCAACTGGATGGGCACTAGGTACGACTACGGAATCGAGAAGGCCCTTCACAGGCAGCACAGGTACTTCGCGGTCATCCTGTTAGTCCACGGGGTTACCGAATACGAGACGATGGCATTGAGACAGGCTGTCGACAGGCTTCCGTTCCTCTGGTCCGAGGCCGCGGGGCCGAATTACTTCTGCGAATTCGCGTTTCCCGTCGACTTCGTCGTGGAAGGGCTCCAGTACCTGACCGAGGCGATATCTGAGGTCAAGGAGAGGACGGAGATCTTCACCATCGACCAATCACAGGCCGCAACGTTCACAATCTCCTACAGCAAGTTCAGCCAGGCCCACAAGAAGTGGGAGTTCAACTTGGAAGACCTGATGAAAAGGTTCGAGGCGCTGAGTGTAGAAATAAAGAGAGAAACAGGCTAGGTGAGCTAGCCTGTTCCGAAACCGCGAATTATTTCGAGCGGTGCAGCGTTTAGGCCCAGAGACGCAAAAACAATGCTTGCGCCAGCGAGAGCCAGCATCCCATATCGGATCTTCTCGTCAGTGGTCATGTCCGGGGGGTTGGTAGAATTGGCTTTTAAGATTGCGCCTTCGCATGAGCGTCGTTTATCTTCACTAGGCATATTCCAATGGGACTGTTCAGGGGGAGTCTGCGCTGACCTTGAACTTCGGAGGTCATCCTGCAAGCCCTAAATACGAACATGAGGGCTCCTGAATTGAGCGCCGGTGCCCGAGAACCTGCATGAGAAGCACCCGCACATCCCCGCCCGTCGGATCTTGGACAGGATTGTCCTCGGAGGCAGTGACGGGGCAATCGAGTCTGTGGCGATGACAGCCGCCCTCAACGGCGCTAGCATAGCTTTTCACACCATCTTGGTCGCCGGTTTCGCCTTTGCCGTGGCTGGAGGTCTCTCCATGTTCTTCAGCAGCTACCTCTCGAGCAGGTCCGAGTTGGACCTACTGCAGATAGACATCCGGCGGGAGCGGATGGAGATCGAGACGGAGCCCGAGGAGGAGAAGGCCGAGCTCGCGGAGCTCCTGAAGAAGGAAGGCTACGACCAGAAGGAGGTCGACGTGATAATGGAGAGGCTGGTAAAGGACAAGGAGCTTTGGCTCAGGACGCAACTGAACCACGAGTTGAGGATCCACATGGAAGACCTCGCAGCCGACACGTTGGCCAGACCGGGCGCCGCAGGCATCGCCTTCTTCATCCTCGCGCTAGTCGCTCTATCCCCCTATGGGCTCGCGTCGGGCTACCTTCCAGCCCTCCTGCTCTCTCTCGTCTTTTCGCTCGCCGCCCTCTTCGCGCTCGCGTCGAGGGCCTTCGCTCCGAGTCATTTCAACCCGAGGGCCGGCCTGGAGTCCGCTGCTATAGGTGGATTCGCCGCCGTCTTGCTCTACGCCATGGGTCTGGCTATTTCGTCCCTGTGAAGGACTTCACATTCATTAGTCGGCACCATTCTGCCGACCTCAGAAATGTCAGGCGACGCAGGTTATCAGACACCGACCCTCCAGCCGCGACCGAGCATGGCGAAGGAGCTGCTCGGTCGAAGGAGGGTTGGGCTCGTACTCACGGTGCTACTCGTCGAACTGGCAATCTTCTTCCTCGCGACGTGGGTGCCCGTAGACGCGGCCACTCAGCAGGCGCTGCAGAAGGAAGCGAAGAACCTCTCCGGATCGACGAGCGGCTTGAGCCCGCCGGACATGTTTTTCTACATCTTCACTCACAATGTAATGGTCGCGTTCGGGGAGATAGTTCCCGTCCTCGGAGGCTTCCTCTGGGTCATCTCCATCTACGCGACCGGACAGGTAATCCAGGTGGTGGCTCTCTCCCAAGGCGCTCCCGGATTGCTGTATGGCGTTCTCATTCTGTTCTTCCCATTCGCCATCGTTGAACTGTCCGCGTACGCGGTAGCCGTAACATCTGGAACCATGCTGATCGTCGCGTGGAGAAGACACCGGCTCAGGTGGGAAGCGAAGGTTCTCGTCCTGGAGGCAGGCCTGGTCGCTGCTCTGCTATTTTCCGCGGCGGCAATGGAGACCGTGACCATCGTGGATCCGATTCTGGGCTTCTTGCTCTGGATTCCGACCGGCGCCACGTTGGTGGCTTTGGTCTGGATCTCCAGAAGACCAGGGCGTCAAGTCTAAGGTAGGTCTCTCGCGTCAGCTGCTGGGTGCCATGATCGGCTCGAGTCAGGGCGTTGTCGTAATCCTCGAGGGGCGACCAGGAAGATTCCAGCCATCGGAATGACGCTCAACCTGGGGAGACCGGGCGCTTACCATCGCAGGGGTCGGCCAGTTATCTTCTCTCGATTCTTCCAGCCATCCTGAGGAGATCTGAGCCCTTTCTCGTAATCTCGTAGAAGACCCTCTCCCTACCCCTCGACCTGGAGACTCCCGCCTTCCTCGCCAAGCCCATTCCCTCGAGTTCGCCGAGGTGCTGGTAGATGCTCGCGGTGGTGATTTTCCTTCCCGACGAAAGACCCTTCCAGAGCTCATACCCAAAGCACGGCCTTTCGGCTAACGAGCGGAGCAGCTGCAGCTTGGTCGCTCCGACCTGCAACCTCACGACTGGGTAGTCTTCTGTAACGACCACACGCCTGGCTGCCTTGGCGATTCTCGAAATCGCCTTCGTGTCCTTTAGCCCAGCGCCAGTGATCACGCAGACTATTACCTCGCCAGCATCGATCAGTCCTTCTGACTTCGCCGTCCGCAGCGACGCCACGACCGAAGCAGCTGCGGGCTCGGCGAAGATGCCCTCAGTCCTCGCGAGCAGACCCGTGGCGTCGATGGTCTCGGCCGCGGTCGTCTCGACCCAGCTCCCCCCGGACTCCTTCACCGCCCTTGCTGCCTCGCCCCAGAGGATCGGCTCGGATTCCTCGAGCTCCGTGAAAGGCTCTTCGACCGCGCGCGAACGCTTCGTCGTGCGCTGGTTCCCGTCTGTGGGCGCGGACCCTGCGAACCCTACTCCCACCAGCCTGCTGCCAAAGCTGCCAATCAGTCCTGAATCCTTCAGTTGCCTGATGGCTCTCCAGAACATGCTGAGATGCCCTCCGGTCCCCACTGGTACGAGTATGACGTCAGGCGTCTTCCATCCAAGATCCTGGACGATTTCAAAGCATGTCGTCTTCTCTCCTTCCAGGATGTAGGGGTTGCCCGCGGTCACAGAGATGAAGCGGTCATCCGGTCCTCCCCTCTCAATTGGCTTCGAGGACGTCTCAATCCGCGCCCCGTAGGCGATCATCTGGTACAGTTTCCCCCGGTCGGTGTTAGGGCGTATCCGGATCTCGGCACCGATGCCAGCCTTTGCGCAGTAGGCGGCGAGGGAGGCGCCCAGGTTTCCCGTGGTCACGCAGAAGCAAGACTTGATGCCCCTCTCCTTCGCCAGGCTCGCCAGCACAGTCGATCCCCGGTCTATGAACGAACCCGTGGGATTCCTGGTTTCATCCTTAATCAGAAGGTTGCTGAGGCGCATCTCCGCCCCGAGGTTGGTTGCTCTGAGGAGCGGGGTTCCACCTTCTCCCATCGATACCAGGTTCTCGGCTCTCGGAGATGGCAGGAACTCTCTGTACCTCCACACGCCCGCAGGTCGTCTCTCGAGTGATTCCGGTCTCAGAGAGTGGGTCACGCTTTCAGACAGGATCAGGGCAGACCCGCACCCATCGCAGGTCGGGTCAAGAGAGTCACTCTTCGTAGTCTCGCGGCAGCTGACGCAGTTGAACTCGGGCATCGCGAAGCGGATGGCTTGGTCACCTATATGTAGGTCGTGGGTTATATATTGAGACATTTCGGGCGGGCTCGACGCGTATGGGGCCAGGCGAAAGCGCAAGTCGGGATGAAAGAGGGAACAACGGACCATTGGATTCTCGAAGGAGACGGCTCGACAGCAGGACTGTAGCCGGCACCGCAGTGTTCACCGCGTTCGTCGCAGCGGCAACCTCGGTCTTCTCAGTGTATATTCCGGCAACGACGGGATACTTCAATGTCGGCGAAATAATGGTGTACACTTCGGCGCTGCTCATGGGGCCCTATGTTGGAGCCTTCGCCGGAGGCGTCGGGTCGATGCTCTCTGACCTCTCGCTCGGGTACCCCTACTATGCACCGGGAACGCTAGTAATCAAGGGCCTTGAAGGATTCATAGTTGGATACGTCGCATCGAGGAGCTCGGGGAGGGTGACGAAGAGCATTTGGAGAGTCATGACGCTTGGCGGCGGGCTCATCTTCGCGCTGGCGCTCTCGTATGTCGGGACCAACTTCTTGTCGGGAGATTTCTCGCCGACATTCGGAGGGGTGTGGTACATTCCCGCGTATACCATCAACTTCACGGTGCCGAGCATCTTCTGGGATGCGGTCGCGATGCTCTCGTTCGCGTTCATAGCGTTCTACGGTTTGCGGGCAGCGGTGAAGCCAGGCCTGAACACATTTTCAGTCCTCCTAGGTGGGGCGGAGATGGTCGCGGGCTACTACCTTTACGAGTCGTTCGTGCTGACCCTCATTGCACCCGCCTCTATAGTCGCGACCCTGGCCCCAGCCGCAGAGGTCCCGTTCAACGTAGCCCAGGCGCTAATCGGACTACTCGTCTCCGTCCCCCTGACCAGGAGCATCAAAAGGATGATGTTAAGGGCGCCATTGACGAGAAAGACTGTGACTGACGGGGTGGAGGTCGGGGAGGCTCAATGAAGCCGCTCCCGTTGGGCAAGATTCCGATCGAGATACTCGACGCCACAGTGCTGAAGATGACCGGGGCATCGTCACCAAACATACTCACGCCACCCAGGGCCGGCCTTGACTTCTGCGCAATCAAGCTCGACCACGGTTTCATGATAGTCTCGGCCGACCCAATCACCGGAGTCTCATCGGAGATCGGACGCTACGCCATCCGAGTCAGCTCGAACGATGTGGCTACAAGTGGGAACAGGCCCCAATTCGCAGAAACCGTCATTCTACTACCCGAACAATCCGACGTCGGTGACTTGGCTAGGCTGGCCAGGCAAATCGACACTGCGGCCAGGGAAATCGGGCTAGCGATAGTGGGTGGGCACACGGAAGTCACTCCCGGTTTGAGAAAGCCGATAATCATTGTCACTGTCTTCAGCTTCGTGGAGAGGTACGTCACGTCCCAAGATGCCCAAGAGGGGGACACCATTATGATGACGAAGACTGCCGGGTTGGAGGGGACGGCGGCGATCGCCCGGGAATTGGATGTGTCCGGGGCTGCTATCCCTCAGGGGGTCGCCAGGAGAGCAAGCAGGTTCATCGACAGGCTGAGCGTGGCCGAAGAAGCCGTCGCCGCCTTCAAGACCGGGCAGGTAAATGCGATGCACGACTGCACCGAAGGCGGGGTCCTGGGAGCAGCGTACGAGATGTCCCTGGCGTCGGGGCTCGGATTCGAGCTGAAAGAGTCCTCTGTCCCTGTGGCTCCCGAGACGAGGGCCATATGCGGTCTGTTATCGCTCGACCCCCTCAAGTTGATAGGCTCCGGGTCCCTTCTCATTTCGGTGAAGACCGGGAGCGAGGAGAAGGTGAAGGAGGCGCTGAGCGGGGTCTGCAAAGCGTCTGTCATCGGGCGTTTTACGGGGCGGAAGCGAATCCTGCTCCGGGCGGACGGGTCTGAATCGAGGGTCCCGTCAGCACCGCAAGACGAGTTATGGCGAGCCCTGCGCAGCCGACGATGAAACGACGGCAGCAGTAGCCGGCTCGGCATCCTGCGCCCACTTCTTGCGATTCTGAGCCACCCAAGAGAACTTCTTCTGCATCGATTTGCTGTAGATTCTGGCCCAGTCAAGCCCGACGCTGTCACACCACGACTTGTAGATCCTGGGGTCGATGTAGTTCTTCAGCGACGTGTTGAGATTATAGTTCTTGGCCCTGACGAAGAAGTTCAGCTCCATTTCGAGCCCCCTCAGCCGCCTGCCGTCCAACGCCGCGGTCTTCGCGTCCACGACCCTCTGCATCTTCTTCTCCAGAGACTGATCCCACGTCTTAGGAGGCGTCCTCTGGTGGTTGCAGAAGATGGCGGCTTTCAGGTTGGCCTCCTTGGCATGATACAGCTTGTCGAGGTCGTCGGCGTTCCTGACGTCTCTCGAGCGGAGCGCCTCTTCCGCCTCCTCAGTCGCATGGTATGTCCTGAAGACCTTCGCAGAGACGCCTGGGACAATCGAGGAGAGGAACCCGTTCACCATTCCGGAGCTTACGTTGTGGAAGACCAGAGTCTCAGGCCCCTTGCCGGAGGCGAATTCGCGGAGGTTTCTGACTACCGCCCACGGGGGCGTGTCCGTCTTGTTCCAGGGGACGCTGTCCTTGCCGAGGAAGTTGAACTCGACCTCTTTTCCCCTCACGGTCACGTGTTCCACCCTGAGGGTGCTCGCACCAACGGTGTCAGCCTCGTCTTCGTCTTTCTCATCCCCGACCCTCATTCCAAGCGTGTCTATGAGGTAACAGACAGTCGCCACCTGGCGGGTCCGCTCGTCCTTGGAGTCGAGCTCCCTGGCGATCCTACCCCTGATCTTCTGGAGATTCTTCCCGACCTTCAGCGCGTTGTCATACTTCGCCTTGTTTCGCGACTGCTGCAGGGGAGAGCTCTCGTGCAGCCAGACATACTTCTCCTTGCCGGTGAGATTGTCCACCCACTTGGCCATCCACATCGAATCGTGGTCATGGACGACCGCGCCCCACCTGCCAGGTGGGGCCTGGGCTGACTCCCCGAGGTTCAGCGTCACCTCCTCCTGCTGGACCCTCGGCTTCCACCTTCCTCTGAGCGGATGCTGCCCCCTTCCCATGAAGAGCCCGGGGGGTTCGACCATCCAGTTCGCTATGTCAACATCCTTCCCGTCAAGCAGTGCTCTACCGTATCGGACTTTCAGGGCTTCCCTCCGTTCCTTGCGAGAAGCAGCCAGCTTCTTCTTCTCATCCTTGCCCATCGCTTCCTTCTGGGCCTTCTCCTCGTCTACGAGGCGGAACAGCTCGGAGAAGTCGACGTCGGAGAACTTGGCGCCCCTGGACCAGCCCGGGAGCAGGCTGGCGAAGTCAAGCATGAAGTTTGCTGTGAAGACAGGGTCCTGGACGTAGGCGGTGTCCTTCTTCTTGGCGAGGTGGTACGCCATCTCCTCCGCTAGCGGCGACAGGGTGATAGGCTTCCCATTGACCTTCACGGAGAGGCCCCTGGGAGAGTATGCTTCCGGAAACTTGACCCCGCCGTGCGAGAGGGTGGTCCAGTATGCAGTCATGAATCGGATGGAGAAAGGCCGCTTCGCATGTATATAAGAAAACGGCGGGTCGTCCCGGAACTGTTAACTTATTCTCCCCGCAAAATCATCTCCAGCAAGTTAACAGGGAGAACTCGAAATGACCTCAATCAGCAGAGAAGTTAACAGAGCCGTCGTCCCTTCGACCTTTCGTTTTGGCCCGACAATGGATTAATACGCAGGGGAGCGGTGCTGCAGGGCATCCCGTATGTGGCTCGACTTTGAGAAGGCCAGAAACCCGACCCTGAGGAACCCGACGATGGTGGTCGCCGTCTCTACCTCCATGCAGCAGTACAGGGCAATGTACTCCCAGGCGCGAGAGCTAGGCGACTACATGCTCCGGAACATGAAGTTTGAGCGCATCGCGACAGTCCGCTCGTCCGCTTTTCCTCCCGAGGTCATCGTCAGGGACGGAGGCATCTCCACCCTGCCTGAATGCCATTTCCATCTGAACACAGGCGGAAGGGACCTCGTACTCTTCATGGGTGATACGAGCCCGATCGACGGGCAATTCGATTTCGCGACGACCCTCCTCGACTACGCCAAGAGTCTCGGTGTGAAGGAGCTGTACTCAGTGGGGGCAAGGTGGGCAGAGAACCCCCTGTCTCCCGACGCTGAGCCCGAGCCCAACGGATTCTCCACGGACCGAGTTGGGGTCGCGAAGCTGAGGAAGAACGGGGTCAGAATCGTGGCGGAAGAACCAGCCCCCTTCTTTGCGTCGATGGTAGTTGGCATGGCCAAAGCGTACGGAATAAGGGGATACAAGCTGTCCGTCGATCACGGAGAGCCAAGTCCGCATCCTCGGTCTGTGGCCCGGCTGCTGGGCGTGCTCTCGATCATGGCAGGCTTCAATGTGCGCCTCGAAGAGCAGAAGCCGAGTCCGAAGTCTCCTTCGCCGCCCAGGGAAGCCAACGACAGCACGATTTACCGGTAGCGCCCTTCCGGGAGCCGAGTGGATTCCCAAGAGGAGTGGCATCGCCCAGTCAGTCGTTTACCGCCACCCCTGCATTCCGGACGGCCGCAGAGCCGCACCGAGATTTTTGTGCGCGCGCGCTTGAAGATCAAGGTGATCTGCGACCGCGGCGCATACAGCGACTGGTCCATTTCCATGCCAGAGACGACCGTCGCCATGGCTCCCGGGGTCTATGACATAGGCGCCTTCTACGGAGAGGCCGTGACGGCTTTCGCAACCAAGACCCCCATCGGTCCCTACAGAGGCGCGGCGCGCCCTGAGGCGGCATACCTCATTGAAAGGACTGTGAACGTGATCGCCAAAGAGCTGAAGCTGGACCCGGTGAAGGTCCGGCTGAAAAGCTACGTCCCCAAGAGCAAGTTCCCCTACAGGTCAGCCGGAGACATGACATACGACAGCGGCGACTATGAAGGGAACATGAAGAGGGCGCTGGAGGTCTCCAAGTTCGAGGAGTTGCGGAGCTAGCGCGCGCTATCCATCTTGTGGCTCCTTCGGGTGTGACACTGGCACTACCACAGTCAAAAGCGGACAGACGCCTTAAGCCAGTCCAAACCCACCAAGACTTCTGGGTCAAATCCTGCCGACCCATGCCATCCACCTGAAAGGGTCTGCTTCCATACACAAAGAGAGTCCCACCGGATTCGAACCTGCTCGCAGGTTGAACCTACGCGCTGGCCAGATTTTGAGTCTAATCTCAGCACGGTATACTCTCGTTAAAGCATTAATGCAGTTTGCGGAGAACAAATAAGATCCTCTTTTTTCTTATTGACATTATTGAGGCGATGACCTTGGAATGCATAGGCGAAAACCAGCAAGTTGACCACCTTAACCTGCATGATGGTTCTGGCCCGCGTCGGCGGAGCACCCTGGGCCTCGCCGAACCTTTTATTTCAACAGGGTTTCAGGCAGGTTTCAGGTCGGTAACATGGCGGTCATAGAAGATTCCAGCGAAGACCCTGCGGTCCGCTTCGTCCGTGGGAGGGGAAGGTACGTCGACGACATCGCGATGGAGGGGATGCTCCACCTTCACGTCGTCAGGAGCCCCTACGCGAGGGCCCGGGTGCTTTCGGTCACCGGAGGGATCACAGGACACGAGCTGAAAGCAGGCATGGAGGCCGTGGGGGAGGATGCAGGCGAGGGGTCGTCTGCGGTGGGCTTCCCGGTCCTCGCGACCGAGTCCGTCAACTACGTCGGCCAGCCCGTGGCCGCAGTCCTCGGGGAAGACAGGTACGAGGCCGAGGACAAGTCGGAGGAGGTGGACGTTCAGTACGAGGCCCTGAAGCCTGTGATGGACCCCGAGAAGTCCCTGGAGTCAGAGCCCATACACCCCTCAATGAAGAGCAACTTGGTGGCAGAGGCCGCCCTCGGGAAGGACTTCAGGCCTGACGCGCCCATCCAGATCGAGGAGAGGCTGAGGATGGCCAGAATCACGCCAAACCCGCTAGAGACGAGGGGGGTCGTGGCGGTCTACGACGGTACACTGCTTACGATTTACGGCTCGACCCAGTCCGTCTTCTCCTGGCGCGAGGGGCTCGCCGGCTCCCTAGGGATGAAGGAGGAGGCGATCAGGGTGGTTCAGATGGATACGGGGGGAGCCTTCGGCTCCAAAGGCGGGATCTACCCCGAGTACGTGGTCGCTGCCTATGCCGCCATGAAGACCAGGCGGCCGGTGAAGTGGATCGAAACCAGGTATGAGCACCTGATGTCAGCAGACCAAGGGAGGGGGGTCAGTGCGAAGATGAGCCTCTACGCGGAGAGGAACGGGAAGGTCAGGGGGCTGAAGGCCGACGTCCTGGTCGACGCGGGAGCGTACCCCATGGGGGGCGGTGGCTGGGGTACGCGGTGGATTGCGTCGCAGATCATCGGCCCCTATGCCGTCCCGAGGGCCTACGCGACTTCCAGAACGGTCCTGACCAACAAAGTGAACAACGGCCCGTACCGCGGAGCGGGCCGGCCCGAGGCTGCATTCTTCATGGAGAGGATGATGGACAGGCTGGCCGACGAGACAGGCATTGACCAGGCCGAAGTGAGGCTGAGGAACGCCACCACAAGGGTGACCGAGTCCCCACTGGGGGCCAGGGCGCCTCCGTCGAAGCTCTTCTTCAATCAGGCGCTGAGGGCGTTCAGATACTCGAGGAGGAAGAAGAAGGAGAAGCTCGGCCTTTCCTTCTTCATGCTCATCCCTGCAGCCTACGGAGGAGAATCGGCGAAGGTGTCGGTTCGAGGCGGGAGGATGAAGGTGTGGATGGGAGGAAGCTCCCACGGGCAGGGGCACGACGTCTTCGTGAAGAGCCTTGTCAGCAAGGAGCTCGGTGTCAAGCCCGGAGTGGTCGACTTCCAGCACGCCGACACCGGCGCCATCTCCGGCGGGGTCGGCAGCTGGGGAAGCAGGTCAGCCATGCTCGGGGGAGGAGCTCTCGTGGAGGCTTGCAAGAAGTTGAAGAAGGAGGCGAAGAGGAAGATCAAGGGCACCTATTCCGCAGCCCGCCTGCTGCAGGGGGAATACGAGGCGGAGGCCTTCTTCAGGCCCAAGGAGCTCCTGAACTCTCTCGGCGCGAACCTCGTCTCCGCCCGGGTCAGCAGGGACGGGATTGGGGTCGTGGACGAGGTGGTCTCCTTCTACGACGTGGGGAAGGCGCTTAATCCGGCCATGGTCGAGAGCCAGGTCATCGGAGGCGTCGCCCAGGGCCTTGGCGAGGTGCTGTACGAGCAGGCCCTTTACAGCGAGGAAGGGCAGCTCCTTACACCCTCCATAGCAGACGCCGGTCTGATCCACTCGACCGAGATGCCCAGGGTCGTGGTCATGACCGCTCCCGGCAGGTCGCCCCTGGCTCACGGGGCAAAGGGGGTGGGGGAGAGCCCCACCATCGGGGTCCCGCCGGCCGCAACGAGGGCCCTCGAAGTCGCACTCCGTCGGAGGTTCACGAGCCTCCCCATCGAACCGGAGAAGCTCTGGTCCATCGAGCCTGCCGAGGGAGGGGGTGCAGGCAAGTTGATCCCCCCGCGATTCGAGTACGCAGCGCCGAAGACTCTGCAGGAGGCTGTGGAACTGCTCAGGACCAAGGGGGAGTCGGCCAAGGTCCTTGCAGGGGGCCAGAGCCTGGTCCCGCTTCTGAAGCTCAGGCTGGCGTCCCCCGCCCTCCTCGTGGATATGGGCAGGATACCCGGCCTCGACTACATCAGGGAGTCCGAACGATTCCTAAGGCTCGGGGCAATGGTCAGGGTGGCCAGCCTCGTCGAATCCAGTCTACTGAGAACGAGGTACCCTGTGATTCACGAAGCGGCAAAGACGATCGCGGACCCGCTGATCAGGAACCTGGGGACGGTGGGGGGGAACCTGTCGCACGGCGACCCGAGCAACGACCTCCCGGCAGTGATGCTGGCCTTGGGGGGAGAACTGGCAGCGACGGGTCCGACGGGGAACAGGGTCGTGAAAGCCGAGGACTTCTTCATGGACACTTTCACCACCGCCCTGGCGCACGACGAGATTCTCACGGAGGCACGAGTACCGGTTCCCCCTTCCCGCAGCGCAGGCACCTACCTCAAGGTCAAGAAGAAGGTCGGGGACTTCGCGACCGCAGGGGTGGCCGTACAGGTGACCACGAGCCGATCATCCGAGTTCACAAGGGCGGGTATCGGGCTCACAGCCGTGGGCCCGACCGCGGTCAAGGCCAGGAAGGCTGAGGAGGCGCTTCTGGGGAAAAAGGCCACAGACCTGCGGGCGGTGAACGAGGCAGCCGCCAGGGCGGGCGAGGCCTCCAACCCCACTACTGACATACGCGGAACCGCGGAGTACAAGCGGAGTCTGGTAAGGCTCCTAGTCTTTAGGGCCCTGAAAATCTCCAGTGAACGCGCAGAGGCGGGGGCAAGATGACAAAGACGCACGTCTCTCTTACCGTCAACGGAAAGGACAGGGAGGCAGTCGTGGAACCACGGAAGCTTCTCGTGCACCTCCTCCGGGAGAACCTGGGGCTCACCGGAACCCACGTGGGGTGCGACACAACGAGCTGCGGCGCCTGCGCCGTGCTCCTCGACGGCAGGGTGGTGAAGTCGTGCACAGTCCTCGCGGTGCAGGCAAACGGGAGCGACGTGCTCACCGTGGAGGGGCTATCGAAGGGAGAGAAGCTCGACCCGGTCCAGGAGGGGTTCCTGGCCAAGCACGGGCTCCAGTGCGGGTTCTGCACCCCCGGGATGCTGATGGCTTCCTATGCGCTCCTCCAGAAGAATCCTGACCCGACAGACGATGAGATACGCCTGGGGATTTCAGGAAACATCTGCAGGTGTACGGGTTACGCCGGGATAGTAGACTCCGTCCGCTATGCCGCCAGGCTCAAGAAGAAGCAGAAGTAACGGGCCCTAGGCCTGGTCGAACTTGCTCTGCAGGCACCTGAACATTTCCTTGATTATCTTCTCTGCCTGACCTTCCAGGAGCCTCTGGCCGAGGGAGGCCAGCTTCCCTCCCACTCTGGCGTCTGCGGCCCACTTCATCGAGCTCCCTCCGCCCGGCGCCGGAGAGATGTCCATTAGCGCTTCGATGTCCACCGCGCTTCCCATCCCCGTCCCCCTTCCGATCAGCTTGGCGTGCGACGGCTCCTGCCTGTCGGCGATGGTGAACTTGATGGCAAAGTCTCCCTTGATGGCGCCGACCCCCGCCTTCACCACGGCCGTGAAATCAGTCGACGAGGTGACGTCCAGCTTCTGAAGGCCTGGCATGCAGCCGGAGAGCTCCTTCGGATCCATCAGGGTGCCGAAGAGTCTGGCCGGGTCTGCTCTGCTGTCGAACTTCCCTTCGAAGTGCAAACGGAATCCCTCTCCCTGCCAATCTAACCTTGGAATGTAAGTGTCGCGCCTATGCTCCTTGGGGCCCGCGGGGAAGATGTCTTAGGGTCGCTGAAGCTGTTCCAGGAAGCTATCAGGATAGATCCCGATTACGCTAGGGCGTATTCTGGGCTGGCCAAAGGCCCGCACTGCACTGACCGCTGCCAGGAAGGTTTTCGAGGAAATGGGGCTAAAATGAGAGCCGCAATATTCGGGCAGGAGACACTGGGCGTAGGATTCGCTTAGAAAATTAAGCGCATCCCACCGGATTCGAACCCGTTAGCGGACTGAACCCATCTGAGTGCAGCCCCAGACTTGGTTACAATCTGCAAGTATTCGCGTCAAGCAACCGCTTATCGCGAAGCCATATTAGGTCAGGATATGTTTATCCGTGCGTGCGGTTGCCTGCCCGAACCGCAATGCACGCTGCCCGGACTGACGGTTCTCTTGAGAATACCTTGGAGTGGGCTATCGACAGGATGAAACGGAGGGGATTTGTGGTGAAGTCGTCAGTCGCGTTGTCAGTCGACCCCAAGCTCACCATAATGGGCTATGCGAGGAAGGAGGGTCAGTCGCATCGGATTGTCATCTCTGAATGGGCTTTGGATTCCGATATGCTGGGCGGGCTGATTCTGCACGAACTCTCGCACATCTACTTCACCGAAATGGGTGCACACTCGCACGATGGGGAGCTTCTTGAGGTGGTGCTGCGCGGCCTCAAAGAGCACGAAGGGCTCCGGGCCAAGGAGACAGAGTTCCTGATTGACGCCTTCAACCATCTGCAGAACATCCTCGTGGACGACATCGTCTTCGCGGTGATGGATGAAAAAGAGGTCGAGGTGGCCAAGCGGTTCTTTGCGGAATGGGTTTCCGAACGGCCGTCCGGCGATCCCGTGCTCGACGCTGCGCTGCTGACGAGAAACGCTTTCGCCGTCGCCTCACTGAAGCGGAGAAACCTCTTCGACCCGAACGACGAGATGTACTACAGAAACAAGGGATTCATCTCTGCGCTGGGTCACAATGCGGAGGGGGATTACGACTGGCTGGAAGGGTTCCTCGAGGGTTCGAGGCCTGACTGGGACAGGAAGCAGTTCCTAGCCTCGATGAAGGAGTACTTCGAGAGGATTCTGGCGATTATGCGGTCATCGGCCCGGCTTGAAGACCTGAGATAGCGGGTTTGAAGACCGCCTTGCTGCGGAGACCTTCGCTGGCGAAGATCGCCGTTCTGGCTACCTTCGTCGGCGCCCTGGCCTTCGGTGGTTATCTTGGATACCTGGCCTGGACCAACGACAGCTTTCCCTCCCAACAGAAGCCCTTCGGCGACTATGCCAACGTCGCCTCTGTCGAGTTCAATGGGACAGAATACGCCGTGACCATCACCTGGCAATCTGGGAGCGACCTCCCGCTTTACGTCCAGATTACTTCCGGCGTTTCCGATGGTGCGAATTCGCCGGTCTGCGACCTGGGCCTCGCGTCGGTGACGCCGGGGCAGTCAATATTCATGCCGTTTGGATTCAACGGGCCGTCCGCCGCTCCGACCAGCGTTGAGCTTCTGATTGCGGTGAAACCTGCGACAGGGGCCGAGTTTACAATACAACAGCAGATAGACAACTTCACGGCTCAGGTGGGCGACATAATGCCGCCGCAGTTCGCTTGCACGGAACCTTCTTCGCCGATGTAGACCTGCTCCGCTGCTCTAACCAAGCCCGCAGGCCTGCCTTCTGCCCGGAGGACACCCCGCGCCCGGACCAAGAGCAGGCACCAGCCGCGAAGTCATGCAAGGCGTGGATTCGACCCGATGGAGGCCCGAGGCTCTCGGAAGGCTAAACGGACAATTTTCGGGGACTGCTTCTGAAGAGTCGTCCTGTGGCACTGCCAGTGGCGCTCGACCGACTTGCGGGGCTTGGGCGGCTTAGGTTCCCGTAATCGGCTGTATCGGGAGAGGTTCCCCGTGCTCGCCCGCTGCGCATCCGCAGCCCTGGACGTGCCCGCCCCGTCTCAAAGTTCCTCTGTACAAACCATCCTCCAGCTTCCTCCCCGTCTTCGCTTCCCACGCCTCGATGGGCATTCCGTACTTCTGTTGGATGCGGTCTCTATACCATTCAGGAATCACGTTGAACGAGCAGAAGGGAATGATTCTCAGATCCGGGGTCAGGTAGTGTATGTCGCAGCGCTGGAGCCTCTCCTCGTCCTGATTGTACTTGTCCTGGAAGTGCATCATCCCGAGGAACATGCTCTTCAGGTGGAACTGCCCCACCGCCGCGTAGTCGTGCTTGACCAGGGCGTCGGTGAGTAGCTTCGCGAAGCTCAGACTCTTCGGCTGTTTCTCCTTGTCGACGAAGGATGAGATTCTGGTGAGGACCTTCGCCGCCACCAGGTACCGGTTGGTCCCCGAGTTGATTTCCTCGGTCTTCTCGTCGAGATACTCGATCATTCCGGGGATGTCCACGAATTCAGGCAGTGGGACGAGCCTCTTCTTGTCCGGGTCGTTGAAGACGTAGGTCCCCGCGCCACAGGCAAAGTGTATCGAAAGTTCGTACTGCTCCTTCTTGGTGAAGGCCTCTATGAAGCCCGTCACCGGGGAGCACGAGGGGACTGGGAACCAGCCGTCTTTCGGGATCTCGCCGTTGGTCTGTTCCTGGATCCTCTCGATACAGTCCGGAATCGTAATGCGGTACTTTGCCCTCTCGGTCTTTGTGAGCCTGCCCGTCAGCGAAACAGGCTGGAAGTTCACTGCATGGACCGTGTCAATGTTCCTCTGGCCGAATCGAATGATGTCGCCCAGCTCATGGTCGTTGATCGACTTTATGACGGTCGGGACTAGGACGACGCCGACACCCTGTCTGCGGCAGGCTTCGATCGCATATGGAGCCTCCCAGTGGTTCTTCGGGTTGGTCTTGGGAGTCGTCCCGTCGAAGCTCATGTAGAGGTTTGACACCCCGGCGTCCTTCAGCCTCTTCGCGAGGCCAGGGTTCAGCGCCAGATTGATTCCGTTCGTGTTGAGCTGGATGTGGTCGACCCCTTCCTCCTTCAGGATCCTGATGATGGTCGGCAGGTCTTCCCTGATTGTAGGCTCGCCACCGGTGATCTGGACAGAGTTCCCGGCGACCGGTCTTTCGGCCTTTAGAGAGCGGCCCATCTCCCTGATCTGGTCGAGCGTCGGCTCGTACACATAGGCTCCTTCAAGCCCCTTCTTGACGTAGAAGAAGCAGTACCAGCAGGTCAGGTCGCATCTGTTCGTGACTATGATGTTCGAGAGTCCGGTGTGAGAGAGGTGGTTGGAGCACAGACCGCAGTTAGCTGGGCACGAGCAGACGTCCAGTGGCACGTTAGCCGCATGGGTGCCCTTTCCGTCCTTCCAATAGCGTGAGAACTTGCTGTACATTTCGTAGGAGCCGAAGTACAGCTCCTCCGTTTCTCCGTGCTCGGGGCAGGTCTTCGTCATCCAGACTTTGTCTTCCCGCTCGAAGACGATCGCAGGCAGGATACGGTTGCAGTCAGGACAAATCGATTGCGTCTGCCGGATGAAATTCCCTTTCGAACTCTCCTTCTTGAGTTCCAGACTTATGTCTGCTATTTGGGCCATTGGAAAGCGCTGTTGTTGTCCTGTCCGAGATGAGCATATAAGCGTTTTAACCTTACAGAAGGTGAAAGGTTAAGATGTGGGCTGGCCCCCCCTGCGGCTCTGAGAGCTCCTCATTGGATTCCTATTGTCCGGATTACAACCAGAAAGGGCGTTACTGCGAAGAGGTCACCGCTTGCTTTGCACCTGCAGCAGCAGCAGTCTTCGCCTCAGTCGGTTCATTGCTGACACACGCGGTCGAGGCTTCCATGCCTGAAGGGGGGCAGCAGCCTGGCTTTGGGTGCAGCCTGACTTGCGCTTCCGAAGCCCTGCCAGTCGAGGCGTGTGTAGAAGGAGGAGAGACCGGAGCTTGAGCCTGAGCGAGGCCGCAGGTAAGGCCCTCGTCGCCCTGGGTCTTACGGGCAGTGAGGTAAAGGCCTACGTCGCGCTACTGAAGGGCGGGACGATGACGGCAAGCGCAGTGAGCAGGGAAGCCAGAATCCCCTACTCTAAAGTCTACGACGCACTCGAATCGTTGCACAGCAAGGGGTGGGTCGAGGAACAAAAGAGCAGGCCAATCGTCTACACGGCGAAGCCTCCGGACACCGCCCTCGAGGAGCTGAAGTCAAGGCAGGAGACCGCCAGGAGGGAGAGGGAGCAGGTGGCGCTGGAGGAGCTGATGGGAGTCTACGTCAGCCGGGGGGAACAGGAAAAGCCTGACATCTGGATAATGAGGGGAACAAATGAAATTCTGTCGAGGGTGAAGAACCTCCTCTTGAACTGCAGGACTGAGCTCCTGATAGCGCTCCCGCCCCAGTTATTGCCCTTCACCGAGAGGATTGAGCCACTGCTGGCCACCCTTAGGGAGAAGGGCGTCAAGAGCCTCATACTCACCTCGCCTGACCTGGCCGGAGAGGCGGCGGCAAGGCTTTCAAGGTTCGCTGAGATCAGGACCAGGAAGACCATGTACGGAGGCGGCCTCGTCTCTGACTCCAGGGAGGTCGTCCTCCTGTTGGGCGGGGGAGAACAGGGAACCCTGCCACTCGCAATCTGGGCCTCGCATCACGGGTTGGCGAGCTTCGCTAAGGACTACTTCGAGTTCCTCTGGGACTCGCAAGGGACTTCGAAGGTTTGAAAAAGGGCATAGGGCGAATACCCAGACGCGAAGTGAAGGACGAAGGGGGAGTCATCACCCGGCTGGGGACTGAGGTAGGCCTCTCGAGGGAAGAAGCGGCTTACTACCTGAAGGTGATCAGAGATGGTTCTGCAGAGGCTTCGACTGATACAGAGCTCTCTGAGAGGCTGTCACGCAGGGGGATGGTCATCCTTTCGGGGGACGGAAAGAGAATACTGCCAGTCCATCCCCGGCTGGGACTGGCGAACCACTATCGAACATGGAGGGAGGGCATGGTGAGAGAAATCAACGAGAGAAGGATGAGAATAGACAGGCTGATTCTTGAGCTGATTCCCGTCTACGAGGCCGCAACGGAGAAAAAGGCGGACGCGGAGGGCAGGTAGGAAAGCTTGAGCGACTGTCCCCACGAAATCGTCTTCATGGGCATGGTAAACGTCAACCGCGACAACTATCTCCAGGGAGTCGTTGATGTCTGGAGATGCAGGAGGTGCAAGAGGCTGTACTGCGACGACAAGCGTTACGGAGAGGCCCTGAAAGCGAGCGTCGGATTCGAGTCTATCCCTGATGACGAGAAGTGGGGCATCTTGACTTGCACATCGGCCAAGGAAGTCGCGATGAACAGCTTGGGAGTGAAGCCGGGGAAGAAGGTCACCCATGCCTGCAAGGGCGGAGAGACGCATGAGTTCGTGATCGGCGGGGACTATTCTCTCTCCCCAGATGTTGCGAACCCAATTCATCGAATCTATCTGGTCGAGGAGTACATCAACAGGAACATCGAGGCAGGGTACTACAAGCTCACGATGAGATAGACTTGGTCAGGGTTGCTACCTTGGCTGCCGGCGCTGGGGTGCTGACAGGCTTGCTGGCTTTCGGAGCGTGGTTCGACGGCCTAACCCCTCTTCATGACGCCTGGGCGGGGCTGACCATGGCATTGGCTGTGGTCCTGATTGTTGATTCGCTTGTGGCCCTCGTTGGACCAAAGAGGATCTTCTATTCCTCGGCCCTTCTCTCGGCGCTGCTGGCGGGGTCGGAATGGATTGGCTCCGGGTCCGGCGCTGCGGCAGCAACCTTGCTGGTCGTCGCGGCGGCCGGTGCCACGTTGGCTCTGAGCGTGGTTGCGGCTAGGTTTGAACCCCAAGTCTCAGAACAGTCCCACCCCATGAATCTCCCGGTCTTCGGCTAGATGCTGAAGGCCTCGAATCTGCCTGAGGAGGCTATGCGCTCCGCGTGCCGCCTGAGGGAGGCGACATCTATCCCGTGGTAGCGCGTCGCCGCGAAATCGAGCTGCCGGAGCGCCCTCCTCAGGACGCCTAACGCGACCTCGCCTTCGCCCTTCTGATGGTGGACGAATGCCGCACAGACCAATATGATCCCCTGAACGTACAACTTCTCTTCCCCGCTCAGGAGCCTCCACGCTGCCTCAAGGACCTCGTGGCACTCCCAGTACCTCTCTGAGTTGAAGTAACCACGCGCCTCCGAGAACAGCCGCTCGTCGGACATGTGCGGGGGTGCGACGTTGAGGTCCCTCACGAATTCCAAGGTCCCGAGAGGCTCGGCCGCGGCAAGGAACGTTTCGAGGTCGGCCTTGGAGGGCGCGAAGACGTCGACCTCCAGCGCTCCGTATGAAGTCCACTTCGGGTTGCGAACGTCTACTCCGAGCGATTTCGCCAATGTCCGAATAGAAGGGAGTAGCCTCTCTTTCAGGCCGCAAGAAGAGACAATCCTCACGAGGTACCGCATCTTGCGCCAGCTAGGACCGCCTCAATCCTTTAATCTTGGGATTGGGGTTTGCACTTCCGTGGGTAATGACCGGAATAGCCCGAATGACTCGATGATTTCGATCTTGAGTGGGAGAACCCACACCTGCCTCGGAGACCGATTAGTAGGTGGACAGGAATCAGTTTATACCCGTGAGCCGTTCGAGGGGCTTCGGCGGGGGATTTGGTAGAACTCGACCTCACCTGCAACCTCGAAGGGTTTCGCAGGTTCCTGATCAACAGCACGTGCAGGAGCTACATCCCCGAGTCCTATTTCCGCGACCCGGAAGTCTTTCCTGAGAAGGAGGGAGATCAGGGGTCGATTTACGTCGAAGCAGCCGACAAGGTGGACCTAAAGAAGATCAGAGACGTCAAGTTCATCAACGCCCGCGATGTCTTAGGGATAATCTACACATCTAAGAGCGGAAACACGCGGTTGAAGTGGAGACAACTGAGAGGGAGCATCGGGAGGATGTACGGGGAGGCCTCCGGAAACTCTCTCGGGAATCTGGTCATGGCTCGCATCCTATCACCTGACGATGTGGAGGCGATAGTATCAAGCCAACAGGTCGAAAGCGGAGCTAAGGAGCAGACGGAACTGAGTCCCGAAGAGGAGAACCAGCCCCAACCAGACCTCGCTCAAGAGTAAGTCAGTTTCCAAGTAGAAAACGGGATGCAAACACAGCCGCCGCTTAGTTTATAGTGAACAGGTCCTAGGTTTGAACCGATGGGCAAGGTAAAGGTCAACAGGATAAGCAGCGTGACCGACCCCCTGACCGGGCTTCCGGCGAAGCAGATTGAGCTAGTAGAGATCCGGGATTCGCGTAGGCCTGAGATGTTCCCTGCCGGTGACGAGGGGCGGGTAATCCAGGGGATGGTGTCCCAGCTGCAGTCGATGGGGCTGATGCCTCAGATGAGAGAATTCGGGTTCTCCAAGGTGACTATGACCCTCACCGAATCCGAATATGACATGCTCGGAATCCGCCTCGACGTCAACGAGGTCTACGAACTCGAAATCAAGAACGGATCACTTTCGCTCAAGAAGATGACAGAGGGCACGTGAGGAATGGGTTCTCGGGGACCGACGAACGGCTTGTGAACGAGAAGATCAAGGAAGGCGACCCGGCATCTGACTTCACGCTTGAGGCACAGGGCGGCCGCAAGGTGTCACCGCACGACTACAGTGGCTCCAAGAACGTCATAGTGTACTTTTACCCCAAGGACTTCACGATGGGCTGTACTGCTGAAGCCAAGACCTTCAGCTCAAACTATGACGAAATCGAGGACCTGGAAGCTGAAGTAATCGGAATAAGCTCGGACCTTGCGGACAGCCACAGCAGGTTCGCAAGTGAATGCGGGGTGAAGTTCCCGCTTCTCAGCGACATGGACGGCAAGGTCACGGCGCTTTACGGCGTCAAGTCCTCCCTAGGGATCTTCCCTGGGAGAGTCACCTTTGTCATCGATAAGCACGGAATCGTGCGCAGCGTGTTCTCATCCCAGATCAACCCGAGGCGGCACATATCAAAAGCGCTGGAGGCGCCTTGCGGGCTTCCTAAGTAGGCGGGCACTCTCCGTTACTCAGAAAGCATCCTGCCTCTTCCCTGACCGACGCCGACTCCGCTCAGTATGTATCAGACTATCTCAGGCACGGAGTCAAGGGCGCGTTTCCTGCGGTCCACCTCTGACCTCCTTTCCATCTCCACTGTCATGGAACAAGAACCCGACGTCCCTCGACCAGTCGATCGCTATGAATAGAGGCGCTTCTCCTGGTGATGGAATCTCAATGACAGGAACGCACAGTGAGTCTGCAGCGGTCGCAAGGTCATCAAGAGTGGACACTTCAATGAGGTTCTTGGGATTTAGGAACTGCCTGTGTTCCTTGAGTCGAATTATTCGGACAGGTGAGCCCGGCGATTTGGAGGTGTCTGAGCCAATCCCTTTGGTCGCTTCCTCGAACAGTTGCCGGATGACCTCCGCGTTGGTTCGTGCATGCATGCTCGACTTGAGCCTGGCAAGGTCCGCTGCCTCGGCTCTATTCAAGCCGACGGTGACTCTGACTGCTGGCCCAAGACCACGCCTTCGAGCTGGAAGTTTGGAGACGGCCTCCGGTTTGATTCGTCCTTCTTCCTCGCTCTTGGCACCAGCACCGCCAATCGAATCTGTGTGAGATGCCAAGCGTTTCTCCGCTTCGTCGACCGGCATGCTGAACTGTCTTGCAATTTCCTGTAGCGCGCGTCTTCTTTCATCTCCGTCAGTTCTTTGGTCGCTTTCCAGCTTCCAATCACACTCGCTGCTTTTTACCTGTGCGGCAATCCGAACTCAAGGTTTGGTGCGGCCTCCGGGATGCGAAGTGTTATTGCTACTATAATTGGATTCAAGATTGGGGGTTCATGCCTCGGAAAACCACGACCTGCATCAGACTCGGCCCCAAAATGGGATGAATCACGGCCCCGAGGGTTCGAACCGGAGGGATTCATGTCGAATATAGGTGCAAACCAACGATGCAGTCCCCTTGACTTATCGCAGACTCCCTACGCCCGCCAGTCGTTCTTCCAAGCATCGCAGAACCTCAGGCGACTCCCAGTACATCTTTCGAAGGAATGAGAACGGAAAGGAATAGGGAAGCGCGGAAAAGGGGCCGATGCTTGAAGGAGAACCTCAGTTCAATCAGCGCCCTGGAGCCTGCTGTGGGAGGACCTTGGTCGTTCAGCTTGATGAAGGAAAATCTGCTCAATTCATCCCTTGCCGCTGAATACTACCCAACCGAGTCCGGCGTCGGTCGAGTTCTGTACCTCGGCGAAGAGCCTTTCGTGGTCGAGTTCTCAGTTTCGGGCGATAGAGTTCTGGAGGTCAAGGTGTTCGGAAACCCTTCAGCGCACCAGATGATTGAGGCAAGAGCACTCGGGAGACGCATCTTTTCACTTGATCATCCGGTGGCGAGAATCTACACAATGATGTCTCAGGATCCGCGATTGCGAATGCTCTGCCGAAAGCACAACGGCCTGCGAATCATCGAGACACCGTCAATCTTTGAGATGGGGGCAACGGCTATCATTGGTCAACAGGTTAATCTCAGACTCACGGAGAATATCGTGCAGCATATGATTGGGCACTGGGGGAGACGAGTTCCCCTTGCGGGGCATGAATACATCGGATTCCCCACTGCGGAGTCCATTTGTCGGCTCCCCACGTCGAAACTCCGGTCAATCCAATTCAGTCGACGGAAGGCTGAGTACCTGGTGACCTTCGCCGCGGCCGTTGCTTCGGGTGAACTCAGTGATGAACTCTTCCACAAGCTTCCAGACGAGGAAGCTCGCCATCTGCTGACGCGGTATCGTGGGATCGGCGACTGGACTGCTGACATGATTCTGATGCGAGCCTTGGGCCGCTTGGACATCCTCCCATCGCAGGATACCGGGGTGCGAACTGCATACGGACTGGTCTTCCGTAGAGATAGACCGACGAGCGAAGACTTGACTACGCTGGGATCCGGCTGGATGGGCTTCAGGAGTTACGCAACCTTCTACCTTTGGGCATCCCTCCCGCGGAAACGAATGAATCCCAGAATGAACTCCAACTTTGGCCTCAAGAATCAGACACTAACTATTTAGACTGAGGCGAGCCATTCCATCGAGACCTCTGGTGGTGACAGTGGCAGAATGATTGAGATTCCATATGCCGGAACGAAACCAGCTCAGGTTCTCGACAACACGAACGTTGAACTTTGGAGGGCCATTAAGCGTCGCGACTACCACTATGACGAGGCTTTCGTCTTCGGTGTCCGTTCCACAGGAATCTTCTGTCGACCATCGTGCCCCGCCCGGACCCCCCAGAGAATTCAGGTGGCCTTCTTCCTCACCCCCCTTCTCGCTGAACGCGCCGGTTACCGGGCCTGCGAGCGGTGCCGACCAAACGACAAGAGCTTCGCGACGCTGCAGAGAACTCGGATCGAGGAAACTTGTTCATACATAAGACAAAACCTCGATGGGAGACTCAGCATGGGCGAACTGGGGAAAAGCACCAACCTCAACCCCTTCTATTTCCAACGCCTCTTCAAACGAATCGTGGGCCTGACGCCACGCCAATACATCGAGGGAGTCAGGCTCAGACACGCGAAGATGTCGATGAGCAATGGCGACTCGGTCCGGAGTGCGATCTACAAGGCTGGTCGAAACTCAACAAGCTGGCTCTACACGAAACCTTACGCCAAACTCGGGATGCGGCCATCGGCATATAGGTCAAAGGGCAGAGGCATGCACGTAAGCTATTCAATTCACAACTGCGGGCTTGGGAAGCTTCTCGTAGCTGAGACTGAGAAGGGGGTCTGCGCGGTCAGCTTGGGGGATTCGGAGTCTATTCTCGAAGCATCGTTGAGGAAAGAGTACTCTTCGGCCAAGATAGTCCGGACGGACACCGACAAACTAGGGTCATGGGTGAGCGAAATCCTTGCGTACCTAGACGGGAGAGAGGTTGTGCCTCTGGACACGCTGCCCCTTGACATTAGAGCCTCCTCATTCGAGTACAAGGTCTGGAGGGAGCTTCGGGCCATTCCATATGGATCGACCTGTTCGTACTCAGACGTCGCAAGGAAGATTTCGCACCCGAAGAGCGCCAGGGCCGTAGCCAACGCCTGCGGCAAGAACCCTGTCGCGCTGGTCATCCCTTGTCACAGGGTGGTGCGCAGCGATGGGAGCCTCGGCGGCTATGGGTTCGGGGTCGAGAGAAAGGCCTCCCTCATCCGGCGAGAGGAGGAGAACTTGAAAAGAGTGAATGCAGGCAAGGCAAATGGAGACAGGGCTCTTACCTGAGTACTGGTATTGGCGCCCTGGCCAAGGCTTGTGAGTCTAAGTACGCGCCCGCCCTTCAGAGTTAACGGCTCGGCGGGATTCGAACCTGGCCATGAACCGCGGTTCCAAAATAGCTCAGATTGGGCGACTGTGGGCGAAATAGAGTCCATTTTGAGCTTTTTCTGGTGCGGCCTCCGGGATTCGGACCCGGGCGAACGGCTGTTTCCTCTCTGCGATTGGGAAGCCGCTATCCTGACCAGGCTGGATCAAGGCCGCGCCACCGTACCTCCGAATGGAAATACTATAAACGAAGCCATTCCGGACGAGATCCGGCATTGAGTCGGGATTTGATGGCCGAGGTGGTGCCGCGGCTCGAGGGATTAACCCAGGGTGGGTATGAGAGGAAGTACCGCCATCGGGGGAGGCTTCTCAAGACGAGTTCGCATCAGCTAATAGCAGACCTCCTCGATTCCCTGAGGATTCCGTTCGAGGAGGGCGCCCGAGTCCCAGGCGCTGGCTCGATCACGGCCGACTTCCTAGTCAATGGGACCTGGGTCTTCGTGGAGAGGCCACTCAGCAAGACGGAGATGCGGAGGTTGAGGAAGGCAGGCAGGAACTGCGTCTTCATCATCAGGGAAGCCCTCAGAAGCGACAGGTCGGACCACGGGATACGGGTCCTGGGCCTCGGAGAATCGGGCGGCCTCCAGACCATCTTCATGGACGACCCCTCTTTCAACTTCGACTATGCGCACATCCTACCGAGGACCCAGAAGTGCTCTGTTATGCACGGGCATACCTCGTCGGCATTGGTCGAAGTTGTTGGGCGTCAAATCGATGGCATGGTCGTCGACTTCGGGGTCGCCAAGGACATCATCAGGGACGCGATTGGGGGCCTCGACCACAAGCTGTTCATCAACGAGAGGTACGTCACAAGGGTGGACGCGAAGAGCATCACCCTCAGGTTCAAGACTGTCCATGGGGACTTCGCTATCCAGGCCCCGAAGCCGACGACAGTTCTCTTGACGGGTGAGGCTACCGTCGAGAACCTCGCAAGAGAGCTCGTCTCGAGGATAGCCCCGAGGATGCCTGAGAATGTGACGGCGGTGGGCGTCTACGTGTACGAAGGGCTCAACAAGGGGAGCCATCTTCTGGCACAGATTCACGAGGGCGGCGGGAGACCACGAAAGAGGCCATAGTCCTTCTCTCGGGCGGCATAGACTCCGCGACGTGCATCCTACTGGCGAAGAGAAAGCACCACGTTCGGGCGTTGACTTTAGAGTACCACGGCATCGCGGCAAGGGAGCTCAAGGCGGCCAAGAAAATCGCCCAAGTGGCTGGCGTCAGCGAGCACCGATTCGTCCGGCTCCCGGACCTCAGGGAGGCAGGCGACATCCGCACGGCGACCTTTGCGGGCGTGCCGTCCACCTACATTCCGATGAGGAACGGCATCTTCTACTCTCTGGCCGCATCGTACGCCGAGGAGTCAGGCGCGGAGATCATAGTCGGAGGTCATAACGGAGACGACGCCAAAGCCTTCGCAGACGCGGCGCCCGCCTTCTTCGACGAACTAGAGAGGGCCTTCTGGCTTGGATCGTCCATCCTGAAGGAAAGGCGGCTGAGAATCTTCCTGCCACTGTCAGGGAAGACGAAGGCCCAAGTGGTCAAGCGAGCCTCTTCTCTAGGCGTCCCCCTGGGACTGACATGGAGCTGCCACAGGGACGGCGAAAGCCACTGCTGGGAATGCGACGGGTGCCTCTCGAGGATTGCTGCTTTCGAGAAGGCCAAAGTCCTTGACCCTCTGAGAGCCCCCGCCAGGGCGGGGAAAATTTCATAAGCAGTCGGAAGTCCGCAATGACACCTTTGGTGTCCAAGGACCGCCACCCACCGGGCGCTCTCGAGTTCATCGATGCGACAGCGGACGTCCAGTCTGAGTCGTCCCACCTGCCGGTTGCTGCAGGCGTCGCAAACCTGAGGGTCATGTTCAATGGAGGCAACTTGAACATGCCCGTCGACCTTTCCATCCAGACCTCGACGGGACTCCACCGGGGCGTCCACATGAGCAGGCTCGTCAGGGCCGCAAACGCAAGGGAAGCAGAGGGCATGGAGGAGTGGCTGAGGTGGATTTGCAGGGAGGTGAACAAGACGCAGCCGGGCACGTCGGTGACCTCTACGTTCGAGCTCCCTTACGACGACCAGTTCACCCGCATGAGGATAAGGGCGACCGAGAGAGGCGCGCTCACATACATGTTCACCGTGAACGGGATGACCGCATGCCCATGCAGCAAGAAGATGATAGGCGTGGGTCACATGCAGAGGGCAGAGATCTCCCTTGTGCTGAGGAGCAGGAGAGCCATCGACTCGCTCAGAGCGATAGGCCGCATCAACGAGTGCTTCTCCGCGACTCACAAAGAAGAGATGAAGAGAATCGATGAGGCCAAGAAGATTCTCGAAGCGCAGGCGAACCCGAAATTCGCCGAGGACCTCGTAAGGGAGTGCGTCGCCAGATTCCCCGATGCCGAGTACGTGAACGCAAGATGCTTCGAATCGATTCACCTTCATGATGCCGTGGCGACCTGGTCGGCGAGGCCGGGTTGGATGCCCGCCATTTAGCTCCGGGGAAACCATCAGCTTAAATCGACAAGAACACGCCGAACCAATACGGATGGCTGAGCTTCTCATCGGTACTTCGGGCTGGTCCTACGCTGAATGGACGGGCGTCTTCTACCCGAATTCAAGCACCAACAAGCTTTCGTTCTACTCGAAGGTCTACCAGACTGCCGAGATAGACTCGACGTTCTACGCCTTCCCATCGAAAGGCCTCGTCCTCGGATGGTCCAGGTACTCCCCCGAAGAGTTCGTCTTCTCAGCCAAGCTCCCGAGGGCGATAACCCACGAGAAGAGGCTGGACCTGAACCAGGGAGCAGGATCCGACCTCGTCAGGTTCCTGAGCCTGATGAAACCGCTCATCACGGCAGAAAAGCTGGGGCCCGTCCTGGTACAGCTGCCTCCAAGCTTCTCTTACGCGAAGGATTTCCGGAGACTGAAATCGTTCCTTGAGGTCATACCCGATGATGTCAGGTTCGCCGTCGAGTTCCGCCACCCTTCGTGGCTCAGGGATGAGGTCTGGTCGCTGCTGAAGTCGAGGAACGTGGCCAACGTGATAGTTGACGAACCTCTGTTGCCCCCCGAGACCGTAGTGACCGCCGACTTCGCATTCATCAGATGGCACGGAAGGGGCTCGCGCCCCTGGTACAACTACAGGTACAACGAAGACGAGCTCAAGAAGTGGGTCCCCAAGGTGAAGGATGTGTCCGCGAGAGTGGAGAGAACGTACGGGTACTTCAACAACCACTTCAGGGGCTTCGCGGTGGAGAACTCTCTCAAGATGATGGGAATGCTTGGAGTCTCCACGCCAGAACAGGACGAGGTGGGATCCAAGGCCTCGAGATTCCTTGAAGGCGGAGGCAGGAGGGAAGGCGAGGGGAGCATGCTCGAGTACATCGGCAGGAAGGAATCGGGTCATTGAAGGTCAAAATTCTCCTTGACGACGGGAGGCCGAAGGCCAACCCCAACGAGCTGAAGGAGGTAATCGAAAAGGCAGGCATGACGGCGGGGGACAGGGGGGCCGACATCGCCGTAGTCGCTGGCGGCGATGGACTATTCAGCGCGTTCGGCAGGAGCGAAGAGATTCCGCTGCTCTTCGTCGGAGTCAGGTCCAGAGGTGCGACGGGCTCGAAGGCCTACATGGCCGCAGCGTACCTCAACGAACTACCGTCAGCCCTTCAGGCCGTCGCAGAAGGCCGCTTCACCGTTGAGGAGCACGGGCGGCTCGAGGTCCTTAAGAACGGGAAGCACCTCGGAGAGGTCTTCACAGACGTCTACCTTCAGAGGGGAGCCGAAAGCAACTGCATCAGGTACAGGCTCAAGGTCACCTCGAGGGACGCGGCATTCGAAGAGGCGGCGATAGGAGACGGATTGGTGGTCACTACCTCGGCCGGGTCTACAGGCTACTACTCGTATCCCGACAGGGAGGACGGAAAGGAGATGCGCGTCGACTCCTACTCGACCGTCGGGAGAGACGAGATAGGAATCTGCCACATAACGCCGACCTACACTGAGCGTTCTGTGACAGGCGGGCATCCGTTCAGGTACGCTGTCCCGTGGGAAAGCAAGGTCGAGTTCTGGATCTCGAGGCCCGCTGATGCCAGGCTCTACGGGGCCACAGTAGGCAGAAGAGGAGTCGAGGTAGGGATGCGAGACAGGATAACGGTGGTTCCCAGCAGGAATACTACGAAGGTCATAGCTCTGAAGGCTTCGTAGTCACTTGCTCGGCTCCACGCCGGTCACGATGTAGTCAACTGACTCGCCGATGTAAGTGGCGTGGTCTGAGATGCGTTCCAAATACCGCAGTATCAGGCCAGCAGACAAAGCACATCTCACGTCCTTCTTCTGGCCTATGACGGTCCGGAGGTGCTGCCTGTAGCTGTCGTCCACGAGGTCGTCCAGTTTGCGAATCCGCCTCGCGAGGGCGACGTCCCTCCTCGCGAAGGCGTCGACGCTCATTCGGATCATCTCCTGGGTGTTGCGGGCGGTCTCAACGACTGCCTTCCGGTCGCACTTGCCGAGGTCGCCGAAGATTTCCATCACCTCAACGATGTCCAAGGCGTACCTCCCGAAGCGGTAGAACCCGTAGGATATCTCGAAACAGGCCTTGATGAACCTGAGGTCCGACGCCACGGGCTGGAACCTTGCGATCATTTCCATCGAAAGGTCGCTCACCTGACGGTGTAGGGTCTGGAGACGTCTCGACCGTTCTCTAACTTCTTCACCCTTGCCGCCCTTGCTGTAGGCTTCGATCGATGCGTCGACCGCACTCTCTGAAAGGGTGGCCATCTCGAGCAGCAGGCTATTGAGCTTGTCGAGGCCCATGTCCATCAGTCTAGGCAATCCTAATCACCTATCCGAACTTCCCAGTAATGTACCGTTCGGTCAGCTGCTCTTTCGGATTCTCGAAGATTGTTGCGGTCTCGTCATATTCGATGAGTTTCCCTAGGTACATGAATGCGGTGTAGTCCGCGACCCTTGAGGCCTGCTGCATGTTGTGCGTTACTATCACTACGGTGAACAGGGCCTTTAGCTCGGAGATAAGCTGCTCAATCTTCGCGGTGGCGGTCGGGTCGAGCGCCGAGCAGGGTTCGTCCATGAGAACCACCTCTGGTTCGATCGCAAGAGCGCGCGCAATGCACAGCCTCTGCTGCTGCCCGCCTGAGAGGCTCGCCCCCGACCTCTTCAAGTCGTCCTTCACTTCGTCCCAGAGATTGACCCGCTGGAGGGTGTTTTTCGCCACCTCGCCCAACCTGTCCTTGTTCCTTTCCCCGCTCAGCCTCAGGCCCGCGACGACGTTGTCGGTAATCGACATGTTGGGGAAAGGGTTCGGTTTCTGGAAGACCATACCTATCCGCCGCCTCACTTCGGTGGGATCGCGTGACTCGCCGTAGACGTCTTCCCCGTCGAGGAGAACCTGGCCCTTTACTTTGGCGTCCGGGATAAGCTCGTGCATCCTGTTGATGCACCTGATGAGCGTCGATTTCCCGCACCCGGACGGTCCGATTATCGCCGTCACCTGGTTCGGCTTTATTGCGAGGTCAACATCGTAGAGCGCCTGCTTCTTGCCGTAGAATGCGCTCAGCTGCCTGACCTCCACCTTGGGCTTGGCGCTCACGTTTCTCGGGGCCTCGTCTTGACTATAAATCCCGAGCGCCGCCTCGAGCTCCTCGCTAAGCATGGGTGCTCCTCCCTCTCGCCAGGAATCCCACCGCTGCATTGACTCCTACCATCATGGCGATGGGGGCGAAAGTTGCGTCCCACCCCAGGCTGACCCAGTTCTTGAATGGCGAAGTCGCAAGGTGGTAGACGTGGTAGGTCAAAGAAAGGGCGGGTGCGAAGGGGCCCGAATTATTGCTCCTCGAATTACTCTCAATTCTAATATTGTGTCCACAGTTAAGTACAGTATTTTTCGCAGAACTGACAGGTTATATATTGGCATATAGAGCCACATGATAAATGGACTTCAGGAAGGTCCAGATTACCGGTGGGAACAGCTTCGTCGTTTCCCTCCCCAAGACCTGGGTCAAGGACGTGGGCCTGAAGCCAAGAGACGCTGTGGCGATAATCACGCAGCCGGATTCCTCGCTTCTGATCATTCCGAAAAGAGAACTCCGGGAGGCCACGAAGTCCGAGGCAGCAATCGAGGTCACTTCCGGGCTGGACAAGGACGCGCTGCTCAGGAACTTCATTTCCTTCTACCTAGCAGGCTATGACATCATCAGGATCAACCTGGGAAGGTCAGACGTATCGCTCAGGAGTTCGATTAGAGAGGGGATACGGAGGAAGCTGGTCGGTGTCGAAATCATTGAGGAATCGCAGACCGGAATCCTGACCCAGTGCCTCTCCGGGTACATCGACCTCCCACTTAAGAAGGCCCTTGAGAGGATGGCAATCATAGCGGCAGGCATGATTACAGATGCGGCGGCATCGCTTCATGACGATACGGCAGGGATAGCCGAAGAGGTGATTCAACGCGACGATGAGGTGGACAGGTTCTACCATTTCATCCTGAGGCAGCTGAACATCGCGGTGAGGGACCGTTCAGTGATCCAGGAGATTGGCCTTAGTTCCGCGAGGGACTGTCTCGGCTACAGACTGGTGGCTAAGAGCACGGAGAGGGTGGCGGACCATGCCGCGTCAATAGCGGCCCAGGCCGAAGCGATGAAGTCGGTCCCTGAAAGCGCTGTGAAGAAGGTTCAAGAGATGACGGCGGTGTCGCGCAAGATCTTCGAGAGTTCCATAGCCGCTCTCCTGAGGCTCGACTCGAAGCTGGCGGAGGAGGCGATATCGAAGACGAAGGAGGTCACAAGACTCGAGGAGAAGCTGAGCGCGGAGATACTTTCGCCAAGGATGAGCGGAGCACAGGTCGCCTCGGTGAAGCTGGTGCTCGAAAGCGTCAGGAGAGTAGCGGAATACGGCGCAGACATCTCTGAAGCGGCGTTGGACCTCGCCGTCCGTGAGCCTTAGAATCGGAAAGCGAAAACGGCAGAGGTGAGAGACTCCCTATTTCTCAGGGAGCTCGTACATCTGTTCCATCTGACGGAGAAGGACCCTTTCCCCCTCGTCGGTGAGGCACAAGGTCAACTTGACACCTCCCTCTTCAGATTCGGAGACCGCGCTCACAAGGAGGTTCCTGCGAAGCCGGTCAAGCAACAGTCCGGATTCGATAGGACTCATTCCGATAGTCGCACGCAGCTGCCCGTCCGTGAGTGGTTTCCGCGCCAGGGCCAGCAAAACAGCGAAGCTCTGGCTCGAAACCATGCTCCTTTGGCCAATGCTCTTGGCCCCTACTTGGATTTCTTGCATCATCGGGTTTGACAATGCACTGTGTAGCTAAATGGGTTCTCGAATTAGACTATGTGCCCACCGAGAAGTATAGTGAATCGGAAACAGATACATACATTCGTGCGCCGAAGTGCCCGAGGAACCGTTATGATGCTTGTGACCAGCACACTTATCGACGCAACAATCCTGAGTGGTGGTCGCGCTCGCGGTTCTCAAGTCTGGGAATCATCCCCACGAGTTAAATCGGCTGCCCCAGTGAAACAGTCAGTGGAACGATGGAAGAGACAGGCGTGAAGAAGTCCGAACAAAAGTCGGGAATCGTAGTCTTTGACACTCAGTTCGGGAACACGGCGAAGATAGCGAAGTCCATTGGCGCAGGGTTGAACCGGGCTGGAGTAGTGGTGGAGTGCGTCGGCGCGAGCGAGGTGCGCCCCGAGGCCCTGAAGGAGTACGACCTGATAGTAATAGGAGCGCCAACCCAGAAATTCACCGCATCGAAGCCCATGAAGGACTTCATCGATCGCCTCGAGAACGTTGGCGGGTTGGCAGGCAAGAGTTTCTACGCGTTCGACACCAAGCTGCCGAGCAGGTTCTCGGGGAGCGCCGCGAAGTATATCGAGTCTAAGCTGGAACACATGGGGCTCCGACCTGCAGGAACGAGGTCGTCTGCGATAGGGCGGGGAAGCGTCTTCACCTTGGACGACGGGGAAGAGAAGAGATTCGAGCAGATCGGGCTAGAGCTGGGCACGTACCTGACCAAGCCGAGCTGGGCACGTACCTGATAAAACCGAGCTAGACACGGCTGGGGCAGGGATGCACGCGTAGTTGCCTCGAAGGGGGCACGTGGCACTTCTCAAAGGATGCGAGCCATTGCCCTGGCGTCGACGGCCGTAATCCCATCTTCCGATGCTATCAGGGGGTTGACCTCAATCTGCTCGATTGAAGGGTTCTCAATGAGGATCCTGGAAAAGCGCGAAACGACCCGGGCCAATTCGGAGGGCTTCACTCGCGGCCCTCCCCTGTAACCGGCGAGCAGCTGACCTACCTTGACCCTTGAGACAAGCCTCTTCGCATCATCGATGCCCAGGGGGGCGATGGCCAATGAGTAGTCCCGGACCAGCTCGGTGTACTTCCCGCCCGCCCCGAGGATTATCGTCGGCCCGAAGACCTTGTCTCTAGTCGAGCCGAGGAGAAGTTCGATTCCTCCCCTCGCCATCTCCCTGGACGAGGACCCCATCGAACCTGACTCGAAGGCGGGTCGCGAGTTGCCTCAATCGTCTAGCCGCCGAGGCGAGCTCCTCTGCGTTCTCTACGTTTAGGATTACTCCTCCAGCTTCGGTCTTGTGGGGCAGGTCTGGTGAAATTAGTTTGCAGGCGACGGGGAACTTCAGGCCTCTCGGTTTGGCAGGGTCCACGTCCGGGCTTACAAGCGCCGACCTAGGTCGCGGGATGCCGTATTCGGCCAGGAGCCTGTCGATGATCTGCGGTGGCAGGGACCCCCTGGCCCCGGTGAGGAACCTCGCCCTGTCCCTAGTCGAGGCCGCGGGCGGCGCTCTGGGACTGTGGGAGAGAGCCGCATAGGACGTAAGCGCCGCGAGGGCCCTGACGGCCCTCTCTGGCGTGGGGAAGCTTGGGATGCCTCTCCTCAGGAAGTCGTCGTGAATCATCGTCGCGAGTTCAGCTCTTCCCATCACGCAGACGCACGCTGGCTTCGACGTCCTCAGGATGGATTCCGCCATCAGTTCTGAGATGTCTGGGCCGATGGCGGGCGTCTGGTGGGTCGGCAGGACGACCGCCATGTCATATTCGGGCGAAGCGAGAGCCGCCTCCGTGGCTTTGGAGAAGGATTCGGTGGTCACAGTCGCGGTAAGATCCAAGGGGTTGCCTAGAGCCATGGTCGAGACCAGGGAGGTCTTGCCGAGGCAAGCCCGGACCGCCCTCGCTGTCTCTCTGCTAAGTGGCCTGACTTGAAGTCCGTCGCGCTCGGCCTCGTCCGCGGCTACGGCACCGACTCCCCCTGCGTTGGTAGAAATCAGGAGCTTCCGTCCCGGCCGCTGATGAAGTAAGGAGAAGGTGACGCAGTAGTCGACCAACTCCTGGAGCGATTCAGCCTCGACTACGCCTGCTTCTCTGAACGCCGCCCTGTAGACCTCGTAGTCACCCACGAGGGACGCAGTGTGCGTGAGGGCTGCCAGCGCGCCTGCGCGCGTCTTGCCCATCTTGAATACGATGACCGGCTTGGTCTTTGCCGCCGCGCTGGCCATGCTGATGAAGCGCCTGCCGTCCTTGACCCCCTCCAGGTAGATGGCGATTACCTTGGAGTGGGCGTCGTCAGCGAAGTACCCGATTATGTCCTCGACCGAGACGTCGAGCTGGTTCCCCGTTCCGACCAAGGCCCTCAGGCCGACCCCGTTCGCGGCCAGCTCTTCGGAGACGATCTCGCCGAGGTGCCCGCTCTGGGTTATGACCACCACACCCCCTTTCAACGGCTTCAGGAGCGAAACGACCTCCCTGCCGGTCCCGAGTCTCTTGGTGGGTCTTAGGAAGAGCGAATCGACCCCCGACGACGTGTCAAGCAGTCCAATCGTGTTAGGCCCGAGTATTCGCATCCCTCTCTTCCTCGCTGCGGCCAGCGTCTCCTGCTCCAACTCCTTCTTCCCCGCCTCAGCGAAGCCCCCGGTGATAAGCAGAGCCGCCTTGGCGCCGACCTTGGCTGCATCCTTGACCACGCCCACGGCCAGGGAAGCCGGGACGGCGACGACGACAAGTTCAGGCGTCTCAGGAAGCGAATCGAGTTTGGGATAGCACTTCTGATTACCGATGTATGCGTGAGAAGGGTTCAGCGGATAGACAGAGGCCTTCAGCGTCCCCCGCTTGTGGTTGCTCAGAAGGTTGGAGAAGATTATCGAGGCTAGCTTGGACAGGTCATCAGAGACGCCTACAACGGCTATCGACTTCGGCTCGAAGAAGCTCTTGATTCCGCTGAGGGAAGCCACCGCCATCTTGTCTCGTTCAGAGTACCCCCGCTGCCCGGGGGCTAAAACCTAGACCCAGGGCGAGAGGCGCCCAGATGGTGCCTCTTCGTTGGTGCCCTTCTGTCCGATTTGTTACATCAAGCGGAACTAGGTGTCGGCCTTTCAATTTCGTCGCTAGCCGGCAATAGTGTCTTCGAAGGTTCCTGCAAGCCAACGGGATGTGGGATTCTCCGTCTAGCTTACTGAATGGACTTCATCTGGCCGACTTCGTGAACGTGGCCGCCATCAAGTAGCCTAGCTCCGTGGCCCGGTAGTACTTCAGCCGCGTATTGTTCGAGACCGGCTCCACGAGCCCCTGCATGCGAAGCTCCGTGAGGGCGCGACTGACGTGACTCACGTGCTTGTTCTCGATGGAGGCTAGCTCAGACGGTGTCCGCGGGACTCTCACGATGTCCTCTAGAACTTTGCTCCGGACCTCGCTCTTGGAGACGAACGAGACGACCCGCCCGAATCTGTTCAGGGACATGGCGTCTGTTGTAAGGCACTTCCCCTTTATATTAGCGTTGTTACCAGCGGCTCCGTTCTGCAGAGGTCGCTTGGTGCAGCACCGCAGGAGAATATCTCGATTTGGGTCTCTGTCTAGGAACAGGGGTCAAATTGAGGTATTTACGTTAAGGACCGAAAGGAAACAGACTTGCCATGGGTTGGGATTTGTCGTGATGGAAAGCGCATAGACTATGATACCATTCCACGATTAAAACCAAGTGCCTGGAACGTCCGCTCGCCGTGGAGGGAAGCGATATCGATTCAATCGACCTTGAGAATCCAACGAAAGGCCGTAGGGCTGGCCTCCACTCCGTCCGTCGGATTCTGGCCTAGCAAGCTCACCTAGGACAGTTAGAGATATCAAGACAGGAAGCTCCCCCGGGAGCGAGAATGAGCGGTACTAAGATCGCCGCCGGCCCGATGAGAGCCAGAGTAATCGGGTTCATCCTCATCTTGTTTGCTGCCTCCGTGGTAGCACTGCTCGCCCGATACCTTGCGGACCGTGGGCTCGTCCCCGAGAGCTACGTTCTACCCATCTACGTGATTACGGCATTGGTCGGCGGCTATCTGGTGATCAGGATTGTCGACGGGATGATCGAGAGGGTAGTCGAGCCGACGCTCGGAGCTACACGCGCGAAAGGGGTAAAGAATCTCTTCCAGGTGCTCGCGGTGATAGTCCTAGCCGTCTTCGTCTTCGCAGCCTTCGGCGTCAACCTCACAGCGGCTCTCATCGGCGCGGGATTTCTGGGCATCGTCTTGGGCCTCGCCGCACAACAGGTTCTGGGCAACGTATTCGCCGGGCTCTCCATGCTCGTCTCGAAGCCATTCGAAATCGGCGACAGGGTGACAATCGCGACCTCTTCGTACGGGTTGACTGGGTCGACCTACGCTCACGAAAGCCAGACAAGCGGGTTCACTGGCGTCATCCAGGACCTAGGCATCTTCTTCACTCGCGTCTTGTTGGACAACGGCACACCAGCTGTCTTCCCTAACTCCGTGGTCATTGGGGCACTCATTCTGAGTCATGCGAAAGACACCTTGCGCACGGTGAGGGTGAGGATGGACATCGACAAGAAGATTGATTACGACAGGTTCAAGTCAAGACTCCTGGAATCACAGAAGGGAAGCAACGTCATCGATGCGGAGAGATCAAGCGTGGAGATCGTGGACCTGGGAGGAACGACATATCAAGTTGTCATCACAGTCTGGACGAGGAGCGAGTTTGACGAACCAGTCAGGACTCTAGTGATTCGCGAAGGGATGAAGGTTCAGGAAGAGCTCTCAAGCACCTAGGGCGCCAGAACACGAAGGCCTCCGCCCCTGCAGCAGACAATCAACGAGACAGGGCTGGAGGACACCTTGGCATGATGCCTGCACTGGCTCCAATTGCATTCGGCTCGTCTGTCAGCACGTCTAACTTCTAATAATTAGCCTGCGGCGAACCGAGAGGTGTGAGGCGTAGTGCTTAGGCTTTCCGGGGAACAAGTCAGTTCGTGGCGCATGAAGAAGCAACATCTGACGCATCGTGAAAATCGAAAGGAGATTGCCGAGGTCGTCTCAGACGTCTGCGGAGTCCAAGCCCAGGTGTTGAGCGCCGCAGAACTGGCAATACGAGCAAGGGTCGAAGGAATTACCCAGCGGGACGTCAGAGAAGCCCTCTGGAGAGATCACTCGATTGTCAAGACCTGGTGCATGCGTGGAACGCTCCATCTTCTCGCCTCCTCCGACCTGCCCACATACGTGGCCGCCATGAAGACTCAGCTCTCCGCATCTCAGGAGTGGCTCCGAAAGACTCAGAGGGTGCAGCCGTCGGAGGTCGAGGCGATCACCGCGGAGATTGAGCGCGTTCTCGATGACCGCACGGTTACTCGAGACGACTTAGTGCGCCAGGTAGAGGACAGTACGGAACTGAGCAGGGCTTCCAGGGAGGCCCTGAGGTCGGCCTGGGGGATCCTGACTCAGACCAGCAGCGTACCAGGGGATGTTGGCCTTCGGCCCAAGCGTAGGGCCCAAGTCGACTTTTTTCAGACCTGATAGGTGGATACGGGATTGGAAGGAGCCCACCAGCCGGGAGGCCTTCTCGGAACTCTTCCTCAAGTTCGTCAGATGCTACGGACCGGTGACGGCCGGCGACTTCGCCCATTGGTGGGGGATTCTTCGAGGCGAAGAAAAATCGATTCTCGAGACCGCTAGCGATAATCTGGAAGAGGTCCAAGTGGGGGAGGACCAAGGCTGGATGCTCCGGGCGGATGCCGAGGAAGCCTCCGGTATGGGCGTCACTCGTGCTGTTCGTCTTCTCCCGAGCTTTGACTGCTATGTGATGCTCTACTCTCCGAGGGAAGCGTTCGTTCCAAAGGCTCACAGGTCGAGAATATTCAGACAAACTGCAGGATGGAACTACCCCACAATTGTCGTTGACGGATTTGCCGCCGGGATTTGGAGCCTAGGTAGGCGGCCCAGGAAGATCGAGGTCATTCTCGAGCCTTTCCGGGACCTTGCGCCAGTGGAAAAGAAGCACACCCAAGAGGAGGCTGCGGACATCGGAGAATTCTACGGGCTTCCTGTGGAAGTCAAATTCATGCCATGCAATTGACCCGAGTATCGGAAGCCGTTGACCTCCTGGATTGTGTGAGTGTGCCAGTGCAACAGTCCACTGTTGTCTGCTCTTATCGGCAAAAGTTAGTGCCTGCTTCGCCAGCAAGTGTAGCTTCCACCCTTTCGAGAGAGCCAATCACTGCACGCTTGCCACCTGATTCGACGAATCTGACAGCCGCCTCCACTTTGGGGCCCATGCTCCCTGGGGGAAACTGGCCCTCGGCAAGGTACTTTCTCGCTTCCTGAACGCTCATTTCATCCACGAGCTTCTGCTTAGGTCTTCCGTAGTTCAGGAAGACACCGTCAACGTCTGCAAGAATCATCAAGAGGTCCACTTCAAGCAACCTTGCGAGCAGGGCAGCGCCAAGGTCCTTGTCGATTACGGCTTCAACACCAACGAATCTTCCTGACTCGGCGTCCTGGACTACTGGCACGCCTCCGCCCCCTGCCGCTATTACAACAGTTCCCCCATCGAAAAGACTCTTGATAGTCTCCCTCTCCAGGAAGGTGACCGGATCGGGAGAGGGCACGACACGCCTGAATCCCCTGTTGCTGTCATTGACCATCGACCATCCATTCCTCTTCTCCAACTCCTTCGCCTCGGCTTCATCGTAGAACCTACCAATTGGCTTCGTCGGGTTTGCAAACGCCCGGTCGGCGGCGCTAACGACAGTTTGAGTCAATACGGTCGCGACTCTCTTCGCGATTCCGACGGACTTCAGCTCGTTCTCAAGGGACTGCTGAAGCATGTACCCGATCATGCCTTGGCTTTGAGCTCCGCACACGTCCAGGGGCATCGGCGGGAGAACTCTCTTCGCCGAGTCGTATGCCAGAAGAATGTCGCCCACCTGGGGCCCGTTGCCGTGAGTGAGGGCAATATCATGACCCTCACTGATTATCCCCACGAGTCTCTTGCTGGTGGAGTCTATCGTCGCCTCTTGCTCGGCCGCCTTCCCCGTCCCTCCACTCCGAAGTATCGCGTTTCCGCCCAAAGCCACAAGAATCTTCAAGCATCGTTAACCTTCAATCCGAGCTTTTCTAAGGATTCGCTTAGAGACTTAAGTGGGCCGAAAGGGATTCGAACCCTTGGCCTCCCGATTATCAGTCGGGTGCTCTAGCCAAGCTGAGCTACCGGCCCACCGTCTGCCTGCGCCTCGGAATCGGCTATAATTCCTTTCCAAGCAGGAAGAGGATAAGAAGGAACGGTGGGCTGGCCTCGATTGTGGGCCGGTAGTTCAGCGGTACGAACGCCCGCCTTGCACGCGGGAGAACCTCAGAGGTCCCAAGGTCGGGGGTTCAATTCCCCCCCGGTCCACTTCTACCCTTCTCTCCAGCGGGTTACCTTTGCGCCAATTGCGATGAAGGCGACTGCAAAACCGACGGTCACCCCCAAGTTCAGGAGGGAAGCATTGACGTTCCCCACCACCATCGAGTCCCGGAGGCCTTCGGAGAAGTAGGTGAGCGGCAGGACCCTGGCCACCGCCTGGAGGAAGCCCGGCATTATGGAGACAGGCCAGAAGGTCCCCGAGAGAAACATCATCGGGAACGCAATCGCGTTGCCGAGCCCGGCCGCGGCCTCAGGATCCTTGACCAGGCCCGCGAGAGTCATGCCGATTCCCGAGAACAGGATTGCGCCCGCAAGCAGGATCAGGGCGGTGTAGAGGTCGATGGTCACGGTCGTGTGGTAGAGTACGATGCCCAGGACTATCATGACGGCAGCAAGGGCAACGGCGAGTACCGTCTGGCTCAAGACGTTCCCGAGGATCCACTCGAGCTTGGTCAGCGGAGTGACGGAAAGTCTCTTGGTCAAGCCTGTCCTCTTGAATTCGGTCGCGACGTTCGTCAGGCCGATTATGCCGTTTGTCATCATGAAGGCGGCGATGAGCCCGGGCATGTAGTAGTCGACCTGGCTCAGCGACCTTACCGACGCAGAGACCAGGGAGATGCCTATCAGCGGCTGCTTGCCTGCGAACTGGAAGTTGAACGAGTCGGCGACCCCAGAGATCACGCCCTCGACTTGGCCTCCGAGCTGATCGGCAGGGGACGACGTGAAGCTGAGTTCCACCTGCCTTCCGGCGGTGACGTTGCCAGCGAACCCTCTCGGAATCACAAGCACACGCGGGTCCCCGCCGAAGGAGCTCGCCTGGTCGTACACGTAGGTCGTGACGTTGGAAGAAGTCGGGAGGGTGCTGACGGCGAGGATGTGGGTCGAATTGAGGGCGGCGACGAAACTGCTTGACAGGGGCGTGGGCACCCCTCCACTCAGGTCGTTGTTCTGGACGGTGAGCGGTATCGAACTGGAGGAGCTTCCGAAAATGCTACCGAAGATCAGGAGGAACAGGACAGGGAAGAGGAAGCTGAAGAAGAGCCCGCTCCTGCTTCTGAGCCAATTCCTCGTGATGGCCTTGAAGACGACGATCACTCTCATTTGGCTTCACCCGTCTCCGATATCCTGAACCCGGCCAGCTTCAGGAACACGTCTTCTAAGCTGGCAGACCGTATCGCCAAGTCGGCCTGGAGCCCCCTCTCCATCAGGGCGGTGAGAGCCACGTGGACGTCACGCGTATCGCTGAACGGGACGACGACGTTGGACCCCTCCATGGAGACTGTGTCGAAGAACCTCCGCAGGGTGCCGAAGACGCCTTCTCCGGCGCTCGTGAAGACCATGGCCCTGCCAGCTCCGTAGCTGCGAATGAGCTGGGAGGGCGTGTCCAGAGCCGCCGCCTTGCCCTTTACCAGAATCGCTATGCGGTCCGCGAGCTGCTCCGCCTCGTCCATGTAGTGCGTCGTAAGGATTATCGACTTCCCTTTCGCGCGCAGGTCCCCGATCACCTTCCAAGTGGCCCTCCTGATCTCCGGGTCCAATCCCGTCGTGGGTTCGTCGAGGAAGATCAATTCAGGGTCGTTGACCAGGGCGACCGCGATTCCCACTCTCTGTTTCAGCCCGCCGGACAGGTTGGAGAAACGAACCTTCGCCTTGTCCCGTATTTCGAGGAGATCGAGCAGGCCAATCACGTCGACGGGCTGATCGTACATGCCTGCGAAGAATTCGAGGTTCTCCGCGACGGTGAGCCTCCCCAAGGTGTTGAACTCCTGAGGGAGGACGCCGATCTTCTTCTTGATTTCGCCTGGACCGTCGGGCTCTGAGACCGAGTGCCCCAGAACCTTCACGGACCCGGCAGTGGGCCGCCTGATGCACTCCAGTATCTCGATCGTGGTCGTCTTCCCAGCACCGTTCGGGCCGAGAAGAGCGAAGATCTCCCCCTTCTGAACGTCAAAGGAGACACCGTCGACAGCCGCAGCCTCGCCATATCGTTTCACGAGACCTACCACCGAAACGACGGGTTCGGCCATCCGTTTTTGGGACGCAAGCCAATTGATATATTAGCGTAGTCTTCTGCCAGCGACGTTGACCCAACGAGAGCCGAGCGTTGCTGAAATCATGGTGAAGGCCGTCCTGTCCGTCGACATGAACACCAACGTGAAAGACTGCTCGAAGGCGATGGCCAAGAGGGGGGTAAGCTGCACGGTCATAACGCAGGCTAACAGAGCGATAGGAATCGTCACGGAGAGGGACCTAGTCTCGAAGGTGCTGGCTGATGCGATCGACCCGACCAGGGTCTTGGCGAAGGACATCATGTCGACCCCGTTGATCACGGTCTCTCCAATCGCCTCGTTGACCGACGCCGCCGCCCAGATGGCTGAGTACAGGGTGAGGAGGCTGGTCGTCGTGGACAGGTCGGGGTCCATGGTGGGCATCATCACTGCCGGAGACATCGCCAGGTCTCTCGCCGAAAAGCATGGCTACAGGGAGCCCACGTTCAACGCGCTGGCCAGATACAAGGAAGGGACTGAGGGCGGGCCCTACCAGTAGGTCAGTCGACCTTGAGCCTGACGCCGGAAGCGCCGGGTGACTTCAGAGGGATCGTGACCTCAAGGATGCCGTTGTTGTATGCTGACTTCGCGCCCTTCGGGTCGACGACCCCCGGAAGCTCGAGCTCCTTGTAGTACTTCCTGTCCTCCCTGTCCACCGAGATGACGAGCGACCTCTCGTTTACGGTGACGTTGATGTCACCCTTGTTTACCCCGGGCATCTCGGCTATCACCCTCACGTCCTTGTCAGAGCTCACGACATCAATCAGAGGTTCGCGCTTGTCCTGGATCTCCTTCCAGGGAGTCCCTTCGCCCTTCCTGACGTTGCCGAACTCCCTCACCACCGGCTTTCCGTCGGGGCCGATGGTGACGGAATAGCCGTAGACTATCGGGCCTATCTCCTTCTTCGTGCTGCCGTCCGGAGACGTCGTCTCCCTGACCAGGTTCTTGGGGACTCCTTCTCCATCTCCTTGAACTGCTCCGAGAAGGCCTTCTCCATCTCCCTCATCATCTCGTCGATGTCAGGGAATGCCCACGGGCCGAAGGGGTACCCCCTGCGCCTTCTTGCAGGCCACTCGTCGTCGCCGTTGTCTTCCAATTTTGCTCTGGAAGGTTCGCCGGTTGCATGAATTTTATTCTTTCGGTCGGATATACGGAAAACTATATACGACCGTCGGCGGTCGCGAGTTTTGCCGAAGTGAAATGGCCGCTGCAATCTACCTCAAGATAACGCTCCTGTTCGCAGTCCTGACTGGCCTCCTGATGGCCATCGGCTTTGCCGTGGGGCTCTACATCGGCGACCCGCTGCTCTTCATGGGGTTGGCCCTCGTCCTTGCGGCCGTCTTCAACTTCGTCTCATACTACTTCAGCGACTCGCTCGTCATCAGGATGACCAAGGCCAAGATGATCCAGGAGAGCGACAACCCCACGCTCTTCAGGATCGTGAGGAGTGTCGCCCAGAAGGCGGGCATACCGATGCCAAGGGTGGGCATAGTCGACTCGCCGCAGCCTAATGCCTTTGCGACCGGCAGAGGCCCAAACAAGGCGGTCGTGTGTGCTACGTCGTCGATCTTGCAGACGCTGACTCCGGACGAACTCGAGGCCGTGATCGGGCATGAAATCGGGCACGTCGTCCACCGGGACGTCCTGATGTCGAGCGTGGCTGCCACCATGGCTGGAGCGATCTCCTACATCGGGACCATCGCCCTTTGGTCTGTCATGCTGGGAGGCGGGACAAGCAAGAACAGGAACTCGCCAATCGTCCTCCTGGTTGCTGCGATCCTGGTCCCCCTCGGGGCAACCTTCATACGGCTTGGAATAAGCAGGAACGACGAGTACAGCGCAGACGAGTACGGAGCGAAACTGACGAGGAATCCGGGAGGGCTGATCAGCGCTCTGGGGAAGATCTCCAGCAGGGTCCAGACCAAGCCGACTTCGAACAGGAACTCAAAGGGGCCCGCTCCCGCCACGGCATCGCTGTGGATAGTGAACCCATTCAGGGGAAGCTCGCTCGTCGAGCTCTTCTCGACGCACCCCTCAATGCCGCACAGGGTTGAGAGGCTGAAGAAGGTGGCGAGAGGTATGAACCTGTACGTGCCCTAGCCGAAGACCAGTTTCATCAGTACCAGAAGAGCCCCGAGTTCAAGCACGTCGTCTCTTGACGCGGGCGCCTCTGACCTTGCTTCCTTTGGTGGCTGTGCTGTCGGGGTGGGCTGCGACGCACTCGGAAACATGCTCGTCGGGGTGGGCTGCGATGCGCTCGGAAACATGCTCGTAGGGAAGAGCGATGGGTTATAGGAGGTCCCTCCGGAAGAGATCTGGCTGTAAGAGACCGGGGAGGCCTGTATCGGGGGCATCGACGCTGGTGCATGCGTCTGAGACGGAGCAGGCGTGGAAGCCGTCCCCATGGCAGGGGCGGGTTGTGGAGAGGTCCGTCTGATAGGTTGCTGCCCCGAGCCCGTCGGAGTGCCTTGGGGACGCGGCTTGGGTGACAAGAGAAGGGCCGGGAACAGGAGGAAGAAGCCGACGAGATAGAGCAGGTACTCGCCTAGACCGATTCCCACCAGAATCAGGAGCACCGAGAAAACCAGCAGGTTCCGATTCGTGTCTATCTCAAGAGGACGAGGCGGGCGGTCGTATTAAGGATTGACTGCGGTCGGCCGGTCCGGACTTGCACAGCTTCGTGTTCTATTCCGTCCAGGGCCCGGCGCAGCCTGACCGGGTTGCGAAGCCCCCGGTTCGACTTCCGCGATTGCATTCTGCTGGTGTGTCCCACTCTTCCCACGAATTGAAGGACTGTATTCCACATCTGGCTCCATCCCCTCTGAACCCGTTAGCCGACTTCTTGCAGTGCCCCGGTTAAGCCTAATCAACCGAGGACATTGCAGAACCGCATTCTGTTTTTGGCTACTGATTGACGAACTGGCGGTAGATTTCTTCTTCAGACAGGGCCTCGCGGTGGAACCAGCGGTCCTCGATGACCTTGTAGACCCCCTGCAATCCGGTGAGGACGCTCGTCATCAATCGATGCACCTCCTCTGGCTTCTCAGGGAGGGCTTTGAGTTGCTCCAGTTCCCCCAGACTGGCGTTGATGGCCCGGATAAGCTCAAGTGGGCCGACCTGGTTAGCGTTGTCCCTGGCTCTGGCGAGGCTGCGGTAGATCGACGAAGCCGGGTCGTCCTTGATGAGGGCAGGTATGGCATTCGCCTGACCCTCTGCATTGACTCCCCATGCTGCCCCGACGGTCTTCAGTGTCGCGCTGAAAGCCTTGCGCTTGAGCCCGGTTTGCGTGGCAGCCAGGGCCGAGGCGTCCAGGGTTCTTGCCATGTTCTCTGCCCGTTCCAGCCACCGTCCCATCCAGATCAGGTTGTAGGCTCGCGAATCGGTCAGCCTCTTGTCCCTCCCGGACGAAAGAGACCTTGGGTCTTTCACGTCTCCCAAGACCCCTTGAGGCCCATGATGGACGTCGCCTCCTCAAGCAACTCCTTGTCTGCGTTGAACCGCACGAAGCAGAGGACTCTGGCAAGGCGACCTGTCCACTGGGAGGTGAAGCCGCCTGTCACCGGGGGAGCATCGGTGTAGTCCCGTCCGACGGCCAACTTGATGTAGTCTATCCCCGCGTGGATGACCACGTTTCGCGTGGGGTCCGCCGGGACCCAACCAGCAACCGGGTGCAGGAATTCCAGCAAGGCGTGCGTCTCACCGACCTGGTGAGTCAGAATCGCGCTGACATATCTACATGGTATTCCCAGGGCCCTGAGGATGCCGATGGCCAAGTGCGCCTTGTCCTGACAGACGCCTTTGCGCAAGGACAGGACATCCTCAGCGCGCGTGTTCACTGTCGTAAGTCCTCGCGTGTACTCGACGTTCGTGTAGACCCAGTTCACCACCCGGATGACGGTGCCTATGAGGAATGGAGAGTCGCCGGCTACCTCGTGGGCCACACTCGCCAGACGCGCGGGGTCTATGAGCGGCGACGGGTCTAGAAACTCCTGACTACCTGAGTCGTATTTCAGTTGGTTCATGGGCACGTCGTAAACGGCTTCCTGCCAAGGCCGTAGCCGGACATCCCCTGTGACGGTGATGAAGAGTTCCCTGTGGGGGTCGGTGATGCGGAACCGGTGGACTATGTTTTCGAAGTGGTCTCGAAATTCCACCTGAGGGGCGGTGGGGCTCGTAACGACGTGGTAGTTCTCGACAATGCAATGCTTGTCAGGATATGGTACGAGGCGGAGGGAATTGTCGTTCTGAACCGTGGGCCCGCCGTATTCGTATTTGGCCACGTAGATGTAGCGGGCCGCGAATTCCTCGGGGTTCATCGGACTACCCAAGTCCCCTTGCACAGCCCCCCTGATGAGTTGTTGGTGATTCGGCTGTTCGGCAGCGAGACACGAGTGAGCCCGCCCGGAAGGACCGTGACTTGGCCCTTCCCGTCTTGCACCGCGTAGACCCGCAGGTCTACGTAGCGCTCGCTGAAGCGTCCGGTCTCCTCGTCGAAGACCAGGTGCTTCGAGAAGTTCAGAGTCTCCTGCGCGATCATAGAGTGAGACTGCTCGACGACCATCCTGGCCAACTCGATCTGGTAGGCGGGCCCCATGTCGGGAACAATGTACACCCCGAGCCCTCCGTACCCATCCCGCGTCTTCAGGACCAACTTGCTCAGGTTCTGAAGGACGAAGCGCCGCTGTTCTGGGTTCAGCATGTAGTAACTCGTGGCCTGCTGGAGGATGGGCTCCTCCCCCAGGTAGTGCCTGATCATCTCGGGCACCCAGAGAAAGACAAGTTTGTCGTCGGCGGCTCCCGTCCCCAATGCGTTGACGAGGACCACCTTCCCCTTGCGGTACGCATCCGTGAGACCCCGAACGAACAGATCCAGTTCCTCGACCCGGCGGTATATCAGATCCACCTCGAAATCCCCGCCAAGTGCCCGCGCCCACACTCGCCCGTTTGGCCCCACATAGAGGTCGGAGCCCTCCACCAAGGGGAAACCGAGCAGTCTCGAGAGGTAGCGGTGTTCAAAGAAGGCCGACCCGTACTTGCTGTCGGTCAGCAGCACGCACCTCGGAGAGTTGTTGTCGCACAGGGACGCGAACATCTGCAAGTACGTGCGCTTGATATTGTGGGGGATGATCTGGTACCCGTCTCCCAACTCCGGGAGGACCTTCTCTCCTATCTCGCAACACTTTAGCTGGTAGCTTATCCCCGAGGGTATCCTGAGATTGTCTTCCAGCACCACATAGTTGCCGTCGCCCATGTGCACCAGGTCTATCCCATAGATGTGCGCGAATAGGTCCTCGGCCGGCAGGACCCCTCGCAGTTCAGGGTAGTAGTATTTGCAGGAGTAGACCACCTTTTCCGGCACAATCTCCTGCTTGCCGCAGTAGAGATCAAGGAGGAATTTGTTTATCGCCCGCATTCGCTGGGAGACGCCCGCTGCAATCCGTTCCCAATGGTCCCTCGGAATCAGCCTCGGCAACCAGTCCGTCGGCACCGGGCGGAACCTGATCGGATCCAGCTGGAAGGTAAAGGAATCCAAGGCCACCTGACGGTTCGCACCCTGCCACCGCATCTGGAGCTCCTGCAGGCCCAAACGCTCAAGGTTAGTGATCATGTTGCGGTAGAGAGGCCTGACAGTTCCGCTGGACTCGAACACTTCGTTCCTGACTCCGTCGAATGACTTGGAATACGGAATCACGGAAGTGGCGCTCTTGTCGATGCCGACCGCCCTGTTTACACCTCTCACGAGGACTGGCGTCGCGCGTCTCTCCCACTTAGCCTTTCGCCGTCTACTTTGGAATTGAACCGGTCAGATCTTCTAGTGGGGCTGATGCAGACCTCCCACCAGGCCTCCATTTGTCTCTCCGTTCCGTCTGGTGGAGGCTACTCCCGAATCTGTCTCTCTGAACAGGACGGGTAAGATCTTGACTTGACCATTCAAGTAGACAGCTCGAATGTAGCTAATCTAGACGAACGGAGGCTATTCTGGGGCTTATACTTGGTGGGCCGGCCCGGACCCACACAGTTTATTGTGCAAGCTCAGACCCAAACTCCTTCTATTAGGTGGCGCCCTGGCCGGGACTTCACATTTAATGTAGGCGCCCCAACGTTGGGTGAGGGCCCGCTTTCGTCTTCAGGCCCCGAGCAATGAAAGGATTAATACCACGTAGCCCGTTTTCTATCTTTCGAATCTTCCATGATGATCGTAGTCCGAATATTTCCGAAGGGCGAGTTGGAGGAGAGTTGGAATAGAGTTCTCAACAACTTGGAAAAGCTGTCGAACAAGTTTTGCACCCCGCTCTTCCTATCTCAGAGGGAGGAGGAGAACCGCATGAGCCTGGTTTACGACGTGACGGAGGTAAATTCCCTTAGTGATATCCTTGTGAAGAACATCCCGTCACTCTTGCAGCCCGAGAAGACGAGGACTGTTACACTTCTAAAGCCGGCTTTCTTCCCAGCTCCCAGGGACAGACCGGCGAATCTTGAAAGATACCAAGTTGCCCTGAGAGTAAGGTCGGAAGAACTGGAAAGCGTCTTCGACTGCATACTTCATCTAGATTATCCAAAAGATGCATTTGCGACGTATGCGGCATACTCCTTGGGTGAAGTCGACATACTCGTATCGATGTGTTCCACAAGTATGGATAGGCTAAAGCGGTTCGTTAAGGAGAAACTGGAGCCACAGAAAGGAGTAGTCAGCGTTGAGGTCGGCCACATAAGCAGGTCAAAGAGGGTCGCGCCTTCGATGATGTGGAAGAAATACAGGGAGAGCAGGTACGTCTTCAAGGCTACAGCGGAACAAGATGAGTACGACTTCTTGGAACGCGAGGTCCTGCACGGAGCACAAGAACGCAAAGTCGAGACCTCCAGTTTCTGGTAGCTCTCGTGCGCAGCGGATCGGTTAGGTTGCTCCCCCTCGACTCATTCTTCAGGCCCGACGGGGCTCGCTGCCATGCAGGTTCGACTCTTCTACCAACCAAGAACCCCTGAAACAGCAGCGAACGCGACATTTCGGTTGGAGTTCTCGTCTAATCCTAAATGCATAAGAACGAAAACCAGTTACGGCTGGTATTGCAGGCAGCCGAAATACGGGCGGGTGAAGCGGGAATTCCGGTCGGCTCCGTTGCCTCTCTTTGGCGCTATCCTGTGAAATCGATGATAGGAGAGGAACTTAGCGTTTCCGATATTACTGAACGCGGAATGCTTGGTGATAGAGGCTATGCGCTCGTCGACAGGGTCACTGGAAAGGTCGCAAGCGCGAAGAATCCGCGGAGGTGGGGAAAGCTCTTTGACTTTCGGGCGTCATTTGTTAATTCACCCAGAACGGACGGGAGGCTGCCCGCCGTCAGAATCATTCTCCCTGACGGCACCTCAGTAACTTCAGAGCAGCCTGAGACCGACAGTCTGTTGTCGGAAGCTCTGGGTGCACAAGTCATGCTCACGACATCATCCATGGAGAACCCCAACTACGAAGAGTATTGGCCTGTTGTGGAGGGTCTTACGAACAGAGAAAGAGTCACGAACGAATCCATGCCTCTGCATACATTCTTCGACCTTGGGGTGATTCACCTTCTCACTACAACAACACTAGGCCGCCTGGGCGAGCTCTATCCCGAAGGACGCTTCGATGCGAGAAGGTTCAGGCCAAACATAGTGGTCGAGCCATCTACCCCTGCGAAGGACTTTGTGGAGAATGGCTGGGTCCATCGAGTCCTGCATATCGGTGGAGAAGTCCGCCTAAGAATTACCAAGTCATGTACAAGGTGCGTGATGACGACGCTTCCTCAAGGGGACCTCCCCCAGGATCTGGGCATCCTGCGTGCGGCAGTACGTTACAACAAAGCCAGTGTGGGAGTATACGCTTCGGTGGAACGTGGCGGTAGCATCAAGCGAGGAGGCTCTGTCTGGGTGGAATGAGCTCGGTTTGAAGGCGCCCCGGCCGGGACTTTACAGTTCAGGTAGGCGGCGTGAATGCTCTCTCAGTCGCTCGGAATCTCTTCGGAAGCGCTCTTTGGCTTATCCTTCAGTCTGGCGAACTTCCTTCCGTAGAGCTGCGGCTCACTTGCGGCGGCGTCCTTGCCTACAAACTGCCAAAGGTCAGGGTCGGCCTTGGCAGGAGCAGCATCTCGTTTCTTGTTGGCCAATTGGTTCGAGCGATTTGTGATGTGTGCGATATATAACAGCCACGCCTGCCCCCTTCGCGTCTTGGCTGGATTATACCAAAGCAGATTTGGCATAACATGTGCCACTGCGCGGTCGCCGCAAACTGAACTTTAGGTTCAGATTGCTCACATGCTAACTGTTCAGTAGGGAAGGCCCAGCTTCTTGAAGATTTCAGGGAAGCGCGGGTCGTCCCTCATATTGTCGTAGAGAGGATTGCGAGCCCGAAGAGGGTCACCCTGCGCCTTGGAACTTCCTCCCGTAGAACTCCGCCGAGACGAGCTCTTCGAGCGGCTTCCTCGACTTCCTCCCCCTAATCTTTCTTGCCGGGTAGCCGAACCCCAGGACCGCTATTGGCTTCAGCTCCGGAGGGATGCCGAAGTCGCGCCTCAGCTCGGCCTCCTTGAACCCAGTGAAGAGGCGGGAGACGACGCCGAAGTTCCAAGCAGCCAGTTCCATGTCCTGGAGCACCCTCCCAGCGTCGATGGTGGAACCTGGGACTTTGGGGTCTATGCTGATGATGACTGCGAAGTCTGCGCCCTTCACCCACGCCCCGGTGGTGCTGTCCTGGGCGAGGGTGGCGATGTTCTTCGGGTCCTGGACGAGGACAAAGCGCCAGTGCTGCGTGTTCATCGAGGAGCCTGTGAGCCTGGCCGCCTCGAGGACCTTCGACACGATGACGTCGCCAACATGCCTTTGGGCGAAGTCGCTGACATCCAGCTTGGTGAGGATTGCCTCATAGGTGTCCATGGCTTGGGAAGCCTTGACGTGGGTGTTTAGCTTTGCGCCGTGGGTCGAATCAACCCCTGCGAATTAAGATTCTCTCAGACGATGAGGCTAATTTGGTTGTGAAGGCCAAGGCCTTCCCTGAAGAGGACGTTCGGATTTGAACACATAGGAAAGTATGGTAATGGACTACATTTCAGACAGCAGGATCCTTCTTGGTCTTCGCCGTCCCTAATTCTCTCTTCTTGCACACGACAAGCATGTGCTCGCTCAAGCCTACTACGGAGGGGTGCGTGCAGGTCTTGTAGTGGGTCTCCAGCCAAACTCTCCATCGACGTTTGTTCCTCGCGAGCTCGTTCACCTCCTCCTTATGGACTGATCCAATCCCCTGGAGTCCAACCATCTCCAAGACCTCTACACCTCTAATCCTCTCGACGCTCTCTCCCAGCTCTTCTGGGAGGAAGAAGTGGGTCGCGGTGAAATTGCGCTCGCCAAAGTAGTCTCCCTCGTCGCGCACCCTCTTGAAGAGGGGAAGTTGGATCTCCTCCTGGAAGTACCTCAATTCAGTAGCTAGGACACCGAGCCGGCCAATAACGGAGATGAAAATCGGTGAATTTCTTCTTGCGACACGAACCAGCTCGGCAATCGCCTTCTTTCTGTTGTGCTCGCGCATCACGTGGGACAACGGCCCGCCGAGACACAAGACCGCGTCGAAGGTGTCGTCTGAGAACCGAGCCAGGTTCACGATAGAACCTTCGACGATTCCTTTGACCTTGCTTCCTACTCCTTCCTTTTCAATTTGCTTCTTGGCGAATTTCAGATTCGCAGGCGTGAAATCCAACAGGACGACGTCATGGCCCTTCTTGGCAAGTTCGATTGTGTATCTGCCCGGGCCGCCGCCAGCGTCCAAGATGAGGCCATCCTTGGGCAAGTATCGTCTCAGAAACTCGAGGGTGGTGTCAAATTCCAACCGGTGGTATGGGTCTCTTAGGAACCTGGCCCACTCCTTATCCACGTAGCCGGAGTAGAACTGCTTGACCGATCTCGTCAATGTCTCACATAGACTCTCGCACATAGGGTGTATTATGGGTGAGCAAAGATTCCGCTTCAGCCCGGGGCCAGGGTATACCGTGTCTTACATAGACCTCGTCAGAAGCGGTTTCAGAGTGTTTTGGACGAGTAGGAGATGCTTCAGTTCTCCCCTTCTCGCTCAGCGGATCACTTCATGCGCTTGCCTGACGTGCAAAGTGAGATGCTCCTGGTCCTTTGTCAAGAAACCGCAGAGAGAGCACTGGAGAAAGCCAGGCGGGAGACGGCGGATTGTCTCCTTGCCCACTGCTTTCTGCGGGCTTCTCGAATGGACGATTACGCTACTCTTGGAAACCTCAATCGAGTAATTCGTCGGGTCCTTCCTCCTCGACACAAAAGCTTCGACTACCGATACGACCGCCAGTACTGAGATCTTAGACTTTGAGATCTGGTCAATCAGAATCTTGTCGTCCTTCGCGAAAGCGACTCCCTTTCCATCAAGGTCGTCTGAGATTGCCGAAGCCAGCGCCAGCATCTCATCTCCCGTCAATTCCGAGCAGTCCACTCCGATCAAGTAAGGTTCTTCCGGCTCAACACCTGAGCAACTTCGCGCTGTTCAGAAGTGTTGCGTTCTGCCAGGAGTTCCATAGCGAGGGGTTCGTTCTTCTGGCCCAGGGCGGTATATCCCACCATGTCAATGTACATTATCGCTCCGAGTCTGCGCTCACCCGGGGACATGGTCTTCTTTCGGTCGAGCAGAGTCGGACGATAAAGCAGTTGTGGGGTGGAGCGAGAGGCAGATGGCAGAATGGTGCTTCGTTGCCAAGCTTGGCCACCGTAAGCGGACGCCCACGATTTGGAGTCAAAGCCTGAACCGACCCTGTAACAAGTGGCGCAAACAGCTAGAATCCAGCTAGTCCAGACAAACAGAGGCTATTCTGGGGCTTATAATTGGTGGGCCGGCCCGGAATTGAACCGGGGACCTTGGCGTCCGAGAGCGGCTCTCGTGAATTCGCCGTGTCAGAGCGATGTCCTAACCAAGCTAGACGACCGGCCCGCAATTTGGCACCGCCCCCAAAACCGCCTTTTATGTTTACGCGGGCCAGAGGTGTGATTGGTCACTCGTCTAATTCGCCACATCGGGGTCGCGTGGATTAAATAACCAGCCGCTGACGCGCCGCACGAAGGGAAATGCAAGGGAGTTCCGAAGTGCCGGGTTTCTACAAGCTGCCGATGGCTGAGAGGATGAACATCGTCAAGAAGCTGACTGGTTTGCCCGACGAGGAGGCAAGGATTCTCGCGAACACAGGCGGGCTTCCGGGCGACGTCGCCGACAGGATGATCGAGAACGTCGTCGGGGGGATAACCTTCCCGATGGGAATTGCCGTCAACTTCAAGGTCAACGGGAGGGACTACCTCGTGCCCATGGCCCTTGAAGAGCCTTCGGTGGTTGCGGCCGCCAGCAACGCGGCAAAGATGGCGAGGGCGAAGGGAGGCTTCAGCGTCACCAACACCGGCCCCGTGATGATCGGACAGATCCAGGTCGTCGACGTGAAGGACCCCCAGGGGGCGAAGTCCAGGCTGCTCGAAAGGAAGGCCGAGATCCTGAAGAAGGCGAACGATCAGGATCCGATGCTGGTGTCGCTCGGGGGCGGGGCAAAGGAATTGAGCGTGAAGGTCCTTGCCACGATCAAGGGGCCGATGGTCGTGCCGGAGCTAATCGTGAACACGGGAGACGCGATGGGGGCCAACGCCGTGAACACCATGGCCGAAGCGGTCGCGCCGTTGGTGGAGGAGATCACTGGAGGGAGGGTCTTCCTAAGGATAATCTCGAACCTCGCCGACAGGCGCCTGGTCAGGGCGACCGCGGTTTTTGAGAAGGAAGCCGTTGGAGGAGAGGACGCGGTGGACGGAATCGTCTACGCCTACGCGTTCGCAGACGCCGACCCCTACAGGTGCGCGACGCACAACAAGGGAATAATGAACGGCGTCATTGCAGTGGCGATCGCCTGCGGACAGGACATCAGGGCCCTCGAGGCGGGGGCGCACAGCTACGCGTCTCGGAGCGGAAAATACAAGCCGCTCACGACTTGGGAGAAGGATGCCAACGGAGACCTGGTGGGGAGGCTCGAGATGCCCATGGCTGTGGGGCTGGTCGGCGGAGCCGCAAAGACGCACCCGGCGGCGAGGGCCGCGATCAAGAATCCTGGGAGTCAAGACGGCGACGGAGCTGGCGGAGGTGATGGCCGCCGTAGGACTTGCGCAGAACTTCGCGGCGCTGAGGGCGCTCGCGACTGAGGGCATACAGAGGGGCCACATGAAACTCCATGCGAGGAACATCGCGGTCTCGGCGGGGGCCACGGGCAAGTTGGTCGACCTTGTGGCGAAGAAGATGGTAGAAGAGAAGAAGATCAGGTTCGACAGGGCGAAGGAGCTCGTCGAAGAGCTTTCGAAGTCGTAGCGCGCGACGGCTGTCCGCGTCTCAGCTAGCCCTGACCTCCAAACCCGCGTAAGGCGTTCGAAGACCTCCGAGAAAGTTTGGCGGAAGCGGTCCGGAACGCCCCTCCCCTGACGCCGAGGAGCAGAGTCCTATCGGCGCTGCCTTTAGCCTTCGGCCATCGGTATCCTGACGCCTTTGTTCCTCGCGGTGCGAATCGCGTCCTCGTATCCAGCGTCGGCATGCCTCGCGACGCCTAGGCCGGGGTCGTTCGTGAGCGCAGTCTCGATCCGCTCGTCGGCTTCCTTGGACCCGTCCGCAAGGACCGCGAGTCCTGCGTGAATGGAGTAGCCGATGCCGACCCCTCCGCCGTGGTGGACCGAGACCCAAGAGGCCCCAGAGACCGCGTTAAGGAGCGCGTTGAGTATCGGCCAGTCGGCTATGGCGTCTGACCCGTCCTTCATCCCTTCGGTCTCCCTGTAAGGAGAGGCCACCGAACCGGAGTCGAGATGGTCACGCCCGATCACAATCGGCGCCGATATGGTCCCGTCGCGTACCATCCCGTTGATCACCTTGCCGAATCTCGCCCGCTCCCCGTATCCGAGCCAGCAGACCCTCGCGGGGAGGCCCTGGAACTGGACCCTCTCATGCGCCTTCTTGATCCATCTGACCAGCGAACGGTTGTCCCCGAACTCCTTCACTATGGCCTCGTCCGTCGCGTAGATGTCTTCAGGCCTGCCCGAAAGGGCGACCCATCGAAACGGGCCTCTTCCCTCGCAGAAGAGTGGCCTGATGTACTCAGGCACGAAGCCGGGAATCTCGAATGCGTCAGCCACCCCCGCGTCCTTCGCCATCTTGCGAATGTTGTTCCCATATTCGAAGGCGACGGCCCCGCCGCGCTTGAACTCCAGCATCGCGGTGACGTGTTTCGCTATCGACGCCATGGAGCGCTTCAGGTATCCCTCAGGATCTGACTTTCGCAGCGCTGAAGCTTCCTTGACGCTCAGGCCCTCTGGGATATAGCCTGCCAGAGGGTCGTGCGCCGCGGTCTGGTCGGATATCACGTCAGGCCTGAACCCCGATTTGACGAGTTCCGGGAGGACCTCGGCGGAGTTGCCGAGCAGGGCCACGGAGACGGCCCTTCCCTCCTTCGCCGCTTTTCGTGCCAGGTCGAGGGCCTCGCTGGTGTCTTCCACGACCATGTCGCAGTAGCCCTTGTCGAGCCGCCTCTGTATCGCCGTCCTGTCGACTTCGACGACCAGCGCGACCCCATCGTTCATGGTGACAGCGAGCGGCTGGGCGCCCCCCATTTCGCCGAGCCCGGAGGTAAGGACTATCCTTCCCTTCAGCGAGCCCCCGAAGTGCTTCGAGGCGACCGCCGCGAGGGTTTCGTAGGTCCCCTGGAGTATCCCCTGGGTGCCGATGTACATCCAACTCCCAGCAGTCATCTGCCCGTACATCGTGAGGCCCCTGGCCTCCAGCTCCCTGAAGTAGGACCAGTCGGCCCACTTCGGCACTATCATCGCGTTGGAGATGAGCACCCTCGGGGCCTTCTCGCTCGTTCTGAACACCGCGACAGGCTTGCCGGATTGGATCAGCAGTGTCTCGTCGTTCCGCAGAGCCTTGAGCGACTTCACGATCGCCTCGTAGGCGGGCCAGCTCCGGGCGGCCCTCCCCGTTCCGCCGTAAACTATCAGGTTCTCCGGGTCCTTGGCGACCTCCGGGTCGAGGTTGTTCATCAGCATCCGTAGCGCGGCTTCCTGGTGCCAGCTCTTGCACGAGATCTCGCTGCCCCGCGGTGCCCTGACGCTGTGCTTCTGCACGAGGTTTCTGGGTCGGCTCTCGATTTAAGAGTTCGGCCCGAGCCCTCACCTGCACTTTCAGCCTGCATCGCTGGACGTGGGCATCCTTAATATTCGGATGGCTCGAAAACTGGGGCGACCATGCAGACCACTCCTGATATCCTCTCAAGACTGAGTTCTGACATCGACCGCGATGCAGGCAAGGCCCAAGACTTCTTCGTGAAGATGCTGAGAATAAATGCGGTCAATCCCAGAATGGGCGGACCAGGCGAGATCGACAGAGCTAATTTCATCCAGTCTTTTCTTGAGGGCGAAGGACTGGAGGTAAGGAGGGTCGATGCGCCTGACAGCGGATACAAGCGCGGAGTCCGGCCAAACCTCCGCGCCACAATCGAGGGAGTGGACAAGAAGAGAACGCTCTGGTTCTTCGTCCACATGGACACCGTTCCGGAAGGAAGCGCGGAGCTTTGGCACAGCGACCCATTTGAGCCAAAGGTCGAAGATGGAAAGATCTTCGCGAGGGGCGCAGAAGACAACGGCCAGTCGCTGGTTTCAAGCCTCTTTGCTCTCAGAGAGCTGAAGCGGCTCGGCGAAAGGCTTCCTTTCAACGTAGGCGCGTGGTTCGTCTCTGACGAGGAGTCCGGGAGCAACTACGGCGTGAAGTACCTCTTGGAGCACACTTCGATCGGTGCAGGCGACCTCATCGTCGTCCCCGACGCCGGAAGCCCGGAGGGAACCGACGTTGAAATAGCTGAGAAGAACCTGTTGTGGTTCAAGATCATCACCAGAGGCAAGCAGGTACACGCAAGCCTTCCCGCGAAGGGCAGGAACGCTCACAGGATTGGCATGGAGCTTGCGCTCGCTCTTGATGAAAGCCTGCATCGGCAGTTTCCCAGGCGCAACGATCTCTTTGACGACCCAGCCTCGACGTTTGAGCCTACTAAGGTGGATCCCAACGTTCCGAACGTAAACACGATCCCGGGCGTCGATGCGTCTTACTTCGACTGCAGGGTTCTGCCCGAATACTCTCTCGATTCTGTTCTGTCGGAAATAGACTCGTCACTGCGCGACTTCAAATCGAAGCACGGCGCGGATGTGTCTCTCGAAGTCATCCAGCGAGACGACGCTGGTCCGGCAACTTCCCCGACGAGCGAGGTCGCGAAGCTGATGGGGAAAGCGATCGCCCGCATGGCGAAGAAACAGCCCAGGTTCGTCGGGATTGGACTTCGGACCGTAGGGAACTTCTTCAGGGAGAGGGGGATTCCGACCGTGGTGTGGAGCACGGTGGACGATGTGCCGCACGAGCCCAACGAGTATTCACGGATCGCGAGCCTAATCTCCGACACGAAGGTGTTCGCCGCTATGCCCTTCCTCGCCGACTCACTTTGAGCAGGAGGAGGGCTGACCCAATCAGCGCAGAAGGACCTTTGGCGGGGCGCGCAACGCAAAAATAGAGTGCGACATGGTCGAGAGAATCAAGATGAGCGTTTCTGAGGTCACAAGAGCAATACAGAAGGAGGGAGTCAAGGAAGTCGCCCTGCAGTTCACTGACCTGTCCGGCCTCCTGCACTCTCTATGGGTGCCTTCCGGTCTGTTGTCGAAGGTAGCCGCTGAAGGCATCCACATGGACGGCTCCTCCGTGGACATGGTGGACATTAGCGAGAGTGACCTGAAGCTGATGCCGCGGCTGGACACGTTCGTGGTCCTGCCTCCGAGTCTGTTCGCCCAGAGAGTGGCCAGAGTCCTCTGCGACATCTACCAGCCAGAGTCTGAGAAACCCTGCGAACTCGACCCGAGGTTCGTACTCAAGAGGGTCATCGAAGATTCCAGGGCGACCCTCGGAAGGTCGGTCCAGTACAACGCGTGCAGTGAAATCGAGTACTTCCTGTTCAAGAGGGACGACGCGGGGAACCCGAAGAGGTACGACGAGGGAGGGTACCTGGCCAGCCCGCCTGCTGACGCCGGCATCGACACCAGGCTGGAGATCACTGACAACCTCCGAGGCGCGGGAGTTGTCGTCGAGAAGCATCACCACGAAGTGCCTCCCGGAAAATACGAGCTGAACCTGACCTATGCTGACGCCCTCAGCATGGCCGACACCATCTACCTGGTCAAGTTCATTGTCAAGATGACCGCCGCGCGGAAGGGGCTCATCGCGTCGTTCATGCCGAAGCCCTTCCACGACGGATACGGGGCCGGGCTGCACACCCACGTAAGCCTCACAGACGAGGGGAAGAAGCGGAACCTGTTCTACGACCCCCAGGGGGCGTACGGAATCAGCGAGACGGCGCTGCACTTCCTCGCCGGAATCCTGGCCCACGCCAAGGCACTGGCCGCCCTGACGAATCCTTCGGTCAACTCTTACAAGAGGCTGGTGCCCGGCTGGGAAGCTCCAGTCTACCTCTCATGGGCCAAGTACAACCGGTCCGTTCTGATCAGGGTCCCGCCTGGAAAAGAGATGAAGGCCAGACTCGAGTACAGACCTTCCGACGGAACGTGCAACTTCTACATCGCCTTCGCCGGCATCCTGGCGGCAGGGCTGGACGGAGTCAGGAGGAAGGCGGAGCCCCCGGAGCCCGTGGAGGAGGACATCTACGCCATGAGCGAGAAGCAGAGGACGGCAAGAGGCATAGAGGTGCTTCCGGAGAACCTGGGCGAAGCCCTGAACGAGCTCTCCAAGGACAAGTACCTGCTCGAGAAGTTGGGGAGAGGGTTCTCCGACAGGTTCGCTCAGATCCGGACCAGGGAATGGAAGGACTTCAACCGCACGGTGCACGAGTGGGAAAGAAAGAAGTACCTAGACCTCTAGTCAAACAGAGGGGGACGATGCATGCCGATCAGGGCTGACTTCGCGGTAGTCCACGCAGACGAGCTAGCAACGCTGGCTGGGAGGAGCAATCAACCCCGAGTCAGAGACGGAATGAGGGACCTCGGAATCATAAGGGACGGGGCGGTCGCGGTCAAGGACGGGAGGATAGCAGCGGTAGGGACGACGAGGAAGGTCTTGGGTAGGTTAGAGAAGGGAATCGAGACCATAGACGCGAGCGGGAGGCTGGTCACTCCCGGGCTCATCGACCCTCACGTGCACCTGGTATTCGCCGGCTCGAGGGAAGACGAACTCGAGGCGATGGCCGTGAAGGGCATCCCGTACCTGAAGATCAAGGCGGAAGGAGGCGGAATGCCCACGACCCTGAAGATGACGGGCGATGCCTCGAGGGAGGAGCTGCTCAAGCGGACGACCCAGGTACTCGACACCATGCTGATCCACGGCACGACGACGATCGAAGCGAAGAGTGGATACGAAATGACATCGAGGGGAGAGATAAGACAGCTGGAGATAATCCGGGCCCTTGGCAAGTCCCACCCTATTGGTCTGGTCCCGACTTTCCTTGCGCAGGGAATCCCCCGAGGATATGAGGGCAGGGTGGATGAGCTGACAGACGAGATAGTCAGGAAGTGGATTCCGGAGATCGCGAAGAGGAGACTGGCCGAGTACTGCGACGTGTTCTGCGAGAACGGGTACTTCAATTTGAATCAGACCAGGCGGATACTGAAGGCCGGCAGGAATCACGGCATGAAACTCAGGATCCATGCGGACTGGCTCGCGCACAGCGGAGGAGCGAGGCTGGGTGCAGAGCTGGGAGTAGTCTCAGCCGACCACCTCATCTTCACCCCCGCAAAAGAGATCAAGGAACTGGTGAGAAAGGGGATAATGGGAACCCTGCTACCGACCACGCCGTTCTGCTACCTAGGGACGTATGCCAGAGCGAGAGAAATCATCGACGGGGGACTCCCCGTCGCGCTGGGGACCGACCTGAGCGCGGCAGACATGTGCGAATCGATGCAGATGATGATGACCATCGCAGTTCTACAGATGAAGATGACCACCGAGGAAGCCCTGGTGGCTTGCACGATCAACGCCGCCCATTCGATACAGAGAGCGCAGGAGGTGGGAAGCCTGGAGGAAGGAAAGAGGGCTGACATCGTCGTCTTCGACGCCCCAAACCACAAGCACTTCGCCTATCACTACGGCGTCAACCTGGCGGAGAAGGTTTTCAAGAATGGAAGGCTGGTTGCAGAAAGAGGAAGGAGAGTGCGCCGCGGATGAGCGTGCGACAAAAAGCCGCGTGTTCAAGAGAGGCTGGAAGGCTCGGGTCTCGACCGAGCTAGGGAAGCTTCCCTGCCGTAATCGCTTCAGTCACCCTTTCGATGTCCTCGGAGAGAGCCCTGTCTCCATCGAGCAGTGGGGACCGACCCCTCACCTCTGCGCAGACTCGCCTTGAATGAGCCGAGACGCCGTCCAGGTTGGAGGGGAACCTGTTCGAGGCGCAGATGAGTTCGATCGCAAGTATCCGTGAGACATTCGCGATGACCGCCCTGGCCTTCATCCCGGCGTTGACCCCGTGGCTCGCATGGTCTTCGATTCCCTCTGAGACACTCGCGGGATAGGCTGATTGAGGGTACATCTGTGTCGCGTTGTCCGCGGCAAGCGCCATGGCGGTGTACTGCAGAATCATCAGCCCCGACTCGAGGCCGGGCCTGCGTGCCATGAACTTTCTGTCCTGGGGGGTCCTGGTGAGAAGCACGCTGATTCTCGCGAGCGACATCACACCGAGGTACGATAGAGCGATTGAAAGAAGATCGAGCGCCATCGCAACGGGCTGCGCATGGAAGTTGCCCCCGTGAAGTACCGTCCCGTCCTCGAAGAGAACAGGATTATCGGAGACCGAGTTCATCTCGCCGACTACGATCGGCTCCGCGAAGTCCAGCGCCTCCTTGACTGACCCGTGGACCTGGGGCGCGCATCGAATCGAGTAGGGGTCCTGAGGGAGCGGCTCCTGCCTAATTCTGCGGCTCCCGGTCAGAAACTTCCGCAGGCGTTTCGCGACATAATCCTGCCCGCGGCTCTTCTTCATGCCAATCAGTTTCGCGTCGAAGGATTGCGAACATGCGCCCAGGGCCTCGGCAGCGAGGGCGACGGACGAGTTTCCGGCTTCCAACAAAAGCATGCCATCGTGGACAGCGATCGCGCCAAGCGCGGTCGTGAAGCAAGTGCCGTTGATCAGCGACAGGCCCTCCTTTGCCTTGAGGACCAACGGGTTCATTGAGGAGGCTGAGAGTGCTCTGGCCGAATCCACTACGCGCCCCCCATGGTGTGCCTTTCCCTCTCCAATCATCGTGAGCGCCATGTGCGCCGACGGAATCAGGTCCCCCGAGGCGCCCAACGACCCGAATCTCGGAACGTACGGGATTACTCCCTTGTTCAGCAACCCGGCAAGGTGTTCGGCTACGATCGGGCGGGCGGCGCTGTTTCCTATGAGCAGGCTGTTGATTCGAATCAGCATCGCGGCTCTGACCACCTCGAGGGGCATGGGGTCGCCCACACCAGCAGAGTGGCTGCGGACCAGGTTGAGCTGCAGTTCCTCAAGGTCCTCCGCCCGGACTGGCCTGCCAGCCAGGGAGCCGATCCCCGTGTCGACGCCGTAGACCATCTCGCCTCGTGAAATCTTCTGCTCAAGCACGGAGCGGAACTTCGCCATTCTTCTCAGACTCTCCGGAGTAATCTTCACCGCTGAGCCGCCTACCGCAACCCGCATTGCAGATTCGAGATTCAGGGAGTGCCCGTCTAGAGTGATTGCCATTCGGACACAACCCCCCCGACCTCGGCCTAATATCTTGCGTCTCTAGTCCTAGAACGGCATCGTGATGTGGCCGGCAAGGAGCCCTAACCCCATCAATGGCCGGTTTCCCACGGGAGGGAAATGGGATACATGTCTATATCCACCCAAAGGATGGAGGCATGCGACCAGTTAGGAAGAGGAGATTCTTGGGAAGAGAAGGCAAGAAGAAAAAGAAGGAAAAAGCGAGGGAGAGAAAGGAAGAGAGGCAGGCACGGAGAGGCTCCGCATCAAGCTAAACAGGAATCTGCTAGTCAAACGACGGAGTTTGGACGAATCCTTCTAGGTCTCCACTGAAAGAGTCAGGCTCCAAGGGCTCCTTTCGAGGAGTAGACGGGGTGCGCCGTCAGAGGCTACCTCAACGCTAATCTGATAGACGCGGGAGCCGTCGGGCTGATGCCTGGTTCCAGGAGCTGCAGGGTCGGCGTCTCCTTCGGCCCGGAGTCGGACCTCTACTCGTTCCCGCAGGGCCACCCGATGAACAAGGCGAGGACGCGCATATTCGAAGCCTCAATCAGAGAACTCGCGCAGTCGAGTGGGAAGGAAGGGGTAACGATTGTAAGCCCGGTCCGGGGGGAGGAGAAGGACGCTCTCCTTTTCCACACGCAGGCTTACGTGGATTTCGTGAAGGAATCGTCCGAGATAGGGTCCGGCTACCTCGACTATGGGGACACCCCCTCGTTCAAAGGTGTCTTCGAGGCTTCGCTCTTTCCCGTAGGGAACACGCTGAACGGATTGAAGCTCGTATCGAAGGGAGACTTCGACCACTTCTTCAACCCGATCGGGGGCCTCCATCACGCGCGTAGAGACAGGGCGGGAGGGTTCTGCGTGTTCAACGACGCCGCGATTGCGATCTGCCGCCTCCTTGAGGAAGGCACGGGCCGGATAGCCTATGTCGACATCGACGCTCACCACGGCGACGGGGTCTTCTACGCGTTCGAGGCCGAGCCCAGGGTGATCATCGGAGACGTCCACGAGGACGGAAGGTTCCTCTACCCCGGGACGGGTAGCGAATCTGAGACGGGGATGGGGAAGGCCGAGGGGACCAAGCTGAACATCCCCATGCCGCCCAGGGCAGGCGACGAGGAATTTATGATGGCCTTCGACCGAATCGAGACATTCGTGAGGGGGTTCGAGCCCGAGTTCATCCTGTTTCAATGCGGTGCGGATTGCCTCGACGGCGACCCGATCGCCCAGCTGCGCTACACCGACGTGGCCCATGCGTACGCAACGGCGAAGCTGCACGACCTCGCGCACGAGCTGTGCGGAGGCCGGATACTGGCCATGGGAGGGGGAGGGTACAACCCTTCGAACGTGTCGGCAGCGTGGACAGCCGTCGCTAAGGGGCTGGCCGGGGTCGGCCCTGAGTAGTCGTCCCGAGATGGCAGGTCCTGGGAGACCGGTTGTCGGGCCAAAACGACGACCTGGAACATACAAGGTTCATATCCAGCCAGCTGAGGCGCAGGTGTGTGCGGTGGTCGTCTAGCCTGGTCTAGGACGGCAGCCTGCCACGCTGTCGACCCGGGAGACCCAGTAGGGTCCGGGAATTCAAATCCCGGCCACCGCATTTATGATTTCAGAAGAAACGGATGAGCACTAGCCGACCTTGACGCCGAGGCCCATCTCCTTGTCCGGCGTCAGGAGCGACAGCCGGGTGTCGTCGTACGAGGCGAGCAGCATGCATTCGGAGACGACCCCCGCTACCGACTTGGGCTGAAGGTTGGCCACTGCGACGACGAGCTTCCCGATTAGGTCCTCCTTCGCATAGAAGCTCTTGATTCCGGCTACGCATTGTTTGAGGCCTCCCTCGCCGAAGTCTACCGTCAGCTTGTACATCGGGTTGCGCGCTGCCGGGATGTCCTCTACAGTGGTGATGCGTCCCACCTTCATTTCGATCTTGTCGAACTCGTCGATTGAAATGGCCAAATCGACCGATTACAACCCGGAGACCAAATAAGGCTTAAAGAGACGGAACCGAAGTCGCGAGAACGCGGGCCGGTAGTCTAGTCTGGTAGGATACAGAAGAGTCGTCCAGCCCCTTGGCAAAGGAATCCAGACTGGGGGAGGTCGGGGGTTCGAGTCCCCCCCGGTCCACAGTCCTATACTTCAACTCAACTTATGTCTGTCAACAGAGACCCAAGTCGAAGTGATGCTCGGTTGTGGTATGTAATCGAGCAAGCAGCATCGACACCTTCAGCAGAAGAAGATGAGAAGCAGGCGCGGAGTGGGTCAACCTCAAATTAGCAGGGAACCCAGGAGCAATACATAGTTCAGGGACCTCTACGGCATCGGAGCTTTCGGATCCCAGATCCCCAAATCCTCAAGCGCACTCGAAAGATTCCGGCCTAAGCTAGCCATCATCTCTAGTGTAGCCCCCTTCAGAATGTCGACGCGTATTACCATCTCGTCCTTGCTTGATTCCGAATTATTTGCTCCTGACACCTTGCTCCGTTCTTTGTCCACAGCTTCAGCCTCAAATCTCGGGGTGAGCCTGATCGTCTTCGGTATTATCCTTCCTTCCTTATCCCGCGTCACTAAGCCCTTCTTATCCCGCATTATCTTGATCCTTATTTCATAATCTGAAGGTATGGCGGGAACCGCGTTCGAAGTTCCGGTTGGTTTGTTAGCTTGACTTGACGCAGGAGCAGCATTCGAGTTGTTCGAGGGCTGACTTGCGGTTTGATTCCGCCTAATCAGGTCGTTGAATTCCATGAAATCCATGTATCGGCGCACCTGGGGATCCATTTCCGGGTACAGGGCTTCTCTGATCGGGTCGCGATCCAGTCCCAAGCCTCTCTTTACTTTCTCGTTGTCCAAGATTATCTTTACGTCTGAGTGCTTGCCTTCAGCCTCCAGCTTCTCGATTTTCCGTTTCAGTTCAACGTCCTTGAGAGCCTGAATGTTCCTCCTAGCCTGTGAACCCTGATTCCCAGCGCCCACTGGAATCGGTTCTCCACGCTTCGCGTATCGGTCAAATTTCTTGTAGTAATATCCAGTGGTGCTGCGAGGAATTCCAGTAATCGCGGACGCCTTCTCAATAGTGTTTCCCTCTGACCAAAGGCGGTACAACATCTCGTTTCGACGTGGATTGGTTTGAACCATTCTATAGGATTCCTATAAGCACTATAGGAAGTGTGCATTCTTAAGCCTTCTTGGAGGGGAAATTTTGCCCAGACGGCCTACTGGTGAGACCCCGAATCAGTGCCCGGCGACTTGGGCAGCCGCGCGACGATCCAGACGGCCGCGAAGAGAAGGACCCCGGCCAGCACGAAGGTCGTGTAGAATCCCAAGTACACCGAAATGAAGCCTGACGCGAGGGATCCTGCCGTAGCGGCGATCCCGACCACCGCTGAATAGACGCCGAGGGCCGCGCCGGGGCTCTTCCTCTGGATCGTGTTGAACATCATCGTGTTCGAAGAAGTGTAGTAGACTGCGAAGGCTATGCCGGCGCCGATCGGGTACATCACGAGGGCCGGGACGATGAACAGGGGCCCCGTCAGAAGCAGCGCCGCTGCCCCAATCACGACGTAGGACCACCCGCGGAGGAGCAGCCCCTGGGCGCTGGTCGTCACCAGCGACTGCTTGCTGACGTAGCGTCCGGCCCTCTGGAAGGCCAGGACCTGGGCCACTCCTCCAGCCATGATGACAGCGAAGGCCTCGACTTCGGTGAGTGAGAAGGTGGACATGGCCGGCACAAAGGAGGTGTTGAAGAGGCCGCTGGACAGGTAGAACAGGACAGTGGATATGTAGAAGAGCGGGACGTAGCTGGTGAGGCTCGAACGGAGCCCTCTGAAGCCTCTCCTGAAGTCGGATGCCTTCGGCGCTCTGATGAAGAAGACCGGGAGGGTGAGGAGCCTGTTGAAGAAGCTCGACCTCTTCATGGCGACGTTCTCTCTTTCCAGGGTAAGGGCGGGCTCCGAAATGGTGACGACCGAGAGGGCGGCAGATGCCAGTGCGAAGACACCGAACGGGACCGAGAGCAGGATCAGCGGAAGCTTCTCTGACCACAGCGTGCTCAGGACGAGGCCCCCGACGCTTCCGACGCTCGAAGCCATGGAGAGCTTGGCGAAGGCGCCCGCCCACCTCCCCTTCTCCTCGGTCTCCATGATCAGGAGGTTGAGCGGCGTCGCGGAGGCCACCGAGATGAAGGAGAATATCCCGTAGGTGGCGATTGTCCCGGCGGTCGTCGTGTCGAAATAGAACGAAACGAGCACGACCGCCATGGCCGCATAGCTGGCCGCGATGAGGCCCCGGCGCCTGTGCAACCTGTCGGTCGCGAACCCCCAGAAGATCGCGGCAGGGATGCTGACGCCGTTGAAGATGGCGACGGCCAGGCCGGCGTAGATCGTGCCCAGGGTGACCCCGTTCAGCTCGATGAGGTACAGCTGGACCATCGTGCCCAGCGGGCCCGTGGCGAGAGCGATCGGGAAGACCGAGTAGACCCAGTTGATCCTCTTCGCCCGGCCGCCCCCCTTCGGCTCCACGAGTCCCACCCCTGTTGGGCTCTGTTCATCTGCGTATCGAGCCGAACTCGCAACCTGCCAGAAGGCTGAATTAACGCGGAAGAGGGTCCCGGGTCCATGGCCCTCCTTGGAAGGCGGCTCTCCGTGGCCTTCCCCGACACCGTCCTGGAAGAAAGGGACTCGCCTAGGGACAAGACTGCCAAGCTGGGCCTGATCGCGAGGGCCTGCTCCATCTACGGGGTCGACATCATCCAGGTCTTCAGGGACAACAACAAGCGCGGCGAGCCGACGCTGATCAGGAAGGTGCTGGAGTACCTCGAAACCCCCCAGTACCTCCGGAGGAGGCTGTACCCACTCGACGAGATGCTCAGGTACGCGGGCCTCCTTCCTCCTCTGAGGATACCCTCCCACAAGCCCAAGGTGCCTGTGGAGAAGCTCTCGGTGGGGGACGCGAGAGAAGGGGTCACGAACCCGGACGGGACGGTCGACGTCGGCCTGGACAGAAACCCCCGGCTGCGGGAGAGAATCGGGACAGACAGGCGGGTGACCGTCCGGATTGTCTCGACGTCGCCCCTGCTCGCGGAGGTGATCCCCCGTGACCAGGTCAACGAATACTGGGGCTACCAGGTCGAGACCAAGACGGCGGAGGAGGTCTTCTCCGACCAGCGTTTCGGGGTCAGGGTGGCCACCTCCAAGTTCGGGAACTCGCTCCAGTCCCTGGCCCCGAGCCTGAGGAGCGCAGTCCTCAAAGCCAGCGGCGCGAAGCTCATCTTCGGCTCCCCGTCAAGGGGCCTGTTCGAAATAGTCGGCCCCGAGCTGATCAGCAGGTCCGACTTCGTGGTGAACCTCTTTGCCGACCAGCACGTGGAGACAGTGAGGGCCGAGGAGGCGATCTTCGCCGGCCTCAGCCTCGTGAATATGCTCGTGGTCTCAGAAAGCTTAAGTGCGAACCGAGAAACGGGGTTCCGGAACGGTTAGCGTGAGTTGGGTCACCGCAAGCATAGCGCGCCACGCAGAGGCAGTATGGCATACAGGCCCAGAGGGCGTGCCAAGAGCCTCCTCCCAAGGATAAGGAACTGGCCGAAGGTCGAAGGAAACAAGCCGACGATGTTAGGTTACCCCGCATTCAAGGCAGGCACGATTCACGTCATCACGGTCGACGACAGGTCGAAGACTCCGAACTTCGGAAAGCCGCTCTTCAACATGTCCAGCGTGCTATCGATGCCCGAGGCGGAGGTGGTCGGGCTGCGACTCTACAGTCATGAGGACGGGGCGGACCTGCCGATCGCGGATGTGAAGGCAGCGGGGCAGACGTCGGAGAAGCTACCGCTCGAACGCGCCAAGCGCGTGGCCGCGATGGTATCGACGGTCCCCCGCGACGTAGGGCTCTCCCAGAAGCAGCCCATCGTGATGGAGGTCGGGGTCGCCGGAGCGGACGTGAAGTCCCAGGCAGACTACGTCCTCGGTCTGATCGGGAAGAAGGTGAAGTTTGCGGACGTCTTCAAGGCGGGGATGTACGTCGACGTGCTCGGGATCACGAAGGGAAAGGGGTTCGAGGGCCCCGTGACAAGGTTCGGGATCAAGAGGAAGCAGCACAAGTCAAGGAAGAGCGTCAGAGCCGTGGGAGTCATAGGCCCCTGGCACCCAGCGGCCGTGATGTACACGATTGCCAGGGCAGGTCAGATGGGCTTCCATCAGAGGACGGAGACGGGAAAGAGGATCCTGATGGCGGCCAACGCGACCGACAAGCCGATAACCCCCGCCGGAGGTTTCCCCCACTTCGGCGAGGTGAAGGGCGACTACGCCATATTGAGAGGCTCCGTGCCCGGCCCTGCTCGGAGGTTCGTGATGGTGAGGCTTAGGATGAGAGGAGTCACGAAGAGCCAGGCGCCCCCTCAGATCATCGAGCTGAGCCCTGTGATAGGGAGATGATTCAGATGAAGACAGAAGTAGTAGGTCTGGACGGGAAGTCGGCCGGGAAGATTGACGTTCCGGAAGTCTTCTCCACTCAGCTGAGGCCCGACCTGGTCAAGCGAGCCTTCTGGCTCGTAGGCTCCCACGGATTCCAGCCGAAGGGGAGGGACCCGATGGCCGGCGAGAGGACGTCGGCCGAGACGCACAGCCCGCCAACGGGCACCGGAAGGTCCAGGATCCCCAGGGTGAAGGGCGAAAGATACCCCAGGGGCGGACTCGCCGGTGGCGTTGCGAGCGTCGTGAAGGGGCGGCTGGCCCATCCGCCGAGATCAGAGAAGGTAATCTATCTGGAAATCAACAGGAAGGAGAGGCGCCTGGCAACGGACTCGGCCATAGCCTACACCGCGAGCCTCGACGCAGTGAAGGCGCGAGGCCACAAGGTCAAGAAGCTTGGGCTGCCGCTCGTGATCACGGACGAGATAGAGACCGTCGAGAAGACCGCTGAACTGATGTCTTTCCTGGGGAAGGTTGAGCTCGACGCGGAGCTGAAGCGGGTCGAAGAGGGGTCGAAGAGGAGAACCGGGAAGTCGGGACGCCGCGGGCGGGTGTACAGGACGAGGGTCGGGCCTCTGATTGTAGTGACGAACGACAGGGGGGTCGGCAAGGCGGCGTGCGGGATCCCGGGCGTCGAGGTCACGAGGGTCGACAGCCTGAGCGTGATGGACCTGGCGCCAGGGGGCGTTCCCGGAAGGTTGACGCTCTGGACTGAGTCGGCCATGGGCACCTTGAGCACAAGAGACAGGGAGGTAGAATTTTCGGATGCGGCTTGAAGACGCCCAGAAGCTCCTGAGACGGCCCTACGTCACCGAGAGGACCTTCGATCAGATCGAGAAGGAGAACAAGCTCTGCTTCCTGGTCGACGACAAGGCCTCGAAGCCGCAGATAGCGAGCGCCTTCGAAGCGCTCTACCAGATGAAGGTGGCTGCGGTCAACACCGAGAGGACGGTGAAGGGAAAGAAGGCTTTTGTGAGGCTCTTGGAGGAGAACAAGGCCGCGGAGCTGGCGTCGAAACTGGGTCTGGTGTAGAGATTGGGAAAGAGAATCCTTCAGCGTAGGAGAGGCAAGGCCGGCATCCAATTCAGGGCCCCAATCAAGGGGAAGATTGCTCCGGTAAGGTACCCGAGAATCGGACAGGATTCTCAGGGAACCGCTACGGTCACGGCTCTCATGGACGAGAGAGGCAGGTCGGCCCCGCTCGCCCAGGTAGGCTACGGGAACCACAAGTTCACCTACCTGCCCGCGGTCTCAGGTCTGTCGGTGGGGAGACAGTTCTCGATGGGGGTGGGCGCGCCACCGGTTCCGGGGAACATGATGCCGCTGTCGCAGATCCCGGAGGGCACCAGGATCTGCAACATCGAGCTTAGGCAGGGAGACGGGGGAAAGCTGGTCAGGGCCTCGGGCACCTCGGCGGTCCTTTTCGCAAAGGCCGACGGAAGGGCGATCGTCAAGCTTCCGTCAGGCAAGAGCATGTATCTCGATGAGAAGTGCAGGGCGACGGTTGGCGAGATCGCCGGAGGAGGGAGGCGCGAGATGCCCTTCCTAAGGGCGGGCGCGCGGCACCACGCCATGAGGGCGTCTGGAAGGCTCTATCCGCGCATGAGAGCGATAGCGATGGCCGCCGTCTACCACCCCTTCGGCGGAGGGAGACACCAGCATCCGGGCAAGTCGACAAGCACGTCCAGAAATGCGCCTCCTGGAAGGAAGGTAGGGTTAATAGCGCCGAGGAAGACCGGAAGAGGAAGATTGCCCAGGGCGAGCACAGAGGTAAGGGGATAGTTGCCAAAGGAGTTCAGGTACAGGGGAAAGTCCATCGAGGAGCTCACCTCGATGTCCACCGAGTCGCTTCTGGTGCTGCTGCCCTCTAGGGCCCGGAGGTCGCTGAACAGGGGAGTCTCGGACGAGAAAAGGAAGATACTCGAAGATGCCAGGGCGATCAAGGAGGGAAGGTATCAGGGACAGATCAAGACGCACGCGAGGGATATGATAGTCCTGCCGTTGATGGTGGGGCTCACCATAGGAGTCCACAACGGGAAGGAGTTCGTGCCCCTCGAAGTGAAGGCTGAGATGATCGGCAGATACCTCGGCGAGTTCGTGATCACCAACAAGAAGGTCGTGCACGGGACGCCGGGGATCGGCTCGAGTCGCTCGAGCCTCTACGTCCCGCTAAAGTGAATCACTCGAACAGGCATCGTTCGTCAGGGTGATCACCTTCAGGGTGGTCTATGCAGGGATCGAGTGGACTACCTACCCTGTTCGGGAGCTTCAAGCTTCGGCCTCTCGTCATGCCTGTCTGGTGGTCGCCGGCACTTCTCGTGGCCGCCGCGCTGTACGCGGCCCCGCTGCAGTCGCTCAGCTGACCGTCGTCTGAGACTGGTCTCGGAGGAAGTTGAGCAGGTAATGGGGTCCGCCGGTCCCTCTCCCCGTCGCGCCGCTCGCGTTCCAGCCCGTGAAGGACTGCGCTCCCGGCCACGCGCCTGTCGTGGAGCCGCCGCTCCTGTTGGCGTAGGTCACCCCGAACCTGATGCCGTCGAAGAACTTCTTGACCTCTCCCTTGTCGTCGGAGAAGATGCCGGCAGTCAGGCCGTACTCGGTGGCATTGGCCTCCGCTATCGCCTCCTCCACCGTCGAGAACTCCTCGACGACGACGAGTGGGAGGAAGAGCTCGTCCTTGAAGAGCCGGTGGCCGTGCGGGAGTCCGGTCACGACCGTGGGCGAGACGTAGTAGCCTCTTGCCAGTCTGCCCTCTTTCATCACCCTCCCTCCGATGAATATGTTGCCACCCGAGGACTTCGCCTCCTTGACGACCGCCTCGAACTTGGCGACCGCGGCCTCGTTGATGACGGGTCCCATGAAGACGTCTCTCTCGCGCGGGTCGCCGACGACTAGCTTGCCTGCCCTCTCCCTCAGGGCGGTCAGGAACTCGCGCGCGATCCCCTTCTGAAGGTAGAGGCGGGACGTCGCGCTGCACTTCTGGCCGCCGTAGCCGTAGGCCGCCCTGACGGTCCCCTCGACCGCCTTCGCGATGTCCGCCTTAGCGGAGACAATCGTGGGGTTCTTGCTCCCCATCTCGAGGAGCATCGGCTTCGGAAACGGCTGGCCCGTGTGGAACCTCCTGTAGAGGCGCATCCCTACGTCCCTGGAGCCCGTAAAGGCGATCCCGGCCACGCCTGGGTTCGAGACGAATTCGTCCTCGAAGTTGGCTCCCGGGCCGGTGACGAAGTTCACCGCGCCTGCGGGGAGGCCCGCGTCGCTGAAGGCCTCGTAGAGCATCAGGCCTGTCAGGGGCGCCTCGCTCGTGGGCTTCAGGATGACAGAGTTGCCTGTGATCAGGGCGCCCAGAGCCATCCCGCTCGCGAGCATGAACGGGAAGTTGAACGGGGAGATGACCGGCCAGACCCCGTAAGGCTTGCCAAAGACGAGCGTGTGCTCTCCCGGCCCCCCGGGCCCCATCCTGGTGACGTACCCCCTTTCGTCGCGCATGACCTTGGAACAGTACTTCACAGAGTCCACGGCCTCCCACGCTTCTGCAAGCGCCTCGAGCCGGGCCTTCCCTACCTCGTAGGTTATCGCTACTGCTATCTCGAACTTTCTTTCATCGACGAGTTTGGCGAACCTCTCCATCGCCCTGACCCGCTCCTGCCAAGGGGTCGAGCTCCAAACTTCGAATCCCTGCCGCGCCGCAGATATCGCTTCGGCAGCGTGCTCCCTGGTCCCTACTTGGAACCTTCCGACTACGATTGATGCGTCGATGGGGCTGCGGTGCTCGAACTCTCCGGCTCCCGACCAGACCTTCTTTCCTCCTATGAACATCGGGTGGCGGCTGCCGAGCTTTGGCTGGAACCGCTTCATCGCGGCCTCGAACTTCGGGTGCAGGCTCTCGTCGGCGGAGAGGGTTACGTAGGTCACCTTTGGCGCGGCTTTCTTGGGCATTTCAGCCCGCGCGACCCGTTGCGCTACTTAATGTTTCCCGGGGCAGTCAGGCTTTCGAGGCTCCGAGGAGCGAAGTCTCGGCCCGAGACTGAAGAGAACTCTTTCCTTACCGATTCCTTCACCTCCCCGAAGGGGACCTTCGCCCCTCTCAGGCGCTCCATCGAAGTCATCGTGCTGGGGTCGAGGCCGCACGGCCTGATGAGGTTGAAGTAGGACAGGTCCGTGTTCACGTTGAGCGCGAACCCGTGGTAGGTCACCCAGTTGGTCACCGCGACCCCCACGGAGGCGAGCTTCTTGCCACGGACCCAGACTCCGGGATGCCCGTCCAGCCTCTCGCCTTCTATGCCGAACCTCCGCACTGACCCGATGAGGCCCTCCTCGATGTTCCTGACGTGCCTGCGCACGTCATGGTCATCGAGCATGACGATTGGATAGCCCACGAGCTGGCCCGGGCCGTGGTAGGTGGCGTCGCCGCCCCGCTCGACCTCGAATACTGGGACGCCCTGGGGCCTGAAGTTCTCCGGGGACGTCTTCCTCCCTAGCGTGATCACGTTGTCGTGTTCGAGGAGGATCAGGACGTCAGGGACCTCTCCCCTGGCCCTGCGAGCGGCGAGGGACCTCTGCAGCTCGAGCGCTGCCCCGTATTCCATCCTGCCGGGGTCGAGGAATGCGCCGGTCATGTCCTCAGCTGGTGAATCGGCTTCCCGGCGGCCGACTCGGACGCCTCCATGATCGCTTCGGAGAGTGTCGGGTGAGGATGAATCGTCAGGGCGATGTCCTCCACGGTGGCGCCCATCTCGATGGCGAGAGCAACCTCGCTGATCAGATTTGATGCATCCGGGCCGACGATCTGGACGCCGAGGACGAGGCCGTCGTCTGCCTTGGAGACGACCTTGACGAACCCCTCCCCCTCTCCTGAAGAGAGGGCCCGGCCAAGCGCCGCGAACTGGAACCTGGTCCTTTTCACGCTGTAGCCAGCCTGGAGGGCCTTCGCCTCCGTGAGGCCGGCGCTGGCGACCTCGGGGTCGCAGAAGACGGCGTCGGGTATCACCTTCCAGTCTGCCGCGCTGGGCAGGCCGGCGATGCACTCTGCGGCTACAAGGCCCTCCTTCGAAGCCTTGTGGGCAAGCAGAGGCGGGCCGCGCACGTCGCCTATGGCGTAGACCCAGGGGGCCGACGTCAGCATTCTGTTGTCCGTCACGATGAAGCCCCTTTGGTCCGTCCTGACCCCGATCGCCTGCAGGCTCATCCTCCGGGTCCTCGGCTTCCGCCCGACGCTGACCAGGACCTTGTCGACCTCGACGGCCGCCATCCCGTCAGGGGTCTCCACCTCCACCTTCACGCCCGACCCTCCCTTGGAGACCCGGGCGACCTTGGACTTCAGATGGACCTTGACACCCACCCCTTCGAGCTTCCGGTGGACCACCCGCACGACCTCGGGATCGCTGCCGGGCATCAGCTGGTCCATCACTTCGACTATGGTGACCGCGCTTCCGAGCTTCTGGAACATCGAGGCAAACTCCAGCCCGATCGCTCCCCCTCCCACGATCATGAGCCTCTTTGGGGCGCCCGCGAGCTCGAGGCCCTCCCTTGAGCCGATCACCGCTTCTCCGTCGAACTCCAACCCCGGCAGCTGGACGGTTTCCGTGCCTGTCGCTATCACCAGGTTCTTTGTCGAGATCTCTTCCTGACCGCCATCAGTCCTCCTGACGAGGACCCTGTTCGCACCGACGACTTCAGCCGCTCCCATGATTATCGTGACACGGTTTCCCTTCAGAAGCGCCTCGACCCCGCCGACCAGCTTGGAGACGACCTCCGACTTCCATTTCTGCATCTGAGCGAAGTCGACCGTCAGCCCCGAGGCCTTCAGCCCGAACTTCTCGGCCTCCCTGACCCTGTCGAGGAGCTTGGAGACCGTTATCAGCGACTTCGAAGGGATGCAGCCGTAGTTGAGGCACTCGCCCCCGAGCCTGTCGGCCTCGACGATGACCGTCTTCAGGCCGAGCTGGCCCGCCCTGATTGCGCATGTGTAGCCGCCCGGACCGCCGCCGATGACGGTGACGTCTGCTTCGAGCATGGTAGATTCTGCCCCTTCGTCCGACTTTATGGCTTAAACCTTGCTGAGCGGACCCGTGGCTCAGAGAACTTCTGCTAGCAGCTTCTTTGTGTCCTGGAGGATTGCGATGACCCTGCTGGTGAACCTTGCAGCGTAGGCCCCGTCGAGGACCCTGTGGTCGAAGGTCAGGGAAAGGTACGTGGTCTCCCTCACTTCTACCTTCCCGTCTCTGACGACGGGCCGCGGTGTGATCTTGTGGAGGCCGAGGATTGCCACCTCGGGGAGGTTGATTATGGGCGTCGCGAAGAGCCCCCCGATCGCTCCGACGTTCGTTATGGTGAACGTGGAACCGCGTACCTCGTCGAGGGCGAGCTGACCGCTTCTGGCCTTCTCCGCCAGCTTCTCAATCTCGCCGGCGAGTTCGAAGATGTCCTTGCTATCGACATCCTTCACCACTGGGACGACCAGGCCCTGTTCGGTGTCCGTGGCGATGCCCATGTTGTAATACTTCTTCAGGACGATGTTCCCCGCCTGCTCGTCCAGCGACGAGTTCACGTAGGGGAACTCCTTCAGGGCGGGAACGAGCGCCTTCATCACGAAGGGAAGGTAGGTGAGGCGGACGCCTCTCTTCTCTGCACTTCCCTTGAAGGCCTCGCGAAGGAGGACGAGCTCGGTCATGTCGGCCTCGTCAACGTGCGTGACCTGGGCCGCGGTCTGCTGCGACTTCACCATCCTCTCGGCGATTAACTTCCTCATCCCCCGGAGCGGAACGACCTCTTCCCTTGCGCCGTGGGCGGCTGGCACCTGAGCCCGGACAGTCGTTGATGGAGCACCCTTTGGGGGCGCGCCCACGCGTCTCAGGTCGTCGTCAGTCACCCTTCCCTGGGGGCCCGAGCCCCTGACCGCGGTGATGTCGAGTCCCAGCTCTCTGGCCAGTCGTCTTGTCGCGGGGGTGGCGAGCACTCCTGGCGGCGCTTGGCTGAGCTGGGTCTGCGGGACCTGTTCGGCCTTCGCGGCACCGAGCATGGCCTGAGGTGCCGCGGGCGCGACGGCCCCGGACGATCCGTCGTCTATCACCATGATTGTCTGACCGACCTTCGCGACCTCGCCTTCCTTGGCCCTGATCTCGGAGACCCTGCCGCTCCTCGGGGCCGGTATCTGCACGTTGACCTTGTCTGTCATTACCTCGACAAGAGGCTGGTCCTCCTTGACCTGGTCGCCCTCCTTGACCATCCACTTCAGGATCTCGGCTTCAGCGACCCCTTCGCCGATGTCGGGGAGCTTGAACTCAAAGACCAATTTCGCTGTCAGAGCGACTCGACCGGCAGACTCTATTAGTGTTTTTCGCGATTCGGTTCTGGATACTCTTCGGTTGTTCGCACAAAATCAGGGTGCTGTGTAATGTCGGTTGCTGTGAGCGTGGGCATAGAGCTAATTCGTTCCCTGTGGAGGGAAGGAACATGAGACGGCTGGGCGTCTGCCTCGCCATAATCGCCTTGCTCAGCATAAGCTACATTCCCCAGCAAGCATTCGCTCGACAACCCGCTCCTTGGATTAACCAAACTGAGGTCACCCAATATGCAAGCAATTTGATTGACGACTATTACGGCTTGTTCGTCGCCGCGTATGGGTATTATCCTAACTCCACAATCGCTCAAGACTTCTCCTTGTATCATTCTACCGTAAGTTCCTTCAAAGTGCTTGTGATGAGAAGCAATAGTGTATCTTGGGATTCCAACATCACTGACACCATTGTCCTTCTCTTCATTCCGAATCCGACTTTCCAAGTAGTAGTCGAAAACAACGAGACGTGGGAGGACGCATTCGGGGTCGCCGTGAACGGAACAATAACCTACAGTGGCAACTTTCAGAACTCTGCCATCGTATCGCCTCCAAGTGCATACGGTGCTGCCTTCTTTCACTACTCGCTCAATGAGCAAAACCAAGTGGTCTACATACCTTTGGTCTGGGTCACATCCATATCCCACGGCATCCAAAACGACACTAACGTCAATGCCAAGGGTGCCGCCAGCTGGATTTACCAACTTGACCTTGCCTCCACTGAAAAACCTCCTCCTGTAAGTCACTGGTATGACCCAGCCCTGAAATGGTTTGAGAGCTTCTGGTATGTAATCGTCATACTCGGGGTTCTGCTTGGGATACTGGCAGATGTAGTCTTTCTCCGCAAGGAGTGGAGGCCCTTTCATGGGTCAGAGCGCTCCACTGTGAAGAAGGCCAAGAAGAAGCCCAAGGGTCATTAGAAACACGCCCAAAGTGCTGATGAAGAGGAGACGAGATTGTCCTCTCAGACGCTTGACTTCTTCCTTTAGTTCTCTGATTTCTTCTTGAAGTAGTCGCTCACGATTATCCTCACGACCTCTGGGATTGTCGCTTTCTTCCTGTCCTTCCGCTCCACTTCTAACGCGATCACCATCTAGTATCTGACCAGGTCCGCGGCAGTCCTGACGATCCGCTCCTTGCTCGGGATGTAGAAATCTTCCAGCCTCGCGAGAGGGACCACCGTGTCGAACCCCGTGACCCGCTTCACCGGGGCCTTCAGGTAGTCGAGGGCCTTGTCGGCCACGGTGGCGGCTATCTCGGCTCCGATGCCGAGAGTCTTGGGGGCCTCGTGGACTATCACGACCCTGCCCGTCTTCTGGACAGAGCCCAGGACCGCAGGGAAGTCGAGCGGAGAAACGCTGCGTAGGTCGATCACTTCAGCAGAAACGGAGTGGCCCCCCTGCAGCTCGTCGGCGGCCTGCAGAGTGGGGATCATCATCGCCCCGTATGAGACCAGCGTCACGTCTGTCCCTTCCCTGATGACTTTGGCCTTCCCGATGGGGATGGCGTACTCCTCCTCTGGCACCTCCATCTTCGGCGAGTCGTAGAGCCTCTTGGGCTCCATGAAAATGACCGGATTCGGCTCGCGCAGCGCAGAGCAGAGGAGCCCCTTCGCGTCGAACGGGTTGGACGGGATGACCACCTTCAGGCCTGGAGTGTGGGCGTAGTACGCCTCGGGCGAGTCGGAGTGGTGCTCCGGCGCCCTGATTCCCGCGCCGTAAGGAAAGCGGATGACGCCCCTGGGAGCGTACCTGCCCCTGGTCCTGTTCCGCATCCTTGCCACGTGCCCGAAGATCTGGTCGAAGGCCGGGGGCGTGAAGCCGTCGAACTGGAACTCTGCCACCGGGACCATGCCGCCTATCGAGAGGCCGACGAACATCCCGGCTATTCCGAGCTCTGCCAGCGGAGTGTCGAAGACCCTGTCTGGGCCGAACTCGTCCTGGAGCCCGCGAGTCACCTGGAAGACGCCGCCGTTCTCTCCGACGTCTTCGCCGAAGACGACGACCTTGTGGTCGCGCTTCATCCCCTCGCGCAGCGCCATGTTGACGGCGTTCCTGACGTTGACGCCCGGCCTGCCGCCCTTGATGCTGGGCTCGGGTACCGCAGGTTCCTCCCATGTCGGGGAACCGCCGAAGGCCTCCGCCCGCTCCTCGGCTAGCGCAGGCGTCAGGGACGAGTACATGTAGTCGAACATGACCGAGGGGTCTACGGCAGTTATCGCCCGGTAGGTCGCGACCGCGTCGGCCATCCTCTTCTGTGCCTCCTGGGCAACAGCCTCCTTCGCCGCGTCGTCGAGGAGCCCTCGCGACTTCAGATACCTCTCGAAGCGCGTGATCGGGCTCCGCTTCTCCCACTCGGCGACCTCTTCAGGAGACTTCAGCTTGTTGGACACCAGCTCCGCGGTCGTGTGCGGTCCGAGCCTGTAGGTCGAGAACTCGAGCAAGGTGGGCCCTCCACCCCTCCTGGCCTTCTCGACCGCGTACCTCGTCGCTTCGTAGGAGGCTATGGCGTCGTTGCCGTCGACGAGGATGCCTTCGAAGCCGTAGGCTACCGCCTTCTGAGCGATCGTCATCGAGGCCGTCTGCTGGTCCCGCTTGAGCGAATGGCCCACTGATTGTTCTCGACGCAGAAGACCACGGGGAGGTCGTAGATCCCGGCGAAGTTGAGCGCTTCATGGAAGTCGGCCTTCGAAGTGCCCCCGTCGCCCGTGCACGCGAGCGTCACCGAACTCTCTTCCTGCAGCCAGCGCGCAATCGCCAGACCCACGGCGTGAGGGAGCTGGGTCGCGACCGGGACAGCGAGCGGGAGCATGTTCAGCGCCTCGGGTATCTGCATCCCCCTTTCGTCTCCCCCCCAGTACTGGAGCAGCTGGTGCGCAGGCATCCCGAACGCGAGCATGCCGGCTGAGTCCCTGTACATCGGGACGTACCAGTCCCCCTTTTCCAGGGCGTTGATGAATCCGACCTGGGCTCCCTCCTGCCCCTTCCCGGGGGCGTAGGTCCCAATCTCTCGAAGGGTGGAGAGGTTGCTCGCCTTCTCGTCGAAGACCCTGCCGAAGATCATCTGCTCGTAGATCCTCCTCAGCACGGCGGGGGTCATGCCAGGTTCCTTCCCTCTGAGCGTCCCGTCTGGGGTGAGCCTCTGGTACAGCACCTCCCCGGCATTTGAGAGCTTGAAGTCTGCCTCGCTGAAGACTCTCGGTACCACGTCGGCGCCCGAGCCCTTCAGGAACTCCGACTCGGTCAAACCTTCGTTTCGACTTCGGCGGCCATATAAGACTGACGCTCGCGGGTTCGGTTACCTCTTCGACGGAGCCACTCGGAATAGTCTTCCTGTTTACTTTCGTCGGATTCCGCTTCTTTTAGTTCCGCGAGTTAGTTCGGATTCGGCTTGGTAATCATCAGGATTCTGCCGTCTATTCCGTAAGCGTGGATTGTCTTGTCGCCGTTCTCCGAATCCTCTTCAAACCAGTAATCTACAACCACCTCTTCGACTGGATTGCACGATGTCGTTTCTTGTCATCTCCTCTCTTAGTGGCATCTTCGCCCAAGTCGTCAACAGAACCCTATGCTGACCGTGATTCAGAACGCGGCCAAAGCCAAGTCAGAACGCGTAAATGAAGGAACGAACTCTTCTCAGAACCTCGATTGAGACAGAGAGCAGTCATAATCATAGCAGTCGCGGTCGTGGCTTCTGTTGTTGCGTTCTTTGCTCTCGCCCCCGTAGTCTTCATGTCTGGACGATTCAGTTGCGACTACACAAAGGAATGCAACGACCCTGAACTGAACCCTCCATTCCCAGTATACGAATCCTTGAGTTGCCCAATATTCGGAGGTGGGATGTCATATTGGCTCTCAGCATATCACTTAGGATGTCCGCCGCAATACATAGTGCTGTCAGCGGAGTAGTGGCCCGACCATCGATGACTGTAGGTGACGGAACTTGACAGAGAAAATTCAGGGGGTCAGGTGACGACTACTTGACAGAACCCGCTCGTGCGAGTCGCTTTCCATCGCTGAGCTGATGAAGAACTCGCCGGCCCGGTAGCTGCTCCTCACCAGCGGGCCAGACGCCACATACCTGAACCCCAGCTCCTCGCCTATGGCCCTGTAGCGCTCGAACTGTGACGGCGTCACGTACTCGATCACCGGGAGGTGCCTGCTCGACGGACGGAGGTACTGCCCGACCGTTAGGAAGTCCACCCCTGCCCCGCGTAGGTGAGTCATAGCGGCGACGACCTCTTCCTCGGCCTCGCCCAGCCCCACCATGATCGATGACTTCGTGAAGGTATGCGGGCTCACCTTCTTCACGTTCCTCAGGACAGAAAGAGACTGCCAGTAGCTGGCGCGAGGGTCCCTGACCTTCGGGGTCAGCGAGAGCGTAGTCTCGATGTTGTGCGCGATGACGTCGGGCCTCGCCTCCGCCACGGTCCTGAGCGCGTCCAGGTCGCCCTGGAAATCTGGGATGAGAACTTCGACCAACAGACCTGGGATCCGCTCCTTCACGCGCCTGATCGTCTCCGCAAGGTGCGCTGCGCCCCCGTCTGGGAGGTCGTCCCGGTCGACCGAGGTCAGGACCACGTACTTCAGGCCCATCGCGGACAGGGCGAGGGCGACGTTCTGAGGCTCTAGCCTGTCGAGCGTCCCGCCTGGCTTGCCGGGGGTGACCATGCAGAAGCGGCAGCCCCGCGAGCAGATGTTCCCCATCAGCATCAGGGTGGCTGTCCCGCCTCCCCAGCATTCGTGGACGTTGGGACAGTTGGCTTCCTCGCAGACCGTGTGGAGGTTCAGCTTCCAGAAGAGGTCCTTTAGATTCGAGTAGCTCTGGCCGCCCGGGGCCCTTACAGTCAGCCAATCAGGTTTTGCGTCGACTAGCAACTCAGCCGCTGGCCAACACTTTGGCCCTGTCTAAACCATTTCCGAGGAGCGCCCCGTCGCATGCGTAGCAGCCCTCGACCTGGAAACCGGGCTCGAGGTCGCTGTGCAGGGAGCACATCAGATGGCTGAATCTGATGTAATCGAGCACGTCGGTCATAGACTTCAGGGCTTCCCTCTGGTCGGGGTCCTTACCGGATAGTTCGCGGGCAATGCCGTCCGCAGCCCTCGCCACGGCAGGGTCGCCCTCGAAGTTCACCATCGTCCCCCGCGTCCTCCTTGTGTAGTTGCTGACCGATGCCTGAGTTATGCCGAGAGCCAAAGCCACCTCCTGCTGGGTCATGTGATAGTCCAACTGCAGGCGTCTGGCCACCATCGCTCTGAGGGCGGGCAGAGCCGATTTCGAGACTATCTCATACGGGCTTATCATCGCTTTATTACTTATGTTATAACCAGTTATTTAAGGGTAGTCGGCCGGGGTTCGGTTCTGTTCCATCTGCGGTTGTTCCTGGGGGTTGTTCCAGATTGGTTGGTGACTCACACGACGATCGTGAAGTAAAGGTCTACGAGGAGTGTCAGAAGGGCTATCGCAAATACTCTGAATCTGCGTGACTTCCAGACGGCCAGCCCTTCTTTCAAGAGAGACCAGACCGTATAGCCAGCGACGCAGATTGTGACAAGCCAGACGGGAATCCATATTGAAAGAAATGCCTGTGCAATTGCAACGACGGCGATCCCGATGACCGCATCTTGAAGGATGCCCGGAGTAGATTTAATGACAGCGTTTACAGAATCGAAGAACTCTTCCACAGGGTCTTTGTGTCTTCGGGGCATCGTCGTCACCTTAGAAGAGGTGGTTATGCCCGCAAGTCGAACAATGCAACGTGAAGGGAAGCGGCGTCCCGTCGCAAGGGCATTTCTTGAGCGCCTGTGCAATCGTTACGACGCTCGCTCCAATTCCCAAGAGGGCTCCCACTGTTCCCAACCATCCGTTGTCGTCTTTTGCCATTGATTCGGGCAAGCCACAACTTACATAATAATGTTGTGGCATACAAGTTTAACTTCGGCGCCTCACTAAGCGTGACGTTGTGGAATGCCAAAAACAGATATTGTGAAAGTCCATCAGGTTAATCACGGCTCGTTGGCCGTGACTATCCCCAAAGAGATTGCCGTGGCACTCGGAATCGGAAAGGGTTCGCAACTGAGGGCAAGAAACTCACAGGGCAAGCTGACCTTCCAAGTGCTCTCGCTGTCTCCCTAATGGTAGCTTTAGCTCTGGCCTTGCCTGACCGCTTTCTTGAGTAGTTCCATCCACCTGTTCTGACCATCTACGCCCACGCCGGCCCTCTCTGCGGGAGTCTGGCCTTCCAAAGCCTGATGGGGTTTGACGAAATTGTAATGAATCCGTTGACCCTCGGCAATCTTGGAGGTAGGATTCTTCCATCCCCTCTGAACCTTGACCCTCTCCCTCAGAGTGCCGTTGAGACGTTCAATCCGATTGTTGGTGGCGTGCCTCTTGCTGACTCCCGCGTTAGCGATGTGTTGTGGCCTCTGGGATTCGGCGAGTGAGGCCATCACGGTCTTGTATGAATTGAGGCCGTCGGTGACGACCCTCTCAGGCTGACTTCCTCCAGCGTTGCGAATTGCCTCCCTGAAGGCCCTGTCCGCCCCCGCAACGTCCCTGAACGTAGAGAGTTTAGAGGCCAGAAGGAATCTTGTCTTCCTGTCCATCACGTTCCAGAGGAAGGCGATATTCTTGGCCTCTCCCCCGTAATGAGCCTTGTAGTTTATCCCGCCTTTCATCTTCACAAAGAGTTCGTCAGCGTGCCAAGTCCCTGAGAGTTCGGGAGTGAGGGAGTTTGCGTAATTGGCGATCTTGGGAACGAAGGTCTGAATCCACCGATAGATCGAAGTGGAACCCATCTCCGTCCCGAAATGGTCGTTCACTGTCCGGGCCACCTTCCTCAGCGAGAGCCCTCCGAAGTAGAGGTCGAGTGTAAGCGTAATCATCTCAGGCGTGTATTTCGCCTTCTTGAGCAGAGATGGTGTGAACTTGCGGGCGCAGTCCTTACACCAGTAGGCTTGTTTCCCTCCCCTCACCCCGTATCGGATGACCCTGATTGAGCCGCATCTACCGCATTGAAGCGCGTCCTCAGAGAAGACCTTCGGCTTCGGCCGGTTCTGGAGTTCGACCCTTGCCGCAATCCAGAACTTCACCGCGTGGATGTGCTTACATGCCTGAATCTCGGCGTGGCGCTCAACGAAGTCGGGACAGTTGCAAGAGTACCAACCATTGAAAGGGACTACGCGGTAGGCAATTTCCCCTACCGTCTGGCTCGGAACGCTGAACGAGCCGTCTGCGTTCTCGACAATCTCATTCCGCTTTGCGATTGCGAGTCCCCTTTCCATTCTTCCACTCTGCTCTTGCGGGTTCATGTCTTAGACATCTAACCTTAGATATCTAACTACTTAAGCATTTAGATATCTAAGGCTTATTTACCTCGTTCGAGATACCGCCTTGACGCATGAGGCTACAGAAGCAACGGTCAAGAGAAGTCAAGGGTAAAGAATACTATAGGTGGACAGTAGTCATTCCGCCTGAGAAGATTAAGGAGCTTGGATGGAAGGAAGGGGAAGAACTTAACGGACTGGTCGAGAAGAAGGGCTTGACTCTGGTGCCCGCTTTAGGGCGGGATAACTCCCGCAAGTCCTGAAACTTTCTGGTATTCGTTCAACGTCTCATCTAATTTCTTCTTGACGGTCTCGTTGTTGCTCATCATGAGATTGAATATTAGAGCTTGCTTGTTCTCGATTCCATTGATTTTCTTCTTAATCGCAAGGATACGTTCATCGTCAATGCGGAAGTCTCCGTTCTGGTCTATGTTCCATGTTTCGCAGTTACCGTCTTCCAGTATGGCTACTTGCGGCTTGTCATCAACGACCGTATCGAATTTGGCTGTCTGCACGATGGCGTGGACGCAGATTTCCAGTGCTTGTTCTCGTGCCAAGTTCGCACTGTAGTATCGGTCAATTACACTTCTTGCGAACCGTGACCCGTCACCTATGCTCGTATACTTCTGATGCGGGCTTATCATGTCTGCATAACCGTTCTCTTCAAGAACGAACAACTGGGGTTTGCCCTCGAAGTAACCCGCTATCATTCCCTCGATAAGCGGCTCAGTCGGTTGGAATTTCGGTTTCTCTTGGGATTTGTAGTAATACCAGAAGTCAGTCTGGTCTTTCTCTGCCTGTCTGACGAAAGTTGGTAAATCGTCTTTGTATTCGTCTGACAGTTTTGAGAGAACATTAGCTACTAACTGATTTGCCATCCCTGTGTATCCCGATGAAGCCATCACTATATGCTCTGAAATCCTGAATAGCTTCTGAACTACTTGATAGTCTCGTCCTGATAGTTCCCTGCTGTCGGATACCACTATCAGTCCTCTTCCCTTATTGTAGTACATCCCGATTATGCAAGTAGCCACGTGCTTTCTCCGCCTTAGATGTCTAACGTTCCGCTTTAAACCTTCTTTGTCGCTCAGTCAGCAATCACCAACCGTTCCTGGAACAACCGTCAGGAACAACCCCAGACGGAACAGAACCCGGGGTTCTGTCAAGTTCTCGGCTCATCCCCTCCTGAATCTTCTCTGTCAAGTTTAGGCTCATTCGCCTTTGCCGCGTTCTGGATGATTGTCAGCCATTTGTTTTCCCCTTGCACTTGGATTCCAGCGGCCTCCGCTGGGGTCTTGCCTCCGCGCGCGCGCGCGCGCGTCGGCCGGTTCTGTTCAATCAGCTGGACATCTTCTCCTTGTCAACCTGCTTGACATGTCGACGTGAAGTCAAGAATGAATGGGCGACGAGCACCAAGCCGATTGCAGCGGCCACCAATCCGACGGCTATGAGAGGGTAGATTAGGAAGTATAACGCTTGACGGAACGGTGCCAGTTCTGAGTCGTTGCACGATGACGGAATTGGCGAGTTGGCGCACCCCGAATCTACGACGCGATTGACCCCGAGCAAAAGAAGACCAAATACTGCGAGAAGAGACCCTGTCTCTAAGACAGCCCACTTCATTTCCTATTCTCTTCCTGCTGGTGTTTCGCATTCTGTATTATTGTTATCCACCTGTTCTCCCTCAATCTTGATTCCCGCTCTGCCGGCTAGGTGTGAGATAGGGGTCGGCGGAATTGGCATCTCCCGAACTGTGACGGGGAGACATCTCCCGCCGGTCTGAGAGCCAGTCGGCCTCCATTGGAGAGAAACCGGGACCGGGGCCGTGGGCTCCAGAAAGACCGCAAGCTTATTGGAGGAGAAACCCGGCGAGAGGGCTTCTTCGGAGCAGGGAATCCCATGAAGTTCACTTTCTCGACCAGCGGCCCGGAGGACGGCACTTGAGCGAGCAGAACGTCTTCCAGCTCTTCTGCCCCCCGCTCATCCAGGCGCTGAAGGAGAGGGGGTTCGAGACCCCCACAGACCCGCAGGTGAAGCTGGTCCCGCTGGTGAGGGCAGGCAAGAACGCGCTCCTGATGGCACCGACGGGGACCGGGAAGACCGAAGCCGCCCTGCTTCCGATACTCGATGCCCTGGTCAGGGAGGGCGAGACGAGGGAGAAGGGGACCAAGCTGCTGTACATCACGCCGCTGCGCGCCCTGAACAGGGACATGCTCGAGAGGATGCAGTGGTGGTGCAAGCGATTCGACATAAGGCTGGGGGTGAGGCACGGGGACAGCAGCCAGGCGGAGAGGACCAACATGAGCTTCGCACCACCGGAGATCCTGATTACAACCCCCGAGACTCTGCAGATACTGCTGGTGGGAAGGAGGATCAGGCAGAACCTTTCGAAGCTCAGGTGGGTCGTGGTGGACGAGGTCCACGAGCTCGCCGAGGACAAGAGGGGTAGCCAGCTGAGCGTGGGGCTCGAGAGGCTGCGCGACGCCGTGGAGAACGAGCTCCAGATGGTGGGGCTGTCGGCCACCGTCGGGTCGCCTGAGAGGGTGGCCAAGTTCCTAGTCGGCGCCGGAAGGGACTGCGAGGTCGTCAGGGTCCCCGTCGAGAAGAGCCTCTCGCTGAAGGTCGTCGCACCCAGGCCGACGGGAGAAGACAGGGTCCTGGCCGAGGCGATCTACTCCTTTCCGGAGGTGGCCGCGAGGCTGAGGACGATAAGGGAGGCGGTGGAGAGATACAGGTCTGTCCTGATCTTCACCAACACGAGGACCGAGGCGGAGGCGCTGGCCAGCAGGTTCAGGGTCTGGGACCCGGAGTTCCCGGTCGGGATCCACCACAGCTCGCTCTCGAAGGCGACGAGGGAGGCCGTCGAGAGGAGCCTCAAGGAGGGCAGGCTGCTCGGGGTCATATGCACGAGCAGCCTCGAACTGGGGATCGACATCGGCTTCCTGGAGTACGTCATCCAGTACAACTCGCCCAGACAGGCGACCAGACTGATCCAGAGGGTCGGGAGGAGCGGCCACAGGGTAGGCGAGGTGTCGAACGGCATGATCATAACCCAGGACTCCGACGACACCCTTGAGGCAGCTGTCCTGTGCAGGAAGGCGGCGGCCGGGGAGCTCGAGCCTCTTGAGCCTGTGATGGAGCCGTACGACGTCGCGGTCCACCAGGTGGCCGGCCTCCTGATCGAGCAGGGAAACTGGAACTTCGCGGACCTGGACGGGCTCTTCAGAAGGAGCCACGTCTACTCAGAGATGGACGGGCAGAAGCTGAAGAAGGTCCTGATCTACATGAGAGAGAGGTACCCGAGGCTGGCCTACTACAACGAGTCCGACGGGAAGGTCTTCAGAGCCCGGGACGTCAAACCCCTCTTCGAGTACTACTTCGACAACCTGTCGATGATCCCGGACGAGAGGCAGTACCTGGTGATGGAGGGGGACAGCTTCGTAGGGACACTGGACGAGGCCTTCGTCTCCGAGTACGGCGAGGTCGGCGTCAAGTTCGTGGAGGCCGGGAGGTGCTGGAAGGTCGAGCAGATCTACGGCAACAAGGTGTACGTGAAGGCGGAGGACGACCCTTCGGGCGCCGTCCCCAACTGGGTGGGAGACGAGATCCCGGTCCCGAGGGACGTGGCCGCCGAGGTCGGGATGATCCGCCGCAGGTACGCGGAGGAGATCGAAAAGGGGAGCGGAGAGAAGTACCTCGGCGAACTCTGCATAACCTACCCTGTCTCCAAGGAACTGATCCTCGACGCCCTCAAGGAGGTCGCGGAGCAGCACTCCGCGATGCTCCCGATCCCCTCTGAGAGGCTCGTCACGATCGAAAGGTGGGACAGGTACATAGTGATCCAGGCGGCGTTCGGACACAAGGTCAACCGGCTGCTGGCGAGGGTGATGGGGCACCTCATCTCCGAGAGGCTAGGGCAGTCGGTCGCCGTGCACCAGGACCCGTACAGGATCATCATCGAGGCAGACGTGGCGCCGTCGGTCGTCGTCTCGGTCCTGGAGGAGCTCGGGAAGTTGGACCTCAAGGCGGCCACCGAGAAGGCCCTTGAGAGGAGCGGGATCTTCAAGAGGCGACTGATCCACGCGGGGAAGAAGTGCGGGGCGATAGCCAAGGACGCCGAATACGCCAGCGTTTCGATAGCGGGCCTGATAGAGGCGCTGCGGGACACCCCCGTCCACGAGGAGGCGATGAGCATGATCTTCCACGACGACCTTGACCTCGCCGGGTCCGCGGACGTGGTCGAGAGGATCGGCACGGGCGCCATCGAAGTTAAGCTGATCGAATCGGAGGCGCTCTCTCCTATAGCGAGGATAGGGGTCGAGGAGATCAGCAGGAGGGGAGAGATAGTCTCCCCGGAGAGGCTCAGGGCGCTGCTGAGGCAGTCGACCCGGGCGAGGATCAACGACACCTTCCTGGTGGCCGTCTGCACGAGCTGCTGGAACTTCCTCGAGCTGAGGCGGGTCAGCGACCTGGAGGGGCTCCTGAAGTGCCCAGTCTGCGGGAAGGAGGAGGTCGGTCTCTCCACGGACTCCTATGAGAGCGTCTTCTCTCTCGCGATGAAGACGCGGAGCAGGACGGACATGCGCGGGAAGAAGCTGAAGCTCGTCGAAGCGGTGAAGAAGGCGGCTGAGCTGCGGAAGGAGTACGGGCACTCGGCCGACATGCTCATCGCAGGAAGGGGGATCAGGCTCGCGGAGGCGGCCGCCCTCGCGACGAAGATGAGGAAGGAGGGGACCGACCTCGTCGAGCTGATAATCGAGGGCGAGAGGGAGGCGCTCAGGCGCCGCTACTTCTTGGGGGCTTCCTGAGCCCTGGACAGGATCAGGGTCATCAGGGTCTTCTCGTCCACCTCGGCGCGCGTCCTCCAGCCTACGTGAAGCATCGTCCTGTCGTCCTGCTCGAGGTAGCCTCTCTTCACATACCTGTCCAGTGAGTACTCGACCCTCCACTTCGGGAACTTCTCGCGGAGAAACTGCTCGACCTCCCTGCGCGCCGCCCTCCCCTGCTTGGAGTTGACGAATGCGATCGTCGCTGCCAGGACGGCCAGGTCGTCGATCCTGATGCCAGACGTCTCCGCTTCGCTCACTGTGGGCGGCTCCTTGAACCTGAGGAGGAACCTTGACGAGTCGTCGGTAGAGTCAGCCCCCTTCACTTCGAAGACCTCCAGCCCGAGGCCCGATATGTCTTCGGAGAGGACCTCGACTATCTTCCGGTAGTCTCTGCCCAGGTACCTCTTCATCTCCCAGCCCTTGACGCCGGGGTTCCTGCCCCGCTGGAGCACGAGCACCTGGAACGCCTTCCTGACCTTCCTTTCGAGGAGAGCTGTGTCTGTAGACTCCATCAGTTCTCGCCCACGATCGAAATGGCCACCGACTTCGTGGGTCCCTTCGCCCTCTCGCTCAGGGCCATCGTCCAGACCCTCCCGGTCAGGGGCTCGGTCCTCAGCGAGGCCCGCCCCTCGCTTATCAGGAAGGCGAGAAGGTAGGCCCTCAGCACCCTGGTCTCGAATTCAGGCGACTTGATGAATTCCATGTAGTCGATCCATTCCCCGTTCGACTTCTCGAGAAGCTCCTCGTGCAGGTCCTTCAGACCCTGCTCAAACTGGGTCTGGGTGAAGACGCCCAGCGAGACGAGCTCCTGGTAGTCCACCGAGCCGGGCTTCACGCCGTAGGTCCCGAACTCGTCCTTGAAGCGCTCTGCAATGGAGGTGAGGTCCCGCCAGTATACGAAAGCCCTCTCGAGGCCCTTCGGCGAAATCTGGTCCACCTGGGCGACCGGGTGCCAGCTCTTGACGAAGGCCTCGGTCAAGACTTCCTTCGGAAGGAGCTTTACCTTGAGCTGAATCAGCAGTGGGTCGATGTAGAGCGACGAGGCCCTGTGCTTCAGCCACTCGTCCTGGAGCTTCACTATCTGGGTGAGTTCGAGCAGCGCCTCTGAGTCCACGAGCAGCTCGCTGAGGAACCGCCACTCCGGGAGCCTGCTCCTGAGCAGGAGGATCTTCTCCTTGATGTCGACGTCGAAGGGGTTCGCGCTGCTGGTCTCCACCGAGCGGCAGAGTTCGATGACTCGGAGCAGGTCCTCGAGCCTCTCCTCTTCCACCCTACCTCAGCTCCTTCACTTCGGTTGCCCCGTGGACCGCCTGGACCGTGATGACGTGGGCGCTCTTGTCGAAGACCGTGAGGACCGAGGGGGTGATAACCAGGTACTGGGATGCCTCGCGCTGCTTCATCTGCGAGAGGATCATCTTGAACATGGCCTCTCTGTTCTTGGGGTCCATGTGGATGTCGAACTCGTCCATCGCCCGCATGGGTGACACGATCCTGCCCTGAAGCGAGAGTATGAAGGCCATCAGGGCCACCGAGCGCTCGCCGCCGCTCTGGGTGAAGGGGTCGAGGGTGGTGGGCGACCCGCCTCGGAACCCCACGTAGAGCGCTATGCCCGCGTCCTCGATGTCGGCCCCCTCCTCGAACTTGATGAAGCCGCTGGCGTCCGCCGCCGAGAGGACGGTCTGGTAGGCAGGGTCGGTGGCCTCGACCAGGTTCTCCATCGCGTCTCTCCAGACCTTCTTCCTGGACTCCAGTTCGGCGAGCATCGCCTTCTTGTTCTCCTGGAGCTGCGCGAGCTTGACCCTGAGCTCGTCGATGTTCCCCGTGTAGTCGTTGTATATCTTCTCGGCCTCGTCAGGCACGTCTTGCATCTTCTGGATGTGCGCCGAGACGAGCTTGAGCTCTTCTGAGACTTCGTATGGCTGGCGCAGAGTCTCGACCCTGGGCCCCGCGTTGGCGAGCTCGGGCGCCATCTTGTCCAGCTCTGCCTTGGACTCCCTGGCGCTCCTCTCCAGGTCGTGAAGGTCCGACTCGGTCACCTTGATCCTGTAGGAGAGAACCTCGGATTTCACCCGGAAGGAGATGTAGCTCTCCATCGTCGTCCTGATCGAGCTCCTCGGTCCTGCTGATCTCGGGCTGGAGGGAGGACACCTCCCTGTCCAGCTCCACCTTCCGCCTCTGGGCGTCGGCCTCCGCGGTGGCGCCTTTGCCTGCGATGTACTCGACGAGCTCCTTCAGCCGCTTGGTCTTCTTGTCGGTGTTCTCGGCAAGCAGTTCGTCTATCGTGTTGGAGAGACCGGCAAGGTCTTCCTCAAGGCTCTGGAACGCGGTCCTCGCTGATTCGTCTCTCGCCTTGTCGGCCTCGGCCCTGACCAGCGCATAGTAGAACTTCCTGAGCTCGACCTGCTTGTCCAAGAGCGTCTGGTGGGTCTGGTCTGCGTCGGCGGCGACCTCCACCTGCTGGGACTTCAGGTCCTCCAGCGCCCTAGACTTCGCTGCGATCTTCTCCTCGGCCGACTGGAGGGACTTGCTCAGCTTGGCCTCCGCGCTCCAGAGGAGCTCCTTTCCCAGGAGCTCCCTGTGCTCGATCAGCCTCTTCTTCTCCTGGTACCTCTCATAGACTTGCTTCCAGTATTCGAGCGCCTGGTTGGCGTTCTCGATGAGCTGCAGCAGCGAGCTCTCCTCTCCTATGAGCCCGCCGAGCTCCTGCTCCGCGAGGAGGATCCTCTGCCTGAACTCGGCGAAGCCCACGGCTTCCTCGACCATCTTCAGGCGCTCCTGGGGCGTCACTGCGCCGAGCTCCTCGATCATTCCCTGGTGCATGATGATGAGAAGATTGTCGGGGTTGATCCCGAACTCCTTCAATAGCCTGACGACCTCGCTCTTGTCGATCTCCTTGTAGTCCGCCTCGAACCAGTACGACCCGTCGCGACGGAGGTACCTGCTGAGCATGAAGGTGTCGGACTTCGAGTAGGGGATCGGGCGCCTTCCCCGCTTTGCCGAGTTGTCGAAGACGAGCGAGACCCTCGCGATGTCCTTTCCCCGCCTGATCAGGTCTGAGAGCTTGCGGGAGCGCTCGGTGTATGCCTGTCCGAAGGCGACCGAGATCGCGAGCAGGACAGAGGACTTCCCGGCCCCGTTCGGGCCGACTATCAGGTTGAGGCCCTCCCTCAGGGGAATCCTGGCGTATTCGTAGCTCATGAAGTTCTCGAGGATGATCTCCTTAACGGTGGTCAGTGGGGCGGGCGCCTCCTTCGAGAGCTCTTCAGTGCGTCGAGACAAGTTTCGTGCTGCGCAGCCGCGGGAGGCATTTAGAGGTTGCGCGCCGGGGTTCTGGGTAGTCTGCGGTTGCTCACAGTTTTTCCTGCCCCTGTGTAATTGCGGTTGCTGTCGGCTTGGCAACACTCGCGTTCTGAATCAAAGTCAGCCACTTATCTTCGCCCTTCACGGTGATTCCTGCCTTCTCGGCTGGGGTTGCTCCGTCCAACGCCTCGTGGGGCCTCACAAAATTGTGGTAGATTTGAAGGCCCTTCAGTATCGGGGTGTCTGTCCGCTTGAGGCCCCGCATGACCTTCTCACGGTCTCTGACCTCTCCATTCATTCGTTCCATCTTGTCGTTGTGAACTCCCTCCTTTGCGCCGAGCCTGATGTCCCTGATGTGCTGGGAGTATCGGTCTTTGTTCCCGAACTCGCGCTTGAACGCTGGGACGAAATGCTGGCCTCCGTCCGTGGTGAGGACGAGGGGAACCTTCCCCGTGGCTTGCTTGGCTTGGGCGAAGAGGGGCCTTACGTCTGCCGTGTATTTCGTGTCCGCTACCTGTTGGCTAATCCAGAAGCGGGTCTCGTCATCCATCATGGCGAAGAGGTATTTCATGTTCCCCTTGAACTTCACATATACCTCGTCCGCTCTCCACTTCTCGCCGACTTCGGGCGTAATCTGAGAGACGTATCGCTCCATCAGGCCGATATATTTCCGAATCCAATTCTGAACGGTCTTGTGGGTTATCTCCACCCCCATAAGTCGGAGGGCCTTCTGGGTGTTTCTCAGCGACTCCCCCGAAAAGTAGAGTTGGAGAGCCATCGTTATCGCCTTCGGGTTGTGCTTCATGCGTTCAAACCCGACATTGACCGAGAAGGTTCGGTGGCAGTCGAGGCAAGCGAACCTCTGGATGGCTCCGCTCTTGTTCTGTCGGATTCCAGACTTCTTGAGTTTCTGCGAGTGGCAGAAACAGCACTCAGAGATAGAGACCTCTTCGATTACTCTCTGCCCATCAACCGTATGCCTGATTCTGATGCTAATCTCAACGGCCCAAACGTGCTTACAGCGCGTCTTTCTGTGAGAGAAATCAGGGCATGAGCAAACCCATCCGCTCGCGCTCGCCCTCTTCGATACCTGATACTCCCCATTACCTGATTGAGAGCGGACGAAGTAAAGGCCGTCACACACTCTCCGAACCTGACCCTCGGCTTTCGCTATCAGGAGTCCACGGTCTCGTCTTTCTTCTCCTATCTCATGTGTGGAGCGTGGGGCGTTCATCAGTCCCACGACTCCCTAAGTTCCCTTCGCGCCTCTTCGTCCGCAAGAAACTCGGCGAACTCTTCGGCGTCCATCTCGGTTTGGAGTCGGCTTATTGGAGTCATTGGATACCAATAGGTAAGACACGAAGGGTTATAAGGGTTGCGTTAGATACCATAAGGCAAGAGGAGGTGAGCAGACAAGTTGGCGATGAAGAAAGTAATGGTGTCCATGACCACGGAGATGATAGAGAAGTTGGAGAAGGAACGCAAGGTAAGGGCGATAGCGACCGTTCCCGAAGTGGTCAGGATAATCGTGAGCGACTACTTCAAAGTGAAAGCGCAGGCATAGCGAAGTTAGAGAAGAGGGTGGTGACTCTCGAAAAGAGAATGAAGGGCATCTACCTACTCTTCATTCTTCTTCTCGTCGTCCTCCTCCTTTACTTTCTGGGGTTCCTTTCCCCGCACTATGAACTTCTTTACGGCGCGAAGTCTCTTCCTCCACTTCTTCACGAAATGTTTGCGCTCCCGCTCGCTCTCCATTACCTTGATGGCCTCTTCCCAGCTTCCGAAGTATTGACCTACCGCTCCGACTACCAACACAACGACCCACAGGACAGGGTCCCAGAAAGCACTCTCGAACCAGCGCGGAGACAGGAGTTGCGGAGGGCCTGTGGTGTAGGTGTAGTCCTGAGTATTGGCGTCGTAAAGGGAATGAGCGGCGGCATTGGAATTGATGAGTATGTCATTGTAGACAAGAGAGGAATTGGTAATCCAAACCGCGTTGATGTGATTGATTCCAAGGGGAGACTCGGTCGTCAGGTCGCCGATGTAGAAGCCGAGGGTAGAGCCATATTCGGCGTAAGAAGTGTTGGTGGGCAAATCCAGCCCAGAAACCAAAACGGGTCTCAGATATTGGGCAGTCTCGTTTGTGAGAACGGTAATCTTCAAACTGGTCACGGACTGGTTGTAGATGAAGAGAAACTCGATGCGGTCATCGGTGGCACTATAGTTCTCTCGGGCCACATACACTTCAAACGACCCGTAGAGGGGGAAGAATCGCTTGAGGGTCGTAGTAGTCAGAGAGGCTTGATACGAGTCTACAAAACCGTCGTAGTCTTTGATGAAACTCTTCGCATACTCAGTCGCCTCACTCTGATTGATTGGGAAGTAGCCTGTGGGAATCGACTCCTTGTAGGAGCCTTCTCCTGCCTGAGCTATCCAAGGGATACCCCAAGACAGCTCTTTGGACGGCAACGGTATCAGGAAGGCGAGATAGTAGGCGATGCCAATGACAATCAGCACAACCAAGATTATGCTAAAGACCCAACGCCTTCTCAATGTCATATCTCCACCAATGGACTTGGATTTAGCGTTGCGCCAGCAACCGAGATTACACAGCGAGACGATTTTGGCCCAGCAACCGACAACTACCCAGAACCCGCGCCGGGGCGAGGCCGAGCGACACTTTCGGCCGACCCTCCCCCGCAACGGCTTAAATGAACGGAAGGGGCCGCCAGAGTCAGTTGAGAGAAACGTCCTTCGAGGCCCTGACTCCCAAGGTCAGAACCCTTCTAGCAGAGGGGGGAATCACCGAGCCCACCCCTCCCCAAGTCCAGGCATGGCCTCTGGTCGCCCGCGGGGAGGACGTCCTCATCGTCGCTCCCACGGGCTCGGGGAAGACCGAAGCGGCGCTGCTCCCCCTCCTGGGACGGCTCGTCTCGGAAGGGCACGGCGAGGGGATATCCCTGCTGTACATCACCCCGATGCGCGCGCTGAACAGGGACATGTTCAAGCGGATCCAGGTCTGGTGCGGCAGGCTGGGCCTGACCGTGGACATCAGGCACGGTGACACCCCCCAGGCGCAGCGCGCAAGGCAGTCCGCCCACCCGCCCGACGTGCTTGTGACCACGCCGGAGACCCTTCAGGCAGTCCTCCCGGGGCGCAGGATGCGGGAGAACCTGTCCCACCTGAAGGCAGTGGTGGTCGATGAGCTTCACAACCTAGTCGAAAGCAAGCGAGGCGTCCAGCTCTGCGTCGGGCTCCAGCGGCTCAGGAAGGTGTCCCCGAGCTACCAGCTCGTGGCCCTTTCGGCCACGGTCGGGACGCCCGACGTCGCCGCAGGGTTCCTCTTCGGCGAGCGGAGGCGAACGATAGTCAGGGCGGACGCGCCCAAGGAGTTCAACTACGCGATCGAATATCCGGTCCCCGACCCCGCGAACCAGTCGGCCGCGAGGGAAACCTACTCAGCGCCAGACCTGGCGGCTAGGCTCGCACGGATCAACGACCTGATCGAGGAACACACTTCCACGCTGATCTTCGTGAACAGCAGGACGGTGGCGGAGATGCTGGGCGAGAAGCTTGCGAGGCTGAGGAAGGATGTGGGCGTCCATCACGGCTCGCTGCCCAGGGAGGAAAGGGAGAGGGTCGAGCAGGCGTTCAAGACGGGCCAGCTGAAGGCGCTGGTCTGCACCTCCACCCTGGAGTTGGGAATCGACATCGGGTCCGTAGACCTCGTGGTCCAGTACATGTCGCCGAGGCAGGTGACCTCCCTGGTCCAGCGCGTCGGGAGGAGCGGGCACGCGCTCGGAAGGGTGTCGAAGGGCGTCCTGGTGACCGTCTCCGCCGACGACATCCTCGAGTCGTCGGCAAGCATCCTTGCCGCGGGGCGCGAGAGGATAGAGCCGACGAGGCCCTACGTTAATTCCCTCGACGTCCTTGCCCACCAGGTGGCCGGGTATCTCATGGACTTCGAGACGATGGAGGCCGACCAACTCCTAGTGGAAATCAGGAAGGCGGCCCCGTTCAGGGACCTCCAGAAGGACGCCTTCGACCGCACCGTGGGATACCTGGCAGAGCTCAGGAAGGTGAGGTTCGACGGCAGGACGCTCGGAAGGACGAGACTGACGAGGGAGTACTACTTCGAGAACCTGTCGATGATCCCGGACGAGACCAGGTACCTTGTGGTGGACGTGTCGACCAACGAGACAGTCGGCATCCTGGGAGAGGAGTTCGTTCTGCTGAAGGCGAAGGTCGGGGTCCACTTCATCTGCAAAGGGAAGGTGTGGCAGATAGAGCAGGTCGCCGACGACAGGAAGATCTACGTCACCCCGGTGGATGACCCGCTGGCCGCCGTCGCGACCTGGGACGGGGAGATGCTGCCGATACCCTTCGAGCTCGCCCTCGAGACCGGGAGGCTCAGGAGGTCCGTCTCGGAGGCGCTAGACAGGGGCGAGCTGGCGACCGAGGAGGCGCTCAAGGAGATCCCCGGAAGCGCCTCGGCGAGGGCCCTGGTGGCCGACGAGATCACCGAGCAGAAGAAGATGGGGGCGCCGGTGCCGTCCGACAAGCTCGTGCTCTTCGAGGGGTTCGGCAAGTACCTCATAGTGCATCTCTGCTTCGGCGAGTCGGTGAACAGGACCTTCGCCTACGTATTCGAGGAGCTCCTCTCGAGGAGAGGGCTGGTGAGGATTCTGGTGGCTGGACGGGTACAGGATTCTGATGGAACTGACCGCGGACACGGAGGAGCTCGACCTGAAGGCCCTCTCGAGGGAGCTGATGGGCCTCACGCCGGAGGGGCTGGAGAGGACCTACGCGGTCGCGGCCCAGAGGAACTTCCCCTTCCCCGCCCGCGTCAAGCATGTGGCCGAGAGGTTCGGTGCGCTGAAGCGCGGTAAGCTGATCGCCCACCCCAACCTCTGCTCCCTGCCCACCAGGTTCGAGAAGACCCCCATCTTCGAGGAGGCGTTCCAGGAGACAGGCAGGGACCTCATCGACATGGCGGAGAGCAAGAGGGTGCTGGCCCTCGTCGCCGGAGGCGAGATCGCCGTGGAGACCTTCCAGGCCGGGGAGAGGCCCACTCCGATAGCCTACGGTCTGCTGTACAGGTACCTCGAGGTCCCGGAGGCGGTCGCGCCTGATTCGCTCGGGAGGTCGTCCTACCAGCGCATGAAGGCGAGCATCTTCGGGACCGACGTCAGCCTGGTCTGCGTGAAGTGCGGGGCAGATCAGGGTGTGACGACGGTCGGAGACCTGCCGGACGAGCCGAGGTGCGCCTTGTGCGGGTCCGGGCTGCTGACGCCGTGCTACTATGGCACTGCCAAGATGACGGACCTCCTCGAGAAGAGGAGCACCAAGGCGCAGCTCAACGAAGAAGAGAGGGCAGAGCTGTCCAAGGCGAGGAGGGCGGCCGACCTCGTCCTCTCGTACGGAAAGAAGGCGGTGGTGGCCCAGACCGTCTACGGGATCGGCCCGCAGACCGCCTCCAGGATTCTCGCCGAGATGCGCGACGACGAGGAGGCGTTCTACAGGGACCTGCTGGAGGCCAAGATCAGGTTCGTGACGACCCGGCAGTTCTGGGGGAACTGAAAGTCCATTAACGGGTGAGGACGGGGCAGGTTCGGTTCGGTTTGGTTCTGGCTGGGAAGGTTTTCCTGGTGAGGGAGAACTTCGACATGGATGTGCTCGCGGAGAAGCTGAAGGCGTTCAGGGTCGAGACCGAGAACACGGTCGAGGAGCAGGAGTTCAAGCTCATTTCGGAGATCAAGGACCTTACGGTAGGGAAGGGGACGCTCGAGGGAACGTTTTCTTTTGACACCGTCTTCGTCGTGAAGCACAGGGAGAAGGCGGTCCCCGTCCCGAGGACCTACGAGGCTCCGTTCTCCTTCATCCTCTACAAGGACAGGCTCTACCTGACGGTCTACGACAAGAAGAACAGGGCGAACAACATCGCGAACGAGATGAGCAAGGCGGTCTTCCTGAGCCTGGGCCAGATCGTCGAGGCCAGGATCGACCCGGAGACGCTGAGGAAGTTCCATGAGAAGAACTTCGAAGACACCAAGATAATCTTCTTCGACGACATGGACCTGCCGAGCATCAACAAGCTGTCGCTCTACGGGGCGAGCCTCGGGAACACGACGCTCTATTCCGACTATCTGACCCACGGGAAGCTTTGGTACATCGTGCTGAAGAGTTCTAAGACGGGCTACGTGATGGGGGTGACCAGGAACTGCGTAGTGACAGGATTCAGCAAGATGGACATGTCCGAATTCAGACTCGTTCATCAGGGGAGAGATACTCCCGCTGATCGCATAGCTTGCTGAAGATCATACCGGGCGACGCCGCCCTCATCTTCTCAGGCCCCGGCAGGAGCACCCTCCTCGTGTCCGACCTTCATCTGGGGCTCGAGAAGGAGATGGCGAAGAAGGGGTTCCGCCTCCCGGCCTACTCGATAAAGATGGTCGCGAGAATTCGCGACCTGGCGGAAAGGTATCGCGCCACGAGCCTCGCGGTCCTGGGCGACGTCAAGCACACGGTCGGAAAGGTCGAGGACATCGACCTGGGGGTCGTCCCTTGGTTCTTCGACACGATGCTGGACCTGTTCGAAGCCGTCGACGTGGTGCCGGGCAACCACGACGGGAACATCAGGACGGTGCTGCCACCCAGAGTGAAGCTGCACCCCTCGCAGGGGACGGTGCTGGGCCAAGGGCGGGGGAGGGTGGGGCTGGCCCATGGCCACGCCTGGCCCTCCGAGGAGGCAATCGCCACGAAGAACCTCGTGATCGGCCACTCTCACTTCACCTACGAAATGAAGGACGCGCTGGGGGCCAGGACCAGGGAGTTCGTCTGGGTCTCGGCGACGTACGACGTCCCCCAGCTCATGGAAGGGGCGGGTTACAGCTCGAGGGCGAAGGGGAAGGGGAAGCTGACGGTGATGCCTCCGTTCAACAGGATGGTGGGAGGTCAGCCGATAAACAGGAGCAAGTCGTTTCAGTTCGGGCCCGTGCTTTCATCCAGGTCGGTCAGCCTGGACGAAGCAGACATCTTCCTGATGGACGGCACCAGGGTGACCTAAAGGATCCTAGGTCGGCTGCAGGGGGGCCTTGAACGCGGACCCCAGGAGACGCTCCAGCGAGGGCTCTCCGACCGCGCCGATGACCGCGTCCATGGGTCGACCTCCCCTGAAGACCATGAAGGTGGGGATCGAGAAGACCTGGTAGCGCGAGGAGATGTTGATCTCCTCGTCGACGTTCACCTTCCCGAAGACCACCCTGTCGGAATACTTGGCGGCCAGCCTTTCGACCACCGGGTCCATCATCATGCATGGGCCGCACCAAGTCGCCCAGAAGTCCACGAACAGTGGTTTCTCTCCCGAGCTGAGCTTGTCGAAGTTTGCTTCAGTAAGCTTGACCGTCAGGCCCTGACGCTCTGTTTCTGTTGGAATCATATCGAATCTCACTGACCATCGGACGAATATGCATATTTAAGATTGCGAGGACCGCTCCATATTATTCGGTGGCGAGAATGGAAACGCTCCAGGCCCTGAAGAGGAAGCTGATCGCCGACGAACCTTCTGCTGGGCAGCTCAGGCGAGCATCGGTCGCCGTCACCCTCAGGGATCCCGAGGCACCTAGCGTTCTTCTCATCAAGAGAGCCGACCGGGCGGGAGATCCGTGGTCGGGGCAGATCGCCTTCCCAGGCGGGAAGGCCCAAGAGGGGGACAAGACGCTGAAGGAGACTGCAGTCAGGGAGACCCGCGAGGAAGTGGGCGTCAACCTGGGGGAGGATGCCGATTTCCTGGGTTACTTCACTCCGTTCAGGACTCACACGGGCACTTTGGACGTCTTCCCCGCTGTCTTTCTCCTCAAGAAGGACGTCGAGGTGCACCCAAACGAGGAGGTCTCGTCTTACCGATGGGTCAGGCTGGAGAAGCTGATGGCAGAACAGTCAAGGTCGACCGACAGGGCCGATGCGGGCGGCCACATCAGAGAGACGCCCGCGTTGCTCGTGGACGGCTATGCCATCTGGGGGCTCACCCATCGAATCATCTCCTCGCTCCTGGGCTGAACAGAACCGGATTGGTTTTGCCGAACTACCGACCCTGCGGAGTCTCCCCGCGGGCTTTCCTAAGCGTGTTCACCTCGTTCAGCTCAAAGGGAAAGACTATCCACTCTTCGACCGTCTCAAGGAAGTAGTCAGGATGGGCCTTGCTCCACGGTTTCTTGAAGATAACGGCTGTCTCCACCGTCTTGGCGCCCTTCTCGTCCAGGAACCTCTTCACCTCGCTCATCGTGTCGCCTTGGTCGACCAAGTCGTCAACCAGGAGGACGCGCTTGTCCTCGATGTCCTCGGTGAGAGTCGGGAATATCCTGACCGAGCCTCGCTTGGCTATCCCGCTGTAGGACTTTACGGTGATCGTGTCAATCCTGACGCCGAGCCGGTCGGACACGACCATGGCCACAGGAATGCCTCCTCTTGAGATTCCGATCACCAAGTCGAAAGTCTTCGCTGAAGAGCGTACCTTCTTTGCCAGATTTTCGGTCAGGTTGCCGTATTCGTCCCAGTCGATGTACCTGAAACCAGGCATCGGACGGGAGACGGCTGCAAGTCTAGATAACTCTTCGAAGTGCACTTCCGGAACGATGATGAGACGAGTGGGCCGGGGCGGATTCGAACCGCCGACTTTCGCCGTGTAAGGGCTTGACGGGTTTGGCCTGACGTCCTAACCGAACTAGACGACCGGCCCACCGCGCTCGCGATTCAGACCGCTAATAAGCGTTGGAGACACAAACCGTCTGGGGAGGCGGTCTCCGCTCACTCCCGGCGAATCAGATTTAACCGACACAGGTGGGCCCTCATTGGAGCCGACAGTGGAACCCAAACCCATCAAGGTAGTTGCCGTCCGAGCCAGGGAAATCCTCGACTCTCGGGGAAACCCGACTGTAGAGGCGGAGGTGATGACGGCCTCGTCGGTCGGCCGGGCGAGCGTGCCTTCTGGCGCGTCGACCGGGTCTCATGAGGCCCTGGAGCTCAGAGACGGGGACCCGAGGCGATTCCTCGGGAGAGGTGTCTCGAAGGCCGTCGCCAACGTGAACAAGGTGATCGGGCCGAAGCTGAAAGGAATGGACTGCCAAGACCAGAGAGCGATAGACGAAACGATGATCAGGCTTGACGGGACGCCGAACAAGGGGAATCTGGGCGCCAACGCAATACTCGCGGTTTCAATGGCGAATGCCAGGTCGGCGGCCAACTCAAACCTGGTAGGGCTCTTCGCCCAGCTCAGGTCCTCCACGAGCTACGCCCTCCCGGTGCCGATGATGAACGTAATCAACGGGGGTGAGCACGCAGGGAACGACCTTGCCGTCCAGGAGTTTCAAGTGGAGCCCGTGGGGGCGGACTCGTGCACTGAGGCGATAAGGATGGGCGCCGAGGTCTACCAGTCGCTTAAGAAGGTCCTGACCGCCAAGTACGGCAGGAACGCCATAAACGTCGGGGACGAGGGAGGATTCGCCCCTCCGCTTGGCAGGACGAGCGACGCGCTCGCCTCGCTCCGGGTGGCAATCAGGAAGGCAGGATACGGCGAGGGAGAGGTCAGGCTCGGGATAGACGCCGCGGCTTCGACGTTCTACGACGCCAAGAAGAGAACCTACGCCATCGATGGAGAATCCATCAGCTGGGGCGAACTCGAGGACTACTACGCGGCGCTGCGAGACGAGTACGGGCTGCTGACGATTGAAGACCCGTTCGCCGAGGATTCGTTCGACTCCTTCGCATCGATCACCAAGAGGCTTGGGAAGGAGACGCGGATAATCGGCGACGACATATACGCGACCGACGTGATCCGGATCGAGAGGGGAGTCAAGACAGGCACCACCAATTCCGTCCTGATCAAGCTCAACCAGATCGGGACGATCTCCGAGACGGAAGATGCGATCGGCCTGGCCGGAAGGGCAGGCTGGGACGTCGTCGTCTCGCACCGGTCGGGAGAGACCGACGACCCGTTCATCGCCCACCTCGCTATCGCGTTCGGCTCTGCATTCATCAAGACCGGCGCGCCGGCCAGGGGGGAGCGCGTGGCGAAGTACAACGAGCTGATGCGTGTCGAGGAGCAGCTGGGCTCCAAGGCTCGGTACGCGGGCAGGAAACTCGCTCGTTAGGTGTTGGAGCGCAGGGGGTGGGATTCGGACCCACGAGTCCCGTTAGAGACACAGGCTTAGCAAGCTTGCGCGACTTGTCTGCGCCTTACCAGGCTGCCCGTGTGAGACTCTAGGCTACCCCTGCGCAAGTTCGGTCCGATTCATGGCCATTAAAAAGCTGCGAGTGGCGGCGGGCCCCTCGGAGTTCACCATCACTCTCCGCCCCCTTTTCGCCGGACCGGGAATCCCCCACGTAGACGAGGCAGCGTGGCCACGTCGCCATAGGGCTGCTCCCTCCCGGACCTCGCCCGATTCGGCAATCAAGAGTCAGGACCTCTCCTTCGAGAGGGCTGCTCCTCATGACCGCCCGCCCCGGCGTGAGTTCGTCTCCCCCGCCCAGCGCGGGTCGCGAGGAAGGTGGCTTTACCCGAAGGTTGCTGGCGCTGCGTGAAGCCGGTTTCAGCCGAGCGGGGACGGCTAACCCCCGTTCCCTACCCACCGCCGACGCGACGGAGGCTAGCCTGTGTAATTAACGTGCTGTTTTATCGTCGCCTTCATCCGGCAGACGTTGCAGAGGCGCAACGAAGACGGCCTTCCGCAGCCCGAGCACTGAAGCGACTCCTTCCCGTCGGCGCCCGAATATCGCGAAATGACGTCCAAGCTCGACCTGAGGAGCACGTTCTTGATGCCTGGATGGTCGGCCTCCATCCTGTTGAGGTAGTCTCGGACCTCAGTCCTCAGGCCCTCGTGCATGTACGGGCAGCTGACGCTCTGGAACGGCACCCCGGACTGGAAGGCGAAGAGGGCCACCTCCTCCTCGTAGATTTCCATGAAGGGCTTGACCCTCCTGACTGCGAAGCTGGCGTCGGCATAGGCCGGGTCCAGCCAGCCGAGCCGGGCCACGTCGCCGTGGAGCAGGTTCATCACAAATGTCTGGATGTAGTCGTCGAGGTTATGGGCAGTCGCCACCACGGAGACCTTCGCCATCTCGGCGGCTTCGTCTATCGCGCGGCGTCTGAAGACCCCGCAGAAGCTGCAAGAGGAGACGTCCCTCTCCTCCTCCTTCCAATCCAGAGCCTCGTCAAGGGAGAACCCGAAGAGGTCCTTGTAAGAGACCGTCAGGTGCTCCACGCCGAGCTGCGCGGCCGCGGTCTTCGCGTGCTCCAGCGCCTCGTCACGGTAGCCCGCGACCCCCTCGTCGACGGAGATCGCCACGAGATGGCTCCCGTGCCTGTCGCTGAGGCGATGAAGGACGCTCAGAAGCGAGAGGCTGTCCTTTCCGCCGGAGACCGCGACCCCGACACGCTCCCCGCGGCGTATCATCTCGTACTTCGAGATGGTCTTCCGCGTCTTTTCGACGATTGATGCGTTGAAACAAGAAGAGCAGAGGGACTCGCCTGAATACCGCCTGGTGTAGAAGACTTTCCCTCCGCACCTCGAGCAGCCTTCCATGAGTCTTAGCTGCCCAGCCTTCCGGTTGATATTAAGCGTGAACCCTTAAAGCGACACACGACTCGGCGGCTCACGAAAGTTGTCGGAGGAGCCCAAGCGGCTGGAGTTTCAGTACGGCATAGTCATGCTCAGGACGAAGCGCTTCCAGTCGCTGATGGACAGGCTAGGCAGGAACCGGATCTCGAAACCACTGGGCTGGTTCCTCCTCTACCTGATGCCAGTGATCGCTGGAATCGGGTTGTTCCTCTTTCTGTCTGAATTCCTCGTGATCTTCTCGCCGACCGCCCACCAGGTCGGGGTGGCCCTCAAGGGCGTCACCCCTCTCGCATACTTGGGGCTCCCAGGCATCAACCCATACCTCCCGATTGTCGACGGTTGGCTCGCCCTCGTCTTTGCGATGGTTGTGCACGAGGGGGCCCACGGAGTGACCGCTAGGAGCCTCGGCCTCCCTGTCAAGGCGTCGGGACTGATCTTCTTCCTCGTCGTCCCCATAGGCGCCTTCGTCGACGTCGACGAAGGGGCGCTGAAGCTGGCTAGGGCACGCGATTCAGGGCGTGTCCTCGCTGCCGGGGCGGGAACCAACTTCGTATGCGGAATCCTGTTCCTCCTCTTTCTCTTCAGCGTCGTCTCGACGATGACTCCCGCCGCCAACGGAATCGGGGTCACGTCGGTGGCCACGCCTTCCCCGGCGGCATCAGCCGGAATCAAGCCTGGAGACTTCATCATAGCGGTGAACGGCATCCCCTACAACGAAACGTCACAGATCTCGCAGGCGAGCTGGTACAAGCCGGATCAGGTCGTCAACCTTACGGTTTGGAGCCCAAGCGGCACAGCGCAAGTCCGCCTGACCCTTGGGCACAATCCGGGGAACTCCTCAATCGCGTTCATTGGCCTTGAGGAACCGGTGGGGTACTCTGACCTCCGGGCAGCGGTTTCGACGTACACAGGGTCGTTCCTGACCCGTCCAATCCTATATCTCTGCATCCCGACCTTCGCCAACTGTCAAGGACTGGTGCCCTTCTCCAGCTCGCTGTCGCCGTTCTACACTTCCCCCTACGGCCAGTCGCTGGTCCCGCTCGCGACCGCACTCTACTGGTTCTTCTTCCTCAATATCAACCTAGCGATCTTCAACGCCCTCCCAATCTTCCCGCTGGACGGAGGGCAGACCTTCAAGGTGAGTCTCGCGGGCGCGACGCGCGGCAGGCTCAGCGAAAAGTCGATTGGCAACGTGACCGTCGCGGTCACCCTGGTGGTCCTAGTCTTGATCCTCACTCTCCCGCTTTCGGCGTACCTCGGCCTTATCTGAGCCTCGGCGCTCCCGTAATCAGTAGGGTCTGACAGGGTACCGCAAGAGGGCCACTATCCCTCCGAAAGAGGATATCTGCTTCCCGAACTCCAAGGACGAGTCCGCCAGATACACCGACCCTCCCCTGCCCTCGACCACGTTCAGGACCTGCACCAATTCCTCCTCGTCGAGACCCGCGGAGAAGACGTCATCGGAAACCGCGCACGATTCCACCGCCCCGGCCTCCGCTGCCTCTCTGACGCGGGACACCGAGTAGGCCACCTTCGGGTCGCCTGTAGAGACCCGCTTGACCACCTCGGTGACGAGCCGTTGCATCTCGACGAGCAGCGACCCCTTGGCGATCTCCTGGAAGGCAGGATCCTTCACGAGGGAACGCACTCCGTCGGCGCCCGTCGTGTCGAGGCCCTCAATCGGCCGGACGGGAATCGACTTCAACCGCTCCTTCAATTGGTTCACAACGGAATTCTTGAAGTTCCCGGGGCCTGCGACGACGACCTCGTCGCCCTCCTTGGAGTAGCGGGCCACGATGTCCACCACCTTCGAGACGTATGGCTTTGAGCTCTGCTCCTCCGACATCTTCCCTCCGAGACCCGATTCTATGGTCGTGGCCACTGAAAGGTGGGAACCGCTGAGCGTCCCAATGCCCGCCTCCCGCCTGTCGACTGCGACGACGATGAACCGCTTCGATTGTGCCCTGGAAGGGCGCACGAGCCCCTCCTCCACTGGGGTCCAGTGCAACTTTCGGATGGTCAGCGGACGGCCCGCCGAGAGCGTTATGGCGTGCGTCCCGGTCTTTGTCACGCTCTCGTCGCTCGCCTCGACGATCGAGCCCCTGACCCTGAGCCTCTCGACGCTGCTGTCGAGGCGAATCTCTTCCACGGAAAGGGCCACAGTGACCTTGACCCTCTCCCCCTTGTCGGGTCTGGAGAACTCGTCTTCGTTCTTCACGACCCTCGAACTGCGTGTTACGATTACATCCCCTTTCGAAATGAGCCGCCTGAGCGTCCAGAGGTCCTCAGCTGACTCGATGATGAGCGAACAGCGGCCGTGCCTTGGGTTGAATTCGGTGACTATCAAAGGCCCGAGCTACTCTAGCCCGAGTTCCCGGAACGTCCCAATCCTGACGTCGTCAGGAACGTGGTTCAGCTCACCGGTACGGTGACCGATTATCCCCTTCACCCCCACCTTTGCGGCCGATTCGACGAGCCTCTGAGTGACAATGCCGTCAAAGACAAGGAAATGAGCCCCGTTCGAACCCTCCATCTTCTGGACAAGTTCGCTTATCGGAAACCGTCCGACCTCCTGCAGTCCTTGGTCGAGCAGAACGGCCTCCAGGGTCCCGTTCAGATTCGGATAGAGCTCGCGGGTCTTCACAACAACCGGTTCATCCGGCTCTTCCTGGGCCTTCTCTGGGGCGCGCTCGACGGGCCTCTCCCTGCGGGCTCCCGCTGGGACCGTTTCCAGCTTTTCGGCCCTCAACATGTTGATGACATCGATGGGCGTGAGATCTTCGACCTCCTTGCCCGTCGGCGCCCTGATGACTTTCTCCACTCTGACGACCTGGGCCAGCTCCTTTTCGATGAGGTCGCCTCCCCGGTCACCGTCCAGGACCGCGATCAGTCGCTTCTTCTTCCCGAGCTCGATTATCGAGTCGGGAACGCTCGTGCCTTCGAGTGCGACGACGTTCTCGATTCCGGCTCTGAGGAAGAGAACCACGTCGGCCCTGCCCTCGACCAGGTAGACCAGCTCCGAGGAGTAGACGCCAGGCCCAGCGGGCAAGTTCTCCAAGCCGTAGTTGATTACTTTGGCCCTCTTGGTGGACTCGGTGACGTCCTTCAGGACGTTTTCGCCTTCACTCGAGGTCTTGGAACTCCAGTCTCTGACTATCAGCTTCGCCCTGTCGACTATCTGTTTCCTCTTGGTGGCTCTCACGTCCTCTATAGCGCCCAGGTTGAAGCGCGCGCTGCAGGGGCCCACCTTGTCGACGCTTTCGACTGCCGCGGCTATCAGCGCGGCAGTTCCTATGTCAGTCGACATGGGCACTATTACTTCTCCCCTGGTCTTGTCGTTCTTGGACTCCAGGTTGATCTCTATCCGCCCGACCTTCCAGCTCTTCTGAAGCTCATTGAGGTTCATTTCGGGGCCGAAGAGCCCTTCGGTTTGACCGAAGATGGCGCCGATTACGTCAGCCCTTTCTACGACTCCATCCACTTCAAACTTCAGTCTTACTAGATACTTTACTATACCTGAATCTGGCAATTTCATCCACTTCTGTTTCGTTCAACTGTGTTCTAACTCATGCTTAACGGGGTTAGCGTAAGTCGATTTTCCGGGGAGAAGAACCGAGAATATAAACTTCGTGGTTTTTGGCCATCAACTCCACAAATCTATGCGTGGAGACCCTTCGCTGGCACGCTGCAGAGGGGCGACGGCGGGCATCTTGAGAAGGCACGATTGCCCAATTTCTCCCAATTTCTCCCAATTTGAGGCCTCGCGCCGTGAGGATGACGGCGGCCGCGACCCCGACGCAAGGGTAGAGGCCGCCCGACAGTCAGGCATGAGACAGGCGCCAAGATTCACATGAGCAGGGAGAGACCCGCGCACGATTCTGAGGCAGCAGCTGCCGCTTTCCGAGATTCCGCGGAGGAGCTGGCCCCGACCCCGACCCCCCGGGCAGGAAGACCCTTGCCAGGGGCCCGTCCCCTGAAGCAAGAGTGGAAATTCCACCTGAGACGAATCTGATTTGAGCCTCAGGTTGGGGAGGCATCTTCGAACCTGGAGAGGTTCTCGACGTGGAGAAAGATTCCTCTAGAAGCGTGCTTGAGGCGCCGACGTTCCGCCAACGAGACGCGAAGGCCTTCGTGCTTGAGCGATTTGAGATGCCTCGAAGCTAAGACTGCCCCTTCCCTGTCCAGGTCGGTGAGGATGACGACCTTCTTCGAGTCCCCGAATGCTTCCACTCCTGTCCTTCCTAGGGAGGAAGTCAAGACGACCTGGCCCCTGAATCCCAGCTTTCTTAGAGCTCTCTCATCTCGCTGGCCCTCGACCAGGACCGACCAGCCCTCATCGGAAAGGTGGTTGAGGTCGCGAATGAAATCTGCAAGGTACGCCCCGAAGGCATCAGCGGCCCTTTGACGCTTGTCAATCATCCTTCAACCAATCGCCCTTGGTGTTGTTGCCCGTCTCTGACGAGCCCGGATCATGTCCCAGCTCTTAGCGGGGAGCATCACCAAGCCTCTTCAACGGGCAAACGGCCTTCGTCTGTCGCGCGACTGGGTAAACCATCCGCTCATCAAAGCGTTTCCGCCTTCGCAGGTGGCCGTTTTGCGCGCTTTTGAACGAAAGCCGTCTGGAATCGAAGGAGAATCGGTCTATTTTAGCTGTTTGTGGAGGATCGAGAGGTCAAGCTCGAACCCGGACACCGGGACCCTCAATCCGAAGGCGTCGATTGCCTCTGGTCTCAGCTCCCCAACGTGGCCGACCGGCTTGTCACCCGTGCCGACAGCCGCGCAACGTCCTGCAGCGAAAGCCCAATGCTGAGACTCGTCCGCTGTAGGCTCCTTGCCCGTGAGAGTTCTGCAGACGGACTCAATGTACATCTTGGCCTCCGAATACGAGGCTTGCGAGTGGGCGACGAGGCATCCTAGGTGCCACGACTCGGAGACGCCGGTTCCGGCGCGCGAGTAGACCCTGCCAATCTCGAAGACGCGTTGGGGGTAGTCGGACCTGACGTTGCCCGACAGGGCGGCCATCAGATTGGGGATCAGTGAGTCCCTCAGGACGGAATGCTCGAGGCTCCGCGGTTCGTGCACAGCGATCTTCTGGTCAGAGCTCCTGCCGAATTTCGCATAGAGCGATTCCTCGTCCACGAGCTCGAAGGTCATCAGCTCTAGCATCTCCGAGCCCGCCATCACGGTCGAAGTCGAGTCAAGGAACTGTTCGAACGGGTGGAGGCGTCCTGGACTCTTGCTGGGCGGGTAGAGCGGCTCGATCCTTTCTATACCGTACCCTAACGCGACCTCTTCGACAACGTCGATCGGATGCAGGAGGTCTATCCTGTAGCGAGCGGCCATAGCCGCGTCGCCCCTTACCGACAGTCGGCTCCTTCCAAGCGCTTCACCGACCTGGAGCTTCGTCAGGTCCAGGCCAAGAACCGAAACGATGAGGTCCATATCGAGGGCGAGATGGACCGGGGACAGGTCTGGCGTCTCGCGCGGACCGCCCGGGTATCTGATGGAAACTGAGCCCATCCTACCGCCGGCCTCGGCGAGCGTTGTGGCCATTATCGCCAACACATCGTCCCCCGCCTTCTGGTCTGTGCTGGTGACGTCGATGAACATGTTGCGCGTCTTCGGGGTGACCCTTGTGAGGTTCCCGTTGATCACGGGAGGGAACGACAGAACCTTCCCTACGGAGTCTGTGATAACCGGAAAGAGACGGCCCCCTCTGAGGACCTGGCCGTAAGCCCTCCCCTCGGCCGTCTCCGATAGAATTTCGGATATCGTAGCCGGTTTCTTTCCTCCTAGTGGGGTGAACCTGAAGCCTGACCCGACGGCGGCGTAAGAGAAAGGGGGATTCACGCCTGCTGAATCGTGTAGGCCGATGGCGACCCTCTTTCTCTTCCTCCCGAGGCCATTGTGAAGGTCCTCTTGCAGGGAGATGATCTGCCTTACATCCTCCTCGTCCAGGCGCAGACCGGTCACGGTAGCGCAAGCGATGTACGGCCTCACCGAGGAGAGCCTCCCGTCGACCGAAACCGAGAACCCCGATGGCTTCACGAGGTAGCGAGGCATTCCGGTTTCCTTTCCGAGGAGGCCTTTCAGCGACCTGCTAATCCCGAAGTCAGTCCCATAGTCAGGTCTGTTGGGGCTGTACTCAACTCGCACCGAGTGTCTGTCGGTGCCCTCGATGTCCAGCCCGATGAATGGGAGCCTGTCAAGGATCTCGGCCTGGTCGGCGCCGACCATCCTTGAGAACCTCTTCAGGTCGATTCTAACTACTGGCAAGTTCCACCCTCTTCCTAAGCCAGTCTAGGTCGCTGCCGTACAAGGCCCTCATGTCGTCGAGCCCGAAGCGCATAAGCATCAGCCGCTCGATTCCTGGTCCCCACGCGAGGACCGGGACATTCACCCCCAGCGGGACTGTGACTTCAGGCCTGAAGACGCCAGACCCGCTCAGCTCGAATCCACGCCTTCGCGGCTTCCGAGTAGCCGACGACCTCTAGGGAAGGTTCCGTGTAGGGGAAGTACGTGGGCCAGAGCTTGACGTCCTTCATGCCTAGTTTCTTGTAGAACTCCCTGAGGAATCCCATCAGGTGCCTCAAGTTGAGCCCCTCGCCCACTATGATCCCATCCATTTGATGGAATTCCGCCAGATGCTTGTAATCGAGGTTTTCATTCCTGTAAACCTTGCTGACGGCGAAGACCCTGGTCTCCCTTTCACGTGATTCGGAGAGCGCCCTCACCGTCAGGACTGTGTTGTGTGTCCTGAGGACAAGCCGCCTTGCCTCCTCGATTCTCCACGTGTATCCCCAGCCTCTGCTGCCGGTCTTCCAGCCGTTCTCATGGGTGGCGGCGACGTTCGCCACGACGCCCCGGCGGCTCATCTTCCTGTCAGAGAGCCCCTCGAGGTAGAAGGTGTCCTGCATCTCCCTCCCAGGATGGTCCTGCGGAATGAACAGCGCGTCGAAGTTCCAGAAGGCCGGGTGGACACTGTTTCCTTCCAGCTCCGTGAACCCCATCGAAATGTAGGCCTCTCTGACCTCTCTGATGAAATCCCGGACGGGGTGCCTCCGGCCGGGATAGTACAAGGGCGCCTTCGCCTCGACATCGATTGGTCTCAGACTCTTCCCCCGCCAGGCTCCTGAAGCGAGGATCTCCGGCGAGAGCCTGTCCAGCGAGTCCTCGGCCTCCTTCGTGGTCGCAGCCATACTCCCAGCTTCGGTGATGGAGATGGTCAAAGCGCGAATAGTAGATCTCTTCAGGACCCCGCGCCTGACCAGTTCGGCTAGGACCTTCCGCTCGGCGTCAGAGAACGACGCCTCCTTGGCGCCTTTCGAGACCGATGCCATAATCGAGTTGAGGGTGTCCGGCCCTACCCTGTCGACGACGCGGACGACGGGCGGCGAGCGCTCTTGGTCGAGGCTGACCCACCCAGATGCCCTCGCCCGCCCGAAGGCTGCGGAGAACTCGCTCTCGGAGGCGAAGCCTGACTTCAGCGAGTCGATGGTGGGGGGCTCAGGCGACTTGGCGATCGCATTCACCAGGGCGAGCTCGGGCGGGGGATGTCCCACCGCTAGGCTCTCCTCTCCTTCCTCCTTGATTGTGACCAGGCCCTTGGAGGAGAGCCACTGCAGAGAGCGCCTCACCTGGTCGGGGTTGAGTCCCGTCTCGCCCACCAGTGGCTCGAATCCCAGTATGCCTGCTCTTGCCAGCGAGGAGAGGACCTTCCTTTCAATTGGATGGAGCGAGGCCGACATGTCCAACTCTTACCTTCCAGTCGACGCGAGGTAACTCCGACTCCTAGCGAGGAGATCCTTGGCGTCATTCATTAGCGCCTCCCGCCGTTTGTGATGGTCTTCTAGGAACTTCTTGACTAGGCCAGCGGCCTCCTGCTTGCACCCGCCGCACATCCTGGTTCCCTCGACGCACTCCCGGTAGACCCGCTGGGAGTGTTCGTCGTCGGTTGCAAAGTGGAAGCGGTAGAGGTCGTAGACCGGACAGATGTCGGCCCTCCCCCCTAGACGCCTCTGCTCCTCGACCGTCGCCCTCCCACCGGTGAAGGCGCTGAGCACCCGCTTCGAGGCTTCGGACGGGGTGTCGTTCAGTGTGAATCCGGACTCAGGTACCCTCTTTGACATCTTGTATCCCCCGGTGAGAGCGAGTTCCAACCTGTGATAGATTGCCGAGGGCGGCACGAATCCGAACTCATCGCTATGCTTTGCCGCGAGGTCCCTCGCGAGCCTGATATGCGGGTCTTGGTCAGCACCGACCGGGACGAGGACTGGCTTTGGGCCGCCGAAGTCCGCCAGTTGCGGCATCAGGATGTCGCCCGCCTGTACCAAAGCTGAAAGATAGAGGCCTATCTGTCTCTCCCCATAGATAGCCCTAAGCATGTTGTTCGTCACACTACGGGAGAAGATCGTGGACATACGCATCACCCTCATCTCCTCGCTCTGCTTGTAGACCACGGCCCTTTCTGGGTCCAGACCCAGGGCGAGTATGTCAGCGACGTTCTTGGTGGCAATCTTCGAAGTTTCCTTGAAGGACAGTCCATTGTCTGCGTATGCCTCGACGTCGGCTATCGCGTAGAACACCGTTGCCTTCCTGGAAAGGGACTGGAAGTAGACCATGTCGTCGGCAGTCATCTTGTTCCCCAGATGGAAGCTCCCGTCTGGCTTGATGCCGCTCATCACGGCGTAGGGTTTACTCTTGTCGATGGCGTCGAGGACCCTAGCAAGGTCTCGCTGTCCGAAGTCAATCCCCCGACTGAGATGGTGGCTAGGTTTCTTGAAGCGCTGGAGCAGCGGGGCTACAGGCTCAATCCCGAATTCAGACTGTAGCCGGGAATAGTCCTTGATTGTACTTGAGCCCCACGGGTCCAACCTGTCTTTGTCCACAATACGCTTGCCTCTGTGGCTTCAGATATAATCTCTTTCGAGAATCAAGCAGACTCAATACTTAGGGACAGGCCTCAGAACCTTCCCTTCGGCGTCTATCTCGCCCTTCCTGATCCGGGTCGATGAGATGGGTCTGCCATCGCCCGCGAGGACGTGGTCCACTACCTCCACGTCGAGAGGCGGATACCCCTTTGCCGTCCTCAGCGCGTTTGCCACCGGGACCCTGGCCGCAGTCTCCCTAGTCACTATTATCGCCTCGACCTCGGCGGAGGCTATGCCGGGCCCGAAGTAGTCGTCGAGCTTGGTGACGAGGTACCGCCTTCCAGGGAACCTCGAAAGAAGGAAGTGCTCGAGTGCCTCCACCCTTTCCACGTAGGATTGGTCCGGCTTCTTCCCTTCCCTCGAGGCGAAGGCGTCAGAGGTGACGCCGATCACGACCAAGTCGCCGAGCGAGAAGCTCTTCGCGAGCAGCGCCACGTGCCCCTTGTGGAGGTGGTCGAAGGTGCCTCCCATGGCCACGGTGTTGTACTTCATCGAGCTGACCTCGCGCCCAGAATCAGTTGAAATACCTCAGTCTGGCCGGCCAGACTGTCGGAATAAAGGATTTGTGAAATGAACTGAAGCTCGTACCAGACCAGTACAGGGAGGCAGGCAGAATCACCAACGAGGTCAGGGCGCTTGTGAAGGCGCGCGTCCGACCCGGGATGGGATACCTCGACACCTGCTTGTTCATCGAGAGAGAGATAGAGGCGCGAGGCGGAAAGCCGGCGTTCCCAACTGGAATCGGGGTCGGCCAGGTCACAGCGCACTACGCTCCACAGGATGACGACGATTCAGTCTTCCAAGAGAGCGACCTGATCAAGGTCGACTTCGGCGTGCACGTCGATGGCTACATCGCTGACACCGCAGTGAGCATCACGTTCAACCCTGACCACCGACTTCTTCTGGAGGCTGCAGAAAGGGCGCTGGGCGTGGCGGTCGAAGCTGCTAAGAGAGAGGCGCGGACGGGAGAGATAGGCAGGGAGATTTACAGAGAGGCGTCTCGCTGCGGGTTCAGGACCATCGAGAACCTGACGGGACACACCCTGGATAGGTACCTGGTCCACGCAGGGAAGAGCATCCCTAACCTCTACGTCCCTGGGACGCAGTTGCTCAGGAAAGGGGACGTGTTCGCGATCGAGCCGTTCGTCACCCTGCCCTCCGCGGCGGGCTACGTCGTCGATACGCCTTCTCAGACGATTTTCTCCATCATAGGGAGGAAGAAGACCGGAGCGGCTGAGCTGGACAGGTTCGCCGATATGGTCTGGACTGAACGCAAGACCCTGCCCTTCACCCCCCGCTGGTACTCCGAAGATTTCGGCAGGGACAAGGTCGGCGGATTCCTGAGAAAGCTCATTCAGCAGCGCATAATGAGATCATACCCGACGCTCGTCGAGGCCTCGGGGAGTCCTGTCGCGCAGTTCGAGCATACGATGGCGCTGGACGAAGGCGGGCTCGTCGTCCTAACCTGAAGGCTTCGTGCTCTCTGCGTAGACCAAGCTGACTCTGGCCTGGTTGCCGCACTTCGTGCACTTCGAGCCGTCCTTGGTGACGTAGTCGCCCACGGCGAAGGCCCTCTTGGTCTTCAGGCCGCAGACGGGACACTCCTCCACCGAGTAGACCAAGAGCTTGGATTTCTTGTCTGCCGCCGGGACAGAGCTCATCATTGTGCCACTCCCAGGGTGTTGCCGATCCCCGCGACGAGGACCTCATCCCCCTCCTTCGTCTTCTCCTCTATGACCCTCTGTAGCGTCTGGACCACCTTCTCAGACGCCTCGGCAATCTCCTTCCGCATCACCGTAATCGCCTCCAGGATGCTCTGTTTTACGAGAATGGCGTACAGAGGAACCTTGTTCTTGGTCGCGACCTCCTCAATCTGGAACTTTTCGACCCCGATGCCGCCTATGGCGGCGCCAACGCCTTCAGCTATCTCACCGGTCTTCTCGCCTTCGAGCTTCAAAGCCGCGTCAATCATTATGATCGCGCTGGGCTTGACGCCCATCTCCTCGATGACCTTCCTAATCGCGACCCCCGGCTGACCGACGTACGCCATCGGGCCGTCGGCCTTGACCACGTAGAGCTTCCTTCCCTTGTATTCGGTGATCGCCATTACTGTATCTTTCGCGATCGCGCGCTTCTCCTTGCCCACCATCAGCCTCGAGACCGACACCGGGCCGATCCCGTCGCCTACCGGCTGACCCACCTTGAAGGAGTCGACTGCGTTGAGCAGCGCGTCCGACTCCTGGATTATCATCGGCATCAGCATCTGCAGCTGGATAAGAGTGAAGTACGAATTGGTCTTCTTTCCCAGGATGTAGTAGTGCCTTACGACCTTGTGAATCATGTTGAGCGCGGTGGCAACCTCGAGCAGGTTCTCCGAGATCGAGACAGTGACCGGATTGTTCTGGGCGACAAGGGCCGTGACTTCGGCCCTGACCCTGTCGTTGTTGGTCGTCACGATGTGGTCAATCTTGTTGACCAGGCCCTGGGGGTCTATGCCGACCGGCATTATCGTGACGTAGTCGAGAAACTGGTCGACCCGCTGAGTGGGATCGCTGGGCGCCTTGCCGACATTGACGAGGTAGTCAATCGCTTCCTTCCTTGACTTCTCCTTCATGACTTTCAGCTTGGTCAGGCCTCTTCCGATGTCGTTGAGTGCGAAGTAGACCTGGATCCTCGTTCCGAAGGCGAACTGGAACACGAAGAGCCCCATGAAGAATATTATGTACAGCAGGTAGCCTGCGTTAGTCGACAGCTGAAGCGCCACGCTGGGAAACAGAGGCATGTGGAACCCGGAAAAATCGGGCGCCGTCCCTCGGACTTAAACATTCCTACCGCAGGATTTGAGAAATTAGGGGCGAAGAGGCTTTGATTGATTGCCGGCATCACCCCTTCCCGAGCCCTCTCGGAACTCAGTAACACGGTGACGACGCGCGGTTTTACTTCCAGGGTCGGAACGAGTCTGGGTAGGACCCACGCGCTATGGCCGGCTGAGCGGGGAGGCCTTGCGCGCAGTAGATTAACGTTTCTGGTTCCCCGAGAGTTTTATACGGTCGGTCGACCGTCTGGACCGCATGCAGCGGAAGCTCCTGGACATACTCGCGTGCCCAATCGACAAGCACTACCCGCTCGAGCTGCTTGAGTTCAACGTAAGCGGCGAAGTGATCGTCGAGGGAGTCCTTCTCTGCTCGGAGTGCGGTCGATACTATCCCATAGTCGAGGAGATTCCAGTGATGCTCCCTGACAACCTCAGAAGCAAGAAGGACGACCTTGCCTTCCTGGGGAAGTGGGAGAGCCGCCTCCCGGAGAAGGTCGTCCACGGCGGGAAGCCGTGGAGCCTGTAGCCAGCCCAGCGAAGCCTGTGTGAGGCACATCAGATTCGGGAAACCAGATATAAGAACGATCTCCAGGGTGACCTCACGGGGAATCGCGATTGCCAAGAAACGCTCTGATAATGGGTGCGGCCGGAAGGGACTTCCATAACTTCAACGTCTTCTTTCGCGACAATCCTAACTTTAGAGTGGTTGCTTTCACCGCGACTCAGATTCCGTACATATCGGAGAGGACGTACCCGGCCTCCCTCGCGGGGAAGCTGTACCCGAAGGGTATCCTAATCCGACCTGAGGAGGAGTTGGGGGACCTGATTGCGTCGGAGAGGGTCAGTGACGTCTACTTCTGCTACAGCGACGTTTCCAACCAGTACGTGATGGACAAGGCGTCAGTCGTCCAGTCAAAGGGCGCGAGCTACCACCTGCTCGGACCTTCGGACACCATGATTAGGTCAAAGAAGCCCGTCGTCGCCGTCGTTGCAACGAGGACCGGCGCGGGGAAGAGCACGATCAGCCGCAGGGTTGCCGACCTGCTGCTGGAGAGAGGATTGAAGCCAGTCGTGGTCAGGCACCCGATGCCCTACGGCGATCTTTCGATTGCCGTGCAGAGGTTCGCGACCCACAAGGACCTGGACAGGTTCCACACTACCATCGAGGAGAGAGAGGAGTACGAGGGGCACATCGACAAGGGCCTCGTGGTCTATGCCGGCGTCGATTATCAGGCGATCCTAGACGAAGCAGAGAAGGAGGGCGACGTCATACTGTGGGACGGCGGCAACAATGACTTCAGCTTCTACGTGCCGGACTTGAACATAGTCGTCGCTGACCCGGTCCGGGTCGGAAACGAATCGGTTTACTATCCCGGGGAGACGAACGTGCGGATGGCGGACGTCATCGTCATAAACAAAGTGAACATAGTTGCGAGGAAGTCCGTCGACCAGCTGGTCAAGAACTGCCGGGAGCTCAATCCCAGAGCGGAGATACTGAAGACAAGGTCCGAAGCAGTCCTGGACAGGCCGGAGCTCGTCAGGAGGAAGAGAGTCCTCGCAGTGGAGGACGGGCCATCGGTCACACATGGCGGGCTGTCCGTCGGCGCAGGAGCCGTCGCCGCGAAGGCAGTCGGGGCGACGCTTGTCGACCCGAGGAACAAGGCGGTCGGGTCGATAAGGAGTGCGTACCAGAGGTTTCCGAAGCTCGGGAAAGTGCTCCCCGCCCTCGGCTACAGCGAGGGACAGCTTAAGGAGCTGGAACAGAGCATTAACGCGGTCGATTGCGATGTGGTGGTCCTCGGAACGCCATCAGACCTGACCAGGATGATAAATATCAGGAAGCCTGTCGCCCGTGTCACCTTCGAGGCCTCCGAGGTGGGGAAGCCTTTGCTGGGAAAGTTTCTTGACCTGAGGAAGCTGAAGGGCAAGCGCTGAAGAAGCCATAAAGCCATCACGCGACGCCCTCGCAGAACGTGTGGGGACGTAGCCCAGCTAGGTGGTTGCCCATGACGGGACTCCACCCTAGAAAGGCAAGGCGACAGGCTCCAGTGGTCAAACGAAAACGTTTGATGACACAGCAGCGTGGATGATTAGGCATTGGAGCTGCAGAAACCTGTATACCGTCGGTTCGAATCCGACCGTCCCCACATCAACTTCTTTAACGCGGGCCAAAACACTGGCATGCGAGTGGTATCCCGGAATTGACGCCGCGTTCACTATCCTTTTCTAACGGTGAAGTCTCCACCTGAGCCGAGAAGGATTGCAAAACGCGGCATCTCTCGGCAGGGAAATCCTGGCCGTCGACCCGGCATTCCTGTGGGTAGTCATCCTTAACGAGAAAGGAGAGACGCTGGCGCACGTGTACTCGGAGAAGTACACGGCGAGGATTAGACTGGGGAAACAGACCAGAGAAAGGCTCGGAGCTCTCGACACGGTCTTCCTCGAAGCGACCTCCCAAGCAGAGAAGTGGTATGGCAAGATGGATTTCATCCTCCTTGCGTATGGAAAGGCGAAAGTGATGCTGACATACAGCAAGAGGCACGGGGTCTACCTAGCTGCAAAGATCCCACGTTCTGCAATGGCTGAGCACCTCTATCCGAAAGTCAAGCCGGTGCTCAGCAGAAGCAAGAAGTTCGGACCGTAGAACCTCAAGAGCAAGCTGAGGACGAGCCGTTCGGATGCGTCATTGAAACGACGGCACGCCGTAGACGCCGTCGTAACCGGGCGTGAACTTCAACCGGTTGTCTCTGACTGCGACTATGGCCTGGGCGACTTCATGCTTTGAATGGCGGAGGAGGTCCTCCAGCGGCGCTCCCAGGAGGACGACGAGCTCGCTCCCGAACGCCGTGATGAGGCGGTCTTGCTGTTCCAGGACGGCCTTCGAGTAGAGGCGGTTCACTCCAGTGGCAAACGATATCACCTCGTAGAGCGGTAGCAGCCTCCTGAAGGGGACGGAGGCCTCTGGCATGAAACCGTCGGGCCGGTCTGCGAGTTCCTCCACTCTCTGCAGGACCCCCACCGTCATCATCTTCCTGCACTTTGGGCACCTGTTGCCCATCTCCAGGGCCTTCCCGGGAGGGAACGAGACTCCACATTTCTTGTGTCCGGTGAAGTGGTACTTGCCGTACGCCGGGTCGACTTCGATGGTGTAGAGGAACCGGCTCTTGTCCTTCAGCCTTATCGCGTCAAAGACTTCGCGATAGCTTGGTTCCTCTAACTCGAAGACGTTCGCCTCTCTTCCGAGGCGCCAAGGGTTGGGGGAGTGCGCATCGGAGTTCGAAACCAACGCAACCTTGTCGAGCGAGGAGAGCCGCCAGTTCATCTGAGGATCTGAGGACAGCCCCGTTTCGATGGCGAATATCTTGCTCGACTGGTCCTGGTAACACTCTTCCAGAGAATCGAACCCCGACCTGCTCCCGAAGACACCGAACCACGGAGTCCAGCAGTGTGCGGGAATCACGACAACGCTACTAGACACTGAAGTGACAAGTTCCACCAGCTCTGCCGAATCGATCCCCTTCAGGACCGGCCGTCCGTCTGAGCTCAAGTTCCCGACCTTCGACAGGGCCTCATTGATCTGAGCCACGGCTTCGAAATCCGGGGAGTAGATCAAATGATGGACCTTCCGCGTCTTCCCCCCCTGCTCGTACACCGTGCTCACTTCCCCGGCGAGCATCCAGGTCAGCCCTCCGTAGGAGAACAGCCCGTTGCCCGGGATGGGTTCCAACTTCTTCCTCAGCTCGGCGAACCATTTCGGGTGGGTGAAGTCCCCGGTTCCAAGAAGACTGAGGCCCTTGACCTTGGCTCCTTCCGCCATGTGTTCCAAGTCCATGTCCTTGCTCGTCGCCAAGGCGTATTTCGAATGCAGCTGGAGGTCTGCGACGACCCGCATCTGGCGTAGTTGAACGATGCCGCTTAATTAAGAGAGCAACGGGATAGGCCGAAAGAAACGATCTCTTCCTTCGACAGGAAGGTGACGTGGCGGGAAATCATTGAAGCAAGTCAGCCATGAATGCCCCGAATCGACAGCTCGCTACATTAGTGAATCCGAACCGAGGCTTGTTAATTAGCAACCCAATTGGGAGACCTTCTCTTGCTCGCCGAGCCCCATGCTGCCAGACGAGGGTTCATGGCGTCTATTCCAACGCGAGTCAAGCTACTGGTCTTCACTCAGCTGTTGAACACGATGGGTTTCGGATACTTCCTGATCTATCTGAGCGGATACCTCGTCGACGTAAGAGTCCTCAACGGGGAGAGCGTGGGAATCCTCTTCGGTCTTGAAGGCCTGGTCGTGATAGCGGCGGGAATCCCGCTGGGGATAATGTCAGACCGGCGGGGGAGAAAGTGGTTCCTGATCGCCGGGAATCTGCTCCTCCCACCCATGATGCTGATCTTCGCTCTCACCTACGACTTTTCGCTCTTCCTCGTCGCCGCCGTATTGGCGGGGCTGGGCGAGGCCGCGTCCCTGTCTGCTTGGAACGCCATCATCGCCGACCAGACCGACACGGGCAACAGAGACGCGGCGTTCTCGCTTTCCTTCATCGTGAGCAACCTCGGCCTCTCTGCCGGCATGGCCCTCCCATTTGCGATGCCAGCGCTTGAGGCCGCTTCTGGCATGACCTCGGCCAGGGTCCACTCCGACGCCCTCCTTCTCATTGGGGTAGCGAGCATCTTCGTACCGCTCGTGCTGTGGGCGCTCCTCAGGAACTACCACGAGAAGCCGAAGCGGAAGGAAGAAACCAAAGACAGTGGCGACCTAAGGCTGCTCCTGAAGTTCTCCGGTATGAACGGTCTCATCGGGCTAGGCGCGGGCCTGATAATCCCGCTCATGGCGACCTGGCTCCTGTACAAGTTCTCTGTCCCCGACACGTTCAGCGGGCCGTTCCTCGCAGTCTCAGGACTGACGATTGCCTTCGCCGCACTGGGGAGCTCGAGGCTGTCGAAGAGGTTCGGGCTCTTCAGGGCAATCCTGATGACAGCCGGGAGCTCCACCGTGTTCATGTTCAGCATGGCCTTCATCCCCAATCTGTACCTGGCAGGGGGCGTCTACATAGTCCGAGCTTCACTCATGAACATGGCCTCTCCGCTCATGGACTCTTACCTAATGGGGATAATCAACCCCGGCAGGAGAGGGCTCGCCAGCGCAATCTCGGCAATCGTGTGGAGGCTTCCAAACAGCCTTAGCACAATCCTGGGAGGCTTCATACTTGCGGAAGGGTTCAACACGGGGAACCACTTCCTCTACGACATCCCGTGGCTGGGCGCCGTGGCCTTCTACGTGGCTGGGATCGTGCTCCTCTACACAAACTTCAGAAACGTGAAGACCAAGGGGTAGGCTTCAGGGATAGATGGCAAGGCTGGCCCGGAGGTTCTTCGATGAATACACGCCCAAGGTTGCGAGGGCCCTTCTAGGAAGCGTCCTTGTGCGGGTCGTAGATGGCGAAAGGATTTCAGGGATGATTGTGGAGACCGAGGCATACAGAGGGGCTGAGGACCCAGCCAGCCATGCCTACCGCGGAAGGACGAAGCGGAACGACGTCATGTTTGGAGAGGGAGGACATGCGTACGTCTACTTCACGTACGGGTCTCACTGGTGCCTGAACGCGACCACCGAGCCAGCGGGGAGGGCCGGCGCAGTTCTGGTCAGGGCGGTGGAGCCGGAAGAAGGCCTGGAGAAGATGCTGAGGAATAGGGGCCTCGAATCGGACGAGCATCTGACGGACGGGCCCGGGAAGCTGACTCGAGCCCTCGAAATCGATTCCACCTTGAACGGGGAGGACCTGGTCACGTCTGATAGGCTCTTCTTGGAGGAGGGGCAGAAGGTAGAAGAGGTCGGCTCGAGTTCGAGGGTGGGGATACGTCAAGGGATTGACCTTACGTGGAGGTTCTTCGTCAAGGGAAACAGGTTCGTTTCACAGGCGAGACAATCGCCCCTCCGCGGAACCCATAACTAAGGCCGAACAAGGTCCGAATTCGTGGGGTCGTCGGCTAGTCTGGTCTAGGCTTTCAGCCTTGGGCGCTGAAGATCCCCGGTTCAAATCCGGGCGACCCCACCAAACGCAACGTTGCTGAACCTGAGTCATCATAATGTTGAATACAATTGACACAATCAAAACATCTTGTCAGATCCGTGCCCGATGGCACTTCGTCTAATGCTCGTCACCTCGAGGCACATGGGGGACGGTCGGATTTGAACAGAAGGAAGATTATTGTAATGGGGTCTGGAACAGCGTTTACCCTTCCCTAACAGGCTTAAGGCTGCGGGGTGCCAAGCCCACTTGGGGACGAACCATAGTGGTTGCCACTGCAGATGTTGCTCGTGTAGAAGTTCGCTGTTCCCTCACTGCCAGAACCCGCGGTTGTGTCGAGGTAGCCATCCAGCGTGTTGCTATCCGCTGTGTTTCCGCTGAGGATGTTGTTATTGGATGTGTTGAAAAGGTAGAAACCGTCCCAGCGGTTATGGTTCGCCGTGTTCAAGATGAGAATGTTCGTGGAAGAGTTCGCTAGATCGAAGCCACTGTATGATTCGCTGTTCGCAGTATTCAAGATGAGAATGTTGCCCGAAGAGCTGCTGAGCCAGAAGCCTTCGTAGCCGTTGCTGTCCGCCGTGTTCTTGGTGAGGGTGTTGTTGGACGAGCTTGTAATGTTGAAACCCGTAAGGAGGTTCTTACCCGCCGTGTTCATGACGAGAATGTTGCTGTTGGATGAGTTGCCGACGTCGAAGCCATCGAGGTTGCTGTCCGCCGTGTTCTTGGTAAGGGTATTGCTGGAAGAGCCGGTAAGAGCAAAACCGGTGTTGTCATCCTTGTCCGCCGTGTTCCCGCTGAGGACGTCTTTGGCAGAGCTGTATACGGCGAAACCAGTTCCGTCGTTATTGTTAGCCGTGTTGGTGCTGAGATAGTTGACGTTGGATGAGTTGTCAAGGTCGAAGCCGCTGACGCGGTTGCTCTCCGCCGTGTTCTTGGCGAGGGTGTTGCTGGAAGAGAGGAAGTAGAGTTCGAAGCCAATGCCGTCCTTGTTCGCCGTGTTCCCGGTGAGAGTGTTGCTGGATGAGCCGGAAAGGTAGAAACCACAGTATTCGTCGCTGTTCGCCGTGTTCCCGGTGAGAGTGTTGCTGGATGAGCCGGAAAGGTAGAAGCCCGTCGAGAATCCCGTAACAATGCAGTTCTCAACCTTGACCTTTGCATGCCCAGCCAGGTCGACACCGGAGTCAGCGTCAGAGCCACTTATCGTATGTCCCGCGCAGTTGAGGATTATGCCGTTGGCGCCTATGAGGAGCCCGTTCCCTGAACAGGGGCCGACATTCGCCTTCAGAGTCGTGTTTGTCGTGACGGTGCTACCACATCCGATTTGAGCGAAGGCAGGGGGAGGCCAGAAGGCAAGCGTAGAACCTAGAACGGTAAGAAGAAGCAGGACAACAAGCGGAATCTTCCGAGACTCACGGTCTCTCAAGATTGACCGCCTCTCATTTGGATTGGTTATTTACGGCTTGGCGCTGAGTTCAGGCATCCCATCAAGAGCATCATTCAGGGACGACTCGACTGGGCCGAAGCCGTAATGTGGATTCGACCTAACAAAGCCCTGTGGGCAATGAGTTCTCAAGAAGACTCGAAGAACCCTGAACGAACACCAGGCCGCAATATAAGTCAACTCTTGCTGCGTGACGAGTTCTGGTCGGCGTTAGCAAACGGGTTCTAGTCTCAGATAGGGACAGTCGGATTAGTTAGGGCCCTGGTCATAAGATAGGACAGCCCCAATGCGGCGAAGCCGACAAGAGCATCCCTGATGCCTTCAGACACTAGGCCAAACACGAATTCAAACCAGAAGGTGCCGTTCAGAACCGAAACCACCCCTTCAACGTAGGGCACCGAAGACATGAACACGGCGTAGCCGAGAGCAGAGCCGAAGAACAGAAGTGGGATCACTCTCAAGTAACTCTCATCGAAGTGACGCGCCGTCCTTTTCCCGTAGAGGTAGAAAATCACAAAGAACAGGCAGGGAGAAATCAGGAATGCCGCGAAATCCAGCATCTCGAACAACACTGGCGCCGAAGACGCCGAAGAGAGACTTTGAATCTCATATGGTATGATTACGTGCAGTTCGAGCTCGAGCGTGAAGAGGCTCGGTAGCAAACCCATCGCCAATCCAATCAAAGTGAGGGCGACGAAGTAGGTTCTCTTCGACTGACCGCCTGGACGCATGTTATCTGCCCCGGGTTCCGGTGCAGGCTGGCTTACGGAAGGCGATTCGGAAGGAGTGCGTCCTGAGGATTCCAACTGGCAATTCGCCACTGAGTCTGACTCTTATTCGTTCACTTTGTGTGGGCCGGTGGAACTCTAACCAGTTATTTTGATGGTGTTGGACTTCGAGGCCGACTAGTCCACAATCCTGACGCATTGAATGACGCCATCTCTCGAACCATCTTCTGTCTTCCTTCTGATTTTCGCTTGTCTAGTCGTCACCCATATACTAAGAGCGAGTTTGTTTTGACTAAGGGTTGCCATACCTTGATATACAATTGACAACGACCTTCTGAGAAGACTTGCAGGCAGCACCTCGAAGGGTCAAGACCATCTACAGCGTGATTGCATCTCCCCAGAGACTGGAGATACTGAGGATACTCAACATCAAGGGTCCGCTGACCTACAGTGCTCTGAAGACTCTCGCAGGCTTCAAGTCAAAGAAAGAATCAGGGAAGTTCGCGTACCACCTCAGGAAGCTGGTCAAGCAGCTCCTGATCCAGCTCAACAGGCAGGAGAGGAAGTACACCGTGACCAACCTGGGGAGGCTGGTGCTCAACCTGACCCGCCAGATCGAGGAGCAGTCGCTCGTCGAGAGTGGGAAGCTGTACGTGAGGACCTCTCACCAGACCATGGAAGAGTTCAACGCGAACAAGATCCTGCAATCTCTTGTGAAGGAGGCTGGCATGCCGGTCGAGCTGGCACAGAAGATAACCAGTGAGACAGAGTCGAGGCTCTACAAGTTCCAGACGCAATACCTGACGGCGCCTCTGATCAGAGAGATAGTGAACGCCCTGTTGGTGGAACACAGCATGGAGGAATACAGGCACAAGTTGACTAGACTCGGTATGCCGATCTACGACGTGACCCAGCTGCTGGGAAAGGCTGGCGACGACGGAGGCAACGTGGAGTCACTCGTGCACCAGACCGGGAGGCAGGTCTTCTCGGAGTACCTCCTGCTGGAACAGCTCCCCAGAGACGTCGCAGACGCCCACCTATCGGGCGACATTCACATCTCCAACGCTGGGACCTGGGGGCTGACCCCTGACACGGTCTTCGTCGATTTGCTCTCGGTGAGGAGCAGCGGGATGAACCCGCGCGGAAGAATCGTCAACACGTCGATGATCCCGAGCCCGGAAAACGTGGAGAGGGCCCTCAACATCGTGCTCAATATGGCGTCAATGCTCTGCAAGGAGGCATCCGACGAGGTCACGTTCAGGAACTTCCTGCAGTACCTGGGTCCCTTCTGTAAGTCGCGCGGGAAGAGAGAGATGGAATCTATCTTCCTGAGATTCTTCGAAGCCGTGAGCTCTCCCCAAGCTGGAGCCGAGGGTCCCGCGATCAGTCTGGAGCTGAATCCCTACAGGCATGACGACATGGGCAGAGACGTCCTCGACAGGACGCTTGACGCCGTCCTCGGGGCCTATAGGAGTTTTGTTGCGGAGACGCCTCGGCCCGACATCCGGCTGCTGCTGGCCAAGCCCAATAGGGTCGACGAGACGAAGACCCTCAAGGACGCCGCTTCCATCATATTCAACGGCGGCAGGATGGCATTCTTCTCATCGGACCAAAGGAGGAGCTTCTTGGGTCTCAGCGCGAACGTCCTTCCGCAGGAGTCGCAGGCAGACAACATCAGCGTGCTCCATGGGTTGAGCCTCAACCTTCCCAGGCTGGCATACGACTCCAACCAGGATGAAACGTACTTCAGGGCGAAGCTGGCTCTACTAATTGGCGTCGCATCGGACGCCCTCTCGACGAGGAGGAGACTCATCGAGAGGACCCTGAAGCGGGGCCTCCTGCCGTCTCTCGCCGCAGGGTCGGACGCGGTCACTTCTGAGACCATGCCTTTAATCATGAACCTAGTGGGCCTCGATGAGACGCTGGCCAGCCTGATTAGGGACCCGACCATGGCTTCGAGGGCCGAACTGGCCGAGAAGATAGTGGAGACGGCTAGCCAAGTCGCAAACGACAAGTCAACCAGGATAGACCGGCTGGGCGTTGCGATGCTCGAACTCGATGGCGCGCTCAGGCTAGCTACTCTCGACTCCGAGAAATACGGGAAGGCGAACCTCCAGCCATTGCAGAAGGGCGCCTACACCCAAGCTCCCAAACTAGTCCTGGCAGACCTGGAAAGCCCTGAAAGGATGGACTACATGACCAGACTGGCGACGGGTCTCCGCGGCGGGCTCTCCGTGACTCTCGATGGAAACGCGGAGGATGTCAGAGGCGTCTACAACCTGATCCTGAATGCGACGCCGAAGCTCCCGTACTTCAAGGTCGACAGGACGATATCTGTGTGCAGGAACTGCGGCGCCAAGTTGCCTCAGAATGCGGCGCGGTGCAGGAGGTGCAAGTCAGTGGCAACGACGCAGTATTCGACGGCCGCCTAATAGAGCGAAAGAAACAGGTATCCTGTCAAAAAGATTCCACCACGAATCGCTTCATGTCGTCGCGCGTCGAGAATTGGCCTCGCGTAGTTGTGAACGACGTACCAGCCAAGAGTGAGATATATATCGTGCGAAATGGGGTTAGGACTAAGGTTATGACGTCAATAGTTGAAGAACCACGTGACTCTCCGAACGCCGGAGAGCAGAAAGGAGGAGAAGTGAAGATCCCCTCGGAGACTCTCGCCGCGTTCGGAGGAGATGAACTGCGCGCCAGGGTCTTCTACGAGAAGTATGCCCTGAGAGACCAGCAGGGAAGGCAGGTGGAGAAAGTACCAGACGATTTGTGGCGCAGGGTGGCGAAGGAGCTGGCCTCGCCAGAGCGAGACGAGGAAAGGAGGAGGGAATGGACCGCGAAGTTCCAGTGGCTGCTTCAGGACTACAGGTTCGTGCCAGGAGGGAGGATTCTCTTTGGGGCAGGGCAGACGAGGAAGTCCACGCTTCTGAACTGTTACTTCTTCAGGATCAGGGAGGATTCGATTGAAGCGATATTCGACTGGTGCAAGGAGGCGGCGAGGACCTACAGCTTCGGCGGAGGGGTAGGCACCGACATCTCGGTCCTGAGGCCCAGGGGAGCCCCGGTCAACAACTCGGCAATCTACAGTTCCGGTTCGGTCTCGTTCATGGAGCTTCTCTCAACAACGACAGGGACAATCGGCCAGGCAGGAAGGAGGGGCGCCCTCATGATTACGATAAGGGTGGACCATCCCGATGTGATGGACTTCATCAACGTCAAGAGGGACCTGAAGAAGGTGAACTACGCCAACATCTCGGTGAAGATCACGGACGACTTCATGAGAGCAGTCGAGACCGACGGGGACTTCCTGCTCCACTTCAAGAACGACAAGGTGGAGGTCAATCGGACGGTCAGGGCCAGGGACGTCTGGAAGTCGCTCATAAGGGGCGCGTGGGAGACGGCCGAACCCGGCGTACTCTTCTGGGACACCATAAGGAGGGAATCGACGACCGAATACGGTGGCATGGAGGTGCAGGGAGTCAATCCCTGCAGCGAACAGACGCTCGAGAGCTACGGGTGTTGCTGCCTGGGCTCCGTCAACCTCAGCGCCTTCGTCCAGGAGCCCTTCACGGAAAGGGCCAGCATAGACTGGGAGTCGCTCACAAAGGCGACCCAGTTCGCCGTCAGGTTCCTTGACAACGTCCTCGACTACAACGCTGAGCGGCACCCGCTCCACCAGCAGAAGGACGCATCGCTTCACAGCAGGAGGATAGGAGTCGGCATCACGGGACTGGGCGACATGTTGATCAAGCTCGGCCTGAAGTACGACGAAGATTCGACGATTGGGTTCGTGGACCACCTGTTCGAGAGGGTCAAGAACGTGATCTACGACTATTCGACCGACCTTGCCAAGGAGAAGGGGAGTTTCCCGGCCTTCGACGCGGAGAGCCACCTAGCTCAGCCGTTCATATCGAGGCTGGACGAGAAGGTCAAGGAGAAAATCCGGACCCAGGGCCTCAGGAACGCCGCGATAACGACGATTCCACCGGTGGGCTCTGGTTCGATTCTCGCGGGCTGCTCCAGCGGAGTGGAGCCGGTCTTCGCCCTCGCCTACACGAGGAGGAGCAAGTCGCTCAGCGAAGGCGAGTTCAAGGTCTTCCACCCGCTCGTCAAGGAATACATGACCCAGACCGGCGCGAGGAGCGAAGATCAGCTACCGAACTATTTCGTCACCTCGCATCAAATCGAGCCTGAGATGAGGGTCAGAATGCAAGCGGCCATCCAGAAGCACATCGACACGGCCATCTCCAGCACCGTCAACCTGCCTCAGGAGATAACCTCTGATGAGGTCGAGAAAATCTACCTCCTCGCCTGGAAGTTGGGATGCAAGGGCATCACGGTCTACAGGGAGGGAAGCAGGGAAGGGATCCTGGAGACGAACAAGGTGGCCAAGAAAGCCGAGCAGCCAAAGGCGCCCTTCGAGAGGCCGAGGCTGATGGAAGGCAGGACCCTCAAGCTCAAGCTCCCGCAGGGAGGCCTGTACCTCACGGCCAACTTGGTGAACGGCGAACTGAAGGAGGTCTTCGTGACCCTCGGAAAGTCAGGAGGTGACGAGAAGGCCGATGCCGAGGCCATTGGCAGGCTGATCAGCCTCTACCTGCAACACGGAGGAGACCTCAAGAGCGCCATATCCACCCTCAAAGGGATAAAGGGCAAGTACGTCTCGTGGGACGAAGGGATTCAGCTGCTCTCGATCCCGGACGCGATCGCCAAGGCGCTCGAACTCCTGACCCTCAACCACGTTGTGAAGGAGTCGGAGGCCCCGCTGCAGCTGGCGCTCCCGAGACAACTTGCGCCGGGAGGGACGTGCCCTGACTGCCACGAGAGCGCCCTGATCTTCGAGAACGGCTGCTACAAGTGCACCAACTGCGGCTACAGCAAGTGCGAGTAGGGCAGGGCCATGCCGGACAGGCCCTCCCGAACGATTTTTACGGCACCCGGACCCCGGCCGCACATTGAGCCCAGTCAGAGGAAGGAGGGCCCTCTTCATCGTGGTGCTTACCACCGCACTGGTACTTACACCACTGGTGCTCTCAGGCGTCTATCTGGGATACTATGTCGGAGGCGCCGTGGGATATTCGAAGAGCGTCCTCGCCATCGCATTCTCGACGGCAGGGTTTATGGGAGGGATGGCGGTGCTGTTCAGGGTGATAAGGTCGGTCGTTGCTTGGACAGAAGGGTCTATGAGCTGACCTTCTTCAAGGCCTCTGACTTCGCCTTCTCCAGCTTTGACCTAAGGTCGGCCACGGCCTGCTGGTGTGCTTCCTCGACCCTCTCGGCCGCGGCGTCGAACGGTTCGTCGACTATTTCCTCGGTCATGCCACGGCCTTCCTCTCCAGAACCTTCTTTACATGCTTTAGCCTGGTGAATTCTTCCCTCTCCCTCTCCTCGAGAGTCTGTTGGATGTAGCGGATGGAGCTCTCGTACCGCGGGATTATCATGTACTCGAGGGCATTCAGTAGGTGCTGTGTCTTCTCAAGCTCCTTCGCGAGCCTGAATATCGCGTTTTCGAACTCCGCGGCCCTGAAGATCGAGGGGAGGACCTTGCGCATCTGCCTAGACGCCCTGTCGACGGCAACGTTGGTGTCCGCGAAACCGTAGGTCATCCCCAACTCCTTCTCGGAGAGCCTGATCGACGGCACGTCTACGTCCACGATCCGGCGGACCGTGACATCAGCCTCGACCATCGGCGGGGTGTTCGCTGCAATCCCTTCGAGCCTGAGCGGCCCCAGCTTGAGGTACGCGTCGTAGAGAGCGAGGTAGGCGTCAGAGAGAGGCTGCGAAATCTCGTCCCGCGCTACGGTCGCCTGCTGAATCATGTCGTCGAGGCGCTTCAGGAGGACTTCACGCTTGTCGTCGAGGACGTTCTTCACCCTGACCGCAGTCTGCAGCCTCCTGCGGGTGCTGATCGAGCTCTATCTTTGTTGGAAGGACGTTGGAGCCAGACGCGACGGACATCTCTATTCAGCCGACTTGTCTTTGACGTAGTACTTCTGGATGAACTCTTCCTTGATGTTGGTGAGTTCACTCTGTGGAAGTATCGAGAGGGTCTCCCACGCGATCCTCAGCGTGTCCTCGAAGGTCCTGTTATCGTCGTACCCCTGGTTGAGGAACTTCTGTTCGAACTCGTCGCCGAAGGTGATATACTTCAGGTCGGAGTCGGTCAGGCCCGACTTCCCCACTATCTCGGCGAGTGCGCGGAGCTCGACGGCCCTCGCATACGCGTTATAGAGCTGGTTTCCGACCTGGTGGTGGTCGGGGCGAGCCCTCCCCTGCTTTATGACATACCCCAGCGCAGGGCCCATCAGCCTGCTGAGGCTGGACAGGACGTAGACCGGGGGGTAGATTCCCTTCCTGAAGAGCTCGCGGGCGAGGAATATCTGGCCCTCTGTGATGTAGCCTGTAAGGTCCGCGATCGGGTGGGTGACGTCGTCGCTGGGCATGGTGAGGATTGGCATCTGGGTGATGCTTCCCTTCATGCCCTTTATCCTGCCGGCCCGCTCGTAGTTCATCGCGAGGTCGGTGTAAAGGTAGCCTGGGAAGCCTTTCCTGCCGGGAACCTCTTCCCTCGCCGCCGAGATCTCTCTGAGCGCCTCGCAGTAGTTGGTTATGTCGGTGATTATGACCAGGACATGCATGTTCAGCTCGAAGGCCAGGTACTCTGCGGCTGTGAGGGCGACCCGGGGAGTGATGATCCTCTCGATGGCCGGGTCGTCCGCGAGGTTCAGGTACAGGATGCTCCTCCTGATGGCGCCCGACTCCGCGAGCGTGCGCTGGAAGAAGGTGGCATCGCCGCTCGAGACGCCCACGGCGGCGAACACGACCGCGAACTCCTCGCCCTCACCGACCACGGTCGCCTGCCTTGCGATCTGGGCTGCCAGCATGTTGTGAGGCATACCGGCTCCAGAGAAGATCGGGAGCTTCTGGCCTCTGACGAGGGTCAGCATTCCGTCGATGACCGAAACGCCGGTCTGGATGAGGTCGGTCGGGTACTCCCTCCTCTCGGGGTTGATTGGCGCGCCGTTGATGTCGAGGAAGCTCTTGGCGACCGGCTCTGGAAGACCGTCAAGAGGCTTGCCAAGTCCGTCGAAGACCCGTCCGAGGAGCTGGTCAGATACCGGGAGCTGCATCGTGTGGCCAAGGAAGCGAGCCTTCGTTCCGCTGATGGACAGGCCGGAAGTCCCCTCGAAGACCTGCACCACGGCCTTGCCGAAGCCCGTCTCCAGAACCCTCGCGAGCCTCCTCTTGCCCTCGCTATCCTCTATCTCGACCAGTTCGTCGAAGGCTGCCTTGTCGACGCCGTCGACCACGAGCAGCGGCCCCCTGATCTCGGCCACTTTGTTGTACTCTAAGCCCGAGGACGACTTGCTCATGCCGCCTTCGCCTCCAAGGGTTTCGACAGGCTGGCGAACTCGTCGAGCATCTGCTGTGAAAGAGATTCGAGCTTGCCCAAGTCTTCGCTCTTTATCGCGAATTTCGCCCTCAGCATCGGGGCGATCACCTGCATTCCTCTTATCCTGGACAGGGGCACGCTGTTCCTCAGCGCCCTCAGCGCCTCCTGGTGGTACTGCACGAACATCTTCATCATGCTGAATTGCTTCTGCGGGCTACAATAGGCGTCGATGTCATCGTAGGCGTTCTGCTGTAGAAACCCGATCTGAATCATCCTCGCGACGTCGAGGATCAGCTTCTCCTCGTCAGGTAGGGCCTCAGGGCCGAGGAGCCGCACGATCTCCTTGAGGGCGTCCTCGCGCTGGAGGATAGCGTATGCGTCGGCTCTCACCGTGAGCCATTCCTTGTCGACCCTCTCCTTCCACCACTTGCTGACGGACTCGATGTACCCGGAATAGGAGTTCATCCAGTTGATCGACGGGTAGTGCCTTGAATAAGCGAGTCTCGCGTCGAGGGACCAGAAGGTCCTGACGAACCTGATCGTCTGAGAGGTGACAGGTTCGGTGAAGTCGCCGCCGGCCGGGGAGACGGCGCCGACAAGAGTGATGGAGCCTGTCCTGGAGGGCGTGCCCAGGAGGTCGACCCTTCCGGCCCTCTCGTAGAACTCGGCCAGCCTAGAGGCCAGGTAGGACGGGTAGCCCTCTTCGGCCGGCATCTCCTCAAGCCTTCCGCTGATCTCGCGGAGCGCCTCGGCCCACCTGCTGGTCGAGTCGGCGACCAGCACGGTGTCGTATCCCATGTCCCTGTAGTACTCGGCCATGGTGACACCTGTGTAGATGCTTGCCTCCCTGGCTGCAACTGGCATGTTGCTCACGTTGGCGATGAGGATGGTCCTCTCCATCAGCGGCCTGCCTGTCTGGGGGTCGATCAGCTCCGGGAACTCGACGAGCACTTCGGTCATCTCGTTCCCCCGCTCCCCGCAGCCGATGTGAAAGACGACCTTTGCGTCCGCATACTTTGCGACCGAGTGGAGGGTCACCGTCTTCCCGGTCCCGAAGGCTCCGGGTATCGCTCCCGTGCCTCCTTTTGCCATGGGGAAGAAGGTGTCGAGGACCCTCTGCCCCGTCATGAGCGGGATTTCCGGGTCGAGTCTCTCGCGGACCGGCCGCGGCGTCCTCACTGGCCACCGATGATACAGCATGAGTTGGTGTTTCTTGCCCGTCTTGTCTTCGGCCGAGACCACAGTCTCGTCGATCTTGTAGTTCCCGGCCTTCGCGACGTCCTTTACTTTCGCCTTCGGCATGGTCGGCGGAGCCAAAATCCTGTGCTCGATCAGCGGTGTCTCTTGGACGCTCCCCAGGATGCTCCCGCCCTCGATCTCGTCCCCCTTCTTGACTGAAGGGGCAAACCCCCACTCCTTGTCGAACGGTATGGAGTTGGCCGATACGCCTCTGGTGATGAACGCGCCAGCCTTCTTTGCGATTACGTCGAGCGGCCTCTGCAGGCCGTCGTATATTGTCCCGATCATCCCCGGTCCCAGGGTAGTCGAGAGGGGCTGTCCGGTGCCGAGAACCGGCTCACCTGGGCGGAGGCCGCTGGTGGATTCATAGACTTGGACGAATGCGATGTCGCCCGTCAGCTTGATCACCTCACCAATCAGCTTCTCCTCGCCGACCTGAGTTACCTCGTACATCTTGGCAGACGACATCCCTGAGGCTTTGACTGCCGGCCCCGAGATCCACTCAATCCTCCCCTTGACTGCCAATGGATTCTCTTTGGCCCTCCTAAAGCTCGGGCTTATAATTCTTGGGCGAATTCAAGGGCTGCCTAAACCGCGCGGAAGATGGTCGCATCGAAATTCCGAAGGAGCGCAGCCGCCAGCCGGCGCTCAGCCACTCGTCAGCACTGACGAGACCTCCATTCTGAGGGTCGGTTTCATCCTTTCAAGCCTGGCCTCGAAGGTGTTGTCGAACCTTACTGACCCGTCCATCGACGACATCACGACGCCTCCGATAGTGTCGATGCCCTTCTCCTCGAGGACCAACTTTGACGAGTTGCCCCCGAGCTTGCGCATGGCGGCCGAGACCGCCCTCCTGTCCTTGGATTTGCAGTAGACCCTGGCCTTCGGGCCTATCACCTCCAGCCCTTCCCTTAGAAGGAGCGCCAGGGACTTCTCGTAGCGCGAGCCCGAGCCTTCCTGGAGTTCCTTGACCGCCGCTTCGAAGACCTCGACAACGGCCCCCTCCAGCGTCCTCAGCTGGGCGTTCCGCGCCTCGAGCTCCGCCGCGCCGGTGATCTGCCTCTTGAGAGATTCCGCCTGTTTGACGCTCGCACCCAGGATCTTTGTCACGGCCACCCTCGTGTCCCTCCTGGCCGACTCCACGGTGGAAAGAGCCTGCCCCTTCCCCTCTTGGAGCGCTCCCAGCAACTCGCTTTCGAACTCCCCTGAGACCTTCTCGAGGGTGTCGGCGGTGGCCTTGCTCATGTCCATCAAACTCCCAGGATGCTCCTCAGCATGGCGCGGTACTCGACCTTCTCCTTCTTGCTCCCAGGTCCGGGGACCTCGTAGATCAGCGGCGTAGCCCTCTGCGCCTTGATGGCGTTCAGCTTTGCGGCGAGGGGCTTCGCGACCTCGTCGCTGACCATGATGAGACCCACCTTAGGGTCCCTGACGAGCCCCTCGATCTTCGAGAGCGCATCGTCAGGCGAGGATACGTACTCGCCGCTGACGCCCGAGAGCACAAAGCCCGTCACGAAAGCCTTCCCGCCCACGGCCACCACCTTCATCGGGTTTCACCTAGGAGTAGGCCCACCACGCGTTCCGTCGCCTTCGCCTTCCTCCTGGAGATGGACGCTCCGAAGCTGCTCAACGATGATTCCCCCTTCTTCCTTACCGATTCCGCCTCGTCCTCGGCTTCGGCCCTTGCCTTCGCCAGCGTCTCCGACGCCTGCTGCTGTGCTTTCAAGATGGCACCCGACCTCGCCGATTCGGCTAGGCTTTCGGCGTCCTTGATCATCTTCCTCTGGGTCTCGAGGGCCTCGGCCTTCGTCTTGTCGAGCACAGATTCGAATTCGATGAGAGCCTTGACGGTCGTCTCGACCTGAGAAACCAACGGAATCGCTTTTTCGTCTGCCTCGGGTTTGCGTAATTAAACGTTCGGCTCTCAGGTTCTGTCAAATCCTCGGGACACGCTCCTCGTTCAAGCGCGCGCTGCGTCATGAGCTTCTACAACCAGCTCGCCAGGAGGCACGCGAACATAGAGGACACCGTCAGCTGCTACACGGACACCATCATAGTTGTCAAGATGGACAACGTGGGGGAGGCCTTCGAGACCCTGACCGAGCTCATCAACGAGGAGAGAGCGAAGCTGGGGGAATAGTCGACGGTGCGACGCCGCGCCGTTCAGGGCGGCTTCTGGAGCTCGGACCGCCCGAGCACGAGGTAATAGAGCAGGGCCTTCGTAGTGTGCAGGCGGTTCTCAGCCTCGTCCCAGACCGCCGAGTTCGGGCCGTCAATGACCTCGTCGGTCACCTCTTCGCCCCTGTGGGCCGGAAGGCAGTGCTGGAAGATGGCGTCCCTCTTTGCCAACGCCATCATGCGTCGGTCGACCGTGTATCTCGGCAGGAAGACCTGGACCCTCTTTTCCCTCTCCTTGTCGAACCCCATGGACACGAACGTGTCCGTGATCACGCAGTCCGCCCCCCGGACTGCCACTTTCGGGTCCTCGAAGAGGTCGAGGGACGCACCGGTCCCCCTCGCGATCGAACTCGCAAGCCTGACCGCCCCCTTGTCCGGAGCGTAGCCGGGGGGAGTGGCTGCCGAGAAGTGGACCCCCGTGGTCGCGGCGCCAATCAGCCATGAGTTGCAGACGTTGTTCCCGTCCCCAACCCACGCGACCTTCAGCCCCTTTAGCGTGCCCTTTCTCTCGCGCAATGTGAGGAGGTCTGCGAGGATCTGCACGGGGTGGTAGAGGTCGCTCAGCCCGTTGATCACCGGCACGGTGGAAGAGGCGGCAAGGCGCTCGACCTCCGAATGCCCGTTGACCCGGGCCATGATCGCATGGACGTATCTTGACAGGACGCGGGCCGTGTCCTCGATGGTCTCCCCCCTTCCGAGCTGGATCTCGCTGGAACCGAGGCTGATCGAGCTCCCGCCGAGCTCGCTGACCGCGACCTGGAAGCTGACCCTCGTCCGGGTGCTGGGCTTCTCGAAGAGCAGGGCCACAGTCTTCCCCTGGAGCGGTCGTGCCTTCGACACCCCCCTGGCTGCCTTGAACTTCAGGGAAAGGGAAAGGACGAGGTCCATAGTACCTGGGTCGAGCTCTGCGAGGGTGAGGAAACTCTTCGGCTTCAACGCACCCCCAATCGAGGCAGAGCGTTAAAGCGTTGGGAAGGGGCTGGACATCGACCCCTCGACCTGTCCGCGAAGCGGTCTACCCGTAAGGGCTACGTCAACTTCAGGATCGCCCGGGCGACCTCTCCGTCTGACTCCTCGAGGGCCGCGACCGCCTTCTCCCTGCTCGCTCCGGTCTGCTGCTGGACCAGGAGGACGTCCTCCTCGTTGAAGGTTTCCCTTTCGACCTCGACTTCCTCCACGTCGCCCGCGACCTGGAAGACCCTGTTTCCCTGAGCGTTCACTTCCGAAACTGACGCGTTCTTGATGTGCATCTCCCTGTCGGCGGTCCTGATCACGACCTCCTGGACGTTCGGAATCTCCTTCATGTCGATGCCCATCTTTTCCATCATGCGCCTGGCGTTCCTGTTGTCCATCTTCATCTTTCTCGACCTGCTCGGATCTTCACCGCAGCCCCCGACTTAAACTGTTTCATGACCTTCCCATTCAAGACGGCCATGCCCACGCCCAGCACGTTGCCCTTGGAATCCAGGACCGCGACCTCGCTCCTCGGCAGGATGTTCTTTCCGGCGGAAGTCACGAACTTGCAGAAGACAGACCTCCCCCCTTGGACGAAGCCAGCGGTCTCGTCCGCTACAGTCACGCAGTTCTCCCGGAACTTCGGGCTCCTGACGAGCAGTTCCGCGCCGTAGAGAGAGAGGGCCATGGCCCCGTTCGGCTTCACAGTCGCGAGGAGCCTTTCTCCATGAAACACAAGCTTGACACGGCCGGACCTACGGGAGTAGACCAGGCGCAGGTTCTCCTTCGGAAGAGCGCGCGACACTGCCTTGCCGAAGAGGTAATCGACCATTATCGAGAGCCTGCGGCGTTCGTCGAACAGCTGCACGATGGCGGCGGGTCTGGGAGGGCGATAAAAGTAATGGCTCGGGTGGATCCCCGGCGGTCTGGGAGGAGCCGCCTATTCCAGTGCTGAATAAGCTCGGAAAGTTATACGGCGCCCGCGTGGGGAGAAGGCGGGTGGGAAGTCCGCGTGACCAGGGTGATTCTAATCCACTACCCCGACCCATACGAGTCAGAGGAGGCTAACGCTCTCGCGAAAGCCGGGGGATACGAGGTCGTAGGCTCGCTGACCCAGAGGTACCTGTCGAGGGCGAAGTATGGAGTGGGGGAAGGGAAGGCAGAGGAGGCCGCAGAGCTGGTCAAGGAGACGAAGGCTGAAAAGGTGATCTTCGACTCAGGGCTGGCCGCGTCTCAGTCCTACAACCTGGCCAAGCTCTGCAAGGTGGAGGTCGAGGACAGGGAGAAGCTGATCTTGGAGATCTTCGCGAAGAGGGCTTCTACCGGCGAAGCGAAGCTGCAAGTCGAGCTGGCCGAGCTGGCCTACGAGCTACCGAGGGCGAGGGACAAGGTCAGGATGGCGAAGGCCGGCGAGCAGCCCGGCTTCTTCGGGCTCGGAAAGTACGAGGTGGACGTGTACGTGAGGATGATGAAGAGGAGGGCATCCGCGCTGAAGAAGAAGGTCAGGGAGGTGAGCGATAGAAGGGAGATCTTCAGGTACAGGCGGGAGAAGACAGGTTACCCGACAGTGGCCATCACTGGGTACACCGGGGCGGGGAAGACGGCGCTCTTCAACAGGCTGACTGGAGAGGCGAAAGAGGTCGATGCAGGCGTCTTCACGACCCTCAGCCCGACCACAAGGGGGGTCGACATCCCTGGAGGGCGCATCCTAGTAACGGACACGGTGGGGTTCATCAACCGCCTACCCCACTTCCTTATCGAGGCCTTCAAGTCGACTCTCGAGGAGGTCTCTCAGGCGACCGTCGCCCTCCTCCTCGTCGACGCGAGCCTCCCCCCGGAGAGGATGGCCCTGAACTGCGGGAGCTGCCTCCAGACGCTTTCGGAGCTCGACGTCGCCGACTCGAGGGTACTCACGGTCATGAACAAGTCCGACCTGGTCGCGCCGGAGGAGCTTGGAGAGAAGACGAGACAGGCCGGCATCAAGGAAGCGACGTCCGTCTCCGCCAAGACAGGTCAGGGGATCGCGCAGCTCCTGCATGAGCTCTCTTCGAGGGTCGAGGGTCCACAGCGGACCCTGCTGGAGGATAAGCGGCAATGAACCGCAGCATCAGGGTGCTGAGGGTGGGGCAGAGGTTCGTCAGAGACGACAGGACACTGACCCATCTATGCCTCGTCTCGAGGGCCCTCGGGGCCGAATCTATCTTCATCGGAGACGCGGAGAAGGACGTGGTCGGGACCCTCGAGGAGGTGAACAGGACCTGGGGCGGGGACTTCAAGGCGGTCCTGGGGGTGCCCTGGAGGAAGGTCATCAAGGACTCCAAGGCAGAGGGGAGGAGCGTCATCCACCTCACGATGTACGGGATGCCCCTCCAGGAAAAGGTCGCCGAGTTGAGGGAGCTCGAGAGGATGCTGCTGGTGGTCGGGGGGCCCAAGGTTCCGGGCAGGGTCTACCACGAGTCTGACTACAACATCGCCGTGACGTCTCAGCCGCACTCCGAAATAGCCGCCCTCGCCATCACGCTTCATGAAATCCAGTCCGGGGAAGAGCTTAAGAGTGCGTTTGGAAAAAGCAGACTCCGCATCCTGCCTTCGCCTAGGGGCAAGCGCGTAGTAGAAGAAAAATGAAGATAGAATACGAGGACACCTTTGTGAAAGTCGCTGGTCTCATAGGTGGGCCTGACTATGTCAGGGTGGCGCGGGCGCTGCTCAACAACGAGAACGCCACGGACGAGGAGATCGCGTCGGCCACAGGGCTGAAGATCAAGACAGTCAGGAAGTCGCTGTACGACCTGTTCGGCCGGAGCCTGATCACAGGGGTGAGGGTGAGGGACCCCAAGCGCGGGTGGTTCGTCTACAGGTGGAAGGCCCAGAGAGACCAGACCGACGGCTTCATCCAGACGCAGCGCAAGAAGGTCCTGAACAGGCTGAAGCAGAGGCTCGACTACGAAGACACGCACGAGTTCTACAAGTGCGGGACACCGACCTGTCTGGTCAGGACCTTCGAGGACGCGATGGAGAACTTCTTCAAGTGCCCGACCTGCGGGCACCCGCTGAACAGGCTCGACAACGCCGAGCTGAAGGACGCCCTTCGCTGGAAGATCAAGCAGCTGGACGAGGAACTGGTGAAGTGAAACCCTCCGAGGAGGAGGCGCTGCGGCTGCACAGGAAACACGGGAGCAACGACGCAATCATCAGGCACTGCAAGACCGTAGCCATGGTCACTGCCGTCCTCGCAGAGGAGTTCAGGCGCCAGGGGAAGGAGATCGATTCGAAGGCCGCGGTCGCGGGGGCGCTCCTCCACGACATAGGGAGAAGCAAGGTCCAAACCGTGCGGCACGGCCTGGTGGGCTCAGAGATGCTCGAGGAGGAGGGGGTCGACGAATCGGTCGTCCAGATCGTCAGGAGGCACGTGGGCGCTGGCATCTCCCCGGAGGAGGCAAAGAAGCTCGGGTTCCCCAATCACGATTATGTTCCGAGAACGAGGGAACAGGTCGCGGTCTGCTTCGCCGACAAGATGGTCGATGCTGACGGGGTCAGACCCTTCGAAGAGGAGGTCAGAAGGTTCGAAAGGAAGGGGCACGACGTGCAGAGGCTCCTTGAGTTGAAGCGGGACCTCGAGGCCGACCTCGGTGTGGACCCTGAAGCTCTGGTCCTCGACAAGATTAAAGGAACTCGCTAGGAGACGCGGGATTCATGGCCGCCTGCATCTGCCGCACCTGCAGACACAAGGACTACGAAAGCTGCGGGAAGTGCAGCTGCTGCTCGTACCACCGGTGCGCGTGCATGCCGAAGCCCGTTTCTCTGGGTTAAGGAGAGTTCTGTTAACTTGACCTGGGATTCGTCTCGGTGTTAGTCGTCGGGTGATGGAGCCGTCTTGCCATTAGGCCTGGCTATCATGGTCCATCGTGATGACCAATTTTCCTTGGGCTTGTCCCTCTTCAAGAGCACGTTTCTCCACCTCTTTGAGCTGAAGAACATCCGGTGATCCGTATCGTGGGCGGACGATTGCTTTTATGAGCTTCCTCGAAGCCGCTTTGATTCGGGCAATGCGGTCTGCTTGATATCTGAAACATCTGCTTGACCGGGCTTAAACCTTCGCAACGCCCGACTGTCAACAGGCAAGTCCTTCACCCGCCAAAGCTGCCAGAGCCTTAGGGACCCGAGAAGCATAATAAACCACGGTTTGGTCGGACCACTGTAGCGAGGTGGGGAAGCCAGTCCCATCGGAGGGGCTAGGTACATCCCGGCGGGCTCATAACCCGCAGAGCGGAGACTGGGGTAGAACCCTCAGCCGTGCGTTCAAATCCTCCCCTCGCTACCTTTGCTTTAGTAAGATTCGTCTAGATTGCAGTAGAGGAAACGAGATTTGAGGGGTCCGGTAATCTAGTCTGGAAGACCTACCCTTTCACGGGCCGTCTAACCTGGTTCCAAGCCGGGGGTTGGTGCCCACGACCTTCATATCGCATGGCTCGCCTACAAATGCACCAACTAAGCCGAAGGCTTCGGGTTCGCCTGGCCTCAAACTCCGAACCCCGAACACCGAAGTCACACAAGCTGGCAAGATGACCCGGGAACCCTGAAATGGGAAATCAAGGTTCCCTTATATCCGATTTTCCGGCAGAAGAGGATTCATGCAGTGGATATCTTTCGATTATCTCCCGCAAAAAAGAGATCCCTACAGCGAGCTCAGTGCAAAGTATCCGACGCTGCTTGTAGCACGCTGGTCGAACAATGGGTTAGCAGGGAAGAGCGAGGTGCTGGAGTTCTTTTGCCGGGAGCCGATAGTCATGCGCCACATACGGGCCGACCTTGCAGGACTCGCAAGGAAAGGCAGGGTCCAGATTCTGGCTGACGTAGTCTCCCATCACGATACCGTCATCGCCGCTATCAGGACCCCGGAGAGGAAAAGGACCAATGGGGCTACAACGAAGGCAAGGTGGAAACGGGGAGAAGAAGCGAATGATGACAACGCACTCGAAGTAATTGGAGAATTCGGCTCGCTCGCCCTGATGCCGGTGACGTATGAGAAGGGGTGGGCGTGCTACAAGATTATTGCTATCAAAGAATCCTTGCTCCCAAAGATGTTCCAGCTGCTTCAGGAGGCTGGCCGGCTCAGGGTAACCACGCGAATCCCGGTCCATGACATCCCGGTCGGGCACTCAATCATGGTCTCGACGAGCGAGCTATTCTCCAAGGTCACCACGAAGCAGGGAAGGGCGCTGCTTGCTGCTTTGGAGTTGGGTTACTTCCGAGTCCCAAGAGGAACGAGATTCCAGGACATGTCGGAGCTGGTTGGGATGCCTCGGACGACCTTCGAGACGCACGTGAGGAAGGCCGAAAGCAAGATCCTTGGGTTGCTCACGCCGCACATGGCGGTTCATTTCGGGCAGGTGAGACCAAAGGCCATTCCTGGGGGGCAGGGGAGGCCCTTCCCCGAGGCACTGAGCCGGTCGATGACGGGCGGTCATTTGACTACTGAATCCTTTAACGCAGGGCGAAGAAAGGTTTCAAAGGAAGTTCAAGTGATGTCCGAGGAATTCTTCACCGCAATCAAGGAAGGAGAAGGCGCCAGGGTGGAACAGATGATCGGCCGAAACCCGAGCCTGGTCAACACCAAAGATTCGCAGGGTATGAGTCCCGTTACAGTCGCGACTTACTACGGCAGATCGAAGATTGTCGAGCTCTTGGTTTCGCGTGGAGCCAGGCTCACTCTCTATGAAGCGTCGATGACCGGGAGACTGGAGACGGTGAAGGACTTGCTTACGAGGAATCCCGCAGAAGCAAACTCCTTTTCCGCAGATGGGTTCACCTCACTACACCTGGCTGCCTTCTTCGGCCATTTGGAGATTGTCCGGTACCTCCTAGAGGCTGGAGTCGACGCGAATGCGGTTGCGAAGAACATGATGAAGGTCACGCCCCTCCACTCTGCTGTGGCTCGCAATCAGGTGGAAATCTCAGAACTGCTCATAGTTCATGGGGCAGAGGTCAACGCGAAACAGGAAGGAGGATTCGTCCCGCTCCACGAAGCGGCGCAGAGCGGGAACCTCGAGATGGCCAGACTACTACTGAAGCATGGAGCCGAACTGAACGCTAAATCAAACGACGGGAAGACCCCGCTTGCCCTGACGAGGGAGGAGGGACCCGAGGCCGGGAGAAAGGAGGATAGGGAACGGGTTGCCCGCTTCTTGATTGAAAAGGGGGCGGCTTAGTGATTTCCCCTACAACACTAGTTCCCAGTACTAGTTCCTCTCTTCCCCGACTCGGTTGACAACCGCGCATCTCCCTTCTCGAAGGGCCGGTCGATTGACGAAGACCAGCCCGGAGCATTCGGGATCGGCCTCTTGATTGTCTCGCGCTGCTTATCTATGACTCAAAGGGCGGAGGAACGTCGTGGCCAAGGATTCGACGCGGTCCGTGCACGAGGCAGAGCCCTTCGACGAGGAATCGGGTTCGGTCGTGACCCCGATTTACCAGACTACGACATTTGCGTTTTCGAAGGCAGAGGAGGCCAGGAAGGCTGTCACAGGAGAGAGCGACAAGTACGTCTACACCAGGTGGGACAACCCGACCACCGTGAGGCTGGAGAGGAAGCTCGCCTCATTCGAGGGCGCCGAGGACGCCGCGTTCTTCTCCTCCGGGATGGCGGCGATATCGACGTCGGTCCTCGCCTTCCTCAAAGCGGGAGACCATGCGGTTGCGATCAGAGACCTCTACGGGGGCACGTACGAGCTGATGAGCAAGATCCTGCCGAGGTTCGGGGTGGAGACGACGCTCGTCGAGACCGAGGACTGGCGCGCCATCAATCGAGCAGTGCGGCCGAACACGAAGCTGGTGTACATCGAGACCCCAACCAACCCGACGCTGAAAGTCGTCGACATCGCTAAGGCCGCGGGGATCGCCCACCGGGCAGACGCCCTCCTGCTCGTCGACAGCACCTTCGCCTCCCCCATAAACCAGAAGCCCATCGAGCTCGGCGCCGACGTCGTGCTGCACAGCGCCACGAAGTACCTGAACGGGCATGCCGACGTCACTGCCGGCGCCGCAGCGGGCGACAAGGGGAAGGTCGACAGGATCAAGCATCTGAGGAGGGACTTGGGAGGGACCCTCGACCCTCACGCCTCCTGGCTCATCCTCCGAGGGATGAAGACTATGGCGATCAGGGTAAGGGCTCAGAACGAGAACGCGATGGCCCTCGCCGAGTTCCTCTCCAAGCACCGGAAGGTGAAGGCGGTTCACTACCCGGGACTGAAGGGGCACCCCCAGCACGCGCTGGCCGGGAGGCAGATGAGCGGATATGGGGGGATGATGAGCTTCGAGCTGAACGGCAGCATGGAGGACGCGATGCGGCTCACCGAGCGACTGAAGGTCGCATTCCTGGCATCCAGCCTTGGCGGGGTCGAGACGCTGGTGTCGCAACCCTCGATAATGACCCACACCCAGCTTACGCGAGCGCAGAGGGCGCAGACTGGAATCCCAGAGTCCCTGATCAGGCTCTCCGTCGGGATCGAGGACAAGGAGGACCTGATCGCCGACTTCAAGCAGGCACTCGAGACTCGATAGCCGACGCCCACAGCCATCCGGGGGCCCTCGGACTGGCCCGCCCGGCCATCTCACGCCCATACCTGGCCAGGGGTTTCGTCAGGTGCCTGTTCGCCCTCGAAGATGCGATGTAGGTCCCCCGGACGAGCGGTCGGTCATCGCGCTCTGCAAGCGAAATTACTTCGATCTTCTCGATGTTGAGGACTCTCGGGTGCGAGGTCGAAGGGCGCCTCACCCCCCCGAATGCCCTGATTAGGTCCCCGTCCTTCAGCATCCTGGCCATCCTGCGCAGGTCTCCAGTCGGCTCGTAGACCGCGCATCCGAGTCTCCTTGGTCCGTTCAGCAGAGCGAAGTAGACGTGCCCCCCAGGCCCGATCGAGGGGGAGTCGACCCGACCTTCTGTCCAGCCCGAGGAGAAGGCCTTCCAGTCGAGCTCCCCTCTCAGGTGCGCGTCTGTGTGCTGGTTTGTCACGTAGACCATGTGCCCTTGCAAGCCTTCGCCGTACGAGACGAGCCTGAAAGCCCCGAGGACTGCCTGGGGCGAGTCACCGCGGATGCCTAGGAAGACCGGGTCGGGTCCGTGAGGCGCGATTAGGACCTTCCTCTTTTGGTGGTCGTAGCTGTTGAAGGTGTGAGGCCACGTCGTCACTTCCATCTCCCTGACTGAAGCGGAGTCGAGAACCCGGGGGGTCCCGAACGATTCAGGTCGCCGGTACGCGATCAACTCGTAGGTGTGGTCGAATGCCTCGTCGAAAGCGAGCGCGGACGCGGCCCCGACGAGGCCCATCCCGTTGCCCAGCTCGAAGCTCGTCACCTGGTTCTGGGCCAGCAGGCGCCTGACCCGGTGCGGGCTTACCACGCCTGAAAGGGCCTTTTGGTAGAGAGGCAGGAAAGCGCGAGATTTCCGCACGTCACTGAGGAAGACGACGCCTGAGTTTGCGCCCCCCTCGACGTCCGACAACTCTGACACCTTCGAGCAGATTCTGTCGAACGCCTGCGACGGAGAGGCCGTCTCGACCAGGAGGGAGACCGCGGCGTTCCCTCTGGTCTTGAACGGGATGTTGGGGTTGAGCCTGACAAGCCGGGGGTATGGGAGGACCCTGACGGCGGGGGCGAGGTCTGCGGCGATGCGGTAGGCAAGATAGGTCGTGCAACTTCCTCTCGAAGAATCCGTGTCGTCGATGCCGACGAGACAGCGCATGGTCGGGTCAGCCACGCGGGGATATTTCAGTTTAGGAATCGGGCGGGCGGTCGGTCGGCTACGCTTCGACCACGATCATCGTGAGGGTGCTCCTCACCTTGTCGAGCCGGCGGATGTTCCAGGTGATGGTCTCTTTCACCTTCTCCATCGTGTCGGCCTGGACCCTCGCCACGATGTCGTAGACGCCGTAGACGACGAAGACGTCCTTCACGTTCTGGATTTCACGGAGCTTCTTGAGGAGGTCCTCTTCGGCCCCGAGGTCCGCGTTGATCAGCACAAAGGCCATTGGCATTTGTTTCAACACCTCTCCCCGTTCTACAAAATTCTGCAGTAATAACCCTTTGCTCTAATCAGCGAGGAATGCGTCATCCTAGCGGGAAGTCGGGCTGCCGATGACGAGACTGTTATTACCAAGGGCGAATCGCCGTTGATGAAAGCGATGATGAACATCTACGCCCTGGAGATGGGCCAGGACGACCCCATCAAGTGCACGGCCCGCAAGATGATTCGCATGGACCTGGCCAAGGGCGTCAGCAGGAAGTTCCACGCCTCAGACTCCACGCTCGTGCTCAACCCGTTCGCGCACAGGATGCTCTCGCCGCCAGACAGGGAGGCGAAGGGGATACTTGTGGTCGACTGCTCCTGGAACCAGGCCCAGGAGGTCTTCTTCAGGAAGCTGGGGGGCAAGCACAGGCGGGTCCCGCTCCTTTTGGCGGCCAACCCGACCAACTATGCGAGGGCAGGGATGCTGAGCTCCGTGGAGGCGGTGGCTGCCACTCTCTACATACTGGGAGAGGTCGAAGAGGCGAGGACGTATCTCGCGATATACAAGTGGGGCCCCAACTTCGAGACGCTCAACAAGGACCCCCTCGAGTCGTACAGGCTGTGCAAGAGTGAAGGCAAGGTCCTGCAGGAGGAGAGGGAGTACTTCCCTCACCTCTTCGCCTGACGAGAAACGGTTAACTGCCGAATCCCTGCCCGATGGCCTGACGCGAGTCGGCGGGCGGGTCACGGGGACCTCCTGGGGAAGTTCCTCCCTCGCAGCAGGACGCACGGCGCCGAGAGGCGCAGCCGGAGACGGCTGGCTCCAGAGCAGAAACGAGACCCGGCCCATCAAGGGCGATGATAGGGAGACCTTGAGGTCGGTGGGGACCGGGATGAAACGGCTGACCCGTGCGGAGCAAGGCCAAACGTGGTCGATGAGACGCCTGCATGAGACCAGGGTAGGCCGCTGAGCTGAATCCCGCCTAGAACAGGAGGAGGACTACGGCCGAGACACGTCGAACGTAACGCCTCGGTGGAGGGAGAAAGACCCTCCATCGGGGGCTTGTGACTCCAAAGCCACCGTGTGTACGGGACGGTCGGATTTGAACACATAGGAAAGTATGGTAATGGTAACGGACGACGTTGGCAAGACCTTCGCCCTCCCCCCACTTGTTCACGAAAGAAGCGATTCCGTGCAACAGAACTTGGTGACATCTTTCAGCGATTCGCTATCAATCTGGGAAGGATGTTGGAAATCCGCTATAAGTCTCTAGAAACTCTATGATCCTGAAGAAAAATGACGACAAGAATCGCCAAGACAGCGACAATCGGGGCCGTAGCCGTTGCGCTCGCGGTGGCACTCCTAGCCTACTCGGCGATGGCGGTGCCGGCCTCCGCGCAGACAGCTACGTCCTCTTCGACATCAACATCGCAGACGGCGACGCAAACAAGCGCCTCAAGCAATCAATCAGCCATATGTGGGGGCCAGCACCTGGGCAACGGAGAGGCATTCCAATGGAGTGGAGCGCCACCTGGACAGGCCTTTCAGAGAGGTGACTGGTTCGGCCAGCAGCAACAGAGCCAGGTGAGCCTTACAGTCGGACAGACCATCACGGTGACGAGCACTTCTGGCGAATATGTCACCACGAGCGGCTCCAGCACCAACGGCACAGCTTCAGGCACTCTGACCTTCACGGTCACGGGGAAGCTCTCGCAGGGATACACTCTGTCACTCACCAGCGGAAGCCTGACCATTGCTGGCACAACATACACGATATCGTCCGGGTCAGCCCAGATGGACCCATACGGCATGACGATATCGGGGCAAGGGACGACCAACCCGACCGGGCAGTTCATCGTGCACGCGATGGCGCACGGGACCTTCGTCGGCTCGAGCGCGTCGGTGTCGCTGGACTTCACGAATGGAACAACCGAGTACCTAGTCACCCTGAACGGCAGTGTTTAGGGATAGACGGGACTCGGTTCCCCCTTTTTTCAGAACCGAACCCAATGTTGTAGACGCCCACAGCGGTAGCTCAGAGAACGCTGCCTGGCATGAGCAACGACATCCGTTCCTACCTTCTACACCCGGAATTATTGCGCGCCCTCCGGGTCTGGTGATGCGAGCTTTTCGGATGAAATCCGGCGAGATTCCGGAATCATCTTGGAAAGCCGGTATATACTCAGGGGGCTCTGGCTGCATGGACAGAACAATGGGAACGAGGACGGCGTCGTTGAGGGCCAGGTGTGAATACTGCGGCAAGAGACTCGTAGTGCAAGACGCGCAGGGAGGAAACGCCGATGGGAACAGAGTGGTTTTGGAGGTTGACGGCTCTCAGAAGAGAGCGTGCAGGGGCTGCGCCGACAGGCTTTCGATGAATCCCTTGGGTCGCGCGCCCCAAAGCCAAGTGGCGTCGGAAGCCAAAGGGCGTTAGGGGGCGATGACCGAATGCAAAGAGCGAAGGCGGTACAGATCTTTGAACAGGATCGGAAGGAGGCGATTTCGGACGTGAAGGGGGATGAGTACAGGAGGGAATTGGGGAACGCGCGCAACCTGGTCGCACTGGGTATCATCGAGCATAAAATCAGGACCGATTTCCAGCTGACGATGAGTGAGAGACTTCAGCTCTTGGCCGAAGTTGAATGCGCCACCGCGTTGGCTGGTTGATTAGGTTGGCCGAGAGGAAATCGCAGGCATCTCTGGAGGTGGTGGACCGCTGAGTTTGAGGATAAAGGGTTGGAATGGATCGATCAGAAAGACCCTCACATTCGATAGAACCGCACTCGTCGGTCTGGCTTTTCTCGTGGCCTCATTCTTTGTGGGTGCACTGCTTCGCAACTCTGCATACCTGACAAATGACCCTAGAGGGCGGTTCCTCACTGCCTGCGACACCTACCTGAGGGGATTCTGCATACCCACGGCATACTTCTCCATCCCGATGGGCCCGCTTGGTTTACTCGTAATCAACATAACTTCCAGTCTGGTGAGCGCCACCTTCTTTGTCCTTGGCGTCGTGCTAGTACGGAAGTAGGACCGTCGATTCCTCGTCTCCTTTCTTGAGACAAAGGCGCCTAAACGTGTTTGAAACCTGGCCGGGCTACAGACCCCGGATGGATTCGCACGTTAAACCGGTCGGACCGCCCCGGCCCCGAACCTGCAAAACAAGCAATGATGAAGGCTTTCTCTCAATAGTTTCTCAGTCAAGAATTGTGGATTTGCACAGCAGGGTGGTTGAATCCCGCCGGCCAGTCGAGCGGTCGGGTGTAAGATATGACATCCAGAAAGTGGCGAGCAGCTGATTGAATCATTTGATGCCTAGGGCAGGATTTGAACCAAGCGCGCAGGTTCAGGCGCTCGGTGGTTCGTTCAAGAACCGCTTGATTCCAGTCACAAACATCAGCATCATCAACCAGAATCCAAGGAGTAGGGCGACAAGGGCGTAACTGCTGTACAGGTTCAGGATTGTCAGGCCGACGGCGATGATTGTTGCAGCAACGAAGTTGGACAGTCCCCAGACGACGTTCGTTCTTGGAGACGACTTCTGCCCGAAGGGGCTCCTGAACACTTTCCCGGCTGCGCCGAACGCGAAATGAGGGACCCCATTGCCCAGGAGAAACCCCATCAGGAAATACCAGACCAGGAAGAGTCTGAAGCCCCAATTCATGCTCCCTGTGACGGTGGGGCCGGGTCACCCCAATTCTCCTTTTTCTCTTGGTCTCTAATCGACTTCAAGACCCTTACCGCCTCGTCGACGTGTTTCCCGGGGTTCATCTGGGATGAAAAGATGTGCCTTACGATTCCCCTCTCATCGATGATGTATGTGACTCTGCCGGGGAGAACTCCGAAGGTTGAGGGAACGGAGTAGAGCTTGCGAACCTTGCCTCCAGCGTCGCTCAGGAGGGTGAACGGCAGGTCGCACTTTGTCGCAAAACCCCGATGAGACTCGACGGAGTCGGAGCTCACGCCCATGACCTCCGCACCGATGTCTCTGAAGACCTCGTAGCTGTCCCGGAAGGCGCGGGCCTCGGTCGTGCATCCAGGCGTGTTGTCCTTGGGGTAGAAGTACAGCACGACATCGTTCTTGCGGAGCTTCTCTTTCAGGTTGACGAGCTCGCCGCTCTGCGAAGGAAGAGTGAAGTCTGGTGCTTCATCCCCGACAACGAGCCGCCTAGGCAAAAGAAACTGACCCCCAGGCCCGGCTAGACCTTGACAAGTACGCTGTCTCCGACGACTTGGACTGCGTAGGTGCGCAGGTCACTCGCTTTCTTGCTGCTTGCGAGCCTCATCACCGCGGGGACGTTCTTGACTACTTTCCCAGTGTTGATGTCATATTGGGCTTTGTGGACGGGGCAGATCACTACGCCACCTTTCAGCTCCCCTCTCGGCAGGTATCCGTAGAAGTGTGAGCAGATCGCGTCCATCGCGTAGAGCTTGCCTCCTAGGCGGGAAATCAGGATCGGCTTCCCAGAGGCCATCGAGCCGACCATCGAACCTTCAGCTACATCGTTCGCCTTTGCGACGACCACGAATCCTTCCTGAGCTGACTCCGCACTGTCGGGCATTCTCAAGCCCCGTCCTCAATGTAGACCGAATCTCCCCTGATCTCTACCTTGTATGTCTTCAAGGGCTTGATTTCTACCGCGGCGACTATCTCGCTCGTCTTCTTGAACATCGCGACCATCTCCGGCGGGAGCTTTTGCATCAGCTCGGGCGGCATGCTCAGGTGTAACCCCGACACGTTTCGACCCGTTGTCAAGTCGAATTTCGCGCCGTGCAGGGCGCAGGTGACGACGTTGCCCTCCAGGCTCCCCCGAGCAAGGCTTGCCCGCTGGTGGCCACAGCTGTCCTGCGTGGCATATATCTTGCCCTCGACGTTAGAGAGGAGAGCATAATCATCGAACGCCGCGACCCGCTTCATTGCGCCCTCCGGAATCTCGCCTATCTTTGCAACTACGGTCATCAAGTTCTTTCGCGAGTCGGAATTGGGCGTCCAATATAAGACTATCGGGCGTCCAATATACTTTTATTCGGAAGATTAAGGAATCTCCCCACTGAGAGATATGGCGAAGAGCGAAGAAGCAGCCATGTGCGACATGCGTGGCATGTTGTCATTCATGATGCTTTGGCTCCTATCCAAACGCCCCATGTATGGGCAGGAGGTCGCCGCTGAAATCGGGAAGCGCAGGGGTGATAGGCCAAACCCGGGTACGATCTATCCAGCGCTAAAGCAGCTCGCCAAGAAGGGCCTGATAGAGGCGCATCCCGATGGCCGTCACTTGGTGTACGCGCTTACAAGCGAAGGAAGGGCGAGTCTTTCCAAGTCTGTAGCATACTTCAAGCAGGCCTTCGGAGAAATCCTGCTGGGATGACTCTGCAATCTTGATTGGCGGCCCTGTCTTTCGCCTCGAAGGTGCACGATCAGAATCTAGCCTGTCGGCTGAAGAAAGCATCGGGGGGCCTTGCCGGCTTTGAGGGTCATGGCAGCTTTGGAGGAGTTGTTTCTGTCATCCTGCTCCAGCGCATGGCCATGAACACCCCTGAGATGGCCAGCCCGTAGATTATGATGGAGTTCGCGAAGTGCGCGAATATGACTCCCGAGTCACTAGTATCCAGGAACTCGAATCCGAGTAAACCCTGAACGAAGATTAGGACGACCAGGAGGGCCGAAATGGAGATCGCCGGCCTGTGCCTCGGCTTTGTCAGCGCTGTGGCAACCAGGGTTATGATGGCAAGGAAGAACGTTATGAAACCTGTGAGGATGTGCGTATGCTCGTCTATGAAACCGAACACCCGAAGACCCCCAGTCAGCAGCTGGAGGAAGATCACCGCCCCCATGATGAAGAAGAGAACGACGGCCGGCTTCAATCCCTTGCCCCCATGCGATTGCTTGTCTTCAAGTGAGGTGGTAATAAGGCCAACTTGATTTACGCAGAGGCACGGCGTTTTCCGAAAAACCGGCGGAGGGCATAAATGGCTTTGGGCGTGAAGCCTCTCTCTAACTGACGCTCTATCTTTGGTTAGAGGCCAAGTAGCTGGGTTGGGTCTCTTCAAAGCGTTCCTCAGCCCATTGATGACCACAGTGCTTACACTTGTAGGCGTATTGGAACTCCTTTCTCTCCACCGTCACCTGAACATTCTCATCAAGCTCCGTGGACATCCCGATTGGTCCGCCATATCCTCCTCTTTGCACCGGGTAGACGAAGTGTGCCGTTCGTGCCTTCGGGTAGGTGTTCTTCGCCGTGCCGACCAGATTCCTGCCTACGAGCCTAATCTCGAACCTTCGACCGCAGGATGGACAGTGACGAAAGAAGGTCGTAATGCTGGACATGCGCATAAGATGAGGCGATTGCTTTCTTAAGCAGTCCCATCCCCTTGTTCCCTGTCTCTAGCCAGATTCCTGAGACCTGTGCCTGGGGGTCGAGGAAAGGAACGAGTGGCTCACCCTATTACGGAACGCTTCCAAAGATCGTTCTCGACGGTAGAACTATTTGCCCGCAAAGATCAGACCGAGGCATGAGGCGCCTCATCAAGGAGGCCATAACTGTAGCAGTAATCGGGGCAGTCACTGCTCATGAGCCGCTCATGAGGTGAGGAATGTCCTTACGTTCTTCTTGTAGAAGATGAAGTAGGTGATAATGCCGAAGTCGATCAGGATCGAAAAGTGCATGATCGTGCAGTAGATGCATATCGTCTTCAGGATGACGAATTCGACAGTCATCAGGTAGGGGACTATCGCGAGCCCTACGAACCTCCACGCGAACAGCACCTTGAATGCCCTGTCGTAGAGCCTGTCGCTCCCGAAGGCGACCATGAAGATCAGGGCCAGGTTGACGATGAAGTACGTCACAGCCAGAACGTCGAGGTTGAGACCGAAGATCGAGTTGTAGCTGCTCCCGAGGACGGTGTTGCAGTTGAAAGTCTCCCCAAGTATTTTCTGGGGAAGGGTGCAGACCGGAAGCTGCTGATGGAGCGTGTCGTAGAGGTAGAGCACGATCGAGGAGGCGGCGAGCCCAACGACGGACATCACCACCAGGATCAGCAGCTTCAGAGGGCTCGCTCTCATCTAGTCCCAGCCGCCGTAGTCTCATCAGGAGACGAGAATCGCCTCATTGGAGTAGCGAATCAGAGTCGGGCCTCTCCTCCTGCTTTTCCTTCTGCTGGACCTGGCTGGTCTCGTGGCTGGGGTACGGTGGAAGGACCAGCGCCAGCTCGGCCTTCATCAGGTCCTCCTCCGGTGTGAGGGTGAACCCCATCTCCTTGCACAGGGCAAGCATCGTCCTGTTGTCCTTCAGGACCACGCCGTAGATCGCCTCGAGGCGCTTGTCCTCGGCTATGTCGATGAGCATGTCCAGCAGCTTCCTGCCGAGCCCCCTCCCCTGGTACTGGTCGGCTATCACGACTGCGAACTCTCCGCGCTTCTGGTCGGGCTCGGAGATCAGCCTGCCCACCCCGACCTCCCGGCTCCTTCCCCCCTGCTTGACCTCTGCCACGATCGCCATCTCCCTGTCGTAGTCGATGTTGCAGAAGCGGACCAGGTCACCGTGGGGGAGGTTCTTGACCGTGCTGAAGAACCTGAGCCGGCTCGACTCCTCCGAGAGGCCGTTGATGAACTCCGCCTCCAACGCCTCGTCCTCGGGCCTGATTGGCCTGAGGAGCACGTCGGTCCCGTCCTCCAGCTTGTACGGGACCACGTACTTGGTCGGGTAGGGCATTACCACCAGGTGTGGATAGGGGACGCCCTCCTCCGGCGCCGCCGGGTCGAGTAGGATCCTCACGTCCGCGGCCAGAGCCTTCTCCTCGACCATGAACAGCGGGTTGATGTCCATCTCCGCTATCTCCGGGAAGTCGGCGACCATGCCCGACAGGCGGACGATGACCTCCTCGAGGGGCTTCATGGGGACGGGAGGCTTGTTCCTGAGGCCGTGAGACAGGGCCCTGTAGATTATCGTCTCCTCCATCATCCTTCGCGCCAGGACCTGGTTCATCGGCGGGAGCCCTATCGAGAAGTCACGGAAGAGCTCGACCCCTATGCCCCCCGACCCGAAAAGCAGCACGGCGCCGAAGTCAACGTCCTTCTTCGAGCCGAGTATCAGCTCGTAGTCGACCGCTCCGGCCATCTTCTGCACGTAGGCGCCGTCGATCACGGCGTCGGGCTTCAGGATCTTCACCCTTTCGATGAGCTTGACGAACTCGTCCGCGAGCCTCTCGCTCGAGGCGATGCCTGTCACTACGCCTCCCACGTCGCTCTTGTGCGCGATCTCCTGGGAGACCACCTTCAGGACGACCGGGTAGCCCATCCTGCGCGCCACCATCACCGCCTCGTCGGGCGTCCTGGCGAACCCGCCCTCGAGCCTGGGGATGTTGTACGCGTCGAGGAACTTGTCAGCGTCAGACTGCGACAGGAGGAGCTTGCCCTCCCTTATGGCCCTCCTGACGATGATCTTCAGGTGGCTGCTGGGGGGCATCAGGTCGACGGGGAGCTCCTCGGGCGTCTCGTAGAGCAGGTCGAGGTTCCGCCGGTACCTGTACATGTACATGTACGTCTTCACGGCTTGTTCCGGCGTCGGATAGGTCGGGATGCTGTTCTCGGTGAACCTCTTCCTCGCTTCGACGACCGCCTTCTCCCCCATCCAGACGGTGAGGACAGGCTTCCGCCCGTTCTTCGAGGACCTGACGACGGCGTCGGCCAGCTCCGTGGACGAGGTGACTCCCTGGGGCGTGAAGATCGCGAGGAGGCCGTCGACGTTCGGGTCTGAGAGGCAGACGTCGAGGGCGGTCGAGTACCTGGCTACGTCTGCGTCCCCCAGCACGTCCACCGGGTTGCCGCGGCTCCAGTACGGAGGGAGGTGCTCGTTGAGGGACCTCATCGAATCGTCCGAGAGCTTCGCCAGCTCTCCGCCGAGGTCGGCGACCGCGTCGGACGCCACGACGCCCGGGCCTCCAGCGTTAGTCACTATGGCCAGCCTGGGGCCCGCAGGCAGGTGCCTCGAGTCCAGGACGCTTGCGCAGTTGAAGAGGTCGCCTATCTCGTCGACCCTGACGACCCCCACACGCTTGAAGGCCGCGTCGTAGACCTCGAAGTCGCCGGCGAGCGCACCCGTGTGGGACCGGACGGCCTTGGCCCCCGTCTTGTGCTTGCCCGCCTTCAGGACGATGATGGGCTTGGTGCGGGCGAAGCCCCTCGCCGCGCTGATGAACTTCTTCGCGTGCCCGATCCCCTCCACGTATAGTATGATGCTCCTCGTCGACGGGTCGCCCCCCAGGAAGTCTATCAGGTCGCCGAAGTCGAGGTCCAGCATCGACCCGAGCGAGGCGAAGAGGCTGAAGCCCACGTGGGAGGTCATCGCCCAGTCCAGGATCGCCGACCCGAGGGCACCGCTCTGAGAGATGAAAGCTATCGAGCCGGGCTCGGGGTTGTCCCGGAGGAAGGTCGCGTTGAGGTGGGCCGAGGGCCTGGCGAAGCCGACGCAGTTCGGGCCCAGCAGCCGAAAGTCGTACTTCGACCTGATCCGGCTGATCTCCGCCTCGAGCTTTGCGCCCGCCTCTCCCACCTCTCGGAAGCCCGCCGAAATGATCACTATGCCGTCGACTCCGGCCTTCCCGCACTCCTCCACGACGGCGGGGACGGTGCTTGCGGGCGTGGCGACCACGGCGAGGTCGACGTGCTCCGGGATCGCTGAGAGGGCAGGATAGCACTTCAGGCCCATCAGGCTCTCGTGCTTGGGGTTGACGGGGAAGATCGAGCGCTTGCCCTTTCCGATAAGGAGGTTCTTGAGCGTCGCCTCGCCGACCGTCCCCTCCTTGTCCGTGGCTCCGATCAGGGCGACGGTTCTCGGGTTGAACATCTTCTCGATGTCAGCCAAGGCTCTCAGAGGTTACGACGCAAGTATGGTATTACTGTGTTTCCCCGCATGTGTGAGGCACAAACGCGGGACGAAGCATCATGCAGACCAAAGCTCTTGCAATCGCGAGGGCCGGGGCGACCTGTTTAGTGCAAGGCGAAAGCCTGTAATGGTCACTTTTGTCGGAAACGAGAATTCTAGACTGGTCATAAAGCTGAATCTGATAGAAGGCTCCGCGACTGTGGGGGTGCTAATCACCCAGCAATCCTTAGAAGAACGCGGACAGCGCAGGGAGAGCCTTGGACGTCGTCGAGACGGCGGCCCTTGTCAAGCGCTTCTCTAAGGTCACGGCGTTGGACGGCGTCTCCTTCGGCGTCGGAGACGGGGCCGTGACGGGCCTGATCGGTCCGAACGGGTCTGGCAAGACGACGACGATCAAGGTGATCCTCGGGCTGCTTCGCCCTGACGAAGGCGAGGCAAGGCTCTTCGGCGAGGACCCCTGGGACAACCCTCGGGCGCTCAAACGGGTCGGCGTGATACAGGAGAAGCCGAGGTTCCCGCAGAACATCAAGGTAAGAGACTACCTGTCAAGGGTTGCCAGGATGCACGGGCACCCGTCGAGCCGGGCAGACGAGCTCCTCCGAGCGGAGGGACTGGTGGACTGCAGGGACAGGGCCGTTGGGAAGCTTTCGGCCGGGATGCTCCAGAGGTTCGCGCTCGCCCACGCCTTGATCGACGACCCTGAGGTGGTCGTCGCCGACGAGCCGACCAGCAACCTCGACCCCCAGGCCAGGGGTGAGGTGCTCCGACGGATACTAGAGCTGAACAAGGAGGGCCGGATCACCTTCCTGATCTCCTCCCACCTCCTCCCAGAGCTGAGCCGAGTCTGCGACACCGCGGTGATAATGAGAGCCGGAAGGATAGTGGCCAGCGGGGAGCTGGAGAAGCTCTACGAAACCTTCAGGTCTGAGGTCGTCAGGGTCACGACCGACAAGCCCGGAGACCTGGCAGAGAGGATCAGGGAGCTGAAGTACGTCGTGGGCCTCGAGGTCTCCGGAGAGAACATCGTGGTGGAGGCGCAGAAGGGATCTGGGGACAGGCTCTACGATGACGTCCCAGGTCTTGCCAGGCAGGTCGGAGCGAGGCTCTACGGGGTCGAGTCGAAGAACGCCTCGCTTGAGGAGCTCTTCAGGAGGGCGACCTCGCCGGACGGGGAGCAGCATTGACGGCCGCCGCGGCCGAGCGGAGACCCACAGAAACGGGAAGGCCGACGCCCTTCCTGCAGATGCTGACGGTCTTTCTCCGCCAGGACTTCCGGTTCCCGATCCTCGAAATCTTCGCCTTCCTCTTCGTGCTCAGCGGTTTCTTCTTCGGGGTCTTCTCGGATTTCTCGAGCGAAACTGCGCTCGCGTTCGGGTACGTCTCGGCAGCCACGGAGGTCACACTCCTTATCTTCATGGTCCTGATCTGGCGGAACGTCTCCTCCGGCCTGGGCGCAGAGCTCGAGAAGGGTGTCATGCAGACCTACCTCACCTATCCTCTGAGCCGGGGCAGGCTCTATGCCGCCAGGCTCCTTTCCTCGGTCGGGGTTCCCTGCGCCGTCTTCATAGCGTGCCAGCTCCTGGCGATCGCCGCCGTAGCTCCCGCCTTCCTCGTCCGCCAGGGCCCGACGTTCTGGCTGGCTTACGCCGCCGCCTTTGGGACGCCCCTCTTGGTCACCGCCCTTGTCCTCCTGATAGCGGTGCTGTCGAAGCAGGGAGGCCTTGCTCTCGTAGCGGGCGTCTTCTCGTACTTCGTGGTCTGGCTCTTCCTTCCGCTGCTGGCGGGACTCGCGCAGCTCTACGACAACTACTTCGCGATCGGGGTGCTCTACGTCCTGAACCCGTTCGCCGCCGTCCAGACGTATTTCAACAGCCTTTCCGGAAACTGCTATGACTGCATTGTCACTCTGCAGAACTACACGCCCACGCTGGCGACCGCACAACTGCTCGTGCTCGTGAGCTACCTGCTGACAGCGGCCGTCTTCGCGGCCGGCTACTTCTGGTTCACCCGGGAGGTCGAGCCGTAGGTGAGCCGGCCCGACCACTCGACTGTTGCGACCTTCACCTACAGGGTGGGCACGGTCCTCGTGGCCGTGGGCTTGGCCGTCCTCCTCGTGTCGTGGATGTCCATGGGAACTGTTGGCGCGAGTTCGGCCCAGATCACAAGCAACACCGGAAGTACCCTCACCCGGGTTCCTGCCGGCAATTTCTACGAGGCGTATTCCACGGGAATTGCCACGCCCAAGGGGGTGATCGAGTTCCGGGCCGTGGCCTCGACCGGGCCCCTGTACGTCTACGTCTACAGGGTCAGCGCGGGAGACCTCACTCCGCTGATTCTAAGTCAGACCTTCTACTACAACGGGACTGTCTTCTACAACGGGAGCCTCATCGAAGGGATCGACTCGTACAACTACAGTACTGGACTCGGAAACATCAGCCGCCTCTCTGCCTACGTGGCGGCGAGCCACACCGAGGTTCTGGGCATTTACGGCGCCCTTCCTGGAAGGGTGCTGGACACTCTGATCTATCCACAGGATGTCGAACCCGTCATGGTGCTCGTCGTCAACCCGACAGCAGCGGCGGTCAACGTCACGTACTGGTCCCAGACCATAACGGTTCAGGTGGGCCCTGCCTCGGGCTTCAGCTGGGCTGCGCTCCTTCTGGCAGCCGGTTCGGTCCTCCTGGTCGCGGGCTTCACGTGGAAGCGGCAGGCACGGCTGACGGGCCGCAATCCGTTGAAATAGCTGGAGGCTCTGTCTTCCATCTCTTGCAAGTCCGGATGTTCAGGAAAGAGGACTTGGACCGGGTCCTCGAAATCGCTGTCAAGTACGCGACCTTTGACTCCACAACTCGAGAATCTGACCTAAGAAGAGCGGCACGGTTCCCAAGGGGGTTCTGGGTCGCGGAGGAAGAGGACGGAAAGGTCGTCGGCTTCGCCTTCGGACGCTTGAAGGAGGCGCCTGAGGAAGTGCTCGACAGGTGGAAGGCCAAGAAGGTCGGTTACGTCGAACTGATGGCCGTGGTTCCTGAACGAAGGAGGCGGGGGATCGGCAGGGCTCTTCTTGAAAGACTCTTGGAGGAACTCAAGAGGGCACGGGCAGATGTGGTCCTGCTCGACTGTCCTGCAGAAGCAGTGGAAGCGGCGAGGCTCTACGCGCATATGGGGTTCGAGGTCAGGTACCAGGGCATGAGGAAGCGCGCATAAACGTCAGCTTCATAACCTAAACAGGTTTAGCCCGGCCGGGGTTTCTCGGCGCCCAGGACATCCCGGCGAACTGACCGTTCGCCACCAATCATGAAACTTCACGAACCTCGAAGCGGAGGAGTCCTAAGCGTGCCCTAAGCGAAAGAGCGCTGCCGCCTCACTGCAGATCGCAAGCTTCTTGGCGCTTCAATCGCCCTGCAAAGCGGGAGAGACCGCTTTCTGAGTTGCCGAGCGCCTTTGTAGGAGAAGTCCACTTGTCCAGCCGAATCGCAATGACGATCAATACCAGAACCAAGACCGCGGCGCCCACATACAGGTAGATGTTGTTCGAGCCAGAGGTGGTTTGCGTCGAGGCCGTTGAGGTCGTAGCCGAAGATGACGACGAGGAGGACGTTGAGCTGGTTGTGCGAGAGGCGGAGCCCGCGAAGTAGCCAAAAACAGCTATTGAAAGAAGCAGGAAGACGATGACAGCTACAGTCAGACCTCTCGAAGCCATCGCGCCAGGCTACGAAGGGAGATGATTTGAAAGTGTGGCAAGGCCGTCAGCTGCTTGCCGGAAGGCTCCACCGCTTCGGTGTAGTACTCCCTGACTTCAAACTCAGCCTCGTCGACCGCAGCCGGAGCGGGGAACTCACAAGCCCAGTCGTCGAGTGCACGCTCAGGGACCGGCGGTGTGCATCGCTTCCTTCATCGCCTCGACCTTCTCCTTCATCAGCGCTATCGCCGCCTCCAGACGCCTGCACCCCTCCTCTTCCAGGGCGAGCACAGCCTCGAGGTCCTTGATCTTGGTTGGGGCGCTGTCAAGGTCGCGCATAATCTGTCCGAGCGGGGCGTAGTCCAGCCTGCGTGGCATCCCGGAGAAGAGTTCGCGCTGCACCTGGTTGATCTCGCTGAGCTTCCTCTCGTCGGTTGCGGCGAGCCACGAGACCTCCCTTCCCGCCCGCAGGCTGTCATAGAGCTGTCCCTGCAGCCTCACGTAGGACTCCCAGTACTTCATCCACGCCTCGTTGAATGCGGCGAAGATCTCCCTGAGCTTCGTGTCACGGACCCCCTCAGACGGCTCCAATGCGGTGGAAACCCACGAGGGCTCACTAATATGGTATCCGCATGGGAAACAACCCTGCTTTTACCGCACAGAGAATGAGCGTGGAAGACGTCGCCGCCAGAGCCGTACGACGCAACGTCGAGAAGTTAGGGCCTTGCGCGCTCGCTACGACCCACCGCTCAGGATTCGCCGTGACCACCGACAGTCATTACTACGTTTCCCTTCTTCTGACCCGAATCGACGTACCTGTGAGCTTCGACGGCCTCCTCCAACGTATAGATCCTGTCAATCACGGGCCGGAGGGTCCACGCCTCCACGAGTTGCTTGAGAAGAGCCATGTCACTACGCATGTAAGGCGCGCTTCCGCCCAGCACCTGCTTCCCGTGTCTGCGTAAAGTCAGGCTGCTCCGGAGGCGCCTGGAGAGGCCTGCGTTGTCGAGGATGTAGAGCCCGTCGTCCTTCAGCGACCTCATGCAGCCGGAGTACGGGCTAGTGCCGACCACATCAATTATGACATCGTATGCCTCGCCCCGCTCGGTGAAGTCTTCCGCGACATAGTCGACGACCTTGTCCGCGCCTATGGAACGCAGCATGTCCAGCTTGGCCGCGCTATCTACCGCGGTGACGTGGGCCCCCTTCGACTTCGCCAGTTGGACGCAGAAGGTCCCGATAGCCCCGCCGGCGCCGTTGATCAGGACCTCCTGTCCTCCATGGATGTTTCCCCTCCCGATGAAGTGCAGCGCGTTGATACCTCCTAGGGGATGGCCGCCGCCTCTTCGTAGGTGGCGTTCACGGGCTTGAGAGCGAGCATCCCAGTCTCGGGGAGGCAACTGTACTCTGCGTACGAGCCCATCCTAAGCCCTGTGGTAGCAAAGACCTGGTCACCCTTCTTGAACAGAGTCACAGCGTTTCCGGTCGATTCAACCTCGCCGGCGAGCTCCTGACCGAGCACCCTTCTGGGCCGCCGGAAGCCGAACCCCAAACGAAATGGAATCTGCCAAACCCACGGCAGCTTCATGGAGCGCAATTCTGCGTCCCCTTTCGAGGCGCTCGCGGCGCGGACGCGTATCAGCACTTCGTTCTCCTTGGGGACGGGCTTTTCCACCTCCTTTAGCTGAAGCACCTCTGGAGGGCCGTATCTTGTGCAGACCACCACCCTCATCGACTGTCCCTCGGTCCTCGCAAGGGATGTGTCTGGTTAAGGCTTGGCACGAAATCAGATTGCTGTAATCTTCATTTGGATCGCGCGCGCGCGACCTCGGCCATGTGCTTCCGCAAATTCCCGGGAATGCCTACTTCCGTCTGAAGGCTTGTAGTGGAGGAAGAGCTCACCGTGCTTGGAGCGCTTGACGTCCACGAGCCTGAGGTTCTGCTGCTCGTCCATCGAGCCGTAGAACGGCTTGCCGTTGCCTAGGAGAACCGGGAGGACCGTCAAAAAATAGTCATCGACAAGCCCGTGCTGCATGAACTGCTGAGCGAGAAGGGGACCGCCGCCGACGGCGATGTTGTCGCCCGGCTCCTTCTTCAGGCTGGAGACCACCTCGACCACGTCCCCTCCGACAACCCTGGAGTTCTTCCAAGTCGCCCTTCGGAGGCTGTTCGAGAAGACCACCTTCTTGCAGTCGTGCGCAAAGCGGGAGAACTCCTTGATGAACTCCGGGTCGCTAGGCTTCCTCTTGGAGGGCGGCCAAAAGCGCGCCCAGTCTTCGTAGGCTCTCCTCCCGAGCAGGAGAGTGTCGATGGACTTCCAGCGCTTCCTCCACATCTCGTCGTCGATGACGCCCGACTCGGGGTCGTCGCTCCCAGCGTACTTCGGGAACTCGGCCCTCCCATCGAGGGTGATGTACATGTGGAGAGAGATCCTACGGGTCGTGAAGGTACTAGGGAAGGAGACCGGTAATAACACTTGGGGGGGCGCGCGCGCGAGCAGAAGATTACATGCCTTAATGTAGTTGTGAACTAGATTATACGTTCCACCACTTAGAATTTGGCACCGCATGATACTCGAGAATATCGATGTCTACGTTCGCAGGTAAATGGGAAAAGCAGGACAACCAGAGTTTCGGCGGCAAGGTCAAGGACTCGATGAGGAATCCGGGACCTATGAAGCCGAGGCTCGATCTAGCAGTCCGACAAATCCAAGTCCAAATCGCCAAACTCGACTCTGCATCCATCAAACTCAGAGAGAGGGACAACTCGATCTTCAACAGGGTCGTAACCTCTCTACAGAAGCACGACACACAACACGCGTCCGTTTTCGCGAACGAGCTTGCCGAGATCAGAAAGATGAACAAGATGGTCACACAGGCAAAGCTCGCTCTCGAGCAGATAGTGCTCAGACTAAGTACTATCACAGACCTCGGTGACATAGTTGTCACCTTGACTCCGGCGATGGCAGTGATGCGCAACGTCAAGCAAGGCTTGGGGGGCGTCATGCCTGAGGCTGAAGGCGAGATCGGCGAGATCTCTGGTTTGCTGAGTAGCATCCTGGTAGACGTAGGGACGGTCGGTGGGTACTCAATGAACTTCGAAGCTGCAAACGAGGACGCCGAGCGGATCCTATCGGAGGCATCCGCGCTCGCGGAGCAGCGCATGAAGGAGAAGTTCCCCGAAATACCCGCCACGCTGCCCTCTGCGGAAGCCGGGACGGAGACCAGCTCGTATTAGAGACGGGAACCACGCGTTCCCGGACTCTTTTTTTGAGTAGCGCGCGCGGCCAGCTCTTGCTGCCTGAGCAGTTCTTCTAATAAGTAAGGAAAATCACATCAGGTTTGATAAAAGTGGCGACCAAATCCATCGTGAGTGAGTCCGACCTAGAGCTAGCATTTGGTAGTTTAGAAAGAGACTCAAAGGTAGTAAGCCTGGGCTGGCTCGAGGCCATAGAAGTGCGGAGGGACAAGGGTGGCCTGCCTTCGAACGTTTTGCTTGACGACGCACTAGTCTATTCAGACGCATGGAAGCAAGTGAAAGAAAACGGTTACGTGCCTCTTTGGGCGAAAGAACTTGAGGTGTATCCGAAGAAGAACGGCGTTTTTGAGGATGGAAAGGATGTCGAAGACCCTTATCGGGACAAGGAAGGGAGGACGTGGCGGCTTCCAAGGAAATATATCCCAAGTGTGGCTAGGGAAAGGAAAAGAGTAGGACTGTTTGTTGTCCCGGCGCCTAACCTTGAAATAACCAAAAGGGAAGTTGTAATCATACCCGAACGGGTAACAGTGATTTATCCGTTCCTCCAGAATAGAACCGGGGGTGGCAGGGTTGATATGGGAACCAGGGTTCCGCTCGCTATACCTTATACCGGCTTTCGTGCCGATCATATCAGATTCGGTACCAGGTCCAAAGAAGCAGGCGTAAAACCTATTTTCCGTTATTTAACTGAAGACTATACCTACAGGCGTTGCGTAGACACCTATGACCATGACGCGCTTCCACATTTGGCACCTGTGTTTATACCACCAAGAAATGCTAGCCGCCACCGCTAATCAGCACGTAAGTCGATGTCGTCGAAGGTTGGCATGTACCTTGACATCGGTGCTAAGCGCACCACCGTGACGCCAATCTCTCAATCAAGAATAGCACCCTGGATGGAGCCTACCTCACGGACCTTGACTATGACAACATTACAATAGAAGACAGCATCATAACGAAGCGCTCGCGCTCTCTCCAAATAGACTTCTATGGGATCCCGCAGTCCTCCACTGCGCCGAAGGGCGCGGCGTTAACGTAGCCCGCGCCTGCCTCGACATGAAATGCCAGGAGCTGGCCGTCGAAGAGCGTTGCGAAAGCGATGTTCGTGACCGGGTCTACCGCTACGAACTGAGGATTGCCCGGAAGGGAATAGATGTTCACAACGGCACCCATCAATCCATCATATGCCAAGGTGTAATTCTCTGTGAGGTTGGTAGAGAGTACTTGGTCGAACGCTGGGTCCACAGCCATGGAGTCAAGGGGAGGGCAGGAGAGGGAGTTTGAACTGAACACGACTTCTCCGTTCGCAGCTCCCAGCCCTATGATAAGCGCCGAACCGGATACATATGCTATGTCTTCGGCGAGGTTCATTGTGACCCTGGGGTAGCCGAAGTTGCCTATCTTCACGACAGCCAGTATCTCGTGGCTCGTCTCGTTCACCACGGTCGCAACCGAGTTGCAGGCCAGCCCGATGGAATCGCATCCTGCCGCTACGACGGTGTCGGTCTTTGGGTCGACCGCCACGCTGTCTGCCCAGTACCCTAGCGAGATGTTCGACACCACCGCCCCGGTCTGGGCGTTGGCCCCGACCAAGGTGGACTCCTGGGAGCCGTACAGGGTGTGGGTCGACGGGTCGTAGGCCAGGGAGCCTGGTCCCAGATCTATGGGGATCTCCCCCGCCACCTTGTTCGTCGTGCCGTTAACCTCCGCAACTCCGCCTGCAACTAGGACGTAGACCATGTCGGAGCCGTCGTCTATGATGATCCCGTTGTTGTTGGCTCCGGGCAGGTCGATTCGCGCGACCACCGAGTAGTTCGAGGCGTTCACGACCGTGAGAGAGTTGTTGAACCAGTCCGCGACGTAGACCGTGTCTGTCACGGGGTTGACTGCGATCGTGCGGGGGAACCCTCCGACGTAGAGGCTTCCCGCCTCGGTGTCTTTGAAGGGGAGCGGAGAGCCTACCGGCCCCGAAGTCGAGGTCAATTGAAGGACACCGAGGAGCCCCGCCACAATCAGGATGATGACCAGAAACGCCGAAGATAACGAGACTGCGCGTCGCGTCAACCTCAATCATCGGGCCCGAATCAAGTATTAGGTGTATGTACCACAGTCACGGCGAAGCATGTTAGGGCTTTAGAACAACCAAGCGACTTCGAAATTCCACCGGACATGTCGGGTGAGGGTCCCGAATCCCCTCCGCATCTCTCCATCTTTCGCGAGTACTATCGGTAACAAATCCGGCGGGTGAGAATCGAGACCCCGAGTCCTACGAAGAGACTCCTAACACTGTGAAGATTGTAAGCGCGCGGTTCTTGGCGGACAGAGCGAGGATAATCGCGGGGAGGCTGGACCCCTACATGACTGCGAACCCTGCTCACCTGCGCTATCATGCCCTCAATAAGAAGCGGGGATTCTTCAATAAGAAGCGGGGAACGATGCTGCGACGTGTCCGACTGCGGTCCTGTGAGGCGTCACGGATACCGTGTAACATGAGAGGGCGTATAGTTCTACCGTCGAGAACGGCAATCAAACAGGTCAGAACGCCCGGTTACAGCCTCAGCCCCAAGGACCTAGCGAAACCCAAGTCAAGGGCCGAGGCCCACGAGGCCTCTTTTGCCGAGTGGAAATGGCACTCTCTGGGTAATGAAATTCGTTCGTGATAACGAAATGATAAGCACTCCAATCAAGAAGGCTGATTATCCAGCCATGAGACGGGTATCCTCGCCTTGGAGCTCGATTGGGCGTCCCTGCACAAGATCCTGAGCGACACGACCAGGAGGAGCGTACTGGAACTCTTGGCCGAGAGAGAATCTCTCACCTATACCGACATGATGACTCTGCTCCAGATAACGAACACGGGGCGTCTCAACTACCACCTGAAGGCCCTCGGGAGCCTGATATCGAAGGACGAAGGGGGGAGGTACCGCCTGACAGACCAGGGGCGACAGGCAGCGAGCCTCCTCAGGACGTTCCCGGAGAGGGTTCACCCCGAAAGGAAGCTCACAGGGGTAAAGGTTACGACGGCCGTCGTCCTCATCCTGATTGGCATCTTCCTTATTGCGAGCTTCTCGTTTGCAATCCTTGACGCAGCCGCAGTGGCGCCTGCCTATGTCAGCACGACCGAAAGCGGCGGGGTCGGGCCCCAGGCCTTGCTTCAGAACACCACTGTCAGCCTCATCGGCTGGCCCACGACCGTCCCGACCTTCAGCATGGCGTGGAGCGCCCTCGGCCCGGTCCACATATACGTCCTGAACCAGACCCAGAACGACGCGCTGCTATTCGCCCATTCGAAGGGGGGACAGCCCGTGTACAACTTCACGGGACCGCCGGGAGTGTGGTCCGAGGAGTACAATATGCAATCGGAGAACGTGACGATCAGGCTCCCGCCGGGCCAGTACCACTTCTATGCGTGGTCGCCTTCGGCGAACTACCTCGACTCCTTCAGCCTGAGCCAGACGACCCAGCCACAGGCGGTGCCCGGAGGGGGGTTCTCGCCTTTCCTCTTCCTCTACGGGTCCGTCTTCATTGCCATAGGGGCACTCCTGATAGTCCTCGCAGTTTCGATACTCACCCACCGCGTCTGGCGTTGACCTGCGGTCCCGACAGGCATAATCTAACGCCACCAAAACTGCCGCGCGCGCGCAAAGGGAGCTAACGCCGACCTGCGGGACGGCCAAGAACTCGTCGCCGCTTTGAACCCGAGGGATTAGATTCCCGGCCACTGATGTGAACTCGGGGGGTCCCTCCGAACCTACCTGATGACCACTCTGACACCCGTGAGGTTTCTCAGCTTGTCAGAGAAGAGGTACTGTTCCCACGTCTGCCCTAGTTCGGTCTTCTCAGCTTCAAGTTTCGAGAATATGGCTTGGCTCATGCAAAGTTGAATCTCTCTCTCGGGATAGATTATCGGCCTTGACTCACGCTCTCTCTATCTCTATCTGAAAGCATCCAGTGAGAAACATGTCCCGTGGATTACACAGAACCCAGGTAAACTAGGCTTATTTAGTAAGCACATTATGGTTTGGACGCGCCTTCGACCGAGGGAGCGTGGGGACCCTGCAAAGGTTATAGCAGTAGACGGCTTGAAGCCGAAGGTGGAGAGACTGGAAAGATGATTCCCCCCAGCTCGATTGCGCTGCAGACGACCGGCGACTACATCAGCTACGCGATCTACGCGCTCGTGATAATCATAGTCATAGGGTTCATCGGCTACAGCATCAGGATCGTCAGGGAGTACGAAAGGCTGGTCCAATTCACACTCGGCAGGCTGACAGGGGCGAGGGGGCCCGGAGTCGTCTTCGTCTTCCCGGGCATCAACCGCGTCACCAAGATAGACCTCCGCGAAAGGTATCTCGAAGTCCCCCACCAGACGTGCATCACGAAGGACAACGCGCCTACCGACATCGACTTCCTGATCTACTACAAGGTGACCGATGCCGCCACGAGCGTCGTCCAGGTGCAGCACTTCGAAGGGGCGTCTATAGGCATCGCGACGACCACGCTGAGGTCCGTCGTGGGAGACATCCCGCTCGACGAGCTGCTCGCCAAGAGGGAGCAGATCAACCAGATCCTCAGGACCAAGCTGGACGAGGTCACGGAGAGATGGGGGATCAAGGTGACCAACGTGGAGATCAGGGAGATCACTCCGCCCAAGGACGTCCAGGAGGCGATGGTCAGACAGATGTCTGCGGAGAGGACAAGGAGGGCCACGGTCACGGAAGCAGACGGGAGGAGAGAGGCTTCCATTCTGGTCGCCGAGGGCGACAGGGCGTCTAACATCCTGAGGGCGGAAGGCGACAAGCAGGCTCAGGTCCTAAGGGCGGAAGGATATGCGGGCGCGCTCAACCAGATCTTCGCGGCCGCGAAGGGGATCGACTCCAAGACGATGGTGCTGCAGTACCTGGACACCCTGAAGGCCCTCGGCGCGAGCCCGTCAACGAAATACATCTTCCCGATGGAGTTCACCAGTCTTGTTTCGCCGCTCAGGGACTACGCGAAGGACGCGAACAAGTAACGGCACGTTCGGATGAATCGCGGCGAAGGCCTGCAAGCAGAAATATCGCTGCGCCGAGGAATCCTCCATGGCTGTGGTCACCAAGCACGTTCAGATAGTCAGCGGGGGTGAGAACGACGTCATCGACCTGACCCAGGAGGTCCAAAGGTGCGTCAGCGAAACGAAGCTCACCAAAGGGGTTGTGATCCTCTTCGTCTCAGGCTCGACGGGAGCCGTGACGACGATGGAGTACGAGCCTGGACTGGTGAAGGATTTCCCCGCCATGCTCGAACGGGCGGCCCCGAAGAGCCACGCTTACGAGCACCAGAAGACGTGGCACGACAACAACGGGCATTCGCATGTGAAGGCGTCTCTTGTGGGCCCGAGCCTGGCCGTTCCTTTCGTCGACGGTAAGCTCACTCTGGGGACCTGGCAGCAGGTCGTCTTCGTCGAGCTGGACGTTCGCCCCAGGACGCGCAAAATCGTGCTGCAGATAGTCGGAGAGTAGGCTTCGTGCTCGTGCCCACCTGCCGTCGACACGGTCCGATGGAAATTGGGTTTTAATAACGTACGACCAGGCGACAGCCCCATTACATGTCCCTCCACGACTTGGTTGAACGAGCGGGAAGCTTCAAGGCGGCGTTCGAACGGCTGAAGGCGGATGGTGCGGATGTCGAAAAGCAGGTCCAGCAGACGTTCGAGAACGACCGTCTCTTCAAGTACGTCGGTTTCGAAGTCGAGAAGATAGACGAAGGGGTCGTTCAGATGAGCTTTCCTTTCAGCGAGAACATAACGAGGTGGGGAGGGATGGTGCACGGCGGAGTGGTCACGGTAGCGCTGGACAACGCCTGCGGGCTGGCCGTCATGACAGTCAACCAGAGGAAGAACCAGGTGACTATGGAGCTGAAGGTCAATTTCCTTGAGAAGCTGACAGAGGGACCCTTCCATGTAGTGGGCAGGGTCATCAGGAGCGGCAGGACAGCCATAGTAGCCGAAGGAGAGATCAGAGATTCGAAGGATAAGCTCTGTGCCAAGGGCATCGGGACTTGGTTAGCGTCCGGCTCCTGATGGTTCAAGACCCCAGTTTAGGCTCCCGAGTTAATCGAGTTAGAGGGCTGAAGCTGAGTCGGTCGGCCCGTGAATAGAAAAGCGCCGTAGGTGGGATTTGAACCCACCTGTGTAGGCCGCAGTTTTAGCCGAAACGCTTTGATCCAACGATTTTGGTGGTGCTGGATTTGACTTGAACCTTGACGGCCTTGTAGAATGCGACGGTCAGACTCCCCGACGGAATGCGAACCTCTTGATTAGCGAACTACAACTAGGAGAGAGAATCACCGTAAGCAAAAAGTCACGGTTGACATAGCGAGAAGTGCAAGACTGGTCGTCTCAACGTTTGTGGTTCCATTAATCGAAAGGTCAGGGTTGTAGCCTGTATAGAATCCCCCGTCTGGGGCTTGCATCTGAAGAAGGGTCGTCAATGCCAACTGGTATGTCGCCTGGTTAAACGGCTCGCATTGTGACTCGGTGGCATAGACGTCTAGGGCAAGTTTGTAGGTTTGGTAGATCCCTTTACTCGAGCCCTCTTGAAAAGCTGTGTCGTTGAACCCGACTACAGTGTCGTTGACGACCCCGACTCCGTTGAAGAAGCGGACTCCGTCGCTGAACCCTTGCGACCAGCCCGTTATGTTGCCCTGGTGAAGGTTGCAGATTGCTTGCAAGAATGCCACGTCTGCATACTGAGTTTCCGAGAGCGAGCCACTTCCATTGTTCAGGGTCACCATGATTTTGGCATTGCCAATGTACGTGATGGTGTAATTGTTGGCCGAATAGAGGGAACATGATCCTTTCCAGTAGCTGCTCAGAAGCATGTACTGATTTGTTGCATTTCCAAGGCTTGGAGCGTAGCGGGCAAGCGTCCTCGAGATGTTGTCTGCGATGGCCGTAATTGTCGAATTTGACGACCAATTTGACGAATTTAGGGCTAGGGCGGCGAGAAAGTTGTCGCTATCGAGCCAATATACATCCGAATGCGGGGCTTCGGAAATCAGGCCCACATGAGGGTTATAGTTCGAAACGAGATAGTCAATGCCGGCCTGAATCTCCCTTCCTTTGACCGTGGTTTCAAGCGAGGTGAGATTAGAGACTTCCTGCTGCAAGCTCGTGATCTGACGGCTTAGGCTAGAGTTCTGTTGGGAGAGAGAAGACACGGTAGAATAAGTGTAGACTGACAAACCTGCTACAACCACCACAGCGACAATCGCAGTTGCCATAACCGATCTTTTGCTTTGGGATAACAACTCTTCACTCCTTGCTCGATGCTGGTTCGAAGCGAAATAAGCCTATTCAGTCACAACCACCGTCAGACAGCGATTTTGATGGTGTCGGATGAGGCTACCCAGAGTTTCAAGTCACCCGAGAGAAGCGCCACATGACTGACACTTCAAAGAACCTTGGTCGTTGAGTGCGCCGCAATATCTGCACTTGATTCTTACAACTTCTCTCTGAATTATCACGGTAGGATTCTGGGGTTGGGCTGGGAATTGAACAGGTGGAGCAACCGTGCGTCTCCTGCCACCGGCAAAGACGACCACCAAACCTAACAGCAGAATGACCAATCCAAAGATTATGGTGACAAAGAAAAAGAGTAGGATGCCAACTACTGAGAGAAGGATGCCAACACTTCGCAGGCCGTTCAACGTCTCATCAAACCAAACTAGAACTAATATTCTTTGGCTTAAGCCTAACTACCTTGACGACTACATCTTGAAGTATCGTTCCCACCAATGCTTCTTCTTCGTTGGGCTCAGCTGACTCTTAGCCTTCAGTACTTCGCGCGCGCGAAAACCACTGCTTCAAGTCTTGTGGCAAGGGCAAAGGAGAGCCTGAAGGCGTACGACATTATTGATACGATAACGAAAAGCATTTAGCAACTCGACTAGACGGGAGACACTCTCGAGGTTCCATTCACCTTCTCGACGAGCATCATCCTGTCGGCCATCGACTCCAGCTCCTTCTCATGAGAGACGAGAATCACCTGCTTCGAATGCAGCTCTTCGATGACGTCGCGCATCTTCTGGATCTGTTCCTTGCTGAACCCGTCAGTCGGCTCGTCCAAGATGACGAGGTCGCCGGTGCCCGACCCAATGTCCTCCTGGACGATGGCGTTCAGGGCGAACCTGTAGGCCAGCGCGATGCTTGTCCGCTCCCCACCGCTGAGGGAGTCGAATTCCTGGGAGTATCCCTGCCTCTCGAAGACGGGGGAGAAGTCCTCCATCACGCGCACACGGAGGTCCGGGTCGTCGACCAGCGATGAGAAGAAGCGCTGGAATTGTTCGCTGAACCTCGCGTTGGTCTGGACCATCACCTGTTTCTCTATCAGTTCCACGGTGGGCTTGAAGAACGTCTCGAGCCAGGAGGCGTAGGATTTGAGGCGCTGCTCTTTGGCCCTCTTCGTCTTCTTCTCCTCGATCTGGGTCGTCAACCTCTTCAGGGATTCGGTTCCATCGCTCCGCTTCGTAATCGATTCGATGAGTTCCCTGCTGGCGGCGTCTTTCCGTTGCTGCGCCCTCCTGAGAGCCACCGCAATGGCGTCAATTCTGGCCTTGAGCTCCAGCAGGCGGTCTTCCTCGGCTTCCGACCTGGAGAGCTCGTCCTCGAGGCGTCTCATCTCCTGACGCGACTCTGACGCGTGGCTTCTCCTCTCCGTGACCTCGGCTTCCATCTCTGTCTTCCGTTTGAGGTCCCGGCGATACGCCCTCTCCTCTTCAGCGTAGAGAAGAGCCTTCTTCACCAGGCCCTCAAGCCCTGAGACTTCCTCTTCGAGTGCAGAAACCTCTGCAGTCAGGCCTTTCAGTTCTCCTTCCAGGTGCGCAGACTGGTCTTTGAAGTCTGCCGGTATCCGCTGCCCGCAGCGGGGACAGACTCTACCTTTGACGAGCTCCTTCGCCTCCTTGAGCTGTCCTGCCAGCAGCACCAACGACCCGCGCTTTTCGTCCAGGGCCTTCTGCTTGGACTTTACACTCGCTTCGAGGACCGTGGCGGTCTTCTCCGACGGAGGCGCCTTCTTCTGGAAGGCCTCGATCGGAGGGAGATAGTCCTGCTGCAGGCTGCGTTCGAGGTCGGAGGCTCGCTTCTCGTCCTCCTTGATGTCGGAGTGCAGTCGCGCCACGCTTCTTCTGAGCTCCGGGATCCGTCCGGCGGATGCACTGACCTTCTCGCGTTCGTTCCTCGCATCTTCCCACCGCCCTGTGAGGAAGTCCAGCTCGACCTTCGCTACCGCTTCCTCGTTCTGGAGGTGAGGGATGCGGGAGTCCAGCTCCTCGATCCTCGACTGCTGCAGCGCGGCCTCCGCCTCTGTCTCTTCGAGGTCCTCGGTCGCAGCCTCAATCTCCCGGGCCTTGCTTCGCAGGCGCCTGTGGATGAGGTCAGAATTCTCGGCGGCCACCTGGTAGCTCTGGATGCCGAGGACGCGCCTGATCACGAGGAGCCTTTCATCCGGGTTGCGCTGGATTATCTCCTTCATCTGCTCCTGAGGCGTGAAGACGGCGTACCTGAAGACGAGGCTCTCCGCGCGCGGATGGGACGGCTCGTTGAACCCGAGCAGGGTGATCACGCGCTGCTTCAGGTCCCCGGGCGAAAGCTCCGTCCTGGTACCGCCCTCTGAGATGTAGCAGTTCTCCTGGACGACGTTCTCGCCCGTTCTTCTCAGTCCGCGGTGGACCTCCAAGGTCCTTCCGCCCTGGGTGACCCTCACCTTGGCGTGGCCCGAACTCATCCCCTCGCTCAGGAGGTAGCCGCCGCTCATGTCGCCCAGGCCGAATAGGGCGAATTCCACGGCGTACAGGATCGTGGATTTGCCGGAGCCGACGTCTCCCTCGAAGAGGACCGTCCCTTCAGGAATGTCGAAGCTGACCTCCGAACCGTCGTTGAAGCTTCGGATGTTCTTCAGCGAGAGGTGAGTGAGCAGCGTCACAGGTCACCCGCCAGGCCGAGGACATTGACGCCCGCCTCCTCCGTCCTCTCCTGATAGTCTCCCTTCGTCTCGTTCTCCTTCCTCTCTTCCTTGAGGCTCTTCAGGAGCTCGATCGAGAGCTCTGCCCCGCTCTCTCCGATCAGCCTGGGCTCGGAGGACTTCACCGAAGCGATGCGTTGAGAGAAGAACTCCCGCTCTGTCTGATGCTGCGCCTTCGGAGGTCCGGCCGGGATGGCCAGGTCCCTCGAGGTGAGCTGGCTGAAGTTCGGGAGGATACAGATCGGGTCCCTCGACGCCAGCTCCTTCCGGATCGAAGAGAAGCCGATGTCGGACGTCGACCCCTCGGACAGCTCTCCGTGCACCCTGAGGAGGACGACCTTGCCCTCGACATCCGAGGACTGAGCCAGGGCCGACAGCTCGAGCCTGGCCCGCCGCGCGTCCTTTCCATGTGCTGAATACTCCAGCCCGAGCACTTCGCACACCTTTGTCGGGGCGAAGGTGACCTTGTTTACCTCCTTCTCGAAGTCGACGATGTAGAATCCGCTCTCCGCGCCCTTCGCCAGCGGCTCCAGGTCCCTGAAGTCTGTCGCGAAGAGGGGGCCGGGATAGACCACGTTCCTCCTTCCGGGAAGGTCCTGCGAGCTGTGAACGTGGACGTGGCCTCCGGCGTAGTAGTCGAAGTTCTCAGGGAGGTAGGAGGCAGGCATGCCTTCCATGGCGGTAAGGGACTGGGGCTTCAGCTCGTCGATGGCTCCATGAAACACGAAGACCTTGAAGCCCGGCTCGGATTCCAGCCTCTGCCTGTCGAGCGACGCATAGTCGGCCCTGTCGAGGGAGAGCTTCTTGCCGGAGATGCCGCAGATCTTGGCCCCCGTCTCGTCGACGACGAAGTCCAGCTCGAGCTTGCCGTCCTTCACTCTCCCTTGATCGACCTTGGTAAAGAGACCCGCGCTTTCGAGCACGTCGACAACAGAGGCATGGTTGGGACTGTAGTCGTGACTGCCGTAGACCACGTAGAACCTGATGCCTTTTTCCCTAGCCTCCCTTATCCTGCCGGTCGCCTTCCTTACAGAGGAAAGGTCGGGGATGTTCGAGTCGAATATGTCACCCGACATTACTACGAAGTCGACGCCTTCGTCGATGCACTTCCCGATCGCCAGGTCGAAGGCCCTCGTCACGAGGTCTCTGAGCTCAGGCTGCCTGAAGGCCCCGATGTGGACATCTGACATGTGAGCGAAGCGCGGCAATCACTTCGGCGTACAAGCGGCATCCTATTTAGCAATAGACGCGAGTAGTTTCAGCCTGGAGTCCCTCCGAGCAGCTTAAGAGGAAAGGACAGCCGAATTGGCGTTTGATTGCCCAGGAAGATTGAATGGCTCTCGAGCGTGATGTCCACGACAGTAACAGGCCTGGAGGAGGACGTCGCCCGGTCGATCGAGGTCGTTGAGAACCCTCCCGCGTGGATGTGTCTCGCATGCAGGGGGGCAAAGCTGCTCTGCGGCAAGCCGAGGTGCCCGATAATCGTCAAGGCGCAGTCGATGGCGAGGCAGGGCGCCTCTATGGCGACCAGCGAGATCGAAGGCTCGTCTCCCCCCGGGGTCTTCGTCGGCAGGCTCGGCTACCCCAGGGTCTCCATCGGTCCCATGGTGCCGGCCCAGTTTGGGGACACGGCGATCCTCGACACTCCAGAGGATTGGCTCGGCAGGCCGATAGACCAGATAGTCGACTACCGGTTCTCCCTGGTGAGAGGCAACTCGAGGGCGAAAGTGGAGGAGGCGGCGGACCCGGGCAGGCTCCTGTCCTCCCTTCAGGAGCTCGCGATGGCCGCCAGGCCGGTCGACACAGAGCTCAGGCTGACGAGACCGCCCAGGAAGATCCTGACGCTCAGCGAGGACACCCAGCCCTTCGGGCCCTCGGCGCCGCTAGACCGGTTCAGCATCAGCAACCCGTCGGTTGACAGGAGGATCGAGACGGCGCACGGCGACCGCGACCTGAAGGCGAACGACGCGATCGGGGAGCTCTACTCGAAGGGGGTCCTGGTGACGAGGATACAGAAGGCGTTCAGCCTGGGGATGTTCGGGAACGGGGCGAGGAGGAGGATCGTCCCGACGCGGTGGAGCATCACCGCCGTGGACAGCTCTATCAGCCTGAGCCTGCTCGAGAAGGTCAAGCACAACCCGACCATCGACGAGTTCCGGGTCTACGGCTTCAGGGTCTACGACAACCAGTACGTGGCAATCCTTCTGCCTGAGCCCTGGAGGTTCGAGTGGATCGAGGCGTGGTTCCCCAACACGACCTGGAACCAGTTCTCGAGCGCCCCCTACATGATCGGAGACTACGAGGAGTACTTCGGCAGGACGCGGTACGCCAGGGTGGGGGGCTGCTACTACTCGACCAGGCTGGCCGTCGCGGAGGCGCTAGAGAGGGAGGGCAGGCAGGCCGCCGCAGTCGTCCTGAGGGAGACCTACCCCGGATTCATCATGCCGCTCGGGGTCTGGAACATCAGGGAGAGCATCCGCCAGATGATGAAGGAGCCCTTCGAGAGGCACGACACCTTCAAGGGGGCGATGAACTCGGCCCTCTCCAAGCTCGTCATACCCGGGACGAAGTGGATGCAGGAGAGCGTGCTGATCTCGAGGGAGCTGAGTCAGACCAAGATAACCAACTACTGAGGTCGGGGCTCTGTTAACTTGGCGGTTGCTGGCTCAGATTCGTCTCCCTGTTAAGCGTCGATTGCTGAGTAGGTTCCCTCTTCGCGCGCGCGGGTTCAAACTTACGTTGATGGAGGCGCAAGCGGCCGTGCCTTCCACGTCAGTCCAAGAATTGCTCCGATAAGCGACAGAGCGAATCCGATTAAATCTAGATAGAAGAGCGGAATGGATGCAATTGCGAAAGCCAAGACCAAAAAGGAGCCTGCCCTCACTCTTGATTGTCTGTCCGAGTATTGTAATATCGCTCCGATTATAATCATCGCTCCGCAAATGAACCCCGCAATCCCAAGGGCGATTCCAATATTTCCCCAAAAAGAAGTAGCCCCGTAGACACCCCAAAGAGAACCGATGAAGATAGTATAGATTCCACCGATAAAAGACAGCAGAAAGGCGCCTGTTGGTCTATCAACCATTCCCATCTGTGCAAGGTTGGAGATGCTCCCGGAAGAATGCTTGCTGAGGACAACCAGTCTTTCATTAGTCAACGAACCAGCGATTTTGATGGCCATCATTTCTTCAGCTTCACCTGAGAATACAGCCCCAGGTACCCTCTGACCTTGGCTCTCAGAACAGAATCGAGAGGTGCTTCCCTAACGACGTGATTACAGTCGGGGCAACGGTTTCCATCCGGGACGACTTTCTCGCCGCAGTTGCCGCACCATCGTTCTCCCAGCAGACGGTTGAATCTCATATCAATCCCCGACGACGGTTTCGCCCGTCTGGGTGATGATTAACTGTTGTTACCAGACGAGGCTACATCAACGCCGTTCTGTCAAGGAATTTGAAGGCCGTGGTAGCAACGAATATAGTGCCGACCCACGCTGTTTCTATTGCTATCGGACCGAGGAACCCTTGCGTTCGCAACGACAATGGTCGTTGTCATAGCGGCAATAGGCGCAGTTGCGATTCTGCTGAATCCTGTCAGCCTTCGGGTTAGCAATCACTGTCTATGGCGCGTTGAAGAAAAGCCCGCTTGATAGGCTATCACCCACGGTTGGACGCGCTCAGGAATCACCCATAAATTGGACAGAACCCTGATGGGAGTTCACTTGCTCTATAGAGACTCTCGGCGGATGTCGTGTCTACTTGTCGGTTGGTTGGGGTAGTCGAACCCAGCACGCGCCCCCTTTCTTGATGAGCGTCGGCACCTCGTCGTCCTCTGGCGACCCCACGAACTCGCATCCGCAGGACGAACAGACGGCGCCCTTCTCGCCTCGGAGGGTCACCGTGTTGTTGCAGTGGCACTTCAAACGCGCTGCACCTCCTGTATCATCGCCACTTTGCGCTCTCCGCCTGAGGACTCCTCGAATCTCGTGCCTAAAGGACTTGCCAGAATAGGCAGTGTCAATTCTTAGGCAGTTGGGCTAAGGCGTTAAGCGTCGGCAGTTGGGCCGACTCACTCTTGAAGCTTGTTTAGGCCCTGCACGGCGTGTTCCTTGGAACAGTAACTATGCCCCGTACTGAGGCCAGTTTTCGACCTCCTATCGACACTCACGGTGTAGCCTTGATACGAGTCGTCGAATGTGCTTCCGCATACCTCACATTTGGCTTGCATCGCGGATTGTAGCCCTTAGCTCGTCTTATAGCTCTTCTAAGTTTGGGTTCTGTCGGGTCTGTAAAGTCTTCGTCAGCGGGGGCAGAATTTTCTCGCTGTTAATTCGTCAGCTCAGACCATCAGCCTGAACCCTTCAAGCCTCAGCCGTTTTTGGACGTATTCCTTCTTGGGTCTGTGTTTCGGGCCGGTCAACGTTATAGAGCGCGGCCCCCGACCTCTCGCCATTGACCCGGCGCCTCTATTGGGAGGACATGTACCTGAGGACCTTCGACGCCAAGGTCGTCTCCTCTGAGGGCCAAAGGGTGGTCCTGGATCAGACCGCCTTCAATCCGAGGGGAGGAGGGCTGGTCTCCGACATGGGCACGGTCAACGGGGCGAAGATGGCAGAGGCGGTGAAGGAGGGGGAGGAGATCGTCCACCTGATGGAGTCGCCCGCCACCATGAAGCCTGGCGATGTGGTCCATTGCGTACTCGACTGGGAACGGCGGTTCAGAATAATGAGGATGCACACCACTGCCCACATACTGAGTTCGGTGGTGAACGGAGAGACCGGCGCGCTGATCACGGGGAACCAGATCGCACCCGACGAATCGAGGGTCGACCTGAGCCTCGACCAGTTCGACAGGGAGAAGCTGACCCACTACATCGAGAGGGTCAATGACGTCGTCCGCCGGGCGGTTGACGTCAAGACATACTTCATGAAGAGGGAGGAGGCGCTGGCTACCCCGGGCCTGGTCAAGCTCGCAAACGCGATGCCCCCTGCCGTGGAGATGCTGAGGATCGTGCAGATCGGCGACGTCGACACGCAGGCTGACGGGGGCGTGCACGTGAAGAACACCAGAGAGATCGGCAGGGTCACCGGTCTGAAGACGGAGAACAAGGGGAAGAGCAACCGCCGCATCTACTTCACCGTCGACTGAACCCATAAGAGCGCGGACCACGGTCCAGAGTGGAATGCCCCAAACCGGTTTCGCAGAAGCCCTCTTCGGAGAGAACGAGATTCAGCTCACGGTCGTCAGAAAGAGGGACGGCAGCAAGCGAACCCTCCCGGTCTGGTTCAGCGTGCACGGTTCCAAGCTGGAGCTCCTCCCGATGCACGGGCTCAAGACGCGCTGGTTCATGGACCTTGAAAGGAACGGCGAGATGGAGGTGAAGGCGAAGGACAAGTCGCAGATCACTAGCCCGGTGATAGTCCTCGACTCCGCCGCTGTCGAAGCGATAAAGCGGCGCTTCGGCGTGAAGTACGGACCAGGGGAGGTGAGGAAGTACTACCCCACCTCAGAAGTGGCGCTGGAGATTGGCCTTTAGGGGCTACCTTCGCCTGCGTACCCAGACGGGCATCCTCTTTGCGGTGCAGTTGCCGCAGAAGGCCTTCATCAACCGCGTTGATTCGTCGAAGATCGTAGTGGAGTGCGACATGCAGACCTGTTGACCGCAATCGGAGCATGAAGTCACCGCGTGACCCTTACAAACCGCGCATCTTGCCATTCACTTCACTCCCAATTTTCTCTTGTCCAACGAACACAGGTCGTGCCTCGTCGAGCTTACATGGTCGTCGGAGCGGCGAGCCGTGCGGAGTTGGCGCAAGAGAAACGAAGGGCCATCCCGTTAATAAAGTCGCGCCCTAAGGGATTCTGTTTAGCCTTTTGCCATGGCTGGCAAGAAAGGACAATGATCAGCGAGAGGGTCATTCGCATTGGCGTTGAAGTCCGAGTTTCTTCTTCGGCGGTAGAATCTGATCTTCTGCTTCGTTCTTCTTCATTCGGGCTTTCACCAGCTTCCTTATCAGCGGAACGGGGATTCTCCCGTCCAATGGTATGTGAACGGCTGACTTGGTGGTCACGTAACCCGCCAGTTCATTCCTGTGTTCCTCGATAACGGGGGGCCGTAGATAGAGTCCGATGTGCGCCTTCTGAAGACCGAACCAAGCCAGCCGGCCCTTGTAGTCGTAGTAAGGTATTCTGTAACTGATACTTTCGTGGGCGGTGGGTGCCGCTTCCCTGATCGCCGCTCGAACCTCTTTCAGCCTGGCCTGCACTTCTTTGGGGGCTGCCGATATGTATTCATCCACATTCTTCGCTGTCTTGTTCGTAGCCAGATTGCAGGCTTGTGATTCCTTTAACCCTTCTTGCACAGAGAAGCGAGACGCCGAGACTGTGCAAGAGACCTTTCAGAATCGCATTAGATCGGCAACCTGACCTCGCCCTCGAACTTGGCGAGCCCCTTGGAGCCTAGGGACTGGGCCTGCTCCTCGGCTTTGACCGCAGGGACCCACGCCGTCATCGCCTTCGAGTTGCCCTCTGTGTCGCAGATCACGACAGCCGCGGTCCCTGACTTGTCCGGGACGACGGCGTACAGCATCTCCTCGCCGACTGGTGTCCATGCGCCGCTGCCGACTTTCAGGAAGAGCATCGGGTAGCACGGTCCCCCTGCCTGTTGAAGGAAGTTGACCGCGTCCTGCACCCTGGCCCTGCCCTTCTGGACCGCTTCGAAGTAGTCCAACCCGAGCTAGCCTCCAAGATAGAGGAGTGTAAAGACGCCGGTCAGCGCCAGGACCACCCCCAGGATCTGGTTCAGCTCGAGGCGCTCCCTGAGGAAGACGAGTCCGTAGGCGGCGGCGACGGCTCCGCCCATGCCTGACACCGCGGCAACCACCGGCAGCGAGCTGCCGCCTTGCGACACGCCGTAGCTGAATGCGAGGAAGCCGATTGCTTCGAGGACGCCCATGACTATGATGGTGTTGGACAGCGCGGACCTCGAGGGCCTGACCTCCTGCTTCAGGAGGGGAGCAAGGAGGAACCCTGCGACCGTGGCGACTCCCCTGAGGAAGACGACGGGAAGCACGTAGCCGACGAGGGGGATTGAGTAGCCGAGCCCGACATAGGCGACGCCGAAGAACACGGAGGACCCTACGGCCGAACCGACTCCCGCGGTGACGTTCGGCGCTCCCTTCCCCGAGAGGGTTGCGCGAAGCGCTGACAGCTTGGTCGATACCAGCACCACACCCACGATGATCCAGGCGATGGCGATGATGCTGGTCGCAGCCAGGGCGACACCAAGCACGGCAATCGAGAGGACGGTGGTGACCGCAGGAAAGGTGTATGCGACCAGCGCAACGACGGAGACGACGCCCTTGTGGAATGCCCGGTACAGGAGTATGAAGGCGAAGAAGTTGACCAGCCCGGTCGCCGTGAGGACGAGCGCCACGACCGGCCCCACTTCAAAGCTGGGATGCAGGACCGGGAGTAAGGCGGCGACGACTACGAGGGTCATCACGTGCGCGTACAGGACGGTCTTGTAGCTGCCGACCCTCTCCGACTGGCGCCGCGACAGGTAATCGGCTGACCCCCAGCACAAGGCGGCCGTCAAGCCGAAAAGGACTGAAAGGGAAGCCATCCAGAGCTACGCTGGCACCCTGCATCGGTTCGAGTTTAAGAGCCGTGCCCTTGTCGGACCCGCACATGAAGTTAGATGCCGAGATCTCCGTCGACTCCCCCTCGGACGCGGGCGCGTTGTCAAAGAGCGCCGAAGAGTACGGGTTTGACTGCATGTGGGTCAACGAGACCAAGCACGACCCCTTCGTGCAGTTGGCCCTCGCGGCGGCGGAGACGAAGAGGATCATGGTCGGGACTTCAATCGCGCTCGCATTTACCAGGAGCCCCACGGCCCTCGCCTACACGGCCTGGGACCTGCAGCGGCTCTCCTCGGGGAGGCTGATCCTGGGGCTGGGGAGCCAGGTCAAGGGCCACATCGAGAGGAGGTTCGGCGTGAAGTGGGAGCCTCCGGTCAGAAAGATGAGAGACGTCGTGATGGCCGTCAGGTCGGTCTGGGAGAGCTGGCAGACAGGGCGGCAGCTCGATTACGACGGGAGGTACTTCAAGCTGGACCTGATGACCCCGTTCTTCAGTCCCGGGCCAATCGAAAGCCCGCGAATCCCAATCTACATCGCCGGTGTAAACAGGTTCATGTGCAGTCTGGCGGGAGAGGCGGGAGACGGGCTTCACGTCCACCCTCTGCACACCGTCCGGTATCTGCAGGAGGTCATCCTCCCGGCCCTAGAGAAAGGCGTCAAGAGGGCCAAACGGAGGAAGGAGGAAGTGACCGTGGCGGCATCGGTCTTCGCCGCGGTCGGCGACACCCAGAGCGAAATCCGCAGCGTCCGGGAGGCCTACAGGGGGCAGATAGCGTTCTACGCTTCGACGAGGACCTACCGAAGGCTGATGGAACTGCACGGGTGGGGGGACGTCTGCGACAGGCTGCATGCCCTCTCCCTTAGGGAGGAATGGGGGAAGATGTCGGGACAGGTGACGGACGAGATGCTGGACCAGTTCGTCGTGGAAGCCGGATGGGGCGAGATCGGGCGGGAGCTCAAGAGCAGGTACGGCGGCTTGGTGGACAGGGTCCGGCTGTATCTCCCCTTCGACGGGGACGGGAGCTGGAAGAGGCTGGTCGCCGGCTTCAGAGCATGACGCTGATTTCCACCGCGTCTGGTTCGGAAATCCCCGCGCCGTATCTGAAGTTGGATTCAGCCTCCCTGTAGGTGCTTCTGAACTTTCCAGAATTTCGCACGTAGTCCAGGTAGCCGGCGACCTCCTCCGCGTGTGACTTCACGTTGTCTGCCACCACAACGCTGCCGGGGTGGAGGAGGCGCTCGCAGGACTTCAGATAGCCGAGATACTCGCCCTTGGCCGCGTCGAGAAAGACCATGTCGTAGCTCCCCTTGACCTTGGGAAGGACACTCTTCGCATCGCCCACCAGGACGTCGACCCTATCTGCAAGCTCTGCCTTCCCGAGGTTTGACATGGCAACCCTGGCAAAGTCCTGGCTGAGTTCTACGCAGGTGATGCGGCCGCCCTCCTTTAGGAGCCGGGCCATCCTGATGGCACTATAACCGACAAGGGTACCTACCTCCAGAATCTTGGTCGGATGGTGTTCGTTGATGACCTCGTCGAGAAAGACACCTCTGACGGGACCGATGATGGGGAGACCCTTCGCGGGGGCCTCGCGCTCTATGGATTTGAGGACGTCCTCGGGCTTCATGGAGGCACCTTGAGCATGCTCAGGTGTAAATCTACCGGTGCTGGCTCGGGAGTCGCGGGTTCTGTTCAGTTGACGGGCCACGCCTTGGGATCTTGTCGGTGTCAACTGTCGGCTCACTGGACACTTGGCTCTGCTCTACTATTTCGCAAGAAATAGTACATGCGCTCAATTTGCACGACAGCGTCAGGGATGGAGGCGGTACTCCATCCTCCTAGCGGTCTTCTTCTTGAAAGCGTCGCCTTGGAACTGAGCGACGACGTACAGGGCCATGTCGATTCCGGCTGATATTCCGGCCGAGGTGATGATATTCCCCTGCCGAATGTAGCGCCTGTGCTGTACAGACACACCTGGGAACTTCCTGAGCTGTTCGAGCGAACTCCAATGGGTCGTGGCCTTCTTCCCTTTGAGGAGCCCCGCAGACGCGAGCACCATCGCTCCGGTGCAGACCGATGCTACGAGGTCGGCTCCACGGCTGGCCTTCTTCACGAATTCCAGGAGTTCCGGATTGTGCATCTCCCTACGGGCGCCCCTTCCCCCAGGGATTACAAGCACGTCTACCTTCGGGCAGTTCTTCAGTGTGTAGTCCGCGACGACCTGAAGACCGTTCGTGCATTTGACCTGTTCGCCGCTGACGCCGACGGTGAAGACATTGAAGGAGGTCGGGTGCAACCGGCCGGCCGAACCGAACACCTCAAGCGGACCGACGAAGTCAAGCTCTTCGACGCCGTCGAAGACGACGATCCCAACGTTGCGGACCATTCAGTTCCCCACGGCCATCGCCCTCGGCTATTTTCTAAAGCCTTCCGCCACCAAGGGAGAAAACAAGCGCCCCACCCTATTACGGAGCGCGATTAGAAGAGAAGGGCGAGCGAAATGAAAGCCGCGATGGCAACCGGTGTTGTCGGTGCGGTGGCAGGAGTCCTAGTCCTCGCTCTGGGTCTTCTGCAAACCTGCACCAGGTATTACGGGGTGTGGGGCGCGGGGTGTGCAGATTGCTTCGGCGTAAATGCTGTCTGCGCCTGCCCAACGCCCCTTGCTCTGCCTCTGATTGCGATAGGGGTTGTAGTCTTAGGGTCCTGTCCTTCTGTTAGTGCGATCGCTGCGAATGCCGAAGACCACGCGGAGTGAATCTCCCAATCAAACCATGGAGCCAACTGAATAGAACCCGAAACGAGTCGTGAGTTCTGGACACTCTGCGGTTGTTTCGGCAAGAATTTCCCTTGGATACTTTCGGTCGATGGCGACCACTTCATTGCTAAATATCGAAGCGCATCAGCAACGGTCCGTTGACTGTCAGCAATCCCCCGTTCGCAAAGAGTCGCAGCATGGCAGAGCGCGCGCGCTTCCTTCAGCCGTAATCCCACGTGGACAGGACCCAAGGGCCTGCCGCTTAACACCAGCAGAATTCAGGAGGGGGTTCATCGACCTGACGGAACCGCCGCCGAGAGTATTTATAGAACAAGTGAACTCTCATCGGCCGTAGATGTCAGAAGAGGTTGATGCGCTGGGAGCCGACCACAAGTATGACGAAGAACCAGACGCGGAGGACTCAGACGATGACGAAAAGGAAGAGGACTCGGAGATTGATGGGTTCTGAAGACCTGAAGCCGCGTCGTTAAATACAATCCCCATCATTGATGCTTACGTGCGCCCGCCCTTCTCTATCTTGACTCACAGATTTTGAGGGCGTTGAACCATCGGACGAGCGCACACTACTCAGAGGAGACGAATCTTGACAGAGAAGATTCAGAGGGATGGGTGACGCCTGCTTGACAGAACAGTCCGCGACGTCAGGATAAGCGGGTTAGTCCACAACAACAAGATGGAACGGTTGAACGGAGAGTTCAGAGACCGCGAGAGGGTGATGCGAGGTCTGAAGGAGACAGACTCGCCTATCCTGAAGGGGTGTCAGCTATTCCACAACTACGTCAGGCCTCACGACGCTCTGAAGGGAGAGACACCTGCCGAGAGGTGCGGAATCAAGATTCAGGGCGAGAACAAGTGGAAAACGCTCATCCAGAATGCGTCGAAGTCTCGACATTGACATACTCATAGGCCACGGCCCCGCCCGGAACTGAGACCTGCACATTGACGAGGTTTGCAGTGCATCCAATAAAGACAGGATAGTTACCGAAGTAGGTAACGTTCAGAATGTAACCGCCCTCCGGCATACAAAGTTCGATTTCTCCCGAACTGTTCGTCAGATAGACCCAGTCGGACGAGACTGCTGTAGGGGCACACAATCCCGTCTGCCAATGAACGTGAACTGGAACGGATGGAATAGGAACGTGAGTTGACTCGTTTACGACAGTCAAGGTTACTCCTCCGCCTGATGGGATAACGCAAGATGCGCCCTTCTGAGTAGATGTAGTCGTGTTAGTGTTCGACGATGGAATGAGGGTGGGAGATACCTCGACTCCCGCGACGAAGGCCAGAACAATCCCTGTAATCAGAATAATTGCCAAAACGACACCTTTCATAGCAGAAGATGAGATGGCCTCTGATATACACATGCGCCCAAAGAATCAGAATGACGAGCCTCGGAAATGAGCCATCAACCGAAATTTTACAGGCTTCGGAAGGCCGTAAATCAACCGGAGACTTTACAGAGCCGAGTCGAGGGTGCTGTTACCTCTGAGGGGGTCGAGTCGAAGTCGTCTCCCTGTTTACTTTCGGGGGGCAGAGTCCTGCTCACGAACCATCCGAGGAATAGTTGGCGTAACTCCTCCCTGCGAATCGGAACGCCCTTTTCGGTGAGAAGGGGGAACACGGCCTCGTCCAGAATCTTGTAGATGTGCTTTAACTCATCAGGGGGGAACTGCTATGCGAATACTTGCCTGTCTTCGATTAGCGTGTCCCTCGCCACCTTGCGGATTGCCAATCGTAGAACCCCTTGTCGCTCGGGTTCAATTGTATGGCCCTCCCTGAGGTGACTGAGACTGTTCGGGTTGTTTTTGACCCTTCTGTTCCTTCTCACGCTTCTCCCTTTCCTTGTTCAGAATGTCCAATTGAGCTTTCGCCACTTCCGCTATGAACTCGGGGCTTGAAGTGATTTCTGCGACTCTGGCGTTCACCTGCGCGGTCACGACCTCGGGGAGCTTGTCCAGCTTGTCGAGGATGGCTTGATTCCTCTGCTTCTCGTCTTCGTAGACCCCCCTATCCTTGACCGTGTATGTGGTCAACACATAACGGGGCCAAGGATTGTTTCGCGTGTGTCCCTCAAATAGCCCTTGATTCCAAGCGGAGAAGCTGTCAGGGTCGCCCGAATCGATGACACTCATCTCAAAGAATCCTTCGTTAGTGTGGTGCGTCGGGTCGAAGACAAGTGAGGTAGTCGTCGCCTTTGGTTCGACGCTGAATGCGACGAAAGCGATGCCCCTCATATCCGCGTCGAGGGAATGAAGTGCGAAAGCGAGGAATCCAGACCTCCTCTCCTTTCGGAGATTCCGAATCGAGAGCACAGGCACCGAGACATCCCCAGTTAGGAAGAATGGATGCTCCACCAGTTTGGTATTCGTAAGTTTCTTGAATGCGGCGACATCTCTGTTGATGTAAGCGTCGTCCATCGCTTTGAAATCGTAGTAAGTCAGGGTATGGAGGTCAATCTTCAGCATCAGGTCGTGAAAATTGACCTCTCCGACATTGACCATTCTCTCAGCCCTTCAGCCCCAGTTTTGCTTTCACGATGTTGAGAAGGGCCTTGTCCCCCTTGTCCTTGTTGTCGAGCAGTTCCATCGTCATAGACAGGGAGTTTTCCACGAAATCGGAGACCCCTTGGTCAGTCTCTATGGCCTTGATTTTGACCTGCTTCCACATCCGGGGTTCGACCCTCAGGGAAGTGTATTCTCGTTCCTTCGGCCCGTCTGTTCCCTTCGGCGTGTTGTTTACCATACCACGCCCTTACCACGCATGGTAATAAGTTATAGGGTCGCGCGGGAAGAGCGGAAAACAGGTCATTATATACTAATGTGGTAATGTGTTGGAAAACACATCCCTTAAATACGTCGTGGTGATATGGTAATGTGGTGGAAACATGGACACGCAACGACTCCGGTTCGAAATGGACAGAGACGTATTCGAGGAGTTTGTTTCAAGCCTCGAAACCCGTCGGAATGAGAGGGGACTTGACTGATGAGCCAATCTCCCGCTTATGATTCTCGTGCTCAGCGTGGCAGGCTAATCTGTGATTTGGGAGACCAAGTGCGGAGGTTAGACGAGAACGAATACGCGGTGAGAAGTCAGTCGGGGCGCGGGGAATACCGAGTCCGAGCCTTAGAGTCGGGTTGGTCTTGCTCATGCCCCGACTACTCTTACCGACAGGTTGAGTGCAAACACATCCACGCGGTTCTGTTCTCGCGGAAGATTCGGACAGCCGTTGAGCTTGGAACCCTCGCGGAGTTCACCACAACCGACTCGTGCGTGTTCTGCGGTTCGAAGCACGTTATCAAGGACGGCATTCGCCACAATAAGGCTGGAGACCTTCAGAGGTTCGCCTGCGTGGAGTGCGGGCATGACTTCTCGGTGAATGTCGGGTTCGAGAAGATGAAGCACAATCCGAAGGCGATAACGACCGCGCTTCAGCTATACTTCTCAGGGGAGAGCTTACGGAATACGCAGAAGTCCCTCAGGCTCTTGGGCGCGGAGGTCTCCCACAAGACCGTTTGGATGTGGATTCGGAAGTATGTCGGCCTGATGGACAAGTATCTGGACAAGATAACGCCTCAAGTCTCGGATACTTGGAGGGCTGATGAGGTATTCGTGAAGTTCAGAGGGAACATGAAGTATCTGTTCGCCATGATGGACGACGAGACTCGCTTTTGGATTGCTCAGCAAGTCGCGGACGGGAAATTCACGGCAGATGTGCGGCCCCTCTTCGCAGAGAGCAAACGAATCACGGGGAAGAAACCCGCAACCCTCATCACGGACGGGGGGATGCATTTCACCAAGCCCTTCAAGCAGGAGTTCTACACCGCGAAGTATCCGAGGACTCAGCACGTTCGGGACATCAGGATTAGCTGGATTGTTCACAACAACAAGATGGAACGGATGAATGGAGAGTTCAGAGATAGAGAGAAGGTCATGCGTGGGCTGAAGGTCGTGGATACTCCAATCCTGAAGGGGTATCAAATCTACCACAACTTCGTAAGACCTCACGAAGCCTTAGATGGGCGCACCCCCGCAGACTTAGCGGGAATCAAGGTCAAGGGAGACAACAAGTGGCTGACTCTGATTCAGAACGCGATGAAGAACGACGGGATTACAGAGACATCGTCTTAATTCTCATTGGGATTTTCCTCGCCTCTGGAGTACAAGCGTTCTCAGAAGAAATGAAAGTCGTGTTCTATCCTCAGTTGTATCCTCCGAACTCGCCTCTCTTCGCGATGCCGAGACGCAACTTCTCACCTTCGTCTTATCATTCGCAATCGCAATGTGGCTGACCCGTCAATTGCCAAGTCTGAGGAGGAAGAGAACTAATCCCCCGAAAAGTAACACCGAGAAATCAGGGGCCGAACCCCCGTCAAGGTAACAGCACCGAGTCGAGACAATCTTTTATAGCGGGAACGAGGCGTTTGGTAGGAAATCATGTCCACGGAACAGGTCGACATCAGGGAGATACAGAAGCAGATTTCAAAGGTGGTTGACCCCGAGATAGGGATGCCGATCGCAGAGATGAACCTTATCGACAAACTGGACGTCAAGGACGGGGAGGTGGACGTCGAGTATCACGCCACGACCCAGTTCTGCCCTCCAGTCTTCGCGCTCAAGATATCCCAAGACATACGCGACAACCTGAGCCAGGTGAAGGGCGTGAAGAACGTGAAGGTGGTGGTCACCGGACACTACTTCGCGGACGCGATCAACAGGCAGGTCAACAAGCCTGCCGGCGGCGATGCGCCCCAGCCAGCCGAGCAGCCCCAGAAGCAGAATCTAGAGCAGACTCAGGGCAGCTGAGAGAGCCCCGAGCCTGGCTGTCTGTTCCCTGTCAGAGCCGCAGAGTATCACTGCGTCCCCGTTCATCGGCTTCAGCTTCTTCCGGAGCACCGCCCACGCTCGGCCGGGGAAGTCCCTCTCACAGTCGTCAGACCCCCCCGGGATAGTGAATCGGGAGCCTCGCAAGACGTAGGTGGTCGCCCCCGCCGCGCCGACGCCGATCGCTGAATCGCGCTGCTCGATGCCGCTCTTGACAGCGTCCCCGCCGCCCCTGACCGAGACCGCAGCCTGAGCAGCTCCCATGGTGAGCCGGGACCCCTCTATGGCCGCCAACGGAGAGAGCTTCTTGATCAGCGAAGAGTAGACATTCTGGCCTCCTCGCGTTAGATGGCACCCGGAAGCATCCGCGTCGGCGAGTCCTTCCTCGCGCAGGCGCTTGAGGACCGTCCTCACAGCTCCCTCGCCGAGGCCGACCCGCACTGCGAGCGAGTGCCTTCCGATTGTCCCGCTTTCGCCGATGGTTAGGAAGGCCAGCAGAAGGTGGGCCCTCTCGAAGGTGGGAGAAGGACCCTGAGGCATCCTCTCCCGAGTCTGAAGGAGCCGGGCGAGTGGCTGCAACCTGTCTGAAGGACCGGTGATGGCTCTATAATTCGTTTCCCCGCTTGGAGCGAGTGCCACACTCGGTTTTTATACTGGATGGATTATCCAGCCAGCATGCGCCTGACGCGCTCGGCGGCCACGGTCGCGGTGCTCACCGCCCTCATCGTGGGGTCAAACCTGGCGCTCAGTGACTTTCCGAACGTCAAGCTCGACGCCGCCGTGATATTCATGACCACGATCATCTTCGGCGCTTATGCCGGGGCCTCGGTGGCTGTGCTCTCCGAGCTGATCTGGAGCCAGGTCAGCCCCTGGGGAGCATCTGGAGCATACCTGCTGCCCTTCCTGATCTCCGCGGAGCTGCTGTATGTCGTGGCAGGCCTGCTCGCGAGGAGGGCTTTGAGGGGCAGGTGGGACACGGTCCGCGGGAGCAGCGCCCTGTTCGCTGGCCTCCTGGTCATCTTCACCTTCATCTGGGACGTCTGGACCAACCTGGGTACCGCGATCCTGGCGACCAACCTTTCGCCGGGCGCGATACTCTTCGTCGAGTTCAACCCCTTCACCCTCGCCTTCAGTCTCACTCACGAATTGAGCAACCTTGTTCTCGGAGCCGCGTTCGTGCCTGCGACCCTGATCCTGCTGCCCAAGGTAGCAAAGGGACTCGTCCAAGATGCCATCAGATAGGGCCAAGAACGGCCTCATCGTGCTGCTCATCGCGCTGCTGCTCGTGACCTCTTCCATAGCGGTCCTGTACTACGGCCGCTATCAGAATCAGACTTCGGAGACCAACAGCTACGTCAAGGAGTTGCAGGGAGCGCTGGTCGAGTACACCCGGCTGAGCTCATCCTACGGGTCCTCCCTCGGGGGCTTCAACAGGACGATCTCCCTGCTGACCAACGCCCTCTCGAACCTCAACAGCAGCACGCCGGCCTACCTCGAAGGCAGTCAGGAGTTGGGAGTTCTCTGGAATCAGTATCTTGTGCTGGCCTCTGAGAACGGGACCAGCCCTGCGACATACTCGGCGAGCATGCTCCTCGAATTCGGAAACGGGACTACAAGGTCGTTCACCGGGAAGGCGATACAGCCTGGGTGGAACGCGTACATAGCAACCCTCGACATTCTAAACGGGAGCGTGCAGGCTACCTGGTATCCCGACTACCAAGAGCACTACGTCACAGCCGTCGACGGCGTCTCCAGCGGCCAGACCACAGCCTGGTTCGTCTGGTCGCTCAATGGAACGAGTTGGGAGATAGCCCCGACCGGGGCGGACGGCCTACAGGTCTACAACGGGACCACATTTGCCTGGACCCTTTGCGGCTATGACCAGAGCTTCACTCCGACCTGCTCTCCGTGAAACTGGTGCAAGCCGAAGCTACATCCTTCCAGACCAAGTCCTGTTTGGTAGAGAGCCGAGTGACCAGGAGCACGTACAGCTTTGGAGGGCGGGCTCTGCTAACGTACTGCGAAGAGGGTGGGCGGTCCCTTGAAGCGGCCGGGCCGCGGACCATCCAGCCTGACGTGTCTGCGTCTGCTCATTGATCACGTCAAAGCACACGGCGCAGTTGAACCGGGGAATCAAGGAATCCTGACCATTAGCTCAAAGGAGATGTGCTGCTCCAAGACCTTAAGTGGGCACGAACCCAGAATCACCTCGTTGAAAGGCTCCGAGGAGGAAATGAAGGCCTCGGTCGTTGCCATGATCCTCGATTCCCGGACAGAGGACGCACTGGACCTGCTGAGCAAGTGGTATCGGATAGAGAGGCCCAGGCTCGGGGTGGGGGTCGTAGCGGGACGGAACAAAGGTGTCGCCGCAGTCTACTCCCTCCGCAGGAAGGAGATACTCGCAGCCAATAGAGAGTACTTCTACAACCCGTTCGTCATAATCCATGAATTCTACCACCATCTGAGGTCGAGGAGCGGGCGCCACAGGGGGACAGAGAAGGAGGCGGACAGGTTCGCGATTGACTTCATCATGGTGTATCAGAGGATAGCCCTCGAGCGTCAGAGTCCCGCTAGGAGCGATGGGGACAGCCAGATGTCTCTCTAGAGACCGACGGCAGACCAGATGTCTTGGTCGTTCGCGAGGTCTATGAATCCGCACCTCTCGCATCGTGTTCCTCTGACAGTCGCCGTCTTGCCCCCGCTCCCGACCCGGCGCTCGTATTCAACGAGCTGGCCTGCGTGGCACTTTTCGCACATCAACTGCGACAGCCAGACTCTCCCTTGTATTAATGTCAGTCGCAGAGCAAAGGTTTAGGGGATTCCGTGCCCAGTGCGCACGCGCCGGACATCTTGAAGCGGATAGCCTTCACGTCGCCGAACATGCCAGCGGAGCAATGCATCTTCTGCAGGATACGGGCCGGAAAGGCGCCCTCGCACATTGTCTACGAGGATGAGAAGTACATCGCGTTCCTCGACGCATTCCCCTTCTCCAGGGGCCATACGCTCGTCTGCCCGAAGGAGCACGGCGAGACCATCTGGGACATGAAGGAGGGCGACATAGCCGAGCTCTTTCAGGTTGCCTACAGGGTCTCGAAAGCGGTCGTGGCCGCGGTGGGCGCCGACGGGTTCCGGTTCGTGCAGAACAACGGCGAGGCCGCTAACCAAGTGGTCGCACACGTGCACGTCCACGTGATACCTGTCAAGATGGAGGACAGGGAGAGGTTCACTGGCAGGAGGAACTTCTCACCTGAGGAGACGCAAGCGACCGCCCAGGCCATCAGGACCGAGCTGGGACGCGGCTGAAGCCGGGCATCAGCCCACGAAGACGGAGATCGAAGTGATGGCGGACGACGTGTCGGCACCGGTGGTCAGATAGACGGTGTAGACCCCCGCGCCGTATTGCTGGATGAAATCGGACAGCGAGAAGTCCACGGCAACCTGGTCCGAAGTGAACACCCACGTGTCGGCGCGGACGGTTATGATGCTCGCGAAAGTCTGGCACGCGAGGATGCAAGGCGGGAGGACGCCACCCACGAGTAACCCCTCGGAGTATTCATGCGGGCCGCTGTTCAGCTGCGCGGGCGTTTCGGGCGCAGGAGTCTGATCGTAGGTCACGTAGACGGCGTCGGCCGAGAGCCCCGAGATCAGCGGGGTCCCCGTCATAGTGACGTAGTAGGAGTCGGAGACCGAGAAGTTGAGGTCGATGTAGTAGTTCTCGAAGTCCTCGACGAAGTAGACCCGCGTGCTGCTGTACGCCACCCCGACGGAGACCTGGTTGTGGAGGCTAGACAGGATGTTGTACCTGTGTCCGTCATTGCAGCACTGGGAGTCGTTGTACACCATGGTCCACTCGAGAGCCTTCAGCTGGCCCTCGACGGCCGAGGTGGAGGTAAACAGCGGGAAGCTTGCGTACGCGTAGGCCACGTTCTCCTCCACTGCGCCCCTTCCACCTAGGAGCGTGTAACGCATGTACGGCTTGAATCCCTGCGTGTCGTTGTGGCTGAAGTAGCCGTACTCGAGCATCGAGTCGGCGTGCTGCTGGGCATAGGCGCCGTCTCCCAGGCCGACCGGGCCCACGCTGTAGTTGGCCCTGTCGCTGTTGACAAGGCTGAGGACGTAGGATGATAGGGCACCGTAGTCTGATGGATAGGAGATGTTCGCAGCCCCGTTCTGGATCAGCGGCGAATACACGGTGTAGTTTAGGCTCTCAGTGGTGTTGGCCCCCGTTGGCCCGTTGAAGGACGACAGCAGCTGGGAGACCAGGTCGGAGCCGTCCTTCACGACCGCGGGCAGATTAGCCGCCACCAAGACGAAGGCGGCAAGGAGGACGAGGGCAACAAGGAGGACGGCCGCGGCGGCGTGCGAACTGGGCGCGGGCTCCGCCGTCTGCCACTCGCTAAGGGCCGACCTCCGGCGGCTATCGCCGATCTTCATCTGTGGGGTTACCTGGCTCCCACGAATATTTCAATGAGATAGAGCCGAAATCTAAAATCCTGCTCGAAAACGAGGGTCCAAATTGTGAGCCGGCCCCCTGGTCACCTTCACGTGCCCCGAAAGGGGCAGCCCAAGCTTCTCCTTCCATAGCCTTATCGACTTCCAGGACTCTTCTGGTCAGCAGTGATCTGCCAAGGTCACGAGGGCCTACACCTTCGCGAGCGGAGTACTCGTGGCAGGACAAGGCCACGGCCATCCCCTCCTTCGGAGGCACCTGGAGCCCTACGCGCTGAGGTCTTCCTGCTGGCGCTCGCTCAGGGCGCTCGCGGGGATTTCAGGGAAGCTGTCCTTCATCCTCTGCTCTGCTACCGCGGCAGCCTCCTCCATCACCTTCTGCGCATCCTCGTTCGCCGCGTCGAAGTTGAGGGAGAGTCCACCCGTGGCGCTGGCATCGATCAGCACGCTGCTGAGCAGCCCTGAGATCTCCCCTATCTCCTTGTCTGCCTCTGGAAGGGCCATCCTGAGGCCGTCCTTCATGCTCCTGATGACCGAGACGGCCGGGGCTAGCGTTGTGGCAATCTCGCCGAGGTCGGTGATCGTCCCCAATCTCAGCGAAATCTGCTCAAGGGCAAGCTCAGCCTGCGTCACCATCTTGCCCATCTTCCTGACCTCGGTCAATTCGTTGGCGTAGACTGCGGCGTGCTGGGCGTCGTGCTGCGCCAGCGCTGCGACCACGCCCCTGAAGATCGTGGCGTCGCGCTGCCTGATCCTGTTGACCGTGTTGTCAAGCTGCGAAATCAGAAGCCTGATCTGCCTGTTGGCCTCCTCTATCTGCGATTTCAACGGCGTCGGGGTCCGCACCGTGAAGCGAATCCGGTTCATGAGACCTGGACCCCCCTCGTCCTTCCTCTCCCACTTTTCTGCGAAACCCATTCTGAGTCGAGTGGGGGCCTGCGGTTCTATATCTCTCGGGCTCTAATCCGGATGCCAGTTTGAACAAAATTAGTTGACGCGGGTGAAGAGTGTAGACAATACCACTTTCACAGGTCGGATGAAAGGCCAGAAAGCGTCCGAGAGGTCCTTCCGGCAGGAGTTGGACCACCGAGATCCAGGATATGAAGCGGCAGTTCGCCCGCCTCGCCGGATAGAGCCCTTTCTGACCCCGGGATGTCGTTCGCCTGCCAAGAACACTCTGTTCGGCGCCATGGGATTTAATCCCCCGGCTCTCCATGCTCGAGTCATGGAGGGTCTCAAGGGGTCTTCCCCTCGCCGGGGAGCGGCAATCTTCACGATTACTATGATTGGTGTCATGGCTGTGATGGGGGCCTTAGCCCTCTCTTCGTCGAGCCACGAGGCGAATGCTTCCAACACCAATGCCGTGGAGGAAGGGTTCGGCTCGTTCCAGAGCTACTCCCAGCTGCAGGAATTCATGACCGCGAACGCGGAGAGCGCCCAGGAGTACAACACGTACGGGTCCTGGCTCGGCGGAACGCCCGTCCTCTTTGGAGGCGTGGCTAGAATGAACGCTGACTTCACTCTCGCAACGGCTGCCCCTTCAGTCGACACCTTCGCGAGCACTTCAGCCACCACCTTCACGAGCACAAACGTCCAAGTCCAGGGAGTCGACGAACCAGACTGGGTGAAGACCGATGGAACCAATCTGTTCGTGTCGGCCAACGATACGGTCACGATAATGAACGCATACCCTCCCAGTTCCGCGTCCGTCCTTTCCACGGTCAAGCTCCCCGGGACTCAGGTAATCGGCCTGGAGATCGCCCAAGACCGCCTGATGGTCATCGACCAGCGATACTCGAACACGACATACATCGACCTCCTCCTCTACAATACTTCGGACCTCTCCTCGCCAAGGCTCGTGGCGAACACCAGCGTAGCGGGGACGTACGTCGCGGCGCGCCTCGCCCAGGGCTACTTCTATGCTGTCCTCCAGCAGCCGTCCTACTCATTCGACAGCAACGGCAACGCCACCGGAGTGATGCCCACGCTGTCCGAGAACGGCGTCGAGACCACCCTGCCTCCCTCGTCGGTATACTACACGCCCGACAGGTCGCAGATCAGCTACTACACGATGGTGGTGAGCGTGGACATGTCCAGCGGGAACGAGAAGGTGGCCTCAGTCCTCACCGGTCCGTCTTCCACCATCTACGTTTCGACGTCCAACATCTACGTGGTCTACACCAACTACCAGCAGTGGTACGCTGACAACATCCCCGGGGACGTCTTCACCGGCGGAGTCATCTCGTCAGCGAGCCTCCAGCAGCCACAAAACAGCACCATCTTCCGCGCCTCCTACTCCTACGGCAACGTGACCGTTGAGGCGGTGGGTTCCGTCCCAGGGACCGTCCTCAATCAGTTCTCGCTTGACGAGTATGGCGACTACTTCCGAGTGGCCACCAGCAGGTTCGCGGACATCGCCGGTGCGACCACAGTGAGCGACGACGTCTACGTTCTCAGCATGAACATGAGCCAGGTCGCGGCGCTACGGAACATCGCGCCAGGCGAGAACATCTACGCGGTCAGCTTCGTCGGCGACGTGGGCTACGTGGTAACCTACGAACAGGTAGACCCGCTCTTCGTGATATCCTTCGAGAACATCACCAGCCCGGTCATCCTGAGCGCCCTCAAGGTGACTGGATACTCGGACTACCTCTATCCGCTTCCAGGGGGCTACCTGATAGGAGTAGGCAAGGACGCGGTCGCATCGTCAACGGGGAACTTCTCCTATTACCTGGGGCTGAAGCTCTCCCTCTTCCAGGTCTTCGCCAACGGCACGTCGACCCAGGTGGCAAAGGTCCTGATAGGGGACCGCGGGACTGACTCCCCTGTGCTGACTGACCATCTGGCGTTCACATACGATCCTTCCGCGAACATCACGGTAATCCCAGTGCTGCTCGCGAAGGTGAGCGGCAACCAGTCGTATGGGACGGACAGCCCGCCGCCCTACGGCGACCCCGTCTGGCAGGGCGTCTACGTCTTTAGGGTGACCGCCCAGGGGTTCACCCTGCTCGGAACCGTCTCGCAGTATCCTGCGGGCCAGAACTACGGCGACTCGCCGAACAGCGGCCTTCAAATCGAGAGGAGCGTCATAATCGGGAACGACCTCTACACCGTGTCGCAGGGCGAGGTGATGATAAGCGACCTCGGCTCCTTCGCGACACTGGGCACCATCCAGCTGCCAAGCTGAGCGGGGCTCACCCTCCAGAACCCTAGGCCGTTCACCATGGCAGCCTGCCGCTAGTCTTCAACACAACAGCCGTGATTGGTTCTATTGGTGATGAGTCTTCGGACTGAGGGCCTCAGTCGAAACCGAGGTGCTTTCCCAACCTTTAATCGGTGGCTCGATTATTTGACGGCGTAGCCGCTACCTTACAAAGTCCCTCAGGGCAGGATAGATGTACGCGGCATGAACAGGCTTATCAGCCGACCCCGTTTGGTTCGAGAATGATCAGGTTTGGCACACCCTGGGAGCCGATGGAGCCCTTCACCTCGGCTTCCGACTGCTGCGCCCATCACTAGGAGTTGTTGAGCGGCGCCAATGGAGAATCTTCTGGAATGCAGAAACCTCACCAAACAGTATGGAAAGGACCCGCCGGCATTGGAGAACGTGAGCCTCTCGATAGAGACCAACGGGATCTTTGCGCTCTTGGGAAGGAACGGCGCTGGAAAGACCACGCTGATACGGATACTCGCGACAGAGCTTGAGCCGAGCTCCGGAAGCGCGAGCATCAATGGGATGGACGTGGCTAATGACACCAGGAAGATAAGGGAACAGATTGCGGTAATGCCACAGGAGGCAAGGCTCGTCCCTTGGCTGACTCCGAGGCAGACGATCTATTCCTACCTTCTGTACAGGGGCTTCGGCAGGAGAGAGGCCGCTTCAAAGGTCGACGGGGCGCTTGCAAAGCTCGGACTGGGGAGATATGAGAACATACCGAACAGGCATCTCTCCGGCGGCGTAAAGAGAAGGGTGCTGATGACTACGATCCTTGCGACCGATGCAAAGATCCTGTTCGTGGACGAACCGACGACGGGTCTCGATCCGCTGATACGGGCGGACTTGTGGGCCACATTGAATGAACTGAAGAAGACCCATTTCATCTTCTTGACGACCCACTACCTCGAAGAAGCGGAGAGGCTGGCCGACATGATAGGCATACTCGAGAACGGAAGGCTTCTCAGCCTGGGCACTTTGGAGCAGCTCAGGTCAGTGGTCAGGTACCCGTACAGCATACGAATCCTGCACGGCGGTTCTTCCTTCGAGACGAAGGTCGGCGAGGTGATCAAGAGCGCAGATGGATCGACCCAGATATTCACCACAGAGGAGGACGCCGACAAACTCACAGAGCAGCTGGTGAGGGAGAGGAAGCGGTTTTCGATATATCCCATCTCGCTGGAAGACATCTTCTACTATCTGGTGAGGAAACCAATCGAAGAGGACACCAAGCACAATCCAGCCGGGAAGAATGATGTCCATGAAGATTAACAGACTGAGCCAGGTCTACGCATCGATACTGATCGACGCCGTGTACCAGATGAAGAACTATCCGATAACGCTGGTTAGCAATGTCATCGCTCCGTTCTCCGTCTTGATCCTGATTCTCCTCGTGAGTCACGGGGAGCTGCTGAGCATCTCGATAGAAGGCGCTTTGATAACCAGCATGATCTCCGGCGGCGTAAACCTGCAGATCGACCTCTCCCACATGAAGAACGACTTCAAGTTGCAGGACATGCTCGTCAGCTCGCCCACCAGTGCGTTCACCTACATGCTGGGAATGGCCATGTCAGCGCTCACGAATGCGCTTCCCGCGCTCACCGCTCTGACCATACTCTCACTTCTGTTCATACGCACCGGCCCTATCGGCGTGCTTACGATACTCGCGGTATTCTCGCTGATTTTTTCATTCTCCGTCGCGCTCGGCTTCATGCTTGCGACCTTCAGCACCGACATCCAGCAGAATCGCGCGTTCGTGAGCATCTTGACCGTCATATTGGCAACCATAGCCCCGATATACTATCCAATAACCTACATACCACTTCCAATAAGGTACCTGGCGTATCTCTCCCCAGCTACTTACGGGGCTGAGATAGCCCAAAATGCGATAGGTGTTCTTCCGCTCTCAGCCTCAAACCTCGCAGTCAACTGGATTGTACTGATAGTAGTCTCTTGTGTGCTGTTTGTCATCGTAGTAAAAAAGAGCCACTGGCGTGATCCTTGAGCCGAGCGGCCGTTTGTTCACAGATGAAGTCCCGGTCAGGGCGCCACCCAACGACCGACGGACAAAGCAGACACGACGCGGAAACGGCCGCGAGACCACCTTCATGCTGAAATAGATTCTCTGATGACAAGGCGGGGTCTTGAAAGTTCATGGCGGTCTCGCCTATCTGACGTCCGAAGAGATGAAGGATGCAGACCAGGAGGCCATCGCCGGGTATGGAATAGACGTTCTGTCGCTTATGGAGAACGCGGGGTCGGCGGTCGCCTCCCTCTCGAGACTCCTCCTCGGTGGAAGTGCGGTCGGGAAGAGGGTAGCGGTGCTTGCAGGGAAGGGCAACAACGGAGGGGACGGTCTCGTGACTGGGAGACACCTGCACAACTGGGGAGCCGAGGTCAGGGTCGTGCTTAGCGACAGAGAAGCGATGGGCCCGGTCCCCGCAAGACAGTTGTCGGGCGTAGAAAGGGCCGGGGTCTCCGTCTACGGCGCCGGTGAGTCGCTCAGCGGTTTCGACCTCTTGGTCGACGCGCTGCTTGGATACAACTCGAGAGGCAACCCGCGGGACCCTGTCGCGGGCATGATCCTGAATGCAAACGCCTCGGGAGTCCCTATCCTAGCGGTCGATATCCCCTCCGGTCTCGACGCGACGTCCGGAGAGCCCAATGACCCGTGCATAGAGGCAACGGCCACGCTCACCCTCGGATTCCCGAAGACCGGCTTTCTCAACCCGAGATGCAGACGATATGTCGGCCAGCTCTACCTCGGAGACGTCTCTCTTCCCCTTGAAGTCTACAGGAAGCGATCTCAGAGCTCGGCACTCTTCGGGAAGGAATCAGTAGTCAGAATCTGGTGAAGCCCCAAGGGGTGTCAGGTTCGCCGACCTTGCGGAACCTCTCTGAAGCCCTGCGCACCCTTAAAGCCCGGCAGGGCGACAAGAGGGCGATTTGATGAAGCGGGAACCTGTCAGGGACGAGATGAAATGCCCGAAATGCGGCAAGCTCGAGCTGCGAGAAACTCCGGAAGGCGTGAAGTGCAAGATCTGCGGGTACACTCTCTCACCTGGCGAGGGAGACAAGTTCAGGCTCTTCAGAATCCTGAAGGACGAAGAGAAGAGGAACAAGTAGGTGCCCAGCCGGAGAAGTCTCGGCGTCCAGCCGGCGCGGTGAAGAACGAGACAGACCGGATGAAGCCCACCGATGCTTCAGAAACGCGCTTGAAACGAATCTCCCCGTCCTGACTGACGATTCTCTTTCTGGAGTGATTCCCTTCTCGGAACGAAGGGGCTCGCGAGATTCGGAAATCGTTTAATTGGACAGGCTCAATCGGTGGTCCGAGCATGTCGGTGAAGATAAGCCCGATTTCACGCTCCGCGTCACTGTTGATCATCGTGCTTGGGATCTTCACCCTCTTCGTCGGATGGGCGACAGGGATCCTGGAAGATAGCGTGGCAGGAATCGCGTTCATCATCCTCGGAGTCGTTCTCTACGGGCTGCTGCACAGGATGGGCAGAAAGGTCTGACAGCCAGTCAGAAGGCGAGTCAGCCGATTGGCGGCTGAATGGACCTGAACCTGGCCTTCAGGTTCCTCTCCCAGAGCCTGGCTGAGATGTACCCGCCAAGCGCCCCGCTGAGAATCCCCCAGATGATTATGGGAACGTAAACTATCCAGAAGAGGTTCGGGTCGTATGGTATGATCTTGAGGGCGATGCTCGTGTAGGCCGCGGTAAGCCCGGTGATGACGCTCGCAATCCCGAGCGTCAGGACCATCAGACGGGAATCCGCATGGTCGCCCCGTTTGGCCTTGAAAGCGGTCCCGAGGAGGTCTACCAGCACCCCGTACATGACCGCTATGATGAGGCTGAAGGGGAAGAACGACGCCTTGAGGCCCGACTGCAGGAGGCCGTTGACGACTTCGGTGTAGGTCGCCCCTCCCTTCCCGAGAAGCAGGAAGCTGAGCCCGAGTATCGGGGCTTCAACGATGATCAGGAAGTCGGCGTAGGGAGGCTGGAAGGGTCCCTTGACGACGGCGATCACCACGCCGAATAGCGTGGCAGTGATGAGCTTCCGGCTTTCGACCAACTGGTCTTCGGGGGCCGGAAATTAGATATTTAACGCTAGTTATAGCGCCCGGACCGCAGGCGGACGCGATGCTGACTCAAGACCAGCGCCGCAGATTCCAGCGGTATCCCGAGCGCGGGTCAGACAACGATGAACCAGACGCCGCCGCCCCCTAAGCACTCTTCCTCGAAACCCCACGACCATAGTCGAGCCGGGCCTTTGCGCGGGAGAGCAGGTCGTCCTCGACATCGCGCCTGACGGCCGAAGCCCTCCTTCTGCCGGGTGGGCCATACCCTCCGCCCCCCGCCGTCCTGATCTCCACTTCATCCCCAGCCTCCAGGACGAGCGTAGACTTGCTCGAGACCTTCGTCGACCTTCCTCCCCTGGTCAGGACGACCTCCGTCCTCCTTCCCGGGCGGCCGCCGAACAGTCCCCAAGGCCTGTGCCTCTGCCTGTCGGCCAGGATGGTGAAGGTCGTCCCGTCGGCGAGGGCCATGTAGGAGCGGACCAGGCCCGAGCCTCCCCTGTGCTCGCCGGCGCCCGAGCTGTCGGGCCTGAACTCGTATCTGGTCATCCTGAGAGGTAGGGAGCGCTCCATCTCTTCTATCGGCGTGTTCATCGTGTTGGTCATGTTGCACTGGATCCCGTCGATGCCGTCCATGTCCGCCCTGCCTCCCAATCCGACCCCTATGGTCTCGTAGAATGCCCACGACAGCCCCCGAAACCTCCCCCCGACCATGACGTTGTTCATCGACCCCCCTGGCGCGGCAGGAACGGCTAGAGGGGCGGCCTTCGTGAGGGCCCTGAAGAGGACGTCGGCGTTCCTCTGGCTGGTCTCGACGTTTCCTCCTCCGACGGGATGGGGGCTCTCCGGATTGAGCAAGCATCCGCCCGGCGCCGCGACCTTGACGGCCGCGAACGCCCCATGGTTGGCCGGTATGTCGTCCCCGAGCAGGCACCTCAACACGAAGTAGACCCCGGAGAGCGTAACGCCGAAGACCGCGTTGAGAGGGTAGTCGACCTCGCGGTGGGTGCCCCCGTAGTCGACCTCGACGCCCGCCCGGGAGACCGTGACCTTCGCCCTTAGCTCGAGATCTGCCCCGTCCAGCCCTTCCAGGAAGTCTGACGCCGTGTAGACGCCGGGGGCCAGCCGAGAGAGCCTCCTCCCCGTCATGGACTCAGAGTGCCTGAAGGCCTCCGCCGCCGCGAGCTCGAAGTTCGAGGGGCCGTACTTCGAGACCAGGTCTCCGACCCGCCTTGCGCCCGTGACGTTCGCCGCAACCTGCGCCCTGAGGTCGCCCCTCCTCTCCTGCGGAGTCCTCGACGCCGATGCGAGCCTCTCGACGGTCCGGGCGAGGATTCTCAGACCTCCTCACCAGGTAGGAAGGCTCGAGGACGAACCCCTCGTCGAACAGTGTCTTGGCCTCCATCGAGATGCTGCCGGGGACCTTCCCTCCCACGTCGGAGTGGTGTGCCTTGTTGACGGCGAAGGCGACGGGCTCACCCCTGTGGTAGACTGGGGCGACCACAGTGACGTCGTTAAGGTGGGTGCCGGTGATGTAGGGATTGTTTGCGACGACCATCGAGGCTTCTTCGAGGACGAGCGCCTCCCGCCTGCAGGCCTCGATTATGTTCTTCAGCCCCCAGGGGAGCGAGCCTAGATGGACCGGGATGTGCTCGGCCTGGGCGAGGAGCCGGCCCTCCCCGTCAAAGATGGCCGCGGAGTGGTCCATGCGCTCCTTGATGTTCGGTGAGTAGGCCGCGTTGCGGAGAGCAAGCCCCATCTCCTCGCTGGCGTACAGGAGGGAGTTGCTGATCAGCTGCAGCGTCACCGGGTCGGCGGTGGTCGCCGTCATCTTTCCAGCCTCGTCCCGTACTCCTCGGCCCGCCAGGTCCATGACGGATTCACCACGAGCGTGGAGTCGTATTCCTCGATGATGCAGGGACCATGCCCGCTGTCGCCCTGAAGCAACCCCTCTCTCGTGAGGACGTCGACCTCCTGCGTCGTGCCGCCGACCCAAGCCTCTCTCCTGGTTGGGGCGCTGGGCGGGCTGACTCGTTTCTGCTTGAGGCCGGCGGGTTCCGCGCCTGCGACCCGAGCCCGGACCCCTATGTTGACCACTTGTATCGGATCGGGAGACAAATATCCGTAGAGCGCCTTGTGCTGTACTTCGAACGTTCTCCTGACCCCTTCGTCTCCGTCGTAGGGCAGGAGCAGTTCGTGAGACTGCCCGAGGTACCTCGCCTCTAGGAACCGCTCAGTCCTGAACCGCCTGAAGCCCTCGCGGTCCATCTCACTCTTCGCCTCCTCCTCGAGCTCGTCGAATCGTCGCTCCAGGCTCCGGGGCGAGTCCATCACGGGCGCCGTGAACGACCTGGTAACGTCACCTACGATCAGGCCGTAGGCCGAGAAGAGCCCCGCGTGAACGGGTATGACGATCTCCCTGATTCCCATCTCGTCGGCGAGGTCGCATGCGTGTATGGGCCCGGCGCCCCCGAAGGCCACCATGGTGAACTCCCTGGGATCCCGTCCGCGCTCGACGCTCACGATCGAAATGACCTTCGCCATGCCGTTGTTCACGAGCCTGATCACTCCCTCTGCGAGGTCAGCAGCGGCGGAGCCTCCTCCTGCTGACAGCTTCGTGAGCGATCGCGCGGCGAGCGCCGCGTGGATGGGCATTTCGCCTCCGAGGAGGTGCCTCGGGTTGAGCCTCCCCGTGGCCACGTTGGCATCTGTGACGGTCGGCTCCGTCCCCCCGCGCCCGTAGCAGGCGGGGCCGGGGTCCGAGCCTGCGCTCTTCGGTCCGACCTGCAACTGGCCCGCCTCGTCGAGCCAGGCGACCGTCCCTCCGCCGGCGCTGACTTCTGCGACGTCGATGAACGAACCCCTGACTGCATAGCCGCTCCCCCGGATCGACCTCCCGCTGTGCGTCCTGCCGGCAGCCTCGAATTCCCGGGTTACGTCCGGCTCGCCTCCGACGACCGTGCAAGCCTTGGCCGTCGTCCCACCCATGTCGAAGGACAGGGCCTTGCTCAACCCCAGCTGGCGGGCAAGCCTACTGGAAGCGACCACCCCGGCGGCAGGTCCAGATTCGATCGTCATGACCGGGCGGGCTGAAGCTGATGCTACCGTGCTCATTCCTCCGTCCGAGTTCATCACGTAGAGCGGGGCCCTTACCCTCATCCTGCGTAGCGATGCCTGCAGGCGAGAAAGATAACCCGCCGCCATGGGCGCAAGGACGGCGTTGACGACCGTGGTGCTGGTCCTTTCGAACTCCCGGTATTCCCGGTCGACTTCGCTTGAGATGCTGACGTGGCCGCGGTAGCCTTCGCGGCGGAGGGCCTCAAGCATGAAGCGTTCGTGCTCGGGGTCGAGGTACGAATTTAGGAAGCTGACCGCCACCGAATCGAATCCCCCTTTGATGATGCGCCTGGCCGCTGACTCCGCGCCGTCCGGGGCCAGATCCTCGAGGACCAAGCCGTCCGCCCCAATCCTGCACCTCACGGTGAACCTGTACCTGCGCTCTACGAGGGGCGGCGGCCGTCTTGTCCCGAGGTCGTACAGCTCAGGGCGCCGCTGCCTTCCTATCTCCAGGACATCCCTGAATCCTTCGTTTGTGACAAGCGCTGTTCGCGCCAGGCCAGAATGGGTCAGGAGCGCGTTTGTCGCCATCGTGGTGGCGTGAGTGAAGAGCGAGATTTCGTCTGGCAAAGTCCCGAGTTCCTTCAGGCCTCTCGAGATGGCAAGGGACGGGTTCCGAGAAGTCGGGAACTTGCGGACCCTGAGCTCCCCGGTTCCGCTGTCAAAGGTCATGATGTCCGTGAAGGTTCCCCCGACGTCCACCCCGACGGAGACATGCTTCCCAGGCTGGTGCTTCGCGACGCGGGGCCCGGCTTCGGCCCCCGCAGAGGCGCCTCGGCGAGAAGGAGGGTTCAACGGCTGGCGAAGCAGCGATGACTTCCCGAGCGTAATTAATGATTGTTCGTTTATACAGGCACCTGGCGGCGGGTCCAAGACGGAAGGTGTTTGACGAGTACAAAGGGATCCCGCCTGAGGCCAGGCTCCTGGTCTACCTCAGCTTCCTTCCCGGCCTGGCCATAGGATTCATCTACACAGATCTGTCCTACTTCCTGCCGAAGGTTCAGGGGCTCCTTCCATTCTGGACCGGAGTCACAATCACCACCATGGGCGTGACTGTCGCAGCGACGTGTATCCCACTCGGGATTCTGGCAGACAGGTACGGAAGGAGGAGGATGTTGATTCTTGGCAACCTCTGCGCCGGCATAAGTCTCCTCGGTTTCGCGCTCACGAAGAGCCTGCCACTCATCCTGCTGACCGCGGTTGTCGAGGGCTTGGGCGAAGCCTCGTTCGCCGTCTCGTTCAACGCGCTGCTCGCCGACAGGGCGGGAGACGAAAAGAGGACAGCGTCCTTTTCGCTCGGAGCTCTAGTGAGCTGGATTTCCGGGGCGGTTGGCGCCTTCGCGATATCCTCGGTGGTCCTCATCGAGAGGTTAGGCCTGAGCATCGGCCAGGCCCACGTCGCCCTGTACATAGTGGTGGCCCTCCTCGGCCTGTCGATTACGCCCATGGTCTTGAAGGTCCACGAGACCAAGACCCCGTCCCCCGGACAGCGCAGATCAGCCCTGCCGCGGAAATCCAGCAAGGTCATCGTGAGGTACACGATATACAGCTTGGCGATCGCGCTTGGGGCAGGCCTCTTCGTGCCCCTGATGACCTATTGGTTCTCGGCGGCATACGGAACTCCGGACACGGTGAGCGGGCCGATCCTCGGCGTGTCGAGCATCCTGACCGCGTTTGCTGTGATCCTAGCGCCCCGCCTCGCCAAGAGGCTGGGACATGTCAAGGCGATAGTTACAACACAGGCCTTGTCCACTTTCTTCATGGTCGCGGTTCCGTTGTCCCCGACCTTCGCGATTGCGGGCTCGCTCTACACGGTTAGGGTCTTCTTGATGAACCTCTCGAACCCCCTGGGGCAATCACTGCTGATGGGGTTGGTCTCGCCCGATGAAAGGGGCACGGCGTCTGGTGTAACCGCAGCTCTGTGGAGGCTGCCTAACTCGCTCAGCACCACGGTGGGTTACGTTCTAATCGGAGACCACCTCCTAGCCCTGCCCTTTTACGTGGCCACCGTGTTCTACGTCTTCTCGATCACTGCCTTCTGGTTCATGTTCAAGAACGCGAGGCTGCCCGAAGAGAGGGTCCTACCCGCTCAGGCCGCGACCCAGTCGTCTAGCCTCGACGGCTCGGAAGAGACGCGCTGAAGGTCGGACACGCGCACGCCGACAAGCCTGAAGGCCCGACCCGTCGCCTCGAATTCGTCAAGGAGCGTTCCGACGACCTCGCTGAGGGCCTCCTCGCTGTCCGTGTGGCTGACGAGCGTTTTCTCCCTGGTGTGAGTCTCGAAGCCCCGGAACCTGACTTTGATGCCGGCGACCCTGTAGGCGAGCTTCGCGGCTTTCACCCTCCGCGCGAGCTCCGAAGCGGCGTCCGCCGCCTCCTGCCTCACGCTCGGGAAGTCGCTGACGTCGTCCTTGAAGGTCCTCTCGACGCTGAGAGACTTCGGGATCTCCTGCTGCCTGACTTCGACGCTCTCCTCCCCGTGAATCACCCCCCAAAGCCAGACCCCGTTCCTGCCGAACCATCTCAGGAGCTGCTTTCCGTCAACCTTCTGGAGTTCCCCTATCGTCTGGACGCCCTTTTCCTTCAGGAACTGCTGCGTCTTGGGCCCTATCCCTGGCACCACGCCTACGGCAAGAGGGCCAAGGAAGCCCGCTATGTTGTCGAATGGGACGACTGTGAGGCCGTCGGGTTTGTTCCTGTCCGAGGCAATCTTGGCGGCTGACTTGTTGGGAGCCACGCCAATCGAGCATGTGAGGCCGTGCCCTTCCCTGACCGCCCTCTTGACCTCTAAGGCGACCCGTTTCGCCGACTCTGCGTCCGGCGCCCTGCTCGAGACATCCAAGAACGCCTCGTCGATGCTCGCCTGCTCGAACCTGTCGGCGAAGGCCTTTAGCGTCGCCATGACCTCCTCAGACGCGCGCTCATAAAGACCCCAGTTGGGCCGAAGGTAGGTGGCACTCGGACAGAGCCTGTAGGCCCGAGAGATTGGCATCCCGGACCTCAGGCCGAACCCTCTGGCTTCGTACGAGCATGCCACTACGACGCCCCTGCCTTTTCCCCCCTCTGGGTCGGCGCCGACGACGACGGGCAGGCCCGACAGCTTCTGCTCTTCCCGGACCTCGACCGAAACATAGAACGCGTCCAGGTCGACGTGCAGGATGGCCCTTCTTTCGTTCGGCATGGGCTAGCTACGCCCCTAAGAGGGTACGTTGCTCGCCGCCCTGCGCCTTCCAGTCGAGCTCCATCAGGCCAAGCAGCCTGCGGAACTCGTTGTTCGATTCCGGGCTGAACCCGGCGAAGTGGTTGTTGAAGAAGACGTAGCCGGATTCGAACTTCCCCGAGGTCTCCTGGACGACGGAGGCCCAGCGCTTCAGGTCCTCGGACCGGTCCTTCTGGATGCCCTTGAACTCGGTCAGCTCCCTGTCGCCGACCATCCGGAGGTAGACGAAGTCGGCAGTCACTTCCGGCGGGGTCTCGAGGTACTGGTTGAGTGACCAGACCATGGCTATGTTGCTCTTCTTCAGGAGGGCGTAGACCTCGGGAGTGAACCATGACCTGTGCCTGAACTCGATCGCGTGCCTGAACTCAGGGCTCAGCTTGGAGATGAACTCCTTCATCACCTTCATGTGCGATTCAAGCTTGACCGAAGGAGGGAGCTGGATGGCTATGGGACCGAGCTTCTCCTTGAGCTTGCTGACTACGCCGTAGAAGTATAGCAGTGTCGAGTCCGAGTCCTGCAGCTTGTTTTCGTGCGTGATCTTCTTCGGGAGCTTGGGCGAGAAGAGGAAGCCTGCCGGGGTGTTGCTCCTCCACTGACTGACCATGGAGGCGTTCGGGATCCGGTAGAAGCTGGAATCCACCTCGACACAGTCGAAGACTTTCGAGTAGAACTTCAGGTAGTCCTTGGGTGCCAGGTCCTTGGGGTAGAAAGGCCCCAGCCAGTCCTTGTAGGACCAACCGCTGCAGCCAATCCTCAGCTTGTCCAGGTCCAATGGATGGGAAGCCGTCCTCAAGACCGATAAACATTGTCAATGCTTATATCGGTGCTGGCGGTTCGATGGCTTGAAGGGTCTTGTCTCAAGGCAACCCAGACATCAGGCAACAGGTCGAGGCAAACAGGGGCGCTATGAAGAAGCTGGAACTCCTGATACCGGGTCTCCGAGGCTACCGTACGAAGGAGGACATCAGGGTATCAGACGAGCTCCTGAGAAACCAGGTCGCAGACAGGATGGACAAGGTGAAAGCAAACTTGGAGCAGCTGAGGAAACAGATGGCCGCCGCCACCGACTTCACCAACCTGACGGCTGTTGGCTCTCTGATCTCGCAGGTGCAGACTCTCAGCGGAGAGATCAGGCACGCGTCCCAAGGATACGCCGGGTGGGTCGCGCCGATAACAGTCAACGAGGACAAACTGAACAAGCTCTATGAATACGACTACGCGTTCGTGAGTTCGGTCTTCCAGCTTGACGAGTCGACGGCACCAGGGAACCTGAGCTATGACAGCACGGCGCCGAGTCCGATCCAGACTACGCTGGGCCAGCTTTCGAAGGCACTGGCTGACGTGAGGCAGAAGTGGTCGGTGAGGATGGAGACGATCGAGGGGATCGCCCTCCAGTAGAGGTGCGAGGGAGACTTGTTCGGAAAGAAATCAGACGCGATTCCGGCGACGGGCGGCAGCGTCTTCGGCTCCACGACGATTGCGTGGGAGGATCAGTTCAAGCAAGGAAGCGTCCTGTGGAAGGTGCCGAGGAACATAAGGCTCAACGACAACATCGTAGTGAGGGAAGACGAGATCGCCGTCTTCTACAGGGACGGAAAGGTGCTCACCTACTTCGACCAGCCGAACAGGTACGCCCTGACCGACTTCAACGCGCCAGTCGTCGGCAAGCTCCTGAAGTTCTTCCAGGGCGTCGTGCAGGAGGCCGAGGTCTTCTACGTCCCAAAGAGGTACATGGACGGCAAGTTCGGGAGCACCCAGCCCTACCAGTTCACTGACCCGACCTTCGGAATCGTCAGCCTGAGAATCTTCGGGGAGTACCGGTGGAAGATCTCCTCGCCTGAGCTCTTCATCAACCAATTCGTGGGGACGTTCAGCGCGGAGTCCTCCGACGACGTGGAAGGCAGGATAAAGGAACAGATCGTGATCCTCGTGTACAGCGCCCTCGGCAAGATGAAGGCTCAGGGCCTCAAGGTCACCGACCTGGCCGCGAACCTGACCAACATCGAGCAGATGGTCCTCGCGCAGGGGGCGGACAATCTGGGACAGTACGGGATGGAGATTAACAAGATCTCAGGGCTCACCATCAGCCTACCCGACGAAGTCCAGAAGGCGATAGAAACCCGATCGGAGATGCAGGTCCTCGGGGTGAACTTCATGCAGTACCAGACCGGCAAGGCAATCGACGACGCCGCCAAGAACCCATCAGGGGGAGCGGGCATCTTCGCTGGGCTCGGAGCCGGCATCGGGGCCGGCTCCGCCATCGGAGGACAGATGGCCCAGGGGATGACTCAGGGACAGTTGAGGAGCTGCCCCAACTGTGCGGCGATGATACCGGTGAACGCGAAGTTCTGCCCGAGCTGCGGGGCAACCCAGGCGGTCCCGCAGGCCCCTCCGACTCCGGCGGGTGCCGGGAAGTTCTGTCCGAATTGCGGCAACGCGATAGTGGGGGACGGTAAGTTCTGCAACAACTGCGGTAAGCCGCTCTAGCCTGTATGTGTCGTCCTGTCCGAAGCGCGGCGCCCTGCCACCTGGCGACGCGTGGTCCTGCTACATGTGCGGGAATTCCGGCGGGGCAGTCGACAGCGTGGGTCTCTGAGTCCCATTCGAAGGACTGGGCTCTCAACCCAGAAATACAGACATCATCCTAGATGCCGCCATGGCGACGAGCAAGCAGGGAGTCCCCGTGACAATACCCTCTGAAGTCTGGCAGCACCTGATGGAGGTGAGGGCGCAGCTGGACTCGCAGTGTCCGGGCGCACCTACGCCGATCGAGGAGATGCTGAGAGAGGTGGTCAACCACTACAAGCACTGCAGCAAGGCAATGGAGGAGGCCGACGACTTCTGCAAGAGGGCGCAGGCCTGGAAGAAGGGCGCGTAAGCAAGGAAATATAGTGGCTGGACGGTCCGGGGCCGGAAATGCCCAGCGTCGACGTCGGCGGAGTGAGCCTATACTACGAGGAGAGAGGAACAGGCAGGCCGGTCGTCTTTGTCCATGGGATACCTACGGATTATCGCGCGTGGTCAGCCCAGATTGAGCCGTTTTCGAGGTCGCGCCGTACGGTGGCGTTGAGCAGGAGATACGCCGCTCCCAACGTGAGGCAGGGCGACCTCGCCGACTCGACCGTGGGGAACAACGCGGCTGACCTGAAAGGTTTCATTGAGAAGCTCGGCATCGGGCCTGTCGATTTGGTGGGCCACTCATACGGGGGGTTCGCGGCTGCCTACCTTGCTGCAGACCACCCCGATTTGGTCCACTCGCTGGTGCTGGTCGAGCCGGCGATTTCGACACTTCTTGTTGCCAATCAGAAGAGCGCCGCCCAGCTCCTCGCGCTGCTGCTCAGAAGCCCGTCGGTCGCGCTGGCTGCGAGAAGGTTCCAGAGCAGGAGCCTCGTCCCATCGCTGAAGGCCCTAGAGGCGGGCGACCTAGGAAAGGCCGTGGAGCTGAACGTGGACGGGATCCAAGACTGGCCTGGCGCCTATAGGAGGATGCCGGAGGAGACCAGGAGGATGATGGTCGACGACGCGAGGACAATTACAGAGCTGAAGACCGAATTCCCGAGGTTCACGAAGGCCGAGGCGCGGAGGATCTCTGCGAGGACGTTGATACTGAACGGCGAATCTTCGTCATTGTGGTTGCGAAAGATTGGCGAGTGCTCGCAGCTGCGGTCCCGAAGGCCGAGGCGATTAGTGTACCCCGGGCGAGGCACTTCCCGCACATGGAGAACCCGGAGTTCTTCAACGAGAAGGTCCTGGCGTTCTTGGAGGGAACATGAGGATGCCCGGACTGAAACTCGAAGTGATCAGGCAGAAGGCCGCCATCGGAGCCAGCCCCGAAGATGTCTACGACGCCTACGTGAACCCCAAGAAGCATGCCGAGTTCACGGGTTCGCCCGCGACAGGGACGCCGAGGGTAGGGGGCAGGTTCACGGCGTGGGACGGCTACATCTCGGGAAAGTTTCTCGTGCTGGAGAGGGGGAAGATGGTGGTCCACGAATGGAAGACGACCGAGTGGCCCGCGGGATACTCGCCGTCGATGGTAGAGCTGACGTTCAAAAAGAAGGGGAAGCAGACGACAGAACTGATCATGGTTCATTCAAAGGTTCCGGCCGAACAGGCGGAAGAATACGCGCAGGGATGGAAGGATTACTACTGGAATCCATTGAAAGAGTACTTCAGAAAGGACAGGTAGAAGGGCTAGCGGCGGGGTGCCGGCAAAGGGTTGGCAGGAAAGAGCGCCGAACATATGATGTGTATGCATCGGGCTTCAGGCCAGCTTTCTGAATTCGAAACCGCACTTCACACAGCGACGCATGCCAGGAGTGTCTGTGATCACCTGCTTGGTTCCGCATCTTGGGCACTCTACGGTAGCGTGAGTCGACTTGATCGTGTCGGAATGCTGGGAGCGGACCTTCTCGATCGCATCCCCGTAGCTGTTCCGCTTGAAGCTCGGACTCATGTCCGGTTGGAAGGGCCGCCAGGACCAGGAGAAAAGCTTGTCCTACTTAACTTCTTCAAGACTGAAGGTGAAGCGGGCCCCCGCGAACTCGCCTGAGCTGACCCTCTCCCATGTGACCTTGTAGTTCTTGGTGACGTTTGCGCCTATGATGCTGATCTTGGTCGGGACCTCAGAGAAGAGCTTCTCGACCTTAGCAGGGTCCTTCGTAAAGATAAGGCTCCGCCTGCGCTTCATCAGGTACTTTACGGCCACGTTCTGGTGCGCGTGCCCCTCCACGGGAATCTTCTCGGTGCCGATATCGATTGTGAACGCTCGCTTTGCCAACTGCGGTCACCAGGTACGACGGATGATGGTAAATAGCTTCGCTGTCAAATTACTTGCAGGGTTTGCTCGAAGAGCGATGAACGAGCCGGGGCCGGAGATTTAGGGACGCTTTATGTTGGTGACGAGCAGCTTGAACTGGAGGGTCTTCCCTGCCATGGGATGCCGACCGACCTTCCCGTAGGCCTTCTCTGGGGGGAGCGTGACCTCCTTGGACTCGTTGACCTTCATCCCCACCAAGCCCTCCTCGAAGCCGCTGATGACCTGGTGCGCACCTAGGACCACCTGCAGAGGCTTGTAGTCGCGGGCCGGGCTGAAGAGCCCCGCCTTCACCGCCTCGGCTTTCATGCTGGTGTCGAAGACCTTTCCCCCCGGAAATTTCCCGAGGTAGTGGACCGACACCGTGTCACCGTTCCGCGCTGAAATTTCGCTCAACGAGTTCGCCCCGAACAGAAGACCGTCTTTAACGGTTGTGTCACGAACAAAGCAAAGCCGCCCCTCGCTGTTTCCGTCTGTCCATTCGAGCCTGGCAAGGCTCTACGTCCGCGCTCCGCTCAGGCCTCGAATTCGAATCGGGCTTCGATCTCTTCACCGCCCGAATTCGGTGTCAAGCATGAAGCTCCACACCTACTTCCTTTCGATGAAGGGTTCTCGTCCCTCCTGAATTCTCCGCCCTCCTTAAGCGCGTTCGTCGAGCCGCACCTGACTCTCTTGAACACGAGACTGGGCCCCGAACCAGAGGGCAACCCGGAATATTCCCGGCCTCGCGCGTAACCGGTATCGATTCGGCTTGCCTCTCTTGTTCGCGACTCTGCCAACAGCGAGAGAGCTGATTCACTGCTGGCGCGCCGAGTTGTTATTCTGGCTTGACTCCACTAGCTGACAAAGAGGGGATTTTCTGTTGACACTCGTATCATGCGGCCGAAGCCTGCGCGCGGGTTTGCCATGCGATGATAGGTTCGGGGCCTTTGGAAACCTAGACCCCAGATGTAATCTTATGGAGCCCAAGAGAGAAATCCGTCGCGAGCTACAAACATGGCATGGTAGAGTCCTCGGTTCATCGGTCGATGAAGGCGATTGTCAGGGCCGACCTCGAGCGCGAAGGGTACGCTGTCGTGGAGGAACCCCTCTTCCCTCCCGCCCGGAAGGCGTCGTGGGCGTCGTACAGGCCGGACCTCCTGGGGTACAGGTCGGAGGAAGCGACGGAGGAGTTGGTTCTGGTCGAATGCGAAACTAGGCCGAGCATGAGGAGGTTCCGTTCGAAGAACCATTCCAGCGTCTGGTTCCAGCCTTACCTCTTCAGGAAAGGCTCGGTCAGGAGAATCCTCGCCGTGCCTCAGGGAAAGCTCAGAGCGGTGGATATGAGCCTCCGCGAAAGGTGGGAGATTCTGGGTCCTGGGGGCGACGGCCCCCCTTGAAAAGGTGGGGACCTCCGGCAGCCAGGTCTCCGTGTGGCCCTCTCCTGTAACAGTAGGAGCCCCCAAGGGAGGATCAACCTGCGAGAATGGGGCTGGCGTCTGGTATAGCTCGCATGAGGAGGTCGCCAGTCCGGAGAACCGCAGTCGAGGTTCGCTGGCCCCAGCGATTCCCGGGGTTGAAAATCGGGGAAACTGATTTATACTCCGCGAGGTCATTATCGCTCCACTCGCCCAGCCAGGAAAAGGTCGGATTCGCGGAGAAGAAGAGGTGCCTGGGAAAGCCTTGGTGCCTGGTACCAGTCCGCGAGCGGGATGGTGGCGCGTAGAGACGGGGAAACCCGGACTTCACGAGGGCCAAACCGAGGGCAAACCGGGGCGACGGCGATGGAGGAACGCTACGCAGCCGTCGTCGGAGGAAAGCCACATCCCTCCTGAAAGCCGGGCGAGTGAACCAAATATCAATCACCCCTGCGCACCCCGGGGCGGGGAGTTGAGCCATTCTATTTTCCGCGACAGGGCCGAGGCCGGAAGGAAGCTTGCTGCGGCTCTGACAGAATTCAAGGGCAGGGACTTGGTCGTACTCGGAATACCGAGGGGGGGAGTGGTCGTAGCTGACGAGGTCGCGAAGGCCCTCGGCGCGCCTTTGGACATCGTGGTTACACGTAAGATTGAGGCGCCAGGCGAACCCGAGTACGCTCTGGGAGCGGTGACCCAAGAGGGGGACGTCATAATGGACAGGCAGGCGGCGGAATCACTGGGAGCGAGCCAGGAGTATCTGGACGCACAAGTCAAGAAGAAGAGGGAGGAGGTCAACGCGAGGATGAAGAAGTTCAGGGGGGACGCCCCATACCCGGACCTCGAGGGGAAGGTTGTAGTCATAGTGGACGACGGGATTGCGACCGGGAGCTCGGTGGGGGCTGCGGTGATGTCCGTCAGGAAGAGAAGGCCAAAGGAGATCGTCGTCGCCGTTCCCGTTGCTCCGAGGGACGCCGTAGAGACTCTGACCGGCGACGGGAACCGAGTTGTCTGCCTTGAGACGCCTGGCCCCTTCCTGGCCATAGGGGAGTTCTACGGAGTCTTCGACCAGGTCGAAGACGAGGAGGTAAAGCGAGTCTTGGACAGGAATTGGTCAAGACGGGCCTGACTCCTCGGCCTCCTTAATACCGCAATCTTCTCGGGGGTGGTCGATTGGACGTTAGGAGGTTCAGGGAAGACCTCTATGAGCTGGCGACGAGGGCGTGTAGCAGCGACGACCAGGACGTCCGTTCCAAGGTCTTCGGAGTCGCGGACATCCTCGTCGGACTCTACAAAAAGAACCTCGTCAAAATCAACCATTCCGCACTGGAGCTGGTCTGCGCCAGGGGCCTCGTCAAGGAGGGATACGACGTCAAGGTCGAGCCCCAGCTGGACAAGGCCTTGGTCTGCGACATCATGGGGACGAAGGCGGAAGGCACACTCATCGTCGAGATTGAGACAGGGTTCATCCCACCCGAAGCCGCCCTTGAACCGTCGACGTACGCTCGGGGTAGGATTGCAAGCAAGATTGCAAGGTACAGCCCGTTTGCCGGTAAGTTCGCGCTAGGCACGACGCCATCATACGTGCTGGACATCCCTCCTTTCTTCGCGAGGCCTCAACCAGAGAGGACTGTCGAGGAGGCCTCCGAGATCAAGGCGCTCACTGACGTCCGTTACAAGAAGCCTCCCGTCACGCTGAGCGAGCTGATGCAAGCCCGGCTCCATTCGGTCTTCGTAATCGATGTCGACTCTGCGACCAGCCTGGAGATCGACCCCCGCAGCTACCTTGAAGTCGCGTCCGCCTTTGTCAAACACCATCACCCCGACCAAGGCTTATATCGGAACCGGCGCTCAATTGGGCGCGGGTTCATATTCGGAGAAGCTTCAGCCTGAGGACACGGTTGGTGAGACGAGCCCCTTGACATCTGGAACCCTCGCTGGAAAGGCAGCGCTCGCAGAGGCGCTCTTCAGGATTGGCGCTCTGAGGTTCGGAAAGTTCACGCTGTCCAGCGGAAAGCGGAGTTCCTACTACCTAGACCTGAGGATGATCCCCAGCTATCCCGAGGTCTATGCGCTCGCGATTGAAGCATACAGGGAAATCGCGGAGGGGGTCGGAGAGAAGAATTTCGACGTCATCGCGGGGGTCGCGACGGCAGGCGTCACCATCTCCTCGCCCCTAGCGTTCCTGCTGAAGAAGCCGATGGTCTATGTGAGGAAGGAGGAGAAGGGGCACGGCCTCGGAAGGCAAGTCGAGGGCGCCACCCGGCCCGGTCAGAAGACACTGGTCATCGACGACCTAGTCACGACAGGAGGTAGCATCATCTCCGCGGTCGAAGCCCTGAGGAAGACCGGCTGCGCCGTAAAGGAAGCAGCCGTCCTCGTCGACCGCCTTGAGGGCGGGAAGGCGAACCTGGCAGGAGCCGGCGTGAGGCTGAACGCGTACGCTCAGGTCACCGAGCTCATCGAGATTCTGTACCAAGGCCGGATGATGACGAAAGGAGACTACGAGGCGGTGGTGAAGCAGGTCAGGGGTGGGACCGCGTGAGCGTCGACTCGATTAGGGTGCAAATGGGCAGTTTGCACCTTGTAAACCCCCTGGTCCTTGCTTCGGGCGTCCACGGCAGTTCTCTCTCGAAGGTACTGGAAGCCTTGAAGTTCGGTGCAGGAGGCGCCGTGACCAAGTCGATTGGGCCGGCGGCCAGGGAGGGGTACAAGGAACCGACGATGGTCGAGGTTGAGGGAGGGATGGTCAACGCCGCGGGCCTCCCCAATCCGGGTGCGGAGAGGTTCTCGGAGGAGCTGGGTACCCTGAGGGGGAAGAGGCTGCCGGTCTTCGTGTCCGTCTTCGGCGGAGACGAAAAGGAGTTCGCTCATGTCGTCAGGACTCTGGATGCCAACGAGTTCATCGGGTATGAGCTGAACCTGAGCTGCCCCCACGTGGCAGGCGTCGGCACCGAGGTTGGCCACGACCCAGAGCTGGTGAGCCGGGTCGTGAGCGCGGTGAAGTCGAGGACGGAGAAGCCAGTCTTCGTGAAGCTCTCGCCCAATACGGAGAAGCTGATAGAGGTCGCGCAGGCAGCAGTGGACTCGGGTGCGGATGGGCTTACCGCGATCAACACCGTGAAGGCGATGCCGATAGACATCGAATCAGGCAAGCCGGCTCTGTCGAACGGGTATGGCGGACTCTCGGGCGGCGCGATAAGGCCGGTCGCCCTGAGGTGCGTCTACGAGCTCAGGGAGTGGTTTGACGTGCCGATCATGGGCTGTGGAGGCGTCTCGACCTGGGAACACGCGGTCGAGTTCTTCCTCGCGGGAGCCAGCGCGGTGCAGATCGGGACAGCGACGATCAAGAAGCTTGCGATATTCAACGACATCAACCTAGGCGTGGTTACATACCTGGAGAGGAAGGGATTCCCAAGCCTGAAGGACATCGTCGGCGCGGCCCACAACAAGGGCGGCCTCGCGACGGCCGCGCGGAGGGTGAACCCTTGACCAGCTTCAGAGAATCGATGCTGAGCTCGGCAGCCAGCAACAAGAGCAGAGTCGTCCTGGCCCTCGATTTCTCGGGTCCGTACGACCGGAGGCTCGCCCGAGCAGAGGAGGTGTTAGAGGCCACCAAGCGCGGGATCGCGGCGGTGAAGGTGAACCACCACCTGCTCCTCCCGTTCGGGCTGCAGGGACTTCAAGGAATCATCGGCCTCTGCAGGAGGGAAGGGCTCCCGTTGATCGCTGACCTGAAAATCAACGACATCGAGTCGACCAACCTGAACATCGTCGAATCGCTCTTCGACTTCGGGTTCAGCGCCGTCATCGCGAACCCCTTCGTGGGGAGGGAGGAAGGGCTCGGAAAGGTGGTCCAGAGGGTCCACTCCCGGGGGGGAGGGATACTCTTCCTGGTCTACATGAGCCACAAAGGCGCGGAGGAGGGATACGCCCTGCGCCTCGAGGGGGGAGAGCCCCTGTACAGGGTCTTCGCGGAACGGGCGAGGGATTGGAAGGCGGACGGGGTAGTAGTCTCGGCGAAGTCCGCGGACAAGGTCGCGGAGACCAGGAATGTCGTGGGGAAGGACTGCCTGATCTTCTGTCCCGGGGTCGGAGCACAGGGTGGCGACGCCAAGGCGGAGGCGTCTTCCGAGGCAGACTTCCTGATTGTGGGAAGATCGATAACCGAATCGGCTGACCCTCGCAAGGCTCTCAGAGACGTGAGCACTCCGTGAGCGACGAGAGCGAGCTCACAGATGCTCGCACTTAGAGTCAAGTAGTGGGGAGGCCAGTCCTTGTGTCGCGCCGGTCATCGACCCCCGTAGTTAGTCCATATCTTGTGCTGTTGCCGTTTCAAGTGCCGCACCTCGGCTGGAGAGAGCCGTGGGTCAGATGTGCGGCTTCGTGGCCGTTGGAGCGCTGGAGGGAGTTCATCGTCGCAGAAGTAGCCGCCTCCAGGATACCCGGTGTCCTTTCTGACTATGATCGCCGCGAAGCCAGGCTTACCCTTCTCGTGCTCTGCCCTGTCAATTTCTCCAATCACTTGAGAGAGTTTGCGGCCTCGTGACAGGCGGTGTCTCTTCATCAGCTTCCCGTAGGTCACTAGTGTGTGCCCCTGTGCCGCCGTCAGGAGGTCGGAACGAATCCTCCTCAGATGGATAGGCAGTGCATCCTCACGAGGCATGCGCCGAGTCAGGGGCTTAAATTCCGAATGGCGAAGCGGTGTACTGTTTGGGCGATTCTCCACCACAACTCTGCCGCTTAGGCCCGGAGATTTCATCTCTTATGCAGGTCTGTCGAAGCCCAGCCCGTAGTAGTTAAGACTCCAGGTTCTTCGCGACCCTGAACTGGTCTCCTACGATGGACCTCATGTTAAGGAGGCCGAGTGGCTTGCCCGCATCGGTCACGAATAGGGTCCTTATTCGATGCTTTGCCATCAGCTTCACCGCGTCTGCGAGAGGCGTGTCCGCGCCCACCGAGATCATGGGCGAAGTCATAATCTTCCTGACCGGGATGCTCGATGGGAGGAGGTCGTCGGCGGCGATGCGGTTCAGGACGTCACGCTCGGTGAGGATGCCCTTCGCTTCGCCTTTGATCATCACTAAGATGTTGCCGGCGTGTCTTTCTCTCATCATCTGGGCGGCTTTCAGGACCGATTCGTTAGCGTCGATTGTCAGAGGATCGGTCTTCACGAAGTTCCTGACCGTGGTCACTCCGGGTTCAGAGGCTTCGAGCCAGAAGGTCAGTGAGTAATGGCAGTTCGGGCACTCGTCGGGAGTCACCTCGCCTTCGAATATGTGGCCGCAGCGATAGCACTCCCACTTGGTCATGATTAACGAATGGAGGGTCCGTAGTATATTAACAGAACGCGGTGGAAGGACTGATCCGTTGACCTTGAGCTAGCCCTTAGTCCTTACGCGTTTGCGTCCGGTCTGGGACTGAGTGCAATCAACGCCCGCGCCTTCTGCTGACACTGGGCCGCCGTGTCCGCGTAGTACTTCCACGCCGTGTAACTCTCCTCGACCTTCGCTAGGAGGAGTAGGATGTCGGCGGCCTGAAGGTACCGTGATATCGCGGTCTCATTGTTTCCGTTCTTCTCGTCAGTCGCGGCGTCTGCAATGAGCTGGCCGGCGTACCAACGGAGCTTCTGAGCACGGGACATCGGTGGCTTGGGTGCTGCCTGCATCGGTTGCTAGAGGGCAGAGACCCGCAAAAGACCTGTAGGTCGCATTTCGTAGACGAAACTGATAATTCAGAAGTCAGCCGAACTGTACAAGGGTGCCAGCTTCGATGCCGTTCGCCAAGGCGAAGCCTGCCTTTGCCTCTATCACGTAGTTCGCCGGCGATGAAGGTCCGAACGTTGGGCAGAAAATCTGCGAATAGCATGGTTGTGCGTTAGGGTATACGTACACAACCCTGCCGGTGTTCCCCGTCGCGTTGATCCATATCATGTCCAAGCTCGTGTTGGTGTCGTACATCCAGAATTGGTAGATGCCCATCGAAGGGAAGGCAAAGAGCATCGTGGTGGTGTTGGTCACCTTCCTGTTCATGAGCCCAGCCTCCCTTTGGGCATTGTCGACGGCTGTGTAGGTGAAGGCATAGGTCCTCCCGTTTGCGGTGAAGGTCGATGGGACCGGCGAGGTCACCAAGCCCGAATTGTCAAGCTCAAGCACCGCATAGGCGGCCAAGACCAGGATGACGGCCGTCAGCCCGATGATGACCAAGTACCGCGGATTTCTGAGGAAGCTCATACCCTCATCAGAGGGTCGATGCGCCGCGGCTATTTGAGGAGAGAGCCTATCTGGACGAGGAGGGGCTGGGATCAGGGGGCTTGAGGCCCTAAACAGACTGCTTTGCGCCGCACTTCGGGCAGATCGTGACTTGCGAGCTCATGTATGATAAAACGCCCAAACTGCGGAGCCCATAAAGTGGTGCCTGGACATGGGGATTCTTTCGAGTTTCGATACAGTCAAGACCGTTGAACTCTGCTCAGTCTTAAATAAGAAAGGGAGCCACCTGAAAGCCATTGGCTTACTGTCCGAGCTGCGGGAAATCCTACGAGGGGTCGCCGGTATATTGTCCTAACTGCGGCAAGCCCCTCCAATCGACTACAGGTACCGTTCCGCAAGCATACTGTCCACACTGTGGGAAGGCAGTCGACCCGGCTGCAGAGATCTGCCCTAGCTGCGGGGTCAGAATCAAACAGGTTCCTCAAGTGAGGGTCGCAGAACAGAAAAATCCCGGTATCGCTGCGGTGCTTTCATTCCTGTTCACTGGACTCGGTCAGATATACAATGGGCAATTAGGGAAGGGAATTGCGTTCCTGGTCCTCGGAGTAATCTTTGCAATCTCGATCATCTTTCTGATTGGATTCATTCTTTACCCGGTGTTCTGGCTCTACAACATCTATGACGCCTATACCACCGCCAAGAAGATCAACGAAGGTATCGTCAAACCCGACTAGAAGGCCCTCCTGAACCCGAGATCATCGGCGACGCACTTGGTTGCAACCAGAATCAGGATGTATCCGACTATGCTGACCGCGGGAATGAACAGAAGTATCGAACCGATCCCGCCGAGGGTCTTCACCTCTCCCAGTTTGCCCAAGCTTAGCATCAGGTATCCTGAGGACTTGCCTTATGACCGTGAGTGGGGCCTCAGACCGTCAGGGCCGCAGTTCCTTTTCCACGCAGTGATTTTTTAAGGGAGCGACGCGTCGGAGGACTGTGGTCAACTTAGAGGGCGCAAACAGCCGCGAACCGGAGGGAGGAGCCCCAACCGTGTTGAGCGACAGAGACGCCGGAGTGGTGAGAACAATCGAGGAGGAGGGGCTCTCGGTCTTCACCTTCGATGGGCTGCGTAGAATCATTGGCGCACATCCGGAGACACTCTCAAGGGCGCTTGACCGGCTGGAAGAAGTGGGGATGGTGGTGAGGTCGCCCGAAGGCTACAGCACCACAGGGAAGGCGAAGGGGATGGTCCGGCCCAGACCCGCTTTGTCCACAGGGAAGATGGTACCGATACTCCACACGTCCCTTCCCTATGATGCGAGCCTCAGAGTCATCGTTTCAGCTCTGAAGGGCAGGTGGTTCGACAGGATGAGGTGGGTCGGAATCACCGAGAGCGAGGAGGGCGTGGTGATGAAGTGGGTCGCGGACGACGGTTCGACTCTCATCGACGCGAGGTTCTCGTCGGGCCAGCTCGACATCGAGGCCAAGATAAGACAGGATTCCGACCTCCCGGGCGCAGTTCGGGCTGCCCATCAGCTGATCGGCAGGATATCGAGGCTGTACGCGAGCACCAGGCCGAGCTCGAGGCCGTCCCTCATGCAGATCGGCTACTTCACGACCTCCGCGATGTGACCAGGTCCGCCCGAACCCGCTCAACAAGAACGGGCTCCCCCATTACCCCGCCAGGGTGATTTGACAAGATGACAGGTACAGAAGGTATGCAGCTGCTGCAGTCTTTTTCAGATGCTGTAGCACAGCTGGCTGAGAATGTTTCGCCGTCGGTGGCGAGCATCAACGCAGGGAGGAGGGGCGGGACAGGTATCGTCTGGAGCAGCGACGGGCAAATCGTCACCGCCAACCACGTCGTCGGAGACGCACCGACGCCCAAGGTCCTCCTGAGCGACGGCAGGGAAGTGGAGGCCAAGGTGGTGGGCAGAGACCAGTACACAGACGTCGCCGTCCTGAAGGTAGACGCAGAGGGGTTGAAACCCGTTCAGTTGGGCAACGTGGGAGACCTGAAGGTCGGTCAGTTCGTCTTGGCCCTGGCGAATGCTTTCGGGAAGACGGCTTCTGTAACCTCTGGGATCGTCACAAGCCATGGCAAGAGCATGAGAGGCTGGTGGGGAACGGTGATTGAAGACGCGGTGGTATCCGACGCGAAGCTCAACCCCGGCTACTCAGGCGGGCCCTTGGTCGACGCGTCCGGCAGGATGCTCGGGATGAACGTTGCATACTTCGCTGGAAGAGGAATCGCCGTCTCTGTCGCCTCGCTGAAGCAGGTGGTCGAGGCGCTCTCTAAGGACGGGAGGGTCAGGAAGGGGTTCCTGGGCGTGGTCGTGGAGCCGATAGCGCTCCCCGACGAGCTCGCCAACAGCAGCGAGGTCAACCAAGATGGGGGGCTCCTGGTCCGGTCGGTCGAAGGAGAGTCGCCTGCAAGGGCGGCTGGCGTGGCCATCGGGGACGTCATCCTCAGGCTGGGAGAGGCCAGCGCGACGGACGAGCACGAGCTGCACAAGGCGCTCTCCGGAGACCTGGTCGGCAAGACAGTCAGCCTATGGATCCTGAGAAGCGAGAAGCTCACTGAGCTCAGAATCGCGCCCAGGGAGGCTGAGGAGTAGCTCATGAGAGGCTTCGACAGCTCCCTCCCGAGGGAACCTGGCTTCCCTGAACCTCAGAGGCCGCGCGACCCGCTCCCTCCACTGCGGCCACCTTCTTAGGGTGCCGTCGGCGCTGGATTCATTAGCAAGCCAGGCAGTCCGACAGGCCACTCATGAGCGGCGAGTCCAAGGGCGGCGAAGTCAAGGTGAAGACGAGGCACGGAGAGATGACCATCGACCAGCTCGCCGAAATCCAGCCAGGGATGGCCAAGATCATGCAGGCCGTCTCCCATGACTACTCCTATGCCTACTACGCAGCGAAGGGAGGCAACTGGAAACTGGCCGCACACGAGTTGAGCCTTGTCAGGGCTGAATTCAGGACCGCGAAGGTGACCCGGCCGAAGTTCGCGGATGACCTGGACGCCTTCGACGCGGAGTACCTGGTCCCTATCCTGAGGGCGATACAGAGCAAGGACTGGGGCGCGTGCGAGGATGCCTTCGAGAAGGGCGGCGGAGGCTCTGACAGGTATCACGACAAGTTCGGCTTCAGCTACATCAGGTTCGTCCTGCCAAAGGAGGCGCCCTCCGACATGCATCTGGGTCCGGCGGAGAGCTTCAGCAGAGAAAGGGCGAAGGGCAGCCGACAGCCCTGAACTGCGGCCACGTCTGGGCTAGGTATCGAAGTAGGCCCTCATCTTGGTCAAGGCGTCGGTTAGGGTGGAATCCTTCTTCGAATAGCTGAACCTGACGAGCTTCCGTCCCTTCCGCGGGTCGGCGTAGAAGCTTGAACCTGGGACCACCGCGACCCCGCAGTCGACGGTCATCGAAACTGCGAACTTGGTGGCTCCGAGCCTGCTCAGGCGGCTGAAGTCCGCTAGGATGTAGTAGGACCCCTCTGGGAGGAAGAACTCGAAGCCGATGTCGCGAAGCCCCTTCGCTATGACGTCTCTCTTCTTCTGATAGGACATCGAGAGGTCAGCGTAGAACGACCTAGGGAGCCGCAGGGCGAAAGCGGCAGCCTCCTGAAAGGGGGCCGGGGCGCAGAGCGTCATGTAGTCGTGGACCTTCCTGATTGCGTTCGTCAGCGCCTCGTCCGCAATCGTGTAACCGACCCGCCAGCCTGTGGCGGTGTAGGTCTTCGAAATCCCAGAGATCGTAACTGTCCTCCCGGCCATGTCGCCAAGGGTGGCCAAGCTGACGTGCTCCCTCCCGTCGTAGAGGATGTGCTCGTAGATCTCGTCGGTGACGGCGATTGCCCCGAAGTCCTCGCAGAGGTCAGCGATGGTCTTCAGGTCGCCCCTGCAGAAGACCTTCCCGCTCGGGTTGTGGGGAGTATTGACGATGACCAGCTTCGTCCTCCTGCTGAGAACAGCCTTCAGCGACTCCTCGTTCAGGCCGAAGTCTGGATCGAGAGCTACGGGGCGGGGTGTTGCCCCGGCGAGGATTGCGGAGGGGCCGTAATTCTCGTATGCTGGCTCGAACATCACGACCTCGTCTCCCGAGTCCGCAAGCGCCATCACAGAAGCCATCATTGCTTCTGTCGAGCCGCAGGTCACGGTGACGTTCCTGTCCGGGTCGGCGTGGATGCCGTTGAACCACCCTGCCTTGTCTGCTATCGCCTCTCTGAGCCTGGGTGAGCCCCAAGTCACGGCGTACTGGTTGTAGTCTTCCTCAATTGCCCGGATGGCAGCGGCCTTGACGTCGGCAGCCGTAGCGAAGTCGGGGAAGCCCTGGGCGAGGTTGATCGCCCCGTGGCGGTCCGCGAGCCTCGTCATCTCTCTTATGACCGACTCAGAGAGCAGCGCCATCTTCCTTGAGACGGTCTTACCCGGGATCTTACCGCTCAAGCCTGCGGAGCCCCCTCGCCACATGCGCCCTGACCTCGGAGGCGGCCGAGATGACCTGGTCCTCAGAGTATCTGTGGGGGTTGAGCTCCAGACAGAGGAGCACGTCCGACTGTGACACTTTGTCGACGAGTCTCTGGAGGCTGGCGGTCCCCTCACCGGGGATGAGGTGGTCGTCGGTTGCGCCTGAGTTGTCACTCAGATGAATCTCTGCGAGCTTCGAGCCCTCCCTCTCGGCAAGGGCCAGCGGGTCGAGCCCGCTGACGTGGGCGTGGCCGGTGTCGAGTGTGAAGCGGGACCCCTCCACCTCGGCCAGCATCTGCTCCAGAGATTCGAGGGTGGAAGCAAGAGGGAACTGATACTTCGACTCGCTCCTGGACTGGTTCTCGATGCATATGGTCAGCCCGCCTCCGCTTTCCTTGACCATCCCCCGCAGGACTCGGACCGAGTTCTCGGCTGACCGGGGGACAAGAGCCTCGTTGTGGACGCTGCCGGGATGAGCCGTGATCATCGAGGCGCCCAGGTGCACGCCGAACCTCACGAAGTCCTCCAGAGTCTTCGCGATGGCGTCCTTGACGGGCTGAAAGGGAGTTGCCGGATTGAGATCGGTGAAGGGGGCGTGAAGAGTCACCGTCATATCGTAAGTGGAGAGCGTGTCCTTGAGACGCTTCCTGTCGACCCAGTCGTGATAGGCGTGCGGCACTTCACCCCAGAGCTCTATGAACTCGAAGCCGGCGTCGCCAATGGCCCTGACCGCGGAGTCCAGGTCAACGGTGAGAAGCGACCATGTGCTGACGCCCAGCTTCAATCGCTAAGGTCTCCGTCCAATGCAGAGCCGTTCCAGACCGGCTGTCGCGGTCACGATGTGGGAGAACTCAGGGCCGCCCTGAGCCTCTTCACGACTTCCTTCAGCATGCCCACGGCGAGTTCAGGATGAACCTTGATCAATGAGGCGAAGGACCACGATGTTATCGCCCAGCATTTCGTTTGCTGGAGAGCCACGACGTCCGCAGACCTGGGCATGTCGTCGATGAGCGACATCTCGCCGAAGAACTGCCCCTTCGAAAGCATTGCCAGCACCTTCCCCTTCTTCCGGACTTCTGCCGATCCGTCGAGGATGAGGAAGAAGCCTACGCCCGTGGTGCCTTCAGTGACTATGGTATCTCCAGGCTTATAGGACATCTCCTTTCCCTGCGCCAGGAGCGCCTTCCTGCTCTTCTCGTCAAGACCGCTGAAGAACGGGACAGATCCAATCATCGTGCCCGCATCGGGATAGCCTGCCATTCATGGCCTGACCACGAGATATCTGATTTAAACCCACCGACCGTTTCAGGCCGAGACTGTCTGCGAAGATATGAGCGGTCAGTTCTGCTGCGCGACCGGCCTCCTGCCTGAATTCAGCGAAGGACGCGGATGACTGATAGTCTAGCTCGGTAAGGTCTTCCGAGGACCTAGCGGAACCTTGACGCCCCAATGCTGTCCTTGATCAGGGGCCTGACCATGACCTTCGTCTTGGGCGCGAGAGAAAGCAACGTCTTCTCGTATGCCGACCACTTCACGCCCAGTTTCTGGGCGACCATCATTTCAATCATGGTGGCGAAGTCATGCTCGTCTCTGTAAGGCGCCCTCGGGTCATTCCCGGGTTCGGCTTCGACCGGATGCATGTTCCTCCGCCTCTCAGCCTCGAAGTTCACGTCGAAGGCAACGACTTCGTTGTCCGAGATGCCGTTCTTCTTGCAGAGTTCGTACTCGATCATCTCGTGGAGCGCGACCAAGAAGCCGTACCTTTGGTCCTTCATCCTGCTAACTCGTATCTCTGTGGGTCTTCCGGGAATCCAGTCGCCTACGGTCTCGTACCTCTGCTTGGTGTGAGGGACCTGGGAGATTACGAATTCCACCTTGCGGTTCCTCCTCGTGACCAGGTTCTTCGGCCTTAGTCCGGCAGTTCGGAATGCGGGCGACCTGCGCCTGGGGGACCGAGATGGCATGATATTCGGAAAACCCCACCTGAGGCTCCCTAAGGGATAGACTGTCTAAAGACGGCTCCTCTTTGGTGAAGCAATGTTGAGCGGCTTGAGAGGGCCCGGGGAGGGGCCTGCACGGCGTTTCCTGAGGCAGGTTAATACCGGCGGGCAGCTAGAATATCCCTGCCATGAGACGCGAAAAGGGGCTCTGCCCAGTCGCTTGGGCAAGCGCCAAAGCTCCCAAGATGGCGCTGAAGAGGACTGAAACTACCCGTTCGCGGCCTGGTCCTGCTTCGCCATGTCCCTCTCGTGGACGAGGGCAGCCGAGTTGATGCAGTACCGGAGCCCAGTCGGTCTAGGACCATCTTCGAACACATGGCCGAGGTGGACCCCGCAGTTTGCGCAGCTGACCTCGGTCCTGACCATGCCGTAGCCATGGTCGACGTCCTCCTTGATGCTGTCCTTGGAAATGGGCTGAAAGAAGCTGGGCCAGCCTGTCCCCGATTCGAACTTCGTATCCGAGCTGAAGAGGGGCGTGCCGCAGACGATGCAGTTGTAGGTCCCTTTGAGGTGGTTGTTCCAGTATTTGCCCGTGAAGGCCGCCTCCGTCCCCTTGTTGAAGCAAACGTTGACCGATTCCTTGGAGAGCTTGGCCTTCAGCATTTCCTTCTCTTCCTTGGAGAGCATTCACGATACGAGTAGAGACGCCGAGTATAAAGTTTGGTTCTGTCATTCGCCAGCTTATCGCGGAAGCGCGTTTCGAGCTCAGTCGCCCCGAATTGAGAGGCCCGCGTCACAATCTCGACCCGCAGTGGCAATCGGACTGAGCGGTGGGAATCCCCCTCGCTGCCCCAACCGGTTCGATGAATTCTTTATGTACAATTGTGTACATGCCGAAGTCATGAAGCCCGACCAGATCATTCTACCGCCCGACGAGATCCCGAGGAAGTGGTACAACATCGTACCAGAAATACCTGGAGGGCTTCCCCCGCCAAAGGAACCCGGAGACGGGGAGTCGCGGATGGACGCTTTGAAGAGGCGCATGGTCGGCGAGTGCCTGAGGCAGGAGATGTCGACATCGAGTTGGATCGACATTCCTGACGAGGTCAGAGAGCTGTACATACACGCTGGCAGGCCACGGCCCCTCTACCGCGCGAAGCGCCTTGAGCAGAAGCTCGGTCTGAAGAAGGTCAGAATCTACTACAAGAGGGAGGACCTGAGCCCAACAGGTTCCCATAAGGTCAACACCGCAATCCCTCAGGCCTTCTATGCGATGAAGGAGGGGAAGAAGACCCTGGTGACAGAGACTGGGGCAGGCCAGTGGGGGACGGCCCTCTCGTACGCGGCATCTATGCTCGGGCTCAGGACGGTCGTTTTCTGGGTCAGGGCGGTGTACGACTGGAAGCCGGAGAGGAGGATACTCATGCAGATGTACGGGTCCAAGGTGTACCCGTCGCCAAGCGACCAGACAGCATTCGGGAGGAGCTTGCTTTCGAAGGACCCGAAGCATCCCGGCTCGCTCGGGATCGCAGTCTCGGAAGGGCTCGAGTACACAGACTTGGGGGCAGACCGGGTGTACTGCCTCGGCTCCGTCCTGAACCACGTGCTGATCCACCAGTCGATCATCGGCCTGGAGTCCATCAAGCAGTTCGAGTCCGTCGACGATTCGCCTGACCTAGTGATCGGCTGCCTGGGCGGAGGCTCAAACTTCGGAGGGGTCGCCTTGCCGTTCCTGGGAGAGGTGCTCCGGAAGAAGAGGGAGTGCGAGTTCCTCGCAGCGCAATCCGAGGCGGCACCAAACCTGGTGAAGGGGGAGTACAGGTACGACTTTGGTGACACCGCCGGGCACACTCCGCTGATGATGATGTACACCCTCGGCCATGAAGCTTCGATGACCCCAATCAAGTCTGACGGCCTGAGGTACCATGCGGCCGCCCCGATCATCAGTGCGCTGAGGAACAAGGGCTACGTCAGAGCAGTCGCCTATCCGAGCGACGAGCTCCTCGTCTTCGAGGCGGCGAAGCTGTTCCTGGAGACAGAGGGGTGGCTGATCGCCGGCGAGTCGGCGCACGCCGTCAGGGCCGCAATCGATGAGGCGAAGAAGGCAGAGGCGAAGGGAGAGGAGAAGTGCATCCTAGCCAACATCAGCGGTCACGGGTTTCTCGACATCGACGCATACAGAAGCAAAATCAAGTTGGATTGAGAGACACCCTCGCGGCCCGCGCGGGGCTCAGGCTTTACTGCGTGACTGTGGGGTATGCGGCGGCAACGCGGTGGGCCGTCAGGGAAGTGCAGACCCGACCCCAGAGTGGATGTAACGCCAAACCGAACTGAAGTCGAGGCCAGGGCTCGCCGAAGCGGCGGCCTCGAACAGTCCGAAGGAGCAGGCGGCGAGGCGTTCCCACCTGCTGTGAACCGGAAAGCCTGCGAAACCGGCTTGCCGTACTAACAATTGGTGGTGACGGGAGCCTTAGGATGGCCACCGGATAGTCTTAAGAGCCCGTGCCGGAAAAGGATGACCCCGATTTGGCTAGGTTTCCCACTGCCCAGGAGAGCTGGAAGGAACAGTCCGGCACTGTCATGCAGGTCGAGCTCTCCAAGATCTTCGTCGGCAAGACCAACGTCAGGAAGAGTCCGGGAGACGTCGGGGACCTCGTCGATTCCGTGAAGGAGAAGGGAGTGCTTGAACCCGTGCTCGCGCGGCCCGTGGGCGGTCGGTACGAGCTGGTTGTCGGGTCGAGGAGGTTCGAGGCGGCGAAGATAGCCGGTCTGAAGAGAATCCCTGCAGTCGTCAGGCCGATGACCGACGAAGAAGCGATAATCGTCTCTCTCGTCGAGAACATCCAGAGGAAGGACATTGAACCGGAGGAGGAGTACGACGCGCTCGTCGCCCTGATGAAGGTCAACCCGCGGGCCTACGGGACGGTCGAGCAGCTCGCGAAGGCGATTGGCAAGTCGCGGAGGTACGTCGACGACAGAATCAACGCGGTCGAAGCGGTCCGCAGCATCAGGAGGGAGTCGGGGCCCGGAATTTCCGTCAAGCAGGCGCCCCTCCAGGCAGAGAGAAAGGAGGGAGTCCTGCCCGTCAAGCACGCCACGTTCCTGCACAGGGCCGAAGAGGCGCCTTCCGTTCAGGAGCTCCCGCGCAGGGAGCGCGCTTCGAAGATGAAGGAGCTGGCTGAAACGATAGCCCCACTTCCCAGTCCCGAAGCGGAGAATGTTGTCAGCCACTTCGTGATGGCGCCACAGCGCCCGGTCGAGGACATCAGGAAGGAGGTCTCTAACCTGCGCGCAGTCAAGCTGGAAATCCTGCTCGACCCACGAGTCGCCGACGGCCTGAGGAGGGCCGCGGAGGAGCGCAATACGACCATGGAAGCGGTCGCCTCTCTAGCCATACACTCGTGGCTGAGACAGCACCAGTATGCCTGAAAACACGGAACGCTTCAGCTAGGGAGCCATTCGGTCGAGCCCAGTGAATCTCTCTTTCACCACGGGGGCGAAAGAGAGTAAGCGTCAGGCGTTTCCCTCAGGAGCCGACCTAATCGCCGGCGTCTAGATGGGGCTTGTTCATGAGCACGCCCTCCACCCTGTTCATGACGCCGGCGTCCAGCGCCGACACGAATTCCATAGAGGCCATGTTCTCCTTGACCTGCACTGGGGTGGTCGCTCCCGTGATCACTGTGCTCACGTTCTCGTTCTTGCGCGCCCACGCGAGTGCCAGCTGAGCCATTGTGCAGCCGAGTTCCTTTGCGATCGGTTCGAGCGCCTTCACAGTGGCTATGTTCTGCGGGGTGATGACGTTCTCCTTCAGCCACCCGTAGCCGGCGAGCGCCGCTCTCGAGTTTGGCGGGACCCCGTCGTTGTACTTGCCGCTGAGCAGGCCTGAGGCCAGCGGGCTCCAGGTGGTAGTGCCGAGCCCTATCCCCCGGTAAAGGGGAAGGTACTCCTTTTCAACCCTGTCCCGGTGGAGCATGTTGTACTGGGGCTGTTCCATCTGGGGAGGCGTGAGGCCCAGCTCGCGGGCAAGGCCGTAGGCCCGCATTATGTCCGCGGCGCTCCACTCCGACGTGCCCCAGTAGAGGATTCTTCCCTGATGGACAAGGTCATCCATGGCCCTGACGGTCTCCTCGATCGGCGTGTTAGGGTCGGGTCGGTGACAGAAGAAGAGGTCCAGGTAGTCGAGCTGCAGGCGCTTCATCGAGTTGCGGCAGGCCTCGTAGATGTGCTTGCGGGAAAGTCCTTCCTCGTTGGGCCCCTTGCCCCCCCAGAACACCTTGCTTGAGACGACGATATCTTCGCGTCTCCACCCGAGCTTCTTTATCACATTGCCCATCACGATCTCCGCGTTGCCGTGGGCATAGGCTTCAGCGTTGTCGAAGAAGTTGACCCCGAGGTCGTAGGCAGCGGACATGCACTTCGTCGTCATCTCCTCGGCGACCTGGCCCCCGTAGGTGACCCAGGCACCCAGCGACAGCTCGCTCACCATCAGCCCTGCGCCGCCGAGCTTGCGGTAGTTCATGGGCGCAGGCCGGGAGTTCGACATTAATAGCCTACTCAGGTCCTCTTCAGGAAGGCGCCCGGAGATTGCTTATGTAGCCTCCTCCTACGCCGGGCCACCGTGAATTCGAGAATAGCACTCCTCATCGCAGTGCCGCTCATTGTCGCACTCGTGCTGGTTCTGACCCTTGTCGGGTTCTTCTCCTCGGAGGTGGTGATAGCGGTCCTTGTGGTGCTGTACGCGGTCGTCAGCCTGGTCAACAGAAGGAAGTTCAACAAGCAGAAAAAAGCAGGAGCAAGTGAAGCGAACCCGACGGCGGGACGGGGCTCTGGCAAGACTTGAACACGACAGACCCATTCGTCCCAGTCCCCGAGGACGTCATCCCAGAGATGCTTGAGCTCGCATCTGTCAGGCCAGGCGAGACCGTGGTGGACCTGGGGTCCGGCGACGGAAGGATAGTGATTGCGGCGGCGAAGCAGTTCGGCGCAAAGGCCGTCGGGGTGGAGGTCCGCGAGGGCCTGGTCAGGGAATCCAGGCTCAGGGCAAGAGACCTCGGAGTCTCCGATCGCGTGAAGATTATCCGCACCCGGTTCCGGAACGTGGGCCTTCGAAGGGCGGATGTCCTGGCTCTATACCTGTCGAGCTACACCCTGGGGCTACTCGCACCGAAGTTCAAGCGGGAGCTCAGGAAGGGCAGCAGGATAGTCACTTTCGACTTTCCTATCTTCGGCTGGCAGCCGGAGGCCCAGGCTTCCTTCACCCCGAGACGGTGGACGAAGGCGCACCCGATCTACCTGTACGTGATCTAGGCTCGAGGCCTCAGCTTAGAAAGGGCTCCAAGGTCCCTCTCGAACTGCCTTCTGTCGGCATCCTCGCGGATACTCTCTCGGGCTCCCTCTGCCAGCCTTACGTACGTTTCGAACTTGCGCCGGTCGTTCGCGACCGCGTAAGCTCTCGCGAGCGCCTCGTAGGCATACGCCAGAGGGAAGTCATTGATGCCCTTCTTCAGACAGATTTCCAGGGACCTGTTCGCGTGATGGAGAGCCGGCTCCTTCCTCCCCAGCACGGCGTAGACGTGCGAAACCTGCCATTCCCCTATGGCGCGCTGTTTGGCGGTTCCGACTTTTGACCAGTGATACAGCGAGGCATGAGCCTCATTGACCATCTGTTCGTCCTCCTCCTTCGTCCTCCTCTTCAGGGCTAGGAGCCTCCAGACGTCGTTGAAGAGCGCTGGCGCAAGTTCTCTGTGCACCCTTCTGTCGCCCTGTCCTGTCCGGGTCAGGTTCCGGGGCCGCCTCCGGCGCAGGGCTCCCGGTTCATCCCGGTGAGGTCTGACAGGCCTCGGTCACAGGTTGGGCGCCCGAGCCTCCCTAGGACGTCGAACTGGACCGCGGGGTGGACAGGATACAACCCGAAACTTTGGCGCGCCAAGCTGTGCATCATCTTCAGAGCCTGGACCGGTATATCGAAGGCGAACGGAGTGCCGGCCGGCTCCTCGAGTCTGCATGGGGCTTTAGGCCAGTGAAGAAGACCATGTCATCTCTGACGAGGAATTGGGGGCCCTTCGACAGGGGAGCAAGCGCTGTGGCAGCCTCCGACCTGAATCGCGACAGGTCAGGCCCAGAAATCTCCTCCGCCTCGCTGCGCCAGTTGAAGAGCAGCAACCTATCAAGGAAGGCTCCCGCATCTTTGTACCTGATCACCCGTTCGGTGGTCGTGGCTTGAGCCTTAGCGTAGCCCAGCTTCTTCATCAGGTCGAGAGTCACCTCTGGAGTTCTGTACACCTCTACCGCGTCCTTCTGCATCGCCCTCGCCTCCCTTATTCCCTTCAAGTTGTTCGAGGGAGCCTTGGTCTGGTACTTCTCGAAGATCCCAAAGGCGACCACGAATTCGTCAGGGTCTCTCAGACCGCTCTGGTTGAACGTAAGCATTCCTCCCGGCTTCAGCACCCGCAGGCATTCCGTGAGCGCCCTCTCATAATTCAGGACACAGCAGATGGAGTAGTTCCCGACGACAGAGTCGAAATGATTGTCAGGCAGGTCGAGCCTTTCGACGTCCATCTGCCTGAACCTGACGTTGCCAGCCCCCATTTCTTTCGCCTTGCGGCGGCCGATCTCGAGCATTTCCTTCTCCGTATCGATTGCGACGACGCGCCCCGTCGGCCCTGCAACCCTTCCCATTCGCAAGGCCACCTCCCCGGTGCCGGTCCCCACATCGAGAACCTTCGAACCTGGCATGGTCCACGCCCGAGTGACCAACGAATCGTAGACTTCCTGCCAGAGGGGGACGACTTGAGATTCAAAGCGGTCGGCGAACCTTCCGAACAGCTCGCAGTTGGCCGGACATGCCTTCTGGGGGTCCAAGCAGGGAACTCGACCCTTTGAGGGCCGGTCGTTAAAGAGGCTGCGATTTCAACCAGGCCGCCCGTGTCAGAATTAAATAACTACATGACCCGACGCCCTTCGTGAGCGACGAACTAGTCAGCGCCCGGGAGAAGAAGAGGCAGACGGAAGAGAGGGCGAAGCAGTTCTACGACAAGATTACGAAACAGGAGGCCGAGGTCGCGGACCTACGGAGGGAACTTGCATCGAGCCAGAACAGGTTGGCCGACCTGCAGAGACAGAAGTCAGAGATGGACAAAAGAATGAGCGAGCTGCAGAACAACCTTGACGCCATGAACCGGGCAATGAACTCGCTACAGAGGAACATCGAGAATCACAGGCAGAGCATTGCGGCTGACCACATCGAGATGGAGAGGTTTAACGCCGAAGTCCAGCGCTTGGACCATGTGATAGCTGACCTGATGAGACGGCGCTGAACTATCAGAGACGGTGACACCTCCGGCGGCGCGCCATGAGCTAGCGAGCGAGGCAGCTTCCTAGTATCCCCTTCGGAACTCCTTCACTTCGCCGGTAGTCGCGTCAATCATCAAGAGCGCCGTCTCCGAGAACATGGCCTTCGGTTTCTTGAACTCAACGTCGATCTTCCAGACCCCCTGCAACTCCTCCAGCTTCGCCGACTTGATGTCAAAGTCCTCGGCGTCCACTGCGGTCTTGAGATGCTCGGCGACCCTAGACTTGATTTCGGCAAAGGAGAGAGCGGGCAACTTGGATGCGCCAATAGGTTTCCCGAAACCTGTCGATATAAGGTTGAGGTGATTAGAGACCGAAGGTCACAACCGCGAACGGCTCGGGGTCTTACACAGCGTGTTGGAAGCCAGCCCTGTCGCCAATCTGGGGAGAAGGAAGACCCTGTTGTCATCGTGCATGAGCTCCCGGGGCAGGAAGAGACAGGCGCCCCATCTGCTCAGCCGGTCCGACTCCGCGACAGGCGCGGCGACCCTACGCGGCTAAAGGGCCTCGCTGCCCCGCCTGGTCCCTAGCAGATATCCCGCGACTAGGCCCGAGACTGCACCGCCTAGATGTGCCAGCCAGTCGACGTAAGAGAGCGCGAAGCTGCTGAATATGAAGACGGCGAGGAACCAGGCAAGCAGGCTGTAGTCGACCCGCCGTTCGACTGCGAAGTCCTCAGCGACGGCGCCTGCCAGCAGTCCGAAGATCCCCCCGGAGGCGCCGAAACTTGCCACGTTTGGACCGTTGAGCAGGCTCGCTATGTTCCCGGCGAGCCCGGAAAGGAAGAACACGACGTAGTAGTCGCGCTCATGGAAGGCGTGCGACAGCAACCCGTCGAGCCAGACGACCGCGACGGTGTTGAACAGGACGTCGGCGACTCCCAAGGGCCCCTGGCCCGAGAACGGAATGACGACGAAGAGGGAGGTAAAGAGTTGCCAGTATAACCCACCGTAGACAGCCGAGTTCAACTGGACGAAGACGTAGGTCAGGCGAATCCCGTCGACGCTCACTTCCCACGTGACAAGACTGAAGACCAGCCCCGCGATGATGGCGAGTGAGAGGTTCCTTCCTTGCCTTGATATCAAGTGAGGATCTCCCAACTCGAGACTATCGGGCACACGCGTGCTCCGCCAGGGTTGCCTGAGCGCATGGTCGTTGCGTGCGGGCGGGCGGCTACTTGGGTGCCGGCTTGCTTCCTATCTCCACAAGTTGGAAGTTTACTTGGTACCTCTTCCCCTTGACCTCCAGTTTGGCGGAGGCGTAGTATCCGCGAGAGCCTGTGGAGAAAGTCTTCTCGCTGAGGGAGACCTCGCCGAGCTTGTCCGACCCTTCAAAGATTTCAGCACGCATGGTTCGTCGGACCAGTCCAGCGATATTTAAGCTGGGAAACGGAAGATTCTATTCCTCACTCGCAACCCGTAAAAACGGACGCCGGCAACGAGTGCGGTTCGCCTTGGCGAAGAATCCCGTTATCGGCGAGATCCTCAAGAAGTACAGGGTCGTCTGGGCTCTGAACCATTCGATGGCGGTCCTCGGATGGGACATGGAGACTCACATGCCGGAGAGCGGCGCCGGCTCGAGGGGTGCCGCGTCGGGGCAGCTGGCCATGATGGTCCAGAAGGCGACAATAGACCTCGGCGGCCTCATGAGCAAGGCCGAGAAGCTGCGCGACCTCGACGACGAGGAGAAGGGAGTCGTCAGGGTCCTCAGAAGAGACTTGGACTTCTTCACGAAGATACCGCCCGAACTGGTGGAGGAGCGGGAGAGGGTCAGTGCAGAGGCGACCGTAGTCTGGCGCAGGGCGCGCAAGGACTCCCAGTTCAAGCTGTTCGAGCCCCACCTGGAGAAAATCCTGGACCTGACAAGGAAGATTGCCGACTGCCTTGGGTACAAGAAGCACCCGTACGACGCGCTGCTGAACCTCTACGAGGAGGGGTTCACGGTGCTGGATGCCGACGCCGTCTTTTCGCAGCTGGTGCCCGGCACCAAGAAGATTCGCGAGAAGGTCACGTCCGACGGGGTCTACCCTTCCAAGCATCCGCTAGAGTCCGTGAAGTACGACACCGACGCGATGGTCCGCGTGAACGAGGGGCTGCTCCAGATGCTGGAGATGCCGAAGGACAGGTTCAGGATGGACGTCTCAGCCCACCCGTTCACCATCGGGATAGCGCCCGACGACGTGAGGATCACCACGAGGTACGAAGGGGTCAACTTCAAGTCGACGCTCTTTTCGACCATCCACGAATCAGGACATGCGCTGTACGATCTTCAGCTCGGCGAAAAACTCAGGTTCACTCCGGTGGCCACCGGAGCGTCGCTGGGATTCCACGAATCGCAGTCGAGGTTCTGGGAGAATGTCGTCGGAAGGAGCAGGGAGTTCGCGAAGCTCGTCAACCCGCTCCTGAAGAAGAACCTCCCGTTCGTCTCACGCTACGGCCCTGAACAGCTCTACCTCTACTTCAACACGGTAAGGAGGAGCCCGATAAGGGTAGACGCGGACGAGCTGACCTACAACCTCCACATCGCCCTTAGGTACGAGCTCGAGAAGAAGATGCTCACTGGCAAAGTTTCGGTGTCCGAGCTGCCGGAAGCCTGGAACGACACCTTCGAAGACTACCTCGGAATGAGGCCGAAGAACGACGCTGAGGGGGTCCTTCAGGACATCCACTGGAGCGGACTCTCACTCGGCTACTTCCCGACGTACTCACTGGGGAACGTGGTCCTGGGCATGATCTGGCACAAGATGGGTGACGGCGAGCTGGTCCGGAAGTCGGTGGGGAATGGGGACCTGATGCAGCTCAGGAAATGGCTTCAGGCAAACATCCACAGGTGGGGCGCCGTCTACTCTCCCAAGGACCTTCAGAAGAGGCTCTTCGGCGAGGCGTACAACCCGGACAGGCTCATGAAGTACTACCAGACGAAGTTCCTCGCATAGGCCAGAACCGCGTCGACCTGAGATGAACGGGTCGACGAGCTATGCCATCCACTTGATGCTGCATCCGAACGGCCTGGTGTCCGGGACCCTTACCTCCCTCCCTGCAGTCAGGTCTTCGAGCGCGTTGCGCAGGTCAGGCGACTTCACGTTCAGGGGGTCTCGGGAGTCGTCGATCCTGCCCCTATACCGCAGCTTCCTCTGGCTGTCGAACGCGAAGACGTGAGGCGTGCAGACCGCCCCGTAGCGCTCCACAGCCTCCTGGTCCTGGTCCCTCAGGTAGGGGAAGTTGAAGCCCTTCTCCTTGGCCCGGACGACCATCTGGACGAGGCTGTCCTCCGGGTAGGCCTTCTCGTCGTTGGAGTTGATCGCCACGAGCTGGACACCCGTGGAGGCGTAGTCCTTCTGGATGGCCATCATCCTGTCTTCGTAGTCCTTGACATACGGACAGTGATTGCACGAGAAGATCACGACGAGAACAGGCTTCCCAGAGAAAGACGCAAGCGCGTGCACCTTCCCGTCTACCCCGCGCAGGTCGAAGTCTGGGGCGTCAGAGCCCAGCGCAAGCATCTGACGAATCATCTCTCCCGCACGCGACAGGACCTGAACTAAAACCCATCGTTGGACCAACCATGAGGCGAGGGCTGCGAAACTCCCCTTCAAGAGAACGCGCGATGCCAGGCCGCCGACGCTGATTAATAGCTGCGCGTGAAGTCCCGAGACGATGGAAGAGAAGCAGCCCGGCTGGCTGAGGACGCTGGAGATCGTCCTCGGTGTACTGTCAATCATCATTGCGCTTGACGTCGTGCTCAACCATCAATATACGAACAGGACCGTTCCGACGCTTCTCGTCCTCGCAGTTCTTCTCAACTCCGTCAGGATAGCCTCCGCCGGAGGGATGACGCGGCTTCGGGTTTTCCAGAGAAGCCTCAGCCTCCTGCTTGGAGTGGTCGCTGCCGTCGTGGTTGCTGCCGTGATCTTGCTGCCTGGGCTCAGCTTCGAAACCTTGACCCTGCTGCTCGCCACAGGGCTGGCAATCCAGGGCCTGGGCAGGCTGTCCAACGCGACTCATTTGGGCCGCCCCAGATGGCTCAGGGCCTCTGCGCTCACTGTGGGCCTGACAACGCTCGCTCTCGCGAGTATCATCGTCGCTGTCCCAAGGCTGACAACCATCACTCTGGTTGCAATCCTGGCTCTGACAATCTCCGTGAACGGGATTGAGAGCATCGTCGCCGGCATCCAGCCGAGCACGAAGAAGCAACTGACGCTGGTGAAGCTGGTCGTCTTCGCCCTCTTCTACGGCTTCGTAGACGTCAACTGGATCGACCTGTACTACAACCGGGTCCCAGCCTACCACATCTGGTTGATACTCACTTACATGGCGCCTTTCATGGTGCTGTTGGTCTTCCAGGGGCTCAAGGACTGGCAACTGGCCTTGAGCCTGGGCATCCTGGTTTCGCTTGTGAACGACCTCGGCTACTATGTCTCAGGCGACCTCCTCTTCAGGTTCCACGAGAAGCTCGTCCCGTGGCTCTCGGGGCAGCTGGGATTTCAGGGAGGCAAATTCCTCTTCACATTCCAGGGCGGACTATTCACTATTCGAGTTACCTCGTACCTGATGGGTGCGTCGGTCTATGCGAGGATCGCGGTGGTTGTGGTGATTCTTTACTACTGGTGGAGGAGGTCGGCAGACCTCCCGGGATAGAGACGGTCGCGCGTCGCTTAAGCAAACCAGTGCCAAAGCGAGCTCTGCGGGGCAATTCAGGCAGCGTGGGTTTACTACCTGACGAGTCTGAAGTCGGTCCTTCAGGAAGGCAAGGACCTTCGCTCATCTCACGATTGGATGTTGGGCGAAAGCGCCATTCAAACTAAGGGGAGTCACTCGAGGACCATGCGGTCGTACGGCACGAACTGGTTGAGCTCTTCTTCCCTCCTCCGGAAGTCTGGACAAACGGACGCTAGCCTCTGCTTAAACGCCGTGGAGTGGTTGAACTCGAGGAGGTGCACGAGCTCATGCAAGACCACGTACTCCCTCAGCCTCTCTGGCAGGGCGATGAGCTGCCAGGCTGAAGGAGAGCCTCCCACTTCGCGTGCAGTATCCCCACTTGCTGATTTCCCTGACGTCCACGCGGCTTGGCCTGACCCCGAGCATGGCGGAGGATTCGCGGACCTTCCTGACGACGTAGGCCGAGGTCTCCTTGAGGAACCATCGCCGGACAAGCTCCCTTACCCTGCGCCTTTCACTGGTCCTGACCACGACTTCGCCCGCGCTCAGGTTCGAAGTCAGCTCTTCCTTCGTGTCCTCGATATAGACCAGCCGCAGGTACTGGCCACCGAACATCACCCTGTCCGGGCCAAGGATCCTCTTCGTGTTTGCCGCCCGCGCGTACTCGCGGTCTATCCAGGAGAGCCTCTGGCTGATCATAGTTTCGACGTCGACCCTTCTTCCCCGCGGCACCGAGACCTCGAGGGTCATGTCGGGCCTGAACCTGAAGTAGGTGTACCGCCCGCTCGGCCCCTTCACTACGAAGTACTCGATCCGGCGTGTCCCGATGTCAAGATGGGGCAACCGGTCCGGTTCTTCAATCGCGGTAGATTAGTCTTGGTGGGTCTCGCCCGAAAAATATCCATCCCAACCATACGTGCTGCACCGGACCTATCCTGTCGAGCATGGACAGAGAATGGGGAGTCCGAACCTATCCGCCCAGTTCGCGGTACCGAAAACAGTGGATGAGGTGGTCGTTGACCATCCCGGTCGCCTGCATGAGAGAATAGACTATCGTAGGACCCACGAAGCGGAAGCCGCGTCTGACGAGGTCCTCGCTGATCGTCCGTGACTTGACTGTCGCCCCAGGGAGCTCCTTCAGGGTTCGCCACCTGTTGATACTTGGCTTGTTCTCGATGAACCCCCAGATGTAGGAGTCGAAACTCCCGAACTCCCTTTGGACGGCTAGGAACGCTTTCGCGTTGGCGATCGCCGACCTGACCTTGAGCCCGTTCCGTACGATGCCCCCGTCGGCAAGGAGGCTCTTCACCTTGCGCTCGTTGTAAGCTGTCACCCTCTTCGGGTCGAACCCGTCAAAGGCCTTCCTGAAGTTCTCGCGCTTCCTCAGGATGGTGCCCCAGCTGAGGCCTGCCTGCATCCCCTCGAGGACCAGGAACTCGAAGAGCTTCCGGTCGTCGTGGAGGGGGACCCCCCACTCAAGGTCGTGGTAGGCCGCGTAGAGGGGGTCGCCAGGAGGGACCCAGTCGCATCTTCTCCTACGATTCGCCATCGCCGAACCTCAGGCCTTCGAGCCTCTATGAAGGTCTGTCTGGAGGAATGATTGCATGTCAGGCTCTCCTGCCATGGTCGAACCAAGACAATTCGTGTAGGAACCTAGAGCGCCGTCGTGGAACCTCTGCACATGGACGCATCTCTCTGGAATGTTTAACCCAAGGCCACCCCCGCCACCAGGGCATGAAGTACGTCACGCTCGGGACGACGGGCCTGAAAGTATCAAGGTTGTGCGTCGGGTGCATGAGTTTCGGCGGACCGACGGCGAAGGGGTTCGAATGGACCCTTGACTACGAGGGCTCTAAGAAGGTCATCGACAGGGCGACGGACCTAGGCATCAACTTCTTCGACACCGCCGACGTCTACTCGGGCGGAAGGTCAGAGGAGATTCTGGGTCAGGCGCTGGAGGGGAGGAGGGACGACGTGGTGATTGCTACTAAAGTCGGACTCCCAACGGGCACAGGACCGGAAGAGCGCGGACTGGGCAGAAGGCATGTCCTCCAGAACCTTAGGAAGTCGCTCCAACATCTCAGGACGGACCGCATAGACCTGTACCAGATTCACCGCTGGGACTACGAAACGCCAATCGAGGACGTGCTCAGGACACTAACGGAGGCTGTGAGGAAGGAAATGGCGGTCGCCCACGTGGGGGCGTCAAGCATGTGGGCATGGCAGCTCGCCAAGGCTCTCTCCGCCAGCGACAGCCTGCACCTGGTCAGGTTCGAGACGATGCAGAACCACTACAACCTGGTCTACAGGGAAGAAGAAAGGGAGATGATCCCCCTGTGCAGAGAGGAAGGGATAGTGCTGATGCCCTGGAGCCCGCTGGCCAGGGGGTTCCTCACCGGGAAGTACAAGAGGAATAGGAAACCAACGAACCTGAGGTACAGAAAGGACAGCTTGGTCCGGGAGAGGTTCTTCAGGCCCGAAGACTTCGACGTCGTGGAAAGGCTGGTGGAGGTCGCGAAAGAACAGGGATCAATGCCGGCGCAGATCGCCCTGGCTTGGCTCCTGGGAAGGAAGGACGTCAAGGCTCCGATAGTCGGGCCGACGAGTGTCAGCCAGTTGGAGGAACTGGTGGAAGCCGTCGACATGAAACTGACGCAGGATCAGGTGAAGAGGCTCGAGGAACCGTACAAGCCACATCCAGTCCTCGGACATCGTTAGCCAAGAGTGCGGCGTGCTGCCTGAAGGCCTGGCTGGCGCGGCAAAGGAAGCGAGATGCGAGCTTTTCGGCCATGAGCTCTTCACACCCTTCCCCCGAACGCTCCGCGCCAAAGCTTAAGTTTTGACTGCGAAGCGAGCACGGGTCGGCAATCTATGTCTCAGGACCCAATCTGCTACACCGTTTCAATGGCTCGGGCGAACGCGCATTACTTCGGCGTAACGATCGAGATCCCGTTCCCTGAAGGGAAGCACACCGGCGAGCTCAGACTGTCGATGCCGGTCTGGACCCCGGGGCACTACCTGGTCGAAGACTTCGCGCGCCACGTCACGGAGGTCAAGGCCTACGACGCGAGCAGCGGCAGGGAGCTCAGGGTGACGAAGCTTGAGAAGAGCCTCTGGGCGGTCACACTGCAGGGCTCCGAATGGGTCCGCGTCGAGTACCCGGTCTACGCGTTCGCCTACAGCGTCAGCACCAGCTACCTGGACCACCTACATGCGCTGATCAACGGCGCCAGCGTCTTTCTCTACCCTGAAGGAATGAAGGAAACTCCGGTGAAACTCGTCTTGTTGCCCTGGCCTGACTGGAAGGTGGTCTCGACCGGACTCCAGCGGGTCTCGGAGTGGGAGTTCGCGGCGCCGAACTACGACGTGTTTGTCGATTCGCCGCTCGAGGTGGGGAACCAAGAGGTTCGCTCTTTCGACGAGGGGAGCGTCAGGTACGAAGTCTCCATTTTCGGCTCAGCACCAATCGACATCGAGAAGTTCGTCGGCGACATCAAGGGCATCGTGGAGCGGACTACGCCGATCTTTGGTCACGTGCCGTACGACAGGTACGTCTTCCTGGTAAACTTCACGGATACGACAGGAGGAGGGCTCGAGCACCTGAACAGCACGATGTGCTTCTCGCCCCGCTTGAGGATGGTCCCCAAGGAAGAATACGGCCAGTCGATGGGGCTCTTCTCTCATGAGTTCTTTCACGCCTGGAACGTCAAGAGGCTGAGGCCGGCAGGGCTTGGACCGTTCAACTACTCTGCCGAGACGTACACGAAATCCCTGTGGATAGCGGAAGGCATCACGAGCTACTACGACGACCTGATCCTTAGGCGGTCGGGGCTCTACTCTGTGGAGGGGTACCTCGATGCCTTCGTCTCCAACGTAAACATCTTGAAATCCCTGCCGGGCAGCGGATACCAGAGCGCCGAGGAGGCGAGCTTCGACACCTGGACGAAGTTCTACAAGCCTGACGAGAACTCGCCGAACGTCACTTCGTCCTATTACACGCAAGGCGCAGTCATAGGATGGATGCTGGACATGGCGATAAGGAGGACCAGCCGCGGAGGGAGGAGCCTCGACGACGCCATGAAGAAGGTCTACAACGATGTCTACCTGAAGGAGAACCGAGGCTACACCGACGAGGAATTCGAAAATGCATGCGTCGGGCTGGGCGGTCCGGAGGCAGAGGAGGTGTTCGATGCCAGGGTACGGGGAAGGAAGGACGTCGACTACGACCGGTATCTGGGACACGTCGGCCTCAGGCTGAGCAGCAAGGAGGAGCACGCTGAGGAGAAAGGTTTTCTCGGCGTGAAGCTGAAATCCGATGGCGGCAGGACGACGGTCGCGACGGAGCTCGCCGGCTCTCCTGCCGAGGCCATGGGGCTCTCCGTCAACGACGAGATACTTGCAGTCGGGGGGTTCAGGATGGGTTCGGACAAGCTCTCCTTCTGCGTGGGGACTACGAAGCCTGGCGAGAGCCTGAGGCTCACCATCGCGAGGAACGGGAAGCTGCTTGAGTTGAACGGGCGGGTCGGAAGGAGACCCGCATTCGAGTACAGGGTTCAACCCGTCGGTGGCGCGACAGACGACCAGAAAGAGCTGTTCAAGGGCTGGATGCTTGCGGATTGGAAGGCTGAGCTCAAGTATCCGGAGTACGCGAAGTCGCCTGACAGGAAACCGATGTTCGATTACGTATGATACTACCCTGAAGTAGAGTCCGCCGCGCTTCCTCGGAGGGTGCAGTCTGGGAGGGGGGCTCCCTGCTAATGGCGTCGCTCCATCGCGCCCGGCTCCATGGCAGGCCTCTTCGCCCCTTCAGCCACCTTTTCGACTCAGGTTCCAGATTTCGACTGGTTCGATTAGTCCAGGCAGCTTGAACCCGAAGACCTGCGAGTAGAAGTAGAGCTCTGCTTCGAAGGCGCGCTTGATTGTCTCGGCTCTCCTGAATCCGTGCTGTTCCCCCTCGAAGGCGATGTAAGCGACAGGGATCCCCCTTTCCCGGAGGGACCTCACCATCCTCTCAGCCTGAATTGGCGGCACTATTTTGTCTTCCAGCCCCTGAAAGAAGATCATGGGAACAGAGATCTGGTCGGGGAAGTTTATCGCTGACCTATCCTTGTAGACCTGCTTCCCTTCTGGGTACGGCGCGATCAGGATGTCCAGATAGCGCGACTCGAACTTGTGGGTCTCCTTCACAAAGGCCTCAAGGTCGCTCAGCCCGAAGTAGCTTGCCCCTGCCCGGAAGACCTTCCTGAAAGCCAGCGCGCAAAGCGTCGTGTAACCCCCGGCGCTCCCTCCCCTGATTATCAGCCTGCGTCCGTCGACCATGCCACGCCTGGCCAGACTCTCGGCACCATTGACGCAGTCGTCCACGTCGACGATGCCCCACTTCCCGGTCAGCCGCTCCCTGTACTCCCGTCCGTACCCGGTACTCCCACCATAGTTCACGTCCAACACGGCGAAGCCCCGCGAGGTCCACGCCTGTATTCCGAAGCTAAGGTACGCCAATGCCGCAGATGTGGGCCCCCCGTGGCTCACCACAATTAGCGGCGGCTTCTCTCCCTTGGGAGCCCTGTAGTCGCGATTCTTCGGCGGATAGAAGAAACCGTAGGCGGTCTTGCGGCCAGTCGTCCTGAAACCCATGTGCAGCGGCACCGAAAGGAAACCCGTGCCAATGCGTCTGGTCTTCGGCCTGCAGACGACCTTCGCCTTGCCATCGGAGAGCCTCAGGCTGACGATTGAAGGTGGTTCGGTCGGCGATCCCCCTTGAAAGTGGGCATAGCCGTTCCCGGCCCTTAGGTAATTCATGTGCGTGTAAGGAACTTTCACAGGCTTCAGCTTCTTTCTGACCGTGTCGAACGTGGCAAGGTGGTGGACACCTTCCTTCGCGAATGCGAAGACGATCCTCTCCTCGGATTCAATGGCATACGTCGAAATCCCAAAGGCCCACTGGGGCCTCCCGATGTCGAAGTCCACGAAGCTGACCCTCTCGACCTCCCCGCCGACCAGCCTGTAGATGCTCCAGAAGCCGCTCCTGTCGGAGATGAAGTACAGCGCTCCTCCGGGAGACCACTCGGGCTGGATTACGGACTCGTCCTTCCCCCCTGCGACCATCTTCCAGTTTACCACGGCACCGTCGGGGGTCAGCTCGCCCGTCCACAGTTCGGTACCGACCCACGGCATGTTCGGGAAGTTCCACGTGACCCAGGCGATTCTCGAGCCCGTAGGGTCAATTCTCGGCGAAGAGTAAAAGTCGTTGCCCGAGACCAGGACGCCACTGGATGACCCGTCAACCGCGAAACTCGAGATGCTGTTGTCCGGAAGTGCCTCCTTCGCCGTATGGTCTTCACAGACGCCGATTAGGCGGCCCCTCGCGGCGTCCATCACGTAGTCGGCGTATCTGAGGCCCGGTCCAGTTATCGAGACAGGCTTCCCGCCTGGTTCCAGTCGGTACACTAGCTGGTCGACGTAGTTGGAGAAGTACAGGCTCTGCCCGCTGGCCAGGTAGGAGCCGCCGCCATACTCGTGCACGCGCGTCCTGACGTTGTACAGAGGAGGGACTACCTCGTCTGTCGGCCCATCCTTCAGGTGCCTGTAGAGCGCATACCGCCCGCCCTCCTGAGGATGGAGCTCCAGCCAGTACAGTCTGTCGCCATCAGTCTTCAGTTCGGTCGCGAGCGTCGAACCCGCGGCGAGGACCCTGCCGGTGACCGGCGACTTCCATCAGCCATATGACGCAATCCTGGAGGCGACCATCGTGCTGCTGAACTCATGTTATGATTTAAGGTTCAACCAGTATTCCTTTGCATCACGGCGAGATGCGGATTCAGCCGGTCGAGTTCCGGACAAGACATCTCATCGCAGTGACCGCTGGATTTCCGTGTCGCTCCGAGGAAGAATCACGGAAGGGCAGATTGGCGCCTTACCGCTTGGAGTGCCTGCCAATCCTTGCGAAGAGGGGGCCGGCCAGCAGGTCGTCGACAGCCTTTCTCGTCGAAGCCAAACTACCGGGGTATCCGGTAAGAACGTGGCGCATCTCCCCGTCGCTCATCTCCACAAAGACCTGAGGCACTAGGTAGTCCTCTATCCAGTCGCCAAATTTGAAGACGAGCTCATCAGCCTTCTTTTCCTGTTCAGGAACGTCAATGTCATATGAGAAGAACGGTATCCCAAGTTCCTCTGAGACTTTCTGCAAAGGCTCGACCGTCGCCGGGTGGCAGTGCGGGCACCAGATCGCATGAACCACGTGTACCGCTCTTACTTCAACCAAGGGTCAGACAAAACCCCCGCATCTTGTAGAGGACTCATAGGGACTCCTTCCCTATAGGAGTTGGCTTGGAGACGCAACCATTTCTCGGGCCCGGAGGTACAGGACCTGTAGAACTGGTCGCCCGAGGGCTTGCAGCGCACACCACAGATGAAGGAAAAGGAGAAAAGAAAAGCTTCTACAGGACAGACGGCGGTAGAGCCTTGAGCGAAGAACAGTTCCGCGAGTGGGTGAACAGGAGGTCGCACCTGCCCCTGGCGGTCAAGGGACACACTTTCGTGCTGAAAGGCGATAACGTGATCGCAGTCGACGGGGGGAAGTTCGTCTACGAGGAGGCGTTAGAGCTGGTGAAGTTGCTCAACTCAAGGAGCCCGTTCGCGCAGATGAATGCAACCTTCACGATCTCGGAGAGGAACGGGATGCTCCGGCTAATCGTCATAGGGCTGATAGCGGTCATAGTTGTGGTCGTCATCCTCCTCGCCAGTCACTAGTCTTCGACTCGTTACGGCTCGATTGTAACGTAATGCAGATACGTGACTCCTTGGGCAGGGACGCTGATCAAGCCGAAGTTGACGTTGCCGGAGCTGTCGGTCCACGCGTAGACTGTATGGTCAACACTTCCGGGTCCGTAGGTCTGGAGCAGGCTGGCCACTTCAGCTACTGTCTCGTTCGCCCCCGCCGCACTGAGAGACACGCTGCCCACGTTCACGTAGACCGTTGGGTTGACGGAGGTGGCGTTGACCAGATTGTAGCCGTCTGAGGCGACCAAGGCGTCTATCTGATGCACCAAGGCGACTCTGCTTATCGTTGTTGTGGTCGTGGGACTGCTCTCTCCGAGGGCTTCGAAGGCCGCCGCGGCGTTGGGGCCCACTCCGACGACACCTGAGGATGGGTTAACCGCTGTCATGAAAGGAAGCTGAGTGACTACACCGGTGGTGCCGGGGTTGGTGTACACGGCCACAAAATAGGTGAGCTGTCCTCCGACGGAATAGAGCAGGTAGGAGCCGATTCTGTAGTTTGGGAGTAGGGTCAGTTGAGTCCTCACCGCCTGGTTGGTGTTAAGGGCGTTCTCTGCGGCAGTGGGACCGATGATAAGCGCCGAAGCCGAGGGGTTCTGGTAGAGGTAGATTTGCCCCAGTCTGTCCCCACCGTAGGCTATGTAGAGCGCACCCAGGTTCTTGCTGATGACTCCCTGGTATTGGGCCAGCTGTATGCCGACGAAGTATGTCTCGTTCCCGACGGCGAACGGAATGTACTGCACCGTGCTGTTCCCAGCCCGCTCGTAGAACTGGGTGCCCGACCTGAAGATGAACGGGTCGCTGACATGGTAGACGAAGTCGTAGTCCAGCTGACCGGGGACAGTGGGCGTGCCGAGCAACTGTTCCGGATACCTGAGCTGTGGGACCAGCCAGGAGGGCGGCGCAGACCAGCTGCTATAGTACTTCTGGTAGAACTGCGTGATGAAGTCAGAGGAGTTCGTCCCCCCCAGCAGGTTGGAGACAGTGTAGCCCTGCATCGAACCGTCCTGGATGTTGACCAGGACCACGCCGAAGAACCTCAGGTAGGGGCTTGCGGAAAAGCCCGACTGCAGGGGGTAGTTGATGTAGACCTGCACCGCGTAGTAGAGGTTCTTCCCGTCAGACACTATGTACGCCGAGGGGTCCATGGTAAGGCCTGGGATCAGGATGTCTCCTACCCTAGTGAAGATGTTCCTGTTCCACAGCATGTCCATCGACTGGCTGGAGAAGGCGAAACCGAGTTGCCCTTCGGCGAACGTGAACCACATCGACTTCTGCCAGCCGCTCAGCACGTAGTCCGGCGCTCCGCTGTACGAAACGTTCTGGACCTCGTCGTATCCCGCGACGTGGACGTACACGCTCTGGTTGAAACCGCCCCCCTCGCCGTAGTAGATGAGGGGTTCTGATGGGATCCCGAAGGCGCTGGTCGCAGGTACCACGGTCCCGTTGTGGGTGTTGATCACGAGGACTTTCGCAGCGTGAGTATAGATGAGGTGCTCGCTGATCCAGTCGGTCGACGGGAACGTGGGGGTCGTAGGTGAGACCCAGTATTCGGTGCCGTTGTAGAAGACTATCTGGGAGCTTGCCAGACCCATCCAGTTGTAGGCGCCAATCTCCTTCGTGTTGATGACAGTCGCAGCCTGTTGGTCCCACTGCCGAACCAGGTTGAGGGTCGTCGTCGGGTTGCTCGTCGGGAGGCTGGTGATGTTGCTGACTTGGATGCCATCAAGACCGGCGGACCATCTTGTCACGGTGATCTCCTTCTGTGTCTGTGGGTACCACGAGTACGCGAGGTAGTTGTTGTTCCAGTTGAAGAAGTAGAAGGCGCCGACCCCCGCCTGGACGATGAATAGCGCTGCGAACACGACGGCGGCCACCTTGAGGAGCTTCAGCCTCGGTACCTGCACGTGTCTCTTTGAGAAGAAAAGAATCCCCACCGCGGTGAGGAGGAAGAGGGACCAGACTATCCCGTAGACGTAGGGTGTGGCTATGTTCATCAGCCAGTAGGGGGCGCCGAGTATGACCTCGAGGAGGATGGCGGCGATCAGGGTGAGCAGGTTTCTGATCCAGACGTCGCTCCTCCGCGTGGCGAGGTTGGCCAGCAAGCGGAGGAACGTCCTGACGGCGAAGACCAGGAGAACCGCGGAGAGGGCGTAGGAGATGACCGAGTACTGGACAGACATCGAGGGCATCAAGCTGATGAGCCCGGCTCCGGAGGCCGGGGCCAGCGGGAGCGCGATGACGCGCGGGACCTGCGCCCAGCTCCCGATGCCCATCGTCATCATCATGATGGGGTTCATTATGGAGCCCAGGAGCGGGAAACCGCCCGATACTACGAAGGCGTAGAAGGCCACCGCCCACTTGAGCACCTGCCACAGGCCCCAGAGCCAGACGTTCATCTTCTCGCCGATCCGCATTGCCCCTCCCGCTCCCTGCTCGGCGTCGTAGGGTCTCGTGAGCCTGAAGAGCACGGTCCCTAGTCTCCAGAGGTCGCTCCCCCCGCGTTTGGGGTAAACGAGCAGCAGCGCGAAGAGGCCTGCCGCTACAAAGGTGTAATCGTGATAGAAGGTGATGCCGAACCAGTTGAGGCCGGCCTTGGCAGAGTAGACCGACTCGGCGATGGACCACTGGAGTATCACCCAGGCGACCGCGAGGACGGCGACCACTGCGACTAGAGCGAGGATGAATAGAGTCAGCCGCCTGTACAGCTTGACGCGCCCTTCTCCGGCCTCGGAGTCCAACCGTCCGGAGGGACGGAGGCTTGTTATTTTAGGATGTACTTGTTGGGTCCAGGGGAATTGACGGCTAACCTAATTTCCTGACTGTAAAGGCCTGACAGGATGAGTTTGCTATGCCAGAGTGACGAGTTCGTTTGCGGCATACGAGCGTGACTTGAGAGTTCGACTTCCAGTGCGCACGCATAGCTCGCACCAGTTGGGTCTTGAACTTAGGTCCCCCCCTAATATAGTTAGGCAACTCACCTTTGTTTAGCCTTCTCTAAGCACTTGAGAACGCTTTTAAATGGGCAATGGCGCGCTTTTTCAACACCGGGGACCCCTTGGCCAGAGCGACCCAGATAGAGCAGCAGGAGGAGATGTCGAGGCTGGAAGACTACTTGGAGGTAATCTACCATCTAATCCATGACAAGGGCTATGCGAGCACGGTCGCCATTGCAGAGAGCCTCCGAGTCAAGCCCCCAACCGTATCGAGTATGCTGCAGAGGCTGGCTGCGAGAGGATACCTCGTGCACGAGCGATACCGAGGCGTGAGGTTGACCGACAAGGGTGTGAGGGTCGCGAAGTCGGTGGTCACAAGACACAGCATAGTATCGGAACTGTTGCTTATGTTAGGCGTGGAAAGCGAAGTGGCCTATCAGGACACGGAAGGGATAGAGCACCACATCCAACCCGCGACCATCAGGAAGATAGAAGGGCTCGTCGATTTTCTTCGGAAGAACCCGAAGCTGTTGCGTGCGATTCTGGACCACATAGATCGATGAGAACCGACACCGCGAAGCGCGAGGCCGAAGCCCCAACGCGGATCGCTCCCGAGCGCTCGGTTGAAACTTGAGGATGGCCTACCCAGAAACCTTCCTCGGACATTTAAGCAAGTGGCGAGCGGAACCAGACGATCAAGAAGGATGGATAGGATTGGTTCAATGGAAGGGAAGAAGTGCATCGTCACTGGAGCGAGCTCAGGGATTGGGAAGGCGTCCGCGGAACAGCTGGCGTCGATGGGCGCCAGCGTGGTCATGGTCTGCCGAAGCAGGGAGCGAGGGGAGCGGGCGAGAGCAGAGGTCGAGGCGAAGAGCGGCAACAGGTCGGTCGAACTGATGCTGGCGGACCTGGCGTCGCTCGGCTCAGTCCGGGCGTTCGCCCGAGAATACGAGGAAAGCCACGAATCGCTGCACGTGCTCCTCAACAACGCCGGCCTTGTTCGCCTCCGGCGCTCCCTCACCGCCGACGGCTTCGAGATGACCTTCCAAGTCAACTACCTCTCGCCCTTCCTCCTTGCCAACCTGCTGCTGCCACTGTTGAAGAGGAGCGCACCTTCCCGCATCGTCAACGTGTCCTCTGTCGCCCACTACGGGGGCCACGTAAACCTCGGCGACCTGCAGCTCGAGAGAGGCTATGGAGTGATGCGGGCCTATTCTCAGTCTAAGCTCGCCCTGGTGCTCTTCACCCACGAGCTTGCGAGAAGGTTAGAAGGCACGGGCGTGACCGTGAACTGCCTACACCCTGGGGGTGTCGCGACGAAAATATGGGGGAGCCCGCTTGGCCCAGCATCCTTCCTCGGGAAGGTGACGAGACTGTTCATGCTGAACTCGGATGAGGGCGCCAGGACGCAGGTCTACCTCGCATCTTCTCCGGAGGCGGCGGCGGTGAGCGGGGAATACTTCGAAAAGAAAGGCAGGAAGAGGTCCTCGGCTGAGTCGTACGACCGGGCTCTGACCGAAAGGCTGTGGGATTCCAGCGCGGCCATGGTCGGACTCGGCTGAACGAGGACGCCTGCAAGACCCAAGAGCTTTAGAATGAATGACGAGGAGCCCGCCCGTGGTTCAGGCCGCTGATCCCGCTCAGACCGGGGACTCCTCCTCTAAGGGCGAGAGAACTAGGACAAACAGGCGCGTCATAGTGAGCATTGTGGTGGCTGTTCTGATCATCGCGGGTGTCGTCGCGCTGGTCGTGACCAGCGCGCCGTCGGCGACGACGACGACGGCAGCGAAGAGCACGTCCATTTCCGCTGGCGCTGACGCCATAATTGCCTTGGCGGCGCAGACCAACCCGTCCGGATTCGCCCTCCAGGCATCGAAGCCGACAGCCTCCGGCAACAGCGACTGGGCAGTCCTCGACCAGTCCGACGGCTCGGAGGCGAACGTCACCGTGCTGGTGTATCCCTCCACCAACGCTTCACAGGCCTACTTCGACAGGCTAGTCGCTGGCGTCAACGGCCTGCCAGGCTACACGGATGTCACGTCCGACTTGGCCTCCTTCCAGCAGTATGGGAAGTGCTATGGGTACGGCGAGGACGTCGACGGCATAGGCGTGGTCAACGGGGTGTGCACGAAGGGGAACGTGTTCCTTTCGGTCCACCTCGTCTCAGGCATATCATTTTCGGACCTGGAGGGGTACCTGACGAGCATCATGGGTGCGCTATATCAGAGCGCAACTTGATTAAGCCAGGGTAACGTTCTTCTGCTGCTCGTCCCCGGCTTGACCCGGGAAGGTAGCATCTCATTGCCAACCCTAATCCTGAAGGGAAGGGCGTTCGACGGGAAGGAACTTCTCCGAGCCGCGGTCCTGACCATCGACGCCGACGCCGGCGTCATCACAGGGTTCGGCGAGAGGGGCTCGTTAGAGGAAGGGCGCGGCGCGAAGGTGATCAAGCGCGACGACGCGACCATCCTTCCCGGGCTCATCGACGCCCACGTACACTTCTACTCATCGAAGGGTGAGGGAGTGACATCCTGGGCTAGCGTCCCCGACACCCTGGCCGTTCTCAGGGCCGCGCACGACCTCCGAACGCTCCTGCAGGCGGGCTTCACTGCCGTCCGAGAGCTCGGCACGAAGGGAGGCGTGCACCTTGCGCAGGCGGTCGAAGAGGGGGCAGTCGATGGCCCAACGGTGGTCTCGTGCTCGAGGGCGCTTTCGCAGACTGGCGGTGACGACGACCCCCCAGGTTTCCCGCTCGGGATAGCCCAGGGGCTCGCCTCCTACACCTACTTCTGCGACGGACCTTGGAGCTGCCGTCAGGCAGTGAGGAAGGTCGTCAGGGACGGAGGCAGCGTCGTGAAGCTCTACGCGTCGGGGGCATTCTCCCGAGGGGAGAAGGTCAAACAGAACTTCACGCTGGAGGAAATCAAAGCAATCGTCGACGAATCTCATCGGGCAGGACTGAAGGTCGCCGCCCATGCGTACGGGGAAGACGCACTGCTCTCGGTCATAGATGCAGGAGTCGACTCGATTGAGCACGGTCTCGGACTGACGGGCCGCACCGCGAAGGCGATAGCGGAGAAGGGCATCTACTACGTCCCAACCCTGACCGCGTACATGGCCGCATATACGGGGCAATCCCGCTCCAGCAGAGCGAGGGAGGAGATGGTGAAGCGGCACTTCACATACGACATGGTCGCCGCGAAGGAGCACAAGGTGAAGGTCGTAGCGGGTTCCGACATTGTCGGGGACTCGAAGAGGCCGCACGGACGCAACTACTTCGAAATCGTAGCAGAGGCGAGATATCTCGGCAACAGACAGGCGCTCGAGGCCGCAACGTCGAGAGCGGCGACATGCCTCGACCTTCCAGACCGCGGGTCGCTCCGGAAGGGATACCGTGCGGATGTGATCGTCGTCGAGGGCAATCCGGTCGATGACCTCGAATCTTTGGCACCCGAGAACATCATCCACGTGATCAAGTCAGGAAAGCTGCAGGGCTGAGTTCCAGACCGGATGGTGCGGGTCGTCGTGAGGAATGACTGCCTCTACGCACCTTCGCCTCGCCCCCGCCTTGTAAGTGGACCACGAGCCAAGGTTAATACAATCCGCGGTCTTAACTGCCCACGCTAGAGAATTGAGCGCCGAGAAGCCTTCGACCAGCTGGCGGGGGCTGGGCGCCATCATGTTCACCGACGTCGTTGGATACACCGCTATGTCGTCGCAAGACGAGAAGCATGCGCTAGGGCTCCTAAGCGACTATCGGGCGGTGCTGGAGTCGGTTTTCCCGAACTACCATGGGCGCGTAGTGAAGACGATGGGGGACGGCTTCCTAGTCGAGTTCGCGAGCGCTGTGGAAGCGGTCGACTGCGCCGTCGACGTCCAGAGAGAGATGGAGAGGCTGAATTCCCTCCGCACCCAGGAGGGGAGAATCTTGGTCAGAATCGGCACCCATGTGGGCGACGTTGTGCACTCCGGAGAGGATGTCCTTGGGGACGCGGTCAACATTGCCTCGAGGGTCGAGCCCCTAGCTGAACCGGGAGGGATTTGCGTCACCAGGCAGGTGGTCGACCAGGTCATGGGGAAGGTGCGGTGGCAGATGCGCTCGATGGGGATGCGCGACTTGAAGAACGTGCCTGGACCTGTCGAAGTCTTTGAGGTAGTCGCCCAGAAGGCGCCATCCAAGCCAGGGGTGAAGCAGGCGCTCGACCCGCGCCGAGTAGCAATCCTTCCCTTCTCGAACCTCAGCCCTGACCCAAATGATAGGTACTTCGCTGATGGGATGACCGAGGAGCTGATCGCCACCATCTCGAGGATCAAGGGGCTCAGCGTGATTTCGCGATTTTCGGCTATGAAGTACAGGGACACCGCCTTCTCGATGGGACAAATCGGCAAGGACTTGCGAGTGGGCACAGTCCTGGAAGGAAGCGTCAGAAAGTCGGGCAGCAGAGTGCGAATCTCTGCGGAGTTGATAGAGGTGAGTACGGACAGGTACATCTGGTCGCAGAGTTACGATAGAGACCTGACCGACATCTTCCAGGTCCAAGGTGAGATAGCGCAGCAGGTCGCAGAAGGATTGCAAGTCCAGCTCCTCTCGGGGGATAGGCAGTCGCTGGGCAAGAAGCCTACGGACAGCACGGAGGCTTACAATCTCTACCTGAGAGGTCGCTTCTATTGGAGTGAAAGGTCCAAGGATGCGATAGAAAGGGCCATCATGAATTTCGAGGAGGCCGCCAAGGCTGACCCGAATTTTGCCAGAGCGTTTTCTGGCCTCGCAGACTGCTACGCGATTCTCTCAGATTACGGGTGGATGCCTCCCTCCGCCGCTGGCCCGCTTGCGAAGGAGAACGCGCTCAAGGCGCTCTCGGTAGACGACACGCTTGCAGAAGCTCACGCCTCGCTCGGCCTGGTATCAATGAATCACTTTTGGGACTTCGCGTCCGCGGAGAGGGAGTTCAGACGCGCCATCGACCTTAATCCGAACTACGCGCCCGCATACCACTGGTACGGCGTAATGCTCAGCTTCCTGAAGAAGTATGAGGACGCGATTCAGATGCTCGCGCGCGCTGCAGATCTTGACCCGCACTTCCTCCCCTTGGACCAGAGCGTCGGCGTGGCGCTGCTCGAGTCGGGGAGGAGCGAAGAGGCGCTTGGGAGGTTCAGGAGGATTGTCAAAGAGAACCCCGGCTTCGTCGCCGTCCACTACTGGATGGCGATGGCCTACCTTACGCAAGGGAGGCACGACGAAGCGGTCGAAGAGGGGAAGAAGGAAGCCGAACTGGACGGATGGTCGGACAACTCGAGGCTCGACCTGGCGTTCTTTCAATCTGTAGCCAACCAGCACGATGCCGCGGGGAAGATTCTGGACGAGGTCCAGTCGAAGGCAGAAAGCTATGTCTCCCCCGTATCGGCCGCACTCGTCAAGCTTGGCCTCGGGAAGGACAAAGAAGCATACGAATTGCTAGAGCAGGCTTGCCAGGAACACGACGCTTCGCTGTTGTACTTCGCGAGCGTCCCATTCTTCGATAGATACAGGTCCGACCCTAGATGGCTCGAAATAGAGGAGAAGATGGGCTTCCCCGCCGGGGTCTAGGGGCTACGGACCAACGACCTTGATGTTCCAGAAATCTGCCGAGAGATCTTCCTTGAGCAGATACGCGTAGGGCATCGTGAAGTATCCACCGAGGCCGAATTTCTTTCCCCATGAGTTCCTCACTATTAGCCTATTGGTCGAGTCGTCGTACCCAACAGCCACGACGGCGTGATCCCCTAGAACCCTCTCGCCAGGTGTGGGCATGTTCAGGACTCCGGTCTTCTTGACCACGTCGCGGAACTTCTGGTGCGCCGAGAAACCGAAGACGAATGGGTATCCGGAGGCGAGGCAGCCTCTGAAGTGGTCGAGGTTCCGCGTGATCCGGCGGTACTCGACCGCGCGGTACTTCATGGCCTTCTCGTAACACTTACTCGGGGGCTTGTGCGCGAACCTGTGCTCGACATAGGGCCAGAGGCTCTCGGGGCAATCCCCGTGGCGGGCGACCGACTTGACGGCGTCCCGGATGTAGACTCCTTCGTCCGAGCGTGTCGTGCCCTCCATGGCCCGAGCGTTGTAGAAGACGAAAAGGCGCGACGGGAAGATAACCCGCTCATTCCTCTGTTTCATCAAATCGAATTCGATCGCTGCCGCGACCGCGTTGGCGCTGCAGCTGCTAAGGCTCTTCTGGTTGTAGACCGGAGGGCACTTCTCCCTCAGGTCCACTTCGCTGGGGAGGGGACGAATGCGTTCTGGGGGGACGTACCGGTAGTCTCTAGGATCTGGGGGGTCGCGTTTCCATCCGAAACCGTGTACCTGGGCCGTGCCTGTTCGTCCTGGCTGGGGGCGAGCGAGTATTAACCGTTGTTTTCATTCGGCGGCGCGAAGGGTCTCCCATTGAGGGAGCGGATGCCAGAAGTGTTACAAGTGGGGCATCCTTCACTGAGACTGAGGTTGGACCGAAGAGACGCCATCTTGCTGTCCCTGAGTGCCACTGTGATTCTGAACGCGCTGGCTGGCATCTTGACCATGATATACGCCAATGGGACGACTATCGTCGAGACCAACCCGCTCAGCGGGGTGCTTCTCGAGACGTTTGGTCCGGGCACGCTGCTAGTCCATGCGATTCTGATCGCGCTCGTATACCCTTTGATATACATGGTTTCGAGGACGATCTCCTCGACGCATCGGCTCTTCAGGTCCAAGAGAATTCTTCTATTCGCATTCGCCCTGATGGTGGCCGTCCTTCCGATGGGAGCTCTTGTTGACCTCTCCAGCGATTTGCTGGTCGTTTCGCTGGGCTCCGACATCCTAGTAGGTTCACAGAAAATAGTCTTAGTTGCCCTCGTCTGTGCCATCCCCTTTGCGCTGCTCCAAGTCAGGCGAGGATGGACGCTTAGGGTGGGCCGCTGAAGCATCACGGAGGGCAATTCTTCACTGGGATGAAGTTAGGAGAGCTCACGCCGGACTGGATCCACCAAAGTCCAAAGATTATCCATATACTCGGTCGGATGAAACAAAGCTTTATTCTAATTCGGTGTCTAGCGCTCGCAGTGCCTGGAATAATAGACGCCCACACACATCTTTCAGAACGAAAAGACGACAGACTCAATGTCTACGCCGACCGAAATGGGCTGAAGTACAACCTGGAAGAACTTCTTCGACTGATGAAACTGAATGGAGTGGCCCTCGGACTGCTTCTCAGCTCAATAACGGAAAGGGGGGTCCCTTTCCCGAACGAACATGTTCTGAAGCTCTGCGCGAGGAGCCGGGGAAGACTCTTCCCTGTGATCACCGTCGAACCGTCCCCCAAGAAGGTACGGGATGCCGTGCAGCTTGCCAAAGAGAACGATGGCCTTGTCAGGGCCTTCAAGATCATGCTAGGATACGGGGATGTAGTCGCCGCAGATCCGGTGTTCAATCCGCTGTACGACTACGCCGCATCAGCCGGTCTTGCTGTGATGTTCCACACCGGCGACACGGCCGACGTCAAGGGGAGCTTGGTGCACTCTCACCCGATGACCTTGGATGCTCTCGCAAACAAGCGTGGCGACCTGAAGATCGTGGCCTGTCACTTCGGAAATCCTTGGATCGAAGATGTCGCCGAACTGATTTACAAACATCCGAATGTCTACGCCGACATCTCCGGATTGGTCGTCGGCGGGAGCAAGTACATCGAGCAATACACCAACTGGCTGGCAGAGAGGTTGAGCCGAGCCATATACTTCGCAGGCGGAGCCGACAAGGTGATTTTCGGAAGCGATTATCCTGTGACCCAACCTTCCAAAGCGATCTCCCTTGTAAGGAAACTTGAAATCGACTCGAGGGACCGGAAAGGAATCCTCTCAGAGAACGCGAAGAAGGTGTTCCGGCTCTGACAGTTCAAGACGATGGCTTGCAGATTGCTGAAGTCCCCGTCGAGGACAGGGCGTCGTTAGAGCATCTGCTCGCGGAGAGCTTCGAAGGCTGGTATCTGAGCCATTCCAAGAGGACGCTGATGAACATAGAGGTGGTCAGAAAGGCAGTCGTCGACCAGCATCCGGTGGGCCTGGTCATGCTGAAGACTCTCTATGATGCCGTAGGCTATGTCTATTACATCGCCGTGGCCGAGAATTACAGAAGGAGAAAGGTCGCGACCCGACTTCTGGACCATTCGCTCGAGTACTTTTCCGGCCTCGGTATGCACGAGGTGTATGCGAGCATAGAAGAAGACAATGTGGAATCCGAGGGGCTCTTCCGGTCTCGAGGTTTCGCGAGGACGAGCTACAGAGAGGTGTCCGGCAAGTACGGGAATGTCAGGGCGCTCAATCTCTACAGGAAGATGCTGGTGGTCCCGGGAGAGAAGCTGCTTTGTCGACCTCTCGATTCCACCTGACTACCCAATAGATGAGGTTTGCGTCTGCAAGATTCTGCTCTGTCCCGTCTCTTTGGTGGTGGGGACGGCTGTCCCGCGTTTTGGTGGTGGTCTTCGAGAATGGTTCACGGGGTTCGTTCTTATAATGAGTGTAGCAACTATGGTGGGATTGGGTCTATTTACTGACGGGGACTTCTTAGTCTGGGCTGCGGGGATTGTCGCTCTCGCTGTCTATGTCCACAGCTCTTACTTCAAGGAAGTCAGACAAGCTGTAGAAGACCGAAATGCCGACCTCACCCTCACGACGCACGATGCAAGGCTTCCTGAGACTTGGCTCAACTATGCAGTATATGCCTATGTCGCCGCATTCGTGCTAACGTTCCTACAGTTGCCGATGACGCCACGCGGAGAATCACCACCTCTACCGACGCTTTATTCTACATCGGCGCTGTCGCTTGCTTCATTGGTCTCTACGAAACAATCAAGGTGGTAAAAGTTTCGTCAGATCACGCCTACCGTTCAGCCCTGGATTTGATGCAAATTACCATGAACGCTATCGGTATCTTTGGGGCTATTCTGGACATCAGGCTCTTAGTGGTTGTCGTTCCCAACTTGCTTCCTCTCGACTGGGTTGCATACGCTTACGCTTTCCTCACTATTGCAAGTCTGCTGGCTGTCCCTTATGCCGTCATAAGGCTCCGTCCGTTTCCGAACATGACTTGGGGGCTGGCGGCCTTTGTCTTCGCGTCGCCATTCATTGAGGTGGTCGCCCTCAACCTATCGAAGGCGGTTTAGTCTTTTGCGAAATAGTCGCTCAGAACCACTCGAATCGTCTCAGGTATGCTCTCAAACCCTCTGCGCCTCCGTTCCGCTTCAAGACGCTTCTCTACCTCCTCAGATATTGGGACGTTGAATTTCTTCATCATCACGCCCAGAGGATCGCTAATGCAAGAAGAGTTGGCCAAGTAGTATATTATATTGTCAGAGGACAAGCAACTGAGGTCGTGGGCGACGGACATCATCGAAGGAATCATTGTTCAAGACCTTGAAGGAGTTGAGTATTGGTTTAGACGACTGTACGACATCAAGGGGTCTTACCCCAAGAGACTGACAAACAGGATTGGGGATGTCCTTGGGAAGAGGTGGCGGTACCCTGAGATCAAAGAAAGGAGCCGCAAGAGGAGCCGCAATAGGACCAGACAGTTAACCGCTGAGATACTCGCAGCATGAACTTCGGGCCCAGATTGCCGTCTAAGTGCGTGAGCGAAGACGACGAATCCGTCAAATCCCGTCAACAAGAATGACGTTCGTCGTCAAGTTGGTTTATCGTCGTCGTCATCGTCGTCATATTCGTCAAATAGAATTTTTGTGCCTGTACCCGCCTAGCGCACCTATCCTCTACGGGCAGAGTGACTTCCTAGTGTGGTTTTTGTCTGTCTGTCTACAGTCTGTCGAGACTATGGATACATTCTGCGAATGTGTAGGTTTTTTTGACGGCGCTCTGTTGAACCCTGTTCGCAGCTAGCCCGGTCGGTTTGTCCGAGCGATCTTAACGACGACTCCTGTTTGAGCCGTCAATTCTTCAAATCCTCTAATCCAGGGTGGATCCACCCACGAACAATCCGAGTCCCACAGCGTTACCAAAAAAGGGGAACTCGGAGCCCATGAGATTCTGTGCACGCGCGCCCAAGATGATTCTCTGTTCTTCCTCTGAAAGGGTTGGTCTTTTGATGTTCTCAATAATCTTTGGCGCGTCGACCTTCGGAGAGTTCTCCAAGCGCGTCTTGGTAGTCTGCCTCCGAGTCTATGTCAAGAAGGACGCCGGGGTCTTTCACCTCCACCTTGACGACCTTCCAGCCATGCTTCCTTATGGCAGCCTTCGCCCCTCTGTCTCCTTCGATCTTCTTCATGTAAGGGAACAGTTTGCGATCAAAGAGAACCGGGTTCCCACGCCGCCCACGGAAATATGGAGCCACGACTGGGCCGCCAGACTCCAAATACTTCTGCACGAGGGCGTCTATTGTGGCGACCGAGAGGAGGGGCTGATCCCCAAGGGCCAGGATGACTGCCTTTGACTCGGGGTCGACGGCCTCGATCCCCGCCCTTATCGAGGAGCTCAACCCCTCATCGTAGTCCCTGTTGGTCACGACCCGGGCCTCCCCGAGGAAGACTTTCCGCTGGATGAGCTTGGATTCGTGGCCGAGGACAACTATGACTTCGTCGACCCTTGACTCCGAGAATTTCCCGACGACCGTCTCAAGTAGCGTCCTTCCATTCATCTTCAGGAGTTGCTTGGGAGTGCCGAAACGGTCAGAACTTCCTGCTGCGAGGACAATGGCTGAAATCAAGATGCGCTGTTCGAAGAGAAGCTAAGTGTAAATAAGCAGGGCGGGTCCACAAGCAAGTCGTGAAGCAGATAGATTTCGCGAAGGTGATGAACAGCTTAATCGAACGGAAGGAACCGTTCGTCCTAGGGACAGTGGTTAGGATTCAGGGTTCATCTCTCGGAAAGCCGGGGTTCAAAGTGCTGATATCCAAACACGGAGATACGCTCTGCGGCTCCCTCGGAGGGATGTGTCCGGATTCGGTGATAGCGGGCGCGGCTCAGAAGACCTTGGAGACGGGGAATCCGAGGATAGTCAAGGTCTACCTCGAAAGCGTCGAGAAGGCCGTGGCAGGGACAATCCTGAGCCAGACTGACGACGAGGTCCACGTCGAGACGGATTGCGGCGGGATGATGGAGGTCTACGTCGAGCCATATCTCCCTCAGCAGAGGCTCTTCCTCGTCGCCCAAGGCGGCAAAGACGATGTGGAAGATGCCTTGGTGCGCCTAGGCAAGATGCTGGACTTCGAGGTGACTGTCATAGACCACTCGCCGGTGCTGACCGAGGAACCCGATGAACTCATCACGGGCACCGACTTCGACCTGTCTGGATTGATGCTCAACGAAGCAGACTCAATCGTCGTACTGACCAAGGGGGCCCGCGACGTCGGGGTGCTGGAGGCGCTATCGAAGTTCAGGCCCAGATTCGTAGGTTTACTCGCGAGTGGAAGGAGAGCGAAGGATGACATCGACCAGCTAGCCGGGAGGGGTGTGGACAAGGAATTCGTTTCACGCATCAGGGCGCCCGTTGGCGCAGACATAGGTGCAGTGACTCCCGCCGAGATAGCGCTGAGCATAATGTCAGACATCGTCGCGGCTAAGTATGACAAGGTCCTTCCCCGGAAGGGAACCAGAGAGGAGGCGCCGATGGGAGTCAGAAGGAGCAATCAGACCGACTAGCGCTGGGTAAGCTAAAATCATCCCGGCCCAAGGTGACGCCCATGGGTTTCCGCCAAGTTGATGTTTCAGAGAAGCCTGTCTCCTTCAGGACGGCCACCGCGTTCGGGCGAATCAGGCTTCGGCGTGAGACAATCAGCCTCATCAAGAAGGGAAAGGTCGAGAAAGGCGACCCGGTCTCCCTGGCCGAAGTGACGGGGATCCAGGCCGTGAAGAAGACCCCCGACCTTCTCGCGCTGTGCCATCCCCTCGAAGTGGAGGGCACGGACGTCAGGGTACGCTTGAAACCTGAGGCGATCGAGGTGACAGTCACGGTTTCCGCGCATGAGAAGACCGGGGTCGAGATGGAGGCTCTGACGGCTGTTTCGGTGGCGCTGCTGAACATCTGGGATGCGGTAAAGCAGTACGAGAAGGACAGGGAGGGGCAATATCCGACGACCCGGATAGAGTCGTTGCGCGTGACCGGGAAGACGAAGTCATGAAGGCTCACGAGGAGCACAGGGCGCGAGCCAAGGCCGAGCTTTCGTTCCACCTCGTCACGGTAAGCACAAGCAGGTTCAAGAAGATGAAAGCGGGGGAGAGGTTCGAGGACGCATCGGGGGACCTCCTTGAAGCCGGTGTCTTGGGAGGACCTCATGAATTGGTAAAGCGGGAGCTGATTCCAGATGACGCACCCATAATCAGGTCCATCCTGCAAGATTTCCTTTCCGGCGCCGCTGACGTGCTCGTCTTCACTGGCGGAACCGGAGTGGCGCCGACCGATGTCACGATTGAAACGGCGAGGCCCTTCTTCGAAAAGGAGCTCCCCGGGTTCGGCGAAGTCCTGAGAGCTGAAAGCTTCGGCAAGATCGGGAGTGCTGCCGCCTTGACAAGGGCAACCGCTGGTACCGCCAGGGGAAAACTGGTGGTGTGCCTCCCTGGCGCTCCCGATGCAGTCGAGACTGCACTGAAGATCTTCCTTCCTGAGTTTCCCCATATCGTTTCGGTAGCGAGAAGTTAGTTCGGAGAAAGACTTTCGTTCGCCGCCTATATCCCCCCATTTCCTGTGGCTCTCGCGCGGGATCCAGAGCCTCTCACGAAATCGTCAGAGACCGGCCTGAAAGGACGACGAAGAAGAGCGCGACGGTAAACGCGCCCCAAGGTCATGCTGTCTCCGATCCAGGAAGCCGGCGAGAGAGCTCAACGCAAAGGGGCCGAACTCTCCTCGGGCGCCCTGAGCTTTCTCACTCCACCACTGTGAAAGATGTGGTGGCGTACCCAGTCGCACCGCTCGGGAACGGGCTACTGTTTGCCGAAGTTTGCGTCAGTCCTGCGCTGTCGGTCGCTCTCGCGTAGATGTCATAGAAGCCCGTGGAGAGACCCTCGAGCTCAATCGCCCAGAGAGTCCAGGCCAAGTTCGAGATTGGTGGTTTCAGAGTGGCTTGTTTCCAAGTTCGTCCGCCGTCTACGCTTACTTCTACCTTTGAGATTCCGTTGGCACCGAAGGCAATCCCTCCGGCGATAACGGAACCCGAGTATTGCGACAGGCTGACGATCCCGTTGTCGCTCGGCACCCTGATGAAAGCCAGGGTGTTGATCTGCGCATCATTTGCGTAGCCCTTCGTCTGCCAGTATCCAAGGTATGTCGTATTCACCAGATCCACCTGGCTTATCCACTTGGCACTCATCATACCGTAGAGGCCTGGGATCACTGCCCGCAGCGGGTATCCATGCGCAACAGGAAGGTCTTCGTCATTCATCAGGTAGGCGACGATACTGTCAGGCATCATCGCCTTCGAAATCGGTATCCCGACGGAATAGCCATCAACAGAGTAAAAGACTACATACTCCACGCCGGAGAGATCAGCTCCCGAGTCAGTGAACAAATCGGATAGTTTGACGCCCGTCCATTTTGCATTGCTTATTAGATTCCCGTCAACCGTGTTGCTGACACACTCGAAGGTCGTGTACTGGCTGGACAGCGACAACCTCTGGACATCTGCAAGCGAGTAGCTCTTCAAGTTACTCCCGAGCCTGCTCACCTCCAGTGACCAACTTGAAGCGCTGAGGCTTGGCGGAGAGAAGTCTATGTCGACTATGTAGAAGGTGTCGTTGTCTGTTATCTCTGAATTCACGAGGGCCGCGAGTCTTGGATCCGTGAAGATCGACGGGGAGATGGGTGGCGATGGTTTGCCGACTCTGATGCTGGAACCGATGCCAGAACCGATGAGGGAGATGATGTCTTCGAAACTGAGCGCCAAGAAGACCAGCGCGCCCACAACAAGAGCGCCCTTCTCTATGAATGCCCTCCTGCCCCTTGAACGTGGCTCAGACTCTGTAGTGGTCGAGCTCGGACTGCTTTTTGTAGGTGGCGAAGATGGCGCGTTCGGTGAGAGCTCCGTCAATCCTCGGAACGGGTATGCGCCCCGGTACGTCCGAGAGAGAACCGCACCATAGAATGCAGAAGTCAGGAGAAGCGTGTAGGGGTAGAGCCAGTTGTATCCCTGATTCAGGGATGCGGTCCCGAAGACGCCAACACCGGAGAGCGGAAGAATGATGAGCCCGAAGAAGACCCAGGGCACCAGCGAGTACAGGAGAAATCTCTCGAGGTCTGTAAGATAGCGGATTTTCGCGGCGAACGGCGCGTAGTACCTCTCGAAGAATATCCCTAGGACACCGTAAACCACGGCTGAAACAGCCGAAGCGGCAAGCAATCCGACGTACTTCGCACCTCCGCCGAATGTCAGGACCATCGGCGACTCTATCCATCCGGGGACAAATGCAAAGGTGCGCTCGAGGGCGGCCTCCGGGGGAAACGGTACAAATCCGCCGACGCTAATCAGGAAACCCAGAACAAGAGAGACCGTCCCAGCTAGGACGCCAGACCTGAATGCAACCCATGCGCGCGTGTCCGAGTATTCCTCCTTGTCCTAGGATGGCGCAGCTCAACCCGAAATTAATGTTGTGATTGCCCTCCCACCGAGTCAGGCAATGATTAAGTATTCTTCAACGCCCGTAATGCACTGGGAGGACACGGCGTGAAGGAGTATTCGGTAGCGGCATTGGTGGTAGGTATACTCATGTTGATATTTGGTATCGTATTCGCTCTGCAGGGCGAAGGGACCATAGGCGGTTCGACCATGAGCAACAACCCGTTCTGGATCTATGCGGGCTCGGCGATAGCCATAGTAGGAGTAGTAATTGCCGTGGTCGGCTGCCGGACTGGTTCCAGGTCGCGCAACCCGAAAACCATTACTCGGTAAAACGTTCCTGTCGAGAGCCGTTGCGGAAGGGAACCCCTCAGATTCAGTGGTGTAGCTTAGCTGGTCAGATTCGTTGGTCTCAAACGCGAAAAGACCATCTGCAACCTGGACCGGACCTGAAAGCGGCCAGGTTAGTCATTGATGCGGCATGCCGATACCCCGCTCAAACCTCAATCAGGGTAGTGAGTCTGAAAGCCACTGCCCCGTTTTTCTTTGGATGTCCTCCCACAAGCTCTCGTCTCCGCTCTTGAGAGATGACTGTCGGCGCTTTCTTGTCAGAGCTTCTTCGTCAATTCCTTCATCAGCTGGGGCGCATCTTTGGACTTGAACGGCTCACCGTGCCCGCTGAGCATTACCTCGAAGTCCAGCTTGGAGAGTTTTTCGAGGGAGGCCTTGGACTGGCCCATGTCTGGCGTGAATTGCGGGGGCGGCCCCTGAAGTCTACCCTTCACGAACCTGGCGGTATCCCCAACGAACAGCACTTTGCCTTCGCTATCGTAGAGCGATATGCTCCCTGGCGTGTGTCCTGGGGTGTGAAGAACTGTTAGCCTCCCGACCATGTCATTCTCTCTCAACCTGAGGTCGGGCTCTACGGGAGTTACGTGAAAGAACGGGGACATCAACCCGAAGAGGAATCCAATCGCACCTCCCGGCGGTGGATACTTCGTCTTCCCTGAAACGAAATCGGCGTCTGCCTCGTGAACTGCGACCTTCGCACCCGTGGCCGCCTTCAGGGCAGCGGCTCCTCTGACATGGTCGACGTGACAATGAGTGAGCACAATCGTCTTCACGTCCGAGGGCTTGCGCATCATAACAGTGGTGATGTATTCCAGGATCTTCTTGCCATCGGTCTGCATTCCTGCGTCCACGAGTGTGAGCGATCCATCAGCTTCCTCGACGAGGTAGCTGTTCGCGTTCGAGCCGTCCACATGCTCCACGCCCTTTTGAATCTTCGTCAATAGGCCCAGCCGTCCGGCGACCTCACTTCAGGGCCCTCCTCCTCATGAACGTGGGGCCATACTTCTCTGCGAGAAGCCCCAACAATTCGCCAGTGTGCTTCTGAACGACGTGGTTCAGAAACTCTAGAGCGATTTCGCCTCTCCGATTCGGCTCAGATTCGAAGGCCCTGTCGGCGAACTCCATGCAGGTCTCGCATTCAGGAATCGTCTTGACACTGGCTAACCCCCTTAGGGAAGCCAGTTGCCTCTCGAAGAGTTTACTGACTTTCTCGAGCCTCTCTTCCGGGCCTAGTGTCTTCAACAGGTCAAGCCTCTCATCAGGGGAGAAGCTTGGGGAGTAAGCACACAGGTCAGCGAGCTTGTCAGGTGTCTCAGCACTCCTCAAAGCATCGATTATCTCGAGCGGGATGCCGGGAATCAGCTTGACAAACTCGTCGATTTGATTGAGGACGACTTGCATGACTTCCGACCTGCCGGTGGGAGCATCGTCAACATCTTTTGCCTTTGTGAAGCGGACCCTCGCGTATGCCTTTTCCTCAATGACCTTCTCGACACGTACCCTCCACAACCCTTTCACCGACGCGTTCACACCTCCCTTGGCCACAGCAGTCTTTCGGACGAGAGCAAGAGTGCCTATTGAGCCCGTGACATCTTTCGAATTGTAACTTGGTATGAATACAATGAGTCTGTCGCTCCCTGACCGCCTGGAGCAGGGCGGTTGTGTTCCTCTGGTCCCGGGCGGTAATCGTGACTTCTGTATGGGGGAAGATAACCTCATCTTCTGCCAGCAGGGCAGGAGCTTCGTATTCATGCGGCGATGTCCCTTCGGCTATAGTTCTTCACCCTTCTCGCAAGCAGGCGCGGTCCACTTCGGCATTTCTCTCAGCGTCGAATCCATGGCTACAAGTTTCGCGTCTTTCTCAGGCATCTGGTCTTGGCCGTCTGTCGTCGGACGGCGCGTCGTAGTTAATGAAGCTATTTCGCAGTGTTTGGTTCTGTGAAGTCTTCGGTTGATGGGTAGGAATCAGGGTGGTGTGAAAATTCGGTTGATGAGGGTTTTTATGACCCCATCACATGCACTTACCCGATGGCGAAACTTCAGAAGCAGGTCGCTTACAAATACAAGGGTCATGCCATCTACAAATACAGAATCAACTTGCCAAGTGAGGTAGTGGAAAGCGTCGGCTGGAAGGAAGGAACCGAGGTCGAGTTCGACGCTAAGGGCAAAACTGTGGAGATGCGGGCGAAAGCTGCTCAGTAGATCGTGAACATCGGCTCTTCAGATATGAATGGAATCAGACTCGTTCTATCTGATTGAGCGAGTTTGTCTCGAAGCGCGAAATCAAGCCTTTGCTTGGCCTCTCGGAATTGCCTGATCTCCTCATCCTTGCAGTCTTCCCAGTGGAGTCTTCTGAACAGTGGGCGGTCCTTCTTGGGAATATTGCTCAGACGATTCCTGTAATCTTTACACCAACGACAAGGACAAGGCAAGAGTTCCAATGTCTCCATTTTCGGCTGTCTCATGGTTTGGGGGTGATAGAGAGTGGGTCTATTGTCCACTTCATTGTCACCCTCATCGTCCTTAGAGACAAAGTGATAGTATGGCGATGTCGCAACGGGCGACACGATGTTGCATACCGCATTACAGTATCCAGCATAGCCGAGTTCATCCACGTTGAATAGGTGTATGGGGATTGGCTCGGTTCGGTCAAGGACATCCATCGAGTAAGTCGCAAACGCTCTGACGAACTTGAACATCCCCTTAATCTTCTCCACGTCGATCTCCTTGTATCCCATGAACCTGAAGCCGACCTGATCGGGGTTGTTGCAAACTGCCATCCTGAATAGAGTAACCCAATTTGCAGGGTCGAGCAAGTGTGTGCTGATGCTGATGACGTTGATCAGGTCTCGCGTGTCCCTATATCCTCTCAGTGAAGTGTCGAGCAGGGTGCGGGTGTCCATCAACATTTTCGTATTCTGATGCACCTGCCTAATCAGGTAGCGATTCGAAGTGATTCCAACTGACGGAGCGATTATCCCACTCGTATTGTGTTTCAACTCGAACTCTATCAGTGGTCTGGAAGTCAAGTGTGGATATACCTCATCGATTACCTTCCTCCCACGTTCTTTGTTGTTCTTGATCTTCGATAGCTCTCTTATGGGTCGCTTGATTCTCGCATCGAAAAGCCCCGTTCTGAGCATTGCTTCCTTCTCATCATCAGTCCCGCTGAGTAGGCGGTGGAGGTTCGGGTCGAGCCACTTGATCTTGTTTCGGGCATCTGACCTACTTGGTTCGATAAGCTGAGTGTCGTTGAGACCAAGTTCTTCCGAAATCCGCTTGTGATCTACGAGGTCGGTAACATAGCCATCTATGTTCGGCAACCCTTGACCGCGACCTGTGGCTTTGACAAATGCTTTCGCATCAAGAGGGTGCTGAAGATTGAAGAACATCGACGGTGCAGTGAAAGTCTCTCCGTTCTTGAGGATGTAGACTTTCATCGGAGACCCCTGTTCTCCATATCGCCTATCGATTTCCGAAGGTAACTGACGAACTCGGGGAAGTCCTTGAGGGGTAGCTGGATGCCACCTACAATGTCCTGCGAATCCTTCGAGAGATTCCTTTGTTGGATCACTATGAAGTCTCCCAATCGATTTCTCAGCGTATAGACTTGGTATTCGTATTGACCGAACTTCTTTGAAACACTGGTAGCTTCGTGCATCGCTTTGTGGTTGGGTATGTAGAGGATGTTCGACCCGACAGGAACCGTATAGAGTTCGTTAGTGTATCGCATGATTGCGAGGTGCTTCTCAATGACCCTCTTTTGGAAACCAAGAGTGTCTACCAGCATGGTTATGGTGAGACCGTGCGGATTCTTCTGAAGAGTGTTTCTCAGTGTCCCCTTGATGTATGTCTCCTTGTCTGTTGGGGATAACTTCAGATATTCCTCTTGACTTAGAAGGGTTGGTTTCTCCACGAGTTCGGACATACGCGGAGGCTCGGAACCTGTCATATTTATCGGTTTGGTTCAACCTTGAACCAAGCCCATTCTGACCGTGGAGCAGATGCGCTATCTATGGCTCAACCTTGAGCCAAAGGCTTATTAGTTATGGGGTCATAACCCTGCGCGTTGGAAAATGACCCCGAGCAACTTCCGCGAACAAAGAGGGCAGATGATTGCACACGCCGAAGGTCAAGTCCGACGAGTAGATGAGACCACTTACCGAGTCCACTCCCAATTCGGAGATGCATGGTATACTGTCATTCAAACCGAACTCGGTTGGACTTGCGACTGTCCTGATGCGACTTTCAGGGGTGTCAAGTGCAAGCATCAGTTCGCAGTGGAGATTTCCCGCGAGATAAGACAGGCCGTAAGGACTGCCACTGTAATCGAGCCTGTCAGCGTGTCAGAATGCTCGTTCTGCCACTCCAAGAACCTGAAGAGGTTCGGAATCAGGAACAACAAGTGCGGGGCGATTCAGAGGTTCCTCTGCGCCGACTGCAAGCGAACCTTCAGTTTGAATCTTGGTTTTGAGAAGATGAAGCATGACCCGAAGGGCGTGGTCGTTGCTATGCAACTCTACTTCAGCGGGGAGTCACTTCGGAAGACCGCCGATTCGCTCAGGCTAATTGGGATGGAAGTCTCCTATCGGACAATCCTAAACTGGATTAGCAAGTATGTCGGTCTGATGGACAAGTATCTCGAGAAGATCACGCCACAAGTCAGCGACACTTGGAGAGCCGATGAGGTCTATGTGAGGTTCAGGGGGAACCGCAAGTATCTCTTCGCCATGATGGACGATGAGACGCGCTATTGGATAGCCCAAGAGGTTTCGCATTGGAAGGAGAACACCGATGCAAGCAATCTCTTCCGCAAGGCCAAGACACTCGCGGGAAAGGAGCCGAAAGTTCTCATCACCGATCAACTCAAGTCATACAAGACCGCATCGCGCCAAGAGTTCCCTACCACGCACCATGTTCAGGACATCACCCTGTCGGGAGTCATTCACAATAACAAAATGGAGAGGATGAACGGGGAAGTTCGAGATAGGGAGAAGGTGATGCGCGGACTGAAGCGGATGGACACGCCCATCCTGAAAGGGGTGCAGATATACCACAATTTCATCAAACCGCATGAAGGGCTGGACGGAAAGACCCCTGCCGAAGTCGCGGGAATCGTGGTGAAGGGTGAGGACAAATGGAAAACACTCATACAGAACGCCTCACGGAACGGATAAATCACGAAGTCGACGATACCAATGCAGTGAGCTTCCAGCCGAACACGATCTATTGTGGCGACAACAAGGAAGTGCTTAGGCATTTCCCTGAGAATTGCGCAGACCTGATTTACCTCGACCCCCCTTTCTTCTCGAACAAGCATTATGAGATCATCTGGAAGGACGGATACGAACTCAGGGCGTTTGCGGATAGGTGGAAGGGGGGAATCAACAATTACATTGCATGGATGGAAGAAAGACTTGCCGAGTGCAAGAGGGTTCTGAAAGAGGACGGGTCAATCTATATCCACTGCGATTATCACGCGTCCCACTACCTGAAGGTGATGATGGACAAACTGTTTGGAGAAAACAACTTCAGGAATGAGATAATCTGGTATTACGGCCCAAAGGCATCACAGAAGTATCCAACCTTCCAAGAAAAGCATGACACAATCTTCCTCTACTCGAAGACCAACTCAATCAGATTCAATAAGCTCCTCCAAGAGTATTCTGAAGGCACCCTCGAAGAGAGAAAGACCCGCTTCAAGTTCGCGGATGCGAAGGGTAGATACAGAATGACTACGCGACGGGACTCCGATGGAAAGAAATACCGAGCGAAGGTCTATCTCCACGAAGGAGTGTCAATGGACGATGTTTGGGAAATTAATGTCATAAACGCGACTTCTAAGGAGAGATTGGGTTATCCCACTCAAAAGCCTGAAGAACTACTCGATAGGATAATCAGAGCATCTTCCAAGGAGCATGACGTAGTGCTTGACCCCTTCTGTGGTTGCGGAACTGCCATCGCCGTCGCTCACAAACTCGGGAGGAGATGGGTTGGAATCGATGTCTCTCCTACCGCTTGTAAACTGATGACGAAGCGAATGAGATCGATAGGGGCTAAGGAGTTCCAAGTCATCGGACTACCTAAGACAGTTGCGGAGTTAAAGACAATCCAGCCATTCGAGTTCCAAAACTGGGTTTTCGAGAAGTTATATGCGCGGGTCAATCCCCGTAAGACTGGCGACTTTGGGCTTGACGGTTGGCTCAATGATGGTTCTCCAGTCCAAGTAAAGCAAAGCGAAGATGTCGGAAGGAATGTAGTCGATAACTTCGAAACGGCTATGCGTAGATCAGGAAGGAAGAAAGGAATGATTGTGGCTTTCAGCTTCGGCAAAGGAGCCTACGAAGAGGTTGCAAGGGTCAAGATTGAAGAAGGCTTAGAGATTATCCTGAAGACCGTTCAAGAGATTCTGGACGAGACTTAGCCATCAACCGACTTTTCACAGTCGAAGGAAACCCCCGCATCAACCGAAGACTTCACAGAACCCAGTGTTTCCATAAAGCGTGGCGGACTCCCAGGTTCAATCCGTAAGGTACCCGCATCGCTTCGGAAGGCGGGAGCTATATTGAGCGGCAGATCTTCGCATCAGGTGGGAAATATGTCTCTGGAGATCAGAGTCCCTACGACCCAGTTCGGTTCATCGACCACTTCGTGGATTCTCAGATCCGCGGCGACGCTGCACAGCACGTACGCTTCTTCGCGGGTGAGATTGTAACTCTCAGTGAGGTAGCCGATCATGTTTCTAGTCGACTCCTTGGCAGCCGTCATCAAGTCCGTGGCGATGCCCGTTGCGGCATAGTAGCCGTTCTTGGGTTGCGGTTCGCTCTTCGTCTCATATCTCGGCCACTTCAGCCTCGCACCTTTCTCTACGCTGAACCTCAATCTCGCCGCGCCGGAGCATTCGATGGCGCAGAGACAGACTTCGCCGTCGCCCATTGCCGCATGCACGTCCCCGGCGGAGAACAGCGCGCCTTCGACCTGGATGGGAATCCTTACCCTACTCCCTGCCGTAAGGTGGCGGATGTCCATGTTCCCTCCGTGCCTGCCCGGTGGCATTGCGTCGAACGAGCCCTTCTTCGCTGGGGAGACGCCGAGCACGCCGCAGAAGGGCCTTATCGGGATTCTGATGCCGTTCTCGAAATCGGCGAACTGTTTGTTCTTCAGGTTCCATTTGTAGAGGAACGGCTTCTTGAACTCGTCAAGGAGCCCGAGTCCGGGGACGATACACGACCAGCCGAAATCGCTGACGCTGACATCGAGGACGTCGACCACGAGGGTGTTGCCGGGCTTCGCTCCTTCGATGTGGACTGGTCCAGCCAACGGATAGAGCTTAGATTGATCGAGTCTGACGAGGTCTTTCGACCTCCATTTGTCGGTTATCTGCCAGCTTGACACGTCGTTGATTTCGAAGGCCACCGTGTCTCCGTCTCTGATCGAAAGGGCCGGCGTGTGGGACCTGTCCCACCTGTAATGGAAGGTGTCGAACTTGATCCTGTGTCGGGCGGACAACAGTGTCTACTCGCGGTTCCAGGCGCCGCCGGACTCTTTGTAGTCTTTCTCGAGGAACTTACGGTAGGCGTACCAGTTCTTCCTGGCACCCTTCGTCCATTCCGACCGGTTTTCGACTTCGCTCGGGTCGTCGTAGGTCACGTTGAACACCATGTCGAGCCTGGTCTTCCCGTTCTTGAGCTCCTGCAGTGTGTAGTCGCCCACCTCCCTTCCGTCTCCGCAGGTGTCGAAGTGCCACGAATTCGGAGGCTTGAGCCAGACGGCCCTGACCCCTTCCACGGTCCTCTTCCCCTCCTTGTACATCACGATCCAGACTATCCTCTCCTTCGTCCGCTCCAGGAACCGCCTTCTCGCGGTCGAGCCGGTCATCTTGTAGTCGTCTTCCCTGAAATCAGTGCACCAGTTGAAGACGAAGTCCTTCGGCGCGTCGAATGTCTCGGAGATTCTGTACGTCTTGGAGATTGGGCCTTTCAATGCAGCCTCTTCTGTTCATCAAATCCGTTTAAGGCTTTCATCCGAGGAGACTCCAAAGCAAGTGCGGAGCAGAACGGCGCTCTTGCAAATTGAAGGACGAGACTACGCGCCCTAGAAGAAACAAAAGTTCATTAGGTTTCCGAAGCCCGTGATACTCATGATCTCAGTCGAGAATCACATTCCAGTGAAGAAGGAGTTCAGCGAAGCCTTCGAGTCGAGGTTCAAGGCCGGTACCCGGTACGTCCAGGACTCGCCGGGCTTCTTGAGAAACGAGGTCCTGAGACCCATCAAGGGAGACCGGTACATAATCAGGACCTACTGGGACTCGATGGAGAGCTTCGAAAGATGGACCAAGAGCGACGCATTCAAACGGGCTCACTCGAACACCCCATCCGACGAAATGTTCGAGGGTGAGAGTTTCCTTACCATACACGAAGTCGTTACCCAGACCGTAGGAAGCTAGTTCGAACATTCCTAGTGCGTCGCGATGGAGGCAAGAAGTCGGCACCCTGCTCCGACGCTGGCATCAGTCTTCACGCGACGTGGACAGGCGACAGAAGCTGCTCAGATCGGTTGTCCACAATTCCCGCAGAACTTCTGCCCAGCGACAAGTTGCGAGCCGCAATTCCTGCACGAGGCAGTCGAGAGGCCGGGGGGAGGAGCCGCTTGCCTTGCTGGTGAAATCCCGGAAGTGGCTGCCATGAAGGGCGTCTGGTACCTGACGAGGTTCTCCCTGATGATTCCGTAGGCTTTCTGAGCATCAGAGTTGGGCAGGTCGTCCAACGAGAGCGGGTCTCCCCCAAGCCTCAAGGTGCAGCTCAGGGAAGAGCGCATGACACCCTTCTTCAGGACGACATTCACGACATCCTGGTAATTGTAGTCGGTGTAGTCCTTCTTCAGCCCCATGGCGTGGGGGTGCCTGAGGATTATCCTTTCGTTAGTGATGACGACCGAATCGATGTTGATCCTCGGGCGATAGATCTTCTCCCTGATGTAGAGCTGGACGTGCTCGTTCGGCCCCAAAATTCCCTGCACGTCGTCAGGCGCCGGCTCCATGTTAGCTTGACGGAATGAGGCTCACGGTCATTCTTATGAGTTTACCGGCAGACCTAGGATCTAACCCGTTTCTCCTCGGAGCGTTCCGGGAGTGTATATATCGCGACCTGCTGGTCAACATGACATCTAATGATTAGAGGGTGTCCTTGGCGCTGTCCGTGATGGCACGGGGGTCAACCATCAGCGCGTCCGGGCCCGCGGAGACCATTGCCGTCATCGGCGCAGGCTCCACTGGCTTGAGCGCTGCCTACAGCCTCGCAAAGGCGGGCAAGAAGGTGGTTGTGATCGACAAGGGGCAGGTCGCCTCAGGGATGACCGGGCTTTCCACAGCGATAGTTCGGACCCACTACAGCAATGAACTGGTAGCACGCATGGCCTTGTACTCTCTGAAAGCGCTAGGCGACTTCCGGCAGGTCGGCGAATCAGGCTTCGTTAGGACTGGGATGGTCTTTCTGGCAACTCATGAACACCTCAGAGGACTGACCCGGAACCTCCCGATGCTGGACAGGGTGGGCATCAGGAGCGAATTGATAGAGTTAAACGAAGCAGGGAAGAGGTTTCCCGATTTGAGCTTCGAGGGTTGCGGAGGCGTGGTCTACGAGCCAGAAAGCGGATATGCCGACCCATCCGCAGTCTCAAACTCCTATGCCCGCGCCGCCCAGAAACTTGGGGCGACGCTTTTGCTGGGAGAGGCTGCGGTCAGTGTCGAGTCTGGAAGAGGAGGTTGCGTCGTCCAGCTAGCGGGGGGTTCTCGCATTCCTTGCTCCAAGGTGGTCATGTGCACGAACGTCTGGTCGAACAGGCTCCTCAGAGCAAGCGGGGTAGCCGAAGCCGACCTCCTTCCAATCATATCCTCGGTCCACCCGGTCGCGGTATACAGGCGACCTAAAACGTTCCGAGGGAACAAACCAGTAGTGCTGGACGACCCCGCGAAAGCATACTACAAGCCTGATGGCCAGGTGTTGCTCATTGCCGGGAGTCTCGACCCGGTGCTGGACGAGCGGGACTCCGACCCGGATGCCTTGCCCGCGAGAGCGTCGCCCCTCTTGGTAGAGAGACTGACCCAGGCTGTGGTTTCGAGGGTTGCAGCCATGGGCGAGGGAAGCCTCCAATCGACATTCAGCGGCATGTATGATATGACACCTGATCAGCATCCCATTGTGGATGAGCTCGCTTCGATTGGCCTCCCGGCCGTCTACTGTTGCGTCGGCCTCAGCGGGCACGGATTCAAGCTTTGTCCTGCCCTCGGGATAATGACCGCCCAGATGGTGTCGGGCGTCAGGCCAGACCTGATGGTCTTCGACAATCGGCAGTTCTCGCTGTCCAGGTTCAAGGAGGGAAGGCTGCTCACTTCGAGCTACACCGGCCTGGCCACGGTAGCCTAGATTCTGTTCAGGGTGACCTGTACAGTTTGGGCTTTGACCCGTCTCCCGGCATGACTAGCTCTCATTTCAGTCGATTGGGCACCCAAATGATCCCCCCTCTTGGATCAACCCGCAAAGACGCGTGATGACCCCGTTCCTTGGTTCCGAGTTCAATCAAGCCTTGCTAACCTAACGCAACCGAGACGCAACCGAATCATGGCAGGCATAGGATTTCTATAGCTAAGGAGGAATAAGAAAAACGGAGGCCGTGCCTGCCTTCTAGGCAGACACGATGTTTGGTTTACGTTTTCCGCGGACCGTCACCAGGACGAGGGTCAGTGCCACTAGTGCTACCACCAATGCGGCAGCCCCGCCGACCAACAGCAGGCTCTCTCCGCCGAGACCTTTGGCTGCCACCGTCGTCGTGGTCACGGCCGAGGGACCGACACGGGTGGCCACCTGCACATTGGTGGGGTTGAATGGTGGTATCCTGCCTTGCGCAGCGTTCTGGTTCGTCGCCGTGGTGCTGGCCGTCACCGTCTGAGTGGTTATGGTGGCGATACCTGAAGGCGTTGACACTCCCAGAGGGATCGGATAGTAGTACTGTTGCGGTTGGTACTGGAGGATGATGCTGCCGCTGGTTTGAGTCGGCATGATGAGGGTTTGACCCTCGAGGGTGACAGAATTGGGTTGTTCATAGAGCGTCACGTTGATCTTCTGTCCCCCTATGGTCACGGTAACGTTGGACTGGCTCTGGGGCACGTTAATTGGGACGGTGAGGTAGCTTGTGACTAGGAGAGGAGCTTGCGGCATGTTCAGTATTGCCGTGCCGTCTGCTCCTGGCTGTGCTTGTGAGGTGACGTTGGACCCGTAGTAGTAATAGTCGTCAACGACCGACGCGTAGACCCAGGCTCCCTGGGCAGCCGTTCCGTTGGCGTAGGCGACGTGGACCGTCACCTGGCTGGTTGCCAAGGAGGAGGCGTTCTGTGTGTTGATGGTAATGCTCGATGGCCCAGTAATCTGCTCGACGGCGTAGCCATACTCATTGGACGACGGCGCCAGTTGGAAGACCGGTACCACCGTCACCCCAGTGGAGTTTGACCCACCGGTGGAGTTTGCTGTCATAGTGACCGTCGTAGTGGAGTTTGCAGGAATCATGGGCAGTAGTTTAGCTGACATCGTCGTCGATGTAGTGGAGTTTGTCATTGCAGTGGAGTTTGTCGTTGTAGTGGAGTTTGCCGGAATCATGGGGTAGGACGCACACCCGATGCAGGGATAGTTGTTAGGTGAGCTGTAGGACGCTTGAACTGTGAAAAGGTAGGTGCCGTTTGGCAGTTCGAGCGCAGCCGCGGCGAAGTTGCTCTGGTAGTATGCCACTTGGATGCCCGACGTGTTGTACGCTGTGAGGGTGTAGGAGTACGGGAGGTCTAGTCTGGTCTGGATGAAGACCTGGACATTGTCGAACTTGGTCGAAGCGGACGCGCTCACGGGGAGGCCTCCGACACCGACCATGACGACGACAGCCAGGATTGAGACGAGTGCAAGCCCGAGGACCTTGCTTCGCGGATACGCGCTTGTGCGCGTCGATAGGTTCGACTTCATTCTTCTCTAGGTACCCTATGACAGTGACGTGAGTTAACTCTATAGGGCCGAACGACCGTTCTAGGAGGGCGAACGGAGGGAGGCTGCCTTAATGCGGCCGAGCAGGATAGCTTCTGAGTCTTGACAAGACATTGATCCGGCGTCGAGCTCTAGTCACTTGACCCACGGCAAGCGTCCGTTTCCGCCGTAATCCCTGTTTAAGGAGTCCAAGAGAGCTTCGAATCTCGCCTTCGCCGCTCCCGCTTCGGACAGATTCGGCCTCAGGTTCATCGACGCCGACCAAGTCGACCACGCGCTGATGATCTTCGCGTGGCTGCCCGTTTCGGTGTGCACCTCGTCGCCGTGCACCAGAAGTCTTCTTTCGAGTTCGCGCGTCGCGTCGCCGACTTTGCCGTCCAGGCGCAGCGACGGTGGTCGAATGTCTGTCCTGACCGTGCCTTCCTCTTCCACCGTGCGGAGGAGCTTCTTCGCATCGGTCGAGAGGCGCTTCGTCTGCCAACTCTCTTTGGAGACGGAGATTGCCAGGAAGTCGGGCCACAGCCGACGGTGGATGAATGTGACCTTGCCTGAAACGAGACGCGTGACCTGCACGTCTGTCCGCACGTCGAGTTGTCTCAAGGCATGCCAAATCTCTCGGCCCTTGGGGTGACCCCACCATGAGCCCTTGACCCTCTCGCCGGCGACTATGCCAGCAACGCTCGGGAGATCCGGGTCGGACTCAAGGAGCAGCCCGCTGCGTCTGAACTCCTCGATGAAGGACGTGTCGGACTTGACCACGGTCACACAAATCTTGACAACACTAAATAACTTGCAGAGCCGATTGGGGCAGGAATTTGCCCAAATCCCCTCGGTGGCGGGAGGAGCCACGGATGCTGGTCTATAGCCAAAGACTGGAGACGCGTCGGCATCTTGAAGTCAGGATTCTACCACACTGGAATCAGGGTATGCAATCTGGAGAAATCGCTTGATTTCTGCACCAAGGTCATTTGGGCTAAGGGTCGTCTGGAGAGGAACGATTGCCCACGCGGGAAGTACGTTCACCTTCGGGGAGGGGGGTCCAGGCAGACGCTCGAGCCCAACTGGTATCGGAAGGGAACCAAGTTCTACGCTGAAAACGCGGAGGGCGTTGAGCTCGACCCCCTTGCAATCAGCGTCAAGTGTGTCAAGAAGGCGTACAAAGTGCTCGTCAAGAGTGGTGCCGACACTGCAGTCTCTCCAAAGGACTCAATGGGAACCGAGGTCTACGTGAAGGACCCGGATGGCATCAGGATTGGGATTCTAAGGTCTTGCTGACTGAGCCGCAGCCAGAGCGGTGTCACTAACCCTACTAGCACGTGCGCTCTTTCTTTCTTTGTTCTGACCAATGAACCTTCACTGAACAACTCGATGGCCTCCCTGAATTCTTGATTGCAAAGACCATCGCTTAAATCGGGCCTGCGCTGACCAGGGGACCTGGCGAATTGCCCTCGAAGAAACGCTTGATTGAGCAGGAGTACTACTTCGATGTTACCCCTGAGACGGTGTTCAGGGCGCTCACGGTACCCAAAGAACTGGCGAAGTGGTTCCTGAAGGATGCCAAAATCAAACCCAAGGAGGGAAGCACCTACACCTTCAACTGGCAGGGCGGCTTCAGTCACACCGGAGAGGTCGAGAAGGTCGAACCCGGTCGGAAACTCGTCCTGTCCTGGCCGGACAAGATCAAGGACAAGGTATACGAGACCCAGGCCGCTTTCACCATGAAGAAGAAGGGCAAGGGCACCCTGCTAAAGCTGAAGCACACCGGGTTCAAGAAAGGAGACGACTGGGTCTGGCTCTACGGAGCGATACAGTCAGGCTGGGCATACTACATGATGAACCTGAAGTCTGTGCTGAGCCATGGAACCGACCTTCGGTCGAAGTTCGACAGTCCTTAGCCGTCGGACTTGACCGGCCACATAGTGCTCCGGCTCCTGCTGCCCAGGACTTCCTAGAGAGAGAATCAGAGCTTGGCACCTCGCATAGGGTCAAGGCGTCATGGGGCCGGTACGAGAGATGTGCGACCAAGAAGAAAGGGCGGTCGGTGCTAGGCATCGGAGGAGTTTGGAATCTACCGACCGGCTACGAGGCAGTTGATTGATTCTTGGCCCCAGTCCGGAAGTCCTTCAAGAATCTGGCCAGGTCTACCAAGTTCTGGTTGTTGTCCGCCTTCCGCAGCCTTACGGTGAAGTCCTGGTTCCCAAGCTTCACGGCGACCTTGCTCTGGTAGGGCATCCTGGTGAACACGACGGCTTGGTAGTGGACCTTCCCTCTCAGATTGTCAGCCACGATTTCGTCCGTGGGCGGTGGTTGGGCGATTAGCAGGGCGAAGCCATCCACCCAGTTGATAGTAGGCTCGACGTGAACGGGAGAGGCTAACATCTGTCTGGTTATGTCTTCGAAGAAGGTTGTCTGGTCTTGTTCTATTACTTCATGAACAACCAGCTCCGTTATGGGCACGTATGTGACCTTGACCAATTCGACCGGCAAGGCACCACGTCTGGATATAAGGAGTGGGGGCACCTAACTATCCGCTTTCTTGCAAAGATGAGACGATTCGGGGGACCCCCCTCAGATTGACCACCGTGAAGTCCGCCTTTCCCGCTTCATGACGCAGACCATCCTCCCCGATCAGTATTGTGGTCATCCCCACCTGCTTCGCCCCTTCGATGTCGTACGGGATCGAATCTCCTACGAACACGGCCTCTGGTGGACGCACTCCGAGGGCCGAGAGGCCCATCGCGAAGATCCTTCGGTCGGGCTTCCTGAAGCCGACCCGGCTTGAGACTATGATGCGGGAGAAGTACGACTTGACACCCAATTGGGTCAGGTGGTTGTTCAGGGCCTTCTGGTTGTGGTGGTTTGAGACCACGGCCAGCCGGAGCTTCATCGACTTCAACTCAGCGAGGCAACTTCGGGCGCCCTTCTGGAGGACGTAGTTGGCCGAGGCGGCACCCCAGAAGGCGTTGTTGGCCTCGGCGGCGACTCTTTCACGCCACGCCCTGCCCCTGCTCGGGAAGAGGGTGTCGACTATTTCACGGTACTTTGTGATGTCAGGTATATCAGATTCTGTCTGCTTCTCCAGTTTGGAATACCTGTCGAAGACCGAATCGTTGAGTGTCAGGTATTTGGAGTAGGGCGCCTTCAGACCTTGGCGACACAATAGAGCATACGGAGCGGCGACGGCCGTGGGCTTGGCCTCATCCCTCCATGGCCTCAGTGGTTCAACCAGGGTACCGCCATAGTCGAACAGCACAGCTTTGATCATCCGTAGGTGCTCGCTCACGGCTCTGCGGATAAGGTTTCGCCGGGGACGGCGGCATCTCCCCTACGGGTCAGCCTAAGGGCGAAGGCGCTTTCCCCACTCAGCCATCGGGCGGCGAAAACAGATTCTCGTGCTGACGATGAGTCAGGCATGGCCAAGTCGTCGCTTCAAGCATAAATATCGAATTTCGCCGATTCACTGCCGCAGCATGTCCAAAGAGGAGATTGAGATTAGGGTGAGCGGAAAGGCCTTCAACAGACTCTCGAGGGCGCGCAAGGAAGGCGAGACCATCTCCGACGTGATAATACGTCTGTCAGCCGCCACCTTGGAAGGTCTGCAGCGCAGGGGAGAGAAGGAGGTTGTAACTTCAGACGGGAGAAAGCTGACCCTCTCCATAGACCAGGACAAGTGTCTCGGGGCGATGAGCTGCGTTGCGATGGCACCGTCGATCTTCTCCTACGACGTCACACAGGAAGGTCTCTGGCGCAGACGGGGCGAGCCTCTTGGGATGAAAGATGCCGATGAGGGGGAAGTCGATAGCGATACGTTGCACCTCTCGGCACAATCTTGCCCATACAAGGCGATTGTCTTGAAGGACGCCGTCACCGGGGAAATCTTATTCCAGTAAGGCAGCGAGAGGGGCCTCTCCATTCCTTCTCTGATTTACCACAGATAATCAAGAAAGCCTTAAGCCAATTCGCTTGACCGGACGACGCCGAGCACAGCATATGGTTAGCATAGGTCTTCCCGAGTGGTTCGAACAAATGCCCTGTGCGGTGACGGTTTGCGACAAGAACTACACAATCCTGTACATGAATCACAGGGCCGCAGAAGTGAACTCAAAGGAGGGAGGCAAGGCCCTCGTCGGAAAGAACTTGATGGACTGCCATCCGCCAGAAGCCCAAGAGAAGCTCAAGAAGGTAATGGCCTCAGGCCGGCCAAACGTGTATACGACTGAGAGGAAGGGAGCCAAGAAGCTGGTGTATCAGTGTCACTGGAAAAGAAAGGGACGGCTGGGTGGGCTCGTGGAGTTATCTTTTGAACTGCCCAGTGACATGCCGAACTTTGTGAGGACCTGAGTCCCGTAGGGCGATGCAATCAGAACCATACGGGACCTGAGTGATTCTATTCTGGGCCTGGGTCTGGTTATTCGTTCGCCTCCCAACCGGGTCGCTCCCAACCACCTCAGGAGACCGTGACAAGCTCAAACTGAGTGCGGTGTCCAAGCCAGATTCCCACTTCGTCTCGAAATCTCCTTCACCCATGTCGTGGTGGGATGAATACCTGATTAGATGTCCCTAAACAGGTCCGTGCTTAGATACCTCAGACCTGAATCCACCATAATGGTCACCACGGTAGCATTGTGCCCCAGCCGTTCCGCAACCTTCAGCGATGCAACAACGTTAGCCCCTGACGAAGTTCCAACAAACAATGCCTCATCCCTGGCAAGCCTCCGGCTCATGGCTTTCGCCTCCTCGGTCGTGACAGTGACTATCTCGTTGACGAGCTTGGGATTCCAGAGGGGCGGGACGTAGCCTATCCCTATACCCTCTATCTTGTGGGAACCTGTAGGGTGTCCAGAAAGCACTGCCGATTCAGCTGGTTCGACTGCAACAATGTGCACGCCACGGTCGTGTCTCCACAGAGCCTCTGTCGTTCCATGTAGCGAGTGGCATGTGCCTACAGCCTGGACAAATGCATTCACCCTGCCTCCAGTCTGGTTCCATATCTCCTCCCCCAATGGATGGTACCCGGCCGTCCCGTCGTTGTTGCTCAGCTGGTTGCAATACCAGTGACCGGGCCGCTGGCTGAGTTGGCGCGCTGTTTCGACCATTTCCTTGATTAGCTTCTCTGTGATCTTCTTGTCATCGCTCTTTACGTCCGTAACCTGGGCACCGAACGCCTGCATGGTGAACCTCTTCTCGTCGCTGAAGGCGTCCGAGAAAATCATCTTCAGGTTGTAGCCCTTGGCCGCACAGACCAGGGCGAGGGAAACGCCAGTCGTGCCCCCAGTGTACTCCACCACAGTTCCTCCGGGCCTTAGACGTCCGTCCGCCTCAGCGGCTTCGATTATTGCCTTGGCGACCCTGTCCTTCATGCCTCCCGTTGGGTTTGCAAATTCAAGCTTGACCAGGACTCTAGCTGACCCCCGCGGGACGACCTTGCGCAACTCCACGATTGGAGTGTTCCCGATTGCGCCGAGGATGCCAGAAGACTTGTCAGCCAATCTTGCCAATGAGGACGACACCTTCGGAACTGAGCGATTAATTTATGGCTTCGCACCGTAGCCGGGCCATAGAGACGAGCTTGAAATAGGCCCTTCTGGCCCGCTGTAAGAGGTCGGGTGTCGATTGACGTTGAAGTACACGTCTTGAGGGAGCTTGGAAAGTGGCATTCCCAATATCAACAGACTGGCTTACTGCGATTGGAACGGTCGGGTCAGCAGTTGTCGCGCTGTCTATCGCCTCTTCTCGCTCAGTGAAGGACTGGTTTCAAAGACCGAAGATCCGAGTGGAGTTTGAGAACAGAGAACCCTTCTGCCGGCACGTGAGCCGAGCTGGAAGAAAGTCGCTCGAGTTCAATGAAATCAAGTATTGGTTGGATTCTCAAAACCCTCAGACCGACGCGAATAGCAACCGATTGGTCTATGCGGTCAGACTCAGGATAAGGAATGTTGGGAACACCGCCGCGCAAGATTGCGAAGCCAGGCTTCTAGCGATAACCGATTCCTCAGGCAAGGAGAGAACGAATTTCGATCCAATCCACATGCACTGGGTGGGGATGAGATTTGCAGATCGCACAAAGACTCTCACCATTCACAGAGGGGCTTACGAGTACCTCGACGTCCTGGCCACCGATAATCTCCATCCGGACCACATATTCATCTATTCCACCGAAGACTGGGACAGAGGAATCAACCTGGCCCTAGAGAGGGGAGACTACATCTTCAAGATTGGCATTTACGGCGCAAATTTCAAGGCAACGCCGCTGCGTCTCAGTCTAAGTGACACCAAACAGGCCCATGATGACTTCGAACTGAAGATAGTTTAGAGACACCTTAGAAGTCTTGCTATCGCAACGCCACAAGGTCTCTTCAAGCGTCGACGGGCCAAGGCCCTCATTCGCACACGCCCATCTATCACGCCCCCTCTCGACCGAACTAGCTGCGTTCTCCCAGGTCGAATTCGTCAGGACAAGAGAGGGATGGTTCAGCCTCGACCCTAGGGTTACATCGCGGGTTGGGTCGGCTGAACTGGCGGTGGTGACTGCGTGTTGATGGAGAAGAAAGCTACCAAGAAGAGGATTTCAGCGACGAAGATGAGTACTAACCCGACGAGAATAATCGTCAGGGCGGCGCCGATGAGGTAAAGGAGCGCACCTGTGCCGAAGAGACCGATGTTGAGCCTCTTTCCGAGCTCCGTGTAGCTCCTTCTCAGGAATATCGAAGATACCAAGAAGCAGATCCAGACCGCTACCAGACCGACGAGTATCACTCCCAGCAGACCTGTGACGTCGCCTACGGCCACGCTCGACGGCGACGTGTAGGAGAAGGAGCTCGACAGGTAGCCGAGGCCGATCGCTTTGAAGACAACTGCGACCACCGTCACTGCGCCGACCACTACGCCTATGATGCCGAGAACGACTGCATACAGCATGTTGTTGAATATCTTCGGGTCGCCCAGAATGTCAGACGCGTACTTGATCGCAACCAAAATCAGCACCAGCCCGACGATCGCGAGGATCACCCCTGCCGTCGGCACGACTGCGAGCAGCGTGAGCAGAGAGCCTACTCCCCCAAGTGTCTTCACTTCGTTCAACGAGGGCATCGCGTCTCTCTTGACGGCCTTCTCTCTTAAGCGAATGGGAACGCCCGCTGTAAGCGTGCTGGCAAAGCTCTATGTGGACTGTCACCGCAGAAGTTCAAGCAGGTGCACATCCAGGCGGGATTGGGGGTCTTGTCCTCAGTCTCTCGCCCCGGTCAAAACGAGAGCCACTTGGAAACCTCTGCCTGTGTGCCATCCGCCGAAATCGAGCGTCTGAGCTTCAAATACACACCCTCTCACCGAGTGCTGTGGGAGTTCAGCAGTCCCTCTTCCGGCACCGCGACTTCATGAAGTTCTGGGTCGGGCAGTCAATCTCTTCCTTCGGCTCCCAGTTCTCCCCCTTCGCAATCCAGGTGATTGCTGTGTCCGCTCTGGGAGCGACGAGCTTCCAGCTGGGGATCCTCGCCTTCCTGAACACTATCCCTTTTCTGACCATCGGGTTACTGGTGGGAGTCTACGTCGACCGACACAGACGGCGGGAGATAATGATCTTCTCTGACCTCGGACTGGCCCTCACGCTCTTCCTGATTCCGCTCTCCGCCGTCGTCTACGTCGTGACCATGGACCTCCTCTACTTGGTGACCCTCGCTGCGGGGGTCCTGACAGTCTTCTTCCAGATCACATACCAGTCCTATGTCCCAAGCCTGGTCGACCGGGGCCAGATCGTAGACGCCAACAGCAAGTTGCAGGCTACGGCTTCGACCGCGCAGACCTTAGGGCCCAGCATCGCCGGTTTCGTCATCCCCATCGTCACTGCCCCAATCGCCTGCCTAGGCGACACCTTCGGCTATCTCTCCTCCTTGGTCTCCCTCTCCCTCATCAAGAAAGCTGAGTCCATCGACACCTCCCGAGCCCGGGCGCCGATAATCAAAGACATCAGGGAGGGGCTGCGTGTAGTCTTAGAGGACCCCCGGCTCCGTTCCATGGCCGCCTGCACCGCGATCTCCAACCTGGCCTCAAGCGCGTGGAGCGCGATCCTCTACAAGTACCTCCTGCAGAACATGAGGATGTCAGTGCCTGAGATAGGCGTCGTCTTCGCTATCGGGGGCGCCGGCAGTATACTGGGCGCCCTGACGGCCATGAGAGCGACGAACAGCCTGGGGGTCGGGAGGATCATCGTGTTGGGCATGCTCCTCACGGGGGCCACGGCCTCCCTTTACTTCGCAACCCCAGACACAGCCTTCTTCGTGCTCTCGGCTTCGCTCTTTGTCTCGTACTTCGGCACCTTGTGGTATGCCATACCACAGATCAGCTACAGGCAGTCGCTCGTCCCCGCTGAGATTCAGGGCCGCATGAATGCCACGATGAGGACCATAGTGTGGGGTACCCTGCCCATCGGCGGCCTCCTCGGGGGAGTCATGGGGGAGGTTGCAGGGGTCCACCTGACCATCGGCTTGATGACGGCACTGGGAGCCCTGGCCTTCCTTGTGGTCCTCTTGTCGCCGGTGAGGCAAATTAAGGAGTTTCCGACCTTTTCCGAACCGATCCGGTGAAGACGCCAAGATGTCCGGAGTTGCCCTTCAGAATAATCAACAACGGGGCCATGAATCGGGCTGTGGAACAGGATTGGTGCTCTGCCCATTCATCGCCTGAGAAACTATGACAAGACTGGGATACGCTAGTCCACCAGCTGGACAAGTCGCTCTTGAGAGCTTCTTGCGTACAATTCGAACTTGACCGGTCGTCAATTTATAGGATGACCCATCTCTGGACGCGATTCTAGTGGCAGGCAAGGAGGCCGATTCCGAGGGATTCCTCAAGAGGTTCCAAGGCAGGGCGGCTGTCTATTCGAAGTATAGGCCAACCTATCCAAGCGGAGTCCTTCTCACCCTCAGAAGGGAAATCGGGTTCGACCGGGAAAGAGTCGTCGCAGACATAGGATCGGGGACAGGGATCCTTTCTGAACTGTTCCTCGAGGACGGGAACAGAGTGTTCTGCGTTGAACCGAACGAGGACATGAGAAGGGCGGCAGAGGAGAAACTAAGGAGGTACGCGCCTCGGTACATCAGCGTCGTCGGCACTGCGGAAGCGACGAACCTGAAGGGCGGCAGCATCGACCTAGTTGCCGTCGGTCAAGCGCTGCATTGGTTCGATGCGGGAAAGGCGAGAGCTGAGTTCGCGAGAATCCTCAGGAAGGAAGGCTGCGTCTCTATCGTCTCTAACCGCAGAAGGAGAGAGGGTGGAGTCGAGGAAGCGTACGGAAGGGTGACACGCAGGTTCGGAAGGAACAGGGCGGCCGTACCCAATATCGATGACGCGTATGTGGCGAGATTCCTGAAGAACGCAGAGTTCAAGAAGTTCGTGATGCCGAATTCTCAGTCCCTGGACTTGCAGGGGATGCTGGGCAGGCTGGCGTCAGCTTCGTACATGCCACCCCAGGACGACACGGAGTGGGTAGAAGTTGAGAAAGAAGTCACGAGAATCTTTGCCGAGCACGGCGCCAGCGGAGTCGTGACGCTGCATTACGACACGGTCCTCTATCTGGGAAGGGTGGCGCCGGGCTGAGCACCACTTTCCAACCTTGAGAATCGCATCACTCACTTATATCTCGGACTCTGGTCGGAGCCGCAGGGAAAGCGTTGAAACCTTCCCAGGCCGAAACGCAGACGAACCCTCCCGACTCCACTCAAAACAGGCCGCCGCCGAAGGTGCAGCCGAATCCGTTGGCAAGTGTCCCTACCAAACAACCCAGCGGCTACCTCATGACGAGGAAGGGGTACCTACATCCGATGAAGACCTACATCTGGATAAACCTCTTCGTGGTCGGCATCATGACTGCGCTCTGGTATGTTGTGGGCATCGCTCCGAATGCACAGGGAACAATACCACCCGCGTTCGCCTTCGGCGAATCGGACCTGTTCTTCCACTCCATTGCGATTGGAATCGCTTCACTGGCTGCTTTGCTGGTGACACTGGCCTTCGAACTCGACAAGTATGAACCGAACATCGACTTCCCCATAGCGTACCGGGCCACGCTGGCTACGATAATCGGGGCGGTCGGGGCGTTCTTCTACCTAAGACCGGTGTTCCACACCTACCTGGCTCCCATCCCGCTAGGGCTCATCCTCCTCGGGTTGGTAATCCTGGGAGATGTCGGCGGGGCCCTCCTGCTCCAGCTCTACCTCCTCCCGGGGAAGCTCTCCGGGAGATACGACGTGACCAAGAACGTACTTGGATTCATCCCAAGGTGGAGGTACCTGCCAAAGTGGAGCGACTTCAGGAAGATGGAAGCGACCTACTGGCTCACCTTCGTTACTGTCATCTCGGCTTTCATCGCTGGGATGATCGGGTTCGTGACCTTTTGGCTGAACTACTTCGTCATAGACCTCAACATCTCACCTTCAATATTCAACGGCTATGTTGCGTGGATGGGAGGCGCGTCGGCGTTCCTCGGCTACACGATGGGTTCGCACTCCCACGTCATCGGAATGACAATCATCCTGGGAGTAGTGGGTGTAACGGCTAAGCGGTTCGGGGTCCTCAGCCTCACCGGCCTGAAGCGGGGCGTGGCCAAGTTCGGTATGTGGGTCAGCGCCGTGGGGATCGTGGTGATGACGTTTGTCTTCCTCCTGGAGGCCTTTACGACCGTGTGGGCCAATTCGGTTCCCCCTCTCCTCTTCGCCAGCAACCCTGGGGGCTTTCAGCTCTGGTCATTCACGGCGCTCAACGGCATGGCGGGGGACGACAGCACGATGTTCCTCGCCAGTGCAGGCGCGATGATAATGCTGATCCCGCTTCTGCTCACGCCCATCCGGGGCAAACCGGCGTGGAAGGATCCCCTGAGGCTGTCCATCCTAGCAACATGGGTGCTGGCGTACATCGCGACCCCTCTCGAAGGGTTCTTCATAGAATTCAACGAAGCCACGCTGTCGGGCCGACCTGCCGACATCGTCTTCGGCAACCTGCAGTACTTCGCCCTATTCGGCCTCACCATGGTCACCATGGCTTTCTTGGCCGTTGACTTCTTCCAAGACAGGAAAGGCAGCAGGAGCATGGTCGCCGCACTTGGGGTGCTAGTGTCCACCTTTACCCTGCTCGTTGGTTACATCTACGCTTTCTTCGACCCAGGCGTCCTCAATGCCGACGGGACACTCGGGACGACGACATGGGGGTGGGTTTACGCCGCCGGTCTGCTCCTAGTTTCGGTGGTAATCATCACCGCGATGGCGGTAGTCCTCAGGGGAACCAACGAACCCATTTTGCCTCTCACGTCCCCGCCGCAGCCCCAGCCGTAGCTGTGCTGGCCGAGCTGAAGGACGACACTCTCGACCTTTGGTCTCTGCCTTCCTGAACTCGGAGGACTGTCAGGACGAAGACACACTCCTGCTGGCGTAGGCGCCATCGCGTGTGGAGGAATCCGGCGCTCGCCGTCGCCTTTGAGGCTTGCCGGTCTTAGACTGAAAGTTTGAAAAAAGTTTGAAGTCTGTCCGATTCAGTGTCTAACCTGAAGTGCAGGACAGTAAGCTCCCACAACCTCCACAGTAGACTTCGTCATGGGATAGTATGCTCCCTGAATGAACAAAGCGCCTTCACCGAAGTAGCAGAAGCTGATCGACCCAAGTCCAATTGGGGCGGTTGTAATCGTCTGGACCACAGTTGTCACAGTGACTCCCCCACTGACAGGGATGTCCGTATTCACTGAAACCACGGGAGCGAAGATCGTGAATCCTATTGCAATGAGAGCACCGCAGAGAATCAAAACCCGCTTGGCATTTCTAAACGAGGTCCTGCTCGAAGTGTTATGCCTGAGGCAACCCGAACAATCCCCGCATAGGCAATTTCCCATACTCTGACAGCATGGACACTGCAAAGGAAGTTTCTGAAACAGCTCCATTACTCTCGCTCTCCCCTCCGTATAGGTAAGCGCGAATTCGCCTTATATAGGTAATTGATGCCCATCAGCCCTGTTCCGTAGGACAAGCAGCTCGCTTTTTAGGGTCCTTTCACGAAAGATGGCATGACTCGCTTGGTGCTTCTCCTGGACGACCAGGCCGTCGAGGCGGCGGTGGACATGAAGGCCTCGATTCCGATCATCGAAGACGCCTTCCGAAGACACGCGAACGGGAGGACCCTGATGCCCAAGAGGGTACAGCTGGCCGTGGACGGGATGAAGGGCGGATTGCGCATCATGCCGGCCGCGCTGCTGGGCAAGCGCGCCGTGGGTTTCAAAACGATTTCCGGACAGCCCGGCTCGAGACGTCCGGGCTCGACATACTTCCTCATGGTGCTCTTCGACCCCGATGACGGGAGTCTGCTTTCCATCATGGCAGCGGACACCATCACACGACTTCGCACCGGAGCCGCCAGCGGGGTCGCCACCAAGTACCTGGCCAGGGAGGACTCCCAGACGCTCGGGATCTACGGCGCGGGAGTGCAGGCCCGGACACAACTGGAAGGAGTCGCGCTCGTGCGCCCGATAACGACGGTGAAGGCGTATGACGTTTCGAAGGAAAGACTCGAAGCCTTCCGCAGGCAGATGTCCGCGAAACTCGGGATTGACATAGCGGCTGTCAGTGAGGCTTCAGAGCCCGCGTCGGCCGACATCGTGGTCACCGCCACGACCTCTGACAAGCCGTTCTTGATGAGCCGCTGGGTGCGAGCAGGCACTCACATCAACGCGATGGGGGCGAACGCTCCTACGAAGAGCGAGATTGACCCGAGTCTCATGAAACGCGCAAAGATCTTCGTGGACTTCAAGGAGCAGGTCCTGGCCGAAGCTGGCGACATCATTGGCATGATCAAGAGCGGAGAACTGAAGGAGACGGAGATCTCCGCCGAGCTGGGCGAGCTGGTCGTCGGCGCCAAGAAAGGGCGGAGCAACGCGGAAGAGGTAACGCTCTTCAAGTCCGTCGGCGTTGCAATAGAAGATTCTGGCGCTGGCCCTCGAAGTCTACGAAAGAGCGAAGAAGCTGGGCATTGGCAAAGAGATCACCCTCTAGTCGGGAGCTGCCCGCTGAAGCGCCTCGCGGTCCGAGGTAGGGGAAGCATCGACCCCTCGTGGCCGTCGATTGTCTTCGCGCATGAAAGGTCTTGGATTTCGACGTGGGGCCAGAAACCGACGCTCACGGGACCCTCAGGAAGTTGAGGGGGGCGACGCCAGAGGAAGACAGGACCGCCTTCTCAACCCAGCCCAGGACGTCCGCCAGTTCCTTCCTCTGACTGTCGACCAGCTCCTTCTCTGGCAGCTTCATCCTGCCGGTCCGAATCACCCCCCTCTTCACCAGGATCTCCTTTCTCACGGCCAAGCCCAGTTCACTGCAGTAGTAGACCAAGGGCAGGGTGTTGAGGTAGATGTCGAACGCCCTCTTCAGGTCGCCCGCGACATAGGCGTCATGCATCGCGACCAGATACTCGGGTGTGGGCGACGAGGTCATTATGCCCACCGCGCCGTGCACGAGGTCCCAGAAGGAGTCTCTCCCGTAGAGCGCGCTGAAGATCTTCAGCCTGTCGCCCGCGATCTCGCGTATCATTGTCAACTTCAGAGGCGTGGGCGGGTCCTCGAGCTTCAGATACTTCGCGTTTGATATCTCGTGATTCAACCGACCGATGAGCGCCGGGGACATCTTCGGGCGATCGGTCTGGGGGAAGTCTTGCACGACCATCGGAATCTCGATCGCATCCCCCACGGAAGAGAAGTAATCGAATATCGCATCCTGGTCCGGGACCCCACTCCCGGTCTTCAAGCCTCTGGGCGCTGGAATCATGACCGCCGAGGCGCCCATGCCCTGGGCGGAGATGCTGGACTGGACGGTCGATTGGACGCTCTCGCTCCCGGTGCCCACTACTATCGGCAGCTTGCCGCCCACTGACTCGAAAGTCATCGCCAAGATCCTCCGCCTTTCCTCGACCGACAGCAGGTCACGCTCGGCAGATTCTCCCAAGACGGTCAGACCCTTGACCTTAGCTCTAGAGTAGTATTCCATGAGACTGCGGTAGTCACCTTCGTCCAGATTTCGTCGGTCGTCAAGTGGAGTTACGGCGACTACGAATGTTCCGACGAGCGACTCCGACACGGTCGGTTTGGAAAGCCGATTGTAGTTAAGCTCTCTGCCAATGTGGTGCGGTCGCAGTTGAAGTGAGGTAGGACGGAGAGACCTTCCAGAAGACCCATTAGGACGAACGGGCGCCTCGCTGCGCACGCAATGATGCGAAGGTCTCGCCCGCCCTCTCCCAGTGAGGCCAGATAGCCGATGGGCCGGTACGACATCGTGATCGTTGGGGCCGGCATCATGGGCGTGGCGTCGGCGTTCCATCTGAAGAGGAACAACCCGGAAAAGAAGATAGTGCTGATCGACAGGTTCGGTGCCCCGGGCCAGGGAAACACCGGGAGGAGCAACGCGATGTTCAGGAACACGTTCTCCTCGGCCGACAACCAAGTCCTCTCCAACAGCACCATCGACTTCTACCTGCACCTGCAGGACGAGCTGAAGGTCGATCTGGGGCTGCAGCAGATCGGCTACCTCTGGTTGATGAGCGGCGATCAGCTCTCAGCGTCCGAGGCGTTCCTGAAAGGGATGGAGAGGAACGGAATCGAGATCCGCAGGCTCCCAAAGGATGAGCTCAGACGCCGGATGCCGGGCATGGTGGCAGATTTTGGGTCCGACGAGGAAGCGCGGCTGATGGATCTTCCGAACGTCGAAGGTGGGGTGTTCGGACCGAAGTGCGGAAGGCTGGACCCGGACAAGCTCGTTAGATACTATGCCCATGAGTTCCTGCGGATGGGAGGCAGTGTCGCCTTCAACACGAACGCCGACAAGCTGCTGGTCGGGCCGTCCAACAGGCTGGGCATCGACGGCGAACCATTCGTGTGGCAGGACTCCAGAATCGAGGGAATCCAGGCGAGCGGCGCCTTCAGTGAAACGCTTGCCTCGGAAACCGTTGTGCTTGCCTGCGGCGCCTGGGGCAACGAACTGCTGGAACCCGCGGGCATCGACGGCCACGTGAGCGCCAAGAAGAGGCAGCTTTTCAGCGTCTCAGCGAGGGGGGCGAAGGGGCTGGAAGAGCTGCTCCACACGAAGGACTTCAATCCCCTGGGCCTTCTCCCGATGGTGATCCTGCCGAAATCCGGGGTCCACTTCAAGCCAGTCAGCGAAGAAGGCGACTTCTGGATAGCCTGCGAGGACGAGGCGAACAGGCCGTTCATCCACCTGCCTGACCACGACCTCGCCAGGTACGCCGCCGAACAGGAGTACTATGAGCGAAGCGTCAGCCCGGTCCTGTCCGCGTACTTCCCCGGGTTCCAGAACGCGAGGGTGAAGGCCATGTGGGCGGGATTGTACTCCTACAACACCCTGGACAACCTCCCGTTCGTGTTCAGGCAGAACAACCTGATAGTCGTCGGGGGCGACAGCGGGAGCGGGATCATGAAAGGCGACTCTCTCGCGAGGATAGTGGACGCCGTCTACAGGCACGAAGGAGAAGCCTCGCTTTACGGGGACGTTAGTTACGGAACGTCGAAGATCGGCTTTGGAAGGAGAGACGTCGAAAGAGAGGAATGGGTCATATGATCGCCCGAGCTCGTTCTTACATCACTCGAACGAGCTGAATCCCTCGTAATCCTAATTCACTGTCGTCTCGTCGTCCCGTTTTCTATCACATAGAGATGCTCGGCCAGTCGCCCGTCCGTCTCGTCGTGGGTTGAGAAGATCAGATCCATGCCTCCTGCGCTGACGAGCTTCCTGTATGAGGCTATGAAATCGTCTCTTTCGTGAAGGTTAGAGAACGCTTCGTCCACCAAGATCATCTTCGGCGAGGCGATGAGCGCCGTGGCAAGTGCCACTCTCACCCGCATGCCAAGGCTCAAGTTTCTGACGGGGCCCCCAAAATCGATCCCCAACTCGGCCTTGACCTTCGAGACCTTCCCCTCCTCTGGCTTCATTCTCTTCAATCTCGCACCCCAGGTGACGTGGGAGTCTACGTCCAGGTGAGGGAAGAATGAGTTGGACGTGACCATGACCGTCCCTCTCTTCTCGGCTGGTATTCGGGTGACATCGACCCCGCCTATCCTGATGTACCCATCATCGACCGGAAGCAGTCCCGCTATGACCCTGAGGAGGGTGGTCTTTCCTGAACCGTTCCGTCCGGCCAAGCAGATGAATCCGCCGTCCTCAAGCTCCGCCGTAAGCGAGAATTGGCCCAGCTGTTTTCTCACTTTGGCCTCTATCAAGCTCTCGTCATCTCCTCCTGATGAAATGTCCGACCAAAGTGACCGGCAGGGCTACAAGGATCATCGCCGCCGACGCCGTCACCGCGGCGTTCAGCCCGCCGGGGACCGCGCCGCTGAAGAGCTGAAAGATCGTGACCGAGGCAGGACTCACTCCGTAGAAGGGATACTGCAGCACGTAGAAGGCTATGATCGAAATGGAGCCGAATTCCCCCAGTGCCCTGCTCATTGCTATCAGCGAAGCGCTCGCGACTCCCTTCAGAGAGTCTGGCAGCACGACCGAGAACAGGGTCCTGATCCGTGAGGCTCCCATCCCCATCGCGAAGTCCTCGGCCGATGAATCCTTGGACTCGAAGTACGGCTGCATCGACTTGACATAGATGGGGGCAGACATGATGACGAGCGCGACCACCAGCCCCAATATTGTGTTGAAGAAATTGATGCCGAAGGACAACAGGAATCTGCCCGTCGGAGTGAGTGGGCTGTCCAGAATCAGCAGCGCTACGCCGACGATGGGATGGGGAATGCCCACAGGTATGTCGACGAGGGCCTCGGCAAACGGATCTTTGTCCCTGGCCAGGTAGTACGCAAGCGGGGTGAACATGGCGACGTCGACTATCGCGGCCAATCCGGATGCGAACAGGGAGAGCTCTATCGACCGAAAGATATCGAGGGTGTAGCCAGCGGGCGTTCGAAAGGGGCCCAGACCATAGTAGAGCAGGATGGCTATCGGGACAAGAAGGAGGGCTACCGTGGCGAGCGAGACGACCCTTAGCCAGTTCATGTTGGCCCGACTACGGTAGAGGACCGGCCTCGATCAATAGGCCTTGCGAGACGAGCGCCTGGATGGGTGCCGGAGGCGCGACGTTGTCGTACAGCAACGGGGTGGCGAAGGGCTGCAGGCCGTACGAAGACAGAGTCTCTGCGTTGTGAACCACGTATTGGACGAACTCGAGAGCCTCGACCGTGTTGACAGCGCTCAGAGGGATAGTGACGGAAATAACTATCGCCGCCCCTTTTGTCGTACCTGCCGAGTCGGTGTAGGAGAACTTAGAGTAGAAGGAGCTGAGGCTGGGAGTTCCGAGATTCACGTGAGAGTTCAATGGAATATAGTTCAGCTCGTTCGAGATCGCGGAGGATTTGTAGGTGAACAGGAACTGTATCTGCCCTGCCTGCAGAGGGGCCACGAGCAGGGCTGCGCTGGCTCCGGTGACGTTGCCCTGGTCCTTCAAGAGCGTACTGACATAGGCCTGCTGGTTACCTCCGGAATACAAGTATCCTGCAGCTTCTAGGACAAGCCAGGCGCGGAGCCCGGCCGGATCCTGGGCTGGGGCCGAGATGCCTATCTTCACTCCTCCAGAGACAAGAGCGGCATAGAAGTTATTCCAGTCCGAAGTTGAGTTCGAATTCGTGGCTGTGTTCGCCAAGCTGATGATATTAATGGTGGCTGATGTCTGCGTGGTAGAGTTCGTATACGCCAGGACAAGCTGGTCCGAAGCGAACCCTATCGCCCAGCCGGAGGTGAGGTTCTCGAGATACTGAGAAGAGGCTGCGGCGAGCGAGGAAGAGACGAAGACATCGTCTGGAGCCCCCGCCGCTATGGCGTTCGCATCAGCGAAAGAACCTCCGGACTTTACTGGCGCGACCGATATGCCTGTGCTTTGAGAGAAGCCATTGAGAAGCGCCGTGGCTTCAGCAGCATAGGCGTCTGCAGAGTATGAAATCAGAGGGGCCAGAGCCACGGAGGTACTGACCGAGGTGGACGTAGATGTCACCGTCGCCGTTGCTGTCGATGTTGTCTTAGTCGTTCTGCCCGACGACGTTGAGACCGCGTAGGCCGCGACGCCTGCTGCGATGACTGCGATCGCCGCGACCGCGATTATGGCGGTCGAGACCCCTCTTCTTGCCACCCTCATTTGCGTCATGCATCCCCCTGCATAACGCTATATGTCTATTGCGGAAGCCAAAGCTTAAGTCGAATCTCGAATGAACACTGCAAAGAGGGGTCGTCAGAGCTTGCGGCACGATGCGAAGCTAAAGCCGGTTCCGCATCTTTCCCTGGAGGACAAGAAGCAGACCGTCCTGGAGGAGGTCGACGCACTTCTGCTCCGGAGGATCTCCGAGACCAACTCCCTTACGGAAGCTGCCAATCTCTTGGGGATATCTTACAGGAACGCCTGGGACCGAATCAAGAGAATGGAAACGAGTTCCGGCAAGAGGATGCTAGAAACGAAGGCTGGGGGAGCGACTGGCGGGAGCTCCAGGCTCACCCCTGAGGGGATGTCTCTGCTCAGGGAGTTCAGGAGTGTCCGAAAGTACCTGTTCAATGCGCTGGACGACAGAGACTCCGCGGGCAACGTGGCCTACAAGCTGAGCGCTAGAAACAGGATCAGGGCGAAGATTACAGCCATAGAGAAGGGTGACACCATAGCCATGATCAAGATGGCCGCGACGGACCCGATCGCGCTCACTTCCATAATATCCAACGAGGCGGTCGAAGATCTGGGACTGCGGGAAGGAGACGAAGTGCAGGCGATAATCAAGTCGACCGAAGTCATGGTAGCGAAAGCGATTCCACCGCCCCGTGGCAAGAAGACGAAGGCTGCGAAGTAGATCCCGAATCCCTCCTACCCCTTACAGTTTCGAAGAAAGAAGGAAGCAGACGAGCTGTGCCTTAGGGTTCGCGGCGCGGCTCACGGCGTTCTCTCGCTCGAAGGAGTGCGAGCGAGGCCAGGGTCCTGCGGATTTTGATCAGCCGTACACTCCGCTGGGAGGTGGAGTCTCCTTCGTCATCGCGCTTATCAGTGAGGTCGTGTAGCCCGCCTTCTCTGCGAGAGCTTTCGCTATATCCGCCGCACCCACGAGACCTACCAGGTCTCCCTTCTCGTCCACGACCGGCAGCCTCCTCACCTTGTTCTTCGTCATCACCTTGAGCGCCTCCTCGATACTGGCGTAGGGAGGCGTGACTACGATTCGGGACGTCATCACGGACTTGACCTTCGTCTTCTTGGGCGAGGCTCCCTTTCCCACGACCCTCCTGATGATGTCCCGCTCTGTGAGTATCCCGACTATCTTCCCCTTCGACTTCGCGAACACGCAGGAAGAGTCGTGCTTCTCCATCGCCTTGGCCGCCTGCATGACCGTGGCATCGGCTGAAATCGTGAGAGGGTCCGGGCGCATTATCTCCCGTACCTTCAGGTCCAGCTTCCTAAGAGTCGCTTCCTCGTCGGCGCCGGAAGACATGAATGATTGGCTTCAGGCCGCTTTTTTATAAGGGCACCTACACTCAAGCCCCAGCACGATCGTGCGACGCATGCGAAGCTGCACATCAGGTCTTTGATTGGGGCTCGGGAAGGGGCAAACTCAAGCTTCTTCTACGAATGGGGACAAGATTCGTGCTCGCTTGCCAGAGGTGTCATCCTTTCGAGACGAAAGGAGGGCGGAAATCCCACCCCCCGCATCCTTATGGCAGCAAGGAATCCAGAAATCCCCAAGTAATGGAATAGAAGGCGGTTCGGCGAGCCCGTCGATGGTGAAGTTCTTTGGTGTCCACAAGACTATGCGGGATGCGATTATCTTTGCCGTCGTCCTCGCCTTGGGATTCTTCCTGCTTCCTATAGTGCCGTTCAGCACCAGTGCCACAGGTTCCCCGGATACGCGAATCAATGCGCAGATCTCGCTGTCGTACGCGGTATTCCAGTGTGGAATCGTGATGAACCCTCAATTCGTCAACCCAGGTGGCAGCGCCATCTTCGGAGCTATACCTCCATGGACTGGCCCCCGTTTGATCTGCGGCAGCACCATAATAGAAGGGGGACCGTAGGTTCGACAACCAAAACAGAAGGAGGGCCCTGAACTTCAAAACAGAACTGGTTGTTGTAGTCCAAGTCGCCACTCCAGCCACCATCCGAGCGTTCGGGCCCTACAACCAAGATTGACTCCCGCCTGGCATGCTGGGCCAAAGTCCCAGCCTCCGCACATGTTGAATCCCATTTCCTGGCGGGACAGCTCGGTATCGGCTCAGTCAATAAATAGCTCACAAAACCCGATATGAAAACGTGCCAGAGTTAGAAATCAGGAAGGCAGTCGAGGAGAGATACGCCAAGATGGCGACCTCTTCCAACTCGAAGAGTTGCAACGAAGACGGTTGTTGTAGCGATTCAAACCTAATCCAGTTGGGCGAGACCGTTCCGGTCGAAGCCTCCTTGGTCCAGGCGGGATGCGGCTCTCCGCTGCTTCTGGTTAGCCCGAAGGAAGGCGATGTGGTGGTCGACCTCGGAAGCGGCGGCGGGATAGACATCTTCAGGGCTTCCCAGCTCATCGGTGAGAAGGGGAGAGCGATAGGAGTAGATGCCACGCCCGAGATGATCTGGCGAGCGAGAGAGACGAAGTCGAAGTACGGAGACAAGTACGCGAATGCCGAGTTCCGGCTCGGAGAGATCGAGCACCTGCCGATCGGGTCGGACAGCGTGGACTACGTCATATCGAATTGCGTGATCAATCTCTCGCCCGACAAACTGGCCGTCTTCAGGGAATCCTTTCGCGTGCTCAAGGAGGGCGGAGTCTTCGCAGTCGCCGACGTCACTCTCCAAAGGGAGATTCCAGACATGGCGAGAAACGACATGGATTCCTGGTCGGCCTGCATCGCAGGAGCCCTCACGGATTCAGAATACGAGAGGCTGCTCACGAGCGCGGGATTCCAAGGCGTAGAGATCGAGCATATATCGGACTCGAACATTGGGGAGTACCCGTTCAGCTACTTCAGCTCGCACATCAAGGCAAGGAAGCCCCTTGTCGGCTCTGTGAAAGCTCCATAACACGCTTCTCGATTTCGTCCCTGATCTTTCTCACGTCTGCAATCGGCTTTCCTTTGGGGTCCTGGAGATTCCAGTCTACAAGTTTCTTCTGCATCTTGGCAAGCATCGGCCTCGGACAGACTTCTTCGACTGAGCACCCCATCGTTACCACCAGGCTCGCTTCGCTGATCATGTCGTTGGTCAGCATCTTCGGCGTAATGTCCGAGAGGTCTATTCCCTTCTCTTTCATGGCCTCGACGACGACGGGGCTGACCTTCGAAGAAGGCACTGTGCCAGCACTTGACGCAATCAATCCACTTTTCCTTGCAAACCCCTCAGCCATTTGGCTCCTACCCGCGTTCTCAACACAAACGAACAGAATCTTGCGAGTGGGGTGTGACATACTAATCGCCTAAGATACCAAACCCTTGAGCAGGTCCAAGGCTGGAGAGTCACACACTCTGTAGAACACCCACCTTTCCTTCTTACTCCTCTGGAGCAAACCTGCTTGTTCCAAGAGGCCTAGATGATGTGATACGGTCGATTGCGGCAGTCCAAGGGCAGATTCAAGCTCACAAACGCACATTTCCCGTTTGGAGAGTAGTAGCAGAATTCTCATTCTGTTGGAGTCACCAATCGCTCCAACGAGCTTTTCTGCCTGTCGAATCTTGATTGCGTACTCTGGAGACGCGAGTTTTTCTGCTTCCAGCCTTGCCTGTGCTATGTCCGAGGGTTGGCAGATTCCAAGTCGAATTAGTCTCTGAACCGATTTGCTCTGCCCAGGCTTCATGATTCCTTGCCCCCACTATTCTGCTCCGACAGTATAAGAGGTGCGGTCCTCGTCTTAGGAAGAGCTGTCCCGAAGAGTCTTGGTTTCAACCAAAGGGCGACGTATACGAGCCCAATCATGACTGGGACCTCTATCAGTGGTCCCACAACGGTGGCGAAGGCCTGACTTGAGCTTAGGCCGAAGACTGCGACTGCGACGGCAATCGCGAGTTCGAAGTTGTTGCTTGCTGCCGTGAAGGAGGTAGTGACGGTCTCCTGATAAGAGAACCCTAGTTTCCATGACAGCAAAAATGACGACACAAACATGAGAAGGAAATAGGCAATCAGTGGTATTGCGACTCGCGCTAGGTCCAATGGGAGGCGAACGAAGTAGTTGCCCTGCAGGCTGAACATTATGACTAGGGTGAAGAGTAGGCCCAACAGCGCCGTCGGTCGCAGCTTTGAGAGAAACTTCTCCTCATACCATTCTTTTCCTCTGCGTTCGAGGGCATATCGTGTTGCTATCCCCATGGCGAATGGCACTCCCAAGAAGATCGCTACACTTCGCGCTATGTCCCAGGGGTTCACGTTGATTGCAGTCGCAACCGCATTCGGGTCGAGCCAGGTCGGCAACACCGTGATGAAGAAGTAGGCATATACCGAATAGAGGGCTATCTGAAATGCGGCGTTCAGGGCAACGATGATTGCTGCGTACTCGCTGTCCCCACCGGCGAGCATGTTCCACACTAGTACCATAGCAATACAACGCGCCAGGCCTACCAAGATAATTCCATCTCTGAAGAGGGGGAGGTCAGGGAGGAGTACCCAGGCTAGGCCAAACATCAGGAGTGGACCTAGGGCCCAATTGAACAGGAGCGAGACGCTCATCATCTTCCCTGCAGCCTTGACCTTTCCGATTTCTCGGTAGTTGACCGCAGCAAGTGGCGGATACATCATCCATATCAAACCCGCAGCAATTGGAAGGGATACCGAGTCAATCTGAAACGAGTTGATTAGCGGGCCTGTCTGGGGGAAGATAGACCCGATTAGTACACCCGCACCCATTGCCACGAAGATCCAGATGGGTAACAGTCTGTCCAGAAGAGAGAGGTTGCCCAGGATTTCTTTTGATGGGTCGCTAGATAATGTCAAGGACTGGTCTCGCCCATCCATTGACATATATCAATACGTTGTTTTCGATTCTCAGAGAGACACTCTTTCTTTTATCCGGAATATGGGAATGAAGCCAGCAAGACAGTCGGCAGGAGAGGTAGAATCACTCGCCATCCACTTACCTAGCCTGGGTAGTTATTGACTGCACTCGCCTAAGTATCTGCCGTCGGTCTTTCTGACCAGCCCATGGATCATTAACCTGCGGACAATTCTCGACACTATCTCTTGATGCAGGCCGGTTGACTCCCTTAACCTCCCGAAGGAGACTGGCGCACCCGAGGCACAGATGACGCTACACACGGATGACTCGCGGTCCGTGAGCTCAACGCAGTCTGCCTCTGCGCAGTCATTATTGCCGCATACGGTTGTCAGGGCAGCTCATGACCAACCTGCGCTGTTATTTATTGACTGCTTCGCAAGTCGCACACTCGGCAAGGGATTTAAGCCGGCTTGGCTTCAACAGTCAACGTGTTCCAGAAGATTCTAGTTCCCATCGATGGATCACCCAATTCGTATCGCGGGCTCCAATATGCTGCGGAGATCGCGAAGAAATTTGACGCAGAAATCACCCTGCTCCACATCGTGGAGCAGCTGAGCTATGCGTTCGCCCCGAGCGGCGGGAGCGTTATTCCCGCGGAGACCTTCATCGAGATAGAGGGGTTCGCTGAAGAGTTACTCCAGAAGAGGAGTGGGGAGCTCATCAAGCAAGAGGTGCGAACGAGCACGCTTCTCAAGAAGGGAAACCCCGCCGTCGAGATCCTAAGGGCTTCGACGGGATTCGACCTGATCGTGATGGGAAGCCAGGGACTGAGCCGCTTCAAGAGGCTCCTGCTCGGGAGTGTCTCAAACAGCGTGGTTCAAAATTCCAAGGTGCCCGTGCTGATCGTCAGGCCTGAGTAGACGCCCCAGGGCGCCAGGGAGCGGGCAGAAATCGGGAAGGAAGTCATTGAGAATCTTTGCCGGGCACGGCTACAGCGGAGTCGTGGCGCTGCAGTGGCACGACACTCTGCCTGGGAGGGGTGACACCAAGCTGAACGCTATTCGCCCTCGCCATCTGCTGTCGCTTCAGCGCTCCTGACGCTGGGGCTCACTGGCTCTGGAGGGGGAATCGGTGCCCCTTGCTCCTCCACGCGATAGATGTACTTCTTGCCTCTCAGAAGCGACGCGACGGCCGCGGCAACAGACAGAGCCGCTCCGATGTAGAACGACAAGTCTAGGGCGGATATGAACGCCGGGGCTATCGCGGTCGGAAAGAAAGTCTGCCCCTCCAGAAAGGTCAGCGTCGACGGGGGTATCTGGGCGACGACTGAAGAGAGCTGCGAGAGGGAGAGAATCGACTGCATCGGGTTGTAGCCCAGGAAGGCGGAGAACAGAGCGCTCGTCGGTGAGATTGAGGTGAAAGCGCTGGCGAGTCCAGGGACCCCGGCGCTCGTCATCGCGTTCGAAAGTGCGCTCGGAAGACTGCTAGACAGCCCCGTGATTATCACCGTGAAGAAGATGGCCAGGCTCACCGTCTGCCCTGTGTTTTGGAGCGTCGCCCGCATGCCGGACGCCGCTCCTCTGTCCTCCGGGGGGACCGAGTTCATGATCGAAGCCGTGTTTGGAGCCGCAAACATCCCTCCTCCCAGCCCCATGACGAAGATGATTACTGCAAACGGCAGATAGCTGAAGTTGTAAGGAAGAAGCGAAAGAGCGAGAAAGGTCCCGGCGGTGATCACCATCCCGAGGGTGGCGAACAGCCTGGCTCCGTGCTTGTCAGAGAGGATTCCGCTCAGCGGGCCCATCACTACGAACCCGAGGATCATCGGGATCATGTAGACCCCCGCCCAGAACGGCGTGGACTGATAGCTGATACCGTGCAGCGGGAGCCATATCCCCTGGAGGAGGATGATGAGCATTATCTGAACCCCGCCTCTACCCACAGCGGACAGCAGGCCGGCGAGGTTCGCGGCGGTGAACATCCGGTTCTTGAAAAGGTCGAGGCGGAACATCGGGTCCGGCACTCTGCTCTCTATGAACGGGAAAACTGCGAGCAGGGCGAACCCTGCGACCAGCGAAGCGATGACCCACGGGTCGCTCCAGCCCATCGACGAGCTTCCTGACGGAATCAAAGCGTAGGTCACACCTACTAGCAGCAGAGTCAGGCCTCCCCCGAAGGTTGCATTTCCCCAGATGTCGAGCTTCTGATTCTTTCTCATCGCGCCGATCTCCTTGAGCTTCGCGTAGGACCAGACGGTGCCGACCGCCCCGACGGGCACGCTCACAAGGAAGATGTAGCGCCAGTTGAAGAGCGCGAGAATCCCGCCCAGCACCAGTCCGACGATGGAGCCTGCGATGACGGCCGTCATGTTTATCCCGAGCGCCTTTCCTCTCTCGTTCGCCGGAAACGCATCGGTCAGGATTGCAGCGCTGTTGGAAAACAGGAAGGCGCCTCCGATCCCCTGGATTATCCTGAATGCGATGAGCTCTGTAGCTCCCAGATTACCTGTGTTGGGGGTGATGGCGCACAGCAACGAGCCAACGGTGAAGATTACGAAGCCGAGGTTGAACAACCTGACTCTTCCGAACATGTCCGAAATGCGACCAAAGGAAACGAGAAGGACCGAAGTCACCAGGCTGTATCCGAAGAGAATCCACAGAAGATACTGGAAAGAGGTGAGGGGATTGATCGACAGGCCTCGGAATATCGCGGGAAGAGAAATCAGGACGATCGTGCCGTCTATGCCCGCCATCAGCGTCCCGATTGTGGTGTTTGAGAGCGCGACCCACTTATATTCGACCGTTCAGTTTGCACCCCTGGTCCAATCAATCAGGCGGCGGCCGACGCGCGCGACCCGCTGGGCCGATGTAACGATTGCGCAAAGAACCGGAGGACCCGGTCCCAGGCGTCCTTGGCGGCCTCTTCCCTGTAGGTCGCCTTGTTCGTGTTGTTGAAGAAGGCGTGCGGCGCTCCGGGGTAGAGCTTCATCTGGAAGTCCTTCTTGTAGCGCGCCATCGCGGCGACCAGCTTGTCGAGGTTCGCGTTGATCCGAATGTCTTCTCCCCCGTAGAGGCCCAGCACGGGACACTGAATCTTCTCGACGAGTTCTATCGGCGAGGGATTCTCCCCGTAGAAGACGATGCACGCCGCCGTCTTGGTGTGGCACGCCGTGCTTATCGAAACGCCTCCCCCGAAGCAGAAACCCACCGTGCCTATCGAGCCTTTCTGGACGTATCTTTGCGAGTTCAGGAATTCGACCGCCTTCATCGCCTCTCCTGTCAGGGCGTCCTTGGGCAGTCCTCCGAACATCTTGCCCATCACCCGCTGCGCTACGTCTCGCGTCCCAGCTGGTTGCTTCGAGAGCTCCTGCTGCACGTACGCCGTGTCTGCTCTCCTTTCGGGAGCCAGCGTCTGCATGAAGCCCATCGTTATGCCGATGTTCTGGGGAGTGAGAAGCGAAACCAGCTCCGGGTCGGAGGAGAACAGGTTCGGCGCCAGCGCCACGTACCCCTCCCTGGCGAACCTGTTGGCTACGTCCTTGGTGTGGTCGACCAATCCCCACACCTCGTGTATCACGACGATCGCCGGCCTCGGCTCGCTCGTTTCAGGCCTGGACAGATAGGTTTCCACCGGCCCACGCGCGCCGCCGAAAGTCGTCATCTCAGAGGTAGTGCCGTTCCCATTCAAGTACAGAACACGGGACAGTTAATGCATTAACTATTTATATTTTGGCCAACCCCCCACGGCACGTGCTCAGGCGAGCCGAGCAGACTCGGAATCATAACGAGACATACAGCGCCGTCATGGCGGCGTTCAAGGCAATGCAACGTAGCATCGCAGAACTGCTCTCCGAGGAGGGGCTGACGCAGCCGCAGTTCTACGCCCTGAGGGTGATCGCGAAGAATGGGTCGATGCCCATGAAGGGGATAAGCGACGGGATGCACGTTACCCCTGCCAACGTCACCGGGATAAGAGACAGGCTCGAGCACAAGGGTCTGATCAGGAGGACGGCGCGCGCGCTGGACAGGAGGGCCACCATAGTGGAGCTCACTCCAGAGGGGAGGGCGGTGCAGGAGAGGGTGGCCACGAAGTACAGCGAGTTCATGAAGAAGGCTCTTCAGGCGTTCACGTCGGACGAACAAGAGGCCCTCCGCTATCTCCTCGAGAAGCTTCAGCAGGAGATGTCCCGGCCAAGGTGATGAGGCGCAGGGTGCGCGCATGGTGTCGCCGGAATACGAAACGTTGATTTGGTCACTTCTAGGACGGTGAAAAGATTGGCGCGTTTCAAACTCGAGGCGTACAACTCCTTCCTGAGGAAGCGCCGCAAGGCAATAATCGCAGTCTGGATCATCGGGGTGATCGTTGCGGGCACTCAGATTCCAGTCTTCTTCAGCTCGGTATCGTACAACGTGGGGAACTCGAACTTGGGCGGACCGACGAGCGAAGAGTCTCAGGTAGCGCAGGGCATCATCGACGCGCAGTTCCCATCTTCTAACAATTCGGGTGCCAACGGAATCATCGTCGTCCTCCAGAACGGCCAGATGTATTCTGGCTCCGTGCAGGCTGGGGTCATCGGACTCAACAGGACGCTCGCGACCGATCCCCGCCTGTCCCAGAACTTCACGGGGATGGAAAGCATCTACACGACCGAGTATTCGTTCCTGTCCTCAGTCGTGCCGTCGCTCGTCTCTCAGGTTTCGCTGCTCAACTCGAGCGTCGATTCGATAGGCACCGGAGCGCACCTGCTCTTCGACAGCGACTATCTCCTCGAGCAGGGGCTCACGGGCATAAACCAGACGGCGCAGCTGGTCTATGGTCTCCCGTCGAGCTTTGTCCTGGCATGGTCGGCCGCGCTCCCTGGTTGCGGAGGTTCCGCTGTCTGCGGCGACAGAGCGGCAAACCAGACGATCTTCCACGAAGCCAGCCCGAGCATCCAGTCGTCGGCGTACTACCAGACTTTCTATTCGCTTTGGAACGCCTCGTTCGCCGCACAGCCCGATCCGGCGAACCCGAGTCCGACCGTGAGGGAGCAGACGGTCGTCGGTCAGGCCGTGGCCGCGCTCTCAAACAGTTCTGCAGTGAGCCCTCAGGAGGCTCGGACTCTTGGTCTCGTGGCCGGAGGCCTGAGCCCGATCGACTGGTTCCAGAAGAACTCTGTGGGCAACCTCACCGTGACGGCTCTGCAGCCAGAGGTTCCGACCAACGTCTCGTCCTCGCTGGGCATCTCACTCAACGGTCTCGTCGCCGGTCTGATATCCCTCGGCCCTTCGCCTGACAACGCGACCATTCAGCAGTTCACGCTCACACTCTTCACCAAGAGCCTGGAGACGGACCCCTCCCAGACTGGAGGGTCGGGGCTCTCGCCGGCCCTGCTCGTCCAGGACTCGTACGCTCTAGGGTCGACCCCCACCAAGGCTCAGACCTGGGACCTCGCCTCTGGGCTCGTCGCGAACGCGAGCGCCTCGTCCTTCTCCACTTCCCCGCTATTCACGGCAAACCCGAAGCAGCTTGGTTCCCTCCTCTCCTCGCTCAGCGGCGGTACGAGCGCCCCGCAGGTGAGAGCAGAGATTCTGGACGTCGTCTCGAACGAGACATACTCCGAATATCCGCTCATCCCTTCCAGCTCCCTGACGGGTAGGTTCGTCAGTCCAGACAACGGCACGATGATTGTGGTCTACAACTTCTCGGTCCCTCCCACCGTGAAAACCCTAGCGGCTTTCCAGGCCGACGTCGCCGATTCGAAGGTACCATCCCTCGGCACGTACTACGTGACCGGGTCCGCGGTGCTCACGCAGGACATAACAAACGCCTTCGGACCGGTCGTCGGGATTACCGTCGTCCTGGGCGTCCTGGCGTCCCTCGCCATCGTCGGGGTCCTGCTGCTCGCTCCGCTCGCGGCGCTGGTGCCCGTCCTTGTCGGCGGGATCGCGATAGCCATCGCGCTCCCCAGCATATACTACGGGGTGGCCGTCATCGGCCACGGCACCCTCACGTTCCTGACCCCCGCGCTCACGATCCTCGTGAGCCTGGGCCTCACCGTAGACTACTCTGTCCTCCAGCTCAGGAGGACCAAGGAGGAGAGGACCAAGGGCAGGACCACCGAGGAGAGCGTCTCCATCTCGGTCCGATGGGCAGGTCAGGCGGTGCTCACGGCGGGCATCACCGTCGTTGTGGCCTACATCATCATGGCGGTGGCCAACGTCCCGCTGTTCAGCGGAGTCGGGACGGCGATCGCCATCGCGGTATCTATCCTGATCTTGGCCGCCCTCACGCTCCTCCCGGCTCTCGAGCTCACGCTGAAGGACAGGCTCTTCTGGCCTGGGCTGAACGGTAAGGGGGGCATCCAGAAACCCAAGGCCAGCCGACTCAGCAGGCTGGGAGAGAAGACGCTCAGGAGGAAGGTCGCGATCGTCGTGATAGTCTCCGCGCTCGCCCTCGGCGCCTTCTACGTCTCGCAGAGCACGCCGAGCGGCGACAACATGCTCAAGCTCCTCCCGGACCTCCCGAGCAACCACGGACTCACAGTGATAACGGAAGAGCTCGGCAGCTCTTCGATCTCGCCGTCGATAATCGTCGTCACGACGCCAACGCAGATCACGTACGGCGACTACCAGCTGAACCAGACCCTGCTGAAACAGCTCGAACTGATCAGTTCGACGGCCTCCTCGGTTCCGGGAGTCACCAGCATCAGCGGGCCGACCAGGCCCTACGGTTCGCCGTTCAGCTACACCGGGGTCCTGCAGCTCCCCCAGCCTGACAGGTCGCAGTATCTGGCAGGAATGCTCTCCGACATCGGCCTGAACAACAGGACCGCCCAGATCTTCGTGGGGCTCGGGAGCGACGCCGAGAGTCAGGCCGCAATCGAAACGCTCATGAAGGTGGAATCCGCCGTCTCCTCACAGCCGCTCCTGAAGGGCGTCTCTGTCTACTATGGCGGCGAGACCCAGTCCACCTACGACAACCAGGCGTTCCTCAACGGGATCCTGCCTGAGGTCATCTTGGTCCTTGCGGCCGCTGTCTACGTGATACTCCTGATCCAGCTGAGGTCGGTCTTCACCCCCATCAGGCTCGTCCTCACCATACTGTCCAGCGTCGCTTTCTCGCTGGCGGCGCTCGCGCTAGTGTACTTCTACGCCCAGGGGCTCCCGATCCTCAACTTCGCACCGCTCTTCGTCGTCGTGACAATGCTCGGCGTCGGAATCGACTACGACATCTTCTTCGTCACGAGGATAAGGGAGGAGGTGCTCAACGGGAGCGGCGACGAAGAGGCCATCAAGACTGCCCTGAACAAGGTCTGGGTCACGATATTCGGGCTCGGACTGGTCCTGGCGACGGTCTTCACCTCGCTCATACTCACGGGAATCGCGCTCCTCGGCGAGATAGGCTTCGTAGTCGCGGCGGCGGTGATGATAGACGTGGGGATGGTCATCCTCTTCTTCGTCCCAGCGCTGATGGGGGTCGCGGAGAGGTTCAACTGGTGGCCAACCAAGATCGCGGAACGCGGAAGCAGGTCCGGAGACGAGAGCAAGGCCTAGCCGTCCATCCGGGTGACCCTGCCATCGGCGGCGCTCCCCGTTCCGGGGGCAGTGGCCCTGAACCATAAACGAGGCGGGCCATCCCTTGCGGCCACGACCGCCCCCGCTTGGGGTCGACGAAGAGTCAGGCGAAAAGTCTTCGCAGAAACAAGGATCCATCCTCTATGTCCGTCCAGGTTTCCTTGCTGTTCCAATCAGCGGGGGTCAGCTCGAGGTTGAGCACTCCCTTGTAGGAGACGTCTCGCAGCGCCTTGGCAACGCTCTTCCAGTCGATATTCCCTCTACCGGGGACCAGATGGAAGTCGCCGTCCCCGTTGTTGTCGTGAAGATGCAGAGTCCAGAGCAGATGGCCAATCTTCCTGATGGCGCCCGCAGGGTTGATGCTCCCGCCGATGTTGACGTGGCCGCTGTCCAAACAGACGCCCAGATTCTCCCTGTCAGCCATGCGGACTACGCTCAGTGTCTCTTCGGGCGTCATGATGTTGGGAAACGATGTCTCAAGAACAATCTTCACGCCCACACCGGCCGCGAAATCGGACAGCTCTGCCAGAGAGGAGGCGTTGGTCTTCCATAGCTTCCCGATCACGCCTTCCTCTCTAGGGAATATGACGATCTTCCTGACGTCGTCCCACTTCCCGCCTCGACTGGACAGGTAGTCATCATACCCCGGGTGAATCACGTAGTACTCAGAACCCAGCGAAGCGCAATACTCGACATGCTTTTTGTGCTGCCGGAGCGCCGACCTTCTGTGCGCCGGGTCGAAGCTCCCTATGTCGTACGAGATGCCGTACGGCGCGTGAAACGACGTGGCCTTGACCCCGGACGAACGGAGCGCTTCTGAGAGAGAAGCGACCCTCCCTTCAAGGAGAGGCAGATACGCCAATTCGACGCATGATATCCCCAACGCGGAGACCCTTCGGACCAGACTCTCGTCTGATCGGATGCTCACACCGACAGGGAACATCTTCTCGTGAGGGCATGACTTGGATGTTCATTAAACGTTGGACATGTAGCTCCGCTGACTTGACGGTGAATTCATTTCCCCGGAGACTCTCGTCGGACGGTCAGCTCTGTGTGGGGGAACGGTGGGAAGCGCAGGTCGCGTAGCTCACCTGATAGGACCACTGCTGTGGGCCGTCTACTGATTGTCCATTCGGTGAGTGCAGCCGCAAGTAACTGGCGCCATTAATACTATGACTGTTCTTCGCCTCGTAAGGGCCTTTTCCGTCGGTTCCGTGTCTCAATCGGGCGTTCCACTCAGCGTGGTGCCCGACTTCAGGAATGAGAACGCCAAGCAGACCGCCGAGACGATGACGATTGAGACTCCAACGATCACCAGTAGGGAGAGCGATTGAGAACAGAAGCAACTGCCAGCCGGCCCGACGGTCTGTTCGTGGCAACCGCAGAAATCCTGCAGCCCGATCAGAGTGGTAGCGACACCAAAAATCAGCCCAATCGCGGAAGCGAGCCTGACTCCCCAGCGGATCAATTTGGCGCTCTGCGTTTCCTAGTGATCCTCAGTAATAAAGAGCCATTTGTTTTCTCTCTCGACCTCGACCCCTGGCTCCTGACCTGTAAGAGGCGATGGCTTGAAGGGTGATGGCCCAGAGCGGCCTTGACTTCGTTGTTGCACGTATCGTGAACCGCTTGATGACCAAGAAGGTCAGGGGCATTGGAGATGGGCGGATGAAGCAGCGGCTTGGGGCGGCATGTAGGTCAAGGATGTCGAGAGGCGTTGCGTCAAGAAACCCGTGCATCCAAGATTCGGAACGTAGACGAGCCCGAACCCGAAAAGGGCATACGAGGGAGAACCCTGACCAGATTCGATGGTGAGCGGGCAAGCGGAATATTGACCAGCGCAACGCGTTGGAATCTGTGTAGGGGCTACCGGCGTGAAGAAGAAACCGACCGCCACGGCGACGAGTATGACGGCGATCAGACCGAGTTCGAGGTTTCTCCTCAATCCGACTGTTGACTGGCGTCTGTTTCTCTTAACAGTTCCATCTACTTGTTTGGGACAGCCCTTCGAACCAATTTGAGAGGGGACAGAACCGAACAAATGGATGGAACTGCTTAAGAGTTCCTTGGGCGAATAACTTCCCATGTCCAAAGTCGGGACGTTCGTTAGAACGTGTCCCTCATGCGGGCACAGGTTCCATGTCAAACTCGTTAATGAAATGCTCTTGAGCGACAGACAGACAGCTGAGCGAGTTGCCCGCGACGGAAAGATGATTGTTGGTGGAGCGGCAGCGGGCATATGGGGTTATCCAAGGGGTAAGGTCTGGTCATTGACACCGGGCGGCCCGCAAGAAAGGGAAACATTTTCCACCAAAACAAAGGAGTTCGAGGATTCATTCAGGTGCGAGCGTTGCGGTCACCAGTGGTCTGAGAAGCGAACCGAAGAAAAGGAAAGAATCTGAACTCGGCGTCACCCGTCGCTGGACACCCTCAGAAATCACCCATTGACTGGACAGAACCACTCATACGCATCGCAGACTTAAAACCGACGCATCAAATTCGTCCCCGTGAACTCCCCTGACGTCACGCTCTCCACAGTCGGAGACCAACTCGCGCGACAACCAGCGATCCTAGGTTCACTCCTCAGCGAGCGCTTGCCTGAAGCCCCTCCCCGTTCCTTGTTCGTCGGAGCGGGAGATTCCTACGCTTCTTCGAGCATTGCCAGCTACCTCTCCTCGATGAGGCATCGGGCACTCGACCCCTACGATTTGATTGCCGACCCGGACGTCGCAATGGGCAGGACGACGTTCTTCGTGACAGTCTCAGGAAACACGGCTTCGAGCGTCTCATCTGCAAGAGCCGCCAGGCAGGTCGCGAAGAGGAGGGTGGCGGTAACGGCGAACGCGAAAGGGAAGATAGTCGACGTCGTCGACGAAGTGATCTTCATCCCTTGTGGGTATGCCCCGAGGCTCCCCGGGACGCTTTCCTTCTCGCTCTCGCTCCTCGTCCTCCTCAAGTCGGCCTCCGGCCGATTCGAGTGCGACTTCGCGCGTGTCGATTCACGGGCCAGGTGCGACGCGAGGAGGCTGCTGTTTTCGGATGGGGGCACCACCTACTTCCTCGGCAACAACGCCGCCTTTCCCGTCGGCCAATACTCTGCGCTGAAGATGTCCGAATTCCTCGGCGCGAGAGCCCAGGCGGAGCGGCTGGAGGAGTTCAGCCACGCCCCCGTGTTCTCCCTTCGCAAGAATGACGCGGTCAACGTATTCTGCGCGTTCGACCCTCTCAACGTCGGCCAGAGGCTGGTCGCCTCCCTGCGCAAGAGAGGGTTCAACGCCACGGCGGTCCTCCCCTTCGGCTCGAACGGTTTCGAGCAGGCGTTCCACCTGATCTTCCTCGCACAGCTAGCCGTGCTTCAGAGAGCGAAGTCGACGGGCCGCTCCAGTCCCTACTTCGTCGGCGCGAAGGGTAAACTCGCCGTCAGCGACTCGATGATCTACTGACGACCCTTGCAGCGTCGGGCTTCCCACGCTGGGCCGCGTTCCCTCGTGACAGCAAAGTGCCTCATGCTGCGGTTTGCTTCCTCATTCGCTTTGGAGCCTGGAGGGGCCGCGTGCGGGTCACATCCATGGCGTGGTCGATCAGCGGTCGCACGCGTCCGACAAAACGCACCGTGTGCGGCAGCACGGCATGGGTCTCGAACGCCGCCTCGTCAGTCCAGCGCGAGTGGATGAAGAACAGCCGTGAATCGCGGGTCGAGCGGTAGGCTTCGATTGCCAAGCAACCTGGTTCGGCTCGCGATGGCCCGATGACATCGCGCAGCGCCGAAGCGACGGCGTCCTGCTGCCCTTTGCGGGCGTGGAAGCGGGCGAAGATGAACAGTTCCATGCGTTTCTTGCTCATGAAATCGATATAGAAAAGGTTCTGCCAGGCTGACGGCATCTCCCGCTTCGAGTCAGGGCTGTCAAGTTTCGGCAGTTAGCCGAATCAAGTCTCGGTTGGGCCCCGTTCGATCAAAGGCTCGTTCTTTCGGTATGAAGCGTCGGCTCTTTGTGAGCTGCGTTCTGGATAGTTGACTTTCTCCCTGCTCGCGTTTCTCGGAACCATGACAGGGGCGTGCTGTCACAAGGAGCATTCGACTCTGATTTTCATCTATTTAGCCCTCCAAAGCCTGAGGAGAGGGAGGTAAGGCAGGTATGATCTCCAAATGAACCGAGCTGAGGAGGTGCCGAACAGGGAACTCCTGAGCTGGCATTGGTCGGCGATCCGATGGCAGCAACTCAACCCAGATGGAACGAAGTACGCGTTGCTTCAGGGGAGCAGGGAAGCCGCAGGCGAGCAGTTCACTTACGCCCTCTTCATCCCTTCCGGGTTCGTTGGGCGGGCCCATCGACATTCGGGAGACCTTCGCGTCTCGGTGGTACGTGGTGAGTTGTTCCTTGGCATGGGATCTAAGGTGTCTAGGCGCAAGATGAAACGCTTCCCGAAGGGTTCCTATCTCTTGATACCTGCAGGCGCTCCGCACTACGAGGCCACAAGGAAGACCACGGTCGTGATCTCAGCAGCCATGGGTCCGTGGGTCACGACGCAAGAACCCACCTAACCCCTCATGCCGGTCCTCTTGCGTCACGGGTGATGGCTGGTCGAGTTCGTCCTAGCGTTATTACTATGACGCGCGACACCCTGCGAGATGGTCCCGTTGGTCAGACGCCTTGAGAAACCCGGAACGCTCGTCTCTCGCCTCGACAGCCAGCAGCTGCACTCGGGTTATGTGCTATTGGACCCAGGCGAGGAAGTCGGGGAACACGCGACCGAGGGTGGGGAAGAGTTAATCGTGATGGTCGAGGGGAAGGCAGAAGTCACATCCAACGGGCACGCTGAAGCAGTCGAGGCCCCCTGCGTGGTGCTCATCCCCCCGCATACAGTTCACAATGTCAAGAACAAGTCGAAGACCCCTCTGAAGTATGTGTATGTGCTGCCATTGAGGTAGCCTTCGTTAGAAGCCCCATCCTCTGGAAAGGAGACTCAGCCGGCGCTGGCGCTCCCCCTCGCCCCCGCTGTTAAGTAGCTCTCAAGCGAGAGTCGCCTGGCATGACCACCGCCAAGACCGAACTTTACATTCTCTATCAGATGGGCAACTCCGAAGAGTGGACGTGGTTCAGTCCGGCCGGGGTGTTCCTGTCGGAGAAGGCGCTCCGTACGTATGCCGCTGAGAAGGAGATGGACCCAGAACTGGTTGTCCTCGAACCGGACGATTCGAACACTGTTCGCCTCCCGGAGCCCCAGGAATACGTGATCGTCAAGTCCCAGGAAGGGCAGGTTCCCGACGTGGAACTGGAAACGGCGTAGAGTCATCCGTATTCACGGTCGAATGAAACAAGGTTTCGAGCATCTCGGCCGCAAGGCTGCCTTGCTCGCGGGCGGAAGAGAGAAGGCGCAGGACGTGGGAGGAGGCTCAGTGCGTGACGTGCTAAGGCTCGATCCTCATGATTACCCTCGGCTCCTCTGCCCTGAATCATGGATTTCTGAATCATGGACGCTGGCCAGCAACCTACGCTTGACAGCAAACGAACCCGAAGGAACTGCCGAGAACTCAAGGGAGCCCTAGAAACTCTCCTTTACTATCTGGAACGCGACGCAGGTCTGTGTCTTCTCAATACCCTTCATCACTCTCAGCTTATCGACGACTAGGGTACCGATCTCTTCGACCGACCCAGCCCTTACCTTAAGCACGATGTCCCACTCGCCCGAAATCACGATCACCTCGTAGACCCCAGGAATCCTAGACATCTGTTCCGCAAGACTGCGCTGAGAGATGTTCTCAGCGCTCCTGAAAGAGACCAGGATGAGAGCAGTGACCTGCTTTCCTAGCTTCGAATAGTCGGGAATAGCCACGAATTTTCTTATGACACCGGAGTCAACGAGTTTCTTCAGCCTCTCCTGAACTGTCGCCCTGGGGACTTGGACTTCGTCGGATATTTCCGCCACCGACTTCCTACCATCTTCGAGCAATTTCGCGAGTATCTTCTGGTCCTTGGTGTCGAGCATGCCAGCATAATGCCGGGGGAATAGCCCTTATATCGCTTACTCTCCGGCAAAGTGCCACGAATTATGGCAGATTGTTTATAGGTATTGACAGATATCGTCTTGACGTGGTCGAGGCCATCCATACGACTGACGCCCTCGAGATTCCGAAGCCTCTAGACAGGTTATCTGAGGACGAACTGGTGAGGAAAGCGCTCATCGGTAGGGTGAGCACCGAGGTTCTCAGATATCTTACCGATGCTTTCACGAGCAGGGGATTCACTTGGTTGCTTCCAGTAATCTTCTCCAAGTCGACCGATCCCCTGTGGCCAGACCCCGGGGCGTCTATAGAAAAGAGAGTCGAGGCAGAGATCTACGACGAGAGGGTCAGGACAACTCAGAGCATGATAATTCACAAGCTTGTTGCGAGCTCCACGGCGTACCCAGAGTTCTTCGTTCTCTCTCCGAACGTGAGGATAGAAAAGAGGGAGAGGAAGGCGACAGGCTGGCATGCTTATGAATTCACACAACTCGATTTCGAGATAAGGGGCGCCGGTTCCAAGGAGGTCAGGCGCCTAACCGAGGCCGTCATCGCTGGCTTGGTGCGTCATGTCAAAGAGCAGGCAAAACGGGAACTGAGACAGCTTGACAGATACGACAGCCTCAGGGCGCCCGAGGCGCCGTTCAGTGTCCACGACAGGGAGGACCTTGTGGCAGGGTATGGAGACGAATGGGAGGCAAGATTGCCTCAGGAGATCCGCGAACCGGTCTGGGTGACTAACATCCCGAGAGAGTTCTACGACTTTGAGGACGCGGTCACGGGCAAGTGGGACAATTATGACCTGTTCCTCCCGAGATATGGCGAGGTGCTCTCGGGCGCCAGGCGTGAGTGGGAATACGGCAAGATAGCCGCAAAGATGGAACGCGACGGCGTGGTGAAGGAGAACTACACCCTGCTTCTCAAACTGGCGAAGGAAGGTAGGCTCAAACCATCGGCAGGTGCGGGAATGGGCGTCGAGAGACTCATGACCTGGGTCACTGGAGCCAATCACATAGGAGAAGTTCAGGCCTTCCCGAAGGTTCCAGGAGTAGTCTACGAACTTTGAGGTAGACAATGAGAATAAGGACCTGGACTGCTAGGAAGCTCAATCTAGACTCATGAAAGCGACCTTGACGGGTCGGACCCCTCCGTACGGAATGGAGCTCATGACTTTGGCATTCGATTTAGTGACATTAGCGAGTCCCCACCGGCCCCACACATGCGCAGGTCTAAGACCGCGGTCACTTCCGAGCCGGGATTAGACGTGACCCCAAGCCAAGAGCTCTATAGGAGACCGTGAAATCAATCGACAAGGCATAACTAAGATTCCCGAAGATTCTCCTTCGGGGTTGTCCAAGCCAAGAAGCCCTATGGGAGAGCGTGGAATAAGGTTCGAGAGAGCAGCCTACTTCGGCATGCCATTCCCAAGCCATTCGGTAGCACTTGTCAAGAATGGCGGGGGTCGTTCGGAACCCCTGCCAGCGTGGTGTGATGCCTGCCGGAAGCTGATAAGTGATTACCCTTTCATTGCCAAGCACGGTAGCTACAGGAAACACCATCTCGCGCGACGAAGGAAGTACCACCTCGCCTGCGCCTTGAGCGTAGGGTTGGTGTCGCTCATTCCGATGGAGGCCTGAGCATTCAGGAGGCTATGATGCCCCTGATCTGTCCCGGGTGCAACAGCGTCCTGGATCCGATGCAGCTCCGATGCGCGAAATGCAACGCGACGGTAGTCCATTGCCCGAAGTGCAGGGGAACAGGTCAGGAGGTCATGGTGAGTTTCTTTTCTCATGACATGACGCAGGACGTGAGTATACCCTGCAGGAAGTGCGGAGGAGAAGGCGTCCTTTGCGAACCTAAGCTTGCCAGGTGACGGCGGTCAACACCGGCTCCAAGGCGCGGGCGACTACAGCAAATGGCAATGCGCGGCCTCACCTGGGTTGCCCTTGAGGACTCGGCTCCGTGGCTCTCTCGAGCACGGTTGGATGTTCCCCGCGCTTTACGAACCTGTAGCTCAAAAGGAAACCCAGGAAGAGGAGCACCACTCCGGCGAACTCGAACTCGAGGAAGCCGTTCGAGTCGTTCATGACGCCGAGGAGGATTCCCCCTATCGTGTTCATCATGCCTCCAGCGAAGAGGACCAGGGCGTACACCCTCTTCCTGTTGACTGCGAAACTGAAGAGCGCACCGCCTAGAAGCAGGACGGCGCCGAGGCTGTTGAGGGCCATCGTCAGCGCCCTTGCATCTGCGGGGAAGGCGTTCAGGGCTATGGATATCCCAGCCATCACCGAGGTGGCTGATTGCGCGCCGGAGAGGTCTATGCTGGCCACGGATCCTATCGCTACCAGCGCGATCGAGAGCATGGCGACGACCGCGAGGGCATACCGCCCCAGACGAGGCGATAGGAGGTAGATCACGCCGGACCCGAGAAGCCCTACCTGGGGACCGACCGACAGATAGTACACCTTGAAGAGGGATGCTGACACGCCTGCGTAGCTCATGGTGAATTCCATGAAGGCGCCAAGCGCATAGAGGGCCATGGCGGCGACCCATATGAGCTGGTAGAGCCTGTGGCGGGACCGGTACTGCTTGGCGATTGTGAAAGTGAAGATGGTAGCGACAACTGTTGTTGCCAGAGGGATGTACGTTATCATCTCTGAGCCGTCGCGCCCCAACGGGACTCCAGCCTATATTTATCTAACACTCGTTAGGCCGCCACCCCGCGCAAGGTCGATTGATTCTCGACTCGGCAACCATGCTGTCGTTCGTAAGGTTCCTCTTTGCGTTCACCATAGGGTCGCACATCCTGTTGGTCTCGACAAGCATCTCCCTCAGCATCCTGATTTCGGCGGCCGAGTTCATTTCGATTAGGAAGGGGGACAAAGTCTACGAGGCGCTCGCGCGCAGGCTCACCAAGATCTTCGTCATTTCGTTCGGCGTCGGCACGGCGAGCGGAATCGTCATGGCGGTCGAGCTTGTGACGCTGTTTCCCACATTCATGACGCTCGTTTCGCAGACGGGAGTCATAGTCCTGTTCTACTTCGAAATGTTCGCGTTCTTCCTAGAGATTCTGGCCCTCGTGCTGTACGTATACTACTGGGATTCGTTCAGAAACAGGTACGTCCACTGGGCAGCCTCGCTCTTCGTAATCACGGGCACGCTGCTCTCTGCCGTGCTCATCACGATGGTGAACGCATGGATGAACACCCCGAACGGCTTCGACACAGCAGCTTTCATCAGCAGCGGTTTCAAGACGGTCTCCGGGGTCCAGCCGTGGGCCGTGTTCCTGACGCCCTCCACCGTCTCGGAGGTGTTTCATGTCCTGCCGACCACCGTCCTGGCCGGTTCCATGATCATCGGCTCGTTCTTCGCCTACTGGTTCCTCCGCTCGCGAGACGCAGGCGAGAAGGAGATGTTCGGGAAGGCCCTGAAGATCCTCGGCGCCGTGGGTGTCGCAACGGTCGTCCTTTCCGGAATCACTGGCGCAAACGGAATCTCGACCCTCCTGACCAAGCAGCCTCTGAAGTTCGCCGCGCTTGAGGCGAACTCGAACCCCGGCACGAACCTGCCGGAGAAGCTGTTTGGCGGCATAGTAAACGGCTCGTACGTGGGAGGAATAATCATACCAGGAGCCCAGTCGGCCCTCGCAAAACTCGAGACAGGAATCACGGCTCTCCCGGGTCTCAGCACCTACCCCGCTTCGACCTGGCCGCCATTGCTGGTCCACACAACCTTCGACTTCATGGTGGTCGGGGGGATGGCCCTGGGCGCGTTCTTCTTAGTCTACTTCGTGGCGCTGCTGCTGAAGAGGAGGCCCTACGAGTCCAAGACCCTCCTCTACCTGCAGATCCCCGCCGCCGTCATCGCGGTCCTGGTGTACCTGCTTGGCTGGGCGACAGACGAGATCGGGCGGCAGCCGTGGATCGTCTATAACGTCATGAGGGTGGACCAGGCGGCCAACCTTTCCACCTCGCTGTTCGTCCCCGGGATTCTCATGATGCTCTTCTACGCTTTGATCCTTCCAGTCAGCTTCTACTTCTACGCCAGGATATTCAGACAGTCGGACGGGCAGAGGGAGGTGTGACCCATCAACTGGGTCTTCGAGGTGAACTACGCCGTCTTCGCCGTGTTCGCGACGCTCCTCATCACGGAGATGATGGGCGCGGTGCTGTTGCTGACGGCCTGGGAAGGGACGAGGAAGAGAGTCTTGGACTACATCGTGCCGATCTGGGAGATCACGGGAACCTTCGGGGCATTCTGGGTGGTGACAGGCGACTTCGCCTACCCGACCCTGCTGATCCCCGTGTCGGAGATCTTCGCGCCGCTCCTGACCATCTTCTTGATCCTCTTTGTGGCGAGGAACGCCTCCATCGCCTTCGGAGAGTTCATAATCAAGAAGCGTTGGTTGGACGAAGTCAAACTGTACAAGGCCTACGCGATGTCCACCATCGTGCTGAGCCTCGTCCTGCTGATTCTCGTGTCGGCGTTGGTGGGAGGCCAAGGCGTAGACCTCGGCACGGGCTCGTTCTCCATTGCCTCTTGGACGACGGCCGGCAGCGTCGTCTTCGTCTTGGGAACTCTGCTGCTCGGCGCGGGGCTCGCACCGGCGTTCTTCGGCCTCGCCCCTCTTCGCAGGCTGATTCTGCCCCTGACAGGCGCCGGGATCGCCCTCTCCGTGCTTTCGTATTACCTGATGTCTTCGTCACTGCTGACCTGGTGGATGACCGTCCCCATCCTCTTGACCCTGGCGGCCGGATTGCTCTACCTGTGGCCGAAGACCACCAGGATTGCGTCCAACAAGGCAGTGTTCATCCTGGTGATGTGCACCGCGGTGTTCTCGCTCCAGCCCCTCGTGTATCCGAAGGTGATCGGCCAGGCACTCGCAGTCGACGCCGTCACCGCAAGCGGGGCGATGGAAAACGCCTTCCTCTCGGCTAGTGTCGTGGGGGCAGTCCTCCTGGCTGTGATGATCGGGTTCTACGTCGTCGTGGCGTCAAGGGGAACGAGCGGCCCCGACGCCCCCATTCCTACGCCGCAGGTCGCTCTCCCCCAACGTTCAATTCCATTGTCCGAGGGCAATGAGTAAGCCCCGAACACAGTGGGGATCCAGCACAATGATGTGTCGAATCCCACAGGGCCGGTTTGGCCCTGAGCCTCGGTCGCTGTGAGTTCTGCCTAGGGAATCCGCCCTTGAACGAATGAAACGAGTTGCTCCTAAGTTAATAAACGGGTGACGGCAACGAGGAGGAACATGCGATTCATCGTTATGGAAAGAGCAAAGGCTGGTGTCACGATCGACCCCAAGCAATTCGCGAATCTTGCGGCGGCCGATCTGAAGTACAAGCGGGACCTCGAAAAGGAAGGGAAGCTGATCGGAGGGCCATGCCTGGATATCCTTGCGGACGCCTATGTCCTCGAGACGAAGACCCTCGAAGAGATGGGGGAGATCTTCTTCAATTCACCGACCAACTTTGTCATGGACAGAGAGGTCCATCCGCTGGGCACCTTCAAGGACAGCCTGGAAGGAATGAAGGAAATGAGGAAGAAATGACGGCATCCTGTGACTGACTGCATCCACAATCCAGCCGCCCAAAGAAGCCTCTAACCACGGGCCGTGAAACATCGGATTGAGAGATGAGGATTCCGTGAAGAAAATCCCTCTTGAGAATGGGGGCGGGCCAACCAGCCTCGTCACAAGAGACCGAAGATGTGACAGTCGGAGAATTGCTCGACGACATTTCGAGGCGGGAGGTGACCTTGTCAAACGGTCTTGGGGCGTACCAGGAGAGAATCAGAGACATCCTGACTGACTCCTTTAGCTAATCAGTTCTAATGCACTCGTTTGCGAGGAAATAACGACACTGGTCTAATTGGGCGACGTCTCTGCCTATAGGGAACCGTGGAGCAACAAAGCTCGACGGAAATCCTGTCCAAGCTCGGCTTAGGGAGGGCAGTCCATAATGAACGGTCCGAGGCTGCCGGAATCAAGCTGAGATACCTACACGACCACAGGGCCAAGGACGAGGTGGACGAATACAGGGAACGGCTCTCTGCCGAAGACAAGTGAGACTGTCCTCGCCCGAATGCGCAGTTCTGGTCATGACTCAATGTCGAAAGTACTTTAGCACATGTCCCGCCCTCCTTGAAGAGACAGAATGCCACTTGGTCCACGGCCACTGACGTCAAGCGGCGGGGCTCTAGCTCTTACAGGCGCAAAGATCTACCCGTCTCCCACAGATCAGGCAATCGACGAGGGCGTGGTTCTCCTCCGCGGCGGGAAGGTTTCAGCGGTCGGGAAGGCAGGGGGCTTCGCGATTCCTGTCGATGCGACAGTGCTTGACTGCCATGGGTCAGTGGTGACCGCGGGGTTCCAGAACAGCCACGTCCACCTGGACGGGCGATTCTCTGAGGCGTCCGCAGACGAGCTTGCGAACACGGTCCGAAACATGGCGACGAAATACGGCTTCACGACGGTGGTCGATGCAGGTTCCTTCCTGCCGGAGACCAAGGTCCTCAGGTCGAGAATCGCAACTGGTGAAGTGCCAGGACCAAGGATCCTGACTGCAGGAAGCCCGGTCTTCCCTGATGATGGAGTCCCTTTCTACCTGACGCTCCCGGCTGAGATCGCCAGAATGCTGGTCCAGCCGAAGACCCCGAAGGACGCGGTCCTGGCGGTTCGGAGAAACGTTTCCGCCGGGGCAGACATCGTCAAGCTCTTCACCGGATCGCTCGTGAGCCCGACGAAGGTGAAGGTGATGTCAAGAGACATCGCCAGTGCCGCGGTGGCCGAAGCTCACCGCCTGGGGAAGCCCGTCTACACGCATCCTTCCAACGCTTTGGGGATTCAGGTCGCTATGGACTCGGGCGTCGATGTTCTGGCTCATACCGCATCCGCGGGCGACGACTGGGACACCGCGCTCGTCGCTGCGATGGTCTCGAATCGGATGTCCCTGATCCCGACCCTGAAGCTCTGGCTTTTCGAAGCAGCCAAGGGAGGCGCGACCAAGGCGGAGGGCGAACGATGGGCGGATCGATGCGCAGGGCAGCTGAATGCGTTCTTCAGAGGCGGTGGCAGGATTCTCTTCGGGACCGACGCGGGGTACATGACGGATTACGATCCAATTGACGAATACAGGCTGATGACAGGGGCAGGGTTGCCCCCCATGCAGATTCTGGCATCCCTCACCACTGCGCCCGCCGAATTCTTTGGTGAATCCTTGACGAGGGGCCGGATCGCCCCGGGCATGGACGCAGACGTCGTTGTGCTGACAGGAGACCCCGTCGAAGATCCGCTTAATTTCGGGAGGGTCAAGACCACGATCCGGAAGGGGCAAGTAATCTACTCGTCTCGCTGAGAGTGCGCGAAGGGGTTCTGTCCGATGTTCGGGTGATGCAAAAGGCTAGCGCGCGCGACTCTCCGCGAGAGGGTGAAGGTTCAACGAGGTTGGAAGAGCCTGATGACCCCGCCCGCGGAAGGGGCGCGGATTCACTATAACTTCGTGGAGCCCCATCAGGCGTTACAAGGGCAGACACCCGCACAGGTTGCGGGGGTCGGCGTCGAAGGGAAGAACAAGCGGATGGTGTTACTTGGAAAGTGCTTGGGGCAAGCGTAAATAATGAAGGCCAACCATCACCAAGGTGCATGTCTGGCATCGCGGCCTTCCTTCGTCACTGCCCATCTTGCGGCCGAAGGTTCGAGGTCAAGCTTGTAGGCAAGGGACCAGCAAGTTCTGGCAGTTTTATCGGAAAAGAAGAACAGGTCAGCGTCTCTCCCAGAGGATACCAAAGGACAGGGGAAACGGGCGTGGCGCGTGCGGATACACCATACCTTGTCGATGCCAAGGACTCTCGCTACGATTACAAGTGCAGGCATTGCGGCCATGAATGGTCAGAGGCTCACGGGACAGAGCGCAAGGTGAACGAACCGAGGGGCTATACTGGAGATTGAGTCAGTCCTGCCTACCCTGCGTTAGAGGAATCGGCTATCACCCGCGATGGGACAGGGGGCGAGATCACCCACTGATTGGACAGAGCCTGCGAATTCCCTTGCCTCTTTATTAGGGCGAGCGGCCCCATAGCCCGCGTCTTGGAAGCCAAATTCACCTACGTCGGAATCAGGGTCAAGAACATGAAGAAGTCGATCGACTTCTATACGAAGTTTCTCGGGATGAAGGACAAGGGCCATTCCAGAATCGAAGTAGCGAAGGGGGACGTGGCCTACCTGGAATCGGGGGACGGGAAGGTCGGGATAGAGCTGAACCACTACGACGCCAAGAGTCCATTCAATGCGAAGTACGTCGTCGGAGAAGGGCTCGACCACCTCGCGTTCGGGGTGGAGGACCTCGACGCGTCGCTAAGGCAGGCAAAGAAGCTCGGTTACAAGTTCTTGAAGGAGGTCAAGACCGAGAAGAGCCGCTGGGCCTACGTTGAGGACCCGAACGGAATCTGGATAGAGCTGTTCAAGACAAGCCAGTAGATACCCAGACGGCCAGCCTTCCGCCGTTCTGCGTATTCATCCGGATCCATCGACCCACCATTTACGAACCGAATCCATCCTGGCTCTTCCAGCAACCCCACAACGGATTTATCCCCAGTCAGTGTTCGCTCTCTCAAGCGACTTGGCAGAAGGAGAACGGAGACTAGCGGCGATCATGTTCACGGACATCGTGGGATACACCGCACTCGGTCAGGAGAACGAATCTCATTCCCTTGAATTGCTGGAGAGGCACAGGCAGCTGCTACGTCCTCTCTTTTCAAAGCACGCAGGCCGAGAGGTCAAGACGGTGGGGGACGCGTTCCTGGTGGAATTTGCGAGCGCCTTGGAGGCTACGCTCTGCGCGGTCGACATCCAAAGTACTCTCCACAGCCGCAGCTTGGAGCGCGGAGAGAATCTGCAGGTCAGGGTCGGTGTACACGTCGGAGACGTCATGCATCAGGGAGGTGACATTCTGGGAGATGCCGTGAACGTTGCCTCGCGAATCGAACCACTCGCACAACCCGGGGGAATCTGCATCTCGGAGCAGGTGCAGGATCACGTCAGGAACAAGATCCCCTATCCGCTCATCAGGCTCGAAGCCAAGGAATTGAAGAACGTCAAAGGACCGCTTGCCGTCTACAGGGTGGCACTGCCCTGGGAGGGCAGAGAAACCGAAAGAGGAGCCCCTCCACAGCTTGACAAACGGAGGGTGGCCGTCCTGCCGTTCGTGAACATCAGCCCAGACCCAAACGACGGCTACTTCGCGGACGGGTTGACGGAGGAGCTGATATCGGCGCTCTCGGAGGTGCGGGGGCTTCGGGTAATCGCGCGAACATCGGTGGACCACTACAAGAACGCAGCCAAGAGCGCCAAGCAGATAGGAGTCGAGCTCAACGTCTCGCACCTGCTGGAGGGGTCGGTGAGAAAGGCGGGGAACAGGATCAGGATAGCCGCCCACCTCGTCGACACGGAGTCCCAGGAGGAGGTCTGGTCAGCCAGGTACGAGAAGGACCTGGTCGACGTCTTCTCGATCCAGAGCGACATAGCCGCAAACGTGGCCGAGTCCCTCAAGGTCAGGTTGTTGAGCATCGAGAAAGACAGGATCGAGAGCAAGGAGACGGAGAACGTCGCCGCCTACGTCGCATACCTGAAGGGAAGGAGCCTGCTCCGCGAGGGGATAGAAAAGTCCGTGCATCTTGCGAGGGAGCAGTTCGAACTCGCGATTCGGGAGGACGGGAACTACGCGAAGGCATACGCCGGCATGGCGGACACGATGATACTGCTGGGAGACTACCTCTTCTCCCCGATTCCCGTGGCTCTCGAGGAGGCCAACAGGTACGTCAGAAAGGCGCTTGCCTTGGACCCGAACCTGGCGGAAGCGAGGGTGTCACTGGCCAACCTGTTGTTGTACGACTACAGGTTCGACGAAGCCGAGAAGGAATTCCGGAGGGCCATCGAGGCCAATCCGAGCTATGCGACGGGCCACCACTGGTATTCGGTCTGCCAGCAGTGTTTCGGGCGCCCCGAAGAATCGTTGCAGGAGGTGCTGCTAGCCCAGGAGCTCGACCCGCTGTCAGCGTCCATCGCGCTCTCGGTGGTCTACAGGCTGGCCTTCCTCGGCAGGTTCGAGGAGGCGAAAAGGAGGATAGGCAAGCTCGAGGAGATTGAACGCGAGAGCCCGCTCGTTGACGAAGCCCTCATGGCCTACAATTTCGCCAGAGGAGACTGGGACGCCACCATGGCCCCCCTGAAGAGGATGATCGAGCGGGACCCCACGGACCCCTACCTCGACATGGACCTCGCCTACATCTACGCCGCGACCGGAAGGCGGGAAGAGGCCCTGAAGCTCGTCGAGAAGCTGAAGAAGGTCCCGGAAGATCTACGGATCAGGGGACAGCTGCTCGCGTTCGTCTACGTCGGGCTTGGGGACCTCGACGCCACCTTCGAATGGCTCAACTACGGCTTCTCAAAGAAAGAGCTCTTCTTCTCATGGGTCAGGGGACACCCAGTCTTCGAGCGGATGCGGAAGGACCCCAGGTTCCGGGACCTTCTGAAGGCCGCCAACCTCCCGCTCGACTAGCTCCGGTCAGCTCGGGCCTTGCTGAGGGGAGCGTTGCGAGGGGAGTCGGCACCTGCGCGAAGTGCTCTGTCACTGTGGTTAGCGCGCGCACAAGAGATTCTGAAAGGATTGAGCAAGACTCAGCTCGCAATTGTGGTTGCGCACCAACTTGGTGCCACAAGGAAAGTTAAAGGCAGACCACGGATAAACCACGGTCTCGAGGCATTGGCGATTGAGACTCGCCCTTAGCACCACTCGCCTAGCTGCCTTCGTCTTGGGATTTCTGTTACTCCTGGTGTTACTCCCCACAGCCTCCCCCGGCTACGGGTCTCCTCAGTACGAAAGCGCCATCGAAATCTATCGGAGTTCCCCGGCGCCGGCAGGGATTGTCATGGGACCCACGGGTACTCTTTACTGGGTCAACTCCGACACCGGCGAACTTCTCTCGCTTGGGCAAGGCGATTCCTCGCCGACCGTGCTTCTCGGCGGCCTGTCCCACCCGCAGGGGGTGGCGGTCGACTCCCAGGGAAACGTCTACTTTGATCAATACTTCGCCTACACGGTAAGCGAGCTGCCTGCAGGATCCTCAACGCCAGAGGTCCTGTTCAACGCCGGAAACTATGTCACCTTTCTGGCGCTGGACCCGAACGGGAACCTCTTCTTCGTCACGGGGCAGGGTTGCAACGACCAGGCGTCGCCCTCCAACATCTCCGGTTCCATCTTAGAGTGGGACAGGAGCACAAACTCGACATCCACCTTGCTTACGGCCCAAGCTGTAGGAGAAATCTACGTCTCCCCGTATGACAATGTGTACTTTGCGACATGCGGCGGAAATGTCGATGAGCTTCCTGCTGGTTCCCACGATCCCCACGTCTTAATCGGCGGTCTCTCGCAGCCGACGGGCGTGGCTGTGGACGCCTACGGGGACGTGATCTACACGCAGGACGGCCTGGGAGTTTATGAGCTTCAAAGCGGCTCCACGACCCCGATTATGCTCGCCACTGCTGGAGAGTCTTATTACGCCCTTACCACCGACCATTCAGGGGACGTCTACTACACCGACGACCTCGGGGGCGGAATCTGGGAAGTCCCGATTTCGCAGAGTGTTACGGTGACAACGACCGTTACGACGCTCACCAACTTCCCGCTTCTCCAGGATCTCCAAAACTTGAGCGCCAACTACAACCATCTATCTAACCAACTGAACCAGTACGAAGTCTTCACGTACGTGCTCGCGGGAGCCCTGGTTGTCGTGATCGTCCTCTCGCTCATGGTCCTCCGAAATCGCCGATCGATTGGTTAGGCAACGGAGACCGATTGGTTAGGGGTACAGACGATACTACTGCTTTAGCTCGAATGGCAAGGGAAGAACCATCGCGGCGCCATCCTGCTCGTGTCGATATACGCAAACCTAGGCGAGAAGGACAAGGCGTTCGAGTGGCTCGAGAAAGCCTTCGAGGAGCATAACAGCTATCTTCCCTGGGTCCCGGTGGATTTCGCTTTCGGCAGCCTTCGGTCGGACCCCAGGATGGATTCGATTAGAGCTCGTCTGGGGCTCTGATGAAGAGTAGAGCCCAGAGAAGTCGGGCGCCTCCTCTGAATGACGTCCCGGCCATGGCGCTGAGACTCTCGGAACCGTCTCCCCCTACGACAATTGGTGCTGAATGCGCGTCAAGTTTGTACTCAGACTTGAGTCCTCCATGACAATGCCAGAAGGCAACGAGCAATGGTCACGGTTTCTTATCTGGCGAGACCTGCGGGAGTAAGCGAGAAGACGGTGTGGCAAAACGTCAAAGCTCTGACTTGAGATGTTTGACGACAGGTGCCCTATTGGGGACGGTTCAATTCTTTAATCCCGAGGCAGGCCCACAGAAGCCAAATTGCCATTGGATAGGGAACGCGTTGCCCTTGTCGCACTGCTACTCGTGGTTCTCGCCGGTGTGGCTGCCGAGGTCTCCGTTTCCCATTCGACACCGCCACAAAGCACGCAGCCTAGGGTAATCCTAGGGAACCTGGAGCTTCTATCTACATCGGTGGGAACGACCAGCCTGGGAAGCAGTGGCCCTGGCCTTAGCCTCGCCGCGGTCATCTACAACCCCAACGGGTTCGGTGCGACCCTGAAAGAAGCCAACTACTCGGTCTACGCCGACGGCCGCTACGTGGGATCGGGCGAGTCAAGCAGCGAATACGATCTCACCCCACGGTCGTCACAGACTGTTGCATTTCCTGTCACTGTCGGTTGGAGGTCGGTCCTTGAAACGACCTGGAGCTACTTGCTGGGCGGGGGGCACGTAACCTGGACGGTCAAAGGGACCGCCGACACTGAAATTGGGGGGCTCACCTTCCATGTCGGGTTCGAGTTTACGGCGGGTTAGCATGAAGCTGCCCCGAAGCTTAGAGCCATTAGCACTCGCTGACTCTTTCTCTTCATGAGAAGAATATCTGTTCGATGCGTCGGCCTGGGCACTGCTCAGTTTGCTTGTCTGGGCGATAACCCACAAACAGGCCCTCACCGATTCCCCACGTGGGCTACACGATCCCCTACATCGGCTTTATTATGAAGCCTGATCCCAATCGCCGCATGGGTCGCCCGGGCAGACTCTCGATCGCATTGCTGGCCATGGCTCTTCTCCTCTCTACTTCGGCCGTCCTCGCTTCGAAGTCAAACGAGGGGTTTGCGGCCTACAGCGTGATAGTCACTCAGCAAGGGGGCCCGGAGCATTCCGTCGTTGTTAACGAGACAGTATCAGGGGCAGCCAAGGTCGGCTTCTCCGACCAGATTCTGCAACTGACGGGGGAGGGGCAGAATGTGACATACTCGAAGCTGGTGAATTCATCCCAGAATTATTTCCCGTACCTTACCAACGCGCTGTCGCAGTCCTTCGAATTCAGCAACGGCTCGACGCTCGCTGTCCACTCCAACTTCTCCGCTGCCGGGACGGCGGAAACATCCTTCCAAGGCAGCAAGTACTCCCTCACAGTCTTCGATATCGATTTCGGTGGCACCTACGCGAACAGGACCGCCAGCGCCAACGGCACGGTCGAAGTGTTCCCCTCTTCTCTGGTCTACTCCGTCAAGATAGGGAACTCAACCGCACTTATCGACGCGGTTCTGCAGTCTACCGACCTCCCGCTCACCCAGCCTTCGGCAGGAATGGGAACGACGGCAGCTTACGTTGGCGCAGGCCTTGGGATTGGAGGCGTCGCGGCCGGAGCCGCCCTAGTGGTGAGGCATCGGGAGCAAAAGGCTAGAACCCAGGATGAAAAGAAGAAGCCTCTCCACTGGGTTGACTAGAGCCTCGTTGAACGTCCCGGTAATAGAGTTCCTCGGAGCCGTAAAGCTCTACGGCGGAGGAAAGAAGATAGGGCCTGTCGAGTTCTCCGTAGGCAGAGGAGAGATACTCGGTTTCCTGGGGCCGAACGGTTCGGGGAAGACCACGTGCATACGAATGCTGCTGGGCCTCGCGCGGCCATCGGCGGGGAAAGTCAGGCTCAGAGGCATGGACCCGCTCCGCAACCACGTGCAGGCGTTGACCGGGGTTGGCTATTCCGCAGAGCTCCCCAACATACAGGCCTTCCTGACCGCAAGGCAAGTGATGGAGCTGACAGCCAGGGAAATCGGGATGAAGACGCCTGCGGCAGAGATAGAGAAGGCGCTCGAAGAGGTCGGGATTCCCGAATACGCCGACGTCAAAGTGGGGAGGCTGAGCAAGGGGATGGTACAGAGGCTGAGCGTCGCTCAGGCGATGCTAGGTTCCCCGGAGGTCATGGTAATGGACGAGCCGATGATTGGGATGGACCCCGCGGGGACCGCACACCTTCGGGAAGTATTCAGAGGGTACGCTCATGGGGGCGGGACGATTCTGATGTCATCCCACATGATGTCGGAGGTCGAGGACCTCTGCTCGTCCATAGCGATGATCCACAACGGGAAGCTATTGTTCAAGGGGGCCCAGAAGGAGATGGAGGGACAGATGCTCGGGGCTGAGGAGGTGCGCGTGGAGTCGAGGGGCCTGACCCCTGCGATCATTGACTCTCTAAGGAAGGTTGAGGGCGTGCTCGAGGCAGAGGAAGTGGCGGGTGGGGTACTCAGGGTCAGGGTCAGGCGAGGAGCGGAGGTGAGGCCAGCCATAGCAAGGGTGATCGTCGGCTCGGGAGCAGAGCTCCTGACAATCGCGGAAGGGGAGAGGATGCTGGAGAAGGCGTACATCGAGGCGCTCAGGAGTGGAAGGGATAGCAGCGGTAAGGCCCAGTAGGGTACTGGCATTCTCGGCCTACGAGATACGGAGGGCTCTTGCCAGGAAGAAGGTTCTGGCTCTGGCGGCTTTCATAGCCCTGCTGGACACCGTCCCCTACTACATCCTGTCGACTTCAGGGACAGCGATCATCCCTAGCTACGTCTTTCCGTACGTCTGGGCAGCGGGTGTCCTGGCCCCGTTCTCGCTGTTCATCCAGTTCGTCGCCATACTCATAGCGGCAGGGGCGATGTCGGAAGAGTACGAGGCTGGGACTGCAGAGATGCTCCTCTCGAAGCCGGTGAGCAGAACCGAATTCTTCCTTGGGAAGTTCCTGGGGGGATACTTGCTGCTTGCGCTGCTGATCGCGCTGAACGCTTCCTTGAGCATAATCTCAGCCACACTGGCTTACGGTGCGCAGGCGGGAATCGGGACCGTGCCCGGGCTTGTGCTGGTGGAGGTCTACGCGTCGGCCCTCTTCTACTCCGTAGCCTTCATGGTGGGCGAGCTGGTCAGACGTTCGTCCCTATCATACATCCTGGCGTCGGCCTTCATCATCTCAAGCCAAATCATAGGAACGTACCTGGACTTGGCCTACGAACTCAGCGGAAAGGCAATCTACCAAGCCATACACGTGTATCTCCCCACCACCGTGGCGGGTTCCTTGCCGCCTCAGTACGAACAGGGGATGCTTCCGAACTCGACGGGGAGGCTCTTCCAACTGGTGCTGGGGTCCTCCGGCGGGGTCCCCGGCGAAGCTTCAGCGGCTGCAATTATAGCCGTCTACCTCGTCGTTGCGACGGGCGTGGCGCTTGTGTACTTCAGGTGGGCCGACGTCTCGAGGCGCGTCAGCTGAGCAGTCAGCACGCCTCGGCGAATGTTGAAGACTGACAAGTCCCGGCCAGGGCGTACGCCTCTGTCATCTCCTTTTCATGCCGCCCCACAACGGCTTTATCATCCGACTCTCACTTGACTGAAGGAAGCCTTGCCCCAGAGCGAGCGGCGACTCGCTTTGATAATTTCTATCGGTGTGGTCGGCCATGCGACTCCAGGGCAGAGGGACAAGCCACTTTGCTCGCGCGTTGGTCTGTGACGCGACAGAGTAAAGACTGCCTGTCGAACAGAGATAGATGCTACCTTGTCGGAATCATGTCGCCAGGAGTGCGGTAAGCCTTACTGCACTCGTTGCAGATGAATGAGAAACCGGTCGTGACGTGCATGTGGTGCACCGTTGCGGTACCGTGCTCTTTTGCAGCTGGCGCGACCACACTCTCGGCAAGTGGCGCGTGCTTCCTAGTCGCAATAGTAGCACTTCATGCTGTTCTCCCCAGAACCAGATCGAAACGGTCAAGATTCATTACCTTGTTCCACGCCGCAACAAAGTCGTGCAGGAACTTCTCTTGGGAGTCCGCGCATCCGTAAACTTCCGCCAAGGCACGGAGTTGGGAGTTCGAACCGAAGATGAGGTCGACACGGGTGCCCGTCCACTTGACTTTTCCTGAAGCGCGGTCGCGGCCTTCAAACACGTCAGCGTCCTTCGAGATTGCCCTCCACTGCGTGCCCATGTCGAGCAGGTTCACGAAGAAGTCGTTGGTAAGCGCCTCCGGCCGCCTCGTAAAGATGCCGTGTTGAATCTGACCGAAGTTGGCATTCAGGACACGCATTCCGCCAATGAGAACCGTCATCTCAGGAGCAGTCAGCGTGAGCAGTTGCGCCCGATCAACCAGCAGTTCCTCTGCCGATACGGCGTACTTGGTTCTGAGGTAGTTACGAAACCCGTCTGCGGCCGGTTCGAGTACGGCGAATGACTCCACGTCCGTTTGCTCCTGCGAGGCATCCATGCGTCCCGGCGAAAAGGGAACGGTCACATCGTGGCCGGCGTTCTTCGCAGCTCGCTCGACGCCTGCGCATCCACCCAGGACAATCAAGTCGGCGAGCGAAACCTTCTTCCCGCCCGACTGCTTGCTGTTGAACTCCTCCTGGATTCCCTCAAGGGTCTGCAGCACAGTCTTCAGTTGAATCGGCTGGTTGACCTCCCAATCCTTTTGCGGCGCAAGGCGAATGCGCGCGCCGTTCGCCCCGCCGCGCTTGTCGGAGCCACGGAAGGTGGACGCCGACGCCCAGGCCGTCGAGCCAAGCTGTGATACGGACAGCCCCGAAGCCAGGATCTTGCCCTTGAGGGAGGCAATGTCCTGTGCATCGATCAACTTGTGATTGACCGCGGGGATTGGGTCTTGCCAGATTAGCCCTTCGGCAGGAACCTCCGGGCCGAGATAGCGTGCGCGCGGACCCATGTCGCGGTGCGTGAGCTTGAACCATGCGCGGGCGAATGCGTCTGCGAACTGGTCCGGGTTTTCGTAGAAGCGCCTTGAAATCTTTTCGTAGGCAGGGTCGAACCTCAAGGCAAGGTCCGTTGTCAGCATGCCCGGCGCGTGACGCTTAGCCGGGTCCTGGGCATCCGGCACCGTGCCGGCACCTGCGCCACGCTTCGGTTGCCAATGGTGCGCCCCAGCCGGGCTCTTCGTCAGTTCCCATTCATAGCCGAACAGGCTCTTGAAGAAGCTGTGGCCCCACTTCGTTGGCGTGTCGGACCAAGTGACCTCCAGGCCGCTGGTGATCGCGTCATCGCCTTTGCCTGTGCCGAAGCCGCTCCTCCAGCCGAGGCCTTGTTCCTCAATACCGGCCGCTTCAGGGTCAGGGCCGACATTGGACGCAGGGCCGGCGCCATGGGTTTTGCCGAAGGTGTGGCCGCCAGCGATGAGCGCAACCGTCTCTTCATCGTTCATGGACATGCGGGCGAAAGTCTCTCGGATATCCTTGGCCGCCGCGATCGGGTCCGGGTTGCCGTTCGGGCCTTCCGGATTAACGTAGATCAGCCCCATCTGCACGGCAGCGAGCGGATTCTCTAGGTTTCGGTCGCCTGAGTAGCGTTTGTCATCCAGCCACTTGTTCTCAGGACCCCAGTAGACATCTTCATCCGGCTCCCAGGCATCCTCACGACCGCCACCGAAGCCGAAAGTCTTGAATCCCATCGACTCCAGGGCGACGTTGCCCGCAAGAATCATGAGGTCCGCCCATGAGATCTTCTTGCCATACTTCTGCTTGATCGGCCAAAGCAAACGACGCGCCTTGTCGAGGTTCACGTTATCGGGCCAACTATCGAGGGGTGCGAAGCGCTGCTGGCCGCCACCGGCGCCGCCGCGGCCGTCGCCCTTGCGGTATGTGCCAGCGCTGTGCCATGCCATGCGAATGAACAACGGGCCGTAGTTGCCGAAGTCCGCCGGCCACCAGTCCTGTGAGTCGGTCATCAGCGCCCGCAGCTCCTTCTTCACGGCCGCCAGGTCGAGACTCTTGAACTCCTTGGCGTAGTTGAAGTCCTTACCCATGGGGTTGGATAGCGGCGAGTGCCGGTGCAACACCTTGAGGTTCAGCTGATTGGGCCACCATTCTCTGTTCGACATGCCCCGCGCGCCTGTAGCAATCACTGGTCTCTTCTCGGTCAATTCAAAATCACCCTAATTCGGATCACAGGTCGGAATTATAGGCATTATCATTTGAAGAATCAGGCCGCTCTCCGCGCGCCTCTTTTGCATTGTCCTAGCGTTCGCAGAAGCCTGATAGTCCAAGTCTGGGTACCTCGACCTCCTGAAGAGGCTCGGAACGAGATAAGGCTATCTCGAAAGGGCACTTACAATCCACCGATTAGGCTCGGCCAGGCGCCACAAATTCCCCTTTGGGCAAGAATTCGCACGTCGAAATAGAACCTATTCGGGTTGGAATCCCACCAGGCCCGCAAATTCGGTGAGGAAGGGCACCAAACTGTAGGCTCGAATCTCCACATTTTCATGGTTCGAGTCCCTTCCTTGGGATTCGCTCTCATGCGAACTTGGGTGCCCCGGCCGGGAGTCTGACTTTAGGTTCGAATCCCTTCCTAGAGCGGTTTGAGATGACTTCATGATCCGACAACCTGAGCGTTGAGTCGGGTGCGGCCTCCGCATTCTGGACTTGAAGTCTGGATTGCGCACAAGACGCACTGTTTCGAGATTCAAGGTGCGACGCCCTCTTCATTCGGTAGCCCTAGTCTTTTTTATCGAGCCCGCAGGGCATCTTCCAAAGATGCAAGAGATTGTCATAAGCAGCTCCCAGCCCCACGGCTGGCTGAGGATTGCCACGGGAAAGTATGCGGCTGCCGCCACAATTCTGGATTCCAAAATATTGCGCCGTGACGTTGTCGAACATCTGTTTGACATCGATGTGGATTCGAAGTTGGCGGGTTCCCTCCTCGCAGACATTCGCAGTGACAAGGACGTACTTGACATGGAGACCTCCGGATCGAGAAGGGGCCGGGTACACGGTTCCATCAGTACTCGGCGATGCACGGTGTGCAAGGAGATTGCCAAGTCCAAGTGTTTCTTGGCTTCCGTGGGAATTGACACCAAAGAGGCGCAATGGACCGTCATGGGCAGCGACGTCGCCACGCGTGAGCTGTTGGCCTCCCTGGAATCAGTCGGGATTCCTTTTCAAATCAAGCTCAAGAGGAAGCTGGAAGACAGGGAACTCCTAACTGCGAGGCAGGAAGAGGTCCTTCTGATGGCGTTTCTCAAGGGATACTTCGAGTTCCCCAAGAGGGCGGGGCTCAGGGAACTGGCGGCGGAGACGGGAGTGAAGACTTCGACGCTGACCGAAATCATCAGACGGGGCCAAAGAAAGATAATCGAGGACTATTTCCTCAATAGACGCTTTAGCCACCCCCACCAAACACGATGACCCGACAAGGCAGCCCGGCCGAAAATCTGTGGCGACCCGTCACGCACGGGTCCCCCTACTCTGAGTTACTCCGTGTCCAATCCCTAACGTCGTTAGGGACAAAGCTCATCCAGCCAGTCGAGATACATCTTGAGTGTGGCCTCGAGGTTGCGGGCCGGCGTTCGCAAGAGGATTCGCAGGAGGACCGCGATTTCGACTGGCGGTGCCGCTTTGATTGTCGCCATCCTGGCTCTCGCCGTGGCTGGCTTTGGAGTCGTGGACAACTCTGGATCTCAAAACAATGCGGCTCCGAGCCAGATCAACACGTCATCTGCCACCCAATCATCGACCGCGACTCCGTCATCGACCCCCACTGGCAACGCGTCAGAGCAGAGTTGCTCAACCACTTCGGGGAACGCATACGTCACGTTGGTGGCAAAGCAGGCACAGATACAGATTTCAAAAGGCGTCACATACGACGCCTGGACCTTCAACGGCACCGCACCAGGTCCGACCATCTGGGTGGACCAGTGTGAGATGGTTCATTTCACGCTCATAAACAACGACACGATGCCGCACTCCATAGACTTCCACGCGGCGCAGGTGAACTGGGAGACCGACTACGCGCCCGTCGCGCCAGGGAAGTCCATCTCCTTCGACTTCGTCCCTTCGTACCCTGGCATCTTCATGTACCATTGCGGTGTGCCTCCGGTACTCGAGCACATATCGAACGGGATGTACGGCGTCATCATAGTAAACGGGACTGGGTCTCAGGCCCTTCCGGAGGCTCCCGGAGGGCAGTACGTGATCACAGAGAGCGAGTTCTACCTGAACTCCCAACCAAACTCTGACGGGAGCTTCAGCGGCAACTACACGAAGATGCTGGCTGCGACTCCGACCTATGTCGTCTTCAACGGGGAGGCTTTCAAGTACGTATCTTCGCCGCTCGTGGTCAAGCCGAACGAGCTGGTCCGCCTGTACATCTTCAACGAAGGCCCCAACCTCTGGGAGGCATTCCACGTGATAGGGGGCATCATGGACACAGTCTACATAGACGGGAACCCAGCCAACGCGGAGCACGGCCTGCAGACCCTGAGCATACCCCCGGCTGGAGGGGCAATCGTGGACATGTACTTCCCCGACGCAGGAGGGGAGAATCCCTTCGTCAACCACGCTTTTGCCTATGCGCAGGCGGGCGCGGAAGGGATCTTCAAGGTCGAGAACAGCACCACCGGAACGTCCGCCACGACGACCACCACAACCAGCTCCTCGGCTGTTTCGGGGCCGCGAGTCAGCATAGCTCCCGGTTCCGCCGCGAACACCACGTCCGTCTACTACTCGCCGCCCACCATAACCGTCGTGATCGGCGTCAACAACACTGTCACCTGGGTGAACAACGACGACGCACCTCACACTGTAACCGCACTTGACGGTTCCTTCGACTCGGGCAACATGAACCCGGGACAGACCTGGACTTACACCTTCACGACTCCTGGGACCTACGCATATCGCTGCTCGTACCATTCGTGGATGGAAGGCACGGTAATCGTCAAATCAGCATAGGCGATGGTGTCTGAGAGCGAACGGACCAGAGTCCGGTCAGGCGGTTCGAAACCGGAGAGGAGATTGGAGCGCCAATGACCGGTGACGACACTGGACATTCTAACGCGTCCAGGCGCCGCATGTTGAAGTGGATGGCGATGGCCGCCGTCGGGGCGGGAGTCGCCCTGCTGGGTGCAGAGACCCTGCTGAGATCCTCCGTTCCAGGCGTTGCCAGTTCAGACACCAAAAGCACAAACTCTACGTCTCTGTCTTCTTCTCCGGTCCTTGTCGGGGACCCCGGCGTCTCAACCATCAAGGTCAAAGTGAGGTACTTCCAGATGCTCCAGTATGTCGACACCAAGGAGGAATACTTCGTCCTGCAGAGTCCCGCCCAACTCGGAACCCTTCTGAGCGATGTCACGGCCAAACATCCCTCTCTCACTCCCGTGATGTCGTCCATGATGATATTGGTCGACGGGATAGCCACCTTGGCTTCCGCGCCGGCAGGGACGCCCTTGGAGAACGGGGATGAGGTCGATTTGATACCCTCGATAGCAGGAGGTTAGATCTGGTCACGACTGGAGATTTAACTTCTGGCCAGAAAGTAGTCATCGCTTCGCTCGTAACCTATCAGCCTGGGTCCGTCGTCAGCCGCACGATCATGAGCGACAGGGCCTGCACCGTGACGCTCTTCGCCTTCGACGAGGGCGAAGGCCTTAGCGAGCACACCGCCCCTTACGACGCACTGCTGCACGTTCTCGAGGGAGAGGCCGAGGTCACCATTTCTGGGAAGGTGAACCGCCTAGATCAGGGAGAGGCTATCATCCTTCCTGCAGGGAAGCCTCATGCGGTAAGGGCGTCGAAGAGGTTCAAGATGCTGCTCACCATGATAAGGTCGAAGTGATTCACGCTGCGAGCAGAAGGCCTACGAGCAAAGGCAGAAGCGCATTGATGACACCTGTTGGGGTCAATGTTCCTTCAGCCTCTCCGCTAACGTCATGATATCTTTCCCGGAGATTGGTCTGCCATCGTGGAAGGTGGAAACGCCTTCCACTGGACAATTCTCGCTCGTGTAGTCGATTACACTCCTCAGTTGGATTAGATCGCCTCCGTTGAGCTTTGAGGCAGGTGTCGGCCGACTTTCGATATCCTTCAATCTCTCTAGCAGGGTCTGAAGCCCATCGAGAGAAACTGGCGTTCCGTCTTCACTTGATAATACGCCTTCAACGGGGCAGTTCTCGAGGGCGAACCTTACGCTAGCCTCAGCAACTTCCAGGTCGTCCTCTGTCAGTTCTAGCGGCGTCATATGGTCATGCCAGAAAGCCTTGGGGGCAAATTTAAGACATGCGCCGTCCGCGTGAGTAGGAGATGACAATCACATTGGACTACAACGAGCCGCTGCCGAAAGTGCTCGAAAGACTGAAGAAGGAACATCGAGAACTCGCCGAGAAACTCCTCCGAATCGAACAGCTAGCCAAAGGTGGGGACCTGAAAGTTGCCATTACTGAGTTGACGGTCATCAAACCACTGGTCTTGAGGCACGCCGTTGAAGAAGAGGCAAGACTGATGCGACCAATCATGTGGGAATTCGCGGAAAGGTCAGAAGAGTCCATAATAATCCTGCGGTATCACAGGGAGATTGTGGATTTCCTGGAGCACAGATTACCTGGCTTGGCAACACAGCCAGAAAAAGTAGCACGCAGAGAAATTGGGATCTTCGTGAAGGCGCTAAGGAAGCATCATCGAGAGGAAGAAGAAACGCTCTTTCCCTTGGCTTCCAAGGCAAACTCCCTCTACGAGAAACAAGGTCGTTAGAGGAAGAAACTCGCCCGCGTAATCATCGATCTCCACCCATTCTTGCCATCTCCTCTGGTGAAGGGAGGGATGTCCTAAACGCATGAAGTTTTGAGCTTTCGACGTACGATTCCAAGGATGAGCTCAGTCCACCTCCATTTCTTCCTCTGGTAATCCAGTAGTGATATGAACACAAGTCAAGCTGAATCTTTTGGTACCATTCTGCCTGGGTATGGATGTTGAATTTGAGGCACGAAGGACAGTATTTCACAGGCCCCACGTGTCGTTTGCTTGACATTGGCCCACTGAACCGGCGAGCCTATGATATATTAGAAAATCCTCTTGCTGTCTCGAACCCGGCACACTTGGGCAGTTGCACAGTACACACGCGCGCGCCGACGAGGCAATTATGCTCATCCGCCAGCATCGGCCTATCCACCAGCTGATGGTGGAAGTGAACAAGCTGGCATCATTGCCTCCCGAAGAATTGGCGTTGGACGAGACGAAGCTGCTAAGCATGCTCGAAGAGCACACCGCGGCCGAAGAAGGTCGCGTCTTTCCGAAAGCGATGTCCACTTACAAGGAAAGGAGTGTCGGGGCGTGCATCTGAGACAGGTTTCCTGAATCTCTTCATATCGCACTTGGCGCGACGGTCGGACGCACTCAGGGAAGCAGCTTCTCCCTGCTGATCAGCCGGCTCGAGGAGAGGTACATTACCAGGGAGAGGACGACGATTACCCCTGCGAGAAGCAAATCTACCGTGAGTGCGAGCGAAGGCACGAAGAGGGGGACGAGGTAGGCGGGCATGACCATGAGGACCCCGACCGCCATCCCGAGCGGCTGGTTTGAGCCGACCCTCTGCTTCTGCAGCGAGCTGAAAGACATCATGATCAGCGCGTCGAACGAGACTACCGGTAGAGCCAGAGCCACGACTAGGCCGGACACCTCCAGCAGCATCAGTCCGCTTGCGCCCGCTATCAATCCCGCAGCCGCATTGAGGACGACCTCGAAGCCCACGAGTCCAGACGAGAGTATCAGCGCCGCCTTGAGGTACTGCATGTAGACCTCCCCCTGACTCATCCCGAGCGACAGGAAGTACTCGAGGACTCCGTTGTTCTTGTCGTAGACGTAGAGTTGGAGGACCGGAATCGAGAAGATGACGGCGGCGTAGGCCTGCAGCGCGACAGAGACCAGCGGGAGGGCGTTGGTGACATTCGAGCTGCCCGTGCCCGCGTCACTGACAGGGATCGCAGTCGTCGAAAGATTGCCGATGACTCCGGACATGCTCGAGATCAGGACGCCGAGCAGGGCCATGAAGATCCCGACCACGAGATACGTCTTGCTCAGAGAAATGCTCCTCCTCGCTATGATTGCGCCCTGCTCGTTGCTCAATTCCGCTCTTCGACGCTCCCTTCGGTCTCAGCTGGGTGCTGACTGTAGTTGTCATCGAAGAGGTCTTGAAGAGGGTTGTCGAGTTGGCGCATCTCGGTCACGATCACGCCCATTTCCACGAGCTTCTTGAGCGCCAGACCCGCTTCCTCCGGCGTGGAGACGCTCAGGACGTAGTAGCCGCCTTCTCCGAGCTTAGCGTCGATCATTTTCGAGATATCCGTGGTCGTCCTTATCCCGACCCTGTACTCCTTCGACCTTATGTTGGATATCTTGTCGAAATAGCCTATCGCCCCGTCCCGCACCAGGATCAGGTTCGTCCCGACGTCCCTGGCTTCGTAGAGGTTGTGCGAGGAGTAGAGGACGATCCTGTCCTTCGACAGCCTCAGGAGGATGTCCCGTATCTCCTTCGAGACTGCGGGGTCGAGGTTCGACGTGGGCTCGTCGAGCAGGTACAGGTCCCTCTCCCGGAGGAAGACCTTAGCGATTGACACCCTCTTCTTCTGACCCTGAGACAGGTCTGAGACCTTCTTGTCCTTGAGCTCCTCGAGGCTCAAGAGGGAAAGGACCTCGTTGGCATTGCCGCCCTCGATCCTGGCGTAGAATTCGAGGGCGCCGCGTACCGTCATCTCTTCTGGTACGGCGTTGTAGTGCGAGAGATAGTTGATCCTCTTCCTTGCTTCTTTGGACCGAGTCAGGTCCTCGCCGTCGAACAGGACTCCTCCAGAATAGGGTTCCAGTATCCCCGCGATCGTCCTGAACAAGGTGGTCTTTCCTGCACCGTTTGGCCCCAGGACGACGTAGATTGCGGATTCTTGCGCCTTGAACGTGATGTCGTGGAGGACCGGTTTCCCCCCGTATCCCGAGCTTACGCCTGCGAGTTCTAGGGTGTGCAACTCTGTGTCTCACTCCAACGAGACAAATTCAGCGCCCGAGTCGACGCCCTGTCGGGTGGCCGGTTGGCGGCAGATCGGGTTCCAGAGTCGCATTCTCAGCTAACACCGTCCGATTTTCCCGTCTTCGGGAGCCCTATTTATTCAGGGAGAACGCGCAGTCGAGATGCACTCGATGAAGGAAACCATTCACGCCGAGGGCTGGTAGGACGAAGAGATGGATGGAGTGGCTCGGCAAGTAGATTGAATTGGCGAGGTAACCGTCCCAGCGATGAAGAGCGTGCGGTCGGTCGCCGAGCATCGCGCCTTAGGTTCAAATCGCGCACACAGCGCCCTGACGGTTCGCTCATTTCATTGGGAGGTCGAAGTGCTTCGCTATCGCCGCGGAGACCTTCTCGGGGGAGGCCTTGGTGGTGTCCAGACTCAAGCTTCTGGCGAACGGGACCTCGGAAGTGATGTCGAACTTGCCGGCAAGCTCGGCAAGGGCCGACCTGCTGGTCAGTTTCCCAATCTTCTTCCTCGACTTGTTGGCGACCCTCCTGTCCAGCTCCTTGGGGGTGCAGTACAGCCGAACGAAGCAGACTTCACCGCCGTGGGACTTGACGACTCGAACGACCTCCCTGACGTACTCGTCGTCTTCCCCCTTGGCGTAGACGAAGGTGAATATCGTGTTGACGCCTTCCTTGGCCGCCTCATCTATGACCTCCTTTCGAAGCTGGCTGACCAGCTTCCAGAAAGAGGGAGTACCAAAGTCGAAGACAGGCTTGACGGCGTCAATCGCAAGGTGATTGTGGAAGAGCCTGAAGCCCGTCTGCTTCGCGAGCGCCTTGCCGACCGTCAGTTTGCCCACGGCAGGAGGGCCATAGATGAGGACGAGCTTCACGGCGTCCCAATGCCGCGCGAACGAAAAAACATGTCGGACTCGGTTGTTCGCTTGCTCCTACCAGGGCGCCCTGACCCCGCATGCCGGGCGGGAAGAATAGTCTTATCTCCGCACCTCAACAACGCAACCTTAGACAGTCATGAGACTCGTTGAACTTGACAAGAGCGACAAGTCACTAGTGGAGAAGATCAGACTTCACCTAAAGAGACACGCGTCAAAGATCTCTGGTGTAGCCGCCGGGTTGCGCACAAGTAAGGGAAAGGAGTTCTTCGGGCTTTGCATCGACTTGGAGACAGCAACTACCAGCGCGTGTGCAGAATATTCTGCAATCGGGACAATGGTTTCCACCGGCGAAAGGAAGATCAGGACAATCGTGGCAATTACCAGCAAGGGAAAGAGTGGCTACGCAATCCTACCACCATGCGGGAAGTGCAGAGATTTCGCCGGAGCTTTTGGGGATCCCTACGTGATTCTCCAGGTTGGAAAGAGCATCGGAGAATCGAAGAAAGTCAGGCTTTCTGAGTTGGTCCCGTTTCCGTGGAACGAAGCTCCGCGAGTTTGAATGGGGAAGGAATCGACCACCATAGCTGTTTTGTCGAACGTAGTGCAGAGGTTGCACACCCAACCGGAGGTTCAAATCCCAACGGGCTTTCCGATATTCTTGAGCCGTTTCATATGAGAAGGATGCAGTCGCCGCGCATTTCACTCTAGGTTCAAATCCCAATCAGAGTTCTTGTCGAAATCCTCGTCTCTTGGGACAGGTCACCTCCTCATGGAGCGGCTAGGCCTTCCCGCTCGCTCCTCGCAACCACCGGCGCTGGCACACCAGCCAGAGGCGCCCTTTCACGATGGGTCTTGCGAAGCAGCAGATTGCTTAAGAGTTAGGGTGCTTGCGTATTCAACAGCCTTCCAATGAAGTGCAGCACCGCAATGACGTTTTTGTCTCAGATCGACAATCGGGAGGAGTCTGAGCGCTTCATTTCTATTTCGTCGGCTGATTTGGATTACCTATCCGCCAATGGGTTCGTCTTGAGGACAACCAAGGAGGATCATGACAAGGGGGTTGATTCCGTCGGCAGGTTGTCTCAGCTGACTTCTCAAATGAACGCTGAAAAGGCCGAGGAGGAAGAAGCGGCTGCGGGATTGCGGAAAGACGAGCAGAAGGAGCACTCGTTCCTATTCCCCATCGAAGGAAAAGAGAAGAAGGAGGAGCTGGGCGAAAGAATTCAAAGTGAGACGGCCGCTGTTTCCAAGGAAGAATCCGAGCTGAGTGCACTCGAGGCTAATGTGAATGAGCTCATCCAGACGAAGTCCACGATTGATCGCATGGTGCCATACGGTGGGGAGTATCTGTCTCTTACCGACCTTGGAATCGTTATGCTGCGCGATCTCAACGTCAGAAACTACAGAGTTGCCGACCAGGAGTTCCCTGATTTCCTAGCAGAGATCAAAGCGACTTACACCGAGCTGCGGTCCATAGCTGACAGGTCTAGTTCCTACGCGGCCCTGCTCAAACCCAGAGTCCCAGACCTAGAAGACGAGGATCGCCCGGCCATCAAGGACGAAAGTCAAGGGCCTCCGGCGGTCGAGGCTCCATCCCTACTGTGGAGCGTAGCGATAGGCCTGGCCAAGCTCCAGGGTGATACTAATCAAATAGGAGAGAGGTTCGTTCAGGCCCTCGGAGTTCTGCAGAATCTCAACTCCACGACTCCGAACAAACTGATGGCCGCCGAAATCATGACTGCGGCCAGCAATCAGGATCTTCAAGGCCTCGAATCGATTCTGAAGAACCTGGACCAGCAATTGAGAGGTCAGCATGTTCCCAAGGAGCTATCGGCTGGTGTTGCTGCGACGATCATGGCAGGAAGGAGTTACGATGGAACGTATCCGACGGACAGGTTTGTCCAGTTCAAGAAGCTAACTCAATCGTATGAGGCCGCTGCGATATTGGCGGTGATGAACCTCTCCTACGAGAGCCTGAGTGCCAAGTTCCAGTTGTTCCAGTCCAAGTTCACTGCCTGGGGGTACATGGCATCGGAGGACACCGAGATCGCTTCGGCCTTCCTAGCGATCGGAGAGCTGAACGCGGACGAAGTGGACGCGAAGATGCAGTACATAGTAGAACAGCTGAGGAACTACCTAGAGTATCCGTTGGTAGCGGCGGCGATACTTGCCTCCATACCCGTCTTCGAGTCCCATGAGGTCCTCGATCTGATGGAAAAAGCTGTCACCCTGCTCTTTGCATATGCCAGGGGACTCGAACGGTCCGAATTGGTCGCTCTGGCAGTAAGAATGATTCATGGAGTGCGGAACGAGATAGTAAAGGAGATTGATCCTACAGCCAAAATCGCGGCGACTCCGGTGCAATTCATGTACGCGCCACATCCGGGCCTCTTTGCCTGGTATTTCCCGGTGATTGTAGCTCATTCATCCTACCACGCAACATTCAGCGGGATGGGAGGTTTCCATCCAGCTCACAGTCACGGAATCGGTGGGTTCGCAGGTTGAAGGTTGAACGACTGGCCAAGGTCTTTGGCGTCATGCTGTTCTTGTCCGTGCTTGCAATTGCAGCCGCGGCGAACTCCCATCCGGTTTGGGCATATGCGCTGCAGAAGGGCGACTACTTCGATTACTCTGAGACGATCACTGTAAACAACGGCCAGGGCTCCTATTCAGGGTACACGGATCAGACCCAGGTGAGCGGAATCGAGCGGATGAACTCTGTCAACGGAAGCACTGTGTCAGCCTCCTACACTTTCTCCTACCAATACAGCAACAGCCAGGGGAACTCTACCTCGCTTTCGTCTTCGGGCGACTACACCTGGTCACCAGGCAGCTTCACATATGTGAACGGAACGGACAACCAGATAGGCTACTCGAAGCCGACTTACGTCTGGTTTGCCATGAACCCCACGCTTCCGGTCGGAGGCACCTTCTATGTTCTGAACACTCAGTTCACGGTGCTGTCGAAGAATTACAGCCTGCAACTGCCCACAGAAGGGAACAAGTATGTTCAAACGATTCAAGCCGAAGGAACGGGTCAGCATCAACGGAGCGACTCATACGGTGTATTCACAGCGCCGTATACTTGGTATGAATACTTCGACCCAACCACCGGGTATGTCGTTGGCTACAACTACGTGGAGCAGGACAGCGGCCAATATCAGGGTCAAGTCGGGAGTTTCACATACACCGACGACCTCTACGTAACTTCAACCAGCTACAATCTGGCGCTGGCAAGTGCCTCCACTGGTTCAACAGCGAACGCAGGCCCCGAGGGGTCGACCCAGTATCTTGGTTATTCTGCAGCGTTGCTAGTGGTCGTGGTGGTTGTTGCAGTGGCGGTTTATGCTGCGACTCGAAGAAGAGGCAAAGACGAACCTCTTCCAAAGCACCCCCAGTACACGCCTCCGCCTTCAACGCCGCGGGAATCCAAGATTGACCTGGGCTCAAAGCCCTCTGAACAGGTTGTGATAAGAGAGGTTGCCAAGGTGAATTGCAAGTACTGCGGAACCCTGATTCCATCCACGGCTGACACGTGCCCGTACTGTGGAGGGCCCAGGCAATGACACTCGGACATGGGCGAAGGAAGCCTTGACAGTGGAGATCACTGGATCAGTTCCCATCAAGCTCAGGGGGGTCCCCATCACTCTCAACGCATATGATGGAGCCGGGACGATAACTAACAAGTACTTCAGAAGTTTCCAGATGCCAGAGCTCGGGAGGGTATACTTGCCCGATAGTGTAAAGCCCTTCACGGACACGGACCCAATAGCAACCAAGGAGCTCCTTATCGATGACAACAGGAGTGCTGTCAGCAGAGAACCATACATGGCGATCGACGGCACCGACTTCTACTTCTCCGTCAAAGGAATCGGATCGACAACCAGCCCGTTCAGCCGTCAACTTCTCAAGAAGGAGGAGATTAGCGGCCTTCTCAAGAACGGTCTCATGAGGGAGAAGATAATGAACGCTAAAGAGAAAGAGACGAAGTTCCCGAGGTATCTCACCGGGGAGCTGTGGTCGAGGGGATGTCCCTATGGATCCCAAGGACTCGAATTCGCAACTATCGCGATGAAAGCTGCAGAAATGTCGGATGCGAGCACCACGTCAATTCATGGGTTCAGGATTGCCCCTCTGGTGCGCATCATCAAGTTGCCCAAGGCTCTCCAAGAGAGGGTTACCCAGGTGTACTGGTACAGGAGATTCAAACAAGAGATGGTTCAGGAAGCGAGGTTAATTCCATCTAACATCAGAATCTACTTCCACTCGGATTGGACCATTGGCGACGACACCGGGGAGCTCTTCGACTTCTTCCGCATCGACGACAATGACAAGGCAATGGACTTCTTGAAGAACTTCGTCAAGAGCGGGATCGCAATCCTTACCCTGTTCGTAAGGTCCATGAGCGACAATGGCAACGGCACATTCAGTGGGCTGGACTTCTACGATGTCTGGCTCGATAAGGACGCAGTATTGGCCCCTGATGGCACCATCTTCTGGGCAGACCTAGAGGGGCTCCAAGCCATAACGATCGGAGGGAAGGACCGGGCCGACCTCGAGTTCAACATCGAGGAGAACATGGAGCATCAGATCTACAGATCTCTGTACGAATTCATGTACGCATACGAACAGATAGAAAGAGAGCGAGTCAAACGGTTCGGTCACGTAACCGACCGCAAGATCCAGTTCGAGTACCTCCTCATGGATGCCTTGAAAGATGACGAGGTTGTCGAACTCCATCGCAGCCCCGATAGCCTCGAATTGGTCATTGGCAACATCCTTGGAGAAGAGAGACTAACCAAGAATTTCACGATCTTGGATTGGTAACCATGATGCACACTCCACACCCTAGACACGCGCATGAATGGAAGCAAGAGCAGGTGGCGAGAAGCCGATGATCAACATTGTCCAGGTATCTGACACAAAGACCGTTGACAAGCAACTCAGCGGTCTGCCGGACGGCCTATCTCTCTTTGTCCCAATCCTTCGTCACGAGGCCAAAGAAGCTCTTGAAGCGGGTGGCGAAGTCTTCGTCTCCCAGGGCTCAGAGGGAAAGAAGAACGGCCTGTTCATCTATGATAGCTACGAGGCAACAGGAACCATCTTCACAAAATCTAGGGAGGTATTCGACCGCTTCTATGAGATGAAGTCCTCCAGTTACATCTTCTCGGAGCTTGAGGTCGCAGAGCGTCCCAAGGACCCTTGGAACATCTGGCAGCTGGACGTTGACGAGGCCCCTTCCGACCACAGATTCAGGCATCATGTTAGCATCGACGACAATGCCAAGGAGATAGAAAGCTTCATGGCCATTGCGCAGCCCGAGACAAACAGGCAATGGGTCGGCGTAGCCCTCAGGAACGGAGACAAGTGCTTCGTCGTCAAGATATCCAGCAGAATCGTGGGCATAGCGTGGATGACCATTGTCGGAGGGATGGCGAGGTCACACGGCCTCTACGTCGAACCGAAGTTCAGAAGGATGGGAATAACGAAAGACATCTTCCAAGCCAGGCTCATCTATCTGAAGTCGAGGCACGTCCACACTCTGATCAACGAGATTGCCGAGTCTAATGTAGCGTCTTCTAGCCATGCTAAGAAGATAGGGGAGAAAGTCGTTGGTAAGATATTCCTCTACACCAGTCCTGATTCAAGCGTACCATAGTGGCCGAGACCTCCTGATGTTCGCGCGCCTTGGCTGGGTACTGAATTAGGTATGCGGTAGCCGAGCATCGCACCTTAGGTTCAAATCGGCAACATGGTGAACGTCAGGACTCAGCGATTACTAGCCGTCCCAGTCCGGATTGTAGTCGTGTGGTGGTAATGTTCTCTCTGAGTCCCTGTTCCTCTATGCGATTCTCCACCGTTGTTGAGTCACGCCAATGTCATAACAATGCCGGTAGGAAGGAGATTGAGCCTACAACCAACTGCAGTATTATGATCTTCCTTACTGGAAGGCCGCTTCGCTTGACCATGAGAAGCGCGAGGATGTTTGCGAAGGAGGCGATCGGATCGATGTTGCCAGCCAGGCCTGCCTCCACCGCTATCACCGGCGCGGCGTGCGAGGGAACGACAACCGTCCCCAGCATCAACTGGGTGGCCGGGACGTTACTGAACAAGTTTGAAACCAAGCCGACGAAGAGGGCCGAGTAGGGTTGGTTCCCCGAGGCGGCAGGGGTCGCGTATGGAACAAGAGTGGTTTGGAGGAGTGTGACGACGAGTGTTGTTGAACCGACGAGCGCATACAGGATCAACAGGCTCTTGTAGTCGAACTCCTTAGCGACCTGTCGAGGCGATCGGAGGTTGAGGGCGAGGCCAAGCAGGAAGGCCAAGCCAAGTGCCAACACGTTCGACACTCCAATTATGTCCAGAGAAAAGACGATCATCGCTACGGCTGAAAGATAGATCGCAGGCAGTCGCGTCCCTACCGACGAGGGGAATTCTCTCGCGCCTCCGAGCCCCTTCCTGAAGGGGTAGAGCACGGCCGCGGTCAATACGCCGGAAATTGCAATCGGCCACCACGTTCCGAGGACGAACTGTCTCGCGGAGATTCCGGAAGCCTGCCAGAGGAGAATGTTCTGAGGATTTCCCAGTGGTGTCAGTGAACTGGTGATGTTTGTGAAGCATATTTCAGCGACTATCAACGGAGCTATGTCCACTCTGAACTGTTTGGCGTACCTGATCAGCACTGGAGTGAGAATCAGGATGACCACGTCGTTCAAAATGAAGGGCGAAATGATGGCTGTTACGAGGACGGCGGCGTAGAGGACACCAAGCCTGGGTTCGAACCTGGAGATCAACCTTCTGAGAAACGAGTATCCATCCATGGCCTTGAAGTTAGCCGCGATTCCGAAGAGCAGGGCGAGAGATGCAAAGATAGATGGGTCTAGATTCAACTGAAGCAATCAGGCCTGTGCTGCCGGTTAATGCGAAAGACTCTGAACCGCTGTTCGCGTTCGGGGGCCACGCTTCACTTCCACTTCGTCAGTATCTCCTCCCTGCGGAAGGTGGCCGTGCTGATGCGGAACAGAACAAAATCAAGCACGGCCAGAACACCTGCGATGATGAGAAGGTTGTCTGTGCCTAGTGATATCAGGCCTATCTCGGCCGCGAGGTAGATGCCCATGAAGGGGAGGAACATCAGACTTCCGAGTTGCGAGGCTGCGCGAACGTCACTGACCCTTGCGGACGCGATCACGCTCAGCTCGACGCTCAGTAGCGCTGCAAGAGGGGCGAGAATCAGGAGGATGACACCGATGCTCCAATCTGGAAAGTAGAGGTAGCCCAGCTGGCTGTGAGTCACGCTATCGATGAGCGTCATGAAGATGGTAGCACCTGCATACGTAGCCACGATGGCAGGCAGGAATGCGGCTATGCTCTTTCCGAGCAGGATCTCTCCATCGGTGGTGGGAGTCACCAGGAGGGGTTCCAGGCTCTTCTCGATCTTCTCGCCGACTATGCTGTAAGAGGCGATGGGGGTGGGAATGATCGCCGGGATGATGACGAAGAAGAAGGCGAACGAGTTCAGTAGTCCTGGGAGAGACGAAGCGGGGATTCCCCCGCTCTTCCTGCCGGATATCTCGACCACCAACGGGAAGAGAATCGAGAGCAGGAGAGGAAGCACGACGACCGCGTAGATGACCGTCCTCTTTCGTATGATTACCTTGAGGTCCTTTGATGCAATGATCCACGAGTTTCCGAAGTTCATTTCGTCTCCCTCACGAGTTTCAGATAGGCGTCTTCCAGCGTTGAACTGGACACGGAGACGGATCGAACGTCGCCCCCCGCCTCGACGATTGCGCGAACAATGGCCGGATTCTCACTTTCAGGATTAGCCACGTCGATCGTTATGCTGTTGCCATCCCTGGTCATGTTCCTGAGCGGCAGTTTCTTCAGCGCGCTCAGAATCGCGTCGCTTACCTGCTCCAGATGAATCACGGTCTTCCTGCCCCGAACGGATTGCTCAAGCTCTTCGGGAGTGCCTATTGCCATCAGCTTCGTGTTGAGTATCCCGATCCTGTCGCAGATTCGTTGCGCTTCATCGAGGTTGTGCGTGTTCAGGAAGATGGTCTTCTTCTCCTTCTTCAGCTCGAGAAGGAAGTCCCGAACCGTCTTTGACGATTCCGGGTCTAGGTTGACTGTCGGCTCGTCCAGGAACAAGACTTCTGGTTCGTGGATGAGGGCACGGGCTATCGCAAGCTTTTGCTTCATTCCTTTGGAAAATGTCCCGGCCGCTACGTCTTTCTTCTCCCAAAGCCCCAACAGCTTGAGGAAACGTCCGATGTTCTCTTTCCTTTGCGTTTCTGTGCATCCGTAGAGCTTCGCGTAGAAGTCCAGGTTGTCGTAGGCGGTCATGTCATCGTAGAGACCCACGTTGTCAGGAACCAATCCAATGATCTTCCTGATCTTCAGAGAATCTGCGCCGTTGCCTACCTCGTAATCTGCTATCCTGGCATCTCCGCTGGTCTTTGATATCAGGCAGCAGAGCATCCTGACCGTGGTGGTCTTGCCAGCCCCGTTGGGTCCCAGAAATCCGAAGACCTCCCCTTCCTCAACACGGAGGGTCACCCCGTCAACCGCGGTCAAGTCGCCGAACTTCTTGGTGAGGTTCTCCGTCTCAATCAAACTGCGTCACCGTCGCTCGTTCCCTGCCTAGGGCCCGATATAGAACTTTGGAGACTGCATGCCGACGGACAAACCTTCCTTCACCGGGCCTGATGGAATCTGGGGCTCGGGACGGTTCTGCCAAGTCTGCGTCGGATAGAGCTTGGTTTCTTAGCTGCCAAGAATCGTCGGGAAACAGAAATCAGTGCCATGAAGAGCGGGTCTGAGCCGCTTCTTGAATCTTCACCCATGTTCCTAAGGCTGGGACACAGTGGTTTGTTGCGTGGACACAACCACTTTCAGGTTGATTGTCGCGTAAATTGCATAAGGTGTGAACGGTTGTTTGGCCTGTAGGGTTATGGTTTGGGTTCCCCCCTGGACTGCGCGAAAGTAGTAGTAGTATGACTGAAGGCAACCGAGACACACACTGCTGGAGGACACAACTGTGTTATTGAGGTACTGGATGCCTGCGCTTGTGTTGACGTTCCATGCGTATCCTGAGTCATAGGCATTCGAGCTGAACTGTATAATGAAGGTCTCGTTGACCGAAGCAGAGATGGACGAGTTCTGACTGAACCCCCCGTAAGCGTACTCTGCCACACCGGGGACGGTCACTGTCGCGGTAGTCGTCAATCTCACCGTGGTTGTTTCAGTCTGGGTCACGGTCTTAGTCTGGTAGGTTGTCGCCGCGTAGAAGCCAGTCGCGCCGATCAGAATACCAACGACGAGCAGCCCAGCCGCCACCGCGTTGGAGACCCCGCTCCGGCGCATGACAATTGGTCAACTTCGCCCGTCTAATACGGCTAACCTTCGAAGCCACTGTCATTTCAGTAGCTCAACTTGGCAAAGCCCCCGAATGTGCGCGGGGGTTGTGCACTCAACACGGGGTTCAAATCCCAACGGGCTCTCCGATTCTTGATTCGTTTTGCGACAGAGGAGTGCGGTCGCCGCAAGCTGAACTATGAGTTCAGATTGCCTACGAGTAACCATGCCTTCTTTCGGGGCGTGCGGTTCTGTTGGCGCGCTACGCTAACATAGTCAAACGAATATGTACATCGGCGTCGAACCCAGGGGGCAACATGTCCAATGGGCAGAGAATCTCGAAGGAGCTAAGCCTCAGCGAGGTGGTCTCGAAGACCTTTGAGCTCTACCGGCGCGACTTCTTGAAGTACGTAATTCTCTTCGCGGTGGTGGAGGCCATCATCGGGGTCTTCACCACGCTCGTGCGGCGTGCCATCGTCCTGCCAGTTCTATCCGCCCACGCAACGTCTCAAGAAGTCCTGAACTGGGCGCCTGGGTTCTTTGGGGCTCTGATTTCGCTAATCGTCCTGACTGTAATCGTAACATGGGTATTCTTCCCCGTTGCCTTCGGGAGCGCGGTCAAGCTCGCATCTGATCAGATCGAGAAGGAACGGGCAGACCTCGAAGCTTCAGTCCGATTCACGATATCAAAATTGATTTTGATCTGGGTGGTGGGCCTAGTCGCCGGCATCATCGTCGCCTTGGGACTGATTGCCCTAGTCGTTCCTGGGATAATACTGGGGATAATGTTCTCCCTCGTGTTTCCTGTGGTCATGATTGAAAGCCCAGGAGTCCTCGAAAGCCTGGGGAGGAGCCGCAAGCTTGTCGGCCGTAGATGGCTGAAGACCTTGGCCCTGATCATTGTTTTCGGAATAATCGTCGGGATAGCATCCGTCATTGTAGGTGTGATTAGCGGGCCCTTCGGTGTCGCAAGCACGGTTGTGAGCAGCATCCTTTCGGCCTTCTACCTACCCGTGATCCCGATAGGGCTGACAGTCTACTACTACTCGAACGCTGCTAGAATCGCCCCGCCTCAGATGAGCCAGGTGCCTGTGACTCCCGCACCGATTGCCCAAACGGGGGTGAAGTTCTGTCCCAACTGTGGAGCCCAGCTCGCCTCCACCGCAACGTTCTGCGCAAAGTGCGGCGCGAAGCAACCTGCCTGAGCTTTGTTCACCAGACCCGTGTTTGGTGCGGAACCTACACATTGAACTTCAGGTTCAAGTCCCAACGGGCCTTCCGATTCCTGGGCCGTTTCATGGTTTATCTACTCAATGAAAGAATCTGCCCTCTTGGTTGGAGTCTAAGGCCGAGGCTGATTGGTCATCCCAAATCTACATCGAGCACGCGGATATTTATGTGCCCGTGCTTGAGAAGGGCCTAGAGAGCGCGCCTGCGGAGGCCAAGGGTATCTCCGAGATCTTCCAAGAATACGGCGTCAGTGAGAAGAGAAGGCTCCTCGACATCTCCTGCGGCATCGGGAGGCACTCAGTCAACCTTGGCAAGCTCGGCTATCGTGTCACGGGGTATGACCCATCACCCTATTTCCTCGCACGGGCGAGACAGCTCGCCCTTCAGGAGGGGGTATCGAAACGTGTGAAGTTCGTTCGTGGAGACTTTTCGAACCTCGCACGAGTCCTCGCGAGGCTCGACCGCAGCTTCGATGCCATCATCATCATGGACAACTCGATTGGCGTGACAGGAAGGGACGAAGACGACCTTCGACTTTTCGCAGACTTACATGAGAAGGCGTCCATGAGCGCGTTACTCATGATCGAGATCTTTGATAGGGATGCGATCGCGAAGCACTATCAGCGGTACATAATCGAGAGGTTCCCCCACGAACTTGTACGAATCTGGAAGTCGCTCTCGCCACCCGGTAGCAAGATACATGAAGCAGAATGGACATTCTACAGGGAGCAGCCTACAAAGAGCCTGAAACATCTTCTCACTTTGAGGATGAGGACAAGACACTACTCGAATGGAGAGCTGCGAAGGTCGGTCCAAACCGCGGGTTGGCATTACGTCGACTGCTTTGGAAGTCTGGTTAATCTCCACAAGTTCAAAGCGGATGACTATCGTGCCTTCCTTGTGTTCAAGAAACGGTAGATTGACGTCGGACTTCAAACCTGAGAGATGATCTATATCACTAACCGCATCGTAATATCGAGGTCCTCGAAGCCAAGCTGTCTGTATAACGCGATTGCACCACTGTTCGTGTGCCAGACCTTCAGCCTGCACGCTCGTGGCTCTTCTCCTCCTGAGGCTGTCCAGGCACGACTGGAGGAGTCTCTTCGCTATTCCCTGCCTTCGGTATTTCGGCCTGACGTAGAGGTCTGTCACGTAGCTCAACCCGTGCGCGATCTTAAGGGGAGGCCGGACCTCATTCTGGAACAAGAGGTATCCGACAAGCTTGTCGCCGTCGGTGGCAACCAGGACTTGGCCGGGGTCCTCTTTCATCAGCTTCGTGACGAACTCCTTCTGCTTTCTGACGTTTCTCTCGTGAGTGGGTATCGGCTCATCCATTGCCAGAGAATCGTTCATGAACTCCTTCCAGAGCCCTATGAGCTCTTCCACTTCGTCTCCTCTGAGCGGACGAATCTCCACCTGGTCGACTTCTGATTCACTGGTAATACAGATTACGGGACACGGCTCACAAGCATGCGGGGCCGATCGCTGCCGTGCATAGGGTTCATTGCGCCTCCGCCGGGACCCACTCATCCTGCGTTGGGTTATAGTTAGTCCACCAGCTGAACAAGTCGCTCTTGCGAGCTTCTTGCGTACACTGGGACCACTTCAACGCCATCTTCTATGGCGACCCTCCTCTGTTCGCCCCTCCCCCTTGCGGGGGAAGCTTGGACAGACGGCTCACTCTTGTCGGGAGTGGCTTCCCGCTTAGATGCTTTCAGCGGTTATCCACAATTGCTTAGCTGCCCGGCTGCGCCCTCTCGGACGACCGGTACGCCAGAGGCAACGCCCCGCTGTTCCTCTCGTACTGGGCAGGGCTTCCCCTCAGTGAACCACCCCTTCCATCAGGTAGAGGCCGACCTGTCTCACGACGGTCTAAACCCAGCTCACGTTCCCCTTTGATGGGCGAGCAGCCCCACCCTTGGCCCCTGCTGCAGGACCAGGATGGGAAGAGCCGACATCGCAACTTTGCCCGGGATTACTCCCGGAGTTAGACTATGTCTTCACCCCCGCGCACAACGGGGGGTCGGCGTATGATGGGCGGAGTCTTGAATGGCGCACCCGGGCGATCGTGTGTCGCGCCACGTCGGAACGTGACGCGTCCCTTGCGGGATGCCCGAGCTTGCCCTCCGTGCCATCTCATTACGCACTTTCTTCTGCGCGCTCAGTCGTTACGGGGTCACAACGGTTAGGTCGTTTCCTCACGCTGATTTCATTCAGTGGCATCCGGGATGTATGCAGCGACAGGTACTTCGACTCTTTCGAGCCGAGTTCGAGCGCTGCTTCCGCCGTATGCCGCTGAAGTTGTTGGTTTCCTTTCGTTTTCCTTCCTTCCACATTCGTTCGTTCGGAGTGCTTCGTCCCGTTGGACTTCCCTCGGCGTTGCCCTCTCCCGCTCTTCCCAAAAGCGCCCTTGCGGGCGTCCTGGATAAAGGAGGTCGGGTTTCGCCGATATAAGCCGATACTCGTTTTTCTTACGGATACTTCAATCGCGTTACCACGATCTTGCCCCAAGGCCCACAAATGGGCCGAGGTACCAAACCGCGGGGTCGATTGGAGCTCTCGCCCGCGACGAGCCTGTTACCCCTGGGGTAACTTTTCTGTCACCTCCAGCCCCCAACAGTGAGGACTTGGAGGATCGCTAGGCCAAACTTTCGTTGCAGAAAGTTCTGCGTTTAAACTTCCTGTCAGGCCGGCTTTTCGCCTTGCCGTCAACTCTGGAGTTCTGACCCAGATGAGCCGACCTTAGGGCCCTCTCGATATCTTTTCAAGAGGGTGCCGCCCCAGCCGAACTGCCCACCTGCCGGTGTCCTCCCGTAGGAGTTAGCGACGCAGTCGTGAGAGGCTGGTGTTACATTGTTGCCTCCACGCCACCCGAAGGCAGCGCTTCGAAGGCTCCCAGCTACACTCTGCAACCGCAACCGCATCGCAGCAACAAGCTGCAGTAAAGCTCCACAGGGACTTCTCTCCCCGATGGAAGTTGATGGACTGTTCGTCCACCTTACGTAGGTTCGCCGGGTCGTAGATAGGGACAGCGGGGCCCTCGTTGGTCCATTCATGCACGTCGGAACTCACCCGACAAGGCATTTGGCTACCTTAAGAGAGTCAGAGTTACTCCCGGCGTTTACAGGCCCTTAGCCCAGTTGAACCCGGGTTTTAGGTACCTGCACTGGCCAGGATTCATAAAGCGTTCACATCCTTTCGGACTTGCGCTTTACTGTGTTTTTAGTAAACAGTCGGGACCCCCTTGTTATTGCAACCTGCGGACGCCATTTCTCATGACGAACGCAGGCACCACTTCTAGCTAACGTACGTGGCTAAGTTGCCGAGTTCCCTTACCTACAGTTCCCCGAGACGCCTTAGGCTTCTTACCTAGGGACACTTGTGTCAGTTCTGGGTACGATCTTCAACGGACCTGTCCCACTCCGTTTTCACGGTCTCCGGGAATTTGGCGAACGACCCCAACGGGCCGCCATTCTCCACTCGCGATGGTTCTCGTCATTACGACACTCCCCACCGCTAATAGGATTAGACAGAGCGATAAACTCTGCACGCCATATCTCAAAGCATCGGAGTTGATGTCTCCCCTTGCGGGGAATCGGTCCGTCAAAGGCACTGGAATTTTAACCAGTTTCCCTGATTCGTGTCTCCCTGTTGAGGATACACTTAGGATCGGCTAACCCCTGGCTGACGACGCATTGCCAGGGAACCCGTGCCCATGCGGCGATCAGGATTCTCACCCGACTACGCTGCTACTACTACCAGGATCTGCACTAGAAATCGGTCCACCGGACCTCACGGCCCGGCTTCCACCCAATCTCTACGCCCACCTACCACAAACTTGCCTCAAGCAAGTTGTCCGGAGTATCGGCAGAAGGCTTTAGTCCCGTCCATTTTCGGGGCCCCTAAGCTCGGCAGGTGAGCTGTTACGCTATCTTTGAAGGATGGCTGCTTCTAAGCCTACCTCCCTGCTGTCTGAGCTCAAAGACACCCTTTAGCTTGACACTTAGCCTCCATTTGGGGGCCTTAACTCCAGTCTGGGTTAATCCCCTCTCGGTTATGAGGCTTACCCCACATAAACCCGCTTCCCCGCTTCTCTTGCGCTGACACATTCGGAGTTTGAAAAAGAAGTGGATCCTTTCGAATCCTTGTTTCTTCATCAGTGCTCTACGGCGTCAGCAACATCCACGGAGACAGGACTGGGATCCGCTTCGGTGGGAACTAGCAATCACCGAGTTAGATAGGCTTTTGGCCCCTTGCCCCCGATCAGGGGACTAAGTTGCACGTTAAGACCCTTTCAGGCCTCCACCAGGCTTTCGCCCGGCTTCACCTTGTCGAGGGCACGATCACTCGGTTTCTAGTCTAAACCGCCATGACTTGAAGGCACTTTTACACCTCCTCCCTGGAGCCTTGCGGCTTTGCGGAGAATCGCTTTCGCTTCGCCTCCGGGCTTCTAACCCTTAGGCTCGCCATGACAGTTAACTCCCTGGCCCGTGTTTCTAGACGGAATGCGCGACCCTGCAGCACTTACCCCCAGTTGAGCTCCCTTGCGGGAACTCGCCCGAGGATCGTACTCCTTTCAGGCCGCGCACGTCTGTAACCGTATGGTTTCAGGCTCTTTTCACACCCCTTTCGGGGCACTTTGCAACTTTCCCTCGCGGTACTAGTTTTCTATCGGTCTTGGGTAGTGTTTAGCCTTGGAGGCTGCTTTCCCCCAATCTTCCCTAGCCACTGTCAAGGCCAGGTACTCTGCCTTCAACACGACCTCGGTCTCGTACAGCCTACGTGGGTTTCACACTCTGTTCCCTGCCTTTCCAGGCAAGTTCGGCCAGACGGTTCCAGGGTCGCATACGTTGAAGGCTAACCCTACATCTCCGTCACCTTTCGGCGACGGATTCGGTTTGGGCCCTCCCGGTTTCGCTCGCCGCTACTAACGGGATCTCAATTGATTTCTCTTCCTGCTGGTACTCAGATGTTTCCTTCCCCAGCGTTCGCGATCCTTGCGGATCATCGGGACGCCTTGCGGCAATCCCGATAGGTTCTAACCCATTCGGAAATCCCCGGATCAATGGCTGCATGCTCCTCCCCGGGGCTTATCGCAGCTTGCCACGTCCTTCATAGCCACCCAAGCCAAGTCATCCACCATACGGCGTCGGTGCGTACGGATGAGTATTACATCCCGGCGGATGCTTGCGCGAACCCTATGCACGGCTTAATCGCGGGACCGCCTATCAGGCGGCCCGCTGGCCCTTCACATCCGATCCGAGAACCGGATGTTGCATCTTTCATGGGTCGTGCTTTACTAGATACTTACCTCGTTACAGTGCGTGGTCGTACCCCCCGAGTTTCGATATACTAAGGAGGTGATCCGGCTGCAGGTTCCCCTACAGCCACCTTGTTACGACTTCTCCCCCCTTGCCGAACTTAGGTTCGATCGGCCCAATGAGAGCCGGCCTCGCCCAAACCCAACTCGGGTGAAGCGACGGGCGGTGTGTGCAAGGAGCAGGGACGTATTCACCGCGCGGTGATGACACGCGGTTACTAGGGATTCCATATTCATGAGGGCGGGTTTCAGCCCTCAATCACAACTGGGGTAGGGTTTGAGGATTGCCTTCCTCTTTCGAGGTCGGGACCCACTGTCCCTACCATTGCAGCCCGCGTGTGGCCCAGGAGTTTCGGGGCATACTGACCTGCCGTGGCCCTCTCCTTCCTCCGCTTTAGCAGCGGCAGTCCCGATAACTAGCCTCCGCGATATTGCTAACGCGGCTAGCAATTATCGGCAAGGGTCTCGCTCGTTGCCTGACTTAACAGGACGCCTCACGGCACGAGCTGGCGACGGCCATGCACCTCCTCTCAGCTCGTCAGGTAAAGTCTTCAGCCTGACCCTCATCCTGCTGTCGCTCCTGGTAAGTTTCCTGGCGTTGACTCCAATTGAACCGCAGGCTTCACCCCTTGTGGTGCTCCCCCGCCAATTCCTTTAAGTGAACTGCGCCGGCAGAAAGATCCGCCGACGATTCAGCCTTGCGACCGTACTCCCCAGGCGGCGAGCTTAACGGCTTCCCTGCGACACTTCGATTGCGAACTGCAATCGAATCATCTAGCTCGCATCGTTTACGGCTGGGACTACCCGGGTATCTAATCCGGTTCGCTCCCCCAGCTTTCACCCCTCACCGTCGAGCGCGTTCTGGCGGACCGCCTTCGCCACTGGTGGTCTTCCGCGGATCAAAGGATTTTACCCCTACACGCGGAGTACCGTCCGCCTCTCCCGCCTCCTAGTCCAGCAGTATCCCCTGCGGGCCAACCGTTGAGCGGTTGGATTTGACAGAGGACTTAGTGAACCGGCTACGGGTGCTTTAGGCCCAATAATCGTCCCGACCACTCGAGGAGCTGGTATTACCGCGGCGGCTGACACCAGACTTGCCCTCCCCTTATTCCCCGGCTTATTTACAGCCGAGAAAAGCCCTCCTCAGCGGAAGGCACTCGGACTAGCCTCGTCACGCTTTCGCGCATTGCGAAGTTTTCGCGCCTGATGCGCCCCGTAGGGCCTGGACCCTTGTCTCAGTGTCCATCTCCGGGCTCCTTCTCTCAAAGCCCGTACCGGTTACAGGTTTGGTGGGCCATTACCCCGCCAACAGCCTGATCGGCCGCAGTCCCATCCTGGAGCGGAAGACGCGAAGCATACTCGCGCCGCCTTTTGGACGACCTCTCCTTCCAGATGAGGTCATCTATCGTGGATCAGCCCCAGTTTCCCGGGTTTGTCCACGTCTCCAGGGCAGGTTGACTACGTGTTACTGAGCCGTGCGCTGCGTCCCCTGTAGCCAAGGAACGCGCAACTAACATGGCTAAATCCCAATCCGATAGCAGTCGGGTCCGGCAGGATCAACCGGAGTCGATTATCGAGGAGTACGACCACGCATTTCTGCGAGGTGTAAAGCACAACCCATGTCAGATCTAACCGATGAAGTCAGATCTCCACTTTTGTACGCGCATCTGGAGGTCGTGCATTCTCATTGCGTTGGGGCTATGCCCTTTTGCTCAAGGCAGACGCCGCCAATTAATGCGCAAACTGACACGCGGTTTCGAGTTCGTATATATGCGTTCCCGTGTTAATTCGGCACAAATCAAGCAAGAGTCCCGCTGAAGGCCCGCATGGATTCTCAGGCAACCTGCAACCGTTACCTGCGACCGTGCGGGGGCGCCTTGGCAGGGAATGACCATAAGGCAGGGCAGCCGACGTGGGTCGGCGGTTTGGTCGGCTTCGTCTCGTTATACTCGCATGTCTTCGAGCAGCTTGTCGATATCGGCCAACGGCGTCCCGTCTGCGTGCGCGATCTCCTGGTCGGCGGGCGGGTTGGTTTTGTAGGAGGGCATCCTAGCCGTGAGGCGCTCCTCGAACGTGGGCACGAACTCGTTCTGGTAGAAGAGTCCGATGGGGGTGTGGTCCCCGAACTCGAACGACTTTAGGACGGCCTGTTGGACCTTCTTCTCCATCTCCTCCTCGTCCGCGTTGTGGACGACTCCGTCGTAGCCCACCTCCTCGAGCTTGTAGGTTCTCGGCTGTGGCCTGCCGCCTGCGTCGAGGTTCCCCTCGCCGGCCCAGTACTCCTTGGTCTGAATGTCGTTGTAGGTCGGACACGGCTGCAGCACGTCCAGGAAGGCGAACCCCTTGTGGCGGATGCCCTTGATGATCAGGTCCTTCAGGTGGCGCACGTCGTACGAATAGCCTCTGGCGACGAAGGTGTAACCCGAGGCGATGGCTAAGATCAACGGGTTGATCCCCTGGTTGATGTTCGGCAGCGGGAGGGACTTCGTCTTCATCCCGAGCTTCATGGTCGGGGAGGCCTGGCCCTTTGTGAGGCCGTAGACCTCGTTGTCGTGGACGATGTAGAGCATGTCGAGGTTCCGCCTGCCTGAGTTGACGAAGTGCCCGGCTCCGATCCCCATGCCGTCTCCGTCGCCTCCTTCTACCACGACCTCCAGGTTGGGGTTGGCAAGCTTGATGCCGGTGGCGAACGGGAGCGCCCTCCCGTGGAGGGTGTGCACCCCGTAGGTCTTGATGAAGTGGGGAGACTTCGACGAGCAGCCTACCCCCGATACTACCACGGTGCGGGACGGGTCGACGTTCATCTCCGCCAGGGCCATCTGAATCGCGTTGAGAATCCCGAAGTCCCCGCAGCCGGGGCACCAGTCGTTGTGCGCCGACGTCTTCAGGTCGCTGAGCTTAAGCGCCATGTTTCAACACCAGCTTCTTGGGGGCCTTGCCCTCAGATATCAGCCTGACCGCGTCGTAGACCTCCTCGGACGACATCGGTCTTCCGTTGTACTTTACGACCAGCTGCTCGACCGGGATGCACGTCCTCTCGCGCAAGATCCCGATCAGCTGCCCGGAGAAGTTCATCTCGATGCCGACTATCTTCTTCGCCTTCGACAGGACCTTCTTGACGTACCCGGTTGGGAACGGATGGATCAGCCTGATTTGGAGGAAGTTGACCGTTATCCCGTCCTCCTTGAGCCACTCCATCGCGTCGAGGATTGCGCCCTTGGTCGACCCCCAGCTGACGACCGTGATGTCGGCCTCCTCGGGGCCGAAGAAGTTCACCTTCTCTTCGAGTGGTATCTCCCTGTCGGCAAGGTCGACCTTGCCCATCCTCTTCTCCATCATCATGTCTCGGTTGGTCGGGTCCTCGCTGATGTGCCCCAGCGCGTCATGTTCGTCCCCCGTGTTCCAGTAGACGCCCCCTCTCGTTCCCAAGGGGGGGCGTGGAGAGACCCCGCTGGGGGTCTGCTGGAACCGCCTGATCTCGCCGTTGACGGCGTCGGTGACCGGCCCCTTGACCAGGAGGCCCCTTTCGATCTTGACCCTGTTGACGTCGAACTTCGGCATGGTAACGTCGGAATTCGTCAGTGCCTTGTCGACCATATGGATAACCGGGGTCTGGTACCTCTCGGAGTAGTTGAAGGCCCTCACTGTGTCGTAGAACGACTCCTCCAGGTCGCCGCTCGCGAGGACCAGCCTCGGGAACTCGCCGTGACCTGCGTGGAGAGCGAATCTCAGGTCGCCCTGCTCATGGCGCGTCGGCAGCCCGGTACTCGGGCCGCCCCTGGAGTACAGCGTCAACACGACCGGGACCTCGTTCATCCCGGCGTATCCGAGGCCCTCTGCCATGAGGGAGAATCCCGGGCCGGAGGTCGAAGTCGAGGACCTGGCACCGGCGAGCCCGCCGCCTATCGCCATCGTAATCGCGGCTATCTCGTCCTCGGACTGGACGACAGCAATGCTGGCCTTGTTCTTCAAGGCCGCGGCTTCCCCGACCTGCGGGTTCTCCTGGGCCGCCGAGCCGTCGAGCGGTATCTCGGCGTGGGACTCGAGGAACTCGCTTTCGTCGCTCGCCGGCGTGATCGGGTAATAGGTCTGGAGCCTGCAGCCCGCGAGCTCCTTTGCCATCGCGACCGTGGAGGTGCCCCTGACAAAGAGCCTGACGTCGCTGGTCTTCACAGGCTCCAGCTTGTAGGCAAAGCTCCCGGCGAACTTCTGGTTCATGTACTCGTACGCGGCGGCGACGGCAGCGACGTTCATCTCTATCACCTTGGGCTTCGACCGGAAATGCTTCTTGAGCGCCTCCTTGACGAGGTTCTCGTCGTAGGATACCAGGGCGAAGGACGCGGCAACCGCCATCACGTTGAGCATGCGCTGCAGGGTGCTGAGCGAGGTCTCGCCGAACTTGGCGCCGACTCCCTTCAGCAGCTCGGTGTAGGGTATCGGGTAGATGTGGACGCCCCTCCTCCTGGCCAGCTCGAGTATTCCTCTGACATCGGCCGAGAGGCCGGCCTTGGCGAGCTCGCCGTTCAGCATGGTCTTCACGTCGGCTTCGATCGTGGGCACCTGGTCGAGCCTCTTCGCGTCCTGGTCGGGGTCGTAGACTATCGCCCCTTCTCTCCTCACTTCGAGCGCGTGTCTGAAAATCGTCTCCTCTTCGAAGGTCGTCAGCATGTCGACGGTGTTGACGTGGGACCTGATCAGGTCCTTCGAGACCCTGACCTGGAAGTAGCTGTGCTCGCCCTTGATGTTAGAATAATACTCCCTGTTGCCGAAGACGAAAAGGCCTCCAGTGGCCGCAGCCCGGGCGAAGATGTTCGCGGAGGTGTCGACTCCGCTGCCCTGGACTCCCCCTATCATCCACGAGAAGTCGTGTCTCTTCATGCCGTATCTCAGCCTAGGAGATTGGGTCGCCGTTTAAAATTATAGCATATATAGTGCTGACTAGTATATAGAAGATGTGGACGAGCTGAGGAAGGTGCAGAAGGTCGGGTACTCAACCTTGGCCGTCTCGATACCCAAGAAGTTTGCGAAGGAGATGAACCTCTCCGAAGGGGACAGCCTCCTGTTCAGGGAGGACGCCGACGGCACGCTAAGGCTGATACCGACCACAAAGGCCAGCAAGTCAAGCAAGGCCACGATAAAGGCCGACCTGATAGATGACGACGAAACGCTGACGAGGCTGATCGTGGGGTCCTACGCGCTGGGATACGACGCCATCGAGGTGGTCAGCAAGGAGCCGCTGGACAAGGCAAGGGTCGGCATGGTCATCGCGACAGTCAAGAGGCTCCGCGGGCTGGAGGTGGTCGAGTCGGACGCGAGGCACGTAGTCGCGCAGAGCTTCATGGACCCCACCAAGTTCCCGGTAGACTCCCTGCTCAAGAGGCTCCAGATTCTCGTTGCAAAGAGCCTCGAGGACGTGATGGAGGCGCTCGACCTGAAGAAGACCGGGAGCCTGAACGAGGTCAGGAGGGTCCAGAACGAAATCGACGAGCTCTACTGGCTGATAGTGAGGCAGTTGCTGGTCGCGCTGAACAGGAGGGAGCTCTCTGCGGACATCGGCATCGAATCGCCGCTGCACGCCTCGGGAGACAGGGTCTGCGCGAAGACGCTAGACGAGATAGGGAGCATCATCCTAGACATCGCCGAGGAGCTAATCAGGCTCAAGGGACAGGGGACCAAGATGGACCCACGGGTGGTCGAAGACATCAGGAAGCTCGGCGCCAAGGCGGGCGAGGCGTTCAACACGACGGTCGAGAGCCTGCTCACCTCGGACCTCAGGCTGATTGGGAGCTCCGCTGCCCTGGTCGACGAGACGCTGAGGATGGAAAAGAAGATCACCCACGAAATGCTCGAATCGGGCGAGTATGGCTACGCCAGGGTCCTCGCGTCGCAGTTCGCGCAGTTGGCGCGCTACTGCAACATCATAATCGAGATAGCTTCGCACAGGCTGCTTAGGAAGAGCAGCAGAGTGGCGACGATCCAGAAGTAAGCAGGGCGCGATGCCTGTCAGTCGCCTGCCGTCGTGAACTCGTACATCTCCTCGACCGGAAACTGCGCCGCTCCGGCGAAGAGCGCGTGCGACCTGTGAGCTGCCAGGTCGCTCCTGGGCACGGTCAGCCTGCACGTCTCGCAGAACACAAACTCAGCGTTGACGAGGGACCTCTGTTCGAAACAGTCGCCGGCTGACCTGTCCCAGTAGACGGGCCTGCCGACGTTGGGGCTCGCCGAGGTGTGGCACTCCCCCAGATGTGGCCGCACGTCAAGGGGGTACCAGCCATTGCAGTTGCCGCATATCTTCTCGACCTCGAAGTCTCTGACGAACGCTTCGCAGGGTTCACTGGAGGCTGGCACCCCCCTGTTATGGTACTTGCCACCCGGATAATCGCAGGTGCCGACGCGTGTGAGTTGAGGATATGGCCGCCAGTGTAGGCAATCGGAGCAACGTCTCACGCTGGAGCGCTGCACATGATCTGAAGTCGCAGAGTTGCTATTGAACATTCGCTATTGTCGAGCCGGTCCAATATTCGGAGTTCCTTCGACCGTGCCCCGGTGGACCGAGAACTCGACGTCGTACCACTCCTCGAGCTTCCGAAGGACGTTCACCACGTTCTTCTCCTCCATCAGGATGTCCATGTGATGAATCAGCTTCAGCGCCTCTAGGACCTTCCTGATTACCTTCGGGCCGAAGGGCGCGGACTTGATAGCGCTGTAGGAGCTGGCCCGCTCTTCTTCAGTGAGCTCTTTCTGGTAGTAGCGCTTGAGGATGTGCTCGAGCTCTCTGAAGGCGTCGTCGAAGCACTTCTCCGCGCTCGAGTAGCCGTAGAAGCAGTTGCGGCAGTCGGAGCCCAGCATCTCCCTCATCGGACCCCTCTCGTTGACCCGGAAGTGCCTGAGCTCCTGGACATAGCCGCCGCGCTTGAGCTCCTCCGAGACCTTGTACACCGCGCCGACGGTCAACTCGCGGGGGAAGGTCCGGTTGTAGATGTCGCTCACCGACGAGCCCATCCCCGAGCAGAGCGACTCCATCACGAGCTCCTCGGTCTGCGTCGGAGTCTCTTCGAGGCGCCCTTCGAGCTTCTCCCTGAGGGCGGCGCGGTCCACCTCGCACTCCCCGAAGACCCCGCCCCGCGTCGGACCACCGTCCGTCCCGCGCAGACCGTTCATGACATCGGAGACGAGCTTGGGGCCGCAGCCGGTCATGCCCGTAATCGACTGGACGGAGACGGGCGGACGCGCTTGGTCCAGGTTGCCGAGGGCGTGGGCGAGAGCCCACAGGATCGCAAGTTCCTTGTTGCGCCAGCTCCTTCTGACGAACCAGTTGAACATCCGGAGGGTCCTGACCGTCTCCGTCCTGCTGGTCAGGTAGCAGAGCCGACCGTTCTTCGCCTTCTTCAGGCCCAACGTGGGGCTGACCAGGTCGAGGACGCGTTCGGCCTCGAGGGAATTCGGCACAATCATGACGGTGCCGTCGACGTCCTCGGTGACGAAGGGAGGCGTCTTGACAAATGCGTCTTCGCTCCACTGGTCGGGAGAGAAGGTCTCGAGCAGGGTCAACGAGCCCCGGACGGCCCGGCGCTTCATGAGTGGGGAAAGGAGCCCCTCAGCATTTAGGCATTCTCCCTAATTGATTATTCGAACGAATCGAATAGTGGCTCAGTGCCCCGAAGAGGTGATGATCTGAGCGAGCTTGGCGGCCACTTCATGTGGGGTCCCGGTCACGGCCTCCGCCTTCCTCGCCGGCGATGCCATCTTCCTCAGCTCTTCGACCGAAGTCAGCGACCCCTGCAGGCCGACCTCGACCGGGTTGAACCCGAGGTCCGCGATTCCCCAGACCGTGGACTTGTACTCGCTCTCGGCCCACTTCTTCCTACGGAAGTCGGGGAACCTGGGGGAGTTGGACCCAAGCTCGACGCTGACCAGCGCGGGCAGCCCGGTCTCGACGATTTCGTAGCCTCCCTGGACGCTCCTCTTCGAAATGAGCTTCGAATCCTTAATGTCGACGTCGACCGCGTAGGTAACCCTGGGGATTCCGAGCCACTCGGCGATGCTCGCGGGGACCTGCTCGGTGCTGCCGTCGGACGACGCCTCGCCGCAGAGGACGAGGTCGTATTCCTTGAGCTTGTTCAGAGCGGCAGCGAGGACCCGGGAGGTTGCGTAGGTGTCGGCTCCGGCGAAGCTCCTGTCGCTCAGGAGGATCGCTTCGTCCGCCCCCATGGCGACTGCGAGCTTCAGGAACGGGTCGAAGGAGGGAGGCCCCATCGTCATCACGGTCACGGTGCCACCGTGTCTGTCCTTCAGAAGGAGGGCGGCTTCGATTGCGTTCTTGTCGGCGTCGTTAATCTCGTTCTCGACTCCCTCCCTGGCGATGGCCTTCTTCACCTCGTCGAACCTGATCTGGTCGACTTTGGGCGTGACCTTCAGGCAGACCACGTATCTCATCTGCTACCCCCCTTTGATGCCTGGAGCGCCGCGATCAGCTCGGGCATGACCTCGAAAAGGTTGCCCGTCACGCAGTAGTCCGCGTGCTTGAAGATCTGGGCGTTCGGGTCCGAGTTGATCGCGATGACCGTCTTTGCGTCCCTTATCCCGGAGGCGAAGTGGGCCGCCCCGCTGACCCCAGCCACGATAGCCAGCTCGGCGTTCACGCTGTAGCCGGTGGAACCGACGACCCTATCCCGCGGCGCCATCCCCTTGTCGGCCAGGGGCCTCGAGACTCCGAAGCTCGCCCCTAGAGCCTGAGCCAGCTTCTGTGTCAGGGCGAGGTCTCCCTTTGTTCCCAGCCCTGCGACCACGATCCTTTCGGCCCTGCTGATGTCCTCGGTCTTCGTGACCGACCTCTCGATGACCCGGCACTTGACGTCGGCCTCCGTTATGCCGGCCTCGACCCGTTCCACCTTGCCGGTGCCCGAGTCACTAGTAGGGAGAGGCTTGAAGATCCCCGGTCTGACCGTGGCCATCTGCGGCCACTTCTTGCACCTGCAGATTGCGACGATGCTGCCTCCGAAGCCGGGGACCGAGCCGAAGAGGGTCCCGGAATCCTTGTCGACCTCCAGGTCCACCACATGGGCCATCAGGCCGGCGCCCAGGCGGACCGCGAGACCCGCGGCCAGGCCGGTGCCGTTGTGGGTCCCCCCGATGAGGATGATCGCGGGGTTCCTCTTGATCACGAGCGGGAACAGCACCTTCAGGTAGACCTCGACGGTGCAGTCCTTGAGCAGGGGCGAGTCTGCGAGAAGCACGACGTCGGCGCCCCTCCTGGCAGCCTCGTCGGCGATCCCCGACACGTCACGTCCAAGCAGCAGGGCGACCACATTGACCCCGAGCCTGTCGGCGATCTCCCTCGCCTTGCCCAGAACCTCCAGCGAGACTCCCTCCAGAGCGCCGTCGGTCTGCTCCATGAAGACTAGGACGTCCTTTCCCCTCTCGGGTGCCTGCGCGGGCGCCTGGGCGGCCAAACTTACACCCCGCCTCCGTCCAAGCCCAGCGCGCGGGCGATCACCTCTGAAACGTCCATCACACCCATGCTGACGCCTGCCGTCTTGGCGCTGTCCTCGAAGTTCTGTATGCAGTAGGGGCACGACGTCACCATCTGCAATGCGCCAGTGTCCGCGGCCTGCTTCACCCGGTGCGCGCTCGGGCGTTCGCCCTCGTGGTCAACCCACATCCCCCCTCCGCCGCCTCCGCAGCACAGGGCGTTCGCCTTGGTGTCATCCATCTCGGAGAGCTTGACGCCGGGGATTCCCTCCAGCAACTTCCTCGGTTCCTCGTAGATCCCTTGGTAGCGGCCGAGGTAGCAGGGGTCGTGGTAGGTGACGGCTGCGCCGTCCATCCGGCCCAGGCTGAGCGACCCCTCGTCGAGGAGCCCCGCCAAGAACTCGGTGTAGTGGAGGGCGGTCGGCATGCCGGCGCCGTACTTGGGGTAGACCGACCTGAACATGTTGAAGCAGTGCGGGGAGACGGCGATGATGGCCTCCGCTCCAGACTTCGCGAAGCTCTTGATGTTTCCCTGGACCAGCTCTTCGAGGAAGCCCTCCTCGCCCATCTGGTAGACGACGTCTCCGCAGCAGCTCTCCTCTGAGCCGAGGATCGTGAAGTCGACGCCGGCCTTGCCCAGTATCGAGGCCAGGGAGCGGGCAACGTGCTGGAGCCTCGGGTCGAACGAGGCGGCGCAGCCGACGTAGAGGAGGTACTTTGCGGGCCTTCCCTGGGTGATGCCCATCCCCTCGGCCCACTTGCCTCTCTCGGCCTTCTTTCCGCCCCAGGGGTTCGCGTCCTCGTAGACCCCCCACAGCGCGGTCTCCAGCTTCTGCGGGACCTTCTTGCCTTCGTAGGCCGCGACCCTCAACGCGTGGATGGTGTCCGTGATCTTCACGCCCCGGGGGCATCCCACTTCGCAGAGCTTGCAGGTGGCGCAGTACCAGAGGCGCTGGTCGCCGGTGACGGACTCCCTTGCGCCGAGCTGTGATCCCCGGATCAGGCTCCTGACGGGAACGCCGGCCGGGCAGACTGCAGTGCATGTCCCGCACTGGTAGCAGAGGGAGAGCTTATCGCTCGACGTCCCCTCGAGCCTGCTCGTGAAGGCTGGCTCCAGCTTCATGGGGACTTCACCGTCATCTTGATCTTCGTCGTGGTGGAAGACAGCTCGTCTGGCGGAAGGGCCCTGATGATGCGGTCCATCTCCGTGACCTTGTCGGCGAAGCGCCTCGGCTCGGCCGCGCTCACCCACCAGAGCTGCAGCCTTTCCGGATCGACGCCCCGGGCCTTGAGCATGACCTTCCACCTGGCGACCCTCCTCTCCGTCTGCGAGTTCGCGCTGATGTAGTGGCAGTCTCCTGGGTGGCATCCCGTGACGAGGACGGCCCCTGCGCCCTTCGAGAATGCGTAGAGGACGAGCCTCTGGGAGACCCTCCCGGAACACATCGTCCTGACGACCCGCGAATTGGACGGGTACTGAATCTTCATGATTCCGGCCAAGTCCGCTCCGGCGTACGAACACCAGTTGCAGGCGAAGACCAGGACCTTGGTCTGGGGCACCTCCTCGAGGGCGGCGTCTATCTGCGCCATAACCTGGCCGTCGGTGAAGTCCTCCTGCCTGAGGGCGCCCTCCACCGAGCACTCCGCCACGCAGGTCCCGCACCCCTGGCACATCGCGGTGATGAACTCGATGCTCTTCCCCTGCTCCCCCCTGATCGCGTTGTAGGGGCACACGGGGATGCACCGTCCGCACTTCGTGCACCTCTCCGGGTCGACTACCGCGACGAAGGGCTCCCGCTCGATCTCCTTCTTGGAGAGTATCGTCGACGCCTTGGCCGCTGCCGCGAGGGCCTGAATCGAGGACTCCTTGACGCTCTTCGGGTACTGGCAGGTTCCCGCCAGCACCACACCCTGGACGACAGATTCGGCTGGGCCGAGCTTCGGGTGGCTCTCCAGGGCGAATCCCTGCTGGTCTCTGGGAACCTTCAGCTGGTGCATCACCCCTTCCTCCTCGATCACGGGCGCCATTCCGACGTTCAGGACGACGAGGTCCGTGGGGAACTCGGCCTCTGTGCCGAGGAGCTCGTCCTTCATGATCAGGTTCCCGCCTTCGAGCTTGATAGAATCCTGGGGGAGGAGGTCCTGTGGATATTGGATGAACGAGACGCCCTTGCGGGCCGCGACCTCGTACTCCTCCTCGCCGAACCTGGCGAAGGCCCTGATGTCCTTGTAGAAGACGTTGACGTTGTTGCCCATGTCCTTTAGCCGTATCGCCTGGTTGATCATGGTCTGGCAGCAGTACCGGGAGCAGCCCATCTCCGCCGTTCCTCGAGCCCACGCAGGAGATGATCGAGACGTTCTTCTGGGGTCCGACGCCTTCGATGGACTTCTCGAGCTCGAGGCTGGTCACCACAGACGCGTTCCGCGAGTATTCGAACTCGGTGGGGGTGTACGGCTGGGCGCCGGTGGCCAGCACCACGGTCCCCACGTCCAGGTCTGAGCCGTCGGTCAGGTGAGCGTGGTAGTTCCCAACGAAGCCGGTGATGCTCTCCACGAGCGTCGATGTGTGGACCGAGGCCCCGCTCCGGCGCAGCCTGTCCAGTCCCAGCCCGAGGAGCAGGTCGGCCTTCACGCCGCTCGGCGCGACCTCCCCAAGGTCGAGGAGCATGCCTCCCAGCCTGTCGCCCTTCTCGACCAGGTGCGTCTCGAACCCCTGTTCGGCGAGGTTCGTCGCCGCGGCAATGCCCGCGACGCCTCCGCCCACCACGAGCGCCTTCTGGGTGACGGGGAACTTCATTGGAGTGAGAGGTTTCATCTTGGACGCCTTCAGGACGGCCATCTTCACCATGTCCTTCGCCTTCCGGAGAGCCCCGGCCCTGTCCTCCTTGTGGACCCAGGAGTCCATATTCCTGACGTTCGCCATCTCCAAGAGGTACTTGTTCAGGCCGGCCCGGTCGAGGGAGCCCTGGAAGGTGGGGTAGTGAGTCTTGGGGGAGCAGGCCGCGACCACGACCCTGTTGATCCCCTTGTCCCTGATGACGCCGCTGATGTCGTTCAGCGTGTTGGCGGCGCAGGAGTAGGTCTGGTCCTGGGCGTGGACCACGTTCGGCAGAGTCCTGGCGTAGCCCACCAGCTCCGGCAGGTCGACGACCCCGGCTATGTTTGAGCCGCAGTGGCAAGCGAAGACCCCGATCCGCGGCTCGCCTTCGGTGCTTAGCGGGATGACATTCAGGGGCTCGGGCCACGACCTCGTCTCCAGGTGCGTCATCGCCTTCGCGACAGCGGCGCCTCCCTCGAGGACGCTGTCAGGGATGTCTTTAGGCCCGGTGCTGCAGCCTGCGAGGTAGACGCCCTCTCTCGTGCTGGTGACGTACTCACCCGACTCCTCCATCGACTCGAAGAAGCCGTCGTCCGCAAGCTCGATGCCCAGGGCCGAGGCGAGCGCGCCTGTGCTTCTCGAGGGCACCGCTGCCGTGGCGAGCACCACCATGTCGTACTCCTTCTCGGGGCTCAGCTCGCCCGTCTCGGTGTTCTCGAACGAGACCTTCAGCGCCGCTCCCGAAGGTCTGACCCTGGCCGGCCTCCCCCGGGTGAAGCGCACCCCGCTGTCCCGCGCCCTGTCGTAGAACTCGTCGAAGCCCTTTCCGAACGCGCGGATGTCCATGTAGGCCACGTCCACGTTCTCGATGCCGTGGTCCTTGAGCTGGTATGACTCCTTGATCGTGTACATACAGCAGATCCTGGAGCAGTATTTCGCGAACCTCTGGTCCCTGGAACCGGCGCAGAGGACGAAGAGGACGTTCTTCGGATGCTTGCCGTCGGAGGGGCGGACGATCTCTCCCAGGCTTGGCCCAGAGGCCTGCAGCAGCCTCTCGAGCTCCATGGAGGTCAGGATGTCGGGGTGCTTCCCGTAGCTGAACTCAGTCAGGAGCTCGGGGTTGAGCAGGTCGAACCCGGTCGCCACGACCACGGCGGCCGCCTTCACTTCGTGCGTCTTCGGCATCATGTTGAAGTCGATCGCGTCGGGCCCGCAGGCGTCCGTGCAGCGGCTGCAGGGCAGGTAGTTCGGGGGCTTGTTCAGGCAGTGCTCGGCATCTATCACGTACGCCCCGGGGACAGACTGCTCGATGGGGATGTAGATCGCCTTCCTGGCAGACATGCCCACGTCGAATTCGTTCTTGAGGCCGACCGGGCAGACCGGGACGCACTCGGCGCACCTCGTGCAGGCGTCGGTCACATACCTCGGGTTCTCTTTCACCCTCACGGTGAAGTCCCCGGCTTCGCCCTCGAGGCCCTGGACCTCCGAGCAGGTGAGGAGCTCGATGTTGGGGTGGAGCCCGACGTCACTCATCCTGGGGGACTCGATGCAAATCGAGCAGTCCAGCGTGGGGAAGTTCTTGTCGAGGACGGACATCTTCCCTCCGATTGTCGGCTCCCTCTCGACGAGGACCACCTTCGCGCCGGCGTTGGCGGCGTCGAGGGAAGCCTGTATGCCGGCGATCCCGCCTCCTATGATGACGATCGTGTCATGCTCAGACAACGCGGGGCGCCTCCTCGAAGCGTTTGGCCAACTCGAAGCCTGTGTCGAGGGCCCTGGCGTTGAGCTCCTTCGCCTTCGGGAACCTTTCGGCGAGTGCCTTCTTCAGCGCCTCCGGCGAAACCCCCTGCGAGACCGCTGAAAGACCTCCCAGCATGACCACGTTGGTGAGAATCTTCTTGCCTATCTTCTCAGCCGCCTCCATGGCAGGGATTTCGACGACCCGCCTGGCCGGCCCAGCGCTCTTGGAATCGACGAGCCTCTTCTCGGTCAGGATGACCCCGTCCGGCTTCACGAACTTGAGGTTCAGGTCCAGGCCCTCCTGGTACATCGTCAGGAGGACGTCGAGCTTGGATACGAACGGGAAGTCGACCTGCTCGTCGGAAATTATGACGTCCCCCCTGGACCAGCCGCCCGTGATGAAGGGGCTGTACCCCTCGGTGACGACGGCGTCTCTCGAGTCGTACATCACCGCGGCCCTGCCGATTATGTGCGCTATGCTGATCGCCCCCTGCCCGCCGATGCCGGTGATGCGGAACTCCCACCTCACTTTCCGGCGCCTCCCGCGGCCTTGACCTTCAGCTCGCTGAGGAGCTCCTGGTAGGAAGGCCTTCGCCTGTCGATGAAGTTGCCTACGACGATGCGGCCGTCGGGGCGCATCGAGATCCCTGTCTCCCTCAGGTCGGCGTTGTGGTCGACGACAGCCTTCTCCCTGAAGTACTTCATCTCGTCGAGGGCGTCAGGGAAGCCGTTGAACTCGCCGAACGTCGGGGGGCACGGGGAGATGACCTCCAGGAAGGCGAAACCCTCGACCTCCATCATGCGCCTGATCGCTTGGTAGAGTTGGGTAACGTGCAGGGCCGTCCACCTGGCGACGAAAGAGGCCCCTGCCGCGGCCACGAGGTACGGCACGTTGAAGGGGGCTTCGACGTTCCCGTAGGGAGACGTGTAGGTCTTGGCGCCCGAGGGCGTCGTGGCGCCGTGCTGGCCTCCCGTCATTCCGTAGTTGAAGTTGTTGACCATGATGACGTTCAAGTCGATGTTGCGTCTGGCCGCGTGGATCAGGTGGTTCCCGCCGATGGTGCCGAGGTCGCCGTCGCCCCCGATGACAGTCACCTCGAGGTCCGGCTTGACGACGGCGATGCCGGTTGCGAAGGCTATCGGCCTCCCGTGGGTCGTGTGATAGGAATCGAGGTCGAGGTATCCCGCGAAGCGGCCCGTGCATCCGATGCCAGCGACCACGGCGTGCTTGTTCTGTGGAATTCCCGACTTTGCCAGGGCGCGTGTGTAGGCCTCGAGGACTATCCCGACACCGCAACCGGGGCACCAGATGTTGGGGAGGCGTTCCGCCCGGAGGATTCCGTCTCTGGGATGACGCTCCACCCTGATGGTGGGTCCCCCGACTTGCGTCCCTGTGGTGGCCATCAGATTGCCAGCTCCAATGCGTCCACTATGCTCCTGGGGTCGACGAGCGTTCCCGGCGCGCAGTTGACGCCAGACACAGGGCACTTCGCGTTTTCCCTGACCGAGTGTACGACCTGACCGTAGTTGACCTCCGGCACGATGAGGGCGTTCACCTTCCTGCTCAGATTCTCGATGACCTTGTCGGGGAAGGGCCAGACGGTGATCAGCCTCAGCAGCCCCGCTTTGATGCCCATCGACCGGGCTTTCTTGACGGCCGAAAGAGCCGACCTGCCGGTCGACCCGTAGGCGACGACCGCGACTTCGGCGTCGTCGAGGAACGCCTCCTCCCACTTCCAGATCTCGCTCGCGTGGTTCCTAATCTTGCCGAGCAGGTGGTCGATCATCTTCTGTGAAACGGAATGCTCGTTACTCGGATAGCCCCTGGGGTCGTGGGTGAGGCTTTCGATGTTGACACGGCAGCCCGTGCCCGCAATCTGCATTGGGAGGAAGTCCTTGGAGTAGTCGAAGGGCAGTTCGTGGAGGGCCGCTGACTTTTCAGGGTCGGCGACCTGCCTTTCGACGACCTCTATTTCCTCAAGCGGCGGGACACGCAGACGCTCGGACATCATGCCGACGACCTGGTCTGCCATGACAAAGACGGGAGTCCGGAACCGCTCGGCCGTGTTGAACGCTTGAATCGTGAGGTCGAAGAACTCTTGGACGCTGCTCGGGCAGTAGGCTATCGTCTCGAGATCTCCGTGGGACCCCCACCTGGCCTGCATCATGTCACCCTGCCCGACGAGGGTGGGGATGCCGGTGCTGGGGCCGACCCTCTGGACGTTCACGATGACGCTGGGGGCCTCGAGGACGAAAGCGAGGCCGATGTTCTCCATCATGAGGCTGAAACCGGGTCCGGACGTCGCGGTCATCACCTTCGAGCCTGCGTAGGAGGCCCCGACGAGGGCTGCCATGCTTCCGATCTCGTCCTCCATCTCGATGGCGTATCCTCCCAGCTGTGGGAATCTGGTGCACGCCCTCTCGAAGATCTCCGAAGACGGCGTTATCGGGTAGCCCGCGTAGAACCTGCAGCCCGCGACCAGAGCCGCCTCCACACAGGCGAAGTTGCCCATCATGAAGTACGTCCCGGGGGCGATGGTCCCAGGAGCGGAAGCCGTGGTCAGAGTCATGGAGACACCTCGACCGTGTAAATCGCGAACTCGGGACAGATCCAGGAACACATCCGGCAGTCGACGCAGTCGTTCTCCTTGCCGGGCTTCACCTGGGGATGCCGGTAACCGCTGGCGTTGGTCTCGTTCGAAAGCTCGAGGACTTCATTGGGGCAGAAGGTCCAACAGTAGCTGCATTCCTTGCAGCGTTCGGGGATTATGTAGATACGCGAGACTGGCTTCGCGGCGCCGACCTTGATCGGCTGTCTTACGAGAGACGTCGCCAGTAGGCTCCTCTGAGGCTGTGGGGCGGTTCCAAGCTGGTACCTCAGTCTTTTCAACGAAGTCTCTCTTCAACCGGGGGTAATCTTCGTTTACTGGCGGAAAGGGCTAATCTCTCCTATATTCGACTGAGTCGAATAAATGCTGTACGACGGTAATGCGATTATCACGGTGTCCAGGGTAAGACTCGCCGGTTGCCTAGGAGAACTCGGAGACGACGATGTTGCGGATTGCGGATAGGTTCTTTATCGCAAGCTGCGAAGCCAGGGGCTGATGCGGGGGTAACGAAGCCTGGTTAAACGTGCAGGACTCAAGATCCGGCAGTGCTTCGGATGGGGCATCCTGTCCCTCAGGGGTTCGTGGGTTCGAATCCCACCCCCCGCACTTTGTTGTGTGCGGAGGTTCCATCAGGTCAAGAATCTTATTCGCGAACCTAAAGGAGAGTTCAGCCTTCCTTTTCTCGCTTTCCTCCTGGACTTCGGGAGACGACATGAGGTGGTGCATGTCGGGCGATAGGACATCATTCTCCTCGTGGTAGTCATTCACGTGGAAGGAGCTAATCAGGCAGGCAGTCAGAGGAAGCTCAACCGAAACACATTAAGAATCTGGCGAACTCGGAATACGATATGAACGTGTGCCCAGTCTGCAAGTATCCCATCCTATTCACACCGCATAGCGAGATACCGCATTACGACTACTTGGACTATCACGAGTCGGGCAGGTATGACAAAGAAGGCGCTCATCGTGGCTCAAGGGAATACTACTGTCCGTATTGCGGAACTATGGTAGCATCCAACGAGGAAGGGACAAAGAGATTCCTTCCCGACGAAAAATAGTTGGCGTCTCCAGGCTAGCACCGTGAGTAGGGGAAGAGGGTCTATCTCCCGAAGATGCATCAGAACCAAGACTTGCAGAGAAAAGTCCTCTAGACCTATCCTCATAGGTGCGTTTCATATAGACGATTTCGAATAGTTACCCTTTGAGAATAGCTTCTCGAAGCTGAAACTCAAATGCCGAGAGCTGACCTGAGACCCTTGTACCTGTTTCTTATGGTCACTTCGGTCACCCCAGCAGCTTCAGCGACGTCCTTCTGCGTCTTAACTTCGCCTTCCAATGTGCAAGCGACGTATAGCGCCGAAGCTGCAAATCCCATCGGGTCTTTGCCAGCTGTTATCCTCATCTGCTTGGCCCTGATCAGTATCTCCCGGGCCCTTCGCTGTGTTTTCTCGGACAATCCTGCCCTGGACGCTATCCTGGATACGCACCTCGATGGGTCTGCCACCGGCATCTTGATGCTCATCTCCTTGAGCAAGAGTCTGTAGGATCTTGCGAGGTCCTTCCTCTTGACATTGCTCACTGCTGCCACGTCTTTCAAGGTTCTTGGAACTTCCATGTCCCTGCAGGCGGCGTAGAGCGACGCCGCAATGATTGACGTGATGGACCTTCCTCTTACAAGACCCCTCTCGAGTGCCTTCCTGTAGAAGTAGGCGGCCTTCTCCGTGACTGCCTCAGACACCGTAAGCTTGTCTGAGAACCTTCGCAGCTCGCTGAACGCCTGCCTTAGGTTCCTGTCCGCTGACTCGTGCACCTGGCTTCTTCAATCCCACGTCCTCAGTCTCTCGACTGTGGATTTCATGGAACCAGACAATGACCTCCCTGATGCATCCTTGTTCACGGCTCCTATTACTGTGGCAAGGCCCATGTCATGCATTGTTATGGAGGTGGGGCTTCCGGTCCTGCTTCTGTTGTCCTTTTCTTCGCTAGAGAAAGACTTCCATTCCGGACCCGCCTCCACGACCTTCTCCTTCATTACGAATCCGCAATTGCCGCAAAAGAGTTCTCCTCTGGGGCTATCAGTTACAATTAGCTTCTTTCCGCATTTGGGGCACCTATCCAGTATCCTCTCTGATTTCAGCAGTCTCGAAAGACTCGTGTTATGGGACATTTTGCATCACAAATCTGAGATATTTAGGTCTCAAAATATGAAATTGTTCATCTGATATATAAGATCCGAGTATCCCCCTTTTCCCTTTGAAAGGCACGGCTTCTCAGGGTACGAGTTAGAGTCTCGTTTCCTCGTAAGGGACGGAGGATCACTCCGTCTACCTTTTTCATTTAAGGGAATAGGGACTGCGCCCCTTTTATAGTATGTCGCTGTCCGGCACAAGGTAGCATGACAAACGAGAAAGAAGAACAGGATACAAGGTTCAAATTCTACAACAATCAAACGGTAGCCAAATACATCAAGGCTGTCGGCATACCAAAGACTAGGGGCGCATTCAGGGACATGGTTGCTTCAGGCACTTCCGAAGACTTGGACAGCAATAAAGGCCTAGAGCTGATAGCTTGTTTGGGTAAGGTAACCTTCATGAAGCACCCCCAACAAATCAATATCATGGACAAGTCAAACGGTAAGATAGTAGTGTCAATCGATTAGAAAATTCGAATGTTCGAGTGTATGGCCAACCAATCTCTCGGTTTCGGGGGGCTAACTCCATACCATAAGAGCCGCTTGTCTTCGCTCTCTTACGGCGGTAGGCTCCAACAACACAGGGGGATTAGCGGGCCCGGTGGGGCCCCCACCAAACAGGTCCGGAAAGTGGATTTCCCGCTCTACGCTCGTATCACTCCCGATGTAGAACCCTGGTATGAGAGCTTCTAAAAGATTAGGCAGAGCTAGAACCACCAAGGAGAGGCATCGTTGTACACGTGCCTGTAGACGGCCCAGAGCCCGGTGAGTAGCACAACTACGACGCCGACGTCAGCCGATGGACAAGCAGCCCTCCCTGATTGAATCGCCGGTCAATAACGGCTAAACTGTTCCCACCCGCCGGTGAAGATTTATCTCACAAAACGACGCCGTCACATCGCATGAGGAATCAGACAGAGAAGGCAGAAGAGTTCAGGGCTCTTCACAACAGGAAAAGAATCCTCATTATCCCCAACGCCTGGGACGTCCCGAGTGCGCGGGTCTTTGAAGACGAGGGGTTCCCCGCCGTCGCGACCTCCAGTGCGGGGATGATGGTCTCCCTTGGATATCCAGACGGAGAGGCGATCCCGATGCAGGCGTTCATTTCTGCGACGGCCAGAATCGCGAGCGTCCTGTCGGTGCCTCTGAGCGCAGACGTCGTCGGTGGGTTCGGCCGAACGACGAAGGAGGTGGTCGAGACGGTCAGGAGGGTCGTCGAGGCGGGGGCCGTGGGAATAAACATGGAGGACTTCATTCACGAATCGAAGGCCCTCGTTTCGGCAGAGAAACAGGTCGAGAAGATTGTCGCGCTGAAGGCACTAGGGAGGTCCTTGGGAGTCCCCTTCGTGATAAACGCCCGCACCGACTCTCTCAGATACGCTCAAGGGGGCGACCGAGCGAGAATGAAAGAGGCAATCCGAAGAGGGTCACTCTACAGGGATGCGGGGGCAGACTGCGTCTATCCGATGGGCCTCGTCGACGCCGGGCAGATATCGGTCTACGTGGAGGCTCTCGAATTCCCCATCAACGTGATGGTCAGAAAGGGCCTGCCGCCGGTCCATGAATTACAACGGCTCGGCGTGGCCAGGGTCAGCTTCGGACCGAGCGCAGCCTATGCGGCGATTGGACTGTTGAAGCGCGCCTCAAGAGAGGTACTGGAGAAGGGGACGTACCAGACGCTCGTCGATGGCGCAATCACGTTCGACGAACTGAACCGCCTGGCTTCGCCCAAGCAGTGACGTGTTACAGCGAGAAGCGTCTACACCTTTACGCCGAGAATCTGTTCGATGATGTCAGAGACGGTGATCATCCCTGTCATCGTGTCACCGTCGAAGACGAACGCTATCGTGGCCGCCGCGTCCTGCATCTTCTCCATCACCGACGCGAGGCGTTCGCCCTTCGAAACTCTCGCAGGCTGTATCATGTACTCGGTCACATCTACATCGACCTGGTCCCTTCCGATCGCTTTTGACAGGGTGCGGAAGGTGACGGCACCCACATAGGCCTTCCTCAACGGATCGTAGACCGGCATCCTGGGATGGTCAGCTCTCCCCATCGCCTTCAGGGCGTCAAGAATGGTCGCGTCGCTTTCGATGTGGATAATCTCATCGATAGGAGTGAGGACGTCCTGCGCCGTGTTCTTCGAAGAGGCCAGTGCAGTCCTGAGGAGCCGGCCCGCGTCCGGTTCGATATGGCCCGCCTTCTCGAGCATCGCAACCACGTCCTCGAACTCGGCCGCCAGGTCGATCTCCTTGTAGCCAGGCTTTCCGACTATGCGCTCCGAAAGCGACCTCGCCAATGAAGTCATGGGGACGGCAACAGGGGCAAGCACGTCCATCAAGGTCATGGTGACAGGCGCGAGGAATATGGACATGCGAAGAGCGTTTTCGATTCCGATGGCCTTGGGAAGGAGGGATAGGAGTATCATTATCAAGAGGGACCCGCCGACGATGCTGTAGACCCAGCCGAGGGGCCCGAAGTAGTACGAAAGGACGAGCCCGATGCTGCTGGCTAGGACGACGTTTGAGATCGTGTCGATGAAGGTGGTGACGCTGACCAGCCTAGTCTTCTCGTTGACGATTTCGAGGGCCTTCGCCGCCCGGGTCGACCCCGCGCTGATCTCCCAGCTGAGTGAAAAGGGGCGGAGTGTGAGGTAGGTGGCCTCGATGAGGGAGGACCAGAACGACACAAAAACGGCAGCGAAAAGCGCGATGAAGACCGCTACGGCAACCAAGTTCGGTAACCCCTCTGGTTCCAGTCGCTCTCAGGTGACAAGCGTTCCGATCTTCTCGCCGTGGACCGCCTTCGCGACGCCCCTAGGCTCGGTTCCATTCAGGACGACCAGCCTGATCCTCGACGCGAAAAGCTGGTCGACCGCGATCGGGTCGACTATGCTGTGAATCCCTGGCCTGTGCTCACCGCCGAGGATCTGTTTCATCTTCTCGTAGGAGATCCGGTCCAGCTTCTTCGCCTTCTTGTCGAGCCTGGGGTCGGCGGTGTATATCCCGTCCCTGTCAGAAGCCTTGACGAGCACGTCGGCCCTCCACCTCTGCGCGACTATCGCTGCCACGGTGTCGGTCGTGATGCCAGGCCTGAGCCCGCCCATGACGGCCACCCTGTTCCTCGCGAGCCTCTGGAGCATCCCGTCGATTGATGTGGGGACTGAGCTGACGCCCCCCAGCTTCATGGCCACCAGGCGCGCGTTGAGCCTGGACGCGTGGATCGCAATCGTGTCCTGCTGGTACGGAGAGAGGCCCATCTGCTCGGCGGACTTGATGTAATCCCTGGAGACCACGCCTCCCCCGACGACCACCCCGACGAAGTGGCCTTCGTGGTTGAGGTCGGACACCACAGCCGCGTAGGCGTCGACCACCTTTGCCGAGGGCGGAGAGCCGAGCACCGAGCCGCCAATCCTCAACACAGCTTTCACTGGCAGAAGCCTCGCATTCTCCGCCTCTACGTGCGGCAGGTTTTATAAATGGGTGAGGGGCAATCGTTTTGTTCCATTGAGGGCTTCCTCCGGTTCCGCATCGGGTTCTTCCGCCTGACTCAGGGGTAGCTCCGCATTGTCGACAAAACCCGACTCGGTCAAGTTATACAAGGTCAGGAAGCTCATCTCGGAGCTGGCGAGCAAGGAAGGAAGGGGCACGGAGCTCGTCACGCTGTACATCCCTCCCAAGAAGCCGATTCACGAGGTCATTTCAAACCTCCGCGAGGAATGGGGGACCGCAGGAAACATCAAGTCAGACACGACGAGGAACCATGTTCAGGATGCCCTGACGAGGGCGATGCAGAGGCTCAAGCTGTACAGGACCCCACCGGAGACCGGGCTCGTCATCTTCTGCGGGGCCCTCCCCACCAACGGACCCGGCAGCGAGGTGATCAACCTCTATGAGATTGCCCCGCCGAAGCCGGTGACCGCATACCTCTATCAGTGCGACGACCACTTCCACCTGGAATGGCTCAGGGACATGCTGCGCGAGGAGAAGGTCTTCGGCATCCTGTCGATTGACGCCAGTGAGGCCGGTCTCGGCATCCTGAGCGGAGACAGGCTTGAAATCTCCGATTTCATGACTTCGGGGGTGTCCGGCAAGACGAGGAAGGGAGGTCAGTCGGCCAGGAGATACGAGAGAGGTAGGGAGATGGAGTTGACCTACTACTACCACCGGGTCGGCGAACACGCCACGCGAGTTTTCATCGACGGCGCGAAGGTGACGGGCATGATTGTCGGAGGCCCGGGGCCTACGAAAGAGGAGTTCCTGAAGGGCGAGTATCTGCACTACGAGCTTCGGAAGAAGGTGCTGGTCGTCCTGGACACGGGGTATTCAGGGAGGGAGGGCGTGAGGGAGCTCGTGGAGAAGGCGTCGGATACGCTGGCCGACGTCAGGCTGGTGGAGGAGAAGAAACTGGTCCAGAGGTTCCTTTCCGAGGTCAACAAGCCTGGTGGCCTGGCCGTCTATGGCCTACCGAGGATTCTCGACGCGCTGCAGAAGGCCAACGTGGAAGTCATCCTCGTAGCAGACGACCTGGACACGGTCAGGCTGGAGGCAAAGTGCAGGAAGTGCGGGACGTCCAAATCCGAGGTGACGCTGGCCTCGGCCAAGGTCCAGAGGAAGCAGGAGTTGATATCTGTCGCGTGCGCGAAGTGCGGAGGGATGGACTACGACGTGATCGAGAAGGACATAGTGGACATCCTCGAGGAGATGGCGTTCCAGGTGGCCTCGAGGGTCGAGGTCATTTCGTCGGGCACCGAGGAAGGGGGCATGCTCAGGACCTTCGGGGGCATCGCCGCGATTCTCAGGTACAGGTCAGGCTGAACAGGGAGCAGCCTAGTCTTCAACTCAACTATAAGTAGGGCGGTTTTCTCCTCAAGGGATGGCCGATGATTAGGATAGGCCTCATCGGAAAGACGAATGCAGGGAAGACCACTCTTTTCAACTCGATGACGCTTCTTTCGGGCGAAGTCTCGAACTATCCCTTCACCACGAAGACACCCGAGACTGGCATCGCCAGCGCCGTGACGCCGTGCGTTCACAAGGAGTTCGGGGTCACCGACAACCCGGAGAACTCGAAGTGCGAAGACGGATGGAGGTTCATCCCCGTCGAAATTACAGACCTGCCGGGGCTAATCAAGGGAGCCTGGATGGGAAAGGGGCTCGGCAACCAGTTCCTGAGCGTTGCCGCCCAATCTGACGCCCTGCTCCACGTGATCGATGCGTCGGGAAGCGTCGATAAAGATGGGAAGATCTCCGAACCTGGCACGGGGGACCCCATCGCCGACTTCGCCGACGTCGAGCTCGAGCTAGTCCTCTGGTACACGAAGCTGTTCACGCAGAACCTTCCGAAGATCTCCAAACTCTCGAAGACACCCGGCTATGGCGTCCCCAGCGCGGTCGAGGAGGTGATGCAGGGCATCGGCGTGAAGAAGGAGCACGTGGTGATGGCCATGAACGAGGCCATGCTTGGAGACAAGCCGTTCGACTCCTGGAACGAGAAGGACGCACAGAGCTTCTGCTGGTCTCTGCGGGAGTTTTCGAAGCCCACCCTCATCATAGCCAACAAGATGGACCTGCCCTTCGCTGCGGAGAATTTTCAGAGGCTGAGGGAGAAGTACAAGGGTCTGATTGCGGTCCCGACGAGCGGTGAAGCCGAGCTGACCCTCAGGAGGGCCGAGGCGAAGGGGCTGATCAAGTATGTACCTGGTGAAGAGCGGTTCGAGATTCTGAAGCCTCAGGACCTGAACGGCGCGCAGAGGAGCGCGCTTGCCTACATCAGGAGGAAGGTCTTTGGAGAGTACCTGAGGACAGGCGTCCAGTTCGCCGTAAACATCGCCGTCTTCAAGCTCCTGAAGATGAACGCGATATACCCCGTGGCCGACGCCGAGAAGATGACCGACAAGCACGGCCGCGTCCTCCCCGACGTCTACCTGATGCCAACCGGGTCCACGGTCGAGGAGCTGGCGAGGGCTGTGCACTCAGACCTCCTCAAGGGGCTTGTGTACGCGTTGGACGTCAGGTCCGGGCTCCACCTACCGGTGAACTATGTCCTGAGAGACAGGGACGTGCTTTCGATAGTCTCGACCGCGAAGCGCAGCTAGGAAGAGCCTAAGCCGGGTCGAGCCGTTCTCATCTTCACACAGCATATAGATGCGGGCGCGCCCCTGCGTCTGTCACGTGAAACTGAAAGACTTCGCGAAGACTGGCAGGAAGATCTCGGAGGTCGGCGTTGGCACCTGCTACGACCCCCTCTGGATTGCGACTTCTTTCATAGGCTGGCATAATCGCTTAAATCGGCAGACGCCGGAAGGCTGTCAAGGCGGGTGAGTGACCTCCACCCGATCCGCCATAGAAACCACGGTGTAGGAGGAATTGGGAACAAGAACAAGTGTCTGGAATACGCGGAACGTGGCGCTCGCAGCCCTGCTAGCAGCGCTCTATGCCGCCTACGTCTTCTACTTCTCGGTGACAAGCTTTCAGATAGTCCAAGTCCGCGTTGTGGACGCGCTGCTGCCTCTCTCAATTCTGCTCGGTCCGCCCGCGATCCTGGGGCTCACCCTCGGTGTGTTCATCGGCAACCTGCTCGGTTCTCCCTTTGGCCCCATAGACATCGTCGGGGGTACGATAGCCAACTTCGTGGCGGCCACCCTGGCTTGGTACATCGGAAGGAGGGGGTTCAGAGGAGCTTGGCTCACAGCCATAATCCTCGAGATCGCTTCTGTGACTCTGATTGTGGGAAGCTATCTCGTCGTGTTGACTTCGTCACCCGACGTCCCCCTGTGGGTCGGCTGGGCGGAGCTTCTGGTTGGCGAAGTCATAGCCATCGGCATCCTGGGTTACCCGCTTCTGCGAGCCGTGGATAGGGCGAGAAAGGGCAATGCTCTCATGATGCCCAAAAACCCCTCTTAACTTCAAATAACGGAGTAATGAGACTAACCTATTCCACTCGGAATCGCACTGTCTCATCTGGATGCGCGGATGTGGACGTGTCCGCTGCGCGTAGGAAACATCACGATAAACATATGCCGACCTAATGTGGCTTCAGGATGAGTCGCTGTCGTGCGGTTTGATGCAACTCTCATAAGCAGGGCTATCCTGACAGCGTAATGCCGTGTCCGTAAAGCCGGAAGGAATGGTGGCGAGACAGAATGTCGAGAATGCCGTCAAAACGGAGATCGAATGGCTGGTTGACAGGAACGATGGCGCCCCAAACTTCGAGATGAGGAGGTTCACGATAAAGCCCGGCGGGAGCATCCCCAAGCACTACCATCCGGACGTGGAGCATGAACAGTACGTCCTCAAGGGCAGGTACAGGGTCGGCATCGGCGACAGGGTCCACCAGGTGAAGGCGGGAGACTCCATCTACATCCCGCCGGCCACGCTCCACTGGTACGAGAACGATGGCGAAGGCGACGCCGAGTTCCTCTGCATCATCCCCAAGAGAGCCAAGTACGACTCGATCTACGTCGAAGAGGGCAGTCCGAAGTAACGGCTGCAGGAGAGCTTCTGCCTTGGTCGTTTACCGAAGCGAACTGACCTCGAATCTGACCAAGTTCTACGATTTCAAGGGCAAGGCCGTTCTGTACGTGGGTGCGGGCGGAGGCCAGCTCCTGGACCCGGCCAGCGGGCCCGGCAGGATGGTGGCGATTGACAAAGACACGAAATCCCTCGACGGATTCCGAAGCGAGGCGAGGTCCAAGTGGGCGGGCATCCCGATCAGCTTCGTCCCCCGCGAGTTCGAGAACGTCGACCAGAAGGGCGACGTGGTGTACTTCGAATTCTGCCTGTATCAGATGAAGGACCCGCGAGAGGCCCTCGAGCATGCCCGCTCCCTGGCGCCCGACATCGTCGTCATGGACCACCTTCCCGGGTCTGAGTGGGTGTACTACTGGGCAGGAGAGGATCTGGTGCTCAAAAGCACCAAGGTGGTCGAGTCGTTCGGAGTCAGGAGCAGCAGTAGGTTCATTGCAGAGCACCGATTTCAGGACTACGAGGCGCTCGCGGCCAGGCTGCGCGGGGTAGGAAAGGTATCCCGGCGGCGAGTCCTCGAACTTAGGGGGGCGAAGGACATACGGATGCGAATGACCTACGGCCTCTTCCTGCTCTGACATGTGGGATTCGGGCGCTCATAGGCTACGGGTCGCGACAAGTCGAGACGCCGACACCACCTTGGCCGTCATCAGCCACCTGAGGTAGAGGACCAGCTGGTTAAGTTAGGTCACCTTCGTGGTGGGCTTCCCATACTCCGAGACGAAGCGGTCCACGGACCTGTACGCGCCCAGCTCGGCCATCAGACGGCCCAGCTCCCTCTCTAAGTGGGCTCTCCGGCAGTCTCTCATCCTACCATCCAAAAGTAAGTTTGCCATTTCGCGCTACTACCTTCAAATAGGCCGGGGTGCCCCTCCGAGGGCGTTTGCAGCCACAGTTTTCGGCGAAGCTTGAGACCACCTCTTGGGACCCCAAGTTGGAAGCCGAGCTAAGACAAGTCTGGGAAACAGAAAGAATCTTCGAATTCAGCCCGAAGAACAACAAGAACTTGAATTTCGTGATGGACACGCCCCCGCCCTACCCCTCCGGGAAGCCGTGGCACCCCGGCGCGCTCACCCAGTATTCTCAGATCGACATGATAGCGAGGGCCGCGAGGATGAGGGGGCTGCAGGTCCTCTACCCCGTGGGGATTGACCGGAACGGGTTGCCGGTAGAAATCTTCGCGGAAAGGAAGTACAGAGTCCAGATGAGGAAGACGCCGCGGGAGGAGTTCATCAACCTCTGCAAGCACGCCCTGGACGACCTCGAAGCGTACATGGTGGGGCTCATGAAGACGCTGGGGATCTCGGGCGACTTCCAGAGCAAGTACAGGACGGACTCCGAGGAGTACAGGAAGCTCACCCAGTGGTCCTTCATGGAGCTTTGGAAGAAGGGGCTCATCTACCTCGCGAACAGGCCCAACAACTACTGCGTGGACTGCAACACCACGATAGCTGACGCCGAAATCGAATACGAGGAACTCCCCACCTACCTGGTCACGAACCGGTTCAGGGTGAAGGAGACAAAGCAGGAGCTGCTGGTGGCGACGACCAGGCCCGAACTCCTGGCCGCGTGCCAGATGGTGATGGTCAACCCGAAAGACGCGAGGTACAGGAAGCTGGTCGGGAAGACCGCCGTGGTTCCCATCTACGGCAAGGAGGTGCCGATCAAAGCCCACAAGAGCGTCGACCCGAAGTTCGGAAGCGGCGCCCTGATGGTCTGCAGCTACGGGGACTACAACGACGTCCTCGTGTTCAGGGAATTCAAACTGAAGGAGGTCGTGGCGGTTGACGTCGACGGGAAGCTGACCTCCGTCGCCGGGAAGTATGCCGGAGTGGCGGTAAAGGACGCCAGGTCGCAGATAATCCAGGACCTCCAGGAGATGGGAGTGGCGGCCAAGATCGAGCAGATCCAGCACAGGACGCCGCTCTGCGAGCGGAGCCGCACCCCGATAGAAATCATACCGATGGAGGAGTACTACCTGAAGCAGCTGGACTTCAAGCCGGCCATGAAGAGGATGGCGAAGAAGATGGAATTCCATCCAGACATGCACCGCCAGATCCTGCTGAACTGGATAGACGTTCTGACGACCGACTATCCGATCTCACGGCGCAGGTACTATTCGACGGAGATCCCGGTCTGGTACTGCAGCAAGTGCAACACGCCCCATCTGCCCAAGCCGGGCAGGTACTACAGGCCGTGGAGGGACGAGGCGCCGTTCAAGAAGTGCAAGAAGTGCGGAAACACGAAGTTCGTAGGCGAAACGAGGACATTCGACACCTGGATGGACTCGAGCCTCTCGCCGCTCTTCATAACGAAGTACCTGACCAACCGCAGGTTCTTCAGCCTCACCTACCCCGCGACCGTGAGGGTCCAGGGCAAGGAGATCGTGAGGACATGGCTGTACTACACCATGCTCAAGTGCTACCAGCTGACGGGCAGGGCCCCGTTCAAGCAGGCCTGGATCGGAGGATTGGGGCAGGACTCGCAGGGGAGGGCGATGCGGAAGAGCCTGGGCAACTTCGTGGATCCCGAGCCGGTGCTGGCGAGATTCGGCGCCGACGCGTTCAGGTTCTGGGGGGCCTCTGAGGCCGGCCTCGGGTACGACTTCCGCTTCAGTGAGGAGAGGATTGCCGGCGCGGGCAAGTTCCTGACGAAGCTCTGGAACACATGCAGGTTCATCAGCTCATTCCCGCTGCCTGAGACGGCCGAGCTGACATGGACCGACAAGTGGATGCTCAACGAGCTCGGGAAGCTGACAGAGGAATGCACGAAGGCGTACGAGAACTACGACGTCTTCACCGTGTCGACGAAGGTGAGGGAGTTCCTTTGGAACGTCTTCGCGTCGAACTACCTGGAGATGGCGAAGGGGAGAGCCTATGGAGACGGCGCGACGAAGGGAGAGCAGGAGGCCGCCTGGTACACTCTGCATGAAGTAGTGAAGAGCCTGCTCCTCCTGCTGGCTCCGATATCCCCGTACATCACGGACTACGCCTGGCGGAAGCTGTACGGCACGAAGAGCATCCACCTCGAGAAGCTGCCGAAGCCTCAGAGGTTCGAAGTCAGCGAGAAGGTGAGCCAGAGCATCCTGGAATTCAACGCCCAGGTCTGGAAGACGAAGAGGGACAAGGGGCTTGCGCTCAAGGACTCGATCAGCGTCAGAATCCCGGCGAATCTGGCGCACTTTGAGAAGGACTTGGTGCGGATGCACCACCTGACGAAGTGAAGCCAGAAAGAGCGGACTGTAAACTGTAGGTGCGGCTACTCGGTGGGCAGCGGAATCAGGCAGCCGGCGCACGTCTGATACGACAACTCCAGGCTGTTCGTCGGGTCTAGAACGCGGTTGCACCAGACGCAACGCTGAACGAAGAAGCTCTGCATGGATTCACGGACTCCCAAGCTTCGTATATAAACTACGGCTGTAGACGATGTAATAAAGCGATAGTTGACGAAGTTGTCTGCCACTGCTGAGCGATTTCCTTTCTGGGAGACATGAGTCTAACTTCTTCCGATTGACCGGTACTCCGCCTCCGACAGCCTGACCGAGACTGATGACGCATTCTCCTCGATGTGTCTGATGTCGGCCGACTTCGGTATCGCAACCACGCTTTCGCTCCTTGTCGCCCAGTTGAGCATCACCTGGATGGGCGTCAACCCGTACTTATGACAGACGGCCCGAGGAATCACAGATTCGGGAACGCTCCCCTTTGCGAGCGGAGTGTAGGCGATGAGGGTGAGTCCTTCTTTCTCGCAGTACGGCAGGATGTCAGCCTCGACCGCGCGGATTCTGAGGGAATACTCGACCTGGTTGGAAGCCAACTCGCTCTTCGGGAGGGCTTCCCGCGCTTCGTTCGTCTGCTGTACGCTGAAGTTGCTCACGCCGATGTATCTGATCTTCCCGTCGCGGACAAGCTCCTCCATGGCCGCCATCGTCTCCCTTATCGGCACGCTCGGGTTCGGCCAGTGGACCTGGTAGAGGTCGATGTAGGGCGTCCCCAGCCTCTTGAGGCTCCGCGTGCAGGCTGCGATGACGTCATCGTGGTGCAGGTTCCCAGGCGAGACCTTGGACGCGATGAAGACGTCCTCGCGGAAATCTCTGACGGCCTCGGCGACTACCTCCTCCGACCTGCCGTCTGCATACATCTCTGCGGTGTCTATCAGATTGCATCCCAGCTCGATGCCTCTTCTGAGGGCTTGGACCTGTTTCGATCTCTCGGAAGGGCCCGAATAGACCCCGATCTTCCAGGTCCCCAATCCGATGGTCGAAATCCTCTCGCCCGTCCTGCCAAGCTGACGGAATTCCACGGTCGTGTGGCTTTGGATTGGGTTTGTTTTATGCTCTCACCTCGCCGTAGGTGAAGTGTGAAGAGCCACGGGTGGGATTCGATCCCACGACCACCTGCTTACAAGAGCTTTGAAACTGTAGCCGTAGCAGCCGAAAGCAGACAAGCTGCGACGGTTGACTGGGGCAAGTTCAGCGACTGGCTCTGCCCACAGTACTCCCACAAGCACACGACATGCATGCTCAGCAACGCGAAGCGGTACCACGAGGCGATGCTGGACACGGGCAAAGCGGCCCAGCTCCGGATCCTGAGCCCCGACTGCCGCAGACTCGCCATGATGTCGCTGGCAGCGCTGTCCAAGTTCATGGGCGTGTACGAGGGCTGGCAGCAGGTCAGAAGGCAGGCGGGGCTGAAGTGGCAGGGCAAGCGTGCGATCAGCGTGGTCCACGCCCTGCTGGACCAGGAGGCGACCACTGCGATGGGTTGGCTGCACGCAGTGCTGCCCAAGCTTTCATACGACCGCAGAGTGCCCCTCGTCTTCGCAGCGCTGACGGGGCTGCGGCCCAGCGAAGCGTGCAACTCCTGCGCTCTGATATACAAACTGAGCAAAGAGGGCAAGCTCGCAGAGTACTACGACAGCGAGCTGAGCATGCTCCAGCACTACAAGTACCCACAACTGTTCCTGCGCAACACGAAAAACGCGTTCATCACGTTCGTCAGCCCCAGGCTAGTTGAGCTAGCTGGTAGTACCCCCCCACCACCTATATGGGCGTGCGTAAGGCGATACAGAGGGCGGGCATGCCGCTGCAGATCAAGGACCTGCGCAAGTACTACGCGACGTTGCTCCGCAAGAGCATGGAGCGCGAGATGATTGACCTGGTACAGGGGCGTGTGGATGGCAGCGTGTTCGTAAAGCACTACTACAGGCCGCTGATTAAGGAGCTAAGGGACAGAGTGCTGGCAGCGACGGCGGAGCTTGAGAAAGAGCTGCTGCCGCTGCTTGAGTTGCCCACACCTAACCCGTTATAGAGTCGAGAAGGCGACCGCCCCCGTCGTGGTTTCGGGCAGACTCAAGGAGTTCGCTCAATCTTTCGGGCCTGCTTGGATTGTGATGATTGCAGATGTCGATGCTCCGAGCGTTCTGACCGCGGCTACTGTGGGGGCGACCTACTCTTACGGCCTAATCTGGTTCTTCCTTGTACTAATCGTCCCGCTCTTCGTCATCCAAGAGGTGAGTGGCCGGGTGGGGATGGTCACAGGAAAGGGGTTGGGCCAAGTGATTCGCGAGAACTTCTCCCAACGGGTCGCCATCCTCGCGAGCCTTCCTATGGCCACGGTGAGCATCGTGAGCTACATCGCTGAGTATGCAGGAATAGCGGTTGGAATGGAGCTGATTGGCATACCACCCATCGTCTCAGTGCCCATCGCCTACGTAGCTTACGCTCTCGTTGTGGTCAGGAGAAGGTACCTGACGACTGAGAAGGCCCTGCTTGTTGTGTCGGCCGTACTGATCGTCGCCTATGCAGCTTCTCTCTTTGCAAGAGGCTTTGTGCCGTCGAGCCCTATCTACCTCAACACGAGCCCCAACTACCTGTTCCTGCTCGCAGCCAGCGCTGGGGCAGTCGTGATGCCCTTCATGTTGTTCTATCAGGCTTCGGCCACCGCAGAGAAGGGGGCCACCCGCCTTTGGGCGATGAGGACCGAAACATTGGTGGGGGCCATCGCAAGCGAGGTCGGAATGGTGGTAATCGTCATGGCCACTTCCGGCCTGAACTCGTCGCTGAACTTCGCGGACCCGAAAGCACTCTCACTCGCCCTCTCCTCGATCGCGGGCTCCTACGCCCCGTATGTCTTCGCGGTGGGCCTTGTCGCCGCTGCGTTCCTCGCTCTGGTGGTCATATCCCTCGGCAGCTCTTGGGCAATCGTCGACACGATGGGATGGAAGAAGGACAGCTTCCTGTGGGTCTACCTCGTAGAGTCGCTTCCCTCTGTCGCCATCCCAATCCTCTACCCCGAGCCTCTCTCTTTGGTCCTCGGCCTCATGATGGTCTTCGTCTTCGTGCTCATCGGCCCTGGGATCCTAATGGGGCTGCTCGGCTCAAACAGCAAGATAATGGGAAGGTACGCTTCGAACAGGTACTGGAAGGTGGCATACTGGTTGAGCCTCGCCGCTGTGTTGAGCTTCGGCATAGTGGCATTGGTCGCAGCAGTCTGATTATCGGAAATTGAGTCGCGTACAATCATGATACAGCGCTGGACGGAGCTTGAGGAGAAGCTGCTGCCGCTGATTGAGCTGCCCACAGATTCGCTCTTCCCTGAATGAATGCTTAATTCGTATAGCTAACTAAACAGGTTGACCATGAAGAAGTCCGACATCATCGGGATAATTGTGATTGCCCTGTTGATGATAGTGGCAATCTTCCTGGTGTTCTTCACATTGAAGCCCCGCAAAGTTGACCGAGAGAAGCGCAAGATAATTCAAGAGAGCAGCGAAGTTGCCTCGTAAAGAAATCCCGATTAGCCGTCACTTCGCCATGATATGGGTCACATTGGTCATCCTGCTGGTCTTCTTCACAGCGCTCTACTTCCTTAGCGGCTCCAATCCGTTTTACGGGAACGCAGCGTGGGCTCTAATCGGTCTCTTGGGCGGATTGATTGGCGGCAAAGAGGCATCATGAGTAGCTGCAACCGCGGCTCAAGCTGGCCACTTGGCGTTGCGTCGCAAGCAGCAAATCCGATTGAAATCTTCCTCGTATGCGTTGACTTTGGCTGAGTCGCTAGGAAAGTAGTTGAACCAAGCGTAGTGCTTTATGTATTCTGACTGAACACTTGGAGAGATTTGGATAAGCTCCTCTACTCGTAGTCGCAAGAACAATTGTTTGGGTCTTTCCCCCATGACCACAATCACGTCTGGCTTCATGATTTCCAACTCTTTCTGAAGAACTGGAGCGAATGCTTTGACTATCTGCCACCTTTCTTCCTCCCTCCTCTTCTTCCAATTAGCGGCAACGTCAGCCATCTTGACGATGTTTGTGATGTAGCAGTGCCACCCACCCTTGCTTGTTGGGGAGCCAGCCTTGTACTTCGCTTTGAAGAGAGCCCCGCGAAAAATCAGGTCGCCCTTGGTAACACACCATTGTCGCTCAGGGTCTTGCAGGTCTGGATCCTCGCTTGCTCTCTTGATTCCCCTTAAGCTAGGATTCTCTGCCACGAACATCACGTCTGAATGAATGTCTCCGAGGTACCCTTTCACCCACCAGTACTCCTTCCTGCGGTCGTACAGACGAAGATGTTGGTGAGCAGCAAAGACTTTGTCGATTTCGGCTTGAATTACTATATCTTCAGAAGTCACAGAACCAGCTCTCGCAAAGGAATCATTTTCTCTCAACCAAGGTTCACGGTAGATGACTTACTTGGGTCTGCACCCTAGACATGCTTGGTCCGATTTCCTACCTAGGTGATTATGATATGCATCAATAATTGCAGGAATGTGTTTCCTCAGGTACTCGTACAACATAGTTGACTGCGTGCTTGTCAGTGTTGGTAGGTTCATGTTATTCGTACGGGGCAGTGCTCTTGATACCTCGCTCATGTCAAGGTCTGCGAGCAGGCATTGGAGGTTGGTTTCGTTCCTCCCAAACCAAATCGACTCCTCCGGGTTGCCGATTATGATTCTGCTAGACCTTTTGTCTCTTGTCTGCATAGCGTTCCGCTTTTTGTCGGTCTTGCGATGCGATCGCAGGTCTTTCTCGTACATCTCCTTGTATCGTTCCGATAGGCGAGGGTCGTTTAGCAGGTCTTCCTTCCCAGCCAAGACTTGCTTGACCACCAGTACGCCAGTACAGATGTAGTAACCAAAGCCCAATCTCTCTAGTCGTTGTCGGGTGGGCACGAAGAATACACGGTCGCCTTCGTGAAGTCGCGGCCTATTATATACCCCGCAAATGGACCAAGTTGGAATCGCTTTGTCGTTATGCCTGTTAGTGAAGAAGTCTGGGTCCGCGATGACCCCATCATCGCAAAGATATTCGTCGCTTGTGTCCGCGTAATATCTGAAGATGAACGCCTTGTTTTCTCCGGTCAGGCTAACCACGTCCAATCAGGGCATCGAGCTTGGTCTCGAATCGTTGGTAGTCGCTGATGTGGATCCACAGGCCTTCCCCGTGTCGTTCAGCCTTCCGCTTTGCAGTGCTCATCTTTGCTATGAACAGCTCGGGTTTGTCAGTGATGACCTTCCTGCAGATTATGAGATAGTCTGCGAACAATGTCGAAGGATCGTTCCCCAGTGGGATAGGGTCCCTCTTGCTAAGAGTCTTGACTTGTATCGTGTGTCTTCTTCTCCCTTTTTGATCGTACGCAACAATATCGACCCCCCTCGCATTCCTTGATGTGGGGAGAACATTCCAACCCAACTTTGAAAGCCGATAGCAGACGTAGTATAGACCGACGTTACCCGTGAGTTGATTGTTTGCTCTTGCTACCGTGGGCTCACTTGGACTACCTGAGCACTTATCCTTTCGCTGGTCTCTCTCCATGTGGCCGTCGTTCGCTCATCCGGGTTGCTTATGCTTCAGCACGTGCATCTGTTCATGTGATTACGAGGGACATGCTGTCAAAGTGGTTAGAGCCTGACCCAACGGTGAAGGACCGTGTGCCCTCGTGGTACTGCCGCCGCCACAACTTTTGGTACTGGCCCTCGCAGGGCTGCGCGTGCAATGCGGAGAAGGCGAAATGTCGTAATAGGTTATACATCGCGAACACTTCGCACGCGCGCGCGCGCGCGCCTACGGCTCAGCACAACCAAGGCTAGAATAGAGCCCAACACCGTCACTACCCCCACGAAATACAAGACCCAGAGAACTCCGGGGCAGTTAGGGCAGGTGGCGGTGATGATGGCTGTTGTGGGCTCCTCAAGCGCCTGCGCATAGTAGGAAGTGATTCCTACCCCGTTGAAGGGGCCCACGGTGAAGTCTGTATGCGGCTCTAGGGCGGTCCTCTCGTGGTATTCGTTCCAGCTGTAGAGGAGAACTAGGTTGACGGAGCTCCTGAGGTCGATGATGTAGCTCCATTCGTAGTCGTACATGCCCTGGGAGCCGCTCACATCGAACCGCATGTAGGCGGTCCTTCCCCCGACATCGCCTCCATAGGTGGAGAGGTAGTAGTCGTCATAGCGCCAGAGCACGCCCACTTCGCCGTCGGGGGAGATGTAGGGGGCGTTCTCGTAGTTCTTGGGCACGGCCGTCCCGCCTGAAGAGTCAAGGTAGTTGTCGCCCTGCCAGAAGACCCAGTTCACCGGGGGAAGGTTAGGCGGCTCGCCCTCCTCTTCGTAGGTGAAGACCGAGAGTGTAGGGAGAGAGGGAAGGCGCTGGGGGTTGAAGGATAGAAGCAGGGGCGCTCCCTGCCAGTAGAACGTTATGTCGTTGAACGGGTGGTAAAAGGTATTCTGAATGTAGCTGTAGAGGCTGGCATATTCTGCAGTGGTCAGGTCCGTCTGGTTGAACGGCTCCACCATTATAGCGATCTTGAAGTTCCAGAGGTTCTTCGTGGACTCGACATAGCGGAAGACGTTGAGGGTGGCGCTGTCTATGGCCGCGTCTTCGAGGGCATTGTCCCTGCTTCCGCTCTCGTTGCCCACGCCCCACCACGACACTACGATGACCGAGATCCCGGCCTTTTGCATGTTCGACAGTTGCCAAGCCAGAGTAGCGTTGCTGTCACTGGCATAGAAACCGATGGCGGGCACATCCTTCACAATGCCGTGAGCGGAGTCATTCCAATGGCTCGTCCCTAGACCACCTGTCCACTTCCCGCTCGTTTCATTGAAGCCATACCATTCGTAAAGAAAAGCGCCCACCGGAATGTAACGATTCGCTTCGAAAGCCAAAATCGCCAAGCTGGTAGTCTCTGTGTTCGTCCCACTGGCAGGTTTCCCGTTGCCGGTGTAGCTTGTAGCAAATCCCCCGTTGTCCGCACCTGTGTGAAGCTGTAGGTTGAGGAGTTCGGAGATTATGGAATCGTTTATGGTCTGTCCTAGGATTTTCGAGGCCAGAACGTAGAGAGCCAACTTATACGTCGCGTAGGTCCCGTTGTAAGCTGCGTCTTTGAAACCGAACCCGTCCCACGTCATTAGCCCATCCCGATAGACGGTAAGGGCGTTCTGACTTTCCCCGTTTCTATAGTAAGCTATCGCCTGCAGGAATGCCACGTCAGCGTAAGACATGGGGCTCAGAGTTCCCGTTTGATTATTTACTGTGGACTTGATTACTGCCCCACCCACATGACCGAATGTGTAAGCCTTCGCGCTGTCGAAAGGAAAGAGCCCAGTGGTCAAGACCATGTATTGATTATAAGGGTTAGGCTGACCGCGAAGATATTGGGTCATCGTCTGGCTGATGTTATTTGCCATTACAGCGATAGATGCGTTGTCGACCGAGACTGACTGAAGGGCTTGCTGTGAGATGTAGTTGTCAGAGGAGAGCCAATAGGTATTTGAAAAGTTCTCACTGTCGGGGCTTTCGTGAATTAAGCCGATTGTATGGTTGTAGTTGGCGGCAAGGTAGTTTATCGCTGTAATGACTACCTGAGACTGGATGGTAGCCTGTGCGGGGAGCGTAGTATCGGCATTACTGAGAGGCACTAAGAAAGCAGCGGCTAGAACCAGCATTACCGCGAAAATCAAGCCAAGCGAGAGCCCGCCGTCCTTGGGCAAATTCTCCACCGCCTATATCGGCGGGTCTTCTGCATTTACGGGTTCGAGCCCACACATTGTCCAGGCATATCACGTACGGCGAGCTGCCCGAGTTTGTGCCTTTCGAGAGCGATGAAGGCGGCGAACTGTTAGTGAGTTCGCTAGAATCTGAATTTGCCCGCCGTCTTGTTTGGTTGGCGAAGTACGACGATTCTAGCAACGCCGATCCGATTAGTGACGTGAATACGCCAGCGGTCAGAGCTTGGGGGTAAACCTGATAGCCCATGATCAAGGGCCGTATCGTAGCTACGTAAAGAGTGAAGAGTGGAAACGCAGCCGGTAGTAACCCCAGAAAGAAGACTGGCCTTTTGACAACTGCGGTCACGACGAGGGCCGAGGCAACTCCTGAGAGGTAGACTGTCAGGTCGCCCCCAAAGCCACGCTCAAACAGATAGACCAAGCTCACTTGCGAAGGGAACAAGAAGTTGAATCCGTAACTGAACCAAGTCAGAAAGGGGACGACGAACAACACCACAATCCCGCATCCGAACAGATACAAGACTCGACCCTCGAACGCGACTGACTTCTTCAAACCTGGCCGTGGTGGCTAGTGCCCCCCGGCATTTAGCACTGGTGTGAAGAACACGTCGTCAAGCTGTCTGATTCCCGTCAACCACCATGAAGTGGAGTAACGTCAGGTCGCCCCATTCGTCTCCGGCAGCGATGGTGTACACAGCGAGCTCGGCTGCTCCACAGAGAATAGGCCTCGCCGCCACCATCTATCGCGTAGATTTGACAGGATGCCAATGGCGAACAGGATGCCAATCCCGACGTGAGGACAATGCCTGAAGTGCTAATGGCCACAAAAGTAGACATGGGTGGGAACGAAAAGGCAGTCGCATTGCCCGTGTATAGGCAGGCAGGACTAATGAAGAAATGGATGACGTCCTCTGCCGACGAGATGTTCTGCAAAGTGTAGTATCCCCTGAATACGACAATTCCATACGGAGGATCCCCATTGTAGCAGACCCAGAACGATGGCAGACTTGCCACATACCAGTCGTTGGACCTGGACAGGTTGATGTAGCTGGCCGTAGGGTTGAATTCAGAGACGTCGAAGGTGAAGGAGCTGTTCGAATATACACGTGTCTCGTTGACCGACAATGTGAGGATTAGTCCTAATGGATTGACAGCAAGACACGAAGTTGCAAAAGTGCATTGATTGAGCGGACCAACCCCATTCGGTGTGACAGTCGTTACTTGTGTAGTCGTAGTCATTGTTGTGGAGACTGATGTGACTGTGCGCTGACTAGCGACCCCGGCAAAGTATCCGACCGCCACGCTGACTGCGATGAACAGTACAAGCATGACGGCAACGGCCTTGTTCTTCAATTCCGGTCGTGCGAAGAAGGCACGTGCTATTACTTACTGCTACTGCCGAGAACGCCCTAGGCACAAGATCAAGCAAACCATACGCGGCTCTCGGTTGCCATGGCCATCAAGAGCAAGTCAGGCTCTGGATTACAACCGGCATGGTTACTCCGATGAGTCCCAGGTACAAGTAATCTGTGCATCCTCCTACAGCGTAGCCCGTCTGGAGCCCGGAGACGGCCGACCAATTGGTTTCGTTGGTGTAGCCTGCCCATGCAATCAAGAAGAGTGACGTATTGGCAGTCGGGCAGTTGAAGTCGAAACAGGTCGAGGTTGAGGCGGTGAAGGTATGGAGACTGGTCGTCTCGTTCTTTGGGAATCCGAGCAAGGCCGCGGGGGAGGGGCACTCTTGGGGGCAGTATACCAGTGACCGCCATTCTATGTCCATAGAGACTAAGACTATGTTGACGGGCACAGTTACCCAATATTGGCCGGCCGGATCGACAGCGGTCCCGTATGTTTTCCCGCCTTCGGACGTAAAGTTGATCCACTCCGCCCGCTGTGCCGGCATAGCACTGCTGTTGAACGTGATGAACCCTGTAACGATTACGGTCGAGACATTCTCCACTGGCTCGATTGTCTTGGTCGGACCCGGTGAGCTTGAAGCGCTGGTCGGACCTGCCAAGTATGAATGCTGATACAACGCCACTGCAGATACAGAGGCAAGCACGAGCAGTAGGACTGCGATGATGGCGAGGTATCGCCTTTTGTTTGGTTGACTGACCCTTACGGTCTGTCCTCCCGGCTCTCCCCTTGTGACGTTGATCATCCTGAGTGCCTCCTTCCCCTGGTCGGTCAGAACATACACTCCCTGGTCGGTCATCGAGACGAGTTGCTCAAGCTTCTTAAGATGGAAACTCAGAAGTCCGCCACTTTCAATACCAACGTTTCTCTTTAGTTCGGAGAAGCCCATCGGTGTTTCCCCCAGAACCTGTATGATCTTGATCCTGGTGGGATGGCTGATGGCCTCGAACAGTTCCCCCCTCGAAACGTCGAAATCGGAGTCGTCCGAGTTCCTCAATGCCTTTTCGGCATTGCTATCGGAGAGACAGTGCTATATTCCCTCACTCATTGACCAACTGAAAGTAGTGGCGATGAGGGAAGTCAATCATCGATGACCGAGGGCCTGAGATAGACCAAAGGAGAAAGGTCAGTCTCTATAAGCGACTAAGTTAACCAAACCTTAGCTAGAACCATTACACTAGCCGCTCGCCACAGGGTGCCTTGAAACGAGTTCGATTGTAACGAGATTTATACTGAGAGTGGGTCTTACTCAGCATTTCAGGCCATACGAAACAAGCACGGCTGTTACTTAGCGCTAACCTTGAGAACGCTTGCTGGGGGCAGTTTTGACAGCCCCTTGTCAAAGCCCAATGCCGAGGGCTATAAGCCACATCCGGAGCACTCTTGTGGTAGCGGCCTGTGTCCAAGTGGCGTACGGTGAGCATGAAGCTGACCGACGACCAGGTCGCAGGGCTGAACCTACGCCTACAGCAGCTAGGCTTTGAGACGATGGGCGACTATGCGCGAGCCCTTACAGATGGCGTTGTGGGCAACGAGCAGCTTGTGGGCACGCTAGCAGACAGCATAGCAGACAGGATTGTTGTCAAAATGACAACCAGCTCAGCGCAGAGGGAATTGGCCCCCACTGTTGAGAGAGGAAAGAGCCACGGGTGGGATTCGATCCCACGACCACCTGCTTACAAGGCAGGTGCTCTACCAGGCTGAGCTACCGTGGCCTGTCGCTGGCGCCCAAGAGTCTGCTTATCTCCTTTATCCGCGCATTCAGCCGCTCTTCCCTAGAACCTCGAAGACGTCCTTGACGGTGGCGCTCAAGTACTCCCCGTACTCATCGTCGCCGAACTCCACGACGGCCACCCGACCCGTCCGGACGGCGACCCTGTAGCTCAAGAGGTGGTAGCAGAGCTCTTCCCTTCCACCCATGACGCGAAAGAAGAAGTTGCTGCAGGAGCAGTATGGCCTCTCCGGGTCGATGAATTCATCTCCCAGCGTGCCGACCACGCTGAAGACCTTCCTCCCGCTTGGGAGAAAACGACACTCCTTGACGCCACCAGCCATGACCGTGTCGATTGCCTTTTCGAACTTGCGCCCGTACCGCGCGAGTTCCGCGACCTCCTCTCTGAGCGCCCGTCTTTCCTCTTCCATCAGCTCACCTGCCGTACTCCAAGAATTCGGAAAGCGACCTCTGGTCCATGCTGTCGCTGAGCTCGGAGACGCGGACCCCGACCCTTCGGAAATCCTTGTCCGTCGACTCGATCAGGTCGCTGAGCAGGACGAGAGTGTTCTCTTTAATCAAGGCGGGGTCCTTGATCGGAGTGTCGAAGGTCTTGCTCTTTGTCCTGGTCGATAGGTCGGTCAGGATGCCTATCGCGGATATCGTCCTGAATGACTTTCCCGAACCGACCAGCTTGCCCTGGATGGACGCAACCCCCGGCGCGAGCTGCCCCAAGGCTTCCCCCACGTCCCTCGTGTCGCGCTTGAGGGTCACGATGCGGCTGAACTGGGTCGGTTCCAGATTCGCCGAAACGGGGTCGGAGTCGGTTCCCATGGCCGCAGCAAGCAAATACGAAGCAAGCTTCCTGCCGAAGTGCCTTTCAAGAAGAGATCTGTCGCTCCGGGAGAGCTCCTCCACCGTCTTCACACCCATCTCATCAAGAACGGCCGCAGTCTTTGGGCCCACCCCGTACAGCCTGATGACGGGAAGGGGGCCGAGGAAGGCCTCTGTCGACCCAGGCAACACCGTCATCAGGCCGCCTGGCTTCGCCGAATCGGAGCCCAGTTTCGCCACCACCTTGCTCCTGCCGAGGCCCACCGAAGAGGTCAGCCCTTCATTCTGGAAGACTGCGTCTTTCACTCCCTGGGCAATCCTCACGGCGGCCGGGTAGTCTCCTCCGGACGAAGCCGTGACGTCGAAGAATGCCTCGTCGATTCCCGTCTTCTCGAAGACATCCACACGTTCGCTGACCAGGTCCATCACCCTTTCTGAAACAGCTTCGTACTTCTCGTGCACCATCTTGATTATCACGGGGTTGTGGCCGTCGAGCCTCTTCTTGGCGGTGACAATCGGCAACCCCGACTTCACGCCTAGCGCCCTCGCCTTGTAGTTCGATGTGCCGACCACGCCGCTGTCCTCGGTCCTGCCCGAAAAGACGCAGACCACGACGGGTCGGTCCTTGATTGAAGGGTCCTCCACTTCTTCGACCTGGGCGTAGAAGTAATCCAGGTCGATGTGGCCTATGACTCTGGCCAAGAATGCGGAAGATTTCTGCGCTCGATTTAAGGTGTTTTTGGTGGTGGGGTCGGCCGGATTTGAACCAGCGATCTTCAGCGCCCGAGGCTGAAAGCCTAGACCAGACTTGCCCCAGAAGCCGAGGGGCATGCCCCAGCCTCTAGGTCTAGCCGACGACCCCTGCTCCCCGGCTCCTCGAGGCTCATCTTATATCCTATCGCAGGAAAATCGGTGGAGTTTGGCCCCGGGAGGGAAGCCCCGCCGCAGGAAGACTGGGGGAGCTCGCAGGTACTATCTTGTCGCCGGCCTGCTTGTGCTCGTCGTCGTCGGCGCAACCGCCTGGTACGCGTTCTTGCGGCCCCACCAAGGAGAGGGAACCACCGAGGGAACCAGCAAGCCGGTGATCCTGTACGTGAACCAGGGGAACGGCGTCGTCAACGTGACGAACTTCGACGCCATGGCAGACTTCGCCGTGGCGCACGGATTCAACACGATCTTCTTTCAGATCTACAGGGAGGGGGTCCTCCTATTCAGCCAGCAGGACCTTCAGATCTTCGTAAGCCGGGCCCACCTGCTGAATCTCAACATCTTCTTCTCATTATATATCACCAATTCCTCCCAGCAGATACCGTCGTCGATCTACGCGTCTGGCGAGAACGGGGTGAGCCTGGACATGTCGGCGCTGAGCCTCACTTCTGAGCAGTCTCTGCTGGCCTCGTTGAAGGCCAACTACGGCGGCATGACAGCGGTGACAACGACGGACATGAGTTCCCCCCTGAAGCCGGACCTGCTCGTGCTGGAAACCTATAGCACCAGTCTGCAGTCCTACATAAGACCTGGCGTCATCGGCAGCGTTGGCGTCTTCGCCACCTCCAGCCAGGCCGACTACCAGTCACAGTTCCAGTACGCGCTTCAGAACAGCGACGGGGTCATGGTCTTCGACTACGCGGGCCTGATGAAGAGCGGGTATTAGGGCCTCCGTAAATATCGAAGGCAGCCCAAATCGGGATATGGACGTCGACCAGATTCTCAAGGGCGTCGACCCAAGGATCCGGCGGCTGGCGGAGGGCGTCCGGCGGGTAATCAGGCAAGCGGCCCCAGAAATGCAGGAGTTTGTGAAGCGGGGGGCGCCGACCTACGTGGCAAACGGGAGGAATGCCGCATGCATCATGATCTACAAGGACCATGTCAACCTGGGATTCTACCAGGGAGCCAAGATGAAGTCGAAGAGGCTTGAGGGCACCGGCAAGGGGTTGAGGCGTGTGAAGGTGCGCCGGTTGGAGGACACCGACGAAAGGGAGTTCTCGCGACTACTCAGGGAAGCGGTGGAACTCGCAAAGCGTGATGGGGCCGGTCAATAGCCACCTGAAGAAACCATACGAATACAGGGGTGATTGGATATCGCGCCGTCGCTACGGCTGTTGTCTTCCCTGGTGTCGCTCCGAACAGTAAGGGGCTGACAAGTAGAGCGGTTGATGTCGCCTGTCAGGGTCCGCTGATCATCGTGATGCTCGTGACATAGACGGGTGTCACTGGTTCGGGCTGGGTTCCCCCGCCGATTAGAGTGACCTGTTCCACGGGGACATTCGCTATCGCCAGAACGACACTCATCCCGCTGATTACCTTACCGAAGACCGCGTATTTTCCATCCAGGGACGCGGAGTTGTTCGCCAGGTTGATGTAGAACTGGGAGCTTCCTCCTATCCCGGACCCGGTGCTGGCCATCCCGAGATAGTACTCGTCATTATGCAATGAGGGGGCATGCTCGAACGGGACGTAGACACCGGAGTTGTTATCCCCCCAAGTGGCCCTATTCCCTCCTGCATACCGCGTCGCGGGGTCGCCTGTCTGGATCACGAAGCCTTTGTCAATCCTGTGCCAGACCAAGTTGTTGTAGAACCCCTGGTTGACCAAATTCACGAAGTTTGCTACGGTCTGCGGTGTAAGAGAGTTGAAGAGCTCAACATCGAACGAGCCAAGGCTTGTGTTTATTCTCGCGTAGAGCAACGAAGGCACCGTGGAGGTCTTGGTGGTGGAGGTAGAGGCTGGTTGTGCCTTAAACGGTCCGATTCCTGCCACATACGCATACGACACACTGGCAGCAACCAGGATTAGGACTACGCCCAAGACGAGATAGGTCCTGCCGTGGCCCCCCTGTTTCCTGCGTCTGGGCTTGTCGACCATTACCAAAGCCCCCTGTGAAAGGACACAAAAATAGGATTCGGTCCTGGATTAGCAATGGGAGCGTTTATAGGATGAGGACAGGAACTGTCCAGTCGATGTCTGAAGAGAGAAAGATGGTCATCGTCGGTCAGTCGAAGCCGCTCCTGAATTACGTCACCGCCTGCATCACCATGTTCAACGGCGGTGCCCGAAAGGTCGTTCTCAGGGCGAGAGGCGAGGCGATTAACATGTCAGTCGAGGTCTACCAAGTGCTCAAGAAGCGCTTCATGAGCAACGTAGAGATTTCGAACATAGTGATCGACGGCGAGAACGTCACATCGAGAGATGGAAGGCAACTGAACCTCCCCGTCCTTGAGATAGAACTCTCGATCACCCAGTAAGTATTTTAGCACCACGATTTCGGCGACGGACAGGATTCTTCATGAAAGCCAGACGATTCGCGAAGGTCAGTCCGGTACTCCCTGGAAAGAAGGGCGCAGAGGTGGTCAGGAAGACCGCACAGTATCTGTCCCCTTCAATTTCGCGCTTCTATCCCCTGGTGGTAGAATCCGCGCATGGGTCTCTCGTCAAGGATGTCGACGGGAACCAGTTCATCGACCTCGCGTCCGGAATCGCCGTCCTCAGCACGGGTTCGACCCACCCGAAGGTCGTGGAGGCGATCAAGAGACAGTCAGAGAAGTTCATCCACTACTCCTACACCGACTTCTACTACGCCAACATAGTGGAGCTGTCGGAGAAGTTGGTTTCGATGGTACCTGGCAGCTTCTCGAAGATGGTCTACTACGGCAACAGCGGGGCCGAGGCGATAGAGGCGGCGATGAAGTTGACGCGCAACTATACCAAGAGACCAATCTTTCTGGCCCATTCAGGCTCATTCCACGGTAGGACGATGGGCGCGCTGAGTCTTACGGCCAGCAAGCCAATCCAGAGGAAGGGTTCGCTGCCCCTGGTGCCTGACACCGTCCACTTCCCGTTTCCATATTGCTACAGGTGCCCCTGGAAGCAGACCTTCCCGGAGTGCGACTACTACTGTGTCGACTACTTCAAGGAACAGTATCTGGAAAAGTTCGTACCAGTCGACGAAGTGGCCGCATACTTCTTCGAATCGATTCAGGGAGAAGGCGGATACGTGGTCCCGCCTCCGGACTACTTCCGCAAGATGGAGTTCCTGAAGAAGGAGGGCGTGCTGTTCGTGTCCGACGAGATTCAGACGGGAGTAGGGAGGACTGGCAAGTTCCTTGGCATCGAAAACTTCGGCGTGACCCCAGACATAGTCACAATCGCAAAGGGCATCGCCTCCGGACTGCCGCTGAGCGCGATGGTCGCGAGGTCTGAGGTGATGGAGAGCTGGAAGCCCGGACAGCACGCTTCGACCTTCGGCGCCAACCCCGTCGCTGTGGAGTCGGCCCTGGCGACGTTGGAGGTCATCAGTTCGGAGCGCCTGATGGAGAATGCAAAGAGGCTTGGAGAGAAGGCGATGAAGAGGCTGCTGGAATGGAAGGACAAGTACGAAATAGTCGGCGACGTGAGAGGACTAGGCCTTTTCATAGGCGTCGAGATAGTCAAGAACAAGCGGAACAAGGTCAGGGGCGAGGAGGAAGCCAAGAAGATAATGGACTACTGTTTCAGGCATGGAGCGCTGGTGATCATGGCCGGCCGCAACACGCTCAGAGTCATACCCCCGCTGACCGTCTCCGAGGATGAACTCAACGAAGGGCTGGACATCCTCGAAGAAGGGATTGCCGAGGTCAACTCGACGGTCGCCAGAGGTTAGGCCATGTATGACTTCGAAGCCCTAGTCGGCGAGCTGCTCCAGAGTCGCCCAGAGCTCAACAGGGAGGAGCTGATGCGGCGAATCGAACAGAAGAAGCAGACAATCGGGGCTGGATATCTGACGGACCAGGGGGCTCTGTTCTTGGTGGCGGGGGAGCTCGGTGTGTCACTGAGGAAGGCCGAGGCGTCTTCTGACATGCCAATCAAGGACCTCTACATAGGAACCAACGACGTCACCGTCGTTGCCAGGGTGCTCGCGGTCTACCCGGTTTCGACCTACAATCGCAAAGACGGCGGCACCGGCAAGTACAGGAGGCTCGTGCTCTTCGACGGTCATCATTCGGTAAGGCTGACCGTGTGGGACGAGATGGCCGAGGAGATAGCGAAGTCCGGGGTCGCGGTCGACGTGCCTGTGAGGATAGTCGATGGGTATGTCAAGCAGGGGTTGGACGGGAAGCCCAACCTGAACCTAGGGAAGAGAGGAAGGGTCGAGGTCGTGGCCGACGAGAAGGTCGCGGCGAAGCTCGTTCCCATGTCAGCCGTCACCGAGAAGCTGGCCAAGTTCTCGCAGGAAAGGCAGTTCATGGCGGTGGAGTGCGTGGTCAACTCGGAGCCGAGATACAGCGAGTTCGTCCGGTCAGACGGTTCACCGGGCTCTCTGTTCCAGTTCACCGTGACCGGCGACGGAGGCAAGACGGAAACGAGGGTTGTCATCTGGAGCCCCTCAGCCCGGCCGGAGCTGAGGAAGGGCCAGAAGGTTCTGATTACCAACACGAAGACTAGGCAATCGCCCAACGGAGAGTACGAGCTTCATGGGGACGCCGGAAGCGTGGTCGTTCCCGCGCAGAGGGCTCCGCCCGTGGAGCTGAGAGTCGCCGCCACAGGCGCAAGCTCGTCCGGGACCGTCCTCCTTGTCGTAGACAGGGACGGGAAGTTGTGGACCGTGGAGAAGGAAAGGGAAGCAAAGGAGCCGGCGATTGGAGAGGTCGTGGCAGTGACGCCAGACAGCGAAAGCGACGGCAGGTTGTACTGCAAGTCGAAGGGCTCGGTCAGCGTAGTGAGCGATAGCTCGGTCCCAGGCTTGGACACCCTGGCGACAAAGCTGCGGGATGCCAAAGACGAGGCGTCCCAGGTCATGGTCGAGGTCATCGCCCTGTCTCACGGAGATGCCGAAGACATCAGCCTGAAGGACGGCACGACTGTGAAGAAGGGGGAGCTCACAATCGGGGACGACACAGGCGAGATGAAGCTCGTGGGCTGGAGGGAGCTGTCGGGGAAGGTCCTGGGAATCCAGCCGGGGGAGAGGCTCAGGGTCGTGGGGGCGACGCCCAAGATTGACAAGCTCGGAACGCGGGTGCTTCAGATGTCTAGTCTTACCGTGGTCGAGAGGCTGCGGGAGCGCGGCTAGGTCTTCGAGCGCCTGAGAGCCTCATACTCGTAGACGAAGATCACAACCAGAGCTACGACGAAGAGCACTATCATGGTGGTGCTCAGGAAGCTGTAGTAGCTGTTGATGTCCAGGAACGGGATATACAACTGCCTGACTGCGCACCGGCGACTCATAATAAGCGTTACTGGGCAGGCCGAGTTCTGGTGAGATGACGGGTTGCGGGGAGTCCCTTGCGAGGGCACCAACTGAGTTAGGTGCCGGGGGCGGGACTCTCGTCGGTGGATTCGAGCCCGCGATCTCCGGATTTCGCATCCGAGCTTGGATTATGAGTTACGCCCACTGGAGCGTGCCCGGCGCAATAGGCCAAGCTGTGCTACCCCGGCATCCACTCAGGCGCCGTTCGGTGGAGATTAAAAGACTCGCGGCGCGGTCCCCGACCGAAGACGAAGGCTCTGGACTCTTCAACGATTAAAAACGGCACCCGGCTGGTCTTGGTCGAGCCGCGGTAGCTCAGTCGGTTAGAGCGTTGCCTTGGTAAGGCAAAGGTCGTGAGTCCGAATCCCACCCGCGGCTCCACTGAACAAGCTTTTTCCCAGAGTGTTGGGTGTCGGTTCACCATGGTTGCGTTGACGGCACGTCAGCTGAAGTTCCTCAAGGGGCACGAGCTGTGCAGGCTCGCCACCGCTTCAAAGGGCGGCAGGCCCCACGTGGTGCCGGTGATTTACGCCCTCGACGGAGAGGACATCATCATAGCGGTGGACTACAAGACGAAGAAGCTGAAGAACCTGAGGGAGAACCCGAAAGTGGCCCTGGTGGTGGACGAGTACCGCCCCAACCGTGGACTGATGGTCGAAGGAGACTGCGAAATCCTCGAGCGCGGGAGGGAGTACCTGCGCCTCCTGCAAATCCTCTTCGACAGGTTCGTCTTCTACAGGAGGAACCCCTGGGGCGAAGGCGAGTCGCCTATACTGAAGATAAGAACGACCAAGGTCGTAGCGTGGTAGGGCAGGCTGGCGCCGGTCAGGACAGTGGCATGTTCCTGCGCGCCTCGTACATGGACAGCAGCCCTGCCGCCGAGCACCGCGGGTCGAAAGGCCCAAGGACGGACGAGCAGGTTCCTGCGAGGAGCTCGATGTAGCGCTTCGAGTCGTAGGAATTCCCTTCCTCCAAGACGTCCAACGGCGTGGCCCTCTTCGAGTCCCGGCCCCCATAATCGGTGATGACGTAGCGTATCCCTTCACCGGCGTGCAGCTCGACACCCTCGCCGACGAGCTGCTTCATCGCGGCGTGCTGGACGGTCATGCTGGTGTACTCCTCCGGTCCCTTCGAAAGGTTTGTCGTGAAGGCCAGGTCGGACGCTCTGGTCTCATGGCGCTCGAGCGCTTCCGCGTGCCTGAGGAAGACCTCGACGCACTCGGGGAGCTTGGCCCTTACTTCCGTCACCGAGCCGGCCTTCGCCATGCCCCTCAGGATCTCCATCTGGCATTCTGCGAACGCCGGCGGCGTGTCGTGACGCCGCGCCTCTATCCCCCTGACCTTGAGCTCGCCATTCTGGTAGGCGCCGAAGTATCTGTTGAGCACGGGTATCTCCGGGTCGACCTTGGAAGGGAGGAAGGCCACCCACTTGTAGATCCCTTCGAAGGACATGGAAAAGCCGGTCTCCGATTCGATTTCGGACCCCAGCTCAAGGTAGTCCTCCCGTCCCGCCCCTTCCTTCTTCATCCAGAGCGAATCCACGATCCCGTGGATTACGTCGAAGCCCCTCGTCTCGGCTACCCTCGCCGCATCGAGCAGCACCCGCCTGTCCCAGGCGCACACGGCGATGTGGGCGTCTATCCGGCCGAACTTCGCGTTGTTGAAGCCTAGATAGCCGAAGGTTGTGACCCCGAGCCACTTCAGGGCGGCCTGGCGCGCGTTGTACCTGTCGTAGTCGGTTCCTTTCGAGTCCTTCTTCAGCTCCTTGTAGCGCAGCCGCTTCCTTACGATGATCTCTATTGATTGGGGGACTATCCCTCTCCTCTTCTCGCAGACGTTCCAGTCAAGCTCGGGCACCCTGTTCTTCGAATCGGGACAGCAAGGGCACTTCACCGTCTCCGCTGAGATGTTCTTCCTGAACATGATGTTCGGGTAGAGCGCATGAAAGTCGAGCTCGCCCACCCCCTCCTGGACTCCCATCTTGGGTTCGAAGACGAGTCCGCCCCTGTCGGCTACGAGCAGTTGGTTCCTGTCCTTGAAACGCTCGACCAGCGTCGGCTTCCATGGGACGAGAAGGTTGGTTCTGCAGGCGTGGTAGAACTGGAGGCTCGAGAGGGCCTTCCCTATGCTCGCCCTGCTGGACGTCTGGAGAGGCATGCGGCACACCCGGCTCAGCTCGAAGAGCCCCTCGAAGCCGGCCTCGGAGTAGGCGAAGGAAGTGTTGGCGTCGATGTGAATCCTGCCGCAGAGCTTCATCGCCGAAGGCTTGTAGTGGATCCTGCCGTAGCTGAAGTAGGAGGTCCCGCCCTTCGCAGGGAGCTTCAGGACGGTCCCGTCCCTGTCGAGCGTCAGCCTGTCAGCGACACCGTTGGCCTCTGCGCGCTTGACCAGATAGGGGAAGAGGAAGGTGTCCCCGTCGGTCGAGAGGACGAAGTCGGGATCGGCGTCCCTGACGGCCCTCACCAGCTCGAGCAGCTTGTCGGCTTCGCTACCGCTGTCGATCGTAATCTTTCCGGCGTCGCTCCCGAGCGTGATTGCACCGATCCGGTCGGTGAAGCGCGCTATCCTCCCCTCTTTCGCGATGTCTACGTCTATCTTCACCTTCCTCAGGTTGGGGACGGCGTAGTCGTACGCCCAGACGTCGTCGTGGAGGTCCCACCGCAGCGTGTCCTCGGCCCGTGTGACTTCGCAGTATGCGAGCGGGAAGAGGTCGTGCTCGTACAGGTAGCTCTGGTTGGGCGGGACGTCGGCGTTGTAGAGCCTGTAGGCGCCGAACGGGCCTAGCCGCTCTATCCTTCCGGCCACCTGCTGGGTCTTCCTGGCGTCCCTGACCTTGGCTTCTGTGACGTCGGAACGCTCAGCGTCGGTGACCTTCTCGAACTTCCGGGCTGGCCTGGTCCAAACGAGTTCGGAGCCCACGATCTTCAGCGGAGCCCCGAGGTCTGTCGTGTTCCCGGCCGCGACGAATATCGACGGGGACCAGCGGTCTACCAGCCTTGTGGTCTGGCCGTCCTCGTGTTTTAACCAGACGACCATCTCCCCGGGGTTCCCCGGATAGAGGTCAAGTATCCAGCCCCGCATCCCTCTCGGCCTTCATCTTCTCCACCTCGCCGGCCAGCCAGACAATGGCCTTGTGTTGCATCAGTAGGAGGCTCATGAATAGCGCCTCACCCGGGAAGGGCGAATCCCTCGCCTGCATCGCCGGGAAGTATTCGTAGCAGAGCCTCAGCATCTCCTCGAACAGCTCCCTGTCCTCTGCCCTCAGGGCGCCTGTGAAGCGCCCCCAGCTGTCCAGCTCCTCGATGATCTCGGCGTCGGAGAGTGTCATCTCTCGTCCTCCTTCCGCTTGATTTCTGAGATTGTTCCCAGAGCGCGCGCCAGCATCCTGTAGTGGTGGAAGACCAGGGCCATGGCCATCCCCTCGAACCGGGAGGTCCTGACGGCAGCAGATGAAGCCGACGTGTAGAGCCTGGCCGAGCTGAGCATTTCGTCGAAGGCGACCCTGTCCCGCTTCGGGAGGGCCCTCCTGAACGTCCTCCATTCCGCTGCCTCCTGAGCCTCGGCCATCCTGAACGATGGGATTGTCCTTCCCATCAGCGGGCCACCCTGACTCTGACAGGCTTCAGGAGCTGGCTCAGCGTGAAGTTGGAGGCTGTCGGAGGCTTGGTCGGGTGTTTGACGAGCTCTGCCCGCACTCTGCCTCCGGATGAAGACAGGGAGACCGCGGTGTCGGCCCATGCCATAATCATCTCGTCGTACTTGTTGGGAGAGGCCAGGGTCGCAAGGACGAGCGAGTTCTTCTTCGCCCGTTTGATCCCACCCTCGACGGCGCTCAGGAGCCTCCTCGCCTCCCTCTCCTCCAGTTCCGGCTCGTTGAAGGTGCCGAGCAGGTCGGAGACGACGACCAGCTTGGCAGCGTAGTCCTCTGCGGCCCTGACTAGGTGCTCCGAGAATGAGGTCGGCGAGCTGGTAGATCGTGAAGACGCGACAGGTGGCCACCCTTCTCATCGCGACCGCCGGTTTGATGCCGCGCTGCCTCACGAACGAAGAGAAGAGGTACGGATCCGACCGATTCCCTCCGTCGATGAAAAGCACGGTCGAGTCGAGGCCGCCTGCCTCCAGCGGGAGCTGGGCCCTGAACGCCATGAGTTCGGCCACCGCTGATGCCGGGCTGCCGCTGAGCACCGTCAGGTGATGGGGAGAGAAGGGCCCCATCAGCGAGTCCAGGTGCGGGAAGCCCAAGGAGAAGTGCGGGAACGACGATGCTGAACGGAACGGCGTAGCTCTCCTTTGGACAGCGACGGTGTCAGTCAGGTGGATGTCTGACCAGTTGTCGGGCACCGGGGCCAGCCTGCACTCGACGTTGCCCTCTAGTCCGCAGCCGCATCCGAAACAGCGGCCGTTCAGCGAGTCGATGGTCTCGCTCGCAGGCCCGAGGTCCCGCCTGACCCGCAGGACGCAATCGCAGCTGGAACAGTAGTAGACGAAGCGCTCCCTGCCGCTTTCTTCCTGTTCATACAGATAATGGAGCCTAGCCATTTGATGGGGCGGAAAGCTCCCTGGGATTTAACGCAGGAGGCCACGTGCGTGAATTTGGGCACGAGGGAGACGACCGAAAGTGTTGAGACGATGGATTCGATTATCAAGATTATTAACCCAAAAGATTGGCTCGACGAGACGACGCGGGGGTCGCCCAGCCTGGTCAACGGCGCGAGGCTCAGGACCTCGTCCCTTAGGGGTTCGTGGGTTCGAATCCCACCCCCCGCATTACATTTAGGTTCAATCAACTTCATGCGGAGCTGGTCCACGGTCGTGCCACCATGGCTGGGAAAAATGGCTGGGAAAAAATGGGAATTGGCTGGGAAAAGGTCGGGAGCTGGCCTCGGGCGGGCTGGCAGTCGACTAGGTGACGGTGCCGACTCTATGTCGCCTGCCTGATTTACCTGGGAAAACTACTTGGGAAAACAGTTATGACGTCCATATCATGCGTTTTCCCAGGTACATTTCCCAGGTACATTTCCCAGGTACATTTCCCAGTTTTTCCCAGGTACGCCAAACGCTTTTCTACCGAGTGAGCCCAACAGACCTCAGAGGCTCTACATAAAACGCATCGAGTAGAAGTCCTATCCCCTTTGGTAGTGGTATTCTAATAACAGCCGAGGACGGGCAGTCGAATCGCTGGATTCGATTACAATTTGAGTGCCAATCCTGAACTGCCTAGTGATCTAGTGCGTGAGTTCGTAACAGCGGGACACGGGAACCTCCCTAGGGTCAAGGAGCTGTTGGAACAGCATCCGGAACTCCTCAACGTGGCTTACTACTGGAATGAAACCGATTCCGAGACCGCAATACAAGCAGCGGCGCAGGTGGGCAACCGGACGGTGGCAGAGTATCTGCTCTCAAGGGGCGCCCCGCTAGCCATCTGCACCGCGGCGATGCTGGACAAAAAGGAAGACGTCGAACGTATCCTCGAACAGGACCCACCAAGCATAGACGCGACCGGAGCACACCGTATCCCCCTCTTGACGCATGCTGCGCTGAGCGGGAACGTCGAGCTCGTGCAGCTGCTATGGCGGCGGGGTGCGAGGCAGGGCGCCTCCGCGGCGTTGAGGAACGCCGTCTCAAGGGGCCATCTCGAAATTACGCGCTGGCTGCTTGAGAACGCGTCTCCGAATCTCGGTGAGAAGAACTTCCAGGGAAAGACCGCGCTGGCCCTGGCCATCCAGCGCAACGACGTGGAGACAGCGAGGATGCTTCGTGAACATGGCGCAATTGAATGAACCGATACCCGTTTTTGGTCAACCAATGAGCCCATTGGAGGCGACCTGGATTGGATAGCGCTGTCGAGACGTTCGGTCTGACGAAGTCGTACGGCAATGGGAAGGCCCTCGTGAAGGCACTCGACAGCCTGAGCGTCAAAGTGAGAAAGGGCGAAATCCTCGTCCTTCTGGGACCCAACGGCTCAGGCAAGTCCACCCTGCTGCTCCTGCTTTCGACGGTGCTGAAGCCGACGGCGGGCACGGCGACCGTGATGGGGTACGACGTAGTGAAACAACCTCTCAAGGTCAGAGAGATCTTAGGCATCTCCTTCCAAGAGGCTCGAGGATTCTGGCGGCACAAGCCTTACCACATCCTGGCGTTCCACGCGGCTGTCTACGGCCTTCGTGGGAAAGAGAGGTCCGAGGTGGTCGACCGAACCCTCAAGGACTTCGACCTCTGGCCTTCGAGGAACAAGAGGTTCATGGAGCTTTCAGGAGGGCAGGCGAAGAGGCTCGAGGTCGCGAAGCTATTCGTGCACCGTCCGGAGGTGGCCGTCTTCGACGAGCCGACCGCCATGGTCGACCTGGATGGGAAGAGGATGATCTGGGACAGGATAAGGAACCTTCGCGAGCAGGGTTCGACGGTGGTGGTCGCCACGAACGAAGTGAGGGAAGCGGAGTATCTGGCTGACAGGATCAGCATAATGAAAGAAGGGAAGGACGTCGTCACCGAAGGCCTCAGGACGCTCAAGGACAGCATCACCGGCGGAGACGTGGTAGAGGTCGGCATGTCTCCTGCCGTCACCAGCGGGGCGCTGAAGGTCATCTCGGAGGTCCCTGGCACGGTCAGGGTCACGCAGGCCACAGAGGACACCCTCAATGTCTTCGTCAATAAGTCGGAAGACTGGCTGCCGCAGATGATGGCCTCTGTGCAGTCGCTCGGCGTCAAAATCACATCCATCAGGGTCTCGGAACCCTCCCTCGACGACGTCTTCCTCCACTACACGGGCAAAGAGGTCGCGAGCGCCCGTGCGTGAGCTCCTCACCCTCTTAGGCTACGAGCTCAAAGAGACCTTCGATTCCATCCCTTGGACGGTCTACTTCTGGTTCTACTTCGGGTTCCAGTACTTCGTCTACGGCCAGCTTGTGTCTAGGCTTGTCGGGAGCAACCTGCCCAACTACTACGTCTACTACGGCACGGGCCTACTGATCATAATGACATTCAACGTGGCGTCCTGGTCAGGAAGGCGGTTCGTCGAGGGCGCCCACGAGGGAAGGCTGAGGTACATCCTGTCCCTTCCGATCAGGCGTGGAGAGCTCTTCCTGGAACAGCTGATGCTGGGCTTCATAGCCAACATCGTCAGAATCGGCCCCCCGCTCATCCTCGTTCTCTGGCTCAACGGGATGCCCCCAATCGTGCTGTTGACGTCCCTCGCAGTGCTGCTCTCCATGAGCGTCGGTGTGATGGGGATAATGATCTCGCTTTCGTTCGTAGCGTTCAAGTCGTTTGACATTTACAGCGCGATAGTGGCCACCATGAGCGCCATCCTGCTCAGGTTCAGCACGATTCTGTACCCGCTCTCTTTCATGCCCAACGCCTACTCGTCGGTCGCCCGGTTCAACCCGCTCACGTATGGGGCAGACTTGCTGAGGAACGTGATGAACGTCGATGTCAGCCAGTTGCTTAACCCGGGATCCTCTGCCTTCATCGTTGCAGCCGTTGGAGTTTCGACGCTTACCATCGGCATGGCCATCGTGCCCCGAACGCTGGAGGGAGTGAAGTCAACATGAGCCAGCTGAATAGGATGCTCCAGATAACCCGCGTCGACCTGTCATACTTCTTCAGGACGAAGTGGTTGGTTGGGACGTTGCTCGGCCTGAACATAACGGACATGCTCGTCGTCGGCATAGTCTACAAGGGGATGATGCCCCCGGCCATCGAGGGCCTTCTCAACTATTTCCAGTTCTACGCTCCAGGGGTGATTATCACTGGGCTCTTCTTCGCATCGTTTGACGTCGGGAGGCGCGTCCACCTCGGTCTGACGGAGGGGGTCTCGCAGTATTACCTCACGCTCCCGGTCAGCCTAGATGAGGTGGCCTGGGCGCACCTCCTTTCTGCGGGCCTCGGTGGCGCCATCTACGCTGGACTGCTCACAGCGATGGCCGCGGTCCTCGTCCCGCAGCTGGCCTCACTGTCGACGTTGGCCCTGATCCCGTTCTTGTTCGTCCTTTCGATGGGCCTTTCAGGAATCGCCGCGGCCCTGAACCTTTTCTCGAGGACGGGAGATAGGTACTTCGTCTTCGCCGATGGGGTCCAAACGTTGATGGTCAGTATGAGCACGGTGGCGTACCCCATCTCCGTAATCGGCTCCTACTTCCCCTCCCTGTTAGTGACAATGATTCAGTTGAATCCGCTGAGCCAGGGGGCCGAAGCCTTGAGGGCAGTCATCAACGGAGCGCCCTCAAGTTCCGCGTTCAACCTTCCCACGCTTCTAATCACTTCGCTCGCGCTGCTAGCCGTAGGAGTCGTCTCCTACAGGCACGTCTTCACAAAGCTGAGGGACGTAGGCAAAATCTAGATCTGGCGGTCTGTCATCAGCTCTTCGCCACTGGCGCCGCAACCTGCGGCGCCGGTGGAGCCTGGGCGGGGGGCTTCTGCTGGGCAGGCTGGCCTGTGACCGTCCCGAGGCCGTTTCTTCCCAACTCGGTGAGTTGGTATCGCGCAGGACCGCCGAAGAAGTCTATCTTGTACTCGACGAAACCCAGAGACATCAGTTGCCTCACCGTCCACAGGGTCATCCAGTTAGAGTTGTCAGCGGTCAGGTCGTCGAGCTCAGAATTGCTGAGTCCTTCCTTGCTCTTCGCCAGGAAGGACATCGCGTGAAGGATCTGGGGCGAGCCGGCGACCGTCCGGAGAACCTTCTGCTGAGCCTTCGTGTCTGAAGGCCATACCCAGAGCCCTGCGTTCATAGACCTCGTCCGACCCTCTTCGGTTGATAAAGGCTCTGAGATGAAAGCGGTTGCAGCCGTTTACGAGCTTGTCAACTGTTTTTCGTCAGGCATGACAAGTAAGCGGCTGCTCCTTGTAGTTTCGGCAACAATGGAAGTTGTAACCGAATACGCCGACCAAAGGACAGAGCTCGAGGAGAAGATCAGGTCGCTGGAAGCCGAGAAGGCTTCGCTCCTCGCCGGCATAGCCTCGTTGAAGGAGAGGATCGCCACATACGAGCTGGAGAGGTCAGCCACTCAGCTGGAAAGCGAAGTGGAGGCACTCCGGACCGAGAAGGCTGTGCTCGACGAGAAGGCTGCGGCCTACGAAGCCGAGGCAGGATATGACCTTCCGCCCAACACGGGCGAAGGGGTCTAGACCTACCGAAGCTTGGATGCCTTCTGCTCGAGTTCGCCTTTTTCTTTTCTAAGGTAGCCGACGAAACTCTCCAACTCGGAGAGCTTTTCCTTGAGGCGCCTTACCTCGTTTTCCTTGGCCGTACGCCCCATCGCACTTTCGAGCTCCCTCTGCTGCTCGGCCATCCCCCTCACCTTCGTGCTGAGGCCTTCGTTGTCCTTCTTCACCGTGTTCAGTTCGTCCTGAATCGACTTCAGCTGCTCCTCGGCCACAATCAGGTATCTCTGCCTGCTGATCACAGTGGGGAACTTCGTGTCGCATTTTGAGCATGTGTACATCCCGACCCTCCTTTCGGTCATCCCCCGCTCGCCCTTCGAGGGCTCGACGATGACTGAGAAGGTCCTGGTCGGCAGAGGTTCCTTATTCCCGCACTTCGGGCAGTTTGGCAAACGCCCCCATGGCGCGCGTGAACGTGTTAAAGGTTTACTGCTCGCGAATCGACTCGAGCTCGGAGACGGCCGACCAGAGCGTGACTCTTGCGAAGGACGGCATGTTTGGGTCCTGGGCGACCTCGTCGAGGAGGCTGATCGCGTTGGCCGCTCTTACGGCCATGCTCTGCTTCTGGTCCTGGAGCATCAGGATGGAGTCCTTGACGATCTTCCTGATGTTGCGCGGCGTAATGTTCGAGTCGGCGATCTGGTTCAGGCTTACCGTGGCTTTTGCGAGCTTCGCGTTGTTCTCCTCCTGCTTCTTCAGCTTGGCACTCATGCAAAGGGACCCTGTGTGTGAAAGCAATCCACCATTTGGTGGGAATAAGTGCTTTTCGTCGCGGTGGCCCGGTCCTATTGCATCATCTTCGTTCGGGAACCTGCCTTGCGAGTCTCACCTGCTTGATTTGTGACGGCGCGGGGCATCTTGAGACAACCCGAATGTCGTCTTTTATAGAACCGAGCCCCTGGTCGGGGCAATGAGTGGGGCCGACAGGGACAAGATGAAGCTCGCCGTCGAGTTGGTCAGGAAGGGCGCGACCATGCTGGGGGAGCCCTGCGCGAAGTGCGGAGGGGTCAAGGTCAGCTACCACGGCAAGGTCTACTGCACCGGCCATGAAGACCTCTCGTCGGTGGTCGCCGCCGAGACGGTGTCGATGGACACGGTCCTCGCCGGGATGAAGGAGGTCCTCCTTTCGAAGCTTAACGAAACGGCCTCCTCGCTGGGCCAAGAAAAGGACAGTATCAGACAGGAACAGCTGGTGTCTTTGATGACGAAGTATTATGACCTGCTCGAAAAGCTCTCTCAGAGACAGCAGAGGCCTTAAATCGGAACACGCCCCTTTTCGCGGTCGTGGCGCCGAGGTTAGGGCAGAAGGTGCCTGAGTTTGCCCTCCCGGACACTGACAGTAAGATTCGCTCTCTCGACGAGTTCACCAAGCGTGGAACGGTCGTGCTCGCGTTCTTCCCGTTCGCCTTCTCCGGCACCTGTGACAAGGAGATGTGCACATTCAGGGACGGTTTCGGGGCGCTGCGAGCCTCCGAGTCACAAGTCGTCGGCATCAGCGTTGACAGCAGCTACTCTCTCAGGGCCTTTGCACAGACGTACAACCTCCAGTTCCCGCTCCTGAGCGACTTCAACAGGAAGGTCTCGAAACTGTACGGGGTGCTCCAGGACCCCTGGGTCGGCCTCGGCTACAGGGGGGTTGCCAAGAGGTCTGTCTTCATGATCGACGGCCGGGGCATCCTCCGATACAGGTGGGTTACGGACTCGCCCTCAGACGAGCCTCCCTACCCTGAGATCGTCAAAGCGGCCGAGAAGCTCTCCCCGCAGCCCAGTATTTTTATACGAGCGAAGCACCGGTAATCAGGAATTGACCCAAGAGACGGCTGTGAAACCAATCGTCGAGCTCACAGAAAGGGCGGCGATCGAGTTGAAGCTCTACCTCGGCAAGCAGGGTAAGCCGAACGCAGCCCTGAGGATCTTCGTCACGGCCGGCGGATGCTCTGGCCTTTCATACGGGATGGTCGTGGACGAGAAGCTCACCGAAGACGATTACGTAATCGACGTGAACGGGGCCAGGGTGGTAGTGGATAGATCGAGCGCACCGTTCATCGCCGGGTCGACGATAGACTACAAGGCCGAGAAGTTGATGGGCGGGGGCTTCGTGGTCAGCAATCCCAACGCCGTGTCGACGTGCGGCTGCGGCGAGTCGTTCAAGACCGCATAGAAGACGTCCCAGCTGTCGTACAGGGTAGCAAGTCTCTGCGCTTCAGAATCGTTGCAGTTGTCGAAGGGGCGGCGGGTGAATGGGGCACGTTGAATGTCGCACATTCCCATACAGGCTCTCCTCCAGATGAGGCGCCGGGGGTAGGATTCGAACCCACGAGACCCGAAGGTCACGGGCTGACTGGTCACTTGATCTCGAGTTGCGGACCCGCTCCGTTGCCTCACGGGTTGCCCGCGCATTAACCACTCTGCCACCCCGGCCGAACCGCTGCCTCACCGAGCCTCTATTATTTCTTTGAGTGAAGCCTGCTTCGCCTCGAGCGCTCGAGCCTCTTGACCAAGCATTCAATGTCAATGCAACGAGCTGTCGACTGGCTTGCTTGGAGCCTCCAGAGCGCACATCCAAGGACGGGTTACACCATGGCTGAAAACCTGTGTTTGCCAGTGCGTTTACAGACGTCCATCGCCCGACCGGTCCTCAAGCCTCAAGCCTCGTTGAACCTGACCCGCACCCAGAACTTCTTTCGAGGTCACTTGAAGTGAAGTCCAGCTTGACCTGCTTCGAGGCGCGTCTTGCAAATTGATTCGACTGCCCATGTTTAAATTGAATCTGCCCCTGGGTTCAGAACGCACGATGAAGGTTTCCCTTGTCTGGTCCAGCCCGAAGCCCGAGATGACCATAGCGGTGGCGATGAGAAGATGTTACAGCACCAAAGCGATCGAGGACATCGAAACCGAGCTGGAAAAGAAGGGCCCCGAGTACTGGAAGTTCCTCCTGGTCAAGTGCCTGCAAGACAAGTCGCTCGACGTTCTAGAACACTTCACGATGTCGCTCCTTGTCGAGGGAGCAAGCGAAGTCGAGGTGAGCAGGCTCGTCCGCAGATTCCCGTACATACACGCCACCCGACTCATCGAAGCCGATTGGCTCTTCTCAGTGAACGCCAGAACGCTCGTCGAGCTCTGGAGGGACAGCGAAGGGAAGCCGTTCGCCGAGTCCGTGGTGGCCGAGCTCGACAGGAAAAAAGTGAGCCCGCTCTTCAACGAGTTGGCCTTTGGTGACGGGACACATGCGCGTTAAGCTCCTCTACAGCACCGATTTGAGGGCCCTGAAGAAGGTCCTAGACATGAAGGGGGTGCCCTTCGACCCCGAGGCGATGATGGACCACGTCTTCTACATGTTCGAGATTGAGGACTGCAGCAGGGTCACGACCCACCAGCTGGTCCGCCACCGCGTCGCGTCCTACGACCAGGAGTCGCAGAGGTTCTCCGCGGCTACGAAGGAAGGCGTCGTTACACCCCCGAGTATCCAGACCAACGAAGCGGCCAGCCGGGCCTACGACGAAGCCCTCAAGACGGTCTACTCCGCCTATGAGAAGATGGTCACGGCTGGGGTGCCCAAGGAGGACGCAAGGTACATACTGCCGACCGCAATCAAGACGAAGCTCGTCATGACGATCAATGCCAGGAGCTTGATGCACGTAGTCTGGCAGCGCACGGCCTTACAGGCGCAGTGGGAGATTAGGGAGCTGGCGACGTCCCTATGTGACCTTGCCCGCGAAGCGACGCCTGAACTCTGGACCAAGATCATGGAGAGGTAGCGCTTGGTCAAGGCCTTCGGGACGGCCGGGGTCAGGGGAGTCTTCAACAGGACGCAGACGCCCGAGCAGGTCTACAGGCTCGCCGAGACCATCGCATTCGCTACAGGGAGGGGGAGGTACGGAGTCGGCTGGGACGGCCGGAAGACGTCGGCCCTCCTTGCCAGAACGGTGATTTCGGCCGTCAACACGGTCGGCAGCGACGCCCACGCCTTCGGTGTCGTCCCCACCCCCGTGGCGGCCTTCGGGACCAAGTCCCGTGCATGCTTGGCCGGCTTCTCGGTGACCGCCTCTCACAACCCAGCCGAGTTTTCGGGTGTCAAGGTCTTCAACGCCAAAGGAATGGAGCTCCCGACGTCCGACGAAGAGAGGATTGAAAGGGCCTTGGCCGTGGATGTCATGAGACCCTCAGGACTCTTCGGTCAGCTCGTCCCGGACGAACAGGTGGTGGAAGACTACGTGCAGGCGCTCGTCTCGCGCTACGAGAACGCCCGCAAGCCCCTCCGGATAGCGGTCGACTGCGCCAACGGACCGGGAGGCACTGTGACCCCGAGGGTCCTCAAGTCTCTCGGCCACCATGTGGTCCCCGTCAACGCCCAGGTCTCATGGAGGTTCCCTGCGAGGCCCCCGGAACCGACGGCTTCCAACCTCGCCGACTTCTCGAGAATGGTCCCTGAGCTGGGGGTCGATCTAGCCTTCGCGCACGACGGGGACGCTGACAGGCTGGTGATGCTCGATGCCCTAGGCAGAGTGCTGCCCGACTCGGTCCTCACGATCCTAGCGCTCAGGGGGCTCAACGTTTCCAGCGGGGGCGCCGTAATCTCCGAGAACACTTCCGCGGCCGTGGCCGAAGAAGCCGAGAGGCTCGGCCTTCGTGTCACGAGGAGCAGGGTGGGGAAGACGTTCGCCGTCCTAGAGACGGAGCGAGGCGTCTTCGCGGCTGAGCCGAGCAAGGTCGTCGACCCCCGGTGGGGCCTCTGGGAGGACGGGATCAACGCCGCCACCATGATCTCTGGCCTCGTTTCGAGCGACAGGGGGGTGCTGGGCAGGGCGATGGAGGAGGTCCGGTGGAAGTACCAACAGGTCAACCTAGACGTGGCCGTCAAGATGAGGGTCCTGGTGGAGAAGGCTGAAGAGGCGTTCAGGAAGTTCAGGGTCCAAGACGAGCGGACGCTCGATGGTCTGAAGCTGGTTCTAGCCGACGGCTCCTGGGTGATGTTCAGGCCTTCGGGGACCGAGCCGAAGGTGAGGCTCTACTGCGAATCGAAGGACTCGCAGCTCCTCGAGGTGCTGGTCCAGCTGGGCATCCAATGCATCGAATCTTCTAAATAGCGTGGAGGGGTCCGAGCGATTCATGCCTGAATCGAAGGCCATAGCGAGGGTCCTGGCGTCAGGCTACCTCTTGGACGCGAAGGCCTTCAAGATGATAAGTGAAATCTCTTCCGGAGTCGACGTTGAGGAACTCATCGACAAACTGCTGAAGCAGAAGGCTGGAGCGGCAGGAGGAGAAGCGAAAATGATTACCGAGTCAGATGTAGCCAAGGTGATACCCGAAGCGATCCAGCAGGGTGGAGAGGAACAGGGGGCCCTCTTCAGCGAGCCTGCGGAGCTTGAGGTCGTCTCCGACCCGACGCTGGCTATCGCCCCGGCGGAGGCCTCAGATGGTTTCAACAAGCTCTTTCGCGACAGGTACCAACGGCTCTATTCGATTCTTCGGGGCCGTCTCGACACAAAGGGCGCGGTCATGGTTTCCGCCACGAAGGGATTGCCCCTCAACAAGAAGGTAAAGGTCGCTGGTCTCCTCTCCGACCGCTCGAGCAGGAGGGGGAACGTCGAGCTGAAGGTGGACGACCCGACGGGCACGATGCGGGCCGTCTGCCAAGACCAGCTAGTCGAGGAGGCGGCGCTCAATGCACCTCTTGACAGCATGGTCGTGGTGGAGGTCTCGCGCGGAAAGACCGGCCAGTTCTACGCGAGCTCAGTGCTGTTGCCTGACGTCCCGGGGCGAAAGCTGGCTTCGTCCTCCCACCGGGTCTACGCCCTCCTCCTCTCCGACCTCCACATCGGGAGCAAGATGTTCCTCGCCGACGACTTCAGTCGGTTCCTTCAGTGGATTAACGGCGGGCTGGGTGACAGAGACGTAGTCAACCGGATCAAATACCTGGTCGTCGCAGGAGACCTCGTCGACGGGGTGGGCGTCTACCCAGGTCAGGAGTTCCAGCTCGCCGAGAAGGACCCCAAGAAGCAATACGAGATGGCCGCCGAACTCCTCAAACAGGTGCCAGGCCACATACAGATAGTCCTCTCCCCGGGGAACCACGACGCCGTCAGGCAGGCGCTGCCGCAGCCCGCAGTCCCAATCGATCTCGCTGAATCCCTTTATGGGATGGACAACGTCAGGTGGGTTGGCGACCCTGCATTCATCAAGCTGCACGGTGTGTCGTTCCTAGTCTACCATGGGAAGAGCCTCGATGACGTCATAGCAACGACGCCCGATCTCACCTATGACAACCCGACGGAGGCGATGAAGCTCCTCCTCCGGTCGAGGCACCTCTCGCCGACGTACGGGAAGCGGACCGCGCTGTCCCCGGAGCTGCGAGACTTCATGGTCATAGACCAGGTTCCTGACGTCCTGCATTCGGGGCACGTCCACACCTTCGGGGAGCTCAATTACAGGGGGACGCTGCTCGTCAATTCTGGGACCTGGCAGGGGCAGACAGACTTCCAGTCGAATATGGGGCTCGAGCCGACCCCGAGCATCATACCTGTTATCGACCTGTCCACCATGACGGTTCTGAGGCGCAACTTCGGCGCAGCGGGCTATCAGCCTTACGCGAAGTCAGAATCTGTAGAGCCATGATCTGACCTGTGCGGGCGCAGTGGCTCAGGCTGTCCTGCCGAATGTCGTGTCCTCCGAGAGCGTCTTTTCCAGTGTGTCGTCCCCGATCAGGAGTTGGATTCGCTTGGTCCTCCCGCGCCTTCCCTTGCTGACAACTGATGCTTCGATCAGGCCCAGCAAATCGAGCTCCGCGAGTATCCCGCTCACGCGCCTCTGCGTGAGCGCCTCGAGGCCTGCCTTCCTGCAGAGGTTGCTGTAGGCCAAGTAGAGCTCGCCGGTGTTGGTCCCGCCCTTGAACTTCGAGACAGCGAGCAAGATGGCTTTGTTCTGCACCGGGAGCGAACGTATCGCCTCCTCCACCCGGTCGTGCTCCATCTTGTCCGACGCCCTGCGGATGCAAGAGTCGTCAATCTCCTTGAGCCCCTCTCTCTCTGCCACTTCGCCGGCTATCCTCAGCAGGTCGATAGCACGTCTCGCGTCGCCGTGCTCCGAGCCCGCCATGGCCGCACAGAGGTTTATCGCCGCCGGCGATGCTGCTTCCGGCCTGAACGCCATTTTCGCCCTCTCGGTCAGGATCTCCTTCAGCTCCTCGACCGTGTAGGGTGGGAAGACCAGTTCTTCCTCGCTGAGGCTGCTGAGAACCCTAGGGTCGAGGCCGTCCTTGAACTTCAAGTCGTTGGATATTCCTACGAGAGACAGGAACCCAGGTGAAAGCCTCTCGCCAGAACGTGTGAACTCGTAGAGAATGCTGTCGCCGAAGGTCTTCACCAAGTAGTCTATCTCGTCGAGGACCAGGATGACCTGTTTCTTTCCTGTTTTCACAGTCTCGAAGACCCTTTCGACGACCTCGCCGATAGACAATCCCGTGAAGGGGATCTGCCTGTCGACGGGCAGGTCGATGAACTTCGCGAACTCCGCCAGGGTCCGGTATTCTGTGTTCGATAGCCGCGTGTTGACGTATGCAACCGTGAGGTTAGGGGTATTCGCTTCGGCCCTCAGCCTCCCCAAGACGTAACGGGCGACTGCCGTCTTTCCCGTGCCCGTCTTACCGTAAAGGAGGAGGTTGGAGGGCTTTGAACCGTGGAGAATAGGAGCGAGTACTTCGGCAACGGCTCTGGTCTGGCCATCTCGGAATGGCAAGTTCTCAGGGACGTACTCTGGGCTTAGCGCGTTGCGGTCTGTGAATAGGACCTTGCCTTCTTTTGCCTTGCGAAAGATTTCATCAATAGCACCAGGCATTGGTAATCAGTGGAAACACTGGTTAGATAAGCCCTCCGCCCCACGCTTTCGACTGCTTCCAGTGTAAAGGTCCGCTTATTGTTGATTACCTTACGTAAGTATAGAGCCTCGCTCTTGGTAACCAACTTTGTTGGGATATACCTTGGGGTCTATAACAAGAGACGATAGCTTGACGTTCGATGAATACGGTAACGGGTTATTGAAGGAACGGACTGCAGTGGAAGCATAGGGGGCGGGGGGAGAAGTGAAGCTTAGTGAACGATCACAGCGTTCCGGCAAAGCTGACACCCCAATATTTCCACTGCAATGTATGCAACCTCTGACAGCCAAAGGAGCCTGATTCTAACCCCCTTTATTTCCAATGGAGCCGGTGCTGAGTCGTTCTGCGTTTCGAAATAGTGAACCCTTGTGAAGCTGTCTTGAGCCTTCAATGCAGGGTCAAGGAATCTTAGGCTCGAGTTCACAAGTTCACACTACTCGGGGATTTAACACGGTCAGAGTCAAGAGAACGGGCAACCTTGCGCAGACGGATTAAGATCGAGGTCGAAGATGAGGAAGGGACCAAGTACACACTGGCGCTGGAAGGAAAGGTTTCCCGAGACAAGCTGATGAAGGCTGTCGACATGTTGGAAATCATGGACGTCCCAATGGATCATCCCTACAGAGCACCGGACGAACGGACCTTCTTCGGCAAGGTGATGACGTTGCTGGAGACGGAGTTCGCAGCAGGGGACTTCTCTTCGTCCGACGTGGCTCGCGAGTTTGAAGAGAAGTACAACCAGCCCGTGAAGCTAAGCACAATCTCGACGTACTTGGCTAGGCTCGCCGACAAAGAATACATCAAACGAGAGAGGTTCGGGAATTCATGGGTGTACAGACGCGTCTATCTCAAGATGAATCAGCTGGCGGAAAGGTAGCGCCTACCCGCCTCAGTGAGCTCGTAGACGAACGGCTTCTTTGAAGCATTTCGAGTAACAACTCCCGCGTCGAACAGCGCCTTCATCAAACGCGCGGCATGTTCTCTTGACGTCTCGATCAGCTCTTTGATTTCCACCGAGGTCCGAGGTTTGGTACCAAGGAGTTTAATCACAGACATCTCTGTTTCATCCAGGACGACTTGTGATGTCTGCTGTTCGGGGGTCACATGCATCTCTGTGACAGAAACCGATTTTCCTTCGGAAGGAGCCGGTCTGGGTGCCGCCTGTGGGATCAACGGGCCTGGTCGCTCAGAATAACGTGACTGAATGACTTCGAACCTGCCCATCATATCCAAGATGCGCTCATCTTGCTTCTTCAGTCGTTGTTCGAGGGCCGACCAAAGGTCATGCCCGAGGTCCGTGGAAGCATTGAGCCTCTGAGAGACCTGTCTGTACCTAATGAGCAGACCAAACGACAGGGCAACGAAGAACGCCGACGAAGCGAGGGCAGTGAAAGTCACGACGTCGACCAAGGTGCGTACATCACGAGGTCACGTCGGACCATGTGATAAACATCACCCTACATCACAATTCTCTCGAGCAGAGCCTGCAGAATCGCTTTGAATTTCTCTTCGTCCTCCTCGGCGACCGCGGTATTACCTTTACCGACTAGCTCGAACAGCTTCCGAACGTCTTCTACCTTCACCAGACCTATCGCAATGGCAACCAGAACGGTTACTATCGACATTCTGATCTGGTTTCTCCCCTGCTGTACGGTTTTGTAATACGATCCGATAGTAACTGGCTTCTTGGACCTCGACGCCGCTGCCTCTCTGTAACGCATTTCACCCCGCGCGACTTTGATGTAGCTCGCAAGGGACTCGAGTTGCTTTTCAGTCAAATTCGATCGTCCTACCAACGCGCTAGGAATGTCCATGGACCTCATCTTTCATCCTAAATCATCTTAAGAGTTCCTACTTCGATTCTAGAAGTTTCCCAACCTTTCTACCCATTATCCAACATTATTCCATTCTCCTCCAAGAGAAAAGAACAATAGTGTAGAGTGCCCCCCATTCCCGAGCACGCTATCTTATTTAGTTCAGGAACAAGACACGCGGGCGAGACTAATTGGGTAGGAGACGTAAGAAGACTCTTCGAATCACCAGGCGCACCCTGCCGAAGGTCTTCGCCTGTCCGCGTTGTGGGATGATCACGATTAGGATAGCATCACACGAAGATGAGACATCACAAGACACCGTCTTCCTAGTCGCCTGTGGCAACTTGGCATGCGGAGTCAGGAGAGAGCTCAGGTACCCAACTAAGAGGGCTGACATCGACGTCTACAACACATTCGTAGACGACTTCGCGCGCGCAGGGGCTTGAGTTGGACGGTCCTGGCGCCGTTGAGAAGTACCTGCTACAAAGAACGAAACAGACGCCGATTTGCGCAGCACTGATAGACCCAGAGGACTTCCCTCCGAGTCACGCGACCGAAACCGCAAGAAAAGTAATCAAAGCTGGGGTCGGCATGATTCTAGTCGGCGGATCGACTCTATCCGACCAAGGGAGGCTCGACGAAGTGATAAAGGCCGTGAAGAAAGTCACAAATAACATCACAACATCACCAGGCACATCACAATCTCTCCCCGTCGTCCTCTTCCCGGGGAACGTCACAGGCGTCTCTCGTTTTGCAGACGCGATACTCTTCAGCAGCCTTCTGAACTCGACGAACCCGTACTTCATCATAGGAGCACAAGCCCTTGGCGCCATGGAGGTGTACAAGGCTGGAATCGAAAGCATCCCGATGGGGTATCTGGTCTTCGGAAATCAGAGTGCGACAAGTTTCATCGGACAGGTCAATAGCCTGCCGCCTTCGAAGCCGAACCTCGCCCTGATCTACGCCCTCGCTGCAGGATACCTGGGGATGAGGACGCTCTACCTTGAGGCTGGCAGCGGGGCAAGCGAACCCGTTCCTCCAGAAACCATTCGTCTTGTCAGGAAGTTCTACCACGGAATGATACTCGTGGGCGGAGGCATCGCATCAGGAGAAGCCGCCGCCAAGGCAGCTCGAGCCGGAGCCGACGTGCTCGTTGTCGGGAACCTGCTCCAAACTCCAGGATACGAAAAGACGCTCAAACAAATCCTAACGGTAATGAATCGAAGGTAGTCCTTAAGACCCACTTGCGGACCAAAAGGGTCCGAATGTCCTTCTCCGCCGATACCGCGTGGGATCGGGTTCGCAAGCTCGCACCATTCCCCGCGAGACTTCACGCATACTACAAGGACGTGCTCGCACAGTACGAAGCAGCTTACTTGACCGCGTCGAAGGCCAGGTCCATGGGGATTGACCCCGTTGACACGGTGGAGAGCAAGACGGTTTTTGACCTCGCGGACAGGGTCAACCAGATGCTTCGCCTGGACCAGTTCGAGGGGCTCGTCGATCGTCTGAGAGAACTCCTGCATTCAACTTCTAAGGAGCGCGCAGCCCTAACCATCGCCCAGGAGATAGCCCTCGGCAAGTTCGGCGCCCTCGGCAAACATGAAGCGCTGAGCTATGGTGTCCGCGCAGGCCTAGCAGTGATGACCGACGGCGTCACGGTGGCCCCCCTCGAGGGAATCTCCGGCGTCACGATAAAACAGAACGACGACAACAGCGACTACGTCTCAGTCTCGTACGCTGGCCCCATGCGATCAGCTGGGGGCACAGAGGCCGCCTTCTCCCTGGTCATCGCCGACGTCACAGGGAAGAAGCTGGGGCTGTCAAACTACAGGGCGCGGAAGGAGGAGGTCGACAGATTCGCTGAAGAGCTCAGAATCTACGAGAGAGACGTCGGCAGCTTCCAGTACAAGGTGACGGACGACGACATCAGGCACACCATATACAACCTTCCGGTCGAGATAGATGGAATAGAGACCGACCCCATCGAGGTCGTCGTCCACAGGAACCTGAAGCGCGTGGCCACCGACAGGCTCAGGGGAGGAGCGCTCAGGGTCCTCAACGACGGAGTGATCGGGCGCGCCCACAAACTCGAGAAGAAGCTGGCATCGCTCAACATCTCGGGCTGGGAGTGGCTCGCCGACGTCAAGGGAGGCACTCAGCAGACCACCAACGAGACGGAGCAGAGCGGCGCCCACTTCGAGGAAGTCATCTCCGGTCGGGCTGTCCTTTCAAAGCCGAGAAGCGTGGGAGGCTTCAGGTTGAGGTACGGAAGGTCGATGAACACCGGGCTTTCGACATTGGCCATACATCCAGCCGTGGCGACCCTCCTCGATTACCCGGTCGTGCCGGGCACCCAAGTCAAGGTCGATATGCCGGGTAAAGCCGCGACCATCGCCTTCGTGGACTCGATAGAGGGACCGACCGTCTTCTTGAAGGACGGAAGCGTCAGGCGCATCTGGTCTATCGCGGAGGCCGAACGAGAAAAGGAGAACCTGGTGAAGATCATAGACCTCGGGGACATCCTCATCAGCTACGGGGACTTCCTCGAAAACAACAAGAACCTGCCGCCATCCCCTTATGTCCCCGAGTGGTGGGTCCAAAATCTCCGGCAGGCGATGGAGGCTGTCCCGGGGGCTTCCCAGAGGCTGGCTGAAGCCGGCGTAACACGGGAAAGGATGACCGAGCTCAGCCTGGGCGAGCCGGAGGTTGTCCCTTCCCCTACTGAGGCCGTGACCATCTCTCGGCTCCTCGGAATACCACTCCATCCCATCTATACCCCGCGGTTCGACCGGGTCAGTGCCTCAGACTTGGCTGATCTCCGAGCCAGCAGCCGTACCGAAGGATGTGATGTGGTCGTCGACATCACATCAAATCACATGCAACAGGTCCTCCGGAAGTGCCTGGTGGAGCACCATCTCGAGGGCGGTTCGGCCGTCATCTCGGGAGACGCCGCCGTGATTATGACCACTCTCTTGAGGCTTGAGGACCGGTCGGACGTCCCACCCATCCTCTCGGATTCTACCGCCTTTGTCAAGGCGCTCTCGGGGTTGACCCTGGGCAGGCAGACGACGACTACCGTGGGCATCAGGGTCGGGAGGCCCGAAAAAGCGATGGTCAGGAGGCTGAAACCCCCGGTCCACGCACTGTTCCCTGTGGGCTTTGCCGGCGGCGCTTACAGGGACGTCATCGTTGCCTCGAAGCACGGACCCGTGGGGATAGAGGTCGTGAACAGGTACTGCCCCGAATGCGGCCAGAGGCGTCTCTCCTCAAGGTGCGAGGTCTGCGGTTCGGGGACGGTCCCGTTCAAGGCCTGTCCGCGCTGCGGCTCGACTACCTCTGACGATTCATGCCCCAACTGCAGGGCCAAGACCCTTCCATACTCGAATCTGGACTTCGACTTTCGCGCCAAGCTCGATGCCGTGAGAACGAAGATCCCTTTCGACACTTCGAAGCCGGTGAAGGGGGTGCGGGGCCTAATGAACGTCTCGAAGACGCCGGAGCCCCTAGAGAAGGGCATCATCCGGAGCAGGCACCAGGTCTACGTCTACAAAGACGGGACCCTGAGAATTGACGTGACCAACGCCCCGCTGACCCACTTCAGGCCCCGCGACATCAAAGCCGACCCCGAGGTCTTGGCGAGGCTGGGATACGAGACCGACCGCGAGGGCAAGCCCCTCGAAAGGGACGACCAGCTCCTCGAGTTAAAGCCGCAGGACATCATCGTCCCCGAAGACATCGCGGGCGACTTCGTCAGGATGGCCCAGTTCGTCGACGACGAGGTTCAGAGCCTCTATGGCCTGCCGCCGTACTATAACGTCAGGGTGCCGGCCGACCTGATGGGAAAGATTGCCATAGGTCTGGCGCCCCACACGTCCGTCGGAGTGGCGGGCAGGATCATCGGCTTCTCCTCGACACAGGTCTGCTTCGCGAACCCGTACTGGCACGCGGCAAAGAGGCGGGACTGCGACGGCGACGGCGATTCGCTCCTGCTCATGCTGGATGCCCTCCTCAACTTCTCGCTGGAGTACATCCCACACCAGATAGGAGGCCTGATGGACACCCCCCTCTTGGTCCAACCCATCCTCCTCCCCTCGGAGGTCGACGAACAGGCCCACAACTTCGACATCGCTGGCGTCTACCCGCGGGAGTTCTACGAGAGGACTCAAGACTCGCCGTCGGCATCGTCGGTCAAGGACCTGATCGAGTGTATCGGTTCGAGGCTGGAAAGCGAGACCCAGTTCTACGGTTACGGGTTCACTCACCCGACGAACGCCCTCACGATCAGGCGCTCGAGGGCCTCCTACTCGACGATGCGGACCCTGGCAGAGAAGATCGCGAAGCAGATCGAGGTCGCATCGAAGGTGGAAGCAGTCTCCACCAAGGAGGTCGTCGAGTCGATAATCAAGACGCATCTGATCAGGGACATCATGGGGAATGCGAAGAAGTACGCGACTCAAGCCTTCAAGTGTAGGAAGTGCGGGCTGACCATGCGCAGGCCTCCGCTTACGTGGGCCTGCCCCAACTGCGGGGGGCCCGTCAAGGGGACGCTGACCCGCGCGTCAGTCGAGAAGTACCTCTCGATTGCCCAAAGGCTGGCCAGGGACTACGATATCGATCCCTACCTCAGGAGCCGCCTCGACATGCTCCAGAGGGAGCTCGACCAGCTCCTGCACGGCGAGAGGAAGCCCGACCAGCTCGAGCTGACGGACTTCCTGAAGCCGAAGCCGGCCCTAGCGGAAGAAATCCGCCGGTGACTCCCTCAAGGAGTAATCAATTGGCTTACCGGGCTCTTCACCCAATCCTCAGGCCTGGTTTTCAAGTGCCGGAGAGTTGAAAGCTGCCTAGAACACATCGGGGTACAGCGGGAATCTTCCGCAGAGTTCGAGGGTCTTCGCCTTTACCTCTTTTATAACGTCGTTCTTGGCTATCCCGGCTCTGAATCTTCTGATTGCCTCGGCTCTCGCATTCTTCTCGCTCGGCATTTCGTAGGTTCTTATCTCCTTCACGACCTGCGCTAAGAGGTTCCCGATCTGCTTCATCTCCTGCTCTTTCATTCCCCTCGTTGTCAGTGCGGGCGTGCCAAGCCTTATCCCACTGGGGTAAAACGGGCTCGACGGCTCCTTTGGTATTGTATTCTTGTTGACTACTATGCCAGCAAGGTCGAGAGCCTCCTGCGCATAAAAGCCCATGCCATTCCCGAAAGGAGTCAGGTCTACGAGCAACATGTGATTGTCCGTGCCGTTTGTTACCAGCTTGAGTCCATTCTTCATCAGTGTGTCCGCCAGCTCCTTGGCATTCCTCACGATCTGCCTGCCGTAATCTTTGAATTCCTGCGTTGAAGCCTCTTGCAGCGCGACGGCTATGGCCGCCGTGTTGTTGTCGTGGGGTCCCCCCTGCAATCCTGGGAAGACCGCTTTGTCTATCTTGTCGGCAAGCTCTTTGTCCTTCTTTAGTCCCTTGTCTGTGACCATCAGCATTGCTCCGCGCGGCCCTCTCAGCGTCTTGTGAGTGGTGGTCATGATTATGTCGGCATATGGCACAGGGCTTCTGTGAACTCCCGCTACTATCAGGCCCGCTATGTGTGATATGTCAGCTACAAGATATGAGCCTGAACCATCCGCAATCTTGGCGAGCTCCTCGAAAGGAAACTCTCTCGCATAGGCTGTGGCCCCCACCCAGATGAGCTTCGGCTTGTGCTCAATGGCAAGTCTCGCTACCTCTTCCAGGTCTATGTAGCCGTCAGCCTTCACATGGTATGGCACGCTGTTGAAGAATGTGCCCGTAGCGCTGGTCTTCCAACCATGGGTGAGATGGCCTCCATCTGTCAGATTCAATCCCATTATAGTTTCACCCGCTTTGCACAGCGCTGTATAGACGGCGAAATTCGCTGGAGAGCCCGAGTATGGTTGTACGTTCACGTGAGGCACTCCAAAAAGCGCCTTCGCACGCTCTATGGCAAGCGTTTCGACCTGGTCTATGTACTGGTTACCACCATAGTATCTCTTGCCAGGGTATCCCTCCGAGTACTTGTTGGTCAGAACAGAGCCGAGCGCCTTCAGCACATTCAGGCTTACGAAATTCTCAGACGGTATCATCTCGAGAGTTTCTTCCTGCCTCCTAAGTTCTCCGCGGATAGAAGCGAAGAGCTTTGGATCTGCGCTGCTCAGGTCTGCAACATTGAACCTAGGTGAAGTCATTGAACCCCGGGCGTAGTCTTGCGCTAGGGCTTAAATCGCTTGCGAAAACTCGGAAATGTCAGCATATCATTTCTTGACGCCCCTTCGGAGCCAAGACTTCATCAAGTACTGAGGATCCAACAGATGGTCGGGCCGCTACGCTTAAGAGGCGAGGGGGATGCCGACGGACTGATGAGCGACAAGAAGAACAACGCGCCGATGCCCGCCTCTAGCGCAGGCCTCCTCACCTTCTTCAACGAGGCGACTAACGGAATCAAGGTCAGGCCTGAATTGATCCTGATTGGCTCGTTGGTCCTGATCGCCACTTCAATTGCCATCAACGCCCTCTTCCGCTGAGCAGGGGCCTCCGAGACGTTCGGCGACCGAGATTCTCGCCAGCCGCTACAGGCACCTCTTCGTCCTCCCATCCACTTCCACGCTACTGCTCTGTTCAGCGGTGGCGTCAGTTGTCCTGGCCTTCGCGTCGAGGGGAGCCTATGGGGCCGTGCCGTTCCTACTGGCTTTCTTCGTCTTCGTGCTTGCAGCCGCGGCAATTTCGAGCGCCCTCCTGCTGGTCGACCGGAGGACCATCGCGGACTTTCGGCGGGCCTGCGCCGTCCTGCTGGCCGGTGACGTACTATGGATCATGTTCGTGGCCTGCGGAATCGTCTCCGCCCGGCTGACAGGGTCCCCCGACGCGCTCAGCAACGCCTTCCTCTTCGGCGCCTTCATTTCCGCCGGGTTCGAGTTCCTGGTGATTGACGGCGTCTTCACCGACCGTGCCTGGCTTGCCGCACCCCTCGCCGCGATTCATCCCACCGCGTCCTTGGTCATCCTCCGGCTAGCCGAGCTCTCGGTCAGGTTCGACCCTCTCCCCGCGCTGTTCGGGGCACTCGCCTTCGCCATCATGGCCGCCTTCACGCTCCTCCTGAAGAGGAAGAAGACGAGCGGGGGTCACAGCGTCCTCAGTCTCTTCCAGGCATTCATGAAGACTTGGGCTGGAGGCGAGGCCACTGACCTCGAAGGCATAATCGCCGACCACTCTGAGGAAACGCAGGTCACCACCAAGGTGATCCGTTTCCAGACCCAAGCTGGCGACGTGTTCCTGGTCCTGCCCGGTGTCCATCCGGGTCCGTTCCATCCGATCGGCAGCTATGACCTGCCAGGGGTCATCTCGAGGGCATTCAAGGGGCAGGGGGCCGTGTTGACCCTCCACAGGCCCGGCGGACACGAAAGGAACCTGGCCACCCGCGAGGAGACCGAAAGGTACGCGACCGAGACCCGCGAGTTTGCCTTGGCGCTGGCTCCGTCGGCCACCGACGCCAGCATGAAGGGGCCGATTCACGCGCGCATCGGGAAGGCCAACGTGGAGGCCACGGCTTTCTCCACAGACATGATTCTCACAGTGTCGTTCGCACCCCTGGGGTCAGACGACCTGGAGGCGGAGGTCGAGACGGAACTTTCGGCACAGGCTTCCGCTGCCGGGTTCGACGCGACGGTCGTCGACGCCCACAATTCGCTTGAAGACCTTCAGGAGTCGGTCGACTCCGCCGACCCAGGATGGAGACAACTGTTCGAGCGGGCGAAGCTGGCCGAAGCGACGCCCTTCAGGGTGGGCTACGCGCACTCTGGCGAGTTCGGGTTCGGTCCCCGCGAAGACCTGACGGAGAACGGCATCGGCTTGATTATGTTCGAGACGCCCCGGGGCAAGTCGGTCCTCGCCTTGGCCGACGCCAACAACGCCGTCCCGTCGTTGCGGGGCGAGGCCGCAAAGGCACTGGGCTCTCTGGGCTACGAGCTGATCGAACTCTGCACCTCCGACAGCCACAACCTTGCCGCCAGAGGCCTGACCGTCTCGCGCGGCTACAAGGCGCTGGGCGAGGCGACACCCGTCGCATCGTTGACCAAGCTGGTGGCAGACCTCGCGAAGCTCGCCGAGACCAGGCTCTCTCAGAGCAGCTACGGTTCGGGCCTTTTCACGAGCACAGTCAAGGTCTTCGGGGCCGGAGCGCTGGAAGAGTTCGCAGCGGTCACCCAGTCCACTTCGCGGCTGGCGAAGGTCTACTTCAGGTTCGCCGCGATTTCGGTCGCCATCCTCCTCGTACTCTCCCTCGTTCTCTGAGAAAGGGATTTAGACGGACGGGGAAGCGACGCGCCCATGGACGGCGGCCCCAGAGGCGTCCTCATAGGCATAGAAGGGATTGACGCCGTAGGCAAGAGGACGCAGACCACGATTCTTGGCTCGTGGCTGCGCTCCAGGGGATACACCACCCACACTGTCTCCTTCCCCGACTACGGGACGACCCTCGGAGCGGAGATCAAGAGGTTCCTCCTCGGGAACAGAAACTACCCCCCGGAGGTCAGGCACATCCTTTTCGCCGCGAACCGGTGGGAGAAGAAAGACGAGCTTGAATCGATTCTTTCCAAGACAGACGTGGTCGTAGTCAACAGGTACTCCGAATCTAACCTCGCGTACGGCGTCGCGAACGGCCTGAAGCTGGAGTGGCTGGTCAACCTTGAGGCGGGCCTCCCGAAGCCCGACCAGGTTATCGTCCTGGACGCTCCTCCCATCGCGCTCCGTTCGAGGCGCGGTCGCAGCAAGGACGAGTACGAGCGGAACGTCGACCTCCAGGAGAGGACCAGAGGGGCGTACCTCAAGCTCGCCAGCGCCTTCGGCTGGAGGGTAATCGACGCGACAGGGGGGATAGAGGCCACCAGCCGGGCGCTGATAAGCGCGGTCTCGGACGCACTGAAGGCCGCGGGCCGAACCGTTTAAGACGACAGGAGCCTGCCTTCAGGCAGGCTTGATTCTCAAGCCGGTCGCAGAGATCCGGGACCCGGTCCACGGCTACGTCAAGATGACCGAAGTCGAGCGCGACCTGATTGACACACCCTTCGTCCAGCGCCTCAGGAGGGTCCACCAGCTCGCCGGTTCCTACCTCGTCTATCCGGGGGCCGTACACACCAGGTTCGAACACGTAGTGGGCGCGATGCACCTGGCGGGCCAGATAGCGGAGTCCTTGGCGCCGACATCGGGGATCGGGCCAGACCAGGTCCAGGAGGTGAGGATCGCCGCGCTCCTGCACGATGTCGGGCACGGGCCCTTCTCCCACATGTACGAGGAGGTCCTAGCCCAGAAGACGGACGTGACCCACGAAGACATCTCGCAGAGGATCGTTCTGGAGACGCCGATACGCGACGTCCTTGAGAGGAACGGCTTCTCCGCCAAGAAGATGTCGGGCTTCGCCGTGGGCAAGCAGAGCCGGCGCCCCCCCTTCATGAACGAGATCATCGCGGGCGGGCTCAGTGCTGACTTAATGGACTACCTGCTCCGTGACTCCTACTTCACGGGGGTCGAATACGGCAAGGTCGACGTCAGGCGGGTGATAGATTCGCTGCAGGTCGTCGAGGGACGCCTGGCCGTCGAGGATGCCGCCCTCTACGCCTTCGAGGCGCTCCTGCTCGCCCGGTACGAGATGTTCAAGGCCGTCTACTTCCACAGGACCGTCAGGGCAGCCGAGCTGATGCTCGTGCAGTCCATGAAGCTAGCCGACGACGCCCTCGGGCTGACCGACCTGTCGGACCTGGACGGTTACCTGGAGCTGACTGACGAGATCGTGCTGCAGAGGCTGGCCACGCTGAGCCCCTCCACGGCAGAGCTGAAAGAGGCGAGGCGGCTCGCCTTGGACTTCCGGAACCGGAACTTGGTCAAGTGCGTCTTCGAAAGGGTGGTCCAGCGCAAGGACCAGATGGTCTCGAGTCTCTTCGCGAAGGAGAGGGTCAGGGAGCAGGTCACGGCAGAGCTCGCAGAGGCCGCAGGGGTGGAAAGGATGCACGTCTTCCTCGACGTCCCCACGACGCCATCGGTGCCCTACACCTCTTCGAGGGAGGCCTTCACTTCGGTCCGGCTCGTGCAGACCAGAGGCGGGAGGCGGGTCGTGAAGTCTGTGCCCCTGAGCGAACTGTCTCTGGTCGGCTCCATCGCCGGTTTCATGGACGTGCTGCGCATCTACACCACACCGGAGAACAGGCGTCCGGTCGAGAAGGCCACGGCCGAGATGTTCAAGGACAAGAGCTTCATCACCAAGATATCGGTCTGAGGAGGGCGGTAAGAGAACGGCCGGCTCTCATGGTCCGTGGACATAGAAGCTGTCTTCGCTTACGGTCTCTTCGGTCCCGACCTGAAGGAACTGGCTATGCGGGTATACGTGGTCTGCCTCTCTGGGGAAATCCTCGTCGCGGAGGCGATGAGCGGGTTCGGAAAGACCGCGGCCTTCCTTTCGGGGACGCTCACGCATCAGTCCTTGGGCTTCAGGGGTTGACGACTTCGCCCTTCCGGAAGGCTATCTTCGCCGCCGCGCCTTGGTCTCCCTGGATGCCTCTCATCCTCACCCGTCTGACCGAAGTGCCGGACTCGTCGACCATCTCAATCGTTGCGTCTGGAGCTTCCAGCCTCAGCGACTCGACGAGCCTAAACGCCGTGGCGGGGCTGCCGTTCCCTACCCTGATGACTACCCTCTTTGCAGGCACGCCTCGCACAAACGCCCCGACCCTCCGGCTGAGCCCCGTGGCGGAACCGAAGGTGCTGTACTCCAGGCTCATCTCCCCGTAGAAGACTGCCAACCCGATTCGTGTCCCCGGGTCGACTCCCGCGAGCATCACGTCGCGGCCCCCGTCCAGCTTCGAGAGCAACTGACCCTTGAAGACTCCTGGATTCTCATCGAGATCCTCCAGAGCAAGGGCCCTTCCGCCGAATTGCCCCGCTTCTCCCGCGCTGCTTATGATGAGGGTACAGTCTTCGGGGTCCGCACCAGGCAGCGTGCTGGTGAAAGGGAGACCTGCCTTCCTCATCTTAGAGACAATGGCATAATACGTCCTCGGCTTCGCGGTCACCACGCAAATCCGGTTCATTCTGAAATACCTATGCAGTGAAGCGATGACACGTACCACTAATGAGTCTTAGCGCGCAGCAGGCACGTTCCTTCCTCGCGCCCTTCAGGGGCAAGACGGTCACGTTTCTCGTCGACGGCAGGCAGGCCAACCTCTCGTTTGTTAGAAGCATCACTTCGCTGACCGCAATGGCCGCACGCGGCCTCGCCATCTTCGACGTCGACGCATTCTATTCGTCTAACTCGGACGAGATCCTGTCGGCCCTCCCGCTGAGCGCGGCCAAGTCGACGCACATCTACCTCCCCGAGCCAGGTTCGAGCGTCGAGACCGAGCTCCCAAGGCTCTTCAGGACCGAGTCGGAGGTCTTCATGATCGAGAGCCTGAACACCCTCTACCACCTGTTCTCATCATCTGACGCGAGCTTGAGGAGCAGGAAACTCGCGTTCGCCGTGGTCGGCCTTTCGTATCTTGCCAGGACCACCGGGAAGGCGGGCCTCCTCATCATGTACAGGCGGGAGAAGATAATGAGGGCTGGAGGAGGCGGGTCCATCTCTGACCTTTCGGACTCGACCGTCTCTGTAGAAGCGGTCGGCTCGGAACTGCTGATGAAATGCGAGCGTGGGACGGCCTGGCCCGAAGGAAGGTTCTCCCTCAGACTCCCTTGAGCAGCACTAGCTGTATTCCTGCCAACAACGAGACAGCGAGCAGCAGGAGGGCGAGCCCCAGATACATGTTGACCGCCCTCGGCTTTGTCGTCTGCCTTCCGCTCACGTAGGTCGCGTAGATGCCTGCCCCGCCGAGCAAGATTACGAACGAGTCTAGGAGCGCTTCCGGGATCGTCTGCGCCCCTGGGCCAGGGTAGACCAAAATGCCCTGGTTGGGAACCGGAAAGGCGACCGCGTCGACAAAGCCGCCCGCCAGCCCGATCATGGCGAGCACGTAGACGATTGGGAGGAGGTCCCCTCTCCTCAGAATCGGCCCAAGAAGACCCCAGAAAAAGCCCTTCAGGGTCCCGATCGTCCTCTGATACCCTGACTCAATCAGCTCTCTAATCATTATGAAGACCTTCCAGCATCTCCGCTATCTCCTTTGCCCATTGGCCCGTCTGTTCGTTGCGTTTAACCTTATCCAGGTAGTCCTCCCATTCTATCTCCCCATACGCCTTGACCCATGTGCGGTAGCCGGCATCAACCCTCCGCTTCGCCCCCTCGCGGTACCTGCACAGGTCCGAGACCGCCTCCCTGCTGCACAGCTTGCACTTCACGTTCCCTTTCTCCATCGCTTCGCTGGGCAGTGGGGGTTGACGCAGAGCCTCCATGGCGTCCTTCCGCCCATTATGCGTACGACGGGCCAAGAGCAGCGCGGACAGGCTTTCGGCGTCGTCTCGACGGTCCCTCTCTGTGGAAGAGGCGCCGACGCCCGGCATCCCAGCGAGTAGTTCGAGCAGCCCACGAACCTCTTCTTGGTCTTCCTCGATCTGATCATCATCAGCCGCCCGGACCTGCAGACTGGGCAGGGGCCCAAGACATACGACGCCGCGACCGTCGCGACCAGGGCGGCATCAATCTCTCGGCCCACCACGTCTTCGTTCGCCCTGAGCTCCACCAACTGCTCGGCTATCGAACGGACTGTCCCCCGGACGAGTTCCGCGTCTCCCCTGGCCTCACCTTCCACCCCCTCGATTCTCTCCTCGATTTCCCGTGTCAGTTCCGTGGTCAAGATTGCTGGCGCATACTTTTCCATTGTCTCGGCGACCGCAAGGCCCAAGCCGGTCACCTTCATGTTCCCCCCATCGACGTAGCCTCTTTCTACCAGGGTCGAGATGATGTCGGCCCTAGTAGCCTTCGTTCCGATGTTCTCCCTTTCCATCTTCTCGAGTAGGCTGCTCTGGTTGTACCTGGGCGGTCCTCGTTCGAACTTCTCCTCGACGTCCACTCTGACGACTCTGAACCTGTCGCCCTCGGCCACGCTCGGCACTCTCGTGTCCCTGACGCCCGCATACCTGCCGTAGGAGCCGATCCATCCGAGAGACAGCGTCCTCCCACCGCTGAGCACGAAATCGTGCCCCCCGACAGACAGTCTCACGGTGACCAGCTCCCTCTTGGCGGGGGGCCCGAAGGCGGCGAGGAACCTCCTAACGATCAGGTCGAAGACCGAGGCTTCGGGCGGGCTCAAGTGTCCGCGCGGTGCTTCGCCCGTCGGATGAATCGCCGGGTGCGCAGGGTCCACCTTGGAACCCTGGGCTGGATTCAGGGCACCTGCGAGGAGGTCTCCGGCCACTTCTGAATAACGGTCGAGCCTTTCAAGCCCCCGGAGGATGGCCCTGTAGTTGATCGACGGCGGGAGGCGCTGGCTGCTGGTCCTCGGGTACGAGGTTAGGGCGTTCAGGTAGAGTCTCTCAGCGACCTGAAGCGTCCGGCTCGGCGAGAACCTGAAGGTGCTGTACGCCTCCTTCTGGAGGTCGCCGGTGCTGAAGGGAGGGGGCGGAGGCACCTGAACCGTGCTCCTGACAACGCTGGTCGCGAGGCCTTCCTTGCCTCTGCAGTCATCTCTCGCCTTCTCGGCTTCTGCTCTGGACCTGACCCTTTCCTTCGAATACTCGGCAGTGAACTGGGTCCCGTTCTTCTCAAACGTTCCGGATACCTTCCAGAACGGCAGAGGCACGAACTCTTGTACCTCGGTCTCCCTCTCCACAAGGAAGGCAAGCGTCGGCCCCTGGACCCTCCCCATGCTGATCGTCCTGTACCTGTGCCCAGAACTCAGTACGGATTGGGAGAGCACCCTGGAGAGGTTGACGCCCCAGACAAAGTCGATGAGGTGCCTGGCCCTTCCCGCCCGTGCCGGCCCCTGCCCCGCTTGGGGCCTCGCCTGCCTGAATGCAGCCACCACGTCATCCCTGGTCAGGGTCGAGAACTTCGCCCGGAGGGCCTCCGCCTCCTTGCCTCCGCACGCGTACCGGAGGACGTTGAATCCTATCGTCTCTCCTTCGGAATCGAAGTCGCACGCGTTGACGAACTTGGCCGCACCCCCGGCAAGCCTGCGAATCACGTTGATTCTGAGGGCAGCGCTGAGGTTCTTCTCCTCAACGAGATTGGATGGATACCATTCGACATCGAAGACGGGATAGACAGTCCGCTCATTGAAGGGGTCCGCGATTGCGTAGACATGTCCCTGCGCGGAGCAGACCACGAAGTCCTCGCCCTGGCTGGTGAACCTGAAGACTTTCACCCCGTCGACCGCCGAGCTTTTCGCTCCCCCGTCGGACAGGGCCTCTGCGACCCGCTGCGCCGCGTCTGGCTTTTCGCATACCACCAGCGTATAGCCCGAAGCGGAAGGTGCCAAAGGCTACAACTCCAGAAGCAACGTAGGCGGAAGCTTGTCTACGGTCTCCGCTAGGAGTAGGACCCGTCTATCCTTTTCACATCGACGCGAAACTTGTCAGCGTAGAGCCTGGTCCCGCATTTCTTGCACCTGTAATCCACGGCTTTGAGCACGTCTCCCGGAGACCGCAGGTCGAATCCTGAGTACAGTGACGCCCCGCACGACATGCAAACAATTTCGTAGGTCATCGGCGTATCATGGGAGTCGTCTTAGCTAAAAGTGTATTCGGGTTCTCGCTCCCCGGTGCCGCATGTCGGCGACTCCGAGGACGAACGCACTCGTTCACGACGATTACAAACCTTCGAGCCGGGTCCGTTCACCTTCTCACTGATCTACCTTCCAGAAGGGTCGCGGCCTGTCCTTTCGAAATCGCGACGAACTCGCTCGATGTAATCGGGATGTCTATGTCATTCCTGACCCTCCCGGACTTCCACTTGGTCAACTCCGCGGCGTCGAACACAGTGCTCCTCATAGGAACCCTCATCACGTTCAATGAAAGCAGATGATCGCACGGGGCGATGACCTCTTAAATGGACCGAGCGGCCGGTTTGAACATGTTGAAGACGACGCAATTCTACCGATACCACTCTGATCATGCGAAGCTGACTGAGTTCGCAGGCTACGAGATGCCGCTCTGGTACACGACGACCACCGACGAGCACTTGGCCGTCAGGAACAGCTCAGGAATCTTCGACGTCTCCCACATGGGCCGCTTCATGGTCAGGGGTGAACCCGCGGCCGCGTTCCTAGAACGGCTGGTGCCTACCCAAGTCCAGAAGCAGCCGGTCGGCAGGGCCTTCTACACACTCCTGCTCAGCGACCAAGCAGGGATAATCGATGACCTTGTGATTCTCAGGCTGAGGGAATTCGGATTCATGCTGGTGGTCAACGCGGCGAACGCCGGGACTGACATGGACCACATCAAGAAACTCGAGCCTCCCGAAGGCGTCGAGATTGAGGACCTGACCGGCTCCTCAGCCATGGTGGCCGTCCAAGGGCCGAAAGCGCAGCAGGTTCTGCAACCGTTCACCGATCTGGACCTGGGTCAGCTTGGGAGGTTCCGTTGCTCGGAAACAAAAGTCCTGCGGCAGCGGTCAATCATATCCAGGACAGGCTACACGGGCGAAGACGGCTTCGAGGTGATAATCTTGGACGCTTCAAACGACCACCCGGGAAAGGCGACCGAGTTCTGGGAACGGCTCGTCGCCGCCTCGAAACCATGCGGACTAGGGGCCAGGGATTCGCTAAGGCTCGAAGCCGGCTTCCCGCTTCATGGCTTGGACATCGATCAACAGACAGACCCGCTGCAGGCCGACCTCGCATGGGTCCTCTCGCCCGGCAAGTCGGGCTACGTCGGCTCCAAGGCGGTCTCGGATCTGCGGACCAAGCCCCTGGGCGTGGTAAGGAGGGGTGTCATCGTCGAGCAAGGCATACCCAGGCACGGTTTTGACGTGTTCGGCGGTTCTGACCCTGTTGGCAAGGTTACCAGCGGGACCTTTTCTCCGATCCTTCGCAAAGGGATTGCCCTCTGCCGCCTCAGGCCAGGTGGCACCGAGCCGGGTGCTAGGGTCAGGGTCGCAATTCGAGACTCGGCCCAGGAAGCGCAGACGGTGAGGCCTCCCTTCTACGACGAACGACTCTACGGCTGGAAGAGACAGGGCAACGGTAATTAGCCTGCCGGCTGGCTGCCCACCTACATGAAACTTCAGGGTTACGACATACCAGATGACCTTCTGTACACGAAGGAACACGAATGGGCACGGGAGGTGGGCGCGTCAGTGAGGGTCGGGATTACCGACTACGCTGCGAAGACGCTGAACGACGTCGTCTATGTGGCGCCGTCAAAGGTCAGCGACAAGGTGGTCCAGTTCAAGTCCATGGGCACCGTAGAGTCCATCAAAGCAGTTTCGGAGCTGTACTCGCCCCTCTCAGGGACGGTCACCAGGGTCAACACCGAACTCGACTCACACCCGGAACTGGTCAACAAGTCACCATACACTGAGGGATGGCTCGTCGAGGTGAAGGCTGTAGACTTCGCGTCAGACCGCGGGAGGCTTCTCGACGCCAAGCGGTACGCGGCTCACCTCGATGCACTTCTGAAGAAGTAAGGCCATAATTAAAATACCCCGACAGCACCCGCCGAACGAATTGGACTCTCCCATCGGGGGCCTCAAGTCCGCGATAAAGAGACCGACAGTCTCGCGGCGGGCCTTGATGATTTCCATGGTCCTTTCAATCGTCTTCGTAATCGCAGTGACAATCAGGGCGTATTCCGCGAAGTACGGGTACTATCTTAACGAATTCGACCCATACTACGACTACTACGCCGCCCTTCACATCGTGACCCTCGCGCAACAACACGGCCTCATCTACGCCCTCTTCAACAACCCGTCAGGCTGCGGGCCGACGGTGATGACAGCCTGCCACAACCTGCAGGGCTACTTCAACTGGCACGACATCACGACGTGGTTCCCAGAAGGGCGGAACGTCGCAGCAACTTCTCAGGGCGGCCTCCAGGTCGGGGGCGCCGTACTTTACCTTCTGGTCCACGACATCTTCGGCGTCCAGATATCACTATACGACTTTCTCGTCATCCTTCCTGTCTTCCTAGGCGCGATCACATCGGTCCTATTCTACTTCCTCGTCAAGAGGATAGCAGGCGACGCCGCGGGCCTGTTCGCGGCGCTGGTCTTCGCAGTCTCTCCGCCTTTGATAGAGAGAGGCAATCTCGGCTGGTTCAAGTCGGAGCCCCTTGCAATCCTCTGCTTCGTGTGCGCCAGCTACTTGATGCTGTCTGTTTTCGACAAGGAAAGGGTAGCTTACAGCAGGATTATGAGGGCCCTTCTCGCCGGCGCTTTTGCGGGCTATTCCACTTTGTCATGGGGGGGCGGCGACTACTTCAGCGGCGCCTTCGGGCTCCTCTTCATCATCATCCCATTCATGAACTTGGACCTTCCAAGTCTCTCTCCTGCGATAATCTCTTTCACCGCCTCGACACTCTTCGTCAGCGCCCTCATGCCTAGGCCGGGCGTCGCAATCGTCACGAACCCGGTCGGCCTGGCTATGATAGGCGGCACCATCTTCATCTTGATCGCCCAGTGGGCCAAGACTTGGACCAAACCCGCAGAGTACAGACGGACCTTGGTAAAGTTCCTCTTCGGATTCGTCCTAGCTGGCCTGGCGTTCATTAGCTTCGGCAGCGTCGGCAGCATTTCGGGCAGGTACCTGGCCGTGATAGCCCCATGGACCAGAAGCGGGAACGCGCTCATCCAATCTGTCGCAGAGCAGGCACTCCCCACAGGAGGCGACTACTTCACGTCATATGCGATACTCCTCTCCTTCGGAGTGGCCGGGGCGCTAATCGCCTTCAGGCGGAAAGGGATTTCCATGGCATACGCGCTCATCTTCGGACTGACAGGCCTCTACTTCTCCGCTGCCTACTCCCGTCTACTGGTCTACTCGTCAATAGCCTTCGGAATCCTGGGAGGCATCGGCTTCGCGGAGCTCGCTTTCGCGTTGGTCAAACCGAGCTCGACGCCGCTCGTGAAAAAGAAGCAGGCCGCCACGAGCAGAAGCGAGGTGAAGGTCGTCTTCACAATAGCAATAATCGGAATCATGGCCTTCCCAGCAGGAGCCTTCTGGATACCGAACCCGATTCCCTGCACAGCCTCGAACACCATCTTCTGCGACCAGAGTCCCGCAGACAGCGCCGTCAGCATCGTCAACGGTGCGACCATCTACTCCCAGGCTACCTACAGCGATTGGAGGCAGACGCTCTCTTGGGTAAGCCAGTCGACGCCAATCAACTCGGTGATAATCTCATGGTGGGACTACGGTTACTGGTTCGCCGTGATGGGCAACCGCACCACCGTCGCTGACAACGCGACCCTGAACTCCACCAGGATTGCGGAAATCGGCCAGATGCTCATGTCGAACTCAACCCAGGCCGCGAAGATGGCGGAGGACATGGGCGGAGGCAGGCCGACCTACGTGGCTATATTCATCACGGGCAGCATAGTTCAGCTATCGAGTTCGAGCGGCACTACGACGAACTACTACATCCTGGACGTGCCTAGCGGGGGCGGTTTCACGCCAGGGGGTGGAGACGAGAGCAAGAAACAATGGTTCATCCGCATCGGCGGCCTCAACGAGTCCGAATTCTTGGAGTGCCCCCAGGTGTCTGCCACCTGCGAGAACGTCGACGACTTCAACCTGACGCCTTATGCGCTCCAGAACTCCCTCTTCGCCCAGATGTTTCCCTTCAAGTTTGCGGGCTTCATCGTCAGTACGTCCAACAGCACCCAGAGCTCCGTGACCCTGTCGCAAACGTACGAGTTCGGGACCAACGGCGCCCCGCCAATAGAGGCGTTCTCTTACCCGTTGAGCTACACCTATCCCACCAACAGCACAGGGCCATTCAGGCTCGCCTACGCCTCGCCCAGCATGAGCAGCCCATACGCCTGTCCAGGCAACAGTGCGCTGAATTGCTTCTCTGCGATACTGCTCTACCAGCTCGTAGGCTAATCTGATTCCTTGTAGGCAAGCGGGCTGCGGTATCGCGCATACTTGTCGTCCGGCGAGAACCTCGCCGGGTGGACAGTAACCGTCTTGCCTCCGCAGCTGAGGCACTTCTCGCTGATCGTGTACCTGCCACATTCGGCGCACTTCAGCATCAGGCTCTTCAGGAGGCGCCACCGTGTTTCCTGGAGATCTCTCTCTTGAAGCTGAACGCGTCATGCTTGCCCGCTCCGTCCTTGATCTTTTCCAAGACCCCGTCCAGAGCCTTCTCGGCCTGTTTGTAATCGTCGGCTGTGACCCTGACCCTATACTTCGGAGCGCCCGCGTAGGTGATGTGGACTTCTGCCGACGGCGAACTGGCGGCTATTGTCAGAGTCTTCTTGACCTGCTCGATGCCGTTCGGCGACCTCGACGAAATCTCAACTAGCGCCCCGACCTCATAGCTAGGCGGGACTATCTTCTCAGCAGCCGTTTCCGTGATTGCCTTGATATCTCTCTCTGGGAGTTCGAGCGGACTTAGGCCCCTTTCTCCCTTCCTCGCGGCCATCTCGAACGCCTCATAGAGGGTTCCGAACTGGTCCTCCAGCTTCTCCTTCAGCGACTTGGCTTGGAGGTCGTCAAGGTCGAGCTTCTTCTTCACAGCACCCATTATCGCTACCGCTCTTTCCTCCCTCTTCCACTCGATGACCTTGGCCCTCCTCTCCTCGTTGGTCACCTGTCTGAGCGAAAGGTCGATCTCCCGCCGCATCCTGTTGGCCCTTATCACCTTCAAGACGAGCTTCTGCGAGACCTTGGCCACGCGCTCGATGTTCCTAACCCAGCCCGTGGAAATCTCTGAGACATGGAGGAACCCGTTCATGCCGTCGTACTGGTCCAGGTTGACGTAGATTCCATGAGAAGTGATTTCTCTAACTGTGCAGACCACGACCTCGCCGCTTTCCGGCATCGGTTTCTCTGTGCTCAACTGGTGCGCCTCGTTAGGGTTCGGCTAATAGAGGTTTCTGGAATCGACCGCAGCGAGGCTCACGATGGGTACGACGGTTTCTGGGCTTAGGCTCTCAGCCTAGTCTCTTGACTAGAGTGGCCAGCATGACGGACTTGCCGCCCTTGCTTTCAGCGAGCTTCCTCCCGCAACCCCTGCACCCCACATCCTTGGCGGAGTTCGAGAACAGGATTCTTTCTTCATTACAGTCGGGGCACTTCACCAATAGGAACTCGCTCTTCGTCTTAGGTATGGGCTCTCTCTCCCGCCTCATGCAGCTATCTCCGCCTTTCTCAACCTGATCCCGTCTCTCATAACCTCTTTGTTGCATTCCTTGCATTTCAGACGCAGGGTCGCCTTCTTGGTCGTCTTCGCCGTCCTGATTAGTTCGGGGAATTTCTGGCCTCCGTATCCCCTCTTCCTGCCCGCCTGCCTCCTGGCTCCCCATGAACCAGCCCTCTCCTTCCCTCTCTTGTAAAAGGCCACGGAATGGGCAGTGTGCTTCTTGCAATGAGGGCAAAACGTCCGCATTTCCTTTGGGAATTTCATCTTCTCACTAAAGCGGGGTGGTCGTCGTTGCCAGTCCGTTTAAAAGGCTTGGGCCTTTCGGGCAACTCCATTTCCGCAGTTCCTCACGTTAGCACTGACGGAGACATAGCGGCTATCCCTTTGACTCCCATCACCCGACCTTCCCATTCTTCAGCATCGCTAGGGTGTTCTGCGACGGCTTGCCTTCTACTTTGAGCGTGGAGACCGGGGCCTGTGGGTCTGCAGACACATCGGAGTCTGAATATGAACCGCATGATACTCTCAGTGCCGGGGTGGCAGAGTCGGGCCGGCCTCCCCACGGAAACAGTTTCACGCTGGCTCAGGCAGACATCCAAGACACCGACCAATCTTTATTATGCCAGATGGAAGAGGCCGACTAAGGCGATTCACCCGAACTTGTTCCTAGCGAAGACGTCGAGCTCCCAGGAATGGAAGGCCGTTGCCGCCGCCGTCAAGACCCTCGTCGAAGAAGCGACCTTCGATGCGACCACCGAAGGGCTCACTTTCAGAGCGATGGACCCTTCACATGTCGCGTTGGTAGACCTCCTGATGCCCAATTCCAGCTTCGAGAAGTACGAAGCGGACAAGCCCTTCAAATTCAGCCTCAGGGTTGAAGACCTGGTCAAACTGATTGGGAGGAGTGACTCCAAGGACAGTGTCGAGATAGCAGCGGGCGAGGAAGAAGCCATCAGAGTGACCCTAAAGAACGGCTACAAGCGTGAGTTCTCCGTCCATCTCATCGAGAGCACTGGAGGGGCCGCGCCCCTGCCGAAGCTCGAGTTCGACACGAAGATTACGCTCACCAAGGGCATCTTCGAGAAGCTCCTCAGCGACATCTCGGTCGTCTCTGATCAGGTGACGATTCTGGCCTCGAAGGACAAGCTTTCATTCTCCGGCAAGTCCGACGTCGGCAAGGCAGACATATCTCTCGACAAGAACGACGCCGATGTTCTCGATCTCCAGGTCGGTGCGGAGAGCAAGGCGACCTATTCCATCGACTATCTAATTGGAATCTCGAAGGCGATGGGAGGAGTCTCGGACACACTTCTCGCAGAATTCTCGACCAAGAAGCCAATAAGGCTGGAGTTCAAACTCAACGACCAGGGAGCCCGCATACACTACTTCCTCGCTCCACGCGTGAGTGACTGAATTAACCTACAGTCCCCGGTCAGGTTGAATCCGGGGCTCAGAAGCCAGCGGACTGGTTAACTGCCGCAAGTTTCAGTGAACTCGGCGGTCTTGGAGGCCACATTCGAACATCACTAAGGCCATCCGTCAAAGCTGGAAGGCCTCTTTACGTTCGATTCGACACTTGGCTCCTGCCTGCGTTCCCAACGCACACGAACAGCACCGAGCCCTTCATCCTCACCGCGACACAGTCCTCCGTGACAAATTTCAGACGAGCCCGGCGGTTTGGCATCGTCAGGACGGTGTCTATCATGATTTGCCCTTTCTGTTTCGCGGCCCGCATCTGAGCCCGACACCTTATCTGTCTGCCCGAAAAGTCCGGAGGCAATTGAACACTGATACCATCTCCTTCCTCAGACAGGCGTACAGAGAGTACTACTTTGGGCGGGTTCGCTCCATCGAGTTCCCATGGGACGTCCACGCCAGGGAGTTCGGCTACATCCCATTCGGCGGCGGCATGGTAAGGCACCTTTCGTTCAGGAGCGGAGGCGAAGCGGTCGCGGAAATCCTGAAGCAGTCTCCCTCCTCCGTCTACTGCTCTAACGCACGATACGAATCTCCAGCGGCGCCCATCGAAGAAAAGGGATGGCTGGGCGCCGAGCTAATCTTCGATATCGACGCGACCGACATCCCGACGTCGTGCAAGAAGGGCCACGACCTCTGGTACTGCGAAAAATGCCGTTCCTCGGGGAGGCTCCCCCGGCCTTCGAAATGCCTGAAGTGCGGCGGGCCGGCGGTGGAGTTCCACGGCACGTGCGAAGCTTGCATGACGGCAGCGAAGGACCATGCGTTACGCGTCGTCGGCTTCCTCACCGAGGACTTCGGGGTAACGCGCGAAGCCATCGCGCTCTACTTCTCAGGCAACAGAGGCTATCACCTCCACGTCTCAGACGAGAGGTTCTACTCTCTCGACCAGCTGGGCCGGGCGGAGGTCGCAGATTACGTGCAAGGAGCGTCACTGCCACCAAACCAGACCATCGCCTCCGCCTTGAGGCGAAGGCCGGTCGGCGCAGGGCCCCAGGGCGAGGGATGGACCAGAAGAATCACCGGGTATGTCGAGGGGAGGCGCGAGGGGTACCCGGGAACGCTTCAGAGGCTCGTCTCCGACGCCGTTTCATCCCAGAGGGCGATGGTCGATTCCTCAGTCACCACGGACATCCACAGGGTCTTCAGGCTGGCGGGCACGCTGCACGGCAACACCGGGATGTGCAAGATGCGCGTCGAATCTGTGGACCGCTTCGACTCACAGAGGGACCCCATAGTGCTCAGCGCGAAGCCGGTCGCGATCAAGGTCGACTTCTATCCGAGGTTTATGGTCAACGGGGTGGAGTTCGGGCCCTTCAAATCGCAGACGGTCGAGCTTCCGACATACGCAGCGGTCTCGATCTTAACAAGGGGCCTCGGGGAGGTCGCTTGAATGGCAGACACGACCCTCGAATACCTGAAGAAGGCGCTAGATTCAGAGCTGCAGACTGCCGCCTTGCTGCAGCTTCCCAGCGACTTTTATTCCAAGATTTCGGTCTACAGCCAGAAGCTCAGGAGGTCAGCGGGTTCGAACACCTCGGAGGTCGCCAACCGACTGATCGCCAAGCAGGCCAGAATGATCGATTCGATGGCTAGACAGCTCTTGGTCGTCAGGGCGAAAAAGGCCACCCAACAACACGCGCTCCTGCAACTCCTTCCCGAGGAACGTTACGTCTGCTCCGCCCAACGGAGATTCCAGAGGAGGTTCGAGATATTCGTCGAGGCGGTCTCCGCAGGCCAGCCCTCTTTCATCGAGTTCGCCCACCGGAGCGAGGCCGAAAGAAGCATCAGCGTGAGGTTAATGAAACACATCGACGAGGTGGTCGGGTTGGACCTGAGGCGCTACGGCCCCTTCGAGGCAGAAGACGTCGCCTCCCTGCCCGCTGCCAATGCGGATATCCTGATAGCCGGCGGGGACGCCCAAGAAATCTACACCAGGGACGAAGCCTAGGAGTAGCTACGCCAGGTGTGGTTGCACTTCACGCACCTGTAGAACTGAGTCGGGGGTTCGTCTCCGCTCCGCGTCTGCAGGAACCACCACATCGCTTCGTTGTTCCCACACTTAGGGCATTCAATCTTGGTGGTGGGGAGAGAAGTCAGCTTGTTCTCCTTGTCCCCGACGACCTTGATTGGAGCGACGTTCGAGAGCTCCTCTTCCGTAGCTTGGGTCACCGTCTTTCCTGCCTTGTTGGAGTATCCGCAGTTGTCACAGAGATAGGTTATCGACGTTTCGCGGGGACCCTTGACTTGCTTCAGCTTCAGGCGTGTACCGCACTTGGGGCAGAACTTCAGCTGGACCCACCGCCGAGCGCCTTCTTCACGCCTGCGAGGAGCTCTTGGGTTGTCTGAATCGCCCTTTCGACGCTGTTGGAAAACGCCTTCTCCGGCTTTATCCTCTGTGACCTGACCTTGAGGACGAGCTTCTTAATCAGCGGGTGGGGAGGAAGCACTCCGGCGAAGGTGACGCTCTTCTCCTCGAGGAGTTCGTAGTGGACAATCTCTGCCAATGAATAGTCCTCTCCTGTGATCTCCACGGTGAGGCCCTTTTCATCTTCGATGGTAGCCTGGATTTGCAATTTCCGAACGTGCCCTCCGTGTCTTGTTAATAAGCTCACGGTCGAATCGGGGTCGTTCCGAAGTCAGCGGCCAGCTTCCTATCTTCAACGTTACCACACTCGTCACACTTGGCCTTGTCCCTTCCCCCTCTGAGCAGGGGCCTTCCGCAGTTCCCGCAAAGGGCGTGGACGACTCCCATGTCTCCTTCGTCGATTGAAAGGTGGATTATGCCGTTTACCAGGCTGAAGACCCTGCACCTGACGATGTCCCCCAGCTTTACCGGCGGTCCCTTCCTGACCCCTCGGCCTCCTCCGAACCCGCGGAGCGAGAGCGTTCCCGAGAAGTCCTTGTCCATGCGTGCCCCATTGACGTAGTAGATCTTGAAGCTGGCTGAGTTGGACTGCGCGACCTCGACCTGTGCCGTCACCCAGTCGTCAACCCTAACCATGGAAGCCTCCACCGCGGGCTTCACGGAGATTTCCATATTCTTCATGTCCTTGAGGACTCCCCCAACGGCGAGCGCCCGAATAAGGCCGGCATCGTCGTAGGTATGCTTTCCGGGCAGGAACTCCTCCGAGATGGCGACCTTGTCGCCTGGCAGGACCCTGTTCGCCCGTGGTTCTTTCATCGCGTAACCAGTCCAACGGTCAGTTCTATCCATTTCGGCCTCTGCAAGAAGTCGCCCATCTCCCTTCCCTCCATCAGGGCAACAAGGGCGTCAGCCTGGGGGATTGAAAGGACCGGCCTGTCGAAGTTGAAGCCGTCAATCGATATTCTCGGGCACGCCGTCTGTACGAACGCCTCTATCTCGCGGTGTGGCGCCAATCGCTCCGGGGTCACATCTCTAAGTGCAATCTGCACCACCTTCCGTCCGTTCATCTCGAGCCTCTTTGATATCCACTTGCTCCTACCTAGCATCTTCTGGCCCTCCTTCAGCCCAGTGATTACCCCGAAGACCCTTGCGTCCAGGGCCTTGTAGACGGCGAGCACGGCCCTCTTCTGCCGCTCCTCTGCCGCCGCCCGCATGTCTGTCACCTCGTTCATGTAAGGGTCCAGCATGAAGGTCGGTTTCGCTGTCGCGAGCGCCAGGCCGACGGCGTGGAACTCGCTCTCGCCGAGGAACACGAACGCATCAACTTCGTCCTGCAGAGGCTGCGACGTCGAGAAGTCGCATCCGAAGATTTGACCCTCCATCATCAGGTTGTTCTGCTTCCCCACGAGGACGTCGAACCCTTTCTGTTCGAGCTTCGTCTTGACGGGCCCGAGCTGGTGCAGGTGCTGGCTGAATGTCGCAAGGCCTATCCTCTTGTAGGGAGCCAAGGTCGGGGTCGCCGTCTCCACTACCTCGCCAAACTCCACATCGTCGACTGCGTCAATAAGGTACGTGTAGTCTCCCACAGCCTTGACCGTCGCGTTATGGCCTATGTGCAGGGCGAGGTCGGCGTGCAGCTTCTCCACCTCGTCGTCAGCTGTGTCACAGACCCCGAAGCAGCTGTCACCTGCCAGGACGCAGGTGACGCCGTACTTCTCCCTGACCCGCTCCATCAGGTCCTTGGTCTGCCTGAGGAGCCCTCCCGGGGCGTTCACGACCACCACTGAGGGCCGCTTGGCTTCGAGTACCTCAAAGACCTTGGCCTCGTCAATCCTAACGGTCAACTGACAATCTTCTTCTCTAGCTGGATTATCTCCGAATGCGTCTTCATGGGCAGCTTCGCTGACGCCGCCTTCATGGCCTCCTTCCCTTTGCCCAGGTTCTCGGACTTCACGCTGAGTTCGAGTATAGTGTTCCCAATCTCCACTCTCGCCGCCAGTCCTATCGGCTTCCCGAAGGCCTTCCGCATCCCCTCCTGGAGCCTGTCTGCTCCTGCGGTCGCGATCATCTTGTTCTCCCTAAGGATAATGTGGGGATAGGTCTTCACTAGGAGATGGTAGTTCTCCTCACCAATCAGCGCAAGCTTCTTGTTCGCTGCGACCCTGGCAGCCTCCAAGGCGTTGTGCCTGATTTGAACCCTCCCCTCGGATATCAACCTGATCATGCATTCGTAGTCAGGGCTGGCCTTTCCTGTCGTGAACCTGGCCACCTTCGGGTTCGGGGCACCAGGGGCGAACTTCTTGCTGGTGTATGCCATCCCGCGAATCGTCCGGTAGTTCTTGCCGTGCAAATCTATTCAGTCAGGATTGCTTCGCCGACTTCCACCCCTAATTAATCTTCACGCTTAATACCGCGGCCCGGAGTCGCGGATTCGCATGCCTTTCATCCTTCCGAGGCGTTTCATCGACTCCGACGAGGTCGCCTTGGTGCTCGCCTTCGGAAGGCTCTCGGTCCTAGAGGCCTGTTCGGTGCTCGAAGGGTCGGTCCTAAGCGCGGAGGCTTCCTGCGAACGGGTCTCCGTTCTGAGGGTCAGGCGGCCTGGTCAGGAACGGCTCCCTGAGCTTGCCGGAGTTCACAAGGTCGCCCCTCTGATGGCTCTCTCTAACGGAACTTCGGCTGGGGTGGACAAGCTGGTGGAGAAGGTTGCGGAGCACCTCCATGACAAGGTGACCCTGTCTGTTAGCGGCTACGACATCGGCGAAGACGACTACGAGACAATCGTCAGGGCACTCCTCGACGAGGTCAAGAGAGCCGGGTTCAACAAGGCCCATCTCCTTAGGCCCAACAACGGGGAGCTGCTCGCAGAGGAGGTGCAATCGAGGTCGGCCCTAGACGTCGTCGCGTTTCCCTACCACGGCGGCATCGGGCTAGGCCCGACCGTCTGGGTCCCCGATTCCGCGTCGATGCGCGAGCGCGGGACGCAGAAACCGACGCCGCATTCTGACATCTCGATGTCCCCGAGGCTCGGCCGAGTGCTGCTCAACCTGTCGGGCCTTTGGAAAGGCCAAACCGTCCTGGACCCCTTCTGCGGCTCGGGAACCATCCTGGCCGAAGCCTTCCTCCGCTCGATGCGATGCCTGGGCCTCGACGCCAAGACAAATCGTGTGAGGGACGCCAGAGAGAATCTCGGATGGCTGGTGGGCAGCGTCAAGGACAAGGGCTACGACATCAGGGTGGGAGACGCAAGGGAGCTCCCACGAATGCTCCGGGGGTCGAAGGTAGACGCCGTAGTCACCGAGCCGCTGCTCCTCCCGAGAATCCAGGCCAGGCCCAAGACCAGCACCGCGGCCGACCTGATCAACCACGCAGGCGAAGTCTACGGCGGCGCCTTGGCATCGATGGCTGAGGTCATCCAGCCTGGGGGCAGGATTGTGGTGGTTGTGCCAGTGATACTGACGATGGACGGCGAAGAGGTATCCTTGACCCTCGAAGGGCGAGAGATGGGGCTCAGACTCTTCCAGCCAGGGCCCGTCGGTTTCCAGTATCCGGTAAGGCTGTCGTTCGAGAGCACGCGATGGATCAGGAGGGCGGTCTACGTCTTCGAGTCGAGGTCGTGAGGGTCAAGGACCGACAGGGCCTTCCGGAAGACCCCCGTCATAAGATTCAGTTGGGTGTCGGTAAGGTTCGAAGCGCTTGCGATTCTCTTCCCAGCCTCGAAGAGGCTCTTCACCTTGTGAGGGGGCATTCTGGAGGCGACCGCGAGTTCGTAGAGGCTTCCAGCGAAAACCTCCCTCGCCTTCCGGCTCTGGACCCTGCCCCTCCTCCCCTCTCCTTTGGAGGCGAGGTAGAGGACTATCGCCACTGCGTGGCTGAGGTTCAGGGCCCTATAGACCGGGGCCGTGTCTATCGTTGTGGTCACGTCGCACATTCTGATTTCCTCATTGGTCAGCCCGGTCGTGTCCCTCCCGAACACAAGGGACGACGTCCGTGAAGACGAAAGCAGGACATGCAGTCGGTCTGGACCGACCATCCTCCGAGTCACGTTCGATTTCTTCGAGGCCCTCACGGCAGTCGTCGCGACGAGGAGCTCGTTCTCTTCCCTCACTCCTTCAAGGTTAGTCACTATGGCCCTGTCGAGGACGTCCGAGGCATGAGACGCATAGATGGCTGCCGCCGAGATGTCCACCTTGGGCTTCACTAGGTAGAGCTTCTTGACCCCGAAGTTCTTCACCAGCCTTGCGGTGTGCCCGAGGTTGACTGGATAGTTCGGCTCGACGAGCGTTACGGACGCGCCATCAGGGATCAAACCACGTTCGGTAGACGTCAGGCTTCATGCCATTCTTAAGTCAGAATCAGTCGCGGTCGCGGCCATCGGCGGGCGGGGTCGCGCTGCTCTCCTACTGCTCGCGGCCGCGTCCGTCGGGGCAAGATCGTCGCCTGATGGCCTTCCGCGCACAAGCGGGGGCATACGCCCTGCCACAAATCTCCAAGACTTCTTCAGGTCTGAGGGAGTAGACGCGCCTCCGGTCGTAGTCGTTCCTTGGCAGGGCAATCCCGAGCTCATCCGTTGCAGAAACGACTTCCCTCCTCCTCAGCGAGAAAAGCCGTTTGACCCTCGAAATCTCGGCGCTCGTCATCCTCCTCCTCGGCCTCACTGAGATTAGGAGAGAGCTGACCTTGGGCGGCGGCGAAAACGACTCCCTGCCTACCCACGTCAGCACTTTGAGCACTGACGAGATCTGCGCGACCGCCGAAATCGCCCTATAGTCCCTCGTGCCAGGGGCTGCCATAATCTTGGTCACGAAGTCCTTCTGGAGAAGGACCACGGCCCTGTTGTATCTGATTCGGCTAATCCACTCTATGAAAGTCGCCGATTTTGAATAGGGAAGGCTCGAGACCAGGACGTCGAAGCGAGGCGTCTCCTTGAAGGCGTCACCCAGATGCATGACGACCCTGCTTGTGCCGACCTCCTCAAGAGTGGCGGCGATGTTCTCTCTGGTGACCTCGTACCCTTCGAGGCTCGCGCCCAGGTGAGCGAGCTCCTTGGTGAGAGCGCCCCTGCCTGTCCCGATCTCCAAGACCCGTTCGTCAGGTCGGATTTCCGCGCTCGCAATAATCTTGTCCACAACCTGGCGGTCTTTGAGGTAGTGCTGACCCCGCTTCTGTCTGTTCATTTCTTCACGAAGAGGGCAATGTGCGACTCGCCGGCGAGCTCCTCCACTATCCTTCTGGCAATCATCTTCGCAGGATCCCTCAGCCCCACCCTCTCCTGTATGTCGTTGAAGCCCACGAAGGGCTGCTTCTCCCTCATCTCGACTATCTCTTTCATGAAAGTCTTCCCGATACCTGGGATTAGCTCCAGCCCGTGCAGCCGCGGAGTGAGCGGCTGCAGTTCGTTGAAGTAGGCCACATACTTCGCTTCGTTGCTCTTTACGACGCTCTCTACGACTGCGGGAAGCGAGGCTTTCGCTTCTGGCGTGAGTTCCTCGTACGCCAGTTTGCCTAGGACGCTGACTATCTTCTCTCGCCCTTCCTTTCCAATCTTGACTCTTTCTCCCAGATCGAAGTTCTGGTCTTCCATCGCGAGGAGCTCGAGCAGAGTCAGCCTCTCCTCCCCGATTGCCTCGACCATCGGCCCTTCTCTCCCCTTAATCACTTCAGACTTCCCCCTTGGCAGGAAGTCCAACACTCTAGCGAACTCTTCATACTTCTTGTCGGCTGACGACATGTTCCGGAACAACACCCTCTGCGATTGGCCTAGTTGGAGCGGGGCTCCTCTGCGTGTGAGATTGAATGTGCTTTCAAGCGATGTCCCCTTGGCCACCTGACTGGGGCAATCGGCTACTGGTTGTTATTTAACGCTTGGGCGCCAACGGCCTACTTGAGTATCTTCAGGATTTTCTCGAGAGTCTCTGTCGGGAGCAGCTTCCTCCATCCTGAGGTGAAAGTCCTCAACTCTTCGATTGACTTCGGCATCACGTTGACGACCTCGACTGCCTCCTCCTCGCTGAGCCCGCACTCGGTCTCCAGCTCCTTGCGGAGCTTCTTGGCGCTCTCTGGGGTCGCCTTCGCGAACTTGGATGTGTAATCTAGGGTCCTCTTCTGGATTTGGTCCGCCTTCGCGATGTCAATCTTTTGCAGAATCTGGTGGGCCTCCGGAATCGTTAAGAGCTTCTTGGTGGTCTTCTCCGACATCATATCGCTTCCAAGCGGACGATGTGTTCCTTCCTTGCGATGAGCGTCTTCGTCTTGTCGCCCACTGGGACGTCCAGTGTCACGGCTCGCCTCCCCACTTCCGTCACCGTCCCCACAAGGCCGTTGAACCTCCTGTGAGGCATTCCCTTGACCTGCGACGGATTGATCTTGACCACAACTCTATCCTTCGGAGAGTACTCTATGAGCAGGCTGCTCAGGCCTTTCTTGGTCTTCGACGCCTTGAGAAGAGACCTAGTTCTCCTTCTGAATCCGTGCGACTTCGCCAATTTCGAGTTTTCCCGTTTCCGTGACTCCGCAGATGTCGAATCTGCGGCACCTCACTTCAGTTTTTAAGACTTCCGACACGGACGGCGAGACAAGCTCGCCGCTGACGAACCTCTTGACAGGTAACCCCCCGTCCAGCTCGGCGTGGATGACCAGCGTTCTCCCCTTGGCCGTGGCATCAACCATGTAGACCGTCTTGGAAGCCGGCCTGTCGTGCGGTCTCTCGAACTTCACTTCCCTTCTTCTGAAGGCGGAGCGGAGTCCCGCAAGGGCTTCCGCTGGGACCTTCGAAGAGGACGTCGCTAGGATTTCGGTCCTGAACTTGAAGGTCGGGAGTCTTACAGGCTTGGCTTGGAGGATTCTGCCGGCCGAGACCGACACCTGGCCGCCCCTGTATCTGACCGCGAACCTGCGCGGAATGATTCTCCTCACCGGACTCTTGACCTCGGCGATGAACGGCCTCCCGGGCGGGAAGACCCTGCTATCTCTGTCCTCGCTTCCAAGCCACGTGAATGTCATCCTGTCGCTCCCACTGAAGGTTGAGATTCTCCTGTGAAGCATCCACTCGACGCTGGGTTTTCGCTCGAACCCGGTCTTGCCACACTTGCTGCATCCGGCGCCTCCGCATTCCGGGCAATGCTCCCTCTTCTGAGACGTCCCTCGCGGCTTGGTGTACCTGCCGTAGAAGAAGACGGGTCTGGACGAAACCGCAACGTCGCCCGTACCGGGGCTGACCAGGACCGTCAGGTCGGGCCTGAGCCGGTCGATGCGTTTGCGTAGCTTCGCGGAGATGTGCGCGGCGACCAGCTTCGCCGCCTGGGTCTTTATTGTCACGTTTCCCTTCAGCCTGAGGTCGGACCTGAGTTCGTCCTCCCTTTCCTGGATGCCTTCCGGAAGCGAGACCCCGACCGCGAACGTCCCGAAGTGGTAGCGCCTGACCTTTCTGGCCGCCGCTTCGGCTATCTTGGGCATTCTGTTCATCAGGCCCTCACAGACGAAGCAGCCACTTCCCTTGACAACCTCCAAGGGCCCGGACCCGCCTTGCCGCTGGACGCAATAGCCGCAGAGGCGGTAGGCGTGTGCCGCCGTCGGCACGCTACTGCGCACCCGCGCGGCGCATCATCTGGCGGAGTTCGCGGCCCTTGCTCGTCTTTACGAGGGACTTCATCTGCTTGTACCGCGAAAGCAGTTCCCTCACGTCCCTCTCGCTCCGGCCCGAGCCTCTCGCGATCCGTTTGAGGCGCGACGAGTTGATTCTTTCAGGGTCGGCTTTCTCTATCCCTGTCATCGACTGGATGATTGACTTGTAGATTTTGACCCTGTCCTCTGCCTTCTCAAGCTCCTGGGAGTTGACCGCCCCAGAGAAGCCAGGTATATGCTCGAGCACCTTCTTCAGGGAGCCGAATTTCTTCATCTGCTCGAACTGCGCAAGCAGGTCATCCATGGTCAACTTGCCGGACATCACCCTCTGGGCGGCCTTCTCGTCGATTTCGACTTCGGACATGCGTACCATGTCCATCAGCGACTTCAGGTCCCCCATTCCCAGCAACCTGCCGACGAACCTCGTCGGGGCAAACTCTTCTAGGTCGTCGATTCTCTCTCCTGTCCCGATGAAGAAGACTTTGGCTCCCGTCGCGGCTGATGCTGCGAGCGCCCCCCCACCCTTTGCGGCTCCGTCCAACTTCGTGACCACAATGCCGCCGACTGGCGAAGCCTCATGGAAGGCCAGGGCCTGACTGTAGCACTGTTGGCCAATTGTCCCGTCGACCACGAGCAAAGTGGCGTCTGGCTTGACGGCCCCCACCACCTCCTTCATCTCTTGGAGTAGCCCCTTCTCCTCCTTGTGCCTGCCCGCTGTATCTATAATCACAAGGTTCTTCGAACCCTCGAAGTTCTGTCTCCCTGTCCTCGCAATCTTTACAGAGTCCTTCTCTCTCTCGTCGCTGTAAACCTCGACCCCAGAACTCGTGGCGAGTGTCTTCGAGCTGGACGACGGCCCCGGGCCTGAAAGTGTCCGCCGCCACAACCCCTACCTTGAACCCCTTCTTGCTGTAGAAGCGGGCCAGCTTCCCGGTCGTCGTGGTCTTGCCGGAGCCCTGGACTCCAAGCATCACGATGACACTGGTCTTGCCCTTGTCGAGGTGAAGCCCGCCCTCGCCTCCCAAGAGCCGGGCCAGCTCCTCGTACAGCACAGAGACTACCTGGTCCTTCCTCGTGACGCCCGGGGCCGGCTTCTCCTCGAGGACCCTCTTCTCGACCCGCTCCGTGACTTCGAGCGCCATCTTGACGTTGACGTCAGACTGGATGAGCGTCCGCTGGAGGTCGCGCACGAATTCCTTGACGGCCTTCTCGTCGACCGTCGTAGAGCCGACCAGCTTCTTGACCGCCGCCTGCAACCCCTCTCTGAGTGAATCTAGCATCCGATTTGACAATCCAACCCGGCTCCGCGTATTTAATTATCTCGAGTCGGCCCGAAGCTTCAGGTGGCGTGAAGTGAAGTGAGGATTGGAGCACTCTTCTCAGGGGGCAAGGACTCGACCTACGCGGCTTACGTGGCTTCCATGAGCGACCAGCTCGCCTGCCTGATTACCGTCTTCCCGAGGTCTGACGCTTCGTACATGTTCCACTACCCTGACCTGAAGTGGACCTCCCTGCAGGCTGAGGCGATCGGCGTCCCACAGTTGACTCAAGAGACGCTGGGGATCAAAGAGGAGGAGTTGAAGGACCTCACTGTGGCGATTCGAAGGTCGAAGGAGGCCTACAGGCTGGAGGGGGTTTCCACGGGGGCGCTGGCGAGTGTCTACCAGAGGAGCCGCGTCGAGAGGATATGCAAGGAGCTGGCCCTGGAGTGCATCTCACCCCTGTGGGGGGTCAACCCGGAGCAGCACCTGAGGAGGCTGGTGAAGGAGGGATTCGTCATGATTATGGTCAGCGTGTCGGCGCTCGGGCTCGACCAGAGGTGGCTCGGACGCATCCTTGACGATATGGCGATTGACGAGCTGGTCGCGCTAAGCAGGAGGTTCAGGTTCCATCCAGGCCTGGAGGGAGGCGAAGGCGAGACCTTCGTGCTGGACTGTCCCCTCTTCAAGTCAACGGTCGAAGTGAGGAAGGCGGAGACCCGCTGGAGAGGCGATTCTGGCACTTATGAGATTCTAGACGCTAGGCTGGTACCGAAGCCTAACCCGAGGGTGGAGGAGGCCTCGTCCCGAGGACGAGATTGACCGTCTCCATCTGCCCCGCCCTAATGATTTGAACGATTAACATCTGACCAGGGACCGTCTGCTCCTGCAGGTACGAAGAGAGGGCATCCAGGTCCACTATCTTCGTCCCGTTCAGCGCCACTATGATATCTCCTCCTATAATGTACGGGCTCCCCTGCACTTCCATCGTTTGCGTGCCAGCCTTCAGGCCGGCGTTGCCAGCAGGACCTCCGACGGTCACGTTCTCTATCAGGACCCCATATGTGACATTGGTCCCTTGGAGTTGAGCCAGCTGATAGGTCATGTCGGTTCCCTCGATTCCCATCAGTGAATGGAGTGTGTAGTGACCGGTGGCCACAAGTGTCGGCAGCTCTCTCGTTATTACATTCGAGGGTATCGCGAAACCCACTCCCTGCGAGCCGGAGACGATGGCAGTGGTGATGCCGAAGACCATTCCGTCAGCGTTGAGGAGGGGGCCACCAGAGTTTCCGGGGTTGATGGGCGCGCTCAACTGGATGACGTCGGCTATCGCGAAGTTCCCAGCCAGCGACTCCGAAATGGTCCTCCCGAGCTGGCTGATAATCCCGAAGGTCATGGAGCCTGACAGCCCGAAGGGATTCCCTATGGCGACGACAGGCTCGCCGACGACTAGCTGGGAGGAGTTCCCGATTTGAAGCGGATGGAACTCAGCCAGCGGAGCTTCAACGGATACGACGGCTAGGTCCACATACGGGTCGGTGCCCACGACGGTAGCGGGATACGCGTCCCCGTCCGAGAAGGTGACCGTGGGGCTGACCATGTCCTGAACGACGTGATAGTTGGTTATGACGTAGTAGACGCCTTGGAGCTCAGTGACGAACCCCGACCCGAGGATCGTCACACTGCCCGTGGCATTCGTCTGGACGCCCTCTACGGTAACAACGCTCGGGGACGCCTGCCTGTATATGGCCACCGGGTTCAGGCCGAGCAGGCTCGCGTTGGCTGCGGGAGCTGTCGACGTGCCGGATGTCGTCGTCGTGCTCGTGAAACTCAGGGACGCAGATGCGGTGGTCCTGACTATTGCATGGCTCGCAGTCTGGCTTACTGAAGTCGTGGTCGTCGCAATCGTCGCGGCCTGCCTTCTCGGCGCCAGGTAGTAGGTGGCCGCGGAACTCGCGATTATCGCCACTACGAGCAACGCCCAGTAGGCTCCCGTAACCCCGCGACGTTTGAAAATCATTCTCCTACGATTCGCTATCGCAAAAGCCTATATTCATAAACAGTTCCGAAAGATTGCTCTAGATGAAGGGATTCGGAAGAGCCGTCTGAGTTCCACGATGAAGATTAAACCAAAGATAGAGCACCGCAGTGTTCCGGCTCCAACGTTCAGATGCCCGACTGCCGTTGGACTGCCCCGAAGGTCTGCCTGCGTCTCCCGGGAGCCATCTTGGAGTCTGCTTCGCGTGTCCGTTCTAGAATCTGGTTTCTCAGCTGCCGCATGCCGTCTCCCCGAGTCGCCGACGTGCTGACCGAGGCAAGCCCACCGAGGAGCCCTTCCAATCCCGTGGTCCTGGCCCCGTGAGGGAGGAGGTCCACCTTGTTGAGCACCAGCAAAATCTTCTTCGGGTCAACCCCGAGTTGCTCGAGGGTCTCCCGGCAGCTCCCTAGCTTCACCTCGACGCTCTCAGGGCTTTCGCTCACGTCGATTACTAGGAGGACGAGGTCGGCGTACGTCAGTTCCTCTAGGGTTGACTTGAACGACTCGACCAGGTAGGTCGGAAGTCTCGAGATGAACCCCACCGTATCTGACAACATCACATTCCTCCTCGAACCGGACAAGGATACGGCGCGGGTCGTCGTGGCGAGCGTGGTGAAAAGGTTCGGGGACTCCTCCTTGGATTCCGAGGCCAGCCTGTTGAAGAGCGTCGTCTTCCCGCTACTGGTGTATCCTGCGAACGACGCCAAAGGCTCGCCGAGCTTCACGCGCTCCTTCCTCTGGACCGACCTGTTCATCTCGGCCCTGGCGAGTTTCTCCCTGATTGTCACCATCCTGCGCTTCAGGGCCTTGAACTGGACATCCACGGCCAGTTCCCCCATCCCCATGAACCCTGCCCTCTCACCCGCCTCCGAGTTCCGTACGGCGTCCTTCGTCCTGGGCAGTTCGTAACGCAACTCTGCGAGCTGGACCTGGAGTTTGGCCTGGGTTGTCGCGGCGCGCAGGGCGAAGATGTTGAGGATTAGCCTTTCACGGTCGATTACCTCGACGTGCGTCACTTTCGCGAGGTTGTTGGCTTGGGCGGAGGTGAGACTTTCATCTATGATTAGCGTGTCAGAGTCGTTGCCGGCTACGATCTCCCCAAGCTCCTGCGCCTTGCCTACGCCGACTCCATATCCTGATTTTACGATTTGTTTGAGGGCGACCACGTCTTGGACCGAATAACCAGCGGCCTTGGCCAGCTCTTGGACCTCGTGCTTAGAGAACTCGTCAGCGTAGGTGACTATGGTGGCCTTCATCCGTGCTTCACCCTGTCTGCCGAGGGAACGCAAAGTCTGGGCGCTGCATCTTCTGGGTCCCTGCCAAACCTATTGGAAACCCAGCCCAGACGAATCCATCTTCCTGACGCAGCTCCCGCATCTGAGCCCTCGGGGGGTTCTATAGAGGCGTTCGGCAGCCCCGCAGTTGGGACAGACTTTGGGTTGCATTCGCGGCTGTTGGACGGATTCTGTCATGGCGGTTATCTTCTCCGTGATCTGCGTCGTTGCATTTCTTGGTTGTCAATCTGAACGCAGACAGGGCAGACGAGATGGTCGCCCGCGCCTTCGGGCTGAAGCCTGATTCGGTGGGTTACGCACAGCTCTGGTGTTGTTTGACTCATGATAGGCGTGGCCCTCTGTCCCTAATAAGGGCGTTCCAAGCTCTGCCAAGGCCCTGGCGGAGCTCCATTCCGCGGGAACCAAGGGGTTTGACCCATCGGCCCGGGCTCGAAGTGGTCCTCGTCTCGCACTGCGATTCGAGGACGGGACGTATGGAGTTGTGCGTCAGAATCGCAGGTTTCGCCTCAGGAATGCTTCTGGGAAGGGGCGCCATATGGCCGTGCTCGTCTACCTTATACGTAAGAACGCTCTCATCGCATATCGGGAGCCTTGAGGGAATCCTCCAAGACGGAAGAGATGCAGCCTGCCGCCCGACACCTATGAGGGATGGCTGAGGACTCAACGCGTGCACCACTCAGCGGGGGCGCCTGCGGGGGCGCCTGCGCAGGACTCATACGAGACCTGGCTGGAAACCCGGGTCGAGAAGCAGACGTCAAAGGCTGAAGGCAAGGATTAACTCCCCGCGGGCTTCGGTCGGCTGCACCCGGGCCTGACCGTGTTACTTGAGACTTGGAAGGAGACTGTTAACTGCCGCCCTTCACGCGCATTATCTTGGTCTTGCCAAGCATCAACCAGTATTCGACCTCGGTCCCCGGACCGAGCGTCCCGTTCAGCTCCGCCATCTCCTCCGCGGACGGCTTCGGCGTCTCGAAGACCTCGAAGGTCTCGAGGTCCATCAGCTGCACCGTGTTGTCCATAATCGAGGTTATCTGGCCCGAGCGCTTGTCAATCATCGGGACGTCGACCCTCGACTCGGCCGGCGAGACGTAGCTCTTCTTCGACCCTGTCGTGATTGATATCGCAACCAGCCTGACTTTCGCGCTTCCGTGCTTCCCTGGCTTGAAATGTTCGCGGCTGACAATCTTGCACGGCTCGCCCTCCAGAATGATGTAGCTTCCTTCCTTGAGGCTCCCCAAATCCGCCGGTCTGCTGCTCAATCTTAGTCGCGCTTTGCCTCGCGGTGGAAACTAAATAAACGTCTCACTCCCAGACCTCAAAGAACGGAAGAATTAATGAATTCGCCTGATGTATTCGGATTAGCACGCCGCATCCTCCAGAAATGATTGGCTGATGGTTCCCCCATTTGTCTGAGCCCGCATACGTCCTCGACTCCACCGCCTTCTACGCGGGGATTCCTTACCAGGGGAGCGGCCGTTACTACACAACTTATCTCGTCCTCGAGGAGGTCAAGCATCACAACGTGGGTTCGTCATTCCTCCATTCACGGGTCCATGTGACCGAACCCTCGTCCGACTCGGTCAACAGGGTCAAAACGACCGCAATCAAGACAGGCGACGCCGGAGCGCTCTCCCAGACGGACCTGTCCCTGCTCGCCCTGGCGCTCGACCTTTCCCGAATTGAGGGGGGCGTTAGTCTCGTATCGGACGACTTTGCGGTCAGGAATGTGGCGAAGGTGCTCTCCATTCCGTTGGCACAGACCTCGATCAAGGGCGGCGCATGGAAGAACATAGCATGGAAAATCTACTGCCGGGGATGCGGAAAGGAGTACACCAACCCGAAGCTGACTGTCTGCCTCGTCTGCGGGACGCAGCTGGCCCGCAAAGCATCGAGCAGCTAGGATTCAGTAGACAGTAGGCCTGGTCGAAGGGTCAGACGACTAAGCCAGACTAACTAGGTAGCAGATTACTACCATATTTATTAGGGAGGATATACCAAAGAGGTTGTAGAGTGAGATAGAACGAATCGGCCACAGACTTCGGTTCTCCAAGTTTCAGACAGATGCCCCCAGTGTGGTAAGCGGACGCTTGTAGAGGACGCCCACACGGGAGAGCTTACATGCCACAACTGCGGCTTCGTGGTCAGTGAGCGCGCCGTCGACCAAGGCCCGGAATGGAGGTCGTTCAGCGACGACAAGGGTGCGGACAGGACTAGGACTGGTTCGCCGACTTCGATTACTTACAAGGACATGGGTCTCTCCACCATGGTCGGAAGGTCCAACAGGGATGCCTCGGGCAAGCCCTTCGCTTCCCCGATGAGGAGCACCATGGAGAGGCTGAGGAAGTGGGACAACAGGGCCCCTGCATTCGGTTCAACTGAGAAGAACCTCAGCGTCGCTTTGCGCGAGCTGGACAAGATGGGCGACAAGCTCGGAGTATCACAGGCGGTCAAGGAACGCGCGGCCTATATCTACAGAAAGGCCCTCGAAAGGGGGCTCCTCAGGGGGCGCTCCATAGTCGGGATCGCGGCCGCTTCGCTGTATGCTGCCTTCCGCGACACGGAGACACCCAGGACGCTCAAGGACATAGCCGGCGTCGAGAACCTGAGCAAGAAGGCCGTCGCCAGAGACTACCGCATCCTCCTCAGGGAGATGAATCTCAGCATGCCGGTGGCGGACGCCGCGAAGAACGTCACGAGAATCGCCTCTCGGGTCGGCCTCTCGGAGAGGGTGGCCCGCAAGGCGATTGAGATTGTCAGAATGACGGAGGAGAGAGAAATCTCAGCTGGCAAGGCTCCGATGGGGCTCGCTGCGAGCGCCCTCTACCTGGCGGGAGTCATCGAGGGCGAAGTCAAGACCCAGAAGGAGATAGCAGAGGCTGCGGGCGTCACCGAGGTCACGGTAAGGAATAGGTACAAGGGCCTCAGGGTCGACCTCGGCAAGGCTCTCGGACTCGATGCCAATCCTCTAGAGCCACAGATTACTGCACGTTAGGGAGAAGCGGGCCGGGGATATCCAGTGGATATCCAGTATCAGAAGTAAGCGCCCCGTCAGAGAGGACTCAACTGTGATGTTGGTGTAAAGGAGAGCTCTGCTCAGGAATTCGGCGGAGGGAAAACCAAGACGAAAACATTAGAACGAGAATTCGGCCGCTAGAGGCACTGTCCGGCTGGGTATAACCTGGGCCGAGTGTACGCATCCATTGTAGCCTGACGCCGGGTCTTCGAGAGCGGACATGCGCATCTGTCTACCCTCGTTCGTTCATAGGTAGCCAACTTCAATTTCTCGGGTTCCGGCGGAGCACGGACGCACATCTCAGGGCTGCTTCGGTTCCTTCACTCCGGAGAATACCCCAACGACCCCGCCCGAGAGGGTCTTGCTGACCAGCGTCTGGACTCCCTCCACTCCAAAGATCTCTGCAATGCCTTCACTCCATCTCGCTCCCTCGACAATCCGAGGCAGGTTCCGGAAGGTTGTTGCTGCTTCGCTCCCGACCAGCCCCAGCAAGTATGCTGTGATTGGCATGGCGCCGTGGAGGTACAGCCTTAGTAGCAGAGAGAACGGGCCTGCAGGCCGTACGAAGTCGGTACGAAACCACCTTCCCGCCCGCTCTTAACACTCTCGCCACTTCCCGCGCAAACCTCGCGCGATCCACGTACTTCGGCACGTAGCAGCACACCACCGCGTCGAAAGTCCCATCGGGGAAAGGGAGTGCCTCTGCGTCTCCCACAAGCAGCCCCTCGAGACATACGAGATTCTTGGATTGCCCAATTCTGATCATCTGTTCAGTGAGGTCCAGGCCTACCACCATGCATCCCGTGTCTTCCAACCTTTCCTCAAGGAGGCAAGTTCCACACCCGATATCGAGCACCCGGTCACCGGCTCGGATGCTTGCGTTTTCGACGACCCAGCACTTCCAGTACCTATCTTGGGTCATGGTAGCCAGGTCGAGGGCCCTTTCGTAGGACGAGGCGAGTCCGCCGAAAATCTCCAGCGCGGTCCCCTGAATTCCCCCCGGTGGGGCGAGCTTCCGGGAGACCATCGCCAATCGGTGTTCATGCCTGTCCTTATGTTTGCCGCAGTCGCTTCACAGAAACGGTCAATAGTCCAGCGACTCTCTGCCGATACCGATGGGAGAAGAAGAGCCGACTAGGGCAAACGAATGGTATGTTCCGAAGTTCGGCCCGCCCCGCTTCAGGCTCTTCGTCGGGATGACCTTCATTCCGTATACGCTCATGAACATCGGGTACATCGTGATTGGCTCAACGCTGGCACCCAACAGCATTCACTGGGACAGGGTGGCTGGGATGGTGCTCGTCTACCTTCTAGCCGTCGGCGTGTCAGCCCACGCGCTTGATGCTCTCTCGTCAAACAAGCCTTGGGGTGCCTTCCTCACAAGGAAGCAGCTACTGGCGCTGGCACTCTCAGCTCTGTTACCAGCGCTCGTCTTGGGACTTTACTATGCCCTGGTCTATGCCCCATGGCTGATCCTCATAGGCTTGGCCGAGCTCTTCTTCCTGCTTTCATACGACCTAGAACTGTTCAAAGCACGTTTCCACACGGAAGCATGGTTCGCCCTTGGCTGGGGGTTCCTCCCGGTGCTCGCTGGTTTCGTCCTCCAGACGAACGCCCTCAGTCCTGCCGCGGCCGCCGGGAGCCTTTTCGGGTTCACGACCGCCTACGTCGAGATCAACGCCTCCAAACCATACAAGGCCCTCAAGAGGCAACATGGTGACCCCCCGTTGGCCGAGCACGAAAGGCGGTTCGAGCGCATTTTGAAGGGCGTAGTCGCATCCGTGCTGGTCCTCGCGGTACTGCTGGTTCTCTACAGGCTTCAGTAGCCTGCTTTCCGGTTCGTGGGCACTCACGGACCAACAAATCGTGCGACAGAGCGCGACACTGCTCATCGGTGCTGGCTCCACTATGACGACGCCGAGAGCAGAACAAAGGGAAACCCGCTATGAGGTGAAAGTGGACCGGGGGGGAATTGAACCCCCGACCTTGGGACCCAAAGGGTTCTCCCGCGTGCGAGGCGGGCGTTCGTACCGCTGAACTACCGGCCCTACATTTCGGGCTCGACCCCTTTCATGTATAAGGGTTCTTGGCTCAGCCTCCGCTTGGGCGGCAGAAACCCTTTTCCAAGACGCCATGAGGCAGCCGAACCAGAGATGCACCGGACTGACCTGTCCGACAGGCTCTTCTGGCTGGCCACCGAGAAGGAGATCAGGAACGCCGAGACGACGGACTCCTACTTCCTCCACACCAAGAGGGTCCTGCAGAGGAACCACATCGACGCTCAGGTCGTGATGGAGGTCTACGCCAGGGACGTCCCCTACCCCGACAACTGGGGCATCGTCAGCGGCATCTACGAGGTCGCGAAGCTCCTCGAGGGCCTCCCGGTCAACGTCTGGGCCTTCGACGAGGGAGACGTCTTCGTCGCCGACGGCTCGAAGGCGATCTACGAGCCTCTCATGGTCATCGAGGGAAGTTACGTCGACTTCGCCGAGTACGAGAACCCAATCCTCGGGCTGCTCACGGCCTCAACGAGTGTGTCTACGAGGGCCGCGAAGCTCAGGCTGGCCGCTGCCTCGAAGCTCCTCCTCAGCTTCGGGACGCGCAGGGTCCATCCAGCCCTCGCCGCCATGGTCGAAAGGGCCTGCTACCTCGCCGGGTTCGACGGCGTGTCAAACGTCCTCGCCGCGAAGCTCTTGAAGCTCGAGCCTTCGGGGACGATGCCCCACGCGCTGGTGCAGATCCTCGGCAGCCAGGAGAAGGCGTGGCGCCTCTTCGACGAGACGATACCGAAGAGCGTCCCTCGCGTGGCACTGGTCGACACTTTCTGGGACGAGAAGGCGGAATCAATCAGAGCACTCGAGGTGCTGGGCTCAAAGCTCTGGGGGGTCAGGCTCGACACGCCCGCCTCGCGCAGGGGCGACTTCCTAAAGATAGCTGAAGAAGTCAGGTGGGAGCTCGACATACGCGGCGGAAAGGCGGTCAAGATTATTGCATCTGGGAGGCTCGACGAGGAGTCGATTGGGAAGCTCAATACGGTCGTGGATGGCTACGGGGTCGGAACCGCGGTGGCGTATCCACCGGTGGTCGACCTGAGCGCGAAGATAGTCGAGGTCGCCGAAGGACCGAAGAAGGAGTTCAGGGCGAAGAGGGGAGGGCTCGGCGGGCGCAAGGCCGTCTACCGTTCAGCCGGCTTCAGAGACTTCGTAACTCTCGAGGGCTTTCCAAAGCCCAACCGCTCCAGGCCGTTGCTGAAGCCCCTGCTGGAGGAGGGCAAGATGGCGAGGGGGTTCGACGGCATGAACGAGATTCGCGCAAGGGTGAAGGCCAGCCTGGACGAGCTGAAGTCGACCCAGCCCTCGCTGTCGTGGAGGTGACCGCCACGCGGAAGGCGCTCTTGGTTGTCGACGTCCAGAGGGACTTCTGCTCTGGCGGGGCCATGGCAGTCAGTGACGGGGACAGGGTGGTGCCGAAGCTGAACAAGGTCATCGAGGCCTTCGCCGGAGCGTCTCTTCCTGTCTTCTTCACGAGAGACTGGCACCCACCGAACCACGCGTCCTTCAAGGCACAGGGGGGGATCTGGCCTCCCCACTGCGTCAAGGGGACTCCCGGGGCCGAGTTCCATCCGAAGCTCAAGGTCCCCCGGGGGGCGGTCATCATCAGCAAGGGCACCACGGCAGGTTCGGAGGCCTACTCGGGGTTCCAAGGGACCGACCTTGAAAAACGCCTGAAAGAGCTCGGAGTCGAAGGTGTTCTCCTGGGAGGCCTGGCAACCGAATACTGCGTCAAGGAAAGCGCATTGGACGCGTTGGCGGCTGGACTGAAGGTGGGGGTCCTCAAAGACTGCGTCAGGGGGGTCAACCTGCGCGCCGACGATTCGGAGCTCGCCCTCAGAGAGTTTGTAACCAGAGGAGTGCGGCTGGTCACTTCATCAGATGCCGTAAGCCTGGTGTCCCGCCACATCCAGAAACCCTCTTCTGACCCGAATCGACCGAGGCCTAGATAGCGCCCAGCCCCTAGGTGCGCCCGCAAAAGGCGCCGTCAATCTCTGTCCTGATGATTAGTTGGGCTGGACACGCAGCAGTAGAGTCATCATCCTGGCCTCTAGGGCCAGTCCTGATCGCCCGTCGTAGCACGCTGCGTGCCAGACCGTAGAATCTTGGTCGGTTTTGGTTATTTATCCATTCTCAGGTGTCTCCACTTTCATCAGGCTTTTATCCACGGAACCACTCTGCCGATTGCTTGACCGAGGAAGAGGCCGAGTTCACGAGCTGGTGGAAGGCCCTAGCCGAAGACCCGGACTACTATACCAACACGGAAGAGGGCCAGAAGGAGCTGGCCGAAATGATCCGCAAGGAGTCGGAGAGGCTCCTCGAGGAAATTGGCAGGTCGGTCAAGAGGACGAAGGAGATAGTCTGGCTGTCGCGCTTCTGCAGAGCCTGTGAGTACTACAGGGAGGAAGGCCGTAGGATGAACTGCGACCGTTGGAAGGTCCGCATCGTGAAGCCGTTCCACGGCCGCCCGATCTGGGCCAGCGTCCCCTCGAGGAGTGGAGACGGCGAGAAGGAGCTGGTCGTGGAGAACATTGATTGGGACGCGAAGTGGAAGGAGATCTCCGAGAAGGTCATCGAGATGTCTGTCAATATGGTGAACGGAGGGTACCCCTATTTCTGCTACACGAGCAGGTAACGGCGATATGCCAGTCGGAAACAGGGGACATTCCGCCGAAGGCCAGCACGAGTGTGCGGAAGTGGCCGCCCGCCACTCCTGAAATTAGAGGGTCAGTTCAAGTGAAACTGACTATCGCGGAGCGCTTCCGCGCATTCTTCCAAGAGCCGATTTCCGCGGTGAGCAGAATCGGAATAGTAGAGGGACAGAGGGTCGCAGACATCGGTGCGGGGCTTGGTTACTTCACCATCCCCGCCGCAATCATAGTCGGACGGACTGGCCTTGTTTATTCGGTCGAACCGAACCCTGCCAGGAGCGACAGAATCAGAAGCAGAGCCGCGAACGAGGGCCTGGAGAACGTGCGCGTCCTCACCACGGGAGCCGAACAGCTAGGAGAGATCCCCTCAGACAGCGTCGACCTAGCATTCTCGGCCTTCTCGATACACCACTTCACTGACAAGCAGGCCAGCCTCGCGGAGATAAGGAGGATATTGCGGAGCGGTGGAACGTTCTACGTTTGGGACAGGGTTCCAGGCGTGATTATGAAACACGGCACTCGGCCGGAGGAACTCGACCGGCTCTCCGGAGGCTTCACCAGATTCGAGCCCTTGGGTGATGGGAGAACGGTCAGGGGCAGGTTCACGAAGTGAAATCTCGAGTGGGGTCGTCGGTCATGAAATAATGGTACAGCCACAATGCGGTCTGATCTTCGTGGAATGCGGTCGCCGGGACCCCAAATCCAAATAGGAAATTGAAATCCCGAGACGTTGCCGTCTATCAGCACAATGCCTCACACTCGACCAATCTCTGCTGCTGCATTAGGCGTAGTCACCAAGACCGAATCGGGCTGGTCGCCGTCTATTCGCCAATCTTCCAAGTGCCACCCAGTGAGCGCTTCGATGGTCCGCTTCAGCTCTCGGTAACCTGTCCCCTTGACCAGCTTGCCTCTCCCTTGGAGCGTCAAGCCTCTTCCTCGACCATGCTCGTCAACGTCTACCACAATGCAGCAATTCGAATTCTGCGCAACGTTCCTGGCCTTCCGCGTTGTCGCAACCGTCGCGATGTAGATGACTCCGTCGTGATAGAGGTAGCTTACTGGCACACAGTGCGGACAGCCGCTCGAATCGACGGTCGCGATGCGGCAGGCATCAGCGCTCTTTAGAAACAGTTCATGCCTTCGGCTCAGCCTGATGGGAGCCGTCGCACCCTTAACCTCATATCACCTGCCCGCCTTCTTCTGTCCTTCTTCCCTTATACTTGATTGGGTTGCCTCTGCGACGAGGCCGGCTCTCGGCTAGCCTAAATCGTGAGGAATATGAGCACGAGCAAGACTACGATTATAACGAGCAGGATTATTACGATATGGGCAGCACCCCGCCTTCGGGTCATGAGTTTGCGGGGCGCTTCGGCGAGAGCGTAGATGAGGGCGGTCAGCATGCCCAAGAGAGTTACCGGACCCCGAAGAGTCTTGGCGGACAACCGAGATCTCCTCACTCGACTAGCTCGGCGAGCTTCGCCTGTGCTTCGTTGAGAATCTTGGTGGCTTCCTTAGCCTTTTTTTCGCTGACATCAGGGAATGACGTCATCGCCGTTCGGAACAGCTTTCGACCGGCCCTCATCATCTCGAGCTTCCCTTCAGGCATCTCCCTTTGGAATGCTGAGAGCCTCTCGAGCGTTTGTTGTCCCTTCGCCAAGAACTTCCTGCCCGCGTCGTTAATCCTGTAAATCTTCTTGCCGCCTTCCTCCTGCGACGAGTTAACGAGGCTTTCGTCTTCAAGCCATTGCAACGTAGGGTAGACCATCCCTGCGCTGGGCGCATACATGCCGCCGAACATCTCGGCGATTTCCTTGATGACCTCATAGCCGTGCATAGGCCTCTTATTCAGAACCTTCAGCACTATTACTCTAGCGTCGCCTCGCTGCATCCACCTGTGATGGCGCATCCATGGGTTTCCGAACATCAAGATACTTTCACGACACCAGACGATATATCGTGATATATAGCTTCCATCCCATAGGTGTCTCGTAGCTTAGAGCCGCCTTCAACTCAAGAAATCCTGGTGTGAAACCTTGAAATCCTAATACGAAAGGCCCTCCCGGCTGTCGAAGTTGCCCCGTAAGAAGAACGCAGGTGGAAGGAGGTCCGAACACCCTGGTCCGATTCCGCGTGGATTCAGGACAATCACTCCCTACCTCACAGTCACAGGCGGCGCCCTGGCGTTAGATTTCTACAAGAGGGCCTTCGGAGCGAAGGAGCTGAGCCGACATGCAATGCCAGACGGCAAAATCCTCAATGCACATGTCAAGATTGGAGATTCAATCGTGATGCTTTCCGATGAGTTTCCCGGTTCGGCTACAAAGTCGCCCACATCCATGGGCTCAAGCACGGTCACGTTGCACATCTACACGAAGCGCGTCGACAGGCTCTGGCAAAGGGCTGTCTCAGCGGGAGCGAAGGTAACCATGCCCCTAGAGAACCAGTTCTGGGGCGAGCGCTACGGACAGTTAGCCGACCCGTTCGGCCACCGCTGGTCTCTTTCCCAACGGATCAAAATGAATCCCGAAGAGATGGGAGTCAAACAAGAAGCTGCGATGGCGATGTTCTCACAGAGTAAACACCCCGGAAAGTCAGGGTCGACCTGAGCGTCTAGCGGCAAGATTTCTGACATCGACAAGTGAACTCGAGACGAACAGACGCTGAGCCTGTGTCGTCCGCGCACACCCAAGCAAGCTAATATTGAATTGACGGGACTGAAGATTGACCCTTAGCGCTGGATTCATTCGATAGCGGATTTGCGTTCGAGACGCGGACCTGTTGCGAAGTCTAAGTCTTATATCGTAAGGGAACTCGCCCGAGATTGCTTGGCCGCGGTGGTGTAGTCGCGTGGCGGAAGCCACCGGCACAGCTTGGTCAACATAGGAGGCTGTGGAGCACAGCGCAGTCACCTTTAGATCGTGGGTTCAAATCCCACCCGCGGCCCCTCATCTCATTCAGAACAGCCATGCTGACTGTAGCGAAAAGATCGGTATCTGAATGTGCTACTGAAGGGCCTTCTTGACCGCCTCGAAGTCGGGCAGAGTCCCCGGTTCCGGCGCGACCCACTTGAATGTGACTCTTCCCTGGCCGTCCACCACGAAGATGGCTCTGTTTGCCGAGACATAACCTTCGACTCCTCCCAGCTTGTTCCAGACGACCCCGTACTTCCGCACGACCTCCCGCTGGAAGTCGCAGAGAAGGGGGAATGTCAGCTCGTTTTTCTCAGCGAACGCCTTCTGGGCGAAGGGGGCGTCGACCGAGATGCCCACCACGGTTCCGTTCATCTTACCCAGCTCGCCGTACATGTCCCTGAACGTGCACATCTCCTTGGTGCAGGGGCCTGTGAAGGCGCCGGGGTAGAACGCGAATATCGTTTTGTGTCCCTTCGACAAGAACTCTGAGCTCTGCCGCAGCTTCTTGTCTTGGTCGTAGAGCGCGAAATCGGGTGCCTTGTCTCCAACTTCTGGCATTGCAACCGGCGTCTGCAGAGACCGAGCTTTAAGACCTACGGAGAGAGCTTCCCCGGTTTGATCAGCTTCCTAGCGAGAGGCGGAGGCCGCTGTCGCTGTCGTTGAGCTACCCACCGCAGCAATCAGAGTAGCGACCGAGGTGGCGTTGCCGCTGACACTCTTTGCTAACGTGGTCGTGGCCTTGCTTCTTCAGGAAGCTCTGGGAAGTACGGCCGTCATTCGGATGCCGCGATGCGCAAGCAACTTGGCCGCCGACAACATCTAGTCGGATTGAACCCTGGGTCCAGGGGGGTTGTCCGGTAATGTGATCGAGAAGCCTGACCTTGGCAGAGAAGGCTTGGCAGAGATAGTCGACGCACGATTGAAGAACACTAATTAGACACTCAGACCCCTCGTTGTTCATGAAACAGGAGGGCCTGATGGAGGTTGGCAACACCCCCCTCGTCAAGCTGGACGGCATCTACGCGAAACTGGAGTGCTGCAATCCGACTGGAAGCATCAAGGATCGCATGGTCAAGTTCACCATCGACGAAAGTGAGAAACGCGGGCTCCTGAGGAAAGGCATGACGATTGTGGAAGCGACGAGCGGCAACACCGGCATAGCCCTCAGCTATTATGCCAAGCAGAAGGGCTATGACGCCGTAATCATCATGCCCGACAGCGTGACCGAAGAACGGAAGGAGTTCGTCCGAAGGTTCGGCGCGAGGCTCATCCTGTGTTCCTCGGAGGGCAGCTTCTCGGAGGCAGTCCGAATCAGAGACGAACTAGCGAAGGATAGGCACTATTTCAGCACAGACCAGTTCTCAAACCAATTGAATGTTGAATGTCATTTTTGGACCACGGGAGGGGAAACCATCAAGCAACTGAGGAAGAGGTCCGTCGTGGCCGACGCGTTCGTAGCCGGAGTAGGAACTGGAGGAACGCTCATCGGCGTCGCCAAGGCTCTGCGCGAGGTCAATCCGAACATCCACATCGCCGCAGTCGAGCCGGCGGAGTCTCCTGTCATGAGCGGTGGCGCCGCCGGGCCGCACGGCATTCCAGGCATCGGTGACGGCTTCATTCCGGCGATAGTCAAGAGCGAGAACGGAGGGCTCAACCCGTTGATCGAAGAGTTAGTCTGCATCAGAAGCACTGACGCGATGGACGCGTCCGTCTCCATTGCCAAGCGTCATGGCTACTGCGTGGGAGTTTCGTCGGGCGCCAACTACCTCGCCGCAAAGGAATTGTCACGCAACTATGAGTCAGTAGTGACGGTCTTTCCAGATGGGTTCACTCGATACCTGTCAATGGGTCTAAGCCCTTCCGGCAGGTGCAGCTACAATAGTCAGGCGTGCCGAAAATCCGGTGCATGGCTGTCACTGCCTGAGGCTGGTGCGTCTCCTCTTCCATCGCAAGCAATCTAGTCCGTGACTAGGCCGGCCTGAAATTCGTGGCAGGGAGCAATCTCAATTCTCCGCAATAGATAGCCTATGGCATAATCTTGATTCTGAGGATCGGGCAGAGGCGGTTGGCAGAATCCTATGCAGAGCAGTTCATCCGAATTCCTTCGCGGCTTTCGCGCAGGCCTCTAGGTCGTGACTGCTGAACATCACGAAGATAACCTCGGGCGGCCAACCCTCCTTCTCTACGAACTCCTTGACCGTCTTCGAGGCGACCCTGCACGTCGCTCCGATGGGACAGCCGTACACGCCGGTGCTGATAGAAGGAAAAGCCACGCTATTCAGGTTCTCCTCCTTCGCGAGAATCAAGGAGTTTGTGTAGCAGTCGGCCAGCTCTCTCGGCTCTCCTAGGTCACCTCCTCTCCAGGCTGGACCCACCGTATGGATGACATGCCGCGCCAAGAGCCGTCCTTCGCTAGTCATGGCTGCCTTTCCTGTGGGCAATCCGTCGGGCCAGTATTCCCGTCACAACGCCTTGCACTCCTCAAGGATCTGCGGCCCTCCGTGCCTGTGAATCGCCCCGTCGACTCCGCCCCCTCCCATGAGGCTCGAATTCGCCGCGTTGACTACAGCGTCGACGTCCTGCTCGGTCAGGTCGCTCTGGACTATGCTGACCCGAGTGGCACGCCAGGTCATGAGCATATATTATGAAGCGAAGCGAGGGGACGATTTCAAGCCTCCGGGAGTCACTCCGGTCAAGGCGAATTACGTATGAATTGTGGTTGATCGACCCTTGTCGGCTGGAGCACCACTCCAGTCCTCAGCCCAATACCCGAAAGAGAATTCATCCTGCGATACAACGAACGGCCGGGGAGGTTTTTCTAGGCCGCGCATTCTTTATGATACGGTTTCTTCGTCAGGAAGCCTTTCTTTATTTCCTGTCCAGCCGGAATTTCTTTGCCGCATTTTGCGCAGTTTACCATTGTAATCGACTCAAACGTCAGCGTTGGGTATATTAAACGTGCGCATTCAGGTGAATTGTTGCACAATTCACGTAGTCTATCGTAGGGATTAGACAAGACAGTTGTCGCTGGCATACGAGTGGAACGACAATTTGTACACCCAACAAATGGATAGACTACCTCGAGAACCAAAGATTGAGCTATTCGAGAGCGGCACGTATGTGTTGGTCCTGCGACTGATCCGTCAAAGAACCATTAAAGTTGGTTCTCTCGGAGCGATTCGATTCAGGAAGGGAAACTACGTCTACATCGGTTCCGCAAGAAAGGGGCTGGGGCCCAGGGTCGCCAGGCATCTCGCCAGAGAGAAGAGGAAGAGGTGGCACATGGACTGGCTCACGACCCAGCTAGGGGTGCTGCCGATCGCAGTAGCCAGCACACCGCGGACCGGTCTTGAGTGCAGAATCGCGGCGGCACTTTCGAGTAGGGCCGACATGCGAGTGGATGGTTTCGGCTGCTCTGATTGTAAGTGCGAGTCCCATTTCTATTACTTCTCGAATGCCGAGGGCATATCTTCAACCCTGAGGCATCTCGAAAGGTACGGGGTTTCCGCACAACGTATTCACGATTAAGTTCCGTCAACCCTGTTATGCCTTGTTCTCTCCAGTGCTTTGTACCTAGGCTGACTGTCTCTGGGCCGTGAAGTCGTCTCATGAGACGTCTTTATAGGTGCATCAGTGCGTCTCGACACGAAGAGGGGAACCGGTCGAAGCCTGGGGAGGACACGGTCCTGAAAGACGGCGTTATCGTCCGCATAAGGCAGGCGAGGAGCGACGACAGAGCACAGCTGGCAGGCCTCCTCGCTGGATTGTCTAAGAGTGCGGTGGAGGCGCGCTTTCTTGGTCATCACGGTGTCGGAGGCGACCTCATCGAAGGGCTTCTCCCCAGAGAGAAACGGTTCGTCTTGGTCGGGGAGCATCGAGGAACCTTGATAGCCCAAGCGGATTACAGCATCTCAGGTACCGACACGGCGGAGGCAGGCATAATCGTCGCCGAACCATATCAACGCAAGGGTCTTGGGACCGAGTTACTGAGGAGACTTGCACAGGCTGCCGCCGACTCCAACATAAGGGCGTTTGAGGTAACCGTGAGAGCAGAGAACTACACAATCATGGACTACGTCAGGGGGTTGGGTTTTCCGACTAGATCGAGCATCCTGCCAGGAAAGATCAGGATTGTCTTCCCGACGTCTGTGACTCACGCCGCACTGGAAGCCTTCGAGCAGCGAGATGCCAAGACAGCAACCGCTGCCGTCGGGCACTTCTTCAGCCCGAGAAGCGTTGCGGTCATCGGCGCGTCCAGAGAGAAAGATTCCATAGGCGGGGAACTGTTCAGGAACCTCATCGAGACAGACTTCAACGGTCCAGTCTATCCTGTTAACAGGGACGCCGACGTCGTCCAGTCGGTGGCCGCGTACAAATCTGTGCTTGAATGCCCGGGCCCCGTAGACCTCGCGTTCATCGTCGTCCCTGCCAAGTTCGTCGCAAGGGTCGCCCGGGAGTGTGCACAGAAGGGCGTGAGGGCGCTCGTTGTGATATCGTCAGGGTTTGCCGAGACCGGCGCAGAAGGCGCAGCACTTCAGCAGGAGCTCGTCCAGATCTGCAGGGATTCTGGGATGCGCATGATAGGTCCCAATTGCATGGGTATAATCAACACGGATCCCAAGGTGAGCCTCAACGGACAGTTCTCACCTTACAGGGCGATACCTGGACGGATAGGCTTCTGGTCCCAGTCTGGAGCCCTAGGCATCGCTGTCATCGACCTTGCGAATAGGCTCGGCATTGGCATAGCCGAGTTCGTGTCAGCCGGGAATAGGGCCGACGTGTCCGGAAACGACATTGTGCAATATTGGGAGACCAATGACAACATCGACGTCATCTTGCTTTACATCGAGTCGTTTGGGGATTCGAGGAGATTCGCCAGGCTGGCGAAGAGGGTCACGAGGAAGAAGCCGATAGTGGCCGTGAAGAGCGGTCGCTCGGCCGCCGGCTTTCGGGCGACGCAGTCGCACACTGGGGCCCTGGTGGCCGCCTCTGATGTCACCGTCGACGCCTTGTTCAAGGAGTCCGGCGTGATTAGGACCGACTCCCTGGATGAGATGTTCGACGTCGCGGCTCTTCTTTCCACACAGCCAGTGCCCAAGGGGAACAGGGTCGCGATAATCACCAACGCCGGCGGTGCTGGAATCCTCGCAGCCGACGCTCTTGAGAGCATGGGATTGAAGGTGCCTGAGCTATCCCGGCAAACCCAGGAACAGCTTAGGAGGTTCCTCTTGTCCATAGCTAGCACGAAGAATCCCGTCGACATGAGCGGAGGAGCCAATCCTGCGGACTACGCGAGCGCGATTCAGGCCGTGGCTGCTGACGAGGAAATCGACAGCCTGATGGTCATATTCATCCCTCCGCTGCCGGAGAAGTCGGGGGAGGTGGCGGCAGAAATACTGCGGGGGGCGCGAGGGATGGGCCGGAGGCTGCCAATCCTAAGCACCTTCATGGCAAGCAAGGGCGTTTCCGGCGAACTTTCCGACGGGACCATCCGCATCCCCTCGTACCCGTTTCCCGAGCTAGCCGCGCAGGCATTGGCACGGGTCACAGACTACGGCAACTGGCTGAAGAGCCCCCAGGGCGTTCGGCCGAATTTCGTAGTCAGGAGGGCCGAAGCCAGCGCGATTGTGGCCTGGGCGTTGGGAGCCAAGGAGGATTGGTTGAGTCCGACGAACACGGAGGCGTTCCTGAAGTGCTATGGCATTTCAACCGTCAGGTCGGTGCAGACCAGCGATCCGGAGCAGGCCGCCGCCGCGGCGCGCACATTCCCAGGGAAGGTCGCCATCAAAGCGGTAGCTCCGGGACTGCTCCACAAGACTGATGTGGGAGCCGTGAAGGTCGGCCTCGCTGCAAGCGAAGTGGAGGGCGCCGCGAAGGAGATGTCTGACCGCCTTCGACAAAATGGCTTCGTGATCAACGGATTTGTGGTTCAAGAGATGGTCTATGGCGCAGTTGAGATGTTCGTAGGCGTAACCCACGACCAGACCTTTGGGCCGTTGATAGTGTGCGGAGCGGGAGGGGTCTTCGTTGAAATGATCAAGGACGTTTCCGTAGGGCTCACCCCGCTGACAGAGCAGGACGCGGAGCGGATGGTCCGCTCCCTACGGACCTACAATATGCTCGACGGTTACAGAGGAGCGCCGAAGAGCGATGTCGGGGCGCTCGAAGAGACCATGCTTAGACTGGGTCAGATGGTGGAGGAAATCCCCGAAGTGGCAGAGCTGGACCTCAATCCCCTCATGGTTCGCCAGGACGGGGAGGGGGCGGTGGTCGTGGACGCGAGAATCCGCGTCGCCCAGGGACCATCCCCCGCGGTTTGAGAGCATCACGGAGAGAGGAAGGCGCCGATTGCCGACGAGTCTCCTGTAGCCGGCTACTTCTGGTGTCCTTCCCCGGACCTGTACCTGATGGTTGCGATGAGATACGCCAGCTTGTCTGCGTCCTCGTTCTGGCCTGCCTTCCTCAGCTCTAGTATCATCTTTTCAAACTCCCCGATTGGTGTCTTGTCGAATATCTCTTGCAAACTCCAAACACCTTGTAGTCAACGTGGGGACGGCGGCGGCCTTGGTAATGGTGGTGGCCCTGTCAGCTCTTCGAATGGCTTTGTCAGAGCGCATGTTTTGCAGACCCACATGTGTGTCGGCGGCGGCGTTATAGTCTCCCCACTTGAGACAGGTATCCCAAGGTGGGACACCGTAAGAAGTTCCCACTCGTGCTTGCAGGTCCTCTGTCTTATCAGCGAAGCAAGGTTTGAAGGCGTCGAAGGTCCAGACTGCTTGAAGCTGGTGATATCGACCCCCGCACGGGCGCAGAGATTCAGGGTATAGTCGACGCAGTTGTACGTCAGGACCTTGTAATTCGGTGGCCTTCCTGGTGGTTTCTTCGCATGGCCTGCTTCCCGGCTTACGGTCGAATCAGCCCAGGCCTTCGCGGCGTTGAAACCGTCCTCGGCGATCGGAAAGTAAGCGGTCGCAATCTCGCTTTTTGTTGGTGGCCTGCCGCCTTCGTCCCCATCTCCCTCGTCCGTGCTGGTCGTCACTTTCGAGCAAACCACCTCGCCGTTAGTGTAGAAGGCGTTCGATCCCTGCGGAGCGAAATCGTACTTGTACCCAGTGACCTCAGTGCTGACGATGATGGCGTCCTCCGTTACCGTCTTCGTGACCCTCAGGTCAGGCCAGGCGTGTCCTGCCCCACCAGTGTCCCCGGTGGCGTCCGAGTGCATAGACGCCTCATAGGTGTAAGTCTCCTTTTTCACCTTCGCGGGCATAGAATCGACAGACGGGACCTTAGGGGGCGGTTTCCTCCCCAACGGGATTCCTCCGGCGAAGAACAAGATTCCTAGGGCAGCGACAATAACTATCGCAACGGCATAGTAAGTCCAGGGGATGCCGCTCCTCCCTCCTTCGGTCGTGGTCGTCTGTGAGGACGACCTAGAAGTGGTCGTCAGCGAGCTCGTCCCACTCGAAGCGGCAGACGTGCTGCTAGACGCATTGGTAAGTGCACTGGTTGATGTGCTCGAACTTGTCTCGTTCGTGGATAACGTAGTATTCGATAAGCTGTTGGTCGTGGCCGAGGTGGCAGGGGGTAAACTTAGGGGGACGGTAAGGGCTGTCAGAAAGCCGTTGCCTTGGACGATGAAGAATTCGCCCACATACGGGTCATAGATGAGCATCTCCGGTCCGCGCGGAATCTGGATAGAGCCGACAACTTCGTTCGTGTAGGGGTCGATGAAGGAAGTCGTACCGGTCCCGTTGACCCCGGAAGAAGTGACCCCGACGAGTTCGTCACCAGAGCCCTGGGCAAAGGCTACGCTTTCAGGGGCGTTGCCTACCTTCACGTTCGCAACTATGGTATTGGTCGTAGTGTCGATGACTGCGGTGACGTTCGAGTTAGATTCGGTTACGTACACCTCGCCGTTCCCATATTCGACCGCGAAGGGGTTGTTGGGCACGGGCACTGTAGCCACAACTTTGTTGGTCGCCACTTCTATGACTGAGGTCGAGTTCGAGACATAGTTGGTGACGTACAGCCGGTTGTCAGTTACGTCGTAAGCGCCGTAGTACGGAGAGGCGCCCACCGTTATGTTAGCGACAAACTTCCCTTTCTGAGGGCTGAAGACCATCACGAGCCCGGTCCAAGGTGTGGTGGACTTGTTCGAGCCTATTGCGAAAATCTCTCCGTTGCCGTAGGCGACGTCGGACACCAGAAAATTGGGGATGTTGATGCTTGACCCGAGAGTGTTGTTGTTGGTGTGGATGACTACCATACTCCCACCTTCATTGGCAACGTAGATGTCTGTGGACACGTTATCGTATGCTGGATACGACAACGCTGGATACGACGCTGTTATGTTCTTCACGGCGCTGCCGGACGACGGATTGAAGACGGTTACATACCCGTCAGTGTTGACTACGTACAGGTCGTGGTTATCGTAGGCTAGAGCGACCTTCTGCGGGCTTCCGCTTATCGTGTACGTCGAAGAGGGATAACCTGACGCGCCGTGGACAGATAATCCAAGACCGAGGGCCACCACTAGGAAGCCTAGGACCAAGATTGCTGCTACGAACGCGGTTGACGGTTTACAGCCCAACATCAGCGCTGTCCGGATTTCGTATTTAAGGCGGGGGAAGACGGATGGAGATTGCTACCCCGTTTGAAGTATTAAATATTGTAGCGAATCAAGCATAATCAACGTGAAAGGAGTGGAAGCCACGGAGCTGACTCCAACCGAAGACATGCCCAATCAGACTCCACCCCCGCCGTCTCCCCCGCCTCCCTCGGGTGGATTCTGTCTCCTCGGGTTCCAGCTCCTTCGTCATGGGAGCCGTGAACTCAGCCATCGCTTTGGTCAAGAATCCTGTCGGGTTCATGACATCGGAAAAGGACGCCCCTGCAACTGTAAGGAGCATAATGGTCAACTACGTGGCTGTGCTGGCCGCGATCCCGTTCTTCGCCACCCTCATCGGCGACCTATGGTACTACAACGTTTTTGCAGGGTATACTGGATTCTTGGCTGGTTTCGCGTTCGTCGACGCGGTGCTGCTTTACATCTTTGACGTAGCGGCCGTCTACATCCTCAGCGTTGTGATTCGCACGCTGAGTACTTCGTTCGGCAGCTCGACGGACCCAATCAAAGCTTTGAAGCTCTCGGCGTACATCTACGCGCCGGCGTTCCTTATCGCGGTGGTCTTCATCATCCCGATCTTGGACGTCCTTGGGTTTCTCGGTCTGCTCTACGGCCTCTACATTCTCTATCTCGGGCTGCCAATCATGCTCGGGACACCGAAGGAGAAGGTCATCCCGTACCTCTTCGCGACAGTAGTAGCCGTCATCATCATCTATTTCGTTTTCGCAGCTATAATTGGCGTGGTAGTGGCGGGGCTGTTCCTCGCCCATCTCGGTTTCATCTACTGAGCTGCGCTGCCAGCTTCGCGTCGTGGTGCCCCTGAAATCTGACAATCTGGGCAAGGAAACTCAGGAAACCGGCTCTCTCCGAAGGACGGGGAAGAGAGTGTTTCATTGTTCGAGTGACCATCCTAATGCTTATGTTTCGTAAAGAGAGGTAGCTTCTGATGACCACCCTCTCTCCAGACGAGCTCCTCACGACCACCCGTGCTGTCCGGAAGCGACTGGACCTCACCAGACAGGTCGAGCGACGCGTTATCGAGGAATGCGTCGCCATCGCCTCACAGGCGCCGAACGCCGGCAACACGCAGCTGCTGCACTTCGTAGTGGTCACTGACAAGGACAAGCGCGCTTTGCTCGCGGAGATATACAGGAAGTGCTCGGCCCGTTATTTTGCAACGCCCCCAACCGCGGAGTTGACAGGCTCAACAGACTCTGCCAGGGACGCGGCTACAAAACGGAGGTTTGACTCGGAACTGTATCTGAATGAGCATCTCCACGAGGTTCCAGTCCATATGATCCCGTGCATCTCAGGCCGCACGGACCGCCTCGGCGTCCCTGCCCAGGCTGCGAGGTGGGGTTCCATATTCCCCGCGACCTGGAGCTTCATGCTGGCAGGTCGCGCGAGGGGGCTGGGGATGACCTTCACGACCATCCACCTTAATCGCGAGGAGGAGGCCGCGAACGTGCTCGGCATTCCCTATGCAGAGGTCATGCAGGCAGGCCTACTCCCGGTGGCATATGCGAAGGGCTCGAGGTTCAAACCAGCATCGAGGCCGGCGGTCTCCAGACTGGTTCATTGGGACGGTTGGTGAACATCCTGCCCATCGACAAGCTGTAAGACGACAAGTAGAGGCGCGATGACTGTGACGATTGCGGGAGTTTTCACCATTCACCACCTACCAAGGAACCCGCTTTCCCACCGCCCGGACAGTACACACAACTCAACCTACACCGCATCGCACATGATCCGAGATACCGGAGGCGGCCAGCCTAGCATTAAATATCGACCTGACGCCCGTCATGCACCGTGCGCATAACTCGGATGTTAGGGTTGGGCTCGGCCGTCGTCGGGCTCGCCTTACTGCTCTTCACTTTTGCGATGGGGTACTACGTTTTCCAGACCTACAGGAATGCGACACCGACTAGCGACCTCACGACGTCAATGGGCACCCTGCTCTTTGCCGCGATTCAAGCGCTCTTCCTGGGGATAATGGGCTGGGTCGGCTCCCTGCTGATGCTGAGGGGTTTAGACTTCGAAAAGGTCGAGAGAGGGGTGGGTGTCGTCACTTTCAAAGTAGACAAGGGGGTCGGGATCATGACCCAGCAGCCGGAACAAGAAACCAAGGGCTCTTGAAGCGCGAACCTTCGATACTGGCCCATTCGCTCAGAGTAGTGGCACTCGTCATCATATTGGTGTCACTTGTCACCTTCTCTACGGTCGGATACTCGGTTTATACGGACGTGTCGAGTCTCACCAGCACCTTAGGAGGCGGCTCACCGACCTCCGCGATCACTGCGAAGACAGTCATCCGGGGCACTGCCGCGACCTTCTACCTGAACGTGACGCTGACTAACACCGGCCTCTACCCGATCATCCTTTCACTGGTCTGTCTTCCGTCCGCTGGGAGCGGGATAGCTTGCACCTCGCCGTCGATTATGGTCCTCCCTGGGGAATTCCAGACGCTGCACTTCAAGATGACAGTGGAGAACTATTCGCAATCGGCCGCTGGAGGCCTGCACGTCGACGGACAGGTGGGAGTCGTCCTGGAGCCTTTCGCCTCGATGAATCTGACTGTCGACCTCGGAGCTCTCGTGGCGCGAGGAGGAGCATAGGTTGTTCGAAGATCATCGTGTTACATGGGAGAGGCGAATCTTTCGCGCCATCATACTGCTGGTGATCAATCTGATACTTTGGGTGATCATACCTTTGTTCATTTTCGATTCCATTTCCGGGCTGTTGCCTTCAAGCTCTTTGACAATTACCACCACGTTCATCTACGCCCTCGGCCTCACGATTACGGGGCTGCAAGCCATCGGTGCCCTAACTGAAGGGATGGCGGTTTCAGTTCCATCAATGACCGGCTCATATGTCGCATCAGCCTACTACATCTACGCTGCTGTGAATGGGGGGACGCTTGCGCTCTCCACGGCCGGGATAGGAGTGTCGCTCGACTTTCGGCCGCTGCTCTACCTGATGGTCCTCCCCTTCCTTTTCAGCGCCATCAAGACACCGCTGACCTATCTTGCTGACGAGCACGAGGCAGCAGGGCCTGCACCGGACTTCGCGTAACGGGAGCTCCCTAGGTCCTTGATTGTTCGCTGCGTTTCCCCGGAGGGCTGTCGACCGCTTGAGACTCTCGGTGTCCGTGGCGCTGGCGCATTTCCGGCGTCCGGACGTGACGCGACGAGTAAGCTAGCCCTAGCCGATGCTCTTGGGCCCTGCGGTGCAGGCGCGAGCTTACAGTGCTGACCTGCTCTTCCTGCCCTGACCTCGAGAGGCGTTGGGGGGGCGACTCTGACCCCCGGCACCGATGGAAAAAGAGCTGGTGAAGCGCTTCAGGCCAGACCTGAACGACCTCTGGAGGCAACTCCGCCGCGTTTCTGACTGGCTAGCTAGCTCAGCTTCACGAGCTGCTGGGGCTCCGTCGCCGGGACGATGACGATCCCAGTCCCGAACGCGATAATCTCGTCCATCGTGTTGCCTATCTCGGTCGAATCGAACATTATGCTGAAGACGGCGTTCGCTCCCATGCTAGCCGCATGCTCCGCGAGCCTGTCCAGAGCCTGCTGCCTGGCCTGGCGGGCCATCTCCGTGTACTCGTTGATTTCCCCGCCCTTGAGCGACCGCAGCCCGGCCATGATGTTTCCACCCACGCCCCGTGACCTGACTGTTATCCCGTAAACCATGCCCAACACCTTGGTCACCTTGTAACCAGGCGCATAGTTGGTGGTGAGCATGAGTATCCTGCTTGAGCTCATGAACGGCCCGGGGCTTCGTTCTTACATAACTCTTGCGGGTTGGCAAATGTCCTGTTAAGTTGCGGGGTGGTCACGAACAATTTCCACTTTCCGTCACCCGAAGACTTGACAGAATCTTACCAGAACGGCCTGCTCGACTCACCCTCGAAGAGCGTAAGGAGCTAGGCCTTGGGGTCACTTTATCCGTGGCAGAGCCACGAGGAATGGCAGGTTGGTCAGTTCGCAAATGTACACCATGACGAGCGCCTGCCTTCGCAGCTTAAACCCACCAACTACTGGGATTCCGACCTGCCCCCAGCCCTTGTCAAGCTTCTGAATCCCGTAGCGGATGTACCATCTCTCCCCGACGCTGAAACCACAGCGAGGGCACGTCTTCTCCATCGGGCGTGTCGGTGGGAATTTGCCTAAAGAGGAGGCGGTCTTCTTGGCATCATTTCAATCCGGAGAGAGACCCGTGCCTGAAGATGATTAGGGAGGCGGCTTGGTAGGCTTGCTGATTCCTCCATTCCAGCAGGTGAAAAACGCGAGGGGCTGTCATTAGTGCCGCCTCGATCTCTGCGGCATGAATAAGCATAATCTCGGTCTCCCACCTTGTGGGGTGACAGGGGCTAGTGCTACCTGCGAGTATATGCCCAGAGGGCGAATACGAGCAGTACGGAAGCCGCGGCCAACACGGGCACGTTCGTCAAGAAGGTCGAAGCCAACAGTGAAGCGGCTGACACCGTGAAGGCCAAGAGGGCATACCAGACGAGCCTCACGCTGTGCGACCTCGACAGTCTGACCGCCACGAGACTGGATTCTTCATCGACTCCGCGGGTGGTTTCCAGCGCCGACGACAGGTAGTATTCGAAGCTGAGTCTTTCTGAAAGCAGAATCAAGGAGGTGGCCGACGCTAGGTAACCCCATGCCCCAGGAACAAGGTGCCCGAAGGCGACTGCGAGGGGGTAATACAGGAACAGGCCAGCCGCCGCTGTCGAAAAAGTCAATTTCTTACTGTACCCAGCTAGCAGGGCGACCAGAGAGAGGGCGACCAGCGCCAATCCAGCCAACGAACCCACCGCGACGGCGCTGACGATTTCCGCCACCAAGTAGGCCCCCGCGAGCTGTCTCACGTCAGTCATGTCCTTGCCCTCCTCAGTTCTACGAGACCGTGCTCCCGATTCCATTCGAAGACGTTGGAATAGGGTGCTAACCTGCCTTCGAACCAGTTCAATTCTGCCCGGGCGAAACGGGAGCCGAATTCCGCCTCTCTCGCCGTCATTAGCTTCCTCTCCGCCAGGGCAAAACCTTCACTTTTCAGGATGTCGACCACGACCGTATTGCAGACGAAGCCTCTTCTGGAGAGCGAGGCCACGGCATTGACCAGGCGCATGTTCGCGCCAGCCGAAACAAGAAATAGTGTTCCTCCACGCCCGACATACTGCTTCCTGAAGAACTCCTCCAGGAACTCCTTGACGTGTTCCAGGTTCCAAAGCCCACCCTCTTGGGAATCTACCATCCCCTCGACCATCGCACGGAGACGTGCTATGCCGAATCCTGGCTTCACCTTGTAGAGCAGCCGGCCCATTATCAGCATGCCGACCCTGTTGCCTGAAGTCATGAAGGAGGTAGTCAACTCGTGGGCAGCTTCTATCACGTCGCCTCTGGCGCTCCATTCCCCAACCTTAGGCACGTCGTCCGAAAAGAGGTCCACGATGACGATGCAGTCCAGCCCTCGCTCGACCTGCCACTCGTTCACGAGCTTCTTCCCAAGCCTTGCGCTCGCCTTCCAGTTCACATCTCTCATTCTGTCCCCTGTCGCAAATCCTCGTATGTTCATGAATTCGAGCCTCCCTCCCCTGTAGGGCGAGGGCGTAACCCCAGCCCAGCCGAAGGCGCGCGCACGGAGCGGGCTCAACTTCGGAGTTAGGAGCTTTGGGTAGACACGCAGACTAAACGGGGCATAGAAGATGAAGCTCCTCTCGGAAAGACCGAACACTGAGCGGAGACGGACACTTGTGGTCCCAAAGTTGAATTCTCCGGGTTCTCTGAACACGAGTTCGTAACGCAGCGTGACATCCGAATTCCGCCGGATGGAGCTGTCGAACGAGATGGTCCCTCTAACGATTTGGGCGGAGTTCGGGGGTCCGTCGTCGAGGTGTAACCGCTCTATGTCGTCCCCAAGATTCGACAGCGTCAGCTCTACAAGAACGGTCTCTCCGACGAATGCTTTTTCCGGAGCCCGTCTTATCGCGCCGAAGCGCCCTCTAGACTCTGACGGAAGCGGTCTGCGCAGGTCGAATGCGACGAAGAGGATAAGCACAATCGCCCCGACTCCGACGTAGGAGTAAGTGACGACGGAGAGCCAAATACCGGCGGCAGCAGTCGCGATGACGAATGAAAGCTTAGCCTTCAGGTCCGGTTACCTTCGGAACTGGCGTTTCCTTCAGGATTTCTTCCACTATCGCTTCCCGGCTCAGACCCCTGAGCTCGTAGTCCGTTGACAACACAAGCCGGTGGGCCAAGGCCGGGACCGCAAGGACCTTGACGTCGTCGGGGGTGACAAAGTCCCTCCCGGAGCACGCGGCTCTGGCCTTGCAGAGCCTGTAAAGATGGATTATGCCTCGAGGGCTCACTCCGGCCTCCACCCCTCGGAATATCCTTGTCTGTGAGGCAATCAGGATCATATAGCGCTTGATGTCTTCGTCGACATAGAGCTCCTCCAGTTCCGCCTGCAGGGAGAGGACCGCCGATGGCTCGGAAACCTTGGCCACGTCTCCGAGCTCGTCGTCAGGCGATTTCCGGAGCCCCAGGATCGTCATCTGTTCGTCGGGCCCGGGATACCCCATCCTGATTCTCACAGAGAACCTGTCCATCTGGGCCGCAGGGAGGGGGTAGGTCCCCTCGTACTCGATGGGGTTCTGCGTCCCCAATACAATGAAGGGGCGGGGCAGGGGAAAAGTCTCGTTCTCGGATGTGACCTGGCGCTCCTGCATCGCTTCGAGAAGCGCCGACTGGGTCTTCGGCGGGGCTCTGTTGATCTCGTCAGCCAGCAGCACCTGGGCGAAGACCGGGCCCTTCATGAACCGAGACTCTCCCGAGCCAGAGAGCACGAAGGTGCCGGTCACGTCCGCCGGCAACAGGTCGGCGGTGAATTGGATGCGCTTGAACTCGCATCCTATCGCTTTTGCGACGGCCTTGGCGAGAGTGGTCTTCCCGAGTCCTGGGTTGTCCTCGAAGAGGATGTGACCCCCGCTCAGCAGGCCGTAGGCGACGGATTCGATCACCTCTCGCTTCCCTATTATGGTCCTCGAAACAGATTCTACTAGATCTTCGCGGAAGCTGGTGAAGCCTGAAGCGTCCATTTATTGGGGCTCAAACGAATGTGCTCAGATAAAGTGTTTGGAGGCATGGGCTCAGGACAGGCCTACCGCTGGGTTGGCTCGGAGCCCGAAGTGGCTGGCTCTGCTTCCTTGGGTACGCGTCTGCTGAGCGCTCTGAGCTCCTCCGAGGTCAGGTCTGACCATTTCGGGCCGCCCAGCAGTGCACGTTCGAAAGGGTTGTCCGCCGCCTGGATGAGGCGCGCGCTGTCTTCGACTCTTGCAATTCTCGCGTAATGCGCTACCCTGCTCCTCGGAATCGGCTCCTCATTCTCAACGAGTGACCCACCTTCTGCTCTTCGGATGCTGTCGACCGCAAGGGCCAGGGTGAGGACGCTCAGCACGACTGCTTGCAGCGTCCAGGAGAAGCCCGAGAGCACCCCTACCAGCGCCGCAGAGGACATGGCAAGGGCCCAGTATACGTAGCTCAGCCTAGACAAAAGTGACCCTTCTCGCGATTGTTTGTGTGAATGAATCCATGAACTTCGAGGCCTCATCGACTTCGTCGCTGGAGAGCTCTGCGCCGTAATGGGCTCTGTCGACCGCGTCGGCGAACCGTGTCTGGTCAGTCCCGATGACCCCTAACTCTGCCGAGGCTCTACCTATGAACTCGTGGGGGGTCTCTGTCGGCCCATCCTCTATCCCGACTTTGGAGCAGACCTCGGCCATCAGCACGTAGTAGCGGAGAAGCGCCACGTTGCGCAGTTTTCGGGACCAGGAGCGGACAAAGTACGACCTCTGGCTTTCCATCTGTTCGATTAATCCTTTGAGGTCGAATACCGTCGGACTCTCCCCGCGCAGCAGCATAACCACCATCCCGGATCCGAGGGCTAACACGACGGATATCAGAATGTACTGAGCCAGGTCGCTGAGCGATCCTCCGGTTGCCACCACCGTAACTCCCTGGGTTGGTGGCGTCCTGTTCGACTCCGTCGTAGATGTGACAGTCTGCGGGACTCCCTGGCCCCCTCCGGTCTGCGATGTCGTGCCGTGGCTTGCTTGCGTTGTCTGGCTGGTAGTTGGGGGAGAGATTGTCGACGACAGGAACCCCGGCAGCTGGTATCTCACTGAGGGGATGGGTCCCGATTGGACCGCACCTAGGACGACTATCAGGAGGAAGCATAGAGAGACGAGAAGCGCGCCGTCTTTGACCCTCAGCACGATTGTTACTGCCCAAGCCCGTTATTTGGCTTTTGGGCAAAGTTCAGTCTAGGGGGTCGTCGTTCGTTTCTTAGAAGGCTTCGGGGTCTGTCATTATGTAATACCTTCCTTTTTCTCGCAAAAGCTTATGGATGAACACTGCAAGCAGGTCTATCAGGGGACTAGCTTGGTTCTTCCGATCTGGTTTCTCATTGAGATAATCACCCTGGTCATAACCGTCCCGGTGCTGGGACTAGAGTACTATTGGCTGGTCCTACTCAGTACCTCGACAAAGTACCCCAGGGACCTCGAGAGCCGCGATGTCCGGCTGACGAGCCATCCGACGGTCTCAATAATAATCGCCTCTTTCAATGAGAAATATGTAATCGAGCGGTCGCTTGAGGCCATGAAGAACCTCGACTATCCGAAGGACAGGCTCCAGGTGGTAATCGCAGACGACTCCAACGACCAAACTGCAGACATAGTTGACAAGAAGGCTCGCGAACTCAACGAGACAGGCATAACGACCATTGTCTCCAGGCGTCCGAGTCGGGAGCACTTCAAGTGCGGCGCCCTGAACAAGGCGATGGAACAGGTCGCGGGAGAATTCGTACTCTTGCTCGACGCTGACTCAGTAGTACCTCCAGACGTTCTGAGCAAGGGGATAGACGCCATGGAGCGGCATCCGCGCGCGTCCTTCGTCTCCTTCCGATACGGGCACTACAACAGAAACTACAATTTGATAACCAGGTTGTTCGCTCTTTACCAAGACATCGGGGACACCTTGTCGAAGATGGGAGCTTACCGCATCGACGTTCCCTTCTCTTTCCAGGGCGGGTTCGCTCTCGTGAGGAGCAAGGACCTGAGGGGCGTGGGACAGTGGTCCAATGAGCGGATCGCCGACGACGGTGATGTTTCGATAAAGATGTACCTCGCGGGAAAGCGGGGTATATATCTCAGCAACGTCAAGATAATGAGCGAGGACCCCTCCACCCTAGAGGCCTGGAAGAAGCAGGTTGCGAGGACTTCGCAGGGATGGTGGAGATGCATCGCAAAATACTGGAGAAGCATCATTGTCGCGCCAGACGTCAGCGTGAAAACGAAGGCGGGGCTCCTCCTGATGCTCCTCGGCCCCTTCTCTGGGTTCAGCTGGATCACGGTCACCTTCCTATCCGCGTTCGCGGTGATAACGGGGGCCGTTCAGCCTGCAAACTCGATATTCAACAACTGGGTCTACATAGGTATCGTCGCTGTCCCCTTCGCAATCTCGCTAGCATCCGGAGCCTGGGCCCTTTGGGTGCAGGGCCTTATGACGGCTCGCAATGTCATATTAATCCCCTTTCTTGGCTATGCTACGGGCGCGATGCTCAGTCTGGGGTCTGTGGCCTTCTTTTACGGGGTCTTCGACAGGAATGGGTTCTTCTCGTACAGGACGCCCCATGGCGGTTCTGGTGAGGCGACGAAGAAGTCCTACTTCCGACACCTGACGAACGATAGGAATGCCTTCGTCGAAGGAGCCCTGGCCTTGGCGGCGATAGCTCTCGCAGTTATGGTCTTATTGGACGGCGTGTGGTTCCTGTCCCTCTCGTTGGTGGGCTTCGGCATCTTCACGCTAAAGTCGATGAATCTTAGCAGGCACCTGCAGGCTCGCGACCCCGGGCAGTCTTCGCCGACCAGGACCCGAGGGTTAGAGCCCGCGAATAGAGACGAATCTCTGATTCTGGCATAGAACCCAGACAGATGGACGGGAACGAATCTAGGGCTGAACATCGAGCTAGAAGAGGAAAGGACCTCAACGTCTGCAGAGCCTTTCTCCGCGACGATAAACAGGATTCTATAGGTTCTAGCGAAGCGCCATCCACTTCCTCCCCGCTACTGAGGGTCTGCAAAAACTCCGACCACTCGACCATTCGAAATGGTAAATGCGCTTCGACGCCGCACGAGAGAGCGGAGAAGAATGGAATGCGGGTCCTGGTGTTCGGCGCGTCGGGCAAGACGGGCAGACTCGTGGTAAAGGAGTCTCTCGAAGGAGGACACCAGGTCCTCGCCTTCGTTCGAAACCCATCCAAGCTTGACCTTTCACACGCTCAACCCACCGTGACGTCGGGCGACGTCACGTCGGCGGCGGGCGTGGACTTGGCCGTCCAGTGTTCGGACGCGGTCGTCTCCGTGTTGGGCCAAGCCCCCAACTCCCCACGGAATGTGTGCTCGGTGGAGGTCGCGAACATCGTCGAATCCACGTCGAAGCATGGAATCAGGAGGCTGATTTGCTTGTCAGACTACGGGAACGGCGAGACTCGGACTCGGGGCCTGTACGCCAGGTTCCTCTGGCTCGTCATCCGCGAACATCTCGAGGACAAGGAGAAGATGGAGGAGACGGTGAGGTCGAGTGGCCTCGAATTGATATAGTCAGAGCTACGATTCTGACGGAGGGAAGAAAGACCGGGACCTACAGGGTTGGCCCGGAGGTCAGGGTCGGCCTGGTCCCCAAGATCTCGCGCCACGACCTCGCAGATTTCATCGCGAAGGAGGTCACCGACGCCACGCTCATACACTCTTCGCCTTCGATAAGCTACTGACTGCCTGACTGACTGTTCGGTTTAGCGAACCCTCCACCCCTGCGGGTGGAAAACACCAAGGGCAGTTATTGCTGCAGCCTCAATCCTCGTGGCATGGATTTTCCCCGCTTCAGGAAGACATCGAGGGAGATGCCGGGTTGCGAGACGCGCGAATCCTTTAACAACATAGGATGATGTGTAAGGTATCAATGGCCGATGTTCCCTGACGAGTTGTGCGACAGCTTCGTTTCGATATTCACGAATGGAAAGAGGAAGGAGGTTGCGCCTTGAGCGACGGAGTCCGATGGCGACGAGATGTTCTTGGCCTCTGAGGTGGTCCACGACGGCGTAGGAGTCGCCCGCTTCCATCTCCCGAGGAGGTGCAGGAACTGCGACGACTGAAGTGAGTGTTATCAGTCCGCACTTGAAGAGACCCAGTTGATGAAACGGTCTCATCCTGATGTCTGAAGTTGGCGCAAAACGAGGGATCGCAATCCGAGGCGGCGTCCACAATTAGGTCGATGACCAGAAAGGTGTCCGCGTAGCTCTACCTCCCAGGACTTCAGAGAGGACCAATAGAAAACACTCGTGATGGGGGCAGGTCTTGAGGAAAATTATGAAAACTCAAGAGATAGCCTGAAGCAACTGCTGAATGCTACCATGTGAGACTTTTCCTGCTCCCATTAGGATTCTAGTCACCTCGGCGGCTTATTAGTCTACAGGGTTGGGAATCGGTTCCAAGAATCGGTTCCTTGTCGGCTGACAATCTGTCCAGGCAGTCGGTATTGAGGATTAGGGTTGTGGTTCCCACGATGCGGTGGAAGCGTAGGCCAGGTTCCCACCACACAATCACCTCCAGCCGTTAGTCTGCGAGCTTCGAAAGCCGAATCGGAAGACTCCATCGGAACCTGCTAATCGTCGCCGCCTTGCCTACATCCGTGGCTTGTCTTCCAAAGCCATCAGATGCCCCCCGAAGCCGATTGACCACAGCAGGGCCGGGTAGACGATTATCCTCTCCATTCCACCCGGTCCCAGACCCAAGTAGATAGCAGGAACGTAGAGGATTAGCGCGATGAGCGTTATCACGCCAAGAAGGACTGAGAAGTATGCCATGGGTTTCTTCTGGAACCTGTAGGTCACGATTGCGGATAGTCCTGCAAAGAGGAAGACCATGAGCGAGAAGATGCTGTGCCAGATTCCCGTCGTTTCAGGTGCCAACCCCACTCCCAGCGCACCGATTCCTGCCAGGGCGATTAGCACAGTTGCGGGCGCCCACCTGAAAGCCCTGTGCAGGAAGTATGCACCCACGATGATGAGGAGGCCGAGAAGAGCGATGGACGTATCGAAGAGCAACGCTGACGGTGGAATGTAGCAGGCGCCGTTGCTCGGACAGGTTGCGCCCAGGTCGCTCACGTAGTTTGCGGAAATGCTGTAAGCGTACCCGTTGACGTACCCGAAGCTGTTCGTGCCGTTCGCAGAATAGATTATTTCAGAGACGATTAGGAGGACTCCGAACTGAACGGCTCCAACGAAGATTGCAACGCCAGATTTCGCGGCGTTTGATAGAGCCATCTCCTTTCGTCATGCACGTGCCACTTAAAACGTGAGCCGTGCTTGCACGCTCTGCATACGCCACAACCCAATCACGACCGCAATCACCCCTATGGCAGAGCGAACTGACCGGATTCGAACATGACGCGGATGCTTCCGACCTGCGGAGCGGCTGTCAGCGATGCTGGACGTTGCCTCGTGTTCGCGAGTGCGGGGACCCTGACGCTGACTGATGGGTCTCCTGCGCATTGCCCGAAAGTGAGCGAACCGGTGGAACCCCGGGTCTTTGTGAGAGAGACACGCGGAACCCCGTGGAGGCGAACGATGCGACGATACGCTTAAGGGACATCCCGCCCTCCTATCCAACGAGGGGGCTTGCAGAAAGAGCGCCCGTGGATGAAATTCCAGGTCCAGGAACTGACGCGTGCACACGCTTTGGAGGTTTCCCCCGAGAAGAAGCCGCTCTACGCAGTGGTTACAGAACCCGCGAAGAGGTATCCGCAGAACGTCAGCATCCACTATCAGGGAAGGAACTTCACATACTCAGAGCTGGATGACCTCTCCTCGAGATTCGCGTCCGCGCTCGTCTCGCTCGGGGTGAAGCACGGAGACAGGGTGGGAATCTTCCTGCCCAACGCGCCCCAGTTCGTCTTTGCCTTCTTCGGAACCCTGAAAGCGGGAGCCATCGTGGTGAGCAACAATCCACTCTACAAGGAAAGGGAACTCGAGCACCAACTTAACGACTCCGGTGCAGTGGTCATTGTCGCGTCGAACGACGTGGTCAAGGGGAACGATCTGTACGAGAGCCTGGAACGCTGCAGGAAGAGAACCCGTCTGCGGAACGTCATCACCACCAGCCTCACCGATTACCTCCCAGGTCTGAAGCGCAGCCTGTCCGGGCTGGCCGGCATAAGGAGGGTGATTCGGCCAAACACCCTGAACTTCGTTACGCTGCTGAAATCAAGCGCTCCCATGGCGACGTTTGCCGACGTTGACCCACTGGAGGACGTCGCCGTGCTTCAATACACCGGAGGAACAACGGGAGTCTCCAAGGGTGCAATGCTGACTCATTACAACCTCTACTCGAATGCAGCCCGCACCGCCAACTATCTGCCGCTGACCCCCAAGGACGTGTCGTTGGCAGTGCTGCCTCTGTTCCACATTTATGGGCTCACCACGGCCATGAACGCTCCCTTCTTCGCGGCCTCGCAGACAGTCCTTCTTCCAAGCTTCCACGTCAGCCAAGTGATGAAGACCATCCAGCAGAGGAAGGTCACGAGCTTCTGCGGCGTGCCAAGCATGTACATTGCCATCATCAACAACCCAAAGGTCCGGGACTTCGACCTCAGGTCCGTGAGGGTGTGCGTGTCGGGGGGTTCCGCCCTCCCCTTAGAGGTGCGTAAGTGGTTCATCGCGCTGACAGGGGGGAAACTCGTCGAAGGCTACGGATTGTCCGAGACCAGCCCCATAACCCACTGCAACCCTCTGACTGAGGGGGGCGTCAAGGATGGCTCGATGGGGATTCCATACCCGGAGACAGATGCGATGATTATGGACCTCGATGACCCCTACAAGGTCCTCCCCACTGGTTCGGTGGGAGAGCTCGCGGTGAAAGGCCCTCAGGTGATGAAGGGCTACTGGAACAACGGAACGGAGACTGCCAAGGTCATCCACGACGGGTGGTTCCTGACGGGAGACATAGCGAGGATGGACGAAGACGGCTACTTCTACATCGTGGACAGGAAGAAGGACATGGTAGACGTTGGAGGGTTCAAGGTGTATCCCAGGGACGTGGAGGAGGTCCTGTTCGAGCATCCGGGCATTAAGGAGGCCGCGGTTATCGGCGTCCCGGACGGATTCAGCGGCGAGGCCGTCAAAGCTTTCGTGGTCAAGAGAGACGAAGCCGCCTCCCTGACGGAGAAGGACGTCATAGATTTCTGCGCTGCCAGGCTCGTCAAGTTCAAGGTGCCCAAGAAGGTGGAGTTCATCCCGGAGCTCCCGAAGACCTTGGTCGGCAAGGTCCTTCGCAGGAAGCTCAAGGAGAACACCGCTCAGCAATAAGAGACCGCTTAGCCCGCCAACAAAGTGTCCTGACTTTCCTACTGAGAACGCCATCGCCGCAATCCCTCGCACCGCCTTCCTGGGCCGTTCACAGGAATCCGGCTTTGGAATCGAAGACTTGTTCGGACAACCTCTCCATGTCTCTGATGCTCCTACTGAAGAGGATTGAGAACGTCATCGCATCTCTGTAGAACTTCTCGACGCCGAAATCCTCGAAGTATCCGTACCCACCATGGACCTGAAGCGCCTGGTTCGTCGCATTCCTGGCCAGAGCTACGGCCCTCACCCTCGCCATCGTCTTCCCGGCAGCGTCGTGATGCTCTTTGTAGGCGAAGTCTCTGACCATCTCCTCCTCCGCCCTGAGAAGCGAAAGTCCGAACGCTACAGGCTGATAGTCTTTGAGCGGGTGGTCGAAAGTGGTCCTGACCTTCGAGTATTCCACGGCCTTGGCGAGTGCCCCAGCAGCGATACCTAGGGAGACGGCCGCGACTTCGAGGTCCATATCGTTGACGGCGGCTTCAACCAACCGGGAGCCGTTCTCCGAAAGCCTCTCGAAATCCGTCGAGTCGATGACGAGCGAGGAGAAGTCCAAGCCTCGGAGTCCCAGGCGGGGATGTTCCTCTACGGGCCTGAAGCCGTCCTTGACAAGTAGGAGGCTGTTATGGGGGTCATCCGATACGACGATGATCGCATCGGCGGCCCCGTTGAGAATGTAGTCCACTCTGCCCCTTACATGGATGTCCTCAATCACCACGCCCGAGGAACCGCTGTGCCCTTCCAGCAAGCCGCAATGATCGACCGCGACACTCGTCTTGGCTGACGCCACGTCTCGGAGTATCACCTTGCTCTTCTCGGATATCATGACGAGAGGAAGGAAGAGTGAATTCGTGATGAGCACTCTTACGGCGGCCGAGGGCGAGCACCGCGCCAACTCCTCGAGCACGATCATGTAACCCCTTTCATCTAGACCTGCACCCCCGTATTCGGTCGGAATTCTTGCTCCCATGAACCCCTGTGACGCCATGCTCCTCGCCGTCTCGGAACTCAACCCTTCCTGTTCTATCTTGACTGCGATGCAGTCTATGTTCTTCTGTGTAAAGTCCCTGACGCTACTCCGAAGTAGTTGGTACTCTTCCGTCGCCAAGTTACGCCGCACCTCCTTCCGCCTTTGACTTGGTCCTCTCTCTCCCAATCGTCCTTGCGATGATCAGCTTTTCCACCTCGCTGGTCCCCTCCCAGATTTCCATGATCTTCGCATCTCTGAACGACCTCTCGAGGTCTCCCCCCAAGCCTTCGACGCCCGTCAGCTCCAGCGCCTTCTCGGTGACATGGACGGCGGTTTCAGCGGCGTAGGCCTTCGCCATGCTGGTGAGCTTCGGGTCGGGATTGAACTTGAAGAGGCGTGAGGCTGCTTCATAGGTCAGCAGGCGCGCCGCCTCGATTCTGGTGGCCATTTCTCCCAGGGTCACGAGGACCTGCTCCTTTTCAGCTTCGACGCTTCCGGTCCCTCTCCGCTCGATGATCTCGAGGGTCCTGTCCAGCGCACCCTGGGCTATCCCCACGGCCTGTATCGCGACGTAGATTCTGCTGATGTTGAAGAATGTCATGATGTAGTAGAAGCCCTTGCCCTCCTCCCCCAACAGATTCTTGGCCGGGACCTCCACGTTATCCAAGATTATCTCGGCGGTATTCGTCGCGCGTACCCCCAGCTTGCCTCCCAGCTTGTTCCTCGAGACCCCCTTCGAATGCATATCAACGATGAAGACGCTCAGACCGTGATGCCTCTTCTCGTCTGGTTGGGCGGTGCGCGTGAGAACCATCAGGAAGTCTGCGAGTTGGCCGTTCGTGATGAACATCTTCGACCCGTTGAGGATGTACATGTCACCGGACTTCACCGCCCTAGTCTTAATCCCCGCGACGTCGCTCCCCGCCGACGCTTCGGTAACCGCAAGGCCCATTATCGCTTGCCCGCTGTTCACAGACGCAAGGTATTGCTGCCTTTGCTCTTCCGTACCGAAGAGCATGATCAATTCCATTCCGAAGAGGGAGGCTACGGAGGCTATCCCCGTTCCAGCATCGACCCGGCAGAACTCTTCCATCGTGACCAGCATCTTCCAGGGGTCGGAATAGTCGAGGATTCCACTAGCGAAAGCTTTCTTCCTCAAATCGTCAGGGTATTCTTCGCCCAGGTCGTGCTTCCGTGCCAGTCCAGGCGTTATCTCCCTGAGTGCGAACTCCCTAGCCTTCCGCCGAGCGTGTGCTAGGGCCTCTGGCAGCTCGAATTCCATCTCGGTTAACGATTATCCGTTTCGGCTCTCATACTTACCGGTTTCTCCCTCTTCACTCTCGCCATTTCTCCGCGCTCCGGTCCTACGCCCTTGGAGGCCGAGCTTCTCCCGTAGCGACTCTGAAGAGCGGTCGATCCGGAGCAAGCTAGTGATGAGGCGAGCGAGGTCCCTGCGTCTGCCGTACGTGAACATGAATGACTAAGTTGAGACTTGGGAGCCGGGTCAGGCTCTTTGCATCAATGTCGCAAAGCCTTGCCCGCCCCCGACGCAGAGGGTGGCCATTCCATACTGATTGCCCGTTCGCTGCAGCTGTCTGGCCAGGGTCCCGACTATGCGGGCTCCAGAAGCGCCGAGAGGATGCCCTATGGCTATCGCACCTCCGTGGACGTTCACACGGCTTGGGTCGAGCCGAAGTTCTTTGATTGCGTAAAGAACTACCACGGCGAAGGCCTCGTTGATCTCCCACAGGTCCACCTCATCGACCTCTAGGCCCCCGTTGGTGAGTGCCTTTCTGGAGGCCGGGACCGGACCCTTGCCCATCACGCTTGGGTCGACGCCCGCCCAGCCAAAAGAGAGGATCCTGGCCAGTGGCTTCAGGCCGCTCTCTTTGACCTTGTCGCCGGACATCAGGAGTACGCTCGAAGCTCCAGCATTCAGGGGGGCCGCATTGCCAGCCGTGACGATCCCTCCTTCCTTAAACGCGGGCTGAAGCTTCCGCAGCTGTTCCATGTTGGTTTCTCTCCTTATGCTCAGGTCTGCGTCGATGATCTTCTCTTCGCCGTCCACCTCGACTCTCATCTCCATCAGCTCGTCCTTGAACCAGCCTTCATCGAGGGACTTGGATGCTTTCGTGTGGGATCCCATGGCGAAGAGGTCCATCTCCTCTCTTGTGATTTCACTCTCCTCGGCGAGCTTCTCAGCGGTCAGACCCATCACGTACCCTGTGCCCATCTGATACCTTGCATACTCGGGACTGGCGAGCAACCTCATGTTGGGAACTATGTGCGGATTGTTGTTCAACGGGACATGGGTCATGTGTTCCATGCCCCCAGCGAGGACCACCTCCGAATTGCCCGTCATGATCTCCATGGCCCCCAGTGCCACTGCGTTCATCGATGAGGCGCAGGCTCTGTCCATCGCCACCGCCGGCACCGAGATTGGCAGCCCAGCCAGGAGTACTGGGTGCCTCCCACCATAGAGCCAGTTCTCTCCGACCTGGAAGGCGCATCCCGTGATGACGTCGCCGATCTCCTCGGGGTTCACCGCGTCCCTCTCAATGAGTTTCTTGACGAGAAGCGCCAGGACCTGATCCATCCGGACCGAGTTATAGACGTCCCTCTCGGGCTCGCTGGGTCTGGACCGCGAGAAAGGAGTCCTCAGGTAGTCTACCACGAAGACCTCGCGCATTGCGTTTGCCCGACCTTTCATTCATTTCCCCTTGTACTCGGGTTTCCTCTTTCCTAGGAAGGCCGAGATTCCTTCCTTCAGGTCCTCAGTCCCGAACAGGACCCCGTAGGACAAAGCCTCCATCTCGAGGCCCACATCTGATGGCACTTCGGTTCCCTTGTTGAGCAGCCTCTTCGCCAGCATCACGGCGACGGGCGCGATTGCGGAGGCGAGTTCTCTGCAGTATTGAAGCGCGTACTCGTCGGGGTTGCCAGCGGGAACGAGCCTGTTCACGAGTCCGATCTCGTAGGCCTGTTTCCCATTTATCTTCTCTCCAGTCAGGACAAGGGCGGAAGCCCTGGCGAGTCCGATCAGCTTTGCCATCTTCTGGGTCCCGGACCAGCCTGGCAAGAGCCCCAGGGTCACCTCCGGGAGGCCCAGCTTGGCGTCCTCCGTCGCCAGCCGGAGGTCGCACGACATCGCCAGCTCAAGACCGCCTCCCAGCGCGTATCCCTTGACGACGGCGACCGTCAGCTTGGGGAATTCGGCTATCCTCCTGAAGATCCTCTCGCCCCTCCTCGAGAACTCGACGAACGCCGCAGAGCTGTTGAAGAATTGGGAAAGGTCGGCGCCAGCCGAGAAGACTCCCCCGGCCCCGGTCAGGACGACCACGGCAACTTCGCTGTCGTCCCAGAGCTCCGTAAGGATTCGATCGAGTCCATCTAGAACCTCGGCGTTCAGAGTGTTCTGCTTCGGCCGATTGATTACCACCCTGGCTACTCTGCCGCCCAGCTTCTCCACAAAGATGGGCCCGGCCACGCCCCGTTCCTTCTCCGGCTCACCTCTGGGCGGGCCAGCGGGCTCGGTCTGGGCGCCAGGCCTACTCTCGATGACATCAAGCATCCTCCCTTCGAGTATGGACTTCGCGGGGGCAAAGACCCTGCATCCGAACTTCGCCGCGAGCTCCTCGAGCTTCGACTTCACTTCGGAGTTGCTCAGTCCCTTCGCCACAGTGATGGGACCGAACGGTCTTCCCATCCCGAGAGACACTCCCTTCTCGATGTCCTCGGGGCGAGCTACTCCTTCCTCGATTAGCTTTATCGCCTCGTTGATTTCTATGCTGAAGATGTCCAGGACCGAGACCTTGTCAGTCGGGGGAGCTTTCGGGATTTCCGCCTTCCCGGTCGACCAGTCGTAGAAGCCCCCCCTTGTTTTCTTGCCGAGCCTCTTCGCGTCCACCATCCTCGCGAAGGTCAGCCCCTTGCCGTAATCGGGCGAAAGGGTCTTCGAGAAGTAGGAGAGAGAGGCCCACGCAATGTCGACACCGACGAAGTCCAGAAGCTCATAGGGTCCCATCGGGAGTCCCTGGCTCTTGGCATAGCTGTCGACCTCTTCTGGAGTGGCGATTCCCCTGTCGAGCACCAGGCAGAAGAAGAGGGTCTCGGCGGCATTTATCCTGTCAACTATGAAACCCGGGCTGTCCTTCAAGACCTTGATTGGCGTCCTTCCGAGCCTTGTGCAGACCGAGGCCACGACGTCGAGGACGGCGGGGTCTGTCTCGTTTCCGGGGACGAGCTCGACGAGCTTCATCACCACGGGTGGGTTGAAGAAGTGCATCCCGACGACCCTTTCTGGTCCCGGGGTCCCCTCTGCCAGCTCCGAGATCCTTATGTTGGAGGTGTTTGAGGCGAGGATGGCCCCCCTCGGCGCCGCCTGCCCGGCCTCTTTCAGCACTGATTTCTTCAGCTCCGGGATCTCAGGCACGGCTTCTACCACGAGGTCGGCTCGCGACACGGCCTTGGCCATGTCTCCCTCGAACGTGATCCTCGAGTAGACCACGTCTGATTGGGCCTTCGTGAGCTTTCCCCTTTCGACGAACTTCTCAAGACTCCGGGCGATCCTGCCCTTGGAGCTCTCAAGGACCTCTGGAAATTTGTCCATCAGGGTAACTTCGTACCCATTTATCGCGAAGAGCTCGGCGATGCCGTGGCCCATCTCCCCGGCGCCGATTACGGCCACCCTCCTGATTTCCAAGGTCAGCCGAATTCGAGCCTGGCCGGGCCGATTTATCCCTTTGCGGGACGCGAGAGTGCTTGTCTCGGGAACCACGGTTCTGCCGAAGTGTTCAATGCGCTTCGATCTACGGATGCCAAGGTTTCGGGAACGCTCGGCACATCTTTGAGATGGGGAAACTTGGTAACAATGGTAATAAATCTCCTAGATGGTAACTAGACTAATAAGCTGCCAACGCAACGGAGAGTGTAATGGGGGCAGGAAAAGTCTCACATGGTAGCATTCGGCAGTCGCTTCAGGCTACCTCTTGAGTTTTCATAATTTTCCTCAAGACCTGCCTCCATTATGACCAGCTATTCCTAGGCCTCTCTAATAAAGCTCTGTAAGAGAAGGCCGAACGCGTCCCTACGCACTCCGTTCACTGACCACGACTTCTCGGAGTTTCCTTCCCCAGCAAAGGTCGAGGCGTTTTCTTCGCCTGATGGCGCAGCGCCAATTCGGGATGCACAGATTAGTCTAGCCCAAGCGCGATAAGCCTCTTGTCGCTTGGTTGAGACGAGAAGACTCCCGGCTGACCGGTGGAGAGATTACAGAGACCTACGATGGGAAGCTCTGAAGTGCGACCCATCGGCACTTGGCAGCTCGTTCGAGGAAGAGGAAACGCTCAGCGAAGAAGAACGGAGAGGAAGGATCTGGAATGTCCTGTCCGCCCTGTCGTTTGACGAACCGATCAGAATGATTGTCTACGTCTTCGACGACGGGCTCAGACCAAGCACATCGCCAAGATTTTCGGTTTGTACGTCAGCGCCAACCATCGAAGCGAAGGTGGGCACAAGGCTGTTCGAGCGTGCGTTGTTGTTGATTCAAAAGAACAAGGGAATTGTCACGGTGGAGCTTGGTGTGAATCCCGAGCAGCGCGCCGCCATCAAGCTGTACAGGAAAGCGGGCTTTGTCGCCACGGGAAGGGTGAAGAAGGAACCGAAGGTCGGGCGGAGGTTCTTCGGCATGTTGTTCATGGAAAAGGTGCTCAGAAGGGGCCGACCTCCATCCAACCCCGACAGCTTGAATAGAATTACTCGAAATTGTTTGTGGACGACAGCAACCGAGACGAAGGGAGGGCGCTCCCGCAGGTTATCATGATACCACCTGACCAACTTTTTCAAGAGCGAGTCCGCCCCTTTGTCAATTTCGCCGCCGACTCTTTTTTGACTAGGAAATCAAGGCTGTGGGAGCGCGGCCGTTAAGAGGGCGGCAGCTGATTGAAGGCTGTGGGTCTGTTCTCGCTGTTCTCCAAGGTGCTTAGATTCGCCTTGCGAGCTGTCGAAGTGGGAATTCTGGCGTTTCTGAGGACTATTCGGTGGTTCTGGAACCGCGTTCACATCCTCTGATTCGCATCATCTGATCGACTATTCGCACCCTGTGAAGTCTGAGCGGTCGCCGATTTGCGCCGACCCCCGGGTCTGATCCGGGTACCTCTCATGGAACTCACCAAGGAACGTTCTCCAGTCGAACTTGAAGAGAAAGATTCCAATTGCTATGAAGGCGACGGTCAGTAGAATCGAGAACTCGAAGAACGAGATTCGCAAGACGTGCCTCGTGAAACTCGTTATCCTCAGTATCCCGAGGAATTCGAGCTCAATCTCGACTGCGCTCTTGACAAGCTTTGCCGCCAGGGTCACCGAGAGCATAGGCGCTAGCCTCGCTCTTGCGGCTCCTGCGCCGATGTAGATGTAGTCGTCCAGCGGAAGGAGCGGTATCACCCCGCTCACAAAGACCGCGGCTAGAAACCTACTGTCTTGCAGCCACCGCGCAAGAAGCTGGACGTTCCTGTTCTTCGATAGTCTATCCTTGAACGCTCCGACGCCGCCGTAGATGATCAGCTTCCCGATCACCGCGCCCGCGGCAGTGATGAGCACAACCAGGATGAAGCCTTCCACCGAGTAACCGAAGGCTATCAGTTCAGACGCAGCTACGACGGTATAGGATGCGCCGAAGAACGGGGTGGCGTTCGAGACCAAGGAGATGACGAAGAGGCCGGCAAGGCTGAACAAGAACAGGTTCAGGGGATGTGGGGAGCCCGAAACTAGGGCGGTGCCACCCAGGAAGCCCGAAATGCCGTCCCCTGTGGCTTCCATAGAACACGCTTGGCAGCCCTCCTTATGTTTGTTGCAGCAACCTGCAAACTTGATTACTGCATCGAAAGAAGAAAGGAGTGCCTCTCCTGCTCCCGTCGGAGGCAGGAGGAACCTGCTACCGACGGTCGTCAGTGGCTGGAATGCTTCGACCTCGGCCTGAGAGAAATCATTAACTGAGATATTCTGCGTGGCAGTGGCGTTAGGTGATTGCGGCTCCCGCAGGGTAAGAGGTCGAGGCTGATGGCCGTCGTGGTGCTATTCCTCGCGGCCTCGCTCGTCTTCCTCCTCTTGGCGCTCACCACTCCCGTTCCATCTTATCCTGTCTTGGCGAAGTGCTCCCCCCTGCAACCGAGCGAAGGCCAATCCCCCGTGTCCAGCGTGGCGGGTGCGAGCAGGTGCGAGGGAGTTTCGTGGACGAACAGTTTTGCGATAGGAAGATACGATAACACTCTCATTTCCTTCCAGGCGAACGCCGAGACGGCAGAGGCCTTCCTTCTTCTGCGGGCGTCGCACTCATCTGGCTCGTGAAGTGGCCCGCGCATTCTCTCTTCAGCCGGGGGATCAGCCTTCCAAAGGCCGTGAGGGCCGGGGCTCTTTTTGTGACGCTTGCGGGTACGTCGGTGTTTGCGCTCGCAGCCCTGCTGGATTTCTCGAACACCAATCCTCTCGTAGCGATGTTAGCAGGGGCGCTTCCGGTGCCTGTCAGCCACCCATCCCTTTACTCCTTTGCCTATTTTGCTGCCAACACCATGGGGCTTGGCTTCCTTGTCTCGGGGTGGACGAACCGAATGGCAGGACATGGGTCGTCTTACAGTCTGGCCCCCTTCTGTGCCCTCGTACTAGCTGCCGTGGGCGTGATGGTGTTCAGGCTCGACCATGGCGTCTTAGCTGCGCTGAAGGACGGCGTGATTCTGTTCGCGGCGCCCGTCCTCGTCTTCTTCAAACTGGGGCTTGGATGTTTCGTCCCCGCCATGGCATTCCAAGAACTGAGCCAAGTAGCTTCTTGGGAGGTGAGTAACGTCCCGCTGCTGAACAACTGGCTCGTCTTGGTCACGTCTTCTGGCCTCTTCGTCCTCGGGCTTATACATCGGAGGCTGGGAATCGTTGTCAGACGTGAGGCCTAACAGAATGGCGGGGAGGACACGCCGGTTGTCTTGGCATCGTCAGACCTGAACCGGATTAGGGTAGGCAGGAACCTTGCATCCAGCCTCGACAAGTCGAAGAGGAGGATCTGGTTCGCCGTGATTAGCGCCCATCGCTCAGAAACGGGTTCAGGGGTCGCTTACTCTGACAACCTGTGGCGCTACCGAGGAACCTCGGAATCTGGGAGCGGGAGAAGGTCTATAGACGATGCGTTGGCGAAGTCGAAGCGCGTTGAGCAGGAATAGGAAGCTAGTGATGGTCACCAACGACGACAGCGTCCAGAGTAACGGAATAATCAAGCTCGCGAGAGAAGTCTCCAAGCACGCTGACGTTGTCGTCGTCGCCCCTGAACAGCCGATGAGCGCAACGGCCCTGAGCCTGACCTTCCACAAGCCCTTGAGGGTGAGCAGGGTCCGGAGGGACGAGTTCGAATGCTACGCGGTGTCAGGGAGCCCCGGAGACTGCGTGATGATAGGAGTGAACAAGATTCTCGAGCGGCGGCCTGACCTCGTGGTGTCGGGGATCAACATCGGAGACAACGACACCTTCCAGGACATCTTGGCCTCGGGGACCGTCGCTGCAGCCCTTGAAGCGGCAATCGCAGGCATTCCGGCGATTGCCTATTCCATGATAGTGAACGAGGAGTCTTTGTTCGCGCTCGAATACAACCAGCCTGACTTCTCGAACGCGGCCCAGATCGCGGGAGAAATCGCGAGGGATGTGCTCGAGAACGGAATGCCGGAAGGGGCGGAGGTCCTGAACGTGAACTTCCCACGCGGCGTCGACCCCACGACGACGATAGCCCTGACGGGCGTCGGCTGGAGGAAGTACACAGACAAGGTCATAGTGCGGAAGGATCCCAGGGGCAGGCCGTACTACTGGCTCTTCGGGGAGGTGCTCTCTCGGTTCCCTGCTGACACGGATGCAGAGGCGGTGCTGACGAAGGGCAGGGTGTCCATCACTCCGATCAGGCTCAACCTCTCCGGGCCTCTGACGCAGAGCCTCGAGGCGCTCAGGCTGAGGGTCGAAAAGAACCTCAGGAATTCTGGCAAGTAGAACCTAGTCCTAGAATCTCTGAGACAACTGGAGGAAAAGTAGTTCTAGAGTGTCCTCGTAGTTTCAATCAGCCCTCTCGTTACGGTTGTTCGACGAGGATTCCTGCTTATGAGGCAGATTCGCAATTCAGGCCATGATGGTGGAATCAGAATGAATTACAGTACCCTACCTGACAAAATTCACGGGCGTGGGTGAGTTGATCATCTGGCTAAACATCAGGCTTCTGAAGTCCCTCGCTCAGAGCGATGCGCAAAGGGCGGATTCGACAGGTTGAGCGACGGTGCAGCAATTTGATGAGGTGGCGCGGGGCGCGGTAGCCTACGGAGGCTAGAATCAATTCACATCTCGTACAGGTATATCGAATGAGGCTCCTTCCAGCCCGCAGGCTTGACCTTTGTTTCGCGTGCAGGCGTCCAACCTGGGATTTGGTATTTGAAATTCACGATCCTGACGCCGGGTCTCAATTCCTTCTTGAACTTCGGCGCCAGTAGGTTGAGAGTGTAATCCGAGAGGTACATCGCGAGCACGTCGGCCTTGCGCAAGCTCGTCTCCTTGAAGTTGGAACACCTTATCTCGACCTGACGAGAGAGCCCCATCTCCCTCACCTTTCTGCGGCACTCTCTCACGAGGCGCCTCCGGATTTCAACCCCGACGACCCTGGCATGGAAGTCTCTAGCCGCCGCAATCACCAACCTGCCGTCGCCCGAGCCGAGGTCGAAGAGCGTCTCGTTCGGCTTCACGGAAGCCAAGGTGAGCATCGCCGGTATGACGTCTTCGGGGGTCGGGATGTACGGCTCGACGTAGTTCAATTTCATGCTGGACACTCTTTCGCCTTAGATAAACACCGAAATCGCCAGGCTGGAAGACAAGCGCGCCAGCCATGTCAACCAGACAATCAGAGAGTTCGAAGCTCAAGGCCTTGTGGAAGTCGCTTGGTCGGAATCCAGGGAGAGGCGCTGCAGGACTGCCAGGTCAGAGTACGCACTTGTTTTCAAACTTTCACGGCACACGAAATGATGTACGTCAGGTTACGCAATATTCAGGCGCTAACCGGAGTGAGCGACACTAGCCCTATGCTCAAGGCGCAGGCGAGATGATATTTCCTACGGCGCGCGAAATGGTACTTTCTATAGCTATTGTGTTTGGCAATAAACGGATAGTCGCTTATAATCTTCTGGCAGACGTCACACGACGTCGGCAGATGTGTCGAACGACCGCGAGCATTCTTGACAAGCGCTACCGAATGGCTTGGGAGTGACAAACCGAAGTAGGCCGCTCTTCCGTAGCTGATTCCACGGTCTTCCACAGGGCGTCTTGGCTTGGGCAACCCGAGATAGACTACTCTGGAGCCCTAATTACGTTTTGCTACCAATGGGACCGTGTTCTAGCTTCGAATGTATCCATGGACTGGGAGCCTATGATACTTCGCTCCTACTCAAGCACGAAGCTCGCCCTACCAACGGTGATTGGTTCAGGGGAGGCGCCCGGACCGGGACTTGTCAGTTCAGGTAGGCGCCTCGACGGGCGAAAGACTCGGGTTCAAATCCAGGCATACGCGTGCTTACCTTTCAACCGCTGCCAGGACGACATGTTGAAAGGCGGGGAAATCGTCTGCGACGTAGGGTACGACATGCCCCAAGTGGATTGCGATGAAGATAGACACCTGCGACTTTCCTGATGAGCTGCTCTACGACGTTGATAGCGGAGTCTGGGTCCTCCCTGCCTCAGGAGTTCTGAGAGTTGGGATAACGAGTCTGTTGTCCTGGTCCTGGGGAACAGTCTCGGCCGTCTCCTTCAAGGGGGCAGGGACGCATCTTCAGAGGGGAGACGTGGCAGGTTCCGTCGAGGGTCCCAGACACTTCGATGTCGTTCGCACTCCGGTAACGGGGGTTGTCCTTAGGGCAAACGGAGCCCTGCTTGAGAACCCGAAACTGCTGAACAAGGATCCGTACGGCTCGGGTTGGTTCATGGAGATAGGGGCCGGAGGTCCGACCGGACTTTCCCATCTGCAAAAGCTCTCCGATGCTAAACCGTTGATAGTCAATCGGCTCCATGAGTTGCGAGTTCGCTGCTTCGCAGAGTTCCCGGACCACGAAATGTTCGAGATCGGTATTGAATGCTCTGCGGTTCTAGTCAAGCTGAACGAGGTTCTCGACAGAAGTCCGAGCGGGACAGTCGTTCACGTTGTCTCAGACGATGGTGCTGCCCAGGTGGAGATGGAGAGATGGATGGACCTGACTGGGAACAAAGTGCTTGAATCAAGGAAGGAAGGAAACCTCTACCACTTCATAGCGAAAAAAACATAGACCGTTGTGTATCCGGGTTCACTTTTCGATCGGGAGCCTTATCGAGTTCCCCCACTCTGTCCAGGAACCGTCGTAGTTCTTGACGTCTGGATACCCCAGCAAGTACTTCAAGACAAACCATGTGTGAGATGAGCGCTCACCTATCCTGCAGTACGTTATGACTTCTTTGTCCGGAGTCACTCCTTTGGATTGATAGATGGTTTCCAGATCTGACCTGCCCTTGAATGTGCCGTCTGCGTCATTCACCGCCTGCCCCCAGGGTATATTGGCCGCTCCGGGGATGTGCCCGCCGCGCTGTGCGTGCTCCGTCGGGTACTCGGGGGGCGCCAGTATCTCCCCCGTGAACTCCTTTGGACCGCGCACATCGACGAGGACCTTCCCATCCGCCTTCAGTGAGTCGATTACACGCTCCTTGAAGGCCCGGATACTCTCGTCTGGCCCTGAGGCTTTGAAGGTCGCATGAGGATATGCGGGAATCTCTTTCCCGAGATGCCTTCCTTCCAACAGCCACTTCTTTCTCCCTCCGTTCATGAGCTTCAACTTGCCAACGCCGTAGTACTTCAGGTCCCAGAACGCGTACGCCGCGAACCAGTTGTTGAAATCTCCATAGAGCACGACCGTGGAGTCGTTCGAAATGCCATTCCTGCCCAGGAGCCCTTCGGCCTGCACCTTTGACAGGATATCCCTGTTCGGCAGGTCGTTCAAGTCCACCTTCCAATCAAAAAGCACGGCGCCAGGGATGTGTCCCTGGCTGTAGTTGGAAGTGGGGTCATAATCTACCTCAACGACTCTGACGTTGGAATCTTTATGGTGCTCTTGAACCCACTGGGTGTCCACCAGAGCGTCGGGGTGGTCGTATTCTCTCTTCAGCTCAGAGGGCGTCATAATATAACATATGTTATTATTGGGTATTTGAAGTTTGCCGGTTTGGCAATCAGCGTCGCTGGGAACATGGAGAAACTCACACCGGGTCCATCGAATTGGTGAATCGTGAGGCGATGCGGCGTCCGCCGTTCAGTACGTTGGCATCATGGGGTCGACCAGCTCGGACCAGGACTTTATTCCGCCCTTGAGGTTCCTGACCCTCTTGAACCCATTCATCCTCAGAAGCTCCACTGCCTTTGCACTCCTCGCTCCGGTGTGGCAATAAACTACTGTGTCGCTCTCCTTGCCGAGCTCGTCGAGTCTGTCTGCCAGCTGTCCGAGTGGGACCAGCTTGGAACCCTTGAGGTGACAAATCTCGAATTCGTTGGGCTCCCTCACGTCGAGGAGGACGAGGCTCAAACCACTGTCGAGGAACTTCTTCAGGCCAGGCGCGTCGACCTCCTCCAGCCCCAATCGAGGCGCCGTCTCCAACCCGCAGAACCTCTCGTAGTCGATGAGCTCGACGTTTCTTGGGTCAATCCCGCAGACGGGGCAATCCTTGTTTCGTTTGACCTTCAGCTCGACGAATGTGGTGTCGTGACCATCGAACAGAAGGAGTCTTCCCGCTAGCGTGGGGTCCTTCCCAAGCATGATGCTGATCGCCTGGGCCGCCTGCAGTCCTCCCATGATTGCCGTGACGACGCCCAACACCCCTGCTTCCGAGCACGACTGCACTTCATCAGGAGGAGGGGGAATCGGGTACAGGCACCGGTAGCACGGACCCGCTGGGGGGAAGAACACCGACGCCTGTCCCTCAAGGCGGAGGACGCTCGCGTACACATCCGGCTTTCCCAGCATGACGCACGCGTCGTTGATCAGGTACCGGCTTGGGAAGTTGTCCGTCGCGTCAATCACCACGTCATATCCACCGAGGACCCGCGCGACGTTGGACGAATCCAGCCTCAGCCTGTAAGGGACCACTTCGACGTTCGGGTTGAGCTTCGCAAGGCGGTCAGACGCGATGTCCACCTTGCTCATACCCACATCACGTGTCGAATACAGGAACTGCCTGTGGAGGTTCGGGAGTTCTATGGTGTCCCCGTCAACCAGCCCTATCCTTCCAACCCCGGCCGTCGCCAGATGGACCGCGGCCGGTACTCCCAGCCCGCCCGCGCCAACGACAACCGCCGAGGATGCCTTCAGCTTCCTCTGTCCTGCAGGTCCGACCTCAGGCATTATGATTTGCCTGCTGTACCGCGTCAGCTCTTCGCTGGAGAGGTCAGGGTAGGCCGAGGAGGTCAACTGTCCCTTCGAAGCATGTCGAAATTCTCGCTTGAACTTAAGGTTCCTTTCTTCGGCTAGCCCGCCGCAGCCGATACCGACAGGATCGGAGGGAGGGTGTCGGTTATCGTCGTCCAGGTATCTCCCTGGTTCCGGCTGTGGAGGAGGTGCCCCGTGGTCGTCCCCACGGATATCCCGCACGGGTCCTCGCTGTCCGCCGCCATCCCTTCTCTTAATACCGTGAAGTACGCGACCTTTGGGAGGCCCCTATCCAAAGCCGACCAGCTCTTCCCGGCGTCGTCGGAAGCCCAGACCGCGAAATGACCTCCGGGGGGGACCCTGTTGAAGTCTCCAGCAAGCGGAGCCGTGTAGATCCTCCTCGGCTCATTGCCGTCCACCGCAATCGGGAATCCGAATCTCGAGGGGAGGCCGTGGCTGATGTCGGTCCAGTCCTTGCCGTCATTGTCGCTCCTGTAGACTCCGCAGTGATTCTGCTGATAGATCACGCTCACCCGCTTCGGGTTCCTCGCGATCTTGTGGACGCACTGTCCGAAGACCGGGTACTTGTCGGGGAGGAAGTCCACCCGGACGTTCTTGTTCTGGAACTCCCACGTCTCCCCGCCGTCGTGGCTTGCCATCGTCCCCACAGAGGAGATGGCAACGTGCAATTTCATCGGGTCAGCATCTCCTAACAGTATCGAATGGAGGCAGAGCCCGCCCGCCCCCGGCTGCCACCTCTTGCGCGTTCCGTGGTTCATCATGGCCTCGTTCGGCGTCCAGGTGACGCCTTGGTCCTCCGATTTGAAGAGGCACGCGGGGGCGACTCCCAGATACAGCGCGTCCGGCTCGTCCTCGGTCCCCGGCTCAACATGCCAGACCTTCGTGACCGACAGTCCCGAGCCCTTTGGGAACCGGGGAGGAGTCCTGGTCCTCTTCCAGGTCTTGCCGAGGTCGGGGCTCCGCTCCACGCTCGGCCCCCAGTGCATGTTGTTGACGCAGGCCAATAAGAGACCGTTCCGCCCGTCGTAGTCCAGGTGGTAGACCTCCTTCCCCTCGAAGTGAGGCCCCGACGTCTTCCAAGTCCTGCGCCCGTCGTCCGAGCTGAGAACGAACGCCCCCTTCCTGGTCCCGACCAGCAGCAACGACTTGCCTTTGGCTTTCATCTCGACCTAGCTAACCCCCGGCTACCGACGGCAGTATGTAAACGAGGTTTCCATCGCTCAGCCGCGTCTCCTCGTGCCCTGTTTCCCTGATGTTTTCACCATCTACGAAGATGTTCACGTACGGCCTTGCCTTCTCTTGGTCGTCGAGGATCCTTCCTCTTATTCCTGGGAACTTCTCCTCAAGAGCGTCGATGAGCCTCAGGACCGTCGCCGCGGAATCAACCGTAACCTCGCGGGTTCCGCCCGTGCAGTCACGTAGCTGCCCCGAGAGCTTGACCCGGATCAAACTCGGTATCTTCGACAGCCCGTGATATATGCGATTCGAAATAGATTGGATTCCCTCCCAGCCTACCAGAACTAGAACCCTTCTCAGCAACCTCCGAGCCTCTGCTCCCTCGCCTTTGTATTCCTGCCCTTCACTCAGGAATGTTTTATTACAGCGACGTGGCATCTGTGGTTTTCTCTTGTCCGGTCCCAGATCCCCATCCCGCGGCATACTGGTCGACAGGAAAGGGAGAGTCGCGACGAAACTCAGGGTCTCTGTGACTGACAGGTGCAACTTCGCGTGCCTCTTCTGCATGCCTGAGAAGGAGAAGATTCACTGGATCAGGCAGAGCGAGATATTGAATTTCGCCGAGATAGGAAGAGCCGTCCGAGTCCTTTCCGGGCTCGGAATCCAGAGGGTCCGCGTTACTGGAGGCGAACCTCTTCTGCGCAGGGAGGTAGAGCTGCTGGTCAAGAAGCTCGCCGGCATCGAAGGAATCCACTCGGTCGACATGACCACCAACGGCTGGTTCCTCGAGGAGAAGGCGGAGGCGCTGAAGGAGTGCGGGCTGAGGGGGGTCACCGTGAGCCTTCACAGCCTCAGGCAAGAAAGGTTCGACAGAATCTCGGGGGCGGACGCCTTGCGCCGGGTCCTCAGGGGGATAGACAAGGCCATCGAGGTGGGGCTCGACCCCGTCAAAGTCAATTCAGTGGCGATCAAGGGCTACAACGACGACGAGATCCCGGACCTCGTCGAGTTCGCGAAGCGCAAGAGAATCTCGTTGCGGTTCATCGAATTCATGCCCCTGGACGGGAGGGAGGTGTGGAGCGCTGAGATGATGATGTCAGGAAAGGAGATTCTGGAGAGAATCTCGAGGACCTACCCTCTGACCCCTCTGGGCCGAGGGAAAGGAGAGACCTCTTCATCGTGGGGCCTCGACGGAGGGGGCGAACTCGGGCTCATAACCCCGATGAGCGAGCCCTTCTGCGACGACTGCGACAGGATCAGGCTCACGTCGGACGGCAAGCTTCTCTCCTGTCTCTTCGACACTGAATACCACGACCTCCAACACCTCCTCCGCGATGGGGCTAGCGACCGGGACCTCGCGGCATCGATTCTCAAGGCCGTGTGGAAGAAGCCTGACGGAGTCGGATACATGCCCTGGGTGAAAGAAGGCTGGGAGAAACCCAGGAACATGAACGCGATCGGGGGATAGAGAGGAAGGTGCGCCTCAAAATCCTGTATTTCGCCTCGGCGCGCGACATCGTGGGGAAGAAGGGGGAGCTGCTCACCATCGACGACGACGCGAGGACAGTCAGCGAATTGGCGGACATGCTTCAGGGCATGCATCCGGGGCTCAGGGGCCTCGAGAATGCGACCAGGTACGCCGTGAACCTCGAGATTGTCGAAGGAGACGCCGTCCTGCACGAGGGTGATGAAGTCGGGGTCCTCCCAGCGGTGACCGGGGGTTGAGCTGAAGGGGTTGGCGAAGATCGTCAGCACGCGGATTGACATTCCTAAGATCCTGGCGGGCGTCAGCGACCCTGCGTCAGGGGGGACGGTCGTCTTCATCGGCACCGTGAGGAACAATCATGGTGGAAAGGAGGTCGAAGGCCTCGAGTACGAGGCATACACGCGCATGGCTGAGGCGAAGCTGAAGGAGATAGAAGGGGAGGCCGGGAGGAGATGGCCGATAGGGCAGATTTCGATCGTCCACAGGAAGGGACGCCTGCGGGTCGGCGAGGTCAGCGTCGTCGTCGCGGTATCGGCAGAGCACAGGGCGGAGGCTTTCGAGGCCAGCAGGTTCGCCATCGAGGCCCTGAAACGGACGGTCCCCATCTGGAAGAGGGAGTCGACCCCCGAGGGGAAGACGGGTTGGGTGAAGGGGAATCCCATCGAGCGCCTGAAGGTCACCAGACGTAGGAGAGCCCTGGGACCAGGTTGACTTCGACGAAGTCCCCGCGATTCATCCGCGTGACGTGCTCTGGGACGACGACGAAGCCGGTAGCCTTGGTCAGGATACTGATGGACTCTGTTTCGCCTGAAAGGGGCTCGGCCTCGAGTCCGTCGCCTTCCACCAGCCGCACGTAGACCGCCTTCGTGAAATCTCGGAACCGCGGTCTCGCGTTCCAGCTCCCCACAAGCTTCGCTCTTACCCTGATGACGCTGCTGCCTCCTCCCCGGATCTTGTCCAGCATCGGGATTCCCAGCAGGACGAAGGCGTTCATCGCCCCTTGGACCGGTCCCGGGAGCATCAGCAGGGGCTTCCGGCGCAAGACCGCGACACCTGCGACCCTCCCCCTGTCCATCCGCAGACCGTGGTAAAGCACCTCGGGTCTGAGGCCCCGCACGACGTCGGCCACCAGGTCGCGCCGGCCGACCGACGTTCCACCCAGCGTCATGACCAGGTCGGACTTGTCCAGCGCTCCGCGAATCCTTAGGGACAGCTCTCCCTTCTCGTCTGGCGACACCCCCATGTCCAGAGGGACGCACCCGGCCGCGCGTACCATGTTCGCGATGAGGGGACCGTGGGTGTTCAGCACCTTGCCTGGCGAGGGGCTCCCGAGGTCGAAGAGCTCGCTCCCAGTGGCCACTACCGCGACAGTCGGGACCTCGAGGACGTCGACCGTCTCGACCCCTAGCGTCAGAAGCAGCCCCACGTCCTGTGCCCTAATCTTCTGGTTCTTCCGAAGGAGGAGCTCCCCCTTGCGGAAGTCTGCCCCGGCTGGGTACACGAACGCGCCCGGCTTGACTGCTGCCGTGGGCGCGATCCTGCCAGCCTCCTCCCTGGTTTCTTCCGCCGGGATCACCGCATCCGCTCCGTCGGGGATTCGAGCCCCCGTGCTCACCCTGACGGCCTCCCCGTGCCCGACCCCCAGCGGTCTGCTGCTCTCGGGCCCCGACTCGCCGATTATCCGCAGCTTCACTTCGCTTCTCTGTGTCCCGCGCAGGTCGGACGCAATGACGGCAAACCCGTCCATGTGCGAAAGGGCAAGACGCGGGGAGTCGGAACCGGCGATGATTTCGTCGACGGCTACTCTCCCCAGAGCCGAGGTCGTAGGGACCCTTTCGGAGCGTCCCATGGGCTTGATCGCGGCAAGTACTCCGTTGACGGCCTCCTGGAGGTTCGTGTATGTTTCCAATCCTATCTCCTCATGCCGTCTCCTCCTCGTCGGGGTGGGCGGGCTCGGGTAGGAGTCGTACCACTGTGTAGTACGGGATGAGGATAGATGCAATCCCTACCGCGTCCGCATTCATCACGTTGGAGAGGGATTCTCGCTGCTCTGGAATCGACGCCACGCTTGGCGAGCAGAGACCGAAGAGACAACTCTCGCACCTGAGACTCCAGACATTATAAAACGCAATGAATAGTTGCCAATCGAGTCGCTCGTCGAAGGTTCGGGCACCATTCCCCTCTGTCGCTTGAAATCAAACAGGGTGGTGCAGCGGGTCGGATTAGAGCAGTAGCCTATAGGCATGACTGCTGGTTTAAAGACAGCGGGCGTGCTTTTGCGTCAGTCGAGGTATTCTCTTGCAACGTCCGACAGCTTCAGGTAAATCGCGGTGACTTCAGAGAGCGGTGGTCATAGCATTTATTGGAATCGTTTCGTTGTCGGTGTTAACCGGTGTCTCAGCATCTACTGCCAGAGGTGGATCCTCCTTCCGGACCACCACCACCTTAACCGCTTCCTCGCCTACTTCCACCTTCACCAGAACTGTTAATGCCCATACCGTCACCACCGTAACCGCTTCCTCACCCACCATCACCAGAACCGCTTATCCCGTCACCACCACCACTTCCACCATTGCCAGAACCGTTTATTCCCGCAGCACCACAGCCGCTTCGTTCACCGTCACCGTAACTGTTTATCCCATTACCGTCACTACCGTAACTGGTCTCAACATCTCCACTAGAACCGTTTACTCCCACACCACCACAGAAACGAGCGAGACCTCAAGCAGCGATGGCTAGGATGGCTGATGCCTGACTCTCGCACAGGCTTGAATTGTGACGACTCTCGTTTTGAGGGCGAGGCCAGGCGGGGCCCACTTCTCGCCCTCGTGATCCCTGTCCGTGGTCAGCGCACGAACCACATCCCAGCGCCGGTGGCTGATCAAGGTCAATGGAATCCACGAAACCGTGCTCCACTTGGCTACGTGGTCATCGAATCAACCGGAACCGACGAATTTCTGATTTAGATAAATCCTGAAGAGCGGAGGGCCATGGCTCTTGACCTCCCGGCAGGCAACATTGCTAGGCGCGACCTGATCAAGGTCGACGAGGAGAAGTCAGTCTACGACGCAGCCAGGATGATAGTCGAGAACAACAGGGGCAGCGTCGTGGTCACTAGGGGAAGCGAGAGCGACGGGATACTCACTGAAAGGGACGTGATGAAGAAGGTGGTCGCCAAGTCCTTGGACCCGAAGTCCATCAAGGTGAAGGACGTGATGACATCCCCTCCGGTGACAATCGACAAGGACAGGCCGCTCCGAGAAGCAATAGACGTGATGAACAGGAAGAAGGTCAGGAGGATGCTCGTGACCGAGAACGGCAAAATCGTAGGCATCTTCACCCTCAGGGACATCGTCAGACACATGAGGACTTGCACCTACTGCGGCAGGGAAATCAGGTCGATTCTGGAGAGCGAGGAGCCCGAGCCCTACATCGAGTGCGAGTGCGGATCCAGGTATCACAAGAAATGCTTCGAGACAGTTGTGAACTGCGTGAACTGCGGGAGGACTCTCGTCACAAGCGTCGTCTATCCCGAGCCGTCAGAGACGTTCAGCGGATAGCCAGTCCCCTGCTTCGAAGCCCGCGACGGTTCGAGTCTGAAGGAGCCTGCTCTAGACCGACGTTAGGAACCAGGACCTTCTGTCTTCAAGAAGCAATGGAACCGGAAGTCGGCTCCCCGGCGTGCTTCTAATGGGTGTCGACAATGCCGGTCGGCGTTTACCATGCCCCCTACTTCGAACTCAGCCTTTCCTTTGTTCTCTTCTTCCATTCATCATGGCCAATGATTCCCCTATCTTCGAGAACATCGACCAATGATGAGAGCATGATGTCGAGCATTTCGACCTCTTCCCTCAAGTCGTCGGTGGCTCTGTTTTGTCTCCGCCGTTCCTTCTTAACGCTCAGTTTCATCCCCCCCAGATGCCCTTTCTTCATTCTCGGGTAGCTCCCTTGCCGATTCAGGAGAGATTCTGACGCGGGTCGAAGTGGCAGCGTCAGTCTTCTGGTCTTCTTCTCGCGCCTTGGCTCGAGCTTGGGGAGTCTGATTTCGAGAATGCCTTCGGCCAACTCTGCTGACACTTTCTCTGTATCTATACTTTCGGGGAAGCCTATGTTTCTGCGGAACGTGGAGAAGGCCCTCTCCCTGTGCAGGTATGTCTTTCCCTTCTCTTCCCTCTCCACGTCAGAATCAGCGGCCACTGACAACTCGTTTGGTCCGACTTCGATCGCCAGAGTCTCCTTCTTCAACCCTGGAAGCTCTGCCTTCACGACATACTCCATGTCTGAGTCGATGACATCGACGTAGGGTATTCGAGTCGGCAGTTCGTACTCAACAGGCCACTCGAACCCCCTGAAGGGATCCCAGGGAATCAGGCGAAACGTGTCTAACATCGTGTTGACTGAATTGATCCAGCTGGTCTGAGGCTCTCTAACGGCAAGCGCGGGCTTCTTTGTCTTCTGAACGGCCAGCGCTCCCGCTTTCTTTTTGGGCATCACTTTGGCCATAATTGTCTACTCATCCCTAGCGGTGAAGCTTCGCCCTCATCCGCTTCAGATAGTCAGCGAATCGGCCGCTCAGCGTCTTTGCTTGTCTACTTGTCTCCATATACATTCACAAGTGCAATAGGTGCTGCATCACATATAGAGACAAGGTATTTTTTGTGTTCAGATGCAATCGAATGGCGGACCCTGCCCCTGCGTCCCTGGCGAAACATGGTGGCAAGCCTATAAAATGGCAGACCTGAACGGCGCCGACTACCGCTTGAAACCGAAATCCGCGACGGCCTCATTCAGGTTGGACGAGTCTGCGCTCAACGCCCTCCAAGAAGACGCGAGGAAGCAGAACGTTAGCGTCAACACGCTACTGAACCAACTCGTCCTAGCCTACGCCAACTACGATCGGCCGATGAAGAGGTTTCACATGATAAAGGTGCCAGCGTCGAGCTTCAAGCACATCTTGGAGGCAGCAACCAGCGAGGCGGTGATCGAAGCCGGAAACTCCACTGGAAAGGACGTTCCGGGGACGTACATCAGAGCCAAGTGGGGGGAGCTTACCGTCGAAAACGCCCTGAATTATCTCAAGAGCACTGCCGACTATACGGGTCTCTTCGAATACAGCGAGGTCGCACGCGGGGGAAAGGTCAATGTCACCCTTACGCACGATTTCGGCGCCAAGGGAAGCCTCTTTCTGCAACGCTACGTGCAGGCGATCTTCGAGCCGCTGGGAAAGCCACCGAAATTCCTACCGGACGAGAACGCGGTTGCCTTCGAGCTTCAGTGAAGAGTAGCCGGCCTGGTCAATTCGTCTGATGCTTCGCTCTCTCTTGCGGTTTATTGCAAAAAATACGTCAAGTTCAATAGCTCCCGCGTGCCAAATGTACTGAACTGTGATGATAACTGAGAAGGGGAAAGCGACTGCCATCTTGAAGATACAGGGGATGGACAATTCGGGACGGGCCCAGCAGCTCAAACGCGCGGCTGACCAGCTCGACGGAGTTCTCCGAATCGACATCAATTACATCCAGGATACGGCAACGGTAAGGTACGATGCGGATAGGCTGACGCTCGCCCAGGTCAAGTCCATTCATCACGACGAGCCTCGTTCCAAGCCTCCTTACGTGGTCGCTGAACCAAGAGGCATCAGCTCAAAGGGCCCCGCTCGGTCTAGAAAGTACGTTCAAGGAAAGAGAGCGAAGGGAGAGATCAGCTGGAATTCGCGCCGGCGAGGGAGATATAGCAGAACTCAGAGAGGCAGACTCGGGGAGTGACCTCTCCCGGATGAAAGACCGAGACACCTAGAGGCCTAGTGGGGATGTCGAGTGGTCCCGCTAAGAGCCTCCCTCTTCAATGTACTTCTTGAGTAGCTCCCTCTGTCTCCCGCTTGGATTCCTTGGTATTACGATGCCTACCGCGACAAACTCATCGCCCTTCCAGGTGGAGTCCAGTCGCGGGAGGCCTTTCCCCTTTACCCTGAATAGAGATCCTGGTTGCGTACCAGACGGGATAGAGATGACGACAGCCCCATAGAGTGTCGGCACGCGCACCTCTGTTCCCAGTATGGCTTCTATCGCGTTTATTTTCGTGTCCACGTAGACATCGCTGTCCTTCCTCTTGAACACGTTGTGCGGTGGTATGTTGATTACGACGTAGAGGTCACCGGAAGGTGTGCCGTTCTCTCCGACCTCACCCTCCCCACGAAGGCGGAGGGTATGGCCGTCGTCCACACCTGCTGGGATGACGACTCTGATCTTCCTCACCTTCCTGGTCGTGCCGCCCCCTCTACACTCGCTACAGGGAGAGCCTGTGAGGTAACCTCTCCCGCCACATCTCGGGCAAGATTCCACTCGCATGATCCTGGCGAAACTCGTGCTCTGCACCCTCTGCACCTGTCCGGAGCCGTTGCACTGCGTGCAGGCTCTCCTTGACGTTCCGGGAGCCCCCCCGCTGCCCTTGCAGGTCTCGCAAACCTCAGTGCGAGGTACATCTATCTCTCTGGTCAGGTCACAGACGACATCTTCCAGCCTAAGTTGAAGACGATAAGTCAGGTCAGCGCCCTGTCTGGGGCCCTCTCCGCCCCTCCCAAAGAGCTGCCCGAACAAGTCATTGACTCCTCCAAATCCCGGGCCCATATCGCTGAATATCTCTGAGAAGTCAGCTCCGCGAAAGATGTCCTCCTGTCCATACTTCTGGTACACGCCCTCTCTGCCCGTGGTGTCGTACTGCCTCCGCTTCTCCTGATCGGACAGTACCGCGTAAGCCTCAGACATTTCCTTGAATTTTCCTTCCGCGTCAGGAGACTTGTTTCGGTCGGGATGATATTGTAGCGCCAACTTCCTGTAGGCGTTCTTTATCTCGTCCTGCGTCGCATTCCTAGATACGCCCAGTATCTCGTAGTAGTCCCTGGTGGAATTGCTCATTTCCCATCAGCCATTGCTCCTTTTGCGGTGCAGGCACATTCGCTCGCTCAACGCTTGGTGCTCTTCGACTTCTTCCCCGGTTCCTCTTTCCTGTCGGAAGCCAGCTTCTTCCGCCTCTGCCCTTCTCTCTCTTCGCTCATCTTATCGTCTTTCCTCTCTTCAATCCTCTCAGATTCCCGCTCTTCCGATTCTTCTTCCATCTCCTCCTCTAGCTCTTCCGAATCTGCTTCATCTGAGGGCTCGACGTCCGTGCCCGCTTCTACCTCACGCTCTTGCTCCGTCGCACCCGCTTCGTTCTCGATGTCGCCGCTCAACGGACGCACTACCCAACTCGGCGGTTCATCCGATATTTACGTTGTCTTGGACGGTCATGACTCCAATTGCGATGCAGGGCTTAGCTTTGCGAGCATCTTCTGGCTCATTCTCTTCCCGGGTAACCCTCCAACTCGTCCTCCGATCTCCTTCGTTCTACGTCCCAAGGATTCTCATGAAGGCCTCTTTGTTTGTAGGATCAGAGTTCCGACTCCAGAGTTCCAAGGTATAGATCAAGAGAGATGCGCTGTTCGTTGTTTCTCGGGATTTTCGGATCCTCCTCTTGTAGGGAGCCAGCGTCAAGACCGCGGTCCCTACGACTTGGTCGAACTCCACATCGTCGTCCTGTGGACGCAGGAGGAAGACGTTCAGGTTTGTGGGTTCGCAGCCCACGGTGGGTCTTGACGGCAGGGTGAAACCTACTCGACTGCTCTGTGGTGGGTTAATTCTTATAAATCGAATTGAAGATCAACGGTAGGGGTCTTGAGCACTCCAGTCCTTCCCAGCCTAGGCAGTCTGACTTTGACGGACGTGTTTGTGACCGTCATCGGACTAATCATCCTGTGGATAGTCATCTCAATACCGGCGTGGTTGGCGGGCAAGGCCATAACTGAGGGAAAGTCTACCTTTGGCGACGCCATGGTCGCCACCCTGGTTGGCCCGATAGTCTACTTTGTGATCCTGATCGTAGTGGATTTCTCTCTAGGAACGCTGATCGGCTCGGGGGCATTCATCATCGCCTTGATCTTGGCCTTCATAGCCTGGATATGGGTCTACAAGTCAAGCTTCCGGACGAGCTGGCTGGGCGGCCTCGGAATAGCCATACTCGCAATAATCATCTTTGCCGTGATGAGCGTGATTCTCGGAGCCCTCTTCGGCATAGTGGTTCCCGCATCATTCTTCCCTCACTTCTAGGCAGCCCTGTCTTAGGAGCTTCAATCTCTAGCTCTGGCACGGTTGGAAATATATCGGAGCGACAAACAAGATCACGTTCGAATGTGCAAGGGTTGTATTTGGTCTACTCTGGACTTGGTCCCCTGTACGTGCAAATGCCAACTGGCAAGCACCTACCCCGAAGAGGAGGGCTTCGACAAAGTGCCATGACTGCGATCATAAGCTGAAACTGTCCTAACTGACTGCCGCCTGTTCACGAGTTCCAGCCTAAACTGCAAGGCTTTGGCCAATTGACAGATACCTCGGGTCGGACTAAAGACACAACTTTGCCGCTAGATTCCCGAACAGCCTAGACCGCATGTCCGAATATCCTAAATGAAAAGGTGGACGGAGTGGTCCTCCGTCCCTTGCGAGGAACGAGTCTTAACTCGTGCCCTGGGAAGCCGTGCCTACTATGGTTGCGCTGGCGAATCTTGGGCCTACCTGGGTGATCTTGATCCTCGCCTTCTCTCCTTGCTTTCCTCCGGTGACAAAGATGACGAAGCCGTCGATCTTGGCCACTCCGTCTCCCTTTCTGCTCGTCTCGGCAATGGTGACGTCGTATTCCTTGCCGACCTCTACTGGCTTGGGTCCCTCCGACCTAAAACCTCCTCCAGAACCAGATCGCCCGAAACCGCCTCCGCGTCCGTAACTCGTTATTTCATCTCCCAGTGCTTGGACGACACTGACCATCCAGGCAATCGCATGCTATAAAAGAAGTGACCTGGGACTGGCGACGGGTTCGACAATGTCCAAGCAGCCTCTTGAAGTCCGGAAGGGAAGCGGGAAGAGGAAGGCTAGACTGATTAGCATTGAAATCGGGTGGCGGAGTACATGAGTTACCGTTCCACTGCTATAGGAGGACACCTGACTTCAAGGGGTTACCTCGAATACATCGATCAGAGATTGGGTCTTGCGAAAGGAACCATCTACGACCTCTGTCTGGCAGCCATGAAGTCAAAGGCCGAATCCAAGTCGGGGGTCAAGGTGACATATAGAGGAGAGACCGAGCGCGCGACTCCTCATCACCCCGACCAGGTGCGCAAGGCCATATTCTTGATAGAGTTCAAGATGAACAAGGCGGGAAAGCTGATCGACCGCGTGGTCCAGGTCCATATGGAGATGTAGCGGATTCCGCTCCGCTCATTCTCCTACCCGAGCACGCTTCAGAATGGCCTTGACGGAGAGCGCTTCCGAAAGATGTCCTAAGGGTGGCAAACACGCCGCACGACAAGGAAGAATGCCTCGGTGGGTACTCTTGTGACCCATGTGTGAAGGATATAATAATGGCGCCACGACCTCATTTCCAAAGTTGTCAGATTACGAGGTAGAAGAAGAGAAACTGAGGAAGCTATACGACCAAGCGCGCGCATTGGGAAACAAGAAGAAGAAGAAGGAATACAAGGAGAAGATTGCCGAGCTGAACCGACTCCGCAAGGCTGCTCAGCGAGAAAGCAATAGAGCGAAAGGCTAGGGTTTCCTGGTATCTACATTTCGGCTTCGACGGTGTCCCTGTCCTGCGGATCCTCCCTCGCCCGAAGGATCGACCTAGCCTCTGCTTGTAGCTCTGGCGAATAGTCCCCCTTCCGGTTCCCTGCAATCTTCCGGAGCTCCTGCGTGGGGACGGCGTCCAGCACCTGGAAGGGAACGTCGTACATCGTGTGGGTGTCGGTCCGGAGGAGTCCCCGACGCTTCTGACGCTCCTTTTGCTCCGACAGTGCTTCCTCATCGCATTCAGCTAACGCCGGCTCAACTTGGGGAGACATGGAAACTCCAGCAGCGGCTCTGACCCTTAACTTAGTCTGGTCAACGCTGGCCGTGACTTTGGGCAAATCGCGTTCACGCCCTTCTCAGGCTGGCCCTCAGATCACCCATGTCGGATCGAGGCCCTGACTCCACTGGTGGTTCCCCAACTTCTCGCTTGCCGCGCGTCAGCTTCCAGGCTAGCCATGCCGCCGGGGAGATGACGACATACGCGAGGAACGTCCCGTACCACACTCCAACGGCCGAGAAGAGGTACCTGACCGCCACAGCGTAGGGAATGATTGTGAGGATGCCAGTCCGCATGAATGACTTGGTGAGGGAGCGCGAGAACTCCAGACCGTGGGCCTTGCTCGTGACGTAGAGCGACGAAGACCAGATTGCTGGAACGCCGGCGAAGACGCCGGCTACCAGCGGCCCGCTAAGAGCGCTTATGGTTACCACTCCCGCGACACCGCAGCCGCCTAACGCTCCCCTCCAGGTCATCCGTCTGACGCTGAATCTTATGGGGACGCGCTGCGCGTCCTTGATTCCGATTCGCCTGTGCAAGAAGAAGATGGCTGATGACGCCGCGACGCTCACGGCCAGGGAAATCGCGAAGTTGTCGGGGGCCAAAACGGCTACGAGTATGGCCCCCAGGAACCAAAGTGCAAGGGCGACCAGCATTCGCCGTCCGAATCGCATCTGCTTTGGGATGGCGTAGAACAGAAGGAACGCAAACGTGACGCAGAACGACAAAGGCAGGAGTGTGGTAGCTTGAATCGCCGCAACTTGGGACTGGGCGACGCCGATGAGAAGCAGGCTCACTGCGCCCGTCGAAGGCAGCCCCCCTACGAAGCCTGATCGACCCGCGCCGTACGCGTCTGCAATGCTGGTGACAGTCGCAACTACGAGCCACCCCAAGCCGAATGCAACCAGCAACCGGAGCGGGAGTAGGTCTAGAATCACGTTCGGCAGGCGTCTCCGAGCTGTTCGTTGACTTAAGGCTTCAAGCTCGGATTTGGGGGTTGATTTGCAGGCAATTCGTTCGGGGCATTCTTCTCAGATGAGCAAACTCGTCCTGAGCACCAGGCTCGGCGCTCTGTGATCAGCTAGGGCAGGCTCTCCACATACTCGGCGAAAGACCTCAGCCCCTCCTGGGCGAACGACTCCGCTTCATCCTTCCCTCGCGTTGCGAAGATCCAGGCCCAGGCCCCCTTGACCCTGAGGTCCAGCACGGCCGTGACCCTTGTCCCCTCGGGGACGTCCTCGAACCTCACCGTCCTCCTCGTCCTTGTGAGCCTCGTCTCGCCCTCAGTCTCGACCCCTTCAGGGGGCGAGAGCGTCAGCTTCGCCGCAGTGATGCGCGGCCTCCCACCAGATACGATTTCGCTCTCGATGCTGACCGTATCTCCTTCCCTTCCGACCACCCTCACGGTGGTCGCCTGTCTCGACCATTTCGGCCACGCTTCGAAGTCGGCGTACGCCGCGTAGACCTTCTCCCGCTGCGCCTTCACGACGTGAGAGACCTCGACGTGCAAGGCACTTGGTCGGACTTCGCTTGGGCATTAAGGATTCTGCGGGAAAAATCGTGTAGCTGTGCCGCCGTCGGGATTTCAAAAGGCTTTGCATGGGACTATTTATCAGTCGATTGATTTGGGAGGGCAAGAAAGTGGCTGACATAATATCTGCTGACGGCCTCACCAAGGTGTACGGTGGGAAGGTGAAGGCCGTGGACCACATCTCCTTCCACGTGGCGGAGGGTGAGATCTTCGGCTTCCTAGGTCCCAACGGGGCTGGCAAGACCACCACCATCAAGATGCTCAACACCCTCGCCTCGATCACCGAGGGGCGGGCCACGGTCGCCGGCCACGACGTCGCGAAGGACCCCGGCGCCGTCCGCAAGAGTATCGGGGTGGTCCCCCAGGAGCTCACCGCCGACGACGAGCTGAGCGGGACCGAGAACATGATGCTGATGGCCAGGCTGCACCAGGTCAAGGGGGCCACCGCGAAGTCCAGGGTCAGCACGCTCCTCCGCCTTGTCGACCTCGACGAGGCGGCGGGCCGCAAGGTGAAGACCTACTCCGGCGGGATGCGGAGACGGCTGCAGCTCGTCATGGGCCTGCTCCACGAGCCCAGGGTTCTCTTCCTCGATGAGCCGACGCTGGGGCTGGACGTGCAGACCAGGAGCAAGATGTGGCACTACATCAAGGGTCTGAACAGGGAGCGGGGGCTCACGGTCTTCATGACAACTCACTACCTGGACGAGGCCGACTCTCTCTGCGACCGCATCGCGATAATCGACCACGGGACCATCAAGGTCTCCGGGACACCGGCAGAGCTGAAGGAGGCCCACGGCGGGGACATCATCACCCTGACGCTCACAGAAGACAAGGAGGACCTCACCGGGTTCCTCTCGGGCATCGAAGGGGTGCAGGGTGTGACCCGAGACGGGAAGGTGTACAGGATAAGGCTCCCGAAGACGGAGAAGGCCCTCCCGGCGATAGTCGCGGGGGTCGTGCAGAAGGAAGCAGAGATTGAGGAGATCACCTTCTCCAAGCCCACCCTGGACCAGGTCTTCCTCGACGTGGTGGGGAGGTCGATGAGGGACGAGGAGGTCCCAGGGAGCGACTCGGTCTGGGAGAACATCAAGATGGAGAGGGCCAGATAGGCGATGCTCGACGAGACGGCGGCGCTGACCTTCAGGGCCCTGCGGAAGTGGGTGCGCAACCCCGCTTCCATCATGCCCGGTCTGTTCACGGCGATGTTCTATCTCGCCCTTTTCGGGAGCTCGTTCAACCCCGCCAACCTGATCCCGTCCGGAGCGAGCCAGGCTTCGTCGATTCTGCAGGCGTTCGGAGGCGCCCCCACGTACATCACCTACCTGACGTCCGGCGTCATCTGCATCATCCTCGTCTTCAACATGGCCTTCGGAGGGATCGACCTGGTCCTCGACAGGCAGCTGGGGTACCTGAACTCCCTCCTCACCGCGCCTGTCCCTCGCGCCGCCATCTACCTTTCAGGCGTGGCCCAGAACCTGGTGAAGGTCCTCATCCTCGCCGTGCTGACGTTCTTTGTCGCCCTGGTCATCCCAAACGGCCTCCAGCTGCCCGGCTCGTTCGGTGCGCTTGACTTCTTCGGCATCTTCGCGGCCTTCGTGCTCCTTGGCCTAGGCCTGGCGTTCGTCTTCACCGCCCTCGCCCTCACCGTGAGGAGCATAGACTCCCTGATCGCCATAGTCAACTTCCTGACCCTCCCGATCATGTTCATGAGCAACGCCTTCTTCCCGTCCTCCTCCTTCCCGAGCTGGCTCAAGGCCATAGCCGACGTGAACCCTGTCACGAAGGCGAATGAAGCCGCCAGGCTGCTCATCATCAACGGCTCGCTCTCCTCCAGCCAGGTGGCCACCTACGGGTGGGACATGGCTTACCTGGTCGTCTTCGCGGCGCTCCTAGGAGTGCTCGGCTACCTCGCGGCGCGGAGGGCGCTCCGGCCGGAGTGAGAACCGCTGAGAAGCGTCTTGCATGCGTGCAGGACACCTTTCGCCCAAGCAAGCTCAGCTCTATGCCCACGCGCTCTCCCTTCTCTGGCTGTGACCCCGGCGACCGCAGACCGAATCATCCTTAGCGGTTGGTCTCGACTTCACGCCAGTTGAAGTTCGAACTCTTCCACAAGAGCCATGGCGTCTGTCATGTTTCTGAAGACGTCCTTCGGATAGTGTGCGTCTGAACCAAGGCTCACCTTGCAGCCGGCTCTTGAGCATGCCTTCGCAAGCCTGCGGACGAGTTGCGGCGCGTAACCCAGGTCGCTTCCGTTGAGTTCGAGGGCCTTGTTGCGTCCCCTCGCTGTCTTTGCCAGGTCGAGGAGGAGGTCATCGACTTCATCGGGCACGTAGTCGGTTCCCTTCGACATCCTGACGGGATGGGTCAGCACGCTGAAGGGCACGAAATCGCTTTCGAGAGCTGTCTGTTCCAGCACGAGATATTCGCGCCACAGGCTCCGAGCTTCCGTGGGCTCGAGCGGCTTCGCTCTGGTCTTCTCGATTTCGCTCCCGTCTTCGAGTTCGTGGACGGAGCAAAGCAGCACGTCCCACTCTTCCTGATTGACATACTCTCCCACTTCCTTCTCGTAGCGCGTCGAGAAGTCGACCTCAATCCCCATCCTGACCTCCATGCCAGAGGACTTGGAACCGTCGACCTTGGAGAACTCATTCCTGTACGCTTCCAGGTCCTCGAAGATTCTTCCCTTGTTGTGCACAGACCCGAAGGCGATTGATTCCCTCAGCTTCCTGAACTGCGAAACGTGTTCCGTGACGGAATACCGCTTGATGTTCCTGGCCTTTGCGGATGCGACCATCTCAGTTATGTCTGCCAGGATTATGTGACTGTAATTATCGGTTACGATCATCCTGAAGTCTCAACCAGCGGCTCAAGACCACTATGACTCGCTGAATGTGCTCCCTAAAGTGAGCTTCGCTAACGTCTCTCAGCCCCAAAGATTGGTCGGGAGTCCCGGCGACTGCCCCATCACCGCTTGACCGCTCTTCTGAAGAACCCGGTCATCATCCTTCTCGTCAGCTTGCCCGTGTTAGTGTTCCTCGGGCTGGGGTGGTAACACGCGTACACTTTCGGAAGCCCGTCGAATCGGTACTCGCGCCCGTGCTCGAACTTCATGCCGGACGTCTCGGCTCCCATTCTTTCGACCCAGCCCAGGATCGATCCGAACGCAAGGTGTCCGAGTGCGACTATCGCCTCCGCCCGCGTGAGGAGCTCCAGCTCCGCGTCCAGGTAGGCGCTGCAGTTGCGGAACTCCTCCGGCGTCGGCCTGTCTCCCGGGGGCGCACACTTGACTGCGGCCGTGATGTAGCAATCAGTGAGGACGAGGCCGTCGTCCCTGGAAAGAGAGGTAGGCTTGCTGGCGAGCCCCGCGTCGTGGAGCGACCTCATGAGAAACTTCGCAGATGCGTCGCCGGTAAAGACCCGCCCCGTCCGATTGCCGCCGTGCGCCGCAGGAGCGAGGCCGACTACGACGATGCGCGCCTTCACGTCTCCGAAGCCAGGCACGGGTCTCCTCCAGTAGTCCTGACCTCGGAACGCGGCTCGGGCCGGTATTGTTTCCCTGAAGCTCACCAGTCGCGGGCATTTCCTACAGGAGACGATGTCGGACGCTAGTTCCGAGATGTTTCGGTAGGGCAAGCGCCGTCTTGTGGCGGCCTCCCCAGTAAAGGACTTCGGCCGGTTCCGGATTGACCTTCACTGACCGAGCTTTTCACAGTCTGGAGGGGATATCGAGGCAGGCTCGACTGAGGAGGTGGATGCTCAATCTTCGGTTTGTGATTGATTCCTTGGGTCGGAACCCGCCACGGGGAGTGTCGGAAGCTTGTGCCAGGGTGAGAGTGTGATCGGCCTAGTACTGCGGCGAGTCAAGCCCCCTCGGCTTCGAACCTCCTGCACCGTTGCCGGCACTGATATTATCTGTGTACAAGTTCGCGGTTCCGGCCGTGCCCGAGCCTGTGGAAGTGTCATAGTAGCCGTACGCTCTGTTGCTGTCCGCCGTGTTCCTGCTGAGGGTGTTGCCAGAAGAGTTGTAAAGGTAGAAGCCATACTCATAGTAGTTGCTGTTCGCCGTGTCATTGGTGAACGTATTGCTGGATGAGCCGTCAAGGACAAAACCGATGTTGTGATTGCTGTCCGCAGTGTTCCCGCTGAGAGTGTTGTTGGACGAGTCGCGAAGGTAGAAGCCATCGCCTAACGAATTGTTGTTCGCGGTGTTCCCACTGAGTAGGTTGCCATTGGAGGCGCTGTCGAGTAGAAACCCGTCGTAGGTGTTGTTGTCCGCCCTGTTCCCGCTGAGAGTGCTGCCGGAAGAGTCGTTGAGGACTAGGCCATAGGAGAATTCTGTAACGTAGCAGTTCATGACCGTGACGCTCGTCATCCCAGCAAGGTGAATACCTACGCTTGTGTCGTTTGTGCCCGTGCCGCTTATCGAGTGCCCGGCGCAATCGAGGGTTATGCCGTTAGCGCCGATGAAGAGCCCATTCCCCGAGCAAGGGCCGATGCTCGCACTCAGAACCGTGTCTGCGGTGATTGTAGCGCCACATACAAGGACTGGTTGCGTGGCACTAGTGGTAGTTGGGGTTCCAGTGCTGGTCGAAGGCTTGGCGCCTCCTCCACCTGTAAGCACCGCTGCGCCCAAAGCAACCACGACCAGGATGACTACGACTAGCCCTATCGCTACGATCCTTCCTATCCCAACTCTTCCGTTTCTAGGAACCATGTGTCTCCGGCTCCGTCAAGACTGACGGCCTGACGTTGGGGGATGTTATTTTACTACTTGGGTGAGTCCCATCCTCTCGTCAAGAGCATCCTCCAGGACTGACTTGACCCTCAAATTGATTCTCCATCTTTGAATTGGGCTAGGTAGTCGGGCTCAAATTCTCTCTTTGGTAAGCTAGCAGCAATCTCCGGCTTACGCATCGACCAATACCCTAACAGGTTGGGGTACGCTTATATCGCCTCTGCTAACGGGCATGCCTATGTCTTCTGGGCCAAACTTGGAGGAGCTCGCCAAGCGATTCAGTCATGAAAGGTTGTACGGAAGAACAACATACACCAAGACGACTCGCAGAAGCCATTCGAGACCGAGGCCGACAAGCGCGGGGACGGGCCGACAGGTGTTGACAGGTTTCGCTAGGCTGATGTCCCTGTTCAGCCTCTCATCTCTTAGAAGTTCTTTCTCTCGTGGCCAGAGAACCTACCAAGACCGACAAGCGACTTCACAACAGCAATAGACGTCGCCAGCAATCCATCTGGCTATCCTTTCATGCTGCGGGAAGTCCCTCAGGCGTGTCATGAAAGGAGTGCTTTCGCCCAACCCCCTCTGTCTTACAAGCCTGCAATCGGAGGTTGGGGCTAATATGCTGGAAAAACAGCCTCGTCATTCATGAGCCAAGAGGAATCTGAGGGCGAGGGGATGTTCGTGGATTGTGAAATCTACCACGACAGCATAGGAGTGACCCACTTCCTCCCTCCGAAGAGGTGCAAGAACTGCGATGACTGAAACGGGTCCTGCATATCCGACCAATCCGCCTCGCTTCAGAAAGGCCCCAGATGCTCCTGTTAGAAGCCTGAATGCTGGACGTTGTGAGACGTGCGAGCACTTCTCGAACTGGGGCGTCTGCGTCAGGTATCAATTGCCCGTAGAGAAGTATGAATTGTGCGATAGCTACTCTTCAATCTTGAAAGACAAGAAGAGACAGTGGGCAGAACCCTAGACAGCACCCACAAATCGCCCTTCTACTTGTTAGCCCTCTCACGCGAGAAGGTTGACCTCCAAGCCTTAGGAGTGCAGATTTGTAGTCCACATACCGTAAATCCGAGGAAGAAACGAACGTCATAGCATGGCCTTGCACTTATTCAAGACGAGGATAGAGAAGCTCCAAGAGGAGAAAGTCAGACTGCAGGCAGAGTCAAGGGAACTCGACCTGCAGATTGAAATCAAGGATCTCAGGGAATCCAACGATAGCAAACGTCACCAACTGGGATCCTAAGCGGCTATCAGTCGCGTAGCAGGCGCAATGGGGCAGGTAGAGAGTTCAAGAGAAGTGGCTCTATCTCTGGTTTGTGACCGGATGTTTGGGATGGAACTCGTGGACTTTGGGGACCAACACGATTCTCGGATCATTCACAACTGCGCTCAGTTGACTTTCATCCCTCGGCTCCTCTCTTTCTCATTTCTCTGGCGCAAGCAGTAGGTGATGCAGTGTTCGGCGCCCCTCTGCAGTGTCTCGAGGGGTAGCGACGGCATCTGCTTCTTCTTCTTCGCAATCCACTCGCTGTGGCAGGGTACGTGGACGAACCCGCCTGCGAAGCCCCTGCGCCTGGCCTCGCGAACTATGACGAACATGGCATTGTTGCAGACGTACGAGCCTGCGCTGAGGCTTAGCGAAGCCGGGATCCCATGCTCATTGAGGGAAGCAACGAGCCCCTCGACCGGCAGGTTAGTGAACAGCCCATCTGGTCCTGATGCGTCGATTGGAGAGCCGGCCATCTTCCTGCCCGCATTGTCTCCCTTTTCCGCGAAGCGGTAGTTCACGGCTATCTTCTCAGGCATGACCTTCTCCCTTCCGGCAGCGAGGCCGAAACCGACAGCAAGCTCTGGTTTCACGCTGTCGATGGCCCTCGTTATGCTCCTCTCCGCTCTTTCGTAGTCTACGGGCAGGACGACTCCGGTCACCCGCACCCCTTTGAACGTCCTGGCATCGAGGCGCTGGACCAGGAGTTGCGTAGGGTTCTCGTCAAACTCAAGAAAGGGCTCAAAACCGAAGACGAGAATTGGCATCGGCCAGGCTCTCGCAAGGGTCGCAATCTAAATACATTTTCTGTGTTGCTCTTCCGTCTTGCCCTGAGAAAATGTCCCGAGGGTTCAGGGTCATCTGGAGGAAAGCCTGCGCTGACGATTAAGGATATGAATGGGCCTTCGGCTCTGGCCTTCTACGGTTGGCTGATCGCAGAGAGTTGTGGACCGGCGCGGCTGGCGCTGAGGGAGTCGATGACAGTTGATTGTCCCGCCACAGATTGGTCAAGAGGAAGTTTACGAGCTTGTTCAGACACCGACCGGCGTCGCCAAGATAACGTCCAGGAACTCTAATGGACGTATTTGCGGTAAGTGCGGTTGCCGCTGTCCTTGCCTTTGCGCCGATTGCAGACCGTTCTGTTGTTCTAGAATCAAGACTTGACTTGAACCAGCGACCCTGATGGTGCTGAATCAGAGGCCCGCCTGTTCAGTTCGGTTGCTTCTCTTGCGGAATTCAGCGTATCTACGCTTTGTCGGCTCGTTGTGAATGAGGACCTCACCACTTGGGAGAGTGTCGTCTCGATTCGCCAGCTCCGCACCTCTTGCAAGGCACGGCTCCGAACTCCTTGCGCGCCTCCATGAGGCTCCCTCTCGAGTAGTACTTTCCGCTCCGGCCTTCGTTGAGCACGACATTCAGATTGAAGCGGTCGTCGGTGAGCAGATCGCAGAGTGGAGAGTGCGCTCTTGGCGGCTTGGTCCCGGTGATCACGATCACGCCTTCGGCCCGGGAGACAGCCTGCCGGAACTCTCTCAGGGTGGTGATCCCTCCCTGAGGCTGAGACGCGACGAGGTGTTCGGTGGAATCCTTGATGGGGGGAGAGTTCGACGGCGGCCCAGCTTCAGGACTCGGCTCTTGAGCCAGGGAAAGGCTGGCCGTGCCGTGCGGCGCGCTTGTATCCCCGCGGTTGACCCACTTTTCCTGAGTCCAGCAGAGGATGTCGTAGATTCGAACCGCAGTCAATGGGGTTGGCAGGTCGGAGAGCCGGGTCACCAGCTCACGAAATGCGGCCCGATTCGCGACGATATCGGTCCGCGCCGTCTCCATGGACGCGATCCCGATCTGAAGCAGCTCATCCTCGGAGAAGACGTTTTCCCTCAGGTCGTTTCCGGTCAAGAATCTGACGACGAAGGAGTCGAGTATAGGGAAGAGGCGGGGCCGCTTCAGATGCAGGACCTTCATGGTCTTGGCGAGCTTGACGTGGGGAATTGACAGGAACTCGGCGAGAAGCGGTCGGACGGCGGCCTTGACGGACTCCCATTCTTCGTCCTGAATGTCGCCCAGATCAACGTCTGTCACGGCTGCCAGCTTCGAGGAGATCTCTGGGTTGCCGATTATCATCCTGCGGTCTCGTAGGCTTATGTTCCCGTACAGGTTGTCGGCAGCCTCGAGGTCATCCACCGTCACGGCGTCTGATGTGTTGTGATGGTCGTCGTACCCGCCTCTGTACTCGGAGTCTCGGTAGACCTCTATGGCACAGTATTCCCTTACTCTCTCCTCGGGGCGGTGGAAGACGAAGCCGTTGCTCAATCGGATGGAGGTCATCGCCATGGCCAGCAGTTTGGGTCTCCTCAGTTATCTAATCGTTCTGATTCCTGTGCAAGGCGTAACGGCGCCCCCGAGGAAACTCGCGAATACCCGCCCCGAGGTCCGATCCGGTCAGTACAGCAGACCCAGCTTCCTGAAGATTTCCGGGAACCGCGGGTCGTTCTTCACCTTGTCGTAGAAGGGGTAGGTCCTGAGGCCCGAGGTCATGAACGACTTCTCGTCGATGGCCCTGTCGACCCACGCGAAGAACTCGTCTCCCTTGCCAAGGAGCGCATAACAATCGGCGACGTCCATCGGGAATTTCGACTTGCCCCGCGTCTTATCCAACGCGTCCTGCAGCAGACGCAGAGCCTCCTCCTCGTCTCCAAACAAAGCGTGAAACAAGGCGAGCCCGACGGTGTGCAGATCCTCGTCCTGGTCGAGCGCGTGGTGGACCTCCCACTCGGCAAAGGCCCTTTCTTTCATTCCTTTCAGCGCGAAGCAGAGGGCGCGATACTGGTAGGCCGGGGCGTACGTGGGGTCCTTCTCGATCAACCTGTCGAAGGTGGCGATCGCCTCGTCTAGCCTGCCGTGGCTGAGACTTGCCGCCGCGAGGTTGAGCATAATCACCGAAGAGAGCGGGTCTAACTCGCTGGCTTTCCTTATTTCGTCACTTGCGTCGCTCAGGCTTCCCTGGTTGGCGAGGCACAGGTAGTACCAATGATGGGCAGAGGCATAGCTTGGGTTCAACTCTATCGCCCTCCGGAACTCCCTCTGGGCCTCCTGAAACCTGAGGTCATTGAGCAGTATGAGTCCCAGTGAAGCGTGGGCCTCTGGCAGCTGGTCGTCCAGTTCGAGCGCTCTCGTCACGGCTTCCCTGCCCTTCGTGTTCCCTTCCGCCCTGTCAATGATGTGTTGGCTGGCGGCGATGACGTAGGCGTCTGCCAGCCCGGAGTATGCCTTCGCATATCCGGGGTCTACCTTGATGGCCTCCTGGAACAGCTTCAGCGCCTCAAGGACCCCCTCCTTGCTCCGCCTGTTCCAGAGGGCGCGCCCCTTCAGGTAGAGAGTGTAAGCCACCATGCTCCCGGTCCGCTCGTGGGCCGGTTCCGGCGCCGTCCCGAGCGTAATCCTGAGCGCCTCCGCGATCTTCCCGGCGATGTCGTCCTGGATCTTGAAGATGTCGTCCAGCTCCCTGTCATATTTCTCCGACCACAGATGCCTGTCGTCGGCGACGTCTATCAGCTGGACCGTGACCCGCACCCGGTTTCCAGCCCTGCGGACGCTCCCCTCCAGCACCGTGCCGACGTTGAGCTCTTCTCCGACTTCGGCGATCTTCTTTCCCTTCCCCTTGTACTCCATCACCGAAGTCCGCGATATCACGCTGAGTTCCTTGATCTTCGACACCTCGGAGATCAGCTCCTCGGTCATACCGTCGGCGAAGTACTCGTCTGTAGGGTCCGGGCTCATGTTGGTCAGCGGCATGACCGCGACCCTCCTGGTGTCCAGCTTCGCGTCTTCTTCCTCCTTCTTGGTCCCTATTTCCCAGGGCATGACTATCCTGTAGACATCCACAGGCACGCTGACGTTCTTTAGCGTCTTGCCCTCGAGCTTCTCGAGCGGGAAGTCGACCTTGTTCCTGACGTGGTCGTAGACCTGCTCGGATATGCAGACTCCCCCAGGCAAGGCAAGGGGCTCGATCCTAGAGGAGACGTTCACGGCATCGCCGAGGATGTCGCCCTGCTGGTGTATCACGTCGCCGAGGTGGACTCCGACGCGGATTTGGATGCGCCTGTCCTGGGGGAGGCTCTCGTTCCTGTTCCGCATCGCCTGCTGGATGTCGGCTGAGCACCTGACCGCCTCCAGGGCGCTGGGGAACTCAACCAGGAATGCGTCGCCGATGGTCTTGACCTCGGTGCCGTTGTGCTTCGGGAAGATCGAGCGCAGGATGACGCGGTGCTCCTCCAGCTCTCGGAGGGTGCCGGCCTCGTCGGCCTGCGAGCGGGAGGTGAATCCCACGATGTCGGTGAACATGATCGCGGCTAGCCTGCGTTCGCCTTGGAGCATCGCTTCTTTACGAGCAGATTAGGGAGCCGCTAGTTAAAGCCGTTATGGGCGGGAGTCGGGCCGCCGCCACCGCGCCGTCGGAATCACGACGCAGGCCGATCGGTCAGGTGCCGTAGACGTCTATCTCTGGCAGGTCCGGGAACGGCAGGTTGTACTTCCCCAGCTTCCTCTTGACGTCCATGATGGTGGACCTCCAGGCCTGCCTCTTCTCGTCCAGCGTGAGGACCCCGAGCCCGGCGTCCCTGGCCATCCCCTCCAGCTTCCTGTGAGCTTCCATGAAGCCTTCGGGGAGCTCCCAGAACTCCTGGGGCGGCTCGAACAGGACCATCGACAGATAGACGAACCCGTGCCGCAGGCGCTTGGGTATCAGGGCCTTCTCCTCTTCAGTCAGCGAAGGGATCGCGTTCTCCAGGACGCGCCACGTGTAGGCGAGGTGCCTCGACTCGTCCATCGTCATGTGGCCCAGGGCCTCCCTGAAGGCCGGGTGCTCGGCTCTGTTCTTCATCTCGTGGAAGAGCTTGGAGGCGCACGCCTCCCCCATCTTGAAGGAGGTGAAGATGAGCGGGAACCTGTACTTCGAGAAGGAGGACACGTATCCCTTCCAGTACCTCCCTCCGTTGTAGTAGACCCACTTCACGTTGTTCAGGGCCTTCGCATCCTGGTCGTCCGCCGGCTTCCAGCCCTTCAGGAAGTACGGGCAGATCCTGTTGCAGGCGCGCATGCAGCATTCGTCGTGCCTGCACTCGTCCATCACGACCGTCCCTGTCATCTTCTGGGTGAAGTTAGGGTAGTGGTTCTCCGTGAGGTAGACGAGCGCCTTGGAGAAGGAGGCGGCCGCGTTGTTCTCGAAGTTGGCGAGCACCGCCCACCAGTATGCCATCGCCGTCTTCTGGGCGTGGTCGTAGTCCGCGGGGTTGACGGAGTTCCAGTCGATCGAGGACGGATCCCAGGGCTCGCTCTTGGCTCGGCTGTAGAGCAGCTCCAGCTCCTCGTCGTCGTCGTACCAGTTGAACGGATATGCGTTGGGTTGAGGGATGTCAGGCGGTTCCCTTGTCGCCACTCCGAGGTCGGAGAGGCTCAGGAACGCCCTGAAGATAAAGGGTTGTGGTGTGTCAGGATTCCTCTTCCGTAGTGCGCGAAGCAACGTCGAGTTTCGGAATTGCCAAGCGTGGCTGCCCAGCTTAAATACAGCGGACGTGCCTTTGGGTCAGCAAGGCGATTCGATTGCAACGTTCGACGGTCTCGGGTCGGTCGCGGTCACTTCAGAGAGTTGTCGTCATGGCATTCATTGGAATCGTCGCGCTGTCGGTGCTAACCGGCGTCTCCGTATCAAATGCCAGACGTGGATCCCCGTCCCGGACCACCACCACCGTTACTGTTTCCTCGCCCACGACCACCTTCACCAGAACCGTCAACGCCCACACCGTCACCACCGTAACTGCTTCCTCCCCAACCTTTACCGTGACCGCTCATCCAGCCACTACCACAACGTCCACCTTCACTAGAACCGCTTATCCGGTCACCACCACCACGTCCACCGTGACCAGGACTGCTTATCCAGCCACCACGACAACGTCCACCTTCACCAGAACGGTCTATTCCCGCAGCACCACCGCGGCGTCGTCTACCGTCACCCTGACCGTCTATCCCATTACCGTCACCACCGTAACTGGTACAACGTTCACCCTGACCAGAACCGCCTATCCAGTCACCACCACGACCATGGCTGGTCCGACAGTCACCAGAACCGTCTATTCCTTCACCACCACCACTGCCACTTCGCCCACCTTCACCAGAACCGTCCATTCCGTTACCGTCACCACCGTGAGTGGTTCCAATACCTTCACCAGGACTGTTTACACCGCCACCACCACGACTGAAACGATCGAGACCTCGAGCAGCCAAGGCTAGGGAGGCTGAAGTCAGACTCTCGCGCGGGCCTGGGTTGCGGCGGATCTCGTTTTGAGGGCGAGGATCGGCCTAGCCATCAAGTCTTTAGCTCCGCCTGCCCGAAGCCCTTTCTCGACTTCAATCAAGCCGCAGCTCTATGCCTAGCCGCTTCGACAGGTTCCGGAGGTCCTGGGCGACGTAGAAGAAGGCCATCCAGCTCCACCTCCCCCAGCGCCTGATCCCCTCCTGCTTGACCTCCTCGATGGCCTCCCTGCGATTCTCCGGCTCCTTCCCGAAGAAGAGGAGGCCGAAGACGTCGACCGACCATGCATCGATGGGGAACCCGGCGTGAGGGTTGATGATGTCGGCCGCGTAGTCGCCTACGCCAGGCAGCTCCATCAGCTTCTCCTTCGCCTCGTCCGGTGGCATCGCCATTATCCCCTGCATGTCAGGAAACCCTGCGGCGATAATCTTCGCCGATGCGACGATGTACCGCGCCCTGTAGCCCAGCCTGCACTCGTTCGCGAAGGCCTTCGAGTCGAGCTTCGCGATCCTCCCCGCGGCGGGCTGAAACACCACCCGTTTCTCGTCGAACTCGATCACCTCGCCGTACTTCCTGTCGATCGCCTCCATCATCTCACGACTCCTGGTGAGCCTCGCCATCTGGAGGCAGACGCTCAGGATGACAGAGTTGAAGAGAGAGACGACCTGGGTGTCGTGCATCCCGTAGAGATCCTCGACCACGTGCCTCAGAATCTCGTCCTTCATGGCGAAGTCGTAGAAGTCCTTCAGGTCTTGCTCCGCGCCAAGACAGACGGTCAGGATTTCGCGAAGCCTGTCTGCGTCCCTCCTGGAGATCTCTCGTGCGGCGTAGACTCCCACCAGCACGAGCGGATCCTCTACCGTGCCGCGGGACTGGATCTTCAGCCCGATCGGCCTCCCTCTGAAGCGGATGCCGGTCCAGAGCGTCCCATCTTCGTAGACCTCCCTGGACGTGAATAGGTCCCAGCCCGCGGGCTTCTTCACGGTCAGCCCAAAGTCAAATGGAGGCAGCGGTTCTATCTCAAACTTCGTCCTGCGCCTCAGCTTCTTTGCGAGTCCTCCCACGCCTCGTCGTTGCCTGAGGACTTCTTGAGGCTCTCGATGTCGACGACGAAACGGCGGCGGACGTAGCTCCTGACAGTCCGGTCGAGAGCCTCACGATGGAATTGTCCCTGGAGATGATAAGAATCCTGAAGACAGAGTGTCCCAGACCGCAGGTCGGGTCAGGTCTCATATGTCCAGATGGGAGGACTGATGGATTCTTGTTTCCACCGCTCCTCATCCTCCTTGTCGTGTCCATCGACGCGATTGCAGACATGACCACAACCAGTATCGGGCTCAGGATGGGAATGCCAGAGACGAACCGCCTCCCGAGGTGGTTCTTCAAGAAGCTCGGAAACGCTAGGGGACCCATCATCTACACTCCGCTGGAGATTGTGGTGGTGTTTGGTTGCCTGTCAATAGCCTACAACATCCTGCTGGCACCGTGGGGGCAGGGAACAGCGGCATCACTGGTGCTCTGCATCGCAATCGTGCTCACTGCGAGCGTGGTTGTCAACAACACGACAAGGCTACTGCTCAAATGGAGGAGGCTTCGGAAGGCAGCCGGTCTGATGGCTCCTGACCAGGATGGTCGAGGCTGACTGAATGGCATAGGGCCTCTATCTCCACTCCCTATCCACTGACGTCGCAGTCAACGGCATTTGGGGTCGCCCACTCCCTGCCGCAGGGGAGCCGCAAGAACTGCGATGACTGAACTCTGGACTGAAGCCCTGGCTCTAGTGGTGGACTCTCGAACAAACCTGGAATAGCGGCGCGTCGGTTAGGGCCTTGGTTTGCCGGTAGATTCCCAGACAGACTTGGGATAGCCGCGGGTCGGCATTGAGGGCCAGGAAGCTGATCCCCGCACCCGGAGAGGCTCTTAGTGGGGCTTGAACACACGTAGGTAGTCTCAGTTTGATGGTCTTGAGTATAGTGCTATTGGTTAGGCGCGACGGGTGTATCAATTATCAGGATTGAGAATCGGGATTCTGAGTTAATAATCGTGCCTACAAGGCACTGGCCTGGAACTGTGAGCCTTCTTCTCAGGCAGTGGAGATGTCTGGATGACGGTGAAGTCATACGGAGCGAGAACGAGTATCGGTTCCATACCTCGGCCAATCCCACACACAAGGTCGTGCCATATGAGCGCCCAGATGGAAACTTGATTTGGACGGGGACGGTGTCCTGACCAATACGAAGAGTTGCCAAGGACCCTAAGAGAATCTTAGTCGTGTGACTGCAAGGCTGTCGGATCTGAACCAGCGATTTTTGATGGTGTTGGGTTAACAACAGGTCGAGAAGCGTGCTACAGTGCCTGCACTTGACCTTTAGCGATTTTGAATCACAACAGAATGTCAGTGACTGAGAAACTGTGCGGTCAATGCAGCAATCCCGTTCAACCTTTTTTGACTGCTGTCAGTTAATGAGCGGTTCTTCAGGGAAATTGTTTTCCACATGCGGGGCAGAATTTAGCATCCTTGTCCAGTACATTACCGCAACTGGGACAGATTCGAGTGATAGGCGCTTGTGTCGGCGTCTGAACAGTCGGGTTCCAAGTAATGGCGAGGATCCCCCCGATGAGACCTAGAAGGAATCCTATGAACAATCCACCAAAAGACCCGAACCAACTCAATAAGGAGAAGATGAGTATCAAGGCCCCGTACGTCGTATGGTTCTTCGGGTTTGAATTGAGCATGACAGCGAACACGACGATGAGTATTCCCCAAAACACGCCGATAAGGCCGATAATTCCCCCAATCCCGCCGATGAAGAACGTCAAGGCGGCTCCGATGGCTGCCGTTGCCAAGCCACCAATTATGACGAAGATGCCGCCGATAAGGGAGAGGACGAAGGCTGTCGTCGGTTTCTCGCTGGGCAAATCTTGCGGCTACAGATGGGCGCCTTTGTTATTTAACGTTGATTTCCACAACTAATCAGCAGGAATTGCTGTGCAGAGAAGTGTCAAAGACGCAAGTCCCCATTCTGCCGTTCGTTCAACAGTAGTAACCCGCTGATGGCAGCCGGAGTCGCGATCTGAACTGTTATGGATGGACTGCCCCGCTTTCTGCCGCTTTCTGTTCATTCACGAAATCGGTCACTACCTTGTGTGCTTCGTTGGACTGAAGTGCCCGCAACCCAATCCCCCGATTCTCCTTCCTGATCTTCCGAAGGCGAATGAGGAGGCTGTTCTTTGGTTCCTTGTCAGTCCTCAACGCCTCCGAAACCACCGATTGATGGTCGCAGATTACGTCAAACCTTCGAAGCTTATTCTCTTTCATCTTCTCGATTGCGAAGAGTATGGCATGAATTTCAGCATCGTCGGTCTCTAGAACCTCCCCATCGGAAGGCTCAACCTTCTTCGCGCCCGTCAAGTCGGTTCCCTCTACCCTATACCCGACATAGACGGTCCGGTCATTCGGATTCTCCATTCCGACGATCTTCGCATCAACATATACCCTCTTCCGACGGATCAAGGGGCCTGGCAAACCCAGGAGACACCAGAGTTGTTCCTGAGATAAAAAGGGGATTTTCGCCGGATCGAGTCCCGCTAACCCTATTAGCGGAATCCTCTCCTGTTGCCCTGCACTGAACAATCGACATGGCTAGCCATCCGCGTCCGGTCGGTTCGTTTTGGGAGGACCTTTGGAGACGCGAGGAGGAGTTCCGCCTCTCGGGGAAGCCCGAGTTCCGCCACTACACATCTTTCGTCGCGGTGTCCGCCATCGCAGGGCAGTTCTACTGCGAGTACAAGGTGGAGAACGAGTTCGCGTTCGGGGAGATACCCACGGAGGCCAAGGACACGGGAACCGAGCTCCACGACGAGCTCATCCCGCAGGTGGAGATCCCCAAGGAGCAGTTCGTGAAGCTGGTCGAGAGGAAGAAGCCCAGCTTCGCCGTCCTTAGGGTCTGGGGCAGCGTGGGAGGCCTCCGGATCATAGGCATGCCGGACCACATAGTGTGGTCCGAAGGGAGGCCCCTCTGGCTCGTCGAGCTCAAGACCACCAGGGGCGACCCGGGCTCCCTCTGGCCGGACCAGATGAACCAGATCCGGATCTACGCCCTCCTGCTGGACCTGATGGGGTTCGACTGCACTCGCCTCGGGCTCGCGCTGGTCAGGCTGAGGACCGAGGGGCTCTCCGAGGAGCAGAGGAGGCTCTGGGTCGAGAGGGTGTCAGACCACCTGCGGTCGGGCAGGGTGGGAGAGCTCGAGGCGGAGCACAAGAACACGATGAAGGTCCACGTCCTCTCGCACGACAGGTCAGCGGCGCAGGCGAGCGTGATGGAGAAGCGGGGATACTGGCTCGGGGAGAGGGAGCCCACCTCCAGCACGAGCGTGGGCAAGTGCAGGGCCTGCGAGTACAACTCTGTCTGCCCGAAGAGCCTGCTCAAGGGTCCGTAGTCGCCACGTTCCTTGGCGCCACGCCTTGGTGAGGAATATCAGCTATTCCTGGGAGATTCACCTGGTGAATGGTCAACTCTGAAGTTGTGCATTGTTCTTTCGCATGAAGCAGAGCCGCTCCCTTGTTCATCTTCTCCAAACACGCTCAACCTAATATGCTGCCGTTGTTCTTCTGAAAGTCTAGGAGAATTATGCTTCCAGGGCCGCCGAGAGCCCGCCTGCCTCTGGATTTTGCGCCGATTCTTAGTGTGGAGCATGTCCCGCTGCTCCAAGACTCGCCGCTGGTGGAACTCCTTGGGGCAATAAGGCAACGGAAGAAGACCGTTTTCGATAGCGATACCAGATTCCAGAAAGTCGTAAGGGAAGGGTTGGAGACGACGACGAGCCACCTTTCGAACGACAACCGGCAGCTCTACGCCTTCAGCCGTGATTGGGACGGCGGGAGCTTCTTCCCGACCAAGAGGGGGATCGAGAAGGTGCTTTCAAGGACGTCCACGATGTGGTTCGAGGCGGACAAGTACCTTGAAGTCTCCGCCGGTTTGAAAGAGGCGACGCTTGGGAGCGGCAGGCAGGGGCTGGCGAACGAGGCTACCACGAGTTCGCTGGCCGAATTCAATCTGGACCTGGCCTCGAAAGTCATATCGGAATTCAGAAGACTTCCGTAGCTGAGGAATCTCTTTTTTTCCACAGGTCAGAGGTCAAGAGTCCCGTGGTGGACGCCTCTACGTCGATCCTAGGCAGGACGTCCAACCCTTTCGGAAATCTAAATATCTCCCGACTCGGTTGCCCTCATCTCATGGAGCTCACGCAGATGAAGTGCGTCGCCTGTCGGGGAGGAGAGCCCACGCTCACCGACTCCGAAATCGCAGAACTTCATCCTCAGGTGCCCCTTTGGTCGGTCACGGAGAGAGACGGAATCAAGCGCCTTGAGAGAGACTACGACTTCAGGAATTTCGCAGAAGCTCTCGGGTTCACTGACAGGGTGGGGGAAGCGGCGGAGGCAGAAGGGCATCATCCGGCAGTACTGACTGAGTGGGGTAGGGTTACGGTTTCGTGGTGGACGCACAAGATCAGGGGTCTGCATCGTAATGACTTCATCATGGCGGCCAAGTCGGACCGCCTGTATGATTCCCGGTAGGACCAGAACGAACACAGACTTCCAGCAGCTGGAAAAGGAACGACTTGCTATCATGTCACCTGAAGCGAGGAGCAGCAGGCATGGCCGACCCTAACGGCTCGAATCGGAAGTGAAATACTCGTGAATGACGCTTCGCATCAAATCACCCGATCCGAAGATCCCTCCAAGGTCGGAATCCGAGACCCAGCGATACTCGTCATGCTCTTTGCTCAGAGTGATCCTGAACCCTCCCTTTGCCACCCTCAGCAGGTACACGATCAGAATCTTGTCCCGTTTGCCCGAATCTGGGTCAAGGATGTAACCCCTCGACCCGAGCGTCTTGACTATTGTAGTGTGCAGGCCCGTTTCCTCCAGCACCTCTCTCCCGATCCCCTCGTCAGGAGACTCTCCGGGTTCAATTCCGCCCCCTGGCAGGTCGTAGGCTCCTGGAAGGAATCCATCGGTATGGGACCTCCGAAGCACCAGGACGGTCCTCCCCAGGGGTATGATTCCGGCGACGCCGACCTTCTTTCGCATCCGGTTTTCGCCCCTCCGCCACCAGCGCTTTTCAGCATTGGGATGGAGCCTTGCGGTTAAAGAAAACGAGACCGCCTCTGTGACAAATGACAAAACAGAATCTTGGATGGGCTCGACATAAATAGAAGCTTTGCGCGTTCCCTGAACTGTTTGCGCAACAAGCCGGGAAAGACCGGCCCTTCGGCGACCGCCCTTCTCCGGCCCGCTTGTAATGCTGCCTCAACGGGTCCCGGTCCATCGTCTTCCGTCTACGGCTCTTCATTGGTGCGAGCGTGCAAATCCTAGACAAGGACATCAGTCGCGCCACCCTAGCGATAGCAGCGGCTTTCGCCATCCTACTGCTGACGGGCCTGGTATACTATGGTCCTCAGATTCCGGTGGAGGCCGTCACTACCCAGCCGAGCACTCCGGTGAGGACCATCACCACTCTGCAGAGTGAAATCGTCTCCGAAGTCTACCTGGTGAAAGACGGCTGGGCGGGGTATGCGGCGAACGCCACGAAGGAAGGCCAGGCCGAGTTCGTAAACGGCACCTGGACAGTGCCAGGGTCGCACTGCGCTCCAAACCAGACATCGACGGTCCTGGTCTGGGTCGGACTGGGAGGGAACAACGGTGGAGGGATCGAGCAGATAGGAACGAGGAACGACTGCGTGGACGGAAGACCTTCCTACTCAGCGTGGTACGAGCTGTGGCCTTCGCAAAGCAGCACCATGCCCCTGACGGGTCTCGCGGTCGGCCCCGGCGACAACGTCTCGGCGTCGGTCAGGTACTCCGGCCAGACGAAGAGCTTCGACTTTCTCCTCGGAAACGGGACCGAGACCGCCTCCTTCTCGCTGCCCTACGCCGACTCTTCGGTGTCGTCGGCCGAATGGGTGGTCGAAGCACCCGGGTTCACCAACGGCACAAGACTGCCCCTGTTGAACTTCACGACGGTCAGTTTCAGCGGCGCATTTGCGACGATCGGCAATCACACCGGCACGATAACGGGGCTCGGCAGCCAACCATTCTCGAATCTGTTTGCGCTGACGTACTCGTGCCAAAATGACACCATGGCCCAGCCGGGCCCGGTTGCGAACGGCGGGGAAGACTTCACGATCACCTGGCTGAGCGGCAACGGTTGCTGACTCAGAAGGCAGCCAACGCCTCACAGCCGCCCGGGTAAGATCGGAGCCGAGCAGCCCCGACCTCACATCTGGAGAAGGATAAGTAACGCGCCGGCTGACCCCGGAAGGACCGAAGCAATTGGCCTTTGACTATGCGAAGCTCCCGAGGGAGTTCCCGCGCCGCTACCTCCCCGCCGGAATGGGCTTCGAATGGGCGCAGCTGTCGCGTCCCTTCGATGAGCTGAAGGGAAGGGAGATCAGGTCCGCGGAGGACCTGAAGCGCTGGCTCGCAGACCAGGACGAGCTCGACGCCGTGGTCTACGAACGGAAGGCGCTGCTCATGGTAAACGTCTCAAGGCAGACGGACGATGCGGGTTACAAGAAGGCCTACATGGATTTCCTGCAGAGCCTGGAACCGAGGATCAAGGTCTCGAGCTTCGAGCTGCTCAAGAAGTACGTGGCGTCCCCCTACCGCAAGAAGCTCCCCTCTCAGGACTACGGCATGCTGGACAGGCGCAGGGAGAGCGCGGCGCGGATATTCAGGGAGGAGAACGTGGAGCTGGAGAAGAAGGACGCGGAGGTCACGGAGCGTTATCAGTCCATCATGGGCGCGATGACGGTGTCGTTCAGGGGGGAGGAGAGGACCCTGCAGCAGATGTCGCGCTTCTACGAGGAAACCGACCGGGGCACGCGCAGGGAGGCGTGGGAGCTGTCCCAGGCCCGGCTCCTGAAGGACAGCGAGAGGCTCGACCTGGTCTACGACGAGATGATCGGACTGAGGGACAGGATCGCCAGGAACGCGGGTTTCTCCAACTTCCGCGACTACGTGTTCGTGCACAAGAACAGGTTCGACTACACCCCCGAGGACTGCACGGCCCTCCACGATGCGGTGGAGAAGTACTTCGTCCCCCTGAGCCGCGAGATTGACGAGGAGAGGAAGCGGAGGATGGGACTCGACGAGCTCATGCCCTGGGACATGATCGTCGACCCGGACGGCCGGCCGCCGCTGGCCCCCTTCGACGACATCGACGGGCTCGTGGGGGGCTGCTCGAAGGTCCTGAAGAAGGTCGACGGCCAGCTCTCGAAGTACTTCGACAGGATGGTCAAGCTCGACCTGCTCGACCTCGACAGCAGGAAGGGGAAGGCCCCGGGCGGGTTCCAGGAGGAGTTCTCCGAGCTGAGGTTCCCGTTCATCTTCATGAACGCTGCCAAGAAGGACTCAGACATGAGGACGCTCCTGCACGAGTCGGGACACAGCTTCCAGACCTTCCTGATGAGGGAGGCCGGCCTGAAGTTCTACAACGCCGGCCTGAACCTCCCCCTCGAGTTTGCGGAGGTGGCGTCGACCTCGATGGAGCTGATGGGCGGGGAGCACCTGGAAGGGACGTTCTACAACGGAGCAGACGCGAGGCGTTCCAACAAGATTGAGGTGATAGACATGGTGAAGCTGTTCACCTGGGTGGCCACCATCGACTCCTTCCAGCACTGGGTCTACACCCATCCAGGGCACACCCACGAAGAGCGCGCGGCCGCGTGGGCCAAGACGTTCAGGCGCTACTCAGGCCTAGAGAGCTACGAGGGGTTGGAGCAACAGCTGCGCTACCGCTGGCAGCGCCAGCTTCACATCTACCAGTTCCCGTTCTACTACATCGAATATCTCATCGCCACCCTTGGCGCGCTTGGAATCTGGTTCGCGTACAGAGAGGACCGCGCCGAGGCGATAGGCGCGTACAAGAGGGCGCTTTCTCTCGGGGCTACAAGGCCCCTTCCGGAGCTCTTCCAGGCCGCCGGCCTCCCCTGGGACCTCGGACCCAGGACCCTGGAGAAGTATGCGCGGCAGCTCGGCTCCGTTCTGAAGACCTTCTCGTAGCGTCGTCCGTTCCTGTAGAGGACTCCTGGCTTGACCGGATCTTGCCTAAGAATGATGAGAGGAAGGAGCCAAGTCATGAGAGAAATCGGCCGCAAGGTTCCGGTTTGAAGGCCTGCACCAAAGGACGGATATCAGGAGTCTGCGCAAAAAGCTCTACTTCGAGACAGCGTCAGATCTCAACGGCAGATTGCGGATTTTCCTACGACGGCGCCGGCTGGTCCTCTTGAGCGTGGAGTAGACCCTCTTGTATCGTCCTCTCGGAAGAGTCGAACTTGCAACAACCTTGAATCCCGATGTTCTGGCGAAGCGACGTATCTCGGCATCGGAGAAGAATCTCACATAGGACCTGTCGACATAGACCTGTACCTCCTCTCCTTCCTTGATTCCACTGTATCTCCGAACCTCGTTGGGCGCCTCTTCACTGCGCTTTTTGGGGTACACGATGTAGACATCGCGCGAGGACATCACAGAGGAAGTCACTTGGCCAACGCTGGACCTCACGATGACTCGATCGCTGAGATCCCAGGTGTCGATCATGGGTCTTCCCAGATCGCCCCGGACCAGGTCTGACTTTCTTTCATAGTCGAATATCAGGAGTCCACCTTCGCGAAGAAGCGCCGACGTGTTCTTCAAGAATCTCTCCAACTCGGCATCTCTGACTGGAACCGACCAGTTCAAGCAAAGCGCGGCGTCGAAGTCCCTGGCTGGGTGGTATTCGTAGTAACTCCCGACAACAAAATGCGGGCGAGGTTTCATCCTCTTCCCTTTCTCCCGGGCAAACCGGATGTTCTCCTCGGAGATGTCAACTCCCGTTACGTCGTATCCCTTCTTCGCCAGTCGTATCGCATGGAGGCCAGGCCCGCACCCCAGGTCGATTACGGTCCTGCATCCGCGCTTCTTCAAGATGGACTCTATGAAATCGAGTTCTTCGCTCCAACGCCGACCCTCCAGATGCTCGTAGTACGGAACTAGCTGATTGTAGAGAGGCCTGCTCATCGAGAGAACTGGGACAAAGGTGTAATTAAGATGCCCATAGGAGAGCCCGACGAAAGCGTGCCTGTCAGGGGGGATGAAGTGTGTTTCAAGAAGTCCCGGTATGTCGTGTACGAACCATATCGCGGATTACACCTCGCTTATCACGCGAAGAGATACGTGTTCTCAGGGCGATCGAAGTATCAGAAGATAGACATTATCGACAACGATGCCTATGGCCGCATGTTGTTCCTCGACGGCAACGTGCAGCACACGGCCTATGACGCACGAATCTTCAACGAAGCGCTCTGCGGCCACGTCAAGAGAAGCGGTGCTTCGCGGGTCGTGGTGTTGGGCGGCGGAAGCGGACAGACCGTGATTTCGCTGCTGGAGTCTCCCTGGATCGAGCACATAACGGTCGTCGACATCGACGACGTCGTTGTCAGGTGCTGCAGAAGGTACATCGGCGGGGTCGAAGCGGCTCTTGGCGACCCCAGGGTAGACGTTGTCATTGGTGATGCTTTCGAGCACATGCGAAACACGAGAGACAGGTTCGACGCGGCTGTCATCGATTTCACCGAGATTCCATTCAGGATGAGGAAGAGCCCGGCGGCGCTGAAACAGCTCTACGCCAACATCAGGGACAAGTGCGACGGTCGATGCAGCCAGTACATCGGTTCGCTCGTTGGACTGACGCACGGTCCGAGGCTAAGGGAACTGGCGGACAGTGTGGGCAAACAGCTTCTCTCAAACGTCACCCACGAAGAGGTGTTCATCCCTTCCTTTGGAGCCCCCCACACCTTCATGCACGCCGGGTACGTCTGACCAAAGGACCTCTATCTACACTGAAAGTCCTGGGGGCGAGACCTGCCATTCAAACGTAGCACTTATTAAACCGACTAGTCGGTCTATTTGTCAATGAGCGGGATAGTCGAGGTTAGTTCGCCGGCGGATTCACGCAAGACACAGTCACAGGGAAGCCAAAGGCTTGCCATACTGGGGGCCACGGGTCGCACGGGCCGGCTGTTGCTGGCTCAGGCCAAGGAGAGGGGCCTTGAGGTCAATGCGCTCGCCAGGATACCAGCCGAACTCGGCGACCTGCGTGGCACAGCGAACGTTGTCGAGGGGAGCGCCATTGACCCCGATGCGGTCGAGCGAGTCGTCTCCGGCTGCAGCGCCGTTCTCTGCGCAATAGGACAAGTCCGGGACTCTCCCGCCGACCTGCTCAAGAGAGCCACGCTGAACATGGTGGACGCGATGAAGAAGCTCGGTGTCAAGCGGCTCGTAATCCTCTCCAACACGGCCGTCGAGGATCCGACCGACAGTCCCCCCTTGGTCCAGAGAATGGCACGCGTCGCGCTCGCTGCCGTGAACGGCAAGTTGAAGCAGGACAGTGTCGGCGCGGCGAAGGTCCTGGCCGGAAGCGGCCTGGACTGGACCCTCGTAAGGGCCCCGATGCTCACGGATGGGCCGAGGACGGGACGCTACAGGGTCGGGCCGCTCGCGAAGGGGATGCCACTCAGAGTCTCGAGGGCCGACGTCGCCGAGTTCATGCTTTCGTGCGCGGTCGAAGGCAAGTTCGTCCGAGAAAGGCCCGTCATCGGCGGAGGCAGCTGAGTCGATGGCTACGACGCAGGCCTTCGGTCCAGGCTTCCAAGATGCCAGGTCCGGGCTGTACCGGGCCGAGTACGCGGCGATCAGTCTGACAATCTTCGGGTACCTCGTCTGGAGGGGGGTCCGCCTCGGCGGTGTGAACTGGCTGCAGGTCGCCTTCTGGGTGGTCTTCCCAGACTTGGTCTCTTTCCTTGGCATCGGTCTATCCTCCAAGAGGAGGGAGTGGCCTTCGTGGGGGCCCTGCCTCTACAACCTCTTCCATACGGTCTTGCTCTGGGGAGCGGCCTTCACGGCATGCTGGGTCGCGACGGGCCTCGTCTACCTGCCCCTGCTAGGCTGGCTGGGCCACATCACCGTAGACAGGGCCTCGGGCTATGCGCTCAGGGCCAAGGCCACAGGGTGATGCGCATGGCTCCTAGGGTCACCCGCGAGTACAAGCAGGCTGTCCGCGACAGAGTGCTGAAGGCTGCGGAGACGCTCTTCTCCGAGAAGGGCTACTACGACACGTCCATGGACGAGATAGTGGCGGAGAGCGGGCTCAGCAAGGGGGCCATCTACGGCCACTTCAAGAGCAAGGAGGACCTCTTCGTCGCGTTGCAGGACATACACCTCGAGGCCTCGCTTGACGAGCTGAGGTCTACATTCGCCCCGTCGGATTCAGCGAGAACCAAGCTGGAGAGGATCGTAGACGTCGCCTTCACCTCCATGATCGGCGCCTCGAAGAAGGCCTGCAGGATCAGCCTGGAGTTCGACGTGGCGGCCCCCAGGATGAAGTCAGTCGAACGCAGGCGGGAAGGGCGCTTCAAAGCGATTCGCGACTTCCTTGCCGAGATAATCGCGGAAGGGGTCGAAAGAGGAGAGTTCAGACATGACGTCGACGCAGACTCGGCGGCCCTGATACTGCTGGCCATGGCAGACGGCCTATCACTTGACTGGGCCACCACCAGCCTCAACTTCGACTGGAAGGTGCTCGCGAACCAGACCAAGGGATTGGTCGCCGAAGGGCTGCTCGAGTCAGGCCTCCCAGCGCACGCGCGATGAGCTCCGACACAGCGAAGACTTTCTGTCTACTGCTCAATGCACTCCGGGGCGAGAAGACAGGCTCCTTCACAAAGTGCCAGCGGGCTACCTTTATCGTTCTCTAGGCCGTACGTTAGGGCCCGGAACACAACGAGGGATAGTCAATAGGCCCGGTCGGACTCGCCGAGTGCGCGCATTTCAGGCCGGTAGAGGAGGAGGGTAGGCCCTCTCCAGCTCAGCTCTGTCCTCTTCCGATATTCTCCAGCCTACCGATCCTATGTTCTCGGTGACATGGACCGTGTTCGAGGCCCTCGGTATGGGGAACACGTTCTCCTGGGAGAGCAGCCAGTTGAGCGCCACCTGGGAGGCGGTCTTGCCGTACTTCATCCCGATGTTCGACAGCGCCTTGCTTGAGGTGAGTCTCCCGTGGCCCAGTGGGAAGTACGCCATGAGCACCATGTTCTCCTTCTTACAGTATGGTAGTATCTCCTTCTCTACCCGTCTGTCGGCGAGGTGGTAGGGCATCTGGTTCGAAGCTAGACGGTGCTTCTTCAGGGCGCCATTCGCTTCGACCATCCGCTTGAGCGAGAAGTTGGAGACGCCTATGTGCCTGACGAGGCCCCTGTCCACCATCTCCTCCATCGCGGACATGGTCTCCTTGATGGGCACGATGGGGCTCGGCTGATGGACCTGGTAGAGGTCGACGTAACCCAGGTTCAGCTTCTTGAGGCTCCTCTCGAGCGACTTCACGAGGGCGTTGTGTCGCAGGTGGAGGAACATCACCTTGGTGGCGATGAACAAATCCTCCCGCGGGTATCCGGCTATGGCTTTGGCTACGATGGGCTCGGAGTTGTAGATCTCGGCGGTGTCGATCAGGCGGATGCCGCCTTCGAGTCCCGCTTTGAGTGCGGCCAGCTTCGCCTCCCCTCCACCCACGACTCCCATCCGAGCCTTGATGATCCACGGGAAGTCGTAGTAGGTGCCCATGCCTAGAGGTGTCACCTGCCTTCCGGTCCAGCCGAAGGGTTTGCTTTCCAAGTGCTGTCCGCCCAGCGGGTGGGTTCGCGGAATCGTACTTAACGTCGAGGGAACGCGGGCTTGACCATGGTCGGATTAGAGCTGCGCACGGCATGTCGGACGATATGCGTTATTACGATGGAGCAGGAGAGTCGGTGCGGATGATTGCAAGGGTCAGACCCGCGAGGCAGGCCGACAAGGAACCGCTCATGAGCTTCATCAAAGACAACTGGGGAGGGCATGATTACATCCCCCAGGCTTGGGATGAGTGGCTTGAGGACGAAGAAGGGAGGGTGTTCGTGGTAGAGGCGGACGGCGTCCCCGTTGGCATGACCAGAGTCAAGTTCCTCTCGGATGGGTCTGCCTTTCTTGAGGCTGCGAGGGTCCATCCCGGTTTCAGAGGCCGCGGGCTCGCGACGTTGCTGGGAAAGAGCGCGATACGCTACGCCACGGACCGGGGAGTGAAGGTCTTCCGTTTAGACAGCAAGTCGACGAACAGGACGGCGCACAGGCAGATCGCTAGAATGAACTTCAAGGAATTGTCAAGGGTCAACGTCTACGAGCCCGAAGAGGGAGCAAGATTCGCGCCCCAGAAAGGTGTGAGGCAAGCGGAAATTACCGAACTTTCGCAGGTCACGAGGCTGATAACGAGGTCGAGAGAGTTCAGGATAGGTTCGGGCGTCTACTGGGACTCCTACGAAGCCACGTCTCTCAGTCCCTCCATTATCAAGAAGCTGGTCCGCGAGGGGGCGGTCTGGACTTCAGGCGAATCGGTCTGCGTCGCCGTTCTGGGGGGAGCGAGGGACGAGACCTGGAGGCAGGTCAGCTTTCTCACCGGCACGGGAGACGGGCCTATGAAGCTCGTCAGGCACGTCTTAGGATTGAAGGGAGCCGCAGAGCCCGCGAGGCGGATGGTCTGGATCCCACGAGGCTCAAGGACAATCGGAGGTCTCAGGAGGGCAGGGTTCAGCCGGCGGGGAACGCAGATTCTCTTCGAACGGACAGCGACCAGGGCCTGAAACGAAGCGCGCGCGGGGGGATGCTGTATAGGCTGACCCCGTGGCGCGCGCTAATCGACCTCACGATGATGGACGAGTTCGGTAAGATGATTTGATGAGCTTCATCACCGCTGGCGTCCCCTCCGCGCAAGACGGCTGCCCCGGCGGTCACGCGGGGACGACCGACGTTCCCACGAACTTGTCGCTGTACTTCTGCTGGTAGCCCTTCGATACGGCCAGGCCGACGACGATGTCCAGGATCAGAAGCAGCCAGTAGATCTTGCTAATGTTGCGTACGAACGCCTCCCCGATGGTCGGGTTCGAGCCCGTCTTTGACAGGACCTTGAGGTGGAGGAACCGCTTGCCGATGCTCGCACCCCGCATCGATTCCGTCAGGGTGAAGTAAAGGACGAAGAGGAAGCTCCACAGCACAGAGACGGCTCCTCCCACGAAGATGGCGAAGGGCGAGAAGCCGCCGACGGCAACGAATATCGCGACTACGACTGTGATGATGGCGAGCGGTATGAAGACAATCAACGCGTCGATCACGAAGGCGATGAACCTGTTCACCCAGTAGCTCTGGGCCTTTGAGTCCTTGGTCAGCGCGTCGATTCCGCTCATGGGAGCGGTCGGCGAAGCCGCAGGCCCCTGAGCCGTCGCCTCCCCCTGGACCGAAGACCCGCAGGCAGGACAGAAGGTCGCGCCCATGGGGAGTTCCTTACCGCACCTTGAACAGAAGGCCAATCTTTGCGCGGACTCCTCGACCGGCGGGTGTTCTTGGCTGTCTATTGGCTCTTGCCATCCGCATGCGCGCGCTGAAGACGCGTCGCTACGCTACTATGCCGAGGAACTCCCCATAGGTCTGGAAGTAGCTCTCTGGGTCCTCGTAGTACGCGTTGTGCGAGCAGCCCTTGAACACGACCATCTTGGACCCTCGTATCCCTTTGTGGAGGAGCTCGGAGTTCCTCGGCGTCACCTCGTCGAACTCCCCGCAGGTGATCAGGGTCGGGCACTTGATCTTGTGGAGCTGGTCGGTCACGTCCCAATATCTCAGGTTCCCGACGGGGAAGAACTCGTTCTCGCCCCACATCAGCTTGTACACCGGCCCGTAGCCGCCGCCTCCGAGCCTGCGCTCCGCTGGGGACCGAAACTGCGGGGGCCAGGGATCGAGCCTGCAGAGGTGCTTCTTGTACACGAACTCCACCGCCTTGAGGTAGTCGGCGTTCGAGTAGTCCTCCATCGCCTCGTGCTTTTCGAGCGTCTCGCGTATCTTCTTGGGGAGCTCGGACCTCAGCCGCAGGAACTCTTCGATGCAGACGGGCACGCTGCAGGTCCCGCTCGAAGGGAGGAGGCTTCTGAGGTTGCGGGAGTACTTTATCGCGTAAGCCACGTTCAGGAATCCGCCCCAGCTCCCTCCCCAGAGGTGCACCTTCCCGAGCTTGAGCGCCTGCCTCACCCCCTCGACCTCCTCAGCGTACCTCTCGACGCTGTACAGCAGCTTGTCGGGCGGAGCCTGGGACCTTCCGCACCCGAGCTGGTCGTACATCACGGTCCTGAACCCGTATTCGGTCAGGCGGGACAGAGGGGAAAGGCCAGCCTGGGAGCCTCCGGGGCCTCCGTGAAGGCAGAGCACCGTTCCCTTTCGGTTGCTGTCGCCGAAGCTCCTGTAGAAGAGCCAGTACCCGAGCGCCTTCACGAAACCTTCCGAATAGTCCTTCGTTTTGACTAGCTCGTGCACCGGGCCCGTCGCAAAGGACATCCGCTGTTCTTTCACTTTGTCTTCAGTCCCCCCAAGGCGGCGAGGATCTGCTCTGTGCTCCTGACCCTCCCGATCCTCTTGAATGTGTAGTTCAGCGCGTTGCTGTGCTCCTCGACCGAGCGGGCTGCCATCGCGTCCTCCGCGAATATCTGCTGGTAGCCATATTCGTAGGCGAACCTTGCTGTGCTCTCGACTCCGAAGTTGGTCGATATCCCGCAGAGCACGATTGTGCTCAGGCCTCTCCTCCTGAGCTGCAGGTCCAGCTCCGTCCCGTAGAAAGCTCCCCACTGTTTCTTTGCGATCACGACGTCGTTCTCCTTCGGCCCTAGCTCAGGCACGATGTCGGCCCAGTCCTTCGGGCGCTGCTGGCCGCTCCCGCTCCACGGCTGCTGGTCGGCGACGGGCCTGAGCCTGTCTGCGTCAGAGGCGACGACGTGCACGAGAAAGACAGGCATGCCTTTCTTTCTGAAGGCGTCCGCCAGCATCCTGGCGTTTTCTATCACTGCTGCCGGGTCGTGAGGGAGACTCGGCATCGTGGTGATGCCCTTCTGCAGGTCGATGACGACGAGCGCCGTCCTGCTCTTCTCAATCTCGAGCGAAGAAGATTGTGCTTGCACTAGTGGTGTCGGGCATTTTCGGATCGAAACCGCGTATATATTTCTTGACGCAGCCTACTCGGTAGCGCGCGCGTCAGGCCTTTCAGAAGAAGGCAAGTATCACGACGCCCAGCAAGATTAGTCCAGACCCCACTCCAGACAGAAGACCGATTCCTTCTTTGAGGAACACGGTGCTGAGGATGGAGGCCGAGACCGGCGTGAGCAAGAGGACCACCGACGCATCCCCTGCGCCGACCCGCTTCAAACCCATGCTCATCAGCGAGTAGGGGACGAAGGTCGCCATGATCGCCATCGTCAGCAGGAGGCCGAGCTCGTCCGAAGACGAGCCGACAGGAGACTGAACGGCGTTGAAGACCAGGAATGCCAACGACCACAGGGCGGCGCCGCTGAAGACCCAGGTCGAAACCGAGCTGGGAATTGTAGTTCCGCTTATGGACGTACTCGCGGTTGAATATCGTGAAGAAGGAGAAGTTCACGGCGTTGAGGAGGATCAGCACCTCTGCGATCAGGCTCCCACCAACCGCCCGCCATGGTTGGCTGATGAGAAGCACGCCGACCGTCCCGATCGAGACCGCTCCCGCCCTCGTCCGGGTGAGCTTCTCTCCCAGCAAGGGGACCGCCAACAGCACGGTGAACATCGCCGACATCTGCCCCAGGAACGAGACGACGGGAACGGGGAGTCCGAGGCTGATGGCACCCATGTACGTCAGTGATGCGAACGTCATCATTCCACCACCGAGTCCCACTATGACAAGCTCCGCCTTCCCTGGAATCGTCTTCCTGCCGAAGATCGCTGCAGAAGATGCGAGGAAGGCGAGCGCCGCGAAGGCGAACCTCCAGAAGGTCTGAGACAGCGGCGATACGCCCTCCGATGACAGAAGGCTGACGGCGATCCCGAGCCCCCCCAGTGTGATCCCGGACAGGCAGAGGGATGCGATGCCTCTGGTCTCCAGCTTGCCTGCTCGTCGCGTCATTCAGGTGACCGTGGGTGGGTGCGGTTTCAACTCTTCATAAGCTGCGAGGGGTGCCGGGGTTTCGACGGGAGACTCCGTGGTTCGTCCAGCTGCACGGACCTGCACCGGGTATGCTGGCCAAGACGATCGAAGCGACCAATGCCGTCTGAGGACCAGTCACGCTGGTATCCATTGCGGCTGGTTGTTGTACACCATTAACTTCGTTCAATTCCTCTCCGTCCGAGGGCGCGGCCTACAGAGGTCGTGCTTGGAACAGAATTCGGAATTTCGCATCTCAGTCGTCGCAGTTCTTGCATCTCTTCGGAGGAAGGAAGTGAGTGACTCCTATGCTGTCGTGGTAGATTTCGACATCCGCGAACATCCCGTCGTCGCCAGATGACTCTTCCTCGCTCAATCAGCCGAACCCTCCGCCTGTGCATCACTGTGAAGGAGCGATTGTAGAATCTTGATGTCCTGCCATATGGTGGACTCGCCTACGCCGCTGACTTTGGCGAGGTAAGGGACGGTAATCCATTCTGCTTTCTCCATGTGGCAAAGGGCAGTACTCCTTGCATATTAGCCCAGACCCGCAACTGCGGGCTTGGCTGACGGAGAGGGTAGAGTGAAGCTGGGATCTCCGACCAAAATGAACGCGAGTTTCCCTTTCGGAAATAGGTCCAATCGGGTCGAATCTACCTTGCCAGATTCCGCCCATTGAGATGTTGTGAACTCTGTTCGGCGCGCGCGCTTCACTCCGCCAGCGAGTATTCTCTGTCCCCTTCTTCGGAGGTCTCCGTTGCGCCGATGCCGCTGAGGACGAACTGCTTTCGGGAGCCGACGGTCCAGTCATTGGGTAGTACTTCGCCCCGGTGGATGCGCTCGTATTCCTCGATGGAGAGCTTCCTTCTGGCGTCGAGCCTCTGCATCAGGTCGAGCTGTCGAGCGAATTTCTTGTAGCCCTCCGGGACCACGTTCCCCTGTATGACAGCATGGCTTCCGCTCCCGTACCCGAACATCACGACGCTCTTTCCGGCGAGGTCTTCTTTGTCATTCTCGAAGAGGCTGTCAAGGCCGATGAAGACGGAGACGGAGTAGGAGTTTCCGATCAGGTCGGGCGCCATCAATGAGCTGCTTACGTGCTTCTCGAAGCTGTCCATGACCCGAGTCGACTTCATGAAGCTCTTTCTGTACTGCTTGTACGGTTCGCCCATGTAGAAAGCGAGGTCGTCCATCCCAGCCCTCGGGGGTTCCTCGCCTATCTCGGCGACGATCTCCCTCCACCTGGGGAGGTCCCTCCACTCGTGCATCAGCAGAGACGCGTACGCGGAGATGACCATCTTCTTGTGGGGGTTGTGATACACGGCCCTGTCCATGTAGTCCAGCGTCGACTCGTCTGGTTTGGGCTTTACAAACCCCAGGGTCTTGACGGCAGACTGGAAGTTCAGCCACGCTTCCTTCATTTCGCTGAGATACGATGCGTAGGAGAGAGCGCCGTCCACCATCGCGATCGTCCGTCCGCCGGGTTTCTTGAAATCCCCCTTTTCGTGCCTCAGGGCCGAGCCGAGGGCCCCGGGAACGATCTCCAGAACCTTCGGATCCTTCCCCATGAGTATCGCCGCCGCCGCCGCGCCCTGCGTCGGTTCCTCCCCGCTGTTCAGGTTGTACTTGGCGATGTCCGTGGCCAGCACCAGCGCGTATCTTCGGGGGTTCCATCCGGCTGCGAACCATGCGCCCGTGTCGAGGTACCTCTCCATTCCGCTGACGCACGCGAACTTCTGCTCGTAACCGAGGACGTGGGAGAGGCTGCCGATCCCGTACACCTTCTCCAGCATTCCGACCACGTCCGAAACGAGCGCCCTCGAGTTGTCCAGACCGCTTTCGGTCGGGGTGTCTATCCGGAAGATGTCCTCTGGAGAGATGCCGTGAGCCTCCATCAGCCTGTACGCCGCGGTCGCCGCCATGCTCGACTGGTCCTCGTTCGGGGGCGTGACGGCGAACGACTTTATGCCGACACCTTCGGTGAAGTGCTTCGGGTCCTTGCCTCTCGCAGTGGCGAGCTCGGCGTTGTCGACGTAAAACTGAGGCGTGTATATGTAGAGCGCCTCTATTCCAACGCGTGCCATAGACGAGTCGTGCGCCCGATTGAATAGTTAAGGTGTTGTCAGTCGAGTGAAGTCTTCGCCTCGTGTCGAAGCACCGACGATCGGAGGGACCGAAGCTCTCTGAGTACCGGTCACGCCGGTCTTCTCATGCGCGCCTCGAGCTCTTCCTGTTCCCGCAGCCAGTCGGGCTTGCTCGCTTCGCCGATCCTCCTGAGCGCCTCGGCCGGCAGGGAGCGACCCAGGACGCCCATGTTCTCTTCTAGCTGCTCCAGCTTGGAGGCGCCTGTTATGGGCGAGGTCACCGTCGGGTTTGCCATCAGCCAGGCCAGGCCGATCTGGCCCAGGGACATCCCTGTCTGAGAGCCGATTTCGTCCAGGACCTGCAGTATCGCCTGGTTGCGCGGGTTCAGGTACCTGCCGACCATCGCGGGGCGGAGCTGGTATCTGCTGCCTTCGGGGGCTGGCTTGTCCGGGCGGTACTTGCCGGTGAGATAGCCGCCGGCGAGGGGGCTGTAGGGTATGACGCCTATCCCCTCCTCGGCGCAGAGCGGGAGAAGCTCGCGCTCGACGTCCCTGTCAACTATGTTGTAGCGGGGCTGGACCGTGGCGAACGCCTCCAGGCCGTTCACCTCGCTGATGCGGAGGGCCTTCTCAAGCTGCCAGGCAGGGAAGTTCGAGCAGCCGATGTAGCGGACCTTCCCGCTCCTGACGAGGTCGCTGAGCGCGGCCATGGTCTCCTTCAGCGGGGTCGTGAGGTCCGTCCTGTGCACCTGGTAGAGGTCGATGTAGTCGGTTCCCAGCCTCTTGAGGCTGGTCTCGAGATTCCGCATGATGTGTTTCCGGCTCAGACCCTCGCCGTTCGGGTCCTGGCCGGTCCTGCCCCTCACCTTGGTGGCGAGGACGACATCGTCTCTCCTTCCTCTGATTGCCTTGCCGACAATCTCCTCGGAGCGTCCTTCCGCGTACACGTCGGCTGTATCGATGAAGTTGATGCCCAGGTCTACCGCTCGATTGATTATCTTGATGGCCGTCGTTTCGTCCACTTGCTGGCCAAAGATCATCGTGCCGAGGCAGAGCTCCGAGACCTTCGTTCCTGTCTTCCCTAGGTTCTTGTACATCATCGCTCAGAGACTCCTGTGCTCCCGGAGCTCGACCGTTCATATTAATCCTATCATTCAATCTGGGGGTGGGAATCGGCCCTTAGGACGCAGGTCTGCGACGAGCCCAGAACCACCTGAATCGGAACCTGCGGTTCGGCCTTGGACGAGGAGTGGCCGTCGCATGCCGCGGGTCGGCGTCAGGGGCTAGGGTCCTGCAGACCAGAGGGGGCCTCAAGGTTGCTGAAGAAGGTAGCAGGAGAGCGCGGTGATGATTATCGTGAAGAAGAGAGCGGGACTCTCGTCCGCGTTGAGAGAGGAACGGAGAGACGCCTTTCGACGTGCGGTCTGTGAAAGTTGTTCATCGTGCAGAACGGGATGACCCTCGCTCCGAGGCGGTCATCGGGCACCAGGTAGTGTATCGCGCACTTGTGGACCCTCTGGAAATCGAAGTTGTAGGCATCCATGAAGTGCATGTCGCCTATCATCAGGACCCTCTTCATGAAATCCCCTGCGCCTTCGTAGTTCCCTCTGAGCAGTAGGGGGCCTATCATGTCTCTCTTCAGCTTCATGTCCGTGTGCCTCAGTATTCCGGCCGCCCCCTTCAGCGTCCCGACGACCCTGCCGCTCCTGCTCGCTCCTTCCAATGACGAATAGAGCTTCTCTGGGTCCATGTGTCTCGTGACCGGGTCGAAGGTCACCTCGCCGTCCTTCCTGTTGACGTAGACCAGGGTCGACCTGCCGCACTGGACGTGCGTGGAGAACCTGTCGTAGTGGTCGCTCCTGCCCCTCACAAGCTCCAGGTAGGCTGCCAGCGGGACTTCGACCGGGATCGGGAAGAAATCGCTCGCTCTGATCTGCCCTCCGGTCTGCCTTTCGACCCCGTTCACGACGTCGGCGTTTGTCATCCTGACCTCTCTGATCCTGTTCCTGTCCATCCTCCCCGCCATCGATATCGGCTGGAAGTTGACGCATCTGACGACGTCGGAGTTCTCGCCTGCGTATCTCAGGATGTCTCCCATCTGCCCGTCGTTCACCCCCTTCTGCAGGGTGACGACCAGGACGATGCTTCCGAACCCCGCCTCCCTTGCGTTTCGAACCACGTTCAGCTGCCGGTCAGTGTAGTACTCGGCGAGCCTCCGTCTCCCTCCCTCAGGCATCCGCCTTCCCGCATCTTCCGAAGAGGGGACCCTGGAGATGAGCCTGGGGGCGGTCGTGAGCCCGTCAAACTGGAGGTAGAGAGTCGAGACTCCGGCATCCATGAGTGTCTTGAGGTATCCCGGCCCTCTCTCAGGATCGCCGACCTTCAGGCCGTTTGTGTTTACCTCGATGTGGTTGATGCCGTACCGCTTGACCACCCCGACGATGTCCGGAAGGTCGTCTCTGACGGTCGGCTCTCCTCCTGAGAGTTGGACGGCGTGGATTCTCTTCGGGGAGTTCACTCGCGTCGCCGTCGCCAGCATGGTCTCGATCTGCTCGATCCTGGGCTCGTACACGTAGCCAGCGGCCCCGGCGTTGGCGAAGCAGACGGGGCACCTCATGTTGCACCTGTTCGTCACGTCGATGATCGCCAGGACGGTCTTCGATTCGTGCTCGAAGCAGAGGCCGCACCGCGTCGGGCATTCGCCTTCGGTGTACGATATCGGGTTCTGCACGCCCGTCCCTCTCTGCGCGAACCTCTCTGTTCTGAGGTAATCTCCGACGTCCGTGGAGATCAGGTCCTGAAATTCGCCGTGGCGCCCGCAGCTCTTGGTCATCCAGACCTCGTTCCTTTCTCGGTCGAACCACAGTCTGGCCTCTATCTTCCTCCAGTCCCCCTGGTCCGCGTCGACCGGACAGACGGATTCGGTGGAGCCGTGGAGCTCCATGAGACAGAGGAGAGGGAGGATTGATTATTTACGACTATCGAGGCGCGTGGGTTGCGCAATCAGGTCCTTCACAGCCTCACGCTGAAACCCGCACGATTGTAACCAAGAATAGCGGCGGGTCGGTATCAGTGATTTGGGTAGGAGTTCCCGGTATTCAAACAGGGTTCAAAGCGGGATGTCAACGCGTGTATACGGGTTCAAATACACGGTGAAAGCTCAAAACCTGGCCAAATCTTGTCGAAACCGAGACAAGAATTGTCTGAAGCAGGAATCTAATATCGTCCGGAGGACAGAATCGGATACAACGCTCTACGACGGCGGGGTGCAAAGCCCACTCGGGTCCGAGCCTTCAAGACTGTTATTGGCGCACTCGTCACCAGAATAGAAGTTTGCTGTTCCTGCAGTGCCTGAGCCTGCAGTCGAGTCGTTGTAGCCATACTTTGTGTTGTTGTTCGCGCTGTTCCCCGTGAGGGTGTTGTTTGATGTGGAGAAGACGTCGAAGCCGATGAGGTTGCTGTTCGCCGTGTTCCCCGTGAGGGTGTCATCGGAGGTGTCGTTGGAGGACCCCCCGACAATGAAGATAGGGTGTTGAGCGTTGAGCGAAGAAATGGCGAAGCCGCTTTCGCTGTTATTGTCCGCCGTGTTCGAGACCAAGGTGCTGCTGTTAGAGTCGTAGAGCTCGAAACCAAACTCGTTATCGTTCGCTGTGTTCGAGGTCAACGTGTTGCTCGAGGAGTTGTAGATGTAAAAGCCGGCGACGTTGTCGTTCGCGGTGTTCCCGTTGAGGGCGTTGGTGTCTGAGGAGTTCTCGAGGACCAAGCCCTCGGTGTTGCCGTCCGCCGTGTTATTGGCGAAGGTGTTTCTGGGAGAATCGGCAAGCTCGAAGCCAAACCAGGGATTATCGTCCGCCGTGTTCCCGCTGAGGGAGTCGCTTGAAGAGTTGTAAATGTCGAATCCAGTCCTGTCGTTGTTCCCAACGTTTCTGGTGAAAACGTCGCTGGAAGAGTTCACAATGTAGAAGCCGGTGTTGTTGTTACCGTTCGCCATGTTGCCGCTGAATGCGTTATTGTTCGGTGAGTCGTAAATCCAAAAGCCATAGTAGTTATCGTCCGCTGTGTTCCCGCTCAAAGTGTTACGGGGAGAGTCGGTGAGATAGAAGCCGTCGTTGGTGTTGTTTTCCGCATTGTTTGTGATGATGGTGTCGCTGGAGGAGTTGTAAAACCCCAAGCCATACCCGAATCCCGTGACATTGCAGTTCTCGACTGTGACTTTTGTCATCCCAGTGAGATATATCCCTGTGTTAAAGTAGTACGCGTCGTTCTTGTCAGTGCCGCTTATGCTGTGCCCATCGCAGTTGAGGGTTATGCCGTTGTGACCTATGACGAGCCCGTCCGCTGAACAAGGGCCGATGTTAGCACTTAGGACGGTATTCGTCGTGATTGTAGCGCCGCATTGGACAGGAGCGGGCGGAAGCTTCAGAGAATCCAGCGCCACGAGAACAACGACTGCCGAGAGAACGAGCATGAACACCACGACGACGGCCTGGGCCTTCAACCTTCAGAACCCCATCCATCCAGAGTGGTCTGAGTGGTGATTAACTTTTGTTACTCACGTCGGGGGAACCTTCACTTCACCGGTGATTCGTGCCTCTTCGCGTACTCAGGCTCGTCCATTTGGACGAAGACAACCATGCCGCCGCTGAATCAAGACTGGTTGGATATTGGGCTTGTCCTCCCGTCAGGGATGCCGCGCCAGATTCCCACCCCGCAACCTGTGCGGGAGTATGAGCTCTTGATTCAGAACTGTCTAGAGGTGGCTCCCGCCGTCACTTCTTCAGCTTCACCTGAGAATACAGCCCCAGGTACCCTCTGACCTTCGCTCTCAGAACAGAATCGAGAGGTGCTTCCCTAACGACGTGATTACAGTTGGGGCAACGGTTTCCATCTGGGACGACCTTCTCGCCGCAGTTGCCGCACCATCGTTCTCCCAGCAGACGGTTGAATCTCATATCGATCCCAGCGGAGCTTTCTCCCGTCCAGGCAACGATTAACTGTTGTTACCAAACTAGGTTATGTCAGCACCAACAAGTGGGTTCGAGTCTCATACTGGGGCGGTAGGATTAGTCAGATTCCTTGTCCTAAGATAGGACAGCCCCCCCGCAGCGAAGCCGGTGAGAGCAGCCGCGCGCGCTCTTCTGTATAAGTCGGTGTGACAAGAACCAGCGATTTTGGTGGTGTTGGATTACTCGTCGGCGACTTCATAGTGCTTTTCCGTTATTGCTTTTTCCTGCCACCAACAAAGAAGAACACTATTCCTAGTATGAGAAGGACTAGTAGTAAGAAAACGGAGGCAATGTCAAGGACAAGAAGAAGGAAACCGAAGACGAGCAAAACGATGCCAACATTCCGGAGGATACTCAACGTTCCATCGACCCCAACTTGAACTGATATTCTTTGGCTTTAGACTAACTAGTCCTTTTGAGCGTGGAGTAGACCCTCTTGTATCGTCCCCTGGGGAGAGCGCGCGCGCGACCCTGTCGTGTCGTACCCGCCGCCATCGGAGCAGTCCCGGAGGTCGGCTTTCTCACTGGCACCGGAGACGGACCCATGAAACTCGTCAGGCACCTCCCTGGACTGGGAGAAGCCGCGGAGACTGCAAGGCGAATTGTCTGGATTCCAAAAGGCTCAAGGATAATCGCGACTCTCAAATCGGCGGGATTCAGCCGGCATGGAACACAGATTCTTTTCGAACTAAGAGCTGCGGCCAATCATTGGCAGGCTCTGCTTCATATTTTATTCGAGTTCCTTTGCGGCTCGCTCGTATGTCTTGACGTCACGGCTACTGAACAAAACGAAGATCACCTGCGGTGGCCAGCCCTGGTTCTCGACGAACTCCTTGACCGTCCTCAATGCGATCCTGCTCGCTGCTTCGATGGGGTAGCCGTATGCTCCGGTGCTGATGGAGGGGAATGCCACGCTCCTCAATTGCTTCTCCTTCGCGAGGATCAGGGAGTTGACGTAGCAATCGGCCAGGTCCTTTGGCTCCCCCTGGTCTCCTCCTCTCCAGATCGGGCCTACTGTGTGGATGACGTGCCGCGCCTTGAGCCGTCCTCCGGTCGTGATGGCCGCCATTCCTGTGGGCAATCCGTCGGGCCAGCGTTCCCGTCGCAGCACCCTGCACTCCTCGTCGATTTGCGGCCCGCCCCACCGGTGAATCGCCCCGTCGACCCCGCCACCTCCCATCAGGCTCGAATTCGCAGCGTTGACTATGGCGTCGACGTCCTGACCGGTTATGTCACCCTGGACGATGCGGACCCTGGTTGCATGCCAAGCCGTTATCATGTGTTACAGTACAGAACAGGAAGAGAATTTGAACAGCTCGTCGCTCCTCCAATAGAGATGCGGATTGTGTTCGAGCGTGAGCCTACAGGCAAGTCTTTCAAGAGCCAGATGGACACAATAGGGCAAGCGCACGTTGCATGCGCAAGGAGATCCTTCTCCTGCATGCTGAAACGGCTCTTACTTCGATAACCCCGTCTGTCTTCTGACCTTATCTACCAGGTCTTGGTACCTAGGATCCTCCCTCGCCTTCGCAAGGAGTGGCGAATGCATCATGAAGGATTGAATCTGTGCACGGGTCTCGAGAGCCTTGTCCATCTGCGCGAAATACGAATCCAGATCACCCAGTGATAAGTAGACATAGGCCATATAATTCCGAACGATCGGACCCCGGTTTGCGTCCTCCTCGAGCTTCTTGATTGCGAGAAGCGCCTTTTCCCTATCTCCCGATCGAGCGTCGAGGGCTCCTCCCATCCAGATGACCCATGGGTGAGCGGGTAGTATTCTCTTGACCTTCTCGTGGTATTCCCTTGCCTTCGCCACTTCCCCCTTGCCCAGGTAATAGTCGCCCATTCCTCTGTAGGTATACGCAGGAGAGACTGGCTCTGTCTTCTTCCAGTGCTCAAGGGCCTCCTGATCCCTGCCAGTCCAGACATACGCTTCCCCGAGCAAAAGGATGTTCAACGGCATAATCGGGTCCAGGCGGTAGGCATTTTCCATGTGCCTGACCATGCCGTCACGGTCGCCCTTTGTAGCCGCAATCTCAAACAACAGGCGGTGTGGGTCAGGGAGGCTCGGGTTGAGCTCCAACGCCCTCGCCGCTTCCCCCTCGGAGCCCGTGAGTTCATCCTCGTTGAAGAGCAGGCTTGATAGTGACGAGTGGGCCTCGGGCAGGTCCGGGTCCAGTTCTAGGGCTCGCTTCAGCGAGGCCCTCGCAGTCCCGTGCGCGGTTGCCTTGGTTTCATACAGATCGGCAAGCGCAATATGACACTCCGCAATTCCAACGTGCGCCCTCGCAAAGGAGGGGTCCAGCTCCACAGCCTTTTCGAAAAGGGTGAGCGCTTGCCTGAGTGTGATCTCTGTCTGTTCACCTCTGAGGAGCTCCCTTGCCCGCAGGAAGTCGCTGTAGGCTTCTGTGTTGTCCGTGGGTTTCTTCTCAAGGTTCTTCTTATCCGCTTCCAGCAGGTGTATCTTCAGCTCCCTGGCCACCTTCTCGGCTATCTCACTCTGTACCGCAAAGATGTCATCGAGATTCCCATCGTAGTGGGAGGACCAGAGGTGCCCCTCGGTTGCGCCGCTGATGAGCTGCGCAGTGACCCTTATTCTGTTACCGGCCTTCCTAACGCTCCCCTCCACGAGCGACCCCACACCCAGTTCACGTGCCATCTGTGAAGCCTTCTTCTTCTCGCCTTTGTAGGTCATCACGGATGTTCTTGCTATGACTTCGATCTCCTTGACCTGAGCCAACCTGTCGATCAGCTCCTCCGTCATCCCGTCGGCAAAGTACTCGTCAGCCGGGTCGGGGCTCATGTTGGCGAATGGGAGAACCGCGACCCTGTTCTTGTCAGACCGGGCGACCGTTGTTGCCCCTGCCTGCTCCCAGGGCATTACCACCCTGTAAGTATCGACAGGGGACGTTACCCCCTTCAGATCGTGGGTCTCCAGCTTCACCAGGGGCTGGGGCACCTTGTTCATGATCTGGTAGTACACCTGCTCCGAGATGCACACCCCCTCTGGCTCTGCGAGAGGTTGCAGCCTTGAGGCGATGTTGCCCGCGTCCCCGAACACGTCGCCCTCTCTGTGCACTACATCCCCCAGGTGGATGCTAATCCTGAGCACAATCTTCCACCCATCCCTGGACGAGGTGTTGTAGTCGTGGAGGACCCGTTGTATGTCGACCGCACAGTTGGTAGCGTCGAGAGCGCTGTCAAACTCCACCAAGAAAGAGTCCCCAATGGTCTTCACCTCCCTCCCGTGGAACTTGGGAAAGATCGGCCTCAGTAGCTTGTTGTGCCTCTCCAGCACCCCCAGTGATTGTGCTTCGTCGGACTGGGTAAGCGCCGTAAAACCGACCATGTCGGTAAACATGATGGCAGCGAGCCTGCGTTCCCCTGGTGACAACGACTACTCCGTTTGTCTGCCTTTGCCTTAGGTTAAAACCTTCCCTGGAAGCCTGTTAGAAAACTTGTTCTGGCTTTGCCCGAAGGGTGGGCCAAGGAGCACGGGTACGCCTACGTGAGGACATGGAACGACTCAGACAATCGACTCATGCTGACCCTGAACAGGGCGCTAGGCTTCAAGAAACACTCCCTTTGGTTCAGGCTGGAAAAGCGCTCGCGGTAAGTCGGTCCTTTCTAGCGGACGCGCGCGCTCAATGACCAAGAACAAATATCGGTTCGCAGTTGTATGTTTGTGTTGGGCGACAGGACGGCCTCAGCCTTAGGGCCATGCACACTTGCCGGCAGGGCGGTCCGGTTGGAGCCACTCCAGCTCTCGCACTCAGAGGCGCTCCTGGAGGCGGCAGGAGAATCGGAATGGACATGGATGCCCACCGTTCTGGACTCCAAGCATTCGGTCGAAGGATGGATTTCAGAGACGCTACAAGCACAGTCTCGGGGCGTGGAGTACCCGTTTGTCGTGAAACATCAGGGCAAGATCGTGGGGAGTACGCGCTACATGGACGTCCAGGCGAAGAACAAGGGAGCCGAGATCGGCTGGACCTGGTACACGAAGTCGGTCTGGGGCACCGCTGTCAATCCCGAATCCAAGTTCCTGCTGCTCAGACATGCGTTCGAAGACTGGGGAGCGATAAGGATGCAGCTGAAGACCGACATAAACAATCTCCACTCCCAGCACGCCATCCTCAAGCTGGGTGCAAGATTCGAGGGGAGGCTGCGGAATCACAGGTTCAGAAGAGACGGCAGCATCAGGGACACAATGTTGTACTCGATAACTCTAGACGAATGGCCTGCCGTCAAGGAGGCACTCCTTTCCAGGATAGGCTAGGATCGACTCTGGACTTGGTCCCCAGCAGTAGCTGACTCTTGGTCGGCCTCGACTTCACGACCGCCCTAGGGTACGCCGACGACAGGCGGACGGGTCTCGCCTTGTCCCACCTCAAGAAGTTGAGGAGGAAGGACGGACGGTGGAACCTCGACGCCGTGCACCCGGACTACGCCAACGACGGGAAGTGGCCCCGATGGTGGAGGCAGTACAGGAGGAGGTTCCATCCTTTCGCTCTGGAGCAGGTCGGCCATCCGAGCAGGATGATAACCCTAAGAGCCCTGACGGTCCTGAAGCGACTAGGGGAGTTCGACCAGCAGTCTAGGTCTTGAACTCGACGGAGATGCCCGTCTTCAGGTAGTCACCGTATCCCTCGAACCCTTCTCTTATCGAATCTCTCTCTTGAGCCTCCAGAGTCCGCAGTGGCTTCACGCTCACGGCTATTCCTGTTCGTTCCTTCTTCCTCTTCCATGTCGTGGCGACGAACCCGTCAAGGAGGATCGTCCTGTTTATCCCCCCCAAACCCCAGAACACCTTCTTGATCCGGTCGTGCGGCAGGAACCTTGACTTGTCCTTGTGCCCCATCATCAGGCTGTCAAATTCTGGAAGTATGACTACGGCGGGTGGATTCCTCCCTGCGCCTCGAAGGCCTTCGAAAGAGTAATACTTTTCATTAGAGTCGAAGTCTTCGACGATCAGGTCGTTCTTCAGGGCTTCAAGGGCGGCGTCCACCTCGGCCTTGTAGAGGAAGGACCAGTAGACGATGTCTGCGCGGCTTGCGGGTCCGTAGCTCTCGAGGTACTTTCGCACCAACTCGACGATGCATTGGTCCGGGTCGGGCGCACTTCGTCCGGAGTTGAGCCAGTCGGCCGCCCTCATCCAGAGGCTCTGCGAACCCCTTCGCCCCGCATTGACAAGAAGGCCGAGATACGACATCTCCGATAGACCCGACCACGACGGCCCGTAAGTCGGCTGGCTCGACCATCCTCGGGCGAGTTTCATTCGCCCCTGCAGGCCCAGCCTGGTCATCCTTTCGACCATGAACTGCCTGACCTCGTTAGTCGTCACCGCCTCCCCTTTGATGTGATCGAGCAGCGGATGGTAGAGGGACCTTACCCTGTAGTCTCGGCCGGGTATCCCCCGCTGCTTTGCAGCTCGATCGAACAAGGATCGGAACCGCCTGCCTGGACCGCCGAACACGTGCGCGTCGAAGTCCTTTGACGGGATGATGTGCATCGTGCTCCTGACCGTCCACGTCCTCACGAGGCCGCCCCTGGGCCGGAGCTCGGAGAGGAGGTCTGAATCCTGAAACCTGTTCACCCGGGCCCAGAACGACGAGAAGCTCTCCAGGAAGTCCTGGGAGTTGATGCCGCAACAAGCCTCGGCGACTTTCACCACGGAACGGGGTCCAGAGGCCTTCTTCGAAAGGCACTGCGAGTTCAGGAGTCGCATGTTGAGGGCCTCAAGAGTCCGCGAATCCAGCTGACCCGGTTGCCTCACACTCGTAAGGTCCTGCACAGGAGACTTATGCTTTCAGACGAATTGGATTCTTCTACGCCATTGACTGCGTAGTTCAGGAACTACCCCAAGCAAGATACTTCCGCCAGACTTCGCCCATTCTGAGTGTGAGCGCACTCCACTGCTCCAGGATGCGCGGCTGGTGGAACTCTTGTGGGCCTTGAAGCAGCGCAAGAAGAGCGACTTCGGGAGCGAGACGAGATTCCAGCAGGTCGCGAGGGAAGGACTGGACATAACGACGAGCCACCTCTCGAACGGCAATCGCCAACTTTACTCCTTCAGTCGTGACTGGGATGCAGGGAGCTTCTTCGCGACCAAAAGGGGAGTTGTGAAAGTGCTCTCAAGGACGTCCAAGATGTGGCACGAGGCGGACAAGTGCCTTGAGATCTCCGCCGGTCTGAAAGAGGCGGCGCTTGAGAGCGGCAGGCAGAGGCTGACGAACGAGCCTACGACAAGCTCGCTGGCCGAATTCAATCTGGACCTGGCCTCGAAAGTCATAGCAGAATTCAGGATTTTCCCTAGCCGAGGAATTGCCGAGGAATTTCGTTTTGGCGATGGTCTGGGGTCGACTGTGTTCCCGCCCTTTCCGCTATAGTCGTCAATCCACTTCGGCTGGGGCTTTTCGTAGGGAAGCGACACACAATCTCGTCAGACAACCTCAGACAGTGCCAGACGATTTACATATCTGCGAAAAGGAACCGTACTGTCTTGGTCAGACAACTAGACCATGTCATAACTTGAGAGTGAACACGCAGCGCAATTTAGAACGCGTTTTCTTGTGTGGAAATGAGGGTTCGGAATGTCTGCAAGGACAACATCCAGACAGCCACCCCCTATAGCAGAGGGCGTTCTGTTTGGCCTGATACGGTCGATTAGGATATTGACCCTGTCGGAGGCTCCTTGGACTTCCGGAGCACTGTGGCTAGCAGCGTGCCCGTAGTAAGCTGCGAGGCGACGATGCCCTGAAAGTAGAAAACTCCGAAATCGTACTCTTTGTCAATCGTGGATTTGTCCTGATTACCCATTTGGTCCATTGCGATATCTATGGCTTGCACACCTCCAATCCCTTTCTTTGTGGCCTTCCATTTCCCTCCCTCGAGTTTCTTGACGAATTTCATGTCTTTTGTTTTCATCCTTGCAAGATGTCGTGAGACTATGTCCTCGGAGAGGGGCTCGCCTCGCCTCTTCGTTTCCGAGCAAATCTCGCTTATGCTCTGTGGCTCACGCGCAAGAATCCTCAGAATCTTCAGGTCGTCTTTGTGTAGGATCGTCTTCAGCTTTGGTTTCCGCATGTTTTGCGCTTTTCTGCGGGGCGTCTTAAATCTCTGGGGCAGAGTCGTCTCGCCTATGAAGACTAGGACCGGTAAGAAAAGGACGAATCCTCCGAGCCACGCATTCCTTTCTAAGAACACGAAGGCGCGCGTTCAGGAGCTGGAAGCGGACGGCCGAAACAGAGCGGAGATCGCTGTAATCCTCGCCAGCGAGGGCTATAAGCGCAACGAAATCTCGGCCGCCCTAGGATTAGACCCACGAGAACTTGACAGGACAATCAGCGGTAAGGTATCGCCGCAGGAAGCCCCAGTTCAACACGAACGCGGCGTCGCAGCTCCGATTCGCCAGCCCTCGACAGACGACCCATTGAGCAGCTACAGCGAACAGGTACAATTCGTGGGGCGGTCGCTCGTCGGCGTCTCGGGGGTCAGCGAGGCAGGAAAGAAGACGCTCCTGGACAAGCTGGAGGCAGGGAAAGACTTCTACTTCGGGCCGGCGGCGAACCCAGGCATGCTCGCCAATGCGCTCACCAACGCCAGCATCCCTTGGTACAAGGTCCACAACATCCTGACTGAGTACGGGATGCTCCTTCAGTCACAGATGGGGCCGCAGGGACAGGCGATGTTGGGGAGTAGCGGGTGGGCGGGTTATGGCGTTCCGCAGCAACAGCCGCAGCGTCCCGTGACCAAACGTGAGGAAGTGAGGGAGCGCATCGCAGAGATGCAGCTGGAGGAATTGGACCGAGTCGCCATCGAACGACTCACCGGAGACGGGAAAAGGGACGACGACATCTTCGAGAAGGCAGAGCGTGCCTACGCGGTGAGGTCGATCTTCAAGGACGGCGGGGGGCAAGAAGGCCCAGCGCAGATGATTGAGGAGGAGACGTTCTTCGACCCCTTGGTGGACCAGGAAGGCAAGCCTGTTCTGGACGAGGACGGTGCCCAGAAGACGCGACGGCGTGTGGTCAGGCGCTTCGTCCCGACGGGGCAGCGTGCTGTCCCGCAGGGAGGGGACGTAGGAAGCACGGGATGGATGGACACGATGACGAAGTTTCTGGGCATGAAGATGATGGTGCAGGCCGTGAACCCTATGGGGATGGGAGGCATCGGCATGTCGAACGTCGCCACCAAACAGGTGGTACTTCGCGACGAGGAGGGGAAAATCGTTTACGACCAGATGAAGCAGCCCATAGTGCTGACGGAGACCACGCCAGTCGCGCCCCAAACATCGCAGTTCGACCCGGTGGACTTCGCGGAGAGGCAGACCGAGAGCGTGATCAGGCTTGCGGAGGTGTTCAAAGGTGGCAACAACGGCTCCCTGAGCGCGGATAAGCTCGTCGAGAGGTTCCTCGACCAGTTGGACAGGTCCAACCAAGCCTACCTCAAGCGGCTTGAGGGCGACATCGAGGGCTACCAGCAGTACGACCCGATTGCGAACCTCGGTAAGACGCTCGAGGGCCTTGAGAAGATCGGCCTAGATTTCAGCAGTCAGCCGCAGACAGAGAACATCGAGATCGCGAAGATGAACAACAATCTCGAAATGTACAGGATCGATAAGCACGACGAGTGGGAGAGGTGGAAGGTCGAGCAGGCTCAGAAGGAGAGGGACAGGGAGTTCGGCGTGGGGCAGATGGACCGCGTCACGGAGGTCATCAGCACCGCGATCGACAAGATCGGAGGGCCGCTTGCCAACGGGTTCAAGGACGGACTTGTCATCGGTGCGAAGAGCAGGGTGGAGGCTGCTGCTGCCAGGCCAGCCGCAGACCCACAACAGCAACCGACCGGCCCCATGGACGCGGAGCGCATCAGGGCCATGAGCAACGAAGAGCTCCTCAGCTACCTGCAGCACGTCAACAACGCCGACGGGGTAGTCAACGCGACGAGGAAGTTGGTGGTCGCGGAGATCGGCATCCGCGGCCTCCAGGTGTAGGCTATCCCCTAATGGACATCAAGGAGTTGACGCGATGAACGAGAAGGAACTTCAGCTCAGATCGAAAAAGAAGCTGATGGACATGCTTTTCGAGATGGGGTTCATCACAGAACCGAACAACGAGAGGTTCGCCCATTTCTGCGAACTCGTTGGGACGCAGGTCGCCATGCGCGTAATCAACGCGTACAACCTGGTCTGGATGGACGTCGCCCGCGACTTTCTGGGGAAGACTACGGCGGGAGAGGTCTTGCGTTCGCTGGCGGGCGATGCGACTGCTCCCGCACGGAAGGAACCCACCAAGAGTTGTCCCAATTGCGCTCTGTTGGTACCGACGAGCACGAAGTTCTGCCCACAATGCGGAGCAATTCAGACGCCTCTAAAAGCCGCATTACAAGCGACCGCACAGCCATCTCAATCCGGGTCGAGTTCGCCAGACGTGGCGGCGCCGAAAAAGGCCACGCCAAAACGGCGCGTCCGTTTGGTCCGTTCGCCTAGCAAGGCTCCATAGTTGCGAACTGCCTCATGATGCGCGCGCGCAGAACAAGCAGGGGGACGGTAGCCTCCTGAATCTGGAGCGACCGAAAGGCAGAATAACGGACTCCGAATGGTCGCGAGGCATGATCTCGAAGTTTTTCAGTGTGGCGGTAGTCGTCTCGGACGCGAAGAAATCGGCGAAGTGGTACAAGGAGAAACTCGGGTTCGAAACCTCGACCGAGGACGACCACTGGGTGACCGCGTGGCCCAAAGGAGCAAGCTGGAAGCTGCACCTGTGCGAGGGAAAGCTCGAACCCGGGAACACAGGGATAGGATTCTACAGCGATGATGTGAAGAAGACCGTCGCGGACCTCAAGGAGAAGGGTGTGAAGTTCGCCAAAGATTACACAAAGACGGACTGGGGCGAGACTGCCCAGCTCGAGGACCCTGACGGCAACGTCATATGGATCTCGAAGGGCAGCCCATAGGGCATCACAGGGTAATCCCGAGCCATCTGCTCCGCTAGGATTCATGCGGAGTAAACAGCCTGCCCGCTGAGATTGCCCGCTAGAATCACTGGGTGAATCGCGCGCGCGAGAACTCGACTTTCCGCAAACATCTTCTGTGGTTTGGAGGTTTCCTTCTCTTCGTTGCAGTCAACACTTTCTTTGGGCCACCACCATATCCAAACTCGATCCTACTCATCAGGGCCATTGCCCTCGCGATAGGAGGTCTGCGTCTCTACATGAACGCGAGATTGGTCATGGCTGCCTCGTGGACAGGCCATTGGCTGTCGCATCTCCTTCCGATTAGTGTGCGCGTCTCCAATTCTTGAGCCATGAGTCCGCTCACGCGCGCTGGGCGGACTGTGCTTAAGCTCGAAACAGTCCCCCTCCTTTCCTAGCACTGTCTAGGCTCCGGAGATCGAGCACCACGATTAAATCGATTGCCCTTGATCTTAGAAGGGCATGTCAGGCGATGGGAAGAGAGGCGCCGGTGGTGTGGCCATCGCTCTTGCGATTGTGGTCGTGGCCCTGATAGTCGGAAGCCTCTACTACCTGTACTCGACCGGTTCGCTCTCCTCTCCGGGCGGCGTTCAATCGGAGACCACTACGTTCTCGAGCGATTCAGCACCAGTCGCCGTGATTTCGGCATCATTGGTCACTCACTCCAATGGGACCGCTACGATTACAGCCACAATCAGGGATGTGGGCTCGCAGAGCATTGGTCTGGACGAGTTCTACTTTCCTGCGGGCGCGGCGATCGCATCATATTTCGGAACCACGACACTGCTTCCAAACATGTCCTTCACTTGGAGCCGGACAATCTACGGAAACATCATACAGAAGGGGCGAGGCTATAGCCTAGACATCGATTTCTTTTTTGGCCCAACGACGGTCAAGCCAACGGTCCGGCACATCGACGCCGTCAGCGTCTGGATGACCGTTGACGCGAGCTAATCCTCTTTCCAATTTCCCTCTATTCATCGTAGCCTTAGACTGACGCCCCGGGTCTAGCGCGCGCCGCAACGGGAGTGGACCACGAGAATTTTCTATGGATTGCCACCACGACTTGCGTCGCTCGCCATTCGAGCGAGAAGGGGTTTAAGGCATGCCGCCCCCTCAGACGCGCGTTGCATGCTCATGCAAGGTCCGTCCGAGATGGACTCTAGGGAAATCGAGATTCTGGCGTACAGGGAACTGAAACAGAAGGATTCCCTTTTTCCGTTGCTGGAACAGGCTTTCGGGTGGCCGTTCAGCCCAGCCAAGTTCGACAAGAGCATCAGGACGGATCCAAGACTCAGAGACGGTAGCGTGGGATTCTGTGCAATCAAGGAGGGAAAGGTGGTCGGATATGTCGGCGTCATGGATTTCACTCTGAGGACTGCTTCGGGCACTGAAGAAAGAGTTGGGGGCCTCTATGCGGTTGCGACTCATCCTGAATACGCGAGGCAAGGGATCAGCACCGCTTTGATAGCTCGTTCACACGAGTACTTCATGACGAAGGGCTATCGCTTTTCGCTCCTTACGACCAGCCCAACAATCGTAGCTCATGCCCTATACGTGAGACTGGGCTACTTTGACGTCGCACCATTTCTGTCAGCGTACCTGGGGGCAAGGGCGAAACGGAAGAAGGCCTTGAAGCGCAGAAGCTCTGCCAGACCGGATCACAGCAGGATGCTTGAGCTATTCCGCCAGTGTGTCAAGGGCAGAACCGGCTTCGTAATCAGAGATGAAGAATACCTTAGAATGCTCTTCAAGCAGCACGAGATCTCGGCCAAGGAGTGCATAGTGACTGAAAGGGGGTACGTGATCTTCAAGAAGGAAAAGGAGTCCATCAGAATAAGAGAGCTTGTCGCCCAGAACGGCAAGGAGATGCCCGGGCTCATCGGACTGGTCGAGGGCATGACGCAGAAGCCTGTGGTTGGCAGATTGGGAATCCCTAGTTCGGGCGATGTGATTTATGCGTACAAGTCTCGGGGTTTCACTGTGCTCGAAAAGGCTCACGGCGTGCTAATGGCCAAGGAACTTGTGGCTGACGCCTCGTTCAACGACTGTTTTGGCGACAGGTTTTGCATGAGTGCATTAGATCACTTCTAGCGCGAGCCCCTCGTGGTGCTTCGGGCATTATCGCTTTTTGAAATCAAGCGTGCCGCGGGCCGGCATTAAGGATCACGGTAGCAGTTCCTAGACCGGGACGGATTCCGCTATAGTAACCATAGCGGTCGTTTGTATCTAGGCCTCTGCGAGAATGTCATTCCACTTCTTCTTGTCTTCAATCCAGTGGTGGTTGGTCTCTTCGATCATTATGTGCAGGGCGGTGAGGAGTTCGAGTCCTGACACATGGATATTCTTTTCCCGCACCTCTCTCGCAAATTGGTATGCTTCAGCCCAAAGTCTTGTTTTCAGGTACAGTACAGTTCGGTCACTGTAGTTCGATTTTGGCATGAGGAATTTAGGATGAACGAGTCGGTCTTAAGGACTAGGGCAGTGGTTCCTACGGGGAAAGTGGGTCGCGGGTCGGATTTGAACCGACGACACTCCGATCTTAAGCAGAATTAATCAATGCCCAAAATTGCTTTAGCTTGAAACGCGCCGTCTTTCGCAATCATCTGCCCTGCTTAACTAGCATGGCGTCCGACTCGAGAGCGATCTTCCTCAGGTGCTCCCATGAATTAAACGACGGCGGCACGTAGGGCCACGGCCCGTCGATGTCATCGGCTGTCATCATCCGGCCCCCATCCCACTTCCTCAGCCTGTAGAGCATGAACCCGGCAAGGGAAGCGCGTGTGAAGTGCCTGTAGCCGCTCAGCTGTGCGACGCAGTAGTCATAGTGGGCGAAGAACCATCCGGCGGGCTTGATCTCCCAGACCCTCGATTCGGCCCTGTCCCAGATGTCCGGGTGGTAGTCGATGGCGAAGGGGAGGCCCTCCTCGGCGTACCTCCCCCTCCTCTCGCTCGCAGCCCAGGGGAACATCCCCTCGATGACGCCGTGGACGCCCTGTCCCGCCTTGAACCGCCTCCGGAGCGCTGGATTGACAGGGCCACCGTCAGGGAGCAGCTTGTAGAGGCATTCGTGCCACGAGCGTACCCGTCCGCTCATTCGGAGTCACCGCTCACAGGGCCACTTCCACGGCCGGCCTACCCGAGCACCACGAGCGGGTCAGATACCCGTTCAGTCCTCGCACGACTCGCACCTCCTGGGCGGGAGGAAGTGCATCACGCCGACCGGGTCGTGGTAGATCTCGTAGTCATCCGGCTCGAGCCTCCTTTCCCCTTCTTCCTTCCTTGCTTCGGTCATCGATGTCGGACACGTCGTCAGAGGCTATAACGACCACAGGGCCGCGAAAGTGAAGATCAGCAGAGGGTAGATCGAAAGTTCTCGGCAGCATGATAACTGAGAAGGTGCCGCGGGCCGGATTTGAGCCGGCGACACTCCGGTCTTTAGCCCGACTCTTGCAAGCCGATCAGCCGGATGCTCTCCCTAGCCAGTGAACATTTCAGGCTGAGCTACCGCGGCACGACGACCGGCAACTTCAGTTCTCGCTTAAGCCTTTCGAAGCCTGTCTCACTTCAGGCCCTGTGACGGACCTCGGCAGTGAAGAAGGACCTCCGCCGAACCTCACGTAATCACATATCGTGAGCCAACTATATTACGGGAGGCACCCCCACCAGAACCCATGGATGCGAACATTCCCGAAAGGGCGACCGTGAAGCTCGGCGTGGTCGAGGGCGACCTCAGGGCCGGGGACCACGCGCTCATCCAGGCCTCCGATGGCCGCCTGGTGGTCGTCAAGGGGAGCGCTGTCTTCGAGGGCGGCGTCGAGGTCGACTGCGACTTCGAGTGCGGCTCCCTCGAGTCCAGGGACGGCATCGTCAGGGTCAACGGGAACCTCACCGTCAACGGGGACGTCGACGTCGAGGAGGCCCTGTACGCCAGGGGGAACGTCACCGCCAGGACCGTGGAGGTGGGGGGGAGGCTCTCCGTGGGGATATCGCTGGAGGCCCGGACCGTGGAGGTAGGGGGCTCGCTCGAGGTCCAGGGGAACGTCGCCGCCGATTCCGTGGAGGTGGGCGGCACCTTCGACGTCCTCGGCGACCTGAAGCTGAAGGACCTAGAGGTGGGCGGGACGGTCGAACTCGGAGGGACGGGAGAGGTGACGGGGAGGATTGAGGTAGGAGGGCGTTTCTATTCCAAGAAGGCGGTGAAGTTCGACAGCATCGAGACAGGCGGCACCATCGAGTTCAGCGGCGGCGCCGGCAGGTCCATCGAGGTCGGGGGGAGGCTGGAGTCCAAGGGGGACCTGGACTGCGATGAGATTGAAGTGGGCGGAACGGCGTCCGTGGAGGGGAACCTGACAGGGAGGGAGGCCGAGTTCGGAGGAAGGGTCAGGGTCTCGGGGAACCTCGCCATGGAGAAGAGGCTCGAGGTGGGCGGTGTGGCGGAAGTGGGGGGAGCCATCTCCGGCGCAGACGTCGAGGTCGGAGGGAGCCTCAGGGCCTCCAGGGTGGTCCTCTCGGGGAGCGCCGAGATAGGGGGACGGGTGGAGACGACCCAGGGGCTCAAGGCAGGGAGGATTGAGATAGGCAAGGGGGGGAGCTGCGTCGGGCCGCTCGTCGGGGGCACGATCACCCTGGGGAAGCGGGCACAGGTTCAGGACGTCTACTGCTCAAGGCTCGAGGTCGAGGGAGGGACGAGGCTGGGCAGGGTCTTCGCGGAGAGCGCGGACTTCGGAGACACGTGCGTCGTCAGCGAGATGGTCTACACCAGGAATCTCGAGCAGGGGGACAGGGTGGTGTTCCTCAAGCCCCCCCAGAGGGTCGAGAGCCTGCCCCCGTTCCCGTTATAGGCAGGACGGGCAGAAGACACCCTCGAAGAGACAGGGGAGAGATTGAGTGCCCGGTCCGCCAAGCGGTCGAAGGCCGACATCTACGCTACGATCCTGGAGGTGGTGCGCCGGAACCCGGGGGGCGGGAGGATCACGAGGATCTCCTACGGTGTGGGGGTCCCTCTCGACAGGCTCCGGGTGATGATCGAGGACCTGACCGCCTTCGGGCTCCTCAGGGAGACGACGATCGAAGGTGAAACGACCTACTCGGCGACCCCCCGCGGGGTGGAGTTCCTCGACACCTACTGGAAGATGAACGGCTACCTCGAAACCTTCGACCAGACCCCGACGAGAGGGCTCGTGGCGATCATGTTCGCCGACCTCGCGGGCTACACGGCCCTGACCCAGAGGAACGAAAGGCAGGCCCTCGACCTCCTCGAGGAGTACAGGACGGTCACACGGCAGGCGCTCAGGAAGTTCCACGGCAGGGAGGTCAAGACGATAGGGGACGCGTTCCTGGTCGAGTTCACGAGCGCCCTCGAGGCGTCCCAGTGCGCCGTGGAGATCCAGCAGAAGATGTACGAGAGGAACCAGAGGGTGCCCGAGGCGGACAGGCTGCTCGCGCGCATCGGGGTCCACGTCGGGGACATCGAGAGGAAGGGGAACGACATCCTCGGCGACGCGGTGAACATCGGGAGCAGGGTCTACGCCATCGCCGAGCCCGGAGGGGTGTGCATAACGCGCCAGGTCTTCGACCAGGTCTGGAACAAGCTGGGAAACCACCTCAGCGAGGTCGGAAAGAGAGAGGTGAAGAACCTGGACTTCCCGATCGAACTGTTCTCGATCGACCTGCCGTGGAACGAAGACCCACGGACCAAGGTTGGGTAGGTCATTCTAGAGGAACGAGATAGTATAGTCGGTTCCTACCACTCGGTTTCAGCAGAGTGGTACGTCAGAGCGCGGGCCCACCGGAGCCGTTATCCATAAATAACGAATCTGTGGAATTTCCCAAACAATGCCGTTGTACATGGATGTGCATAAGAAAGTCAAGGGGGTGACCGCGAAAGCCGTGGCCGAAGCCCATAGAAAGGATCTCGAGCATCAAGGGAAGTACGGAGTAAAATTTCTAAAGTATTGGGTGGACGAGAAGTCGGAATCCGTGTTTTGCCTGGTCGACGCGCCAGACGACAAGGCGTCCAACAGGGTGCACAAGGAGGCCCACGGTCTAGTCGCGGATGAGATCCATGAGGTAGCGGAAGGCAAGTAGCGCGCGCGGCTCAACAAGGCAATGTCGAGTTGGAACTGTTTGCGTCCCCCCAAGCGTGACATGGGGGATTGGGATATGTCGAAGTAATCATCACCATGTTCCCGACTACTTGCACTTCACCTGTCAGTTGAGTCGTATACGGGTCTTGCATTATCTTCTCATATGAAGTCAGATTCATGTAGAACCATGAAGTGGTCGTGCCGTCGGGGTTCTGAACGGACGTGGTGTTGTAGAAGACATAATGGCCCGACGGGTCTGTCAACCATCCATCGGCTTGCAGGTTCTTAGGTTCCTCTGGGGCCGAAGCCTGTATGAAAAAGTTCGACCCTATATCGGTGCACAGGATAACGAGCAACACCACATCAAGAAATATCATCGTCTCGCGCGTCATGGTGGCGAATAGAGAGTGGTGATACTTACGGCTTGGTCTTGCTCAGGTTCTGGATGAGGGTGAGTCACCTGGGAGATCCGGATTTGATCCCCGCTCTAGCGCGCGCCCCTTTAATATTCCGTTATCGCGCCAACCTTCGTGACGTACTGCACAAAGTGCGGAAAGCAGAACCCCGACGACGCCGCATTCTGCGGTGCTTGCGGCGCGCCGCTCGCTGTGACCCAGGTGCCTGCCGCAGGCGCAGCTCCTCAGGCTGGGGCCAGGGCTTTCGTGGCCCAGTTGACCGCAGGCGAGCACGCCCACATCTACAACAACGTAACCTTGACGGATGAAAGAGGGAGTGTTGTGATGGTGGCGAAGAGGCCCTCGCTCCTCCACGAGAGCTTCGAGATCTACGACCCGCAAGGGCAGCTGAAGGGGCGCATCGCCCGAAAGATGCACCTGACCCACAACAGCTTCGAGATCAGTGACCAGGATCAGAAGGTGCTGACAGTGTTCAGCGTATCAAACTCCCGGCAGAGGGGGGCGCCTCCGAAGTGCTGGCTGGACGACGGCAGCGGGAACAGGCAGGCGACGTTCGAGTTCGGGAGCCTCATGAACTTCGAGCTGGTCAAGCCCGACGGGACCCTGATACTCGAAGGCAGCTATTCCCCTCAGGGTGGAGGGCTGCGCCAGGGCCTCGGCGACCTCACTTCAAGGCGGTGCATGGTCAACTTGTTCGACCAGACATTTTCGCCCGTCGCGCTTGTAGGCGCCATCGCCTCCATAGACACCGGCACCTAGCCGACAGTCACCTGTCAAGCTAAGGATTGAGTGAAGGGACTACTCTTCTTGCTTCTGTCCGGTATCTGAGGAGGAGCCCTCGAATTGAAGGCGCGCACGCGCCTACATCAGATGTGAGGTCCCGGCCAAGGCGCTCTTCACCCTGGGGGCCCCCTTCAAGCTCCCGCGACCCCGGCAACGTTCAAATCGGCCGCACGAATCCTCCCACTCATGGAGACATATTCGGTCCACTTCGGGTTCAGCCAGCACTTTGACTTCCCGGCGGCTGAAGCCTTCGAATGGTGCACGGATTACTCGCCCGGCGATCTCGACCTGATGGGAAATGGCGGCCGGAGGAAGGTACAGCGCGTCAACGAGGACACGTTCATCCTCACGGACGAATACGGGACGAAGGGCGAGAGCGTCCTTCGAACTCGTCGTTCGAAGAAGGTTGTCCGAATCTATCCGGAGCGCCTCGGCTGGACCAATACGCGGGTCAGCTCCGATGGGATGTACACCCAGTTCCTCTATCAGATCGTACCCGAGGAAGGTGGCTCGCGCCTGGAGTATACCGGTTCGCAGATCTTTCCCGGAAGGAGGCCGGGGCCAAAGAAACTGGCTGAAGTCGCCAGGAGGCTCACCGCCGAAGACTCCGCGAGTTGGCGGAACCTGGCCAGGGCCATGGCGGCCGACCTTTCAAAGTGAGTAGTCTACCGCTGAAATCGACTTGCGCATTGCTGCTAAGTCTTCCGTCTGACACGCGGCTCCCTACGCCGGGGCGCCTGCATCGATGTGAAGTCCCGGCCAGGGAGCCTCTTCTCCACGTAAGCGCCCCGCTGCACTTACGACTCAGTACCACACACCTGACGAGTGACGCGCACGCATATGGGAACGCGTCTAATGGGGGGATCACGCGCCGATTCCGCAGCAGCGTCGACATTCATATAACTCGACTCACGGGAGTGAACTGACAGCCATGCCAGAGAAGTCCTACCCTCTAGAATCCCTGCTGTCCGCCAGAATGCTGCTCGCTCCCGCCTTGGTCGAAGACCACGTCTACTTCCTTGGGAACATGAGCGGGCACATCAGCCTCCACAGGATGAAGAAGGAAGGCGGGATGCCCGAGCCTCTCCTGCCGCCGGACATCGCCCTGCAGAACCCGCATCTGATGATGGGGGATTCGTTCGTCGTCTTCCCCGCCCTGAAGAAGATTCTCGTCATGATCGACAACAACGGAGACGAGAACTACCAGGCCTGCACCGTCCCTCTCGAAGGCGGTATCCCACAGAACGTCTTCGGCGAGAAGTATGTGGGGCAGCAGTTGGCATGCTTCACCAAGGACGTCAAGAGCTCGACCGTCTACCTCTGGCACGACGACAGGAAGACGCCGAACATCGAGTGCCTGAGAGTGGACCTGAAGTCAATGAAGGTGACTTCCCTGGGAACAAGCATTTACGGGAACGTCGCAGCAGGAGCCAACAAGAGCAACACCGAGGTCGTGCTTGTCGACGGCTACACTGCGGCCGACAACGTGCTATACCTGTGGAGAGAGAAGACAGGGAAGCGCGAACTGCTCTTCGGCACTCCCATCGAGAAGAGGGAGGCCGGGAAGGACTACCCTCCCAGTGGGATTGAGAGGTGCAACTTCGCCGACGACGGCAAAGGAGTAATCATCAAGACCACTCTGCTCGATGACGCGGGCTCCATCGCCTATCTGCCTCTCAACGGTTCGTCCAAGCTCGAGCCTGTGCAGGTCTCAGGGACCAAGCACAGGGGGAAGGGCGAGCTGGAGGACGTGATGAAGCTCGAGAAGGACCGATACCTAGTTCGCTACAACATCGACGGCTGCAGCTTCGCCTACGAAGGCCGTCTCGTCCGTGACCCCAGCAAGGGGAGGTCCCGCAGGATGATGCTCGAGACGTGCGTCGTCGGACAGAGACCCGTATCGAACGGCGTGCTACTTGGAATCGAGCCGTGGACGGCCTCCAATGCGAAGTCGAATCCTGCGGCCCGTGGCTACACGTTCTCCTTTGCGACGGCGACCTTTCCCTCTCAGATCTATCTGACGACCATAGGAAAGAAGGTCCAGCACACGATGCTGTCTAACGAGAAGGTACTGGGAATCCCCAAGGAGTGTCTCTCGGCAGGGGAGGACGCAAGCTACACCAGCTTTGACGGCCTCAGGATCAGCGCCAGGATCTACTTCCCCGCCTCGGCCCTCGGCTTCAAGCCGCCTTTTCCACTCGTGCTGTATGTCCACGGGGGACCGCAGGGGCAGGAGAGGCCTGACTTCACCTGGTTCTCGATGCCCTTGATTCAGTATCTCACCCTTAACGGCTTCGCGGTCTTCGTGCCCAACGTCAGAGGCAGCACCGGATACGGGCAGAAGTTCATGAAGATGGTTGACCACGACTGGGGCGGAAAGGACCGCCTGGACCAGGTCGAAGGCCTGAAGGTGCTGGAGAAGAAGGAACCGAGGGTCGACTCTTCGCGACGCGCAGTGATCGGGAGGTCGTACGGAGGTTACATGACCCTCACACTGACCTCGAGGCATCCCGAGCTCTGGAAGGCAGCCGTGGACATGTTCGGACCCTACAACCTCCTCACCTTCATCGAAAGACTGCCGGAGTCCTGGAGGACAAGCTTCTACCTCGCAGTCGGACACCCAGAGAAGGACAAAGGATTCCTCGAAGAGAGGTCCCCCTCGACCTACATTGACAACGTGAAGTGCGCCATGATGATGATTCAGGGGAAGAACGACCCCCGAGTCGTGGAGAGAGAGACTCACGACGTCGTGGAGCGTCTCAGGTCAAGGGGCGTGCCGGTCGAATACGTGGTGTTCGAGGACGAGGGCCACGACGTGCTCAAGTTCAAGAACAGGTTGGAATGCTATAAGAGGATAACCCAGTTCTTCACTGCGCATCTCAAGGCGGACAGGGCTTAGGATTCGCCCGCCTGCTTCAGTATCGGGTTCCACCCTTGCTGTCGCCTAGGTCTGGAATGGGTGTAGAGCGTCGTAATTCGTGAAAGTGGAAGAAGACGGTTCAATCGTGGTCCTGTTATAATTCATGATAGTAAGGAAGGGCATTTCTCGAAACTGTGTCATAATTCATGCGATTGCCCCAACTTGGGAAACAATGGGTCAAGCTTGGTGACGGGAGGGACCACTCTCGGCAGTGGCTTTCGATGGCTTCTTCTTCATCCAGTCTTCCAAGGCTTCTTCTACGGCCTTCTGGATGTTCCCATGCTTGAAGCCGAGTCTGCTTGAAACCTCCTGCCGAAATCTGCGTTCGAACTCGTCTGTCACAGTGAGGTTGAGCCTACCCATCGGCGACCTCTCTTCTCGACGCCTTATAATCCTGATACCTTGACCCGTTTCACCCTTTGCACAAGGCGTAAATAACAGGGGTTCTTAGAAGACACACGATGAAGAAAACGAAGACATTAAGAAAAATCACAACATCCGTGCTCTTAAGCGCACTTCTCTTGTCTCTATCGTTAGTTGGCGTTGCGTCCGCATCGACGCCATCGACTTCGGCCCAGCTCAACACCACCAACGACATCTTCATGATGAATAATCCGACCACCATCTCTTCAATCGCTCCTGTGCCAACATCGTCATCATCTACTTTGGACAATCTGAAACCTATCAGCCTCGAAGGGTTCGAGAACACGACAGTTGTGTTCAACCAGCATGTCTTCCTTCTCTTGTCCCAGGGTTCCACAGGTGGTAGCTCATATGTTCTCTATCACTATTGGAAATCTTCGAGAGAGGGGAATACCAGCATTGAAGGTGCGATGACTGGCGGCTACAACGTCCTTACTGCTATCTTCACGCCCAAATCGGGCAATCTTAACCTGACAGATACCTTCGACCTCAACTACACTTCGTCCTTCCAGGGACAGCTTATGGGAGTCATGAACGGTCTCACTCAGACAGGACTCATGTATCTCCACTCTCACAACTCAAGCCTCAACCTGCTTGGACAGCGCTATCTCGCTATGGCCGAGACGATACCAGAAATGATGTCGCTTCTTCCAAATGCAATCAGCACTATGCACATCAACTCTACAGTGATGGTAGTCCAAGACCTGTCGGCGGCCCGCATAGAGGCTTCGGCTGAATTGGCCGCACTAACAGCATCGGTCGCACTTGCCTGTAGCGCACTCGTAATTCCAGTTCTTATTGCGGCATGTTACGCCGTGGCGTCTGGCCCAATAGATGCCGCAATAGACAACATGCTTGCGGCCTGTTTCCCTCCACCTCCACCCCCGCCCCCACCCCCCACCGGCCCAGGCTGTGTGCCTGAACCACCAACTCATGCATGTGCAGACCCGCCATCTTTCTTCTTCTAATCTATAGAAGGGCTATTTCATGAAACTCTACTTCACCTGTCTGTTACTCGGATGGATTGCACTAATCGTATGTAGTGCGATTTTGTGGCTATCCTATCCATCCGTAGCTCTACCAATATCATTGGCGGCTCTTTTCACCTTCGCTGGCGTTTCATATGTGGCTCAAAACAAATGGGGAGAGTATCGACCAAAACCATACCAGCCAAGCAGATTAGCGGTCGCGGCTGTCCGAACTGGCATAACGATGTTTGTAATCGGTTTTGGCTGGGAAATATTCGCCATCCTATCCCCAGCCTTCCTTTCTCTGACTCCAGTAATCGTGCAGTACCTAATGATTGGCATACCCTTTGTCGGAGTCGCGTTCATTTTGGCTGGACACTACCTATTCGATTCCTATTCGATTCCTATCTTCAGCTTAATCGCCTACAGCCTCTCGAAGAAGCACAGACAGACTGAAGAAGAACTCTAACATTCTTCATAAATGGGAGCCTTCGGATTCCCTTCCTCCTTTTTGAAAACTCCATGCGGCGGACCAATGAAGGCCTTTCTGCACCGAAAGCACACTGGCATGAATTATGCTAAATTCCCACTGCAGCGAACTCTGACCACACTACGACGAACTGTGGCATACTGTCATGAACTCTGACGCTCTACAATGGGCCGTCGAGTTCTGAAAGGAATGCTGTCGCCGGGATTTGACCCTGGGCAAAGTGAATGTTGGGGCGCCTACATAGAACGACTAATCCCGTCCCGGGCGCCTACACAGACTGACCGTTCTTTGTGGGAGAGCTTGAGACTTTCCGATTCATCAACTCCTGGATCCTCCCCACCCACGCTTCCGGGTCGCCTTCCTTAATTATGAATCTGTGAGTCTTGTCCCCTGAGACCACAGCAAGGAAGTTCCAGTTCCACGGCCCCCTCTCGATCGAGATCCTTGATATCTCCGCCAGTGGTATTTGGATGGAGATGGTGCCTCTCCTGAGGAGCCTCCCGCTCCTGTACTCGAATACCAGTCGCTCGCTCGTCACCTGAAGCTTCCCCGAATGCCTGTCATCGTAGCTCGCGGTACCCGTCCACACCTGAGTTTCTCGAGCGCCGGATGGTATCACGGTGGCACGTCTTCTTCGATCGCCGACTTAAGTAGATAGCTGGTGCTCAGTCATGAAGAAACCGAGATGAAGCTGACCTAACTCTCTCTGAGCAGAGCTGCCAGGGCGAGGGCGGTCATCAGGTAGTTCAGCACGTAGAGGCTGATGCAGACGGGGCAGAGAGCCTGAATCTCGAATAACTCGAGGTACCACAGATAGATCGTGAAGACGTTGCCCACCATCAGGACGGGGACCATGACCAGGCCGCTGATTGAACCGCTCCTTCTCACGAACCAGTACCCCAGGACGAGCATGAGCGGGAACCAGACGACCCCGTAGACCCAGAGCGCGACGCTGTAGGGCCCTGGAGGGAACGTCGCGTATCCGCTCTGGAAGACCCTGCTGCAGGAGAAGAAGCTGTTGACGGTGCAGACGTTGCTCAGGTAGGAAGTGTAGTTCGTGAGCTCGCCGTAGGCGTGGTAGATCGCGTCGAAGATGCCGACCGTCGCGAGAACGAGGAAAGCCTTGCTTGTCCTGTCCATCGGGTCACCTCTCCGAATCGCTCTTCCTTCTATAATCTCTCTCGGAAAAATTGAGGAGGCGGCCGTTCTTCACTTTGCTGCCTGAGAAGAAGGCCGTCTAATTGCTATGGCGATGGCGATTCCGCCGAACACTAAGGCTATCACGATTGCTACGTAACCCAGGTCTGTCGCCGTCTGCGCCTGCGAGTTGGCGTTGTTCGCCGTCGTCGAGACGCCGCTCAGATTGGTCGAGAGACCGCTCAGAGCGCTTTGTGAGACCGCGGACGACTGGAGCTGGGTCAGGCTTGATTGAAGGCCGCTGACAGTAGCTGACAGCGCAGATAGGTCGCTGCTCTTTGCGGACGAGGACTGAAGTTGGGAGACGCTGCTCTGAAGCTGGTTGAGAGAGCTCTGCAGTGTCCCGATCGTGCCCTGAAGAGAGCTGACTTCGCCGCCGACGACGCTCACTGCGCTTGGAGTCACCGTGGCTCCTGTTAGTGGCGCGGTGACCGACGGGTCCATGGTGTTGGATTGGATGACGGTGCCGGTCGCGTTGAACACGCCGATGCCGTAGTCCTCGTTTCGAATGACGTTGCCGGTCACTGTAGTGTCCTGAACGTTGTTTGAGCTGGGGGAGATCACAGCGATTCCAGTCGGGCCGGGGACTTTGAAGTCAAAGTCGGGGCCGTTCCCGCTCACCACGTTGCCTATGACGCTGTTGCCGGTGAAGACCCCGCCGGGCGCGAATGCCCCGGTGCTGAAGTCGATGTCTATGCCTTCGGTGGCGCTGTTCGCCACCGAGTTGCCGATGACCGTGTTGTTGACGGCTGAGGTGCCGGGCACGGGAGTCGCGACGACGATTCCTTCCGCGTTGGCCACGTCGTCGTTGCTGGCCACGACGTTGCCGATTACGCCTTCGCCTGGGTTGTACGACGAAACCACGATCCCGCAGCCTCCGGTGTTAGCGATGACTGTGTTGCCTACGACGACATTGTCCTTGGAGGGGTTTGACGCTCCCGGCGCGCCGCCAGGACAGGATCCCGTTGCGAGGTTTAGGGCGCACGGAGTCCCGGGGTTCAGTGACCCGTCGTCACTCAGGCCTATTCCCCCGTCCCCGACTGTTCCCACGACCGTGTTGCTGGCCACCGTGGCACCCGCCGTTCCGATGAGTTCTATGCCCTTGTCTTCGAGGATGCACTTGGGAACGGTGAGAGGAGGTGCAAAGGGGCACACGATAGCGACGTCCTGTACGTTGTTTAGCGCCTGATTGTTCGTGATGATCACGTTGTTCGCATCTTGTACATAGATTCCCTCTTCGTTGGCTCCTTCAACGGTCAGGCCTTCGATGGCGGTGCCACTGGCAGCCGCGCCAAGCACCTCGATTCCGTGCGGAAGGCCGGCGGCGTTGATGATGGTGTTTGAGGGCTGTCCGCTTTCCGAAATGAGGTAGATTTGCTTGGAGAAGTTCACCATTTCGTGGTAGGTCCCGGGCATTACGATCACCTCGGCACCCGCCGGTGCGACGCTCACGCCGTGCGAGATGGTCGCGTACGGGGCGGTAGCCGAACCGTTGCCGTGAGTGTCGCTTCCAGTCGGACTCACGAAGACGATGGCCGCGGGCTGACCGTGAACTGAGACTATGGGAAGTACCGCAACGATGCTTGTAAGTAGAATTGCAGATAGCAATAGTGTTTGAAGAGTTTTCGTCAAAGTTTTCGGAACCCGCCTCAATGGATGATATTTAAGTCTGGAGGCTGGCCCCTAACTGATTAGGCTAAGCCACCGTCTTTCCGAGCCGGGTGCACATTTCACCAACAGCCTTGTTGCGCACTTGACCAAGCCGGCGTCTCTCTTAGCCACAGGCTTTCAGGAGGAACGCAGCTCAGAACGCCACGTTTCCCCCATCCATCGCCAAACGTCTTTAACTCGAACCCGCTGCACAGGGCCTATGAAAGTCGGGTTCGCCCTCCGCTCAACGGTCTTCAGTCCGCAGGCTGTCGCGAAGGTCATCCCTCTCCTTGAAAAGTCCGAAGCCGACTCCGTCTGGTTTCCGTACGCGGGGGCGCGCCTTCGACACGCTTGCAGAACAGTCGTGACGGGGGCAAGAACACGACGCTGAGCGGCTCCGATCGAATCGAACCCAACGTCTCGTCAGGCCACTTCAGCCGGGAAGTTGGTCTTGCTCCATCATGTGGTGATACTCATGCGGCTCCATCAGCGAACCGAAGGCGCGGTCCACCACCTCACTCATCGACGGATGGATGTGCATCGACTTCATCAACGGTCGGGCGTCCTGCTTCTCAGTGTACATCAGGTTGATGATCTCCTGTATCAGGATTGAGGCGTAGGGCCCGATTATGTGCGCGCCGAGGATTCGGAGCGTATTCCTCTCCACGATGACTTTGACGAAGTAGCCCTTCGCGTTGATGGCCTCGCCCTTCGCCGTGTTCTCGTACTTGTAGAAACCGACGAGGATGCCGTCCTCTCCGTACCTCTCCGAGGCCTCCCGCTCCTTCATCCCAACGCTCGCCACCTCAGGGTAGGTGAAGATCGCGTTCGGCACTGCGTGGTAGTCGACCTTCACGCGCATCTTCTGGACCGCGTTGCTGTAGACTATCGTGGACTCGTAGTTGGCCACGTGCTTGAACATGTGCTTCCCGATGGCGTCGCCCAGCGCCCAGACGCCCGCCTGGGACGTCTGCAGGTACTCGTCGACTTCTATCCATCCCTCCTCGGTTGTCCTGATGCCTGCCCGTTCGGGGTGCAGGATGCCGGTGGTGGGGCCCCTGCCGGACGCGATCATCACCTCCTCAGCCTCGACTACAATCTCCTTTCGGGTCCCCCTGTCGACCGCGTGGAGCACCTTCCTTGCGCCTGCCCTGTCCGCTGACAGGACCTCGTGGTTCGTGACTATCTGCATGTGCCTGCCCAGCTCCGCCTTCGCCAGAGCCGAGACCTCCGGCTCTTCGTTGGGAAGGAACTGCGGGTTCCTGCCTACGATTGTCACCCTGGACCCCATCGCGGAGAAGAAGTGGCCGAACTCGGCGGCGATGTAACCTCCGCCCACAATTGCGATGCTCTCGGGCAGGCGCGTCAGGCGGAAAGCGGAGTCGCTTGTGACGTAGCCGACCGAGTCGAGCCCCTTGATGGGAGGTATCGCGGGCTGGGAGCCCGTGCAAAGGAAGATCATCTTCGCGGTGATCGACTCACCCGACACCCTGAGCGTGTAGGGGGCTGTGAACTCTGCCGGGGCGTGGTAGTAGTCGATGTTCTCGGAGCTTGAAAGGCCCCTGCGGATGGATTCGATGTCGCCGTCTATCAGGCGCCTCATCCTGCCCATCACCCTGGCGAAGTCCACGCGCTTCAGCTCGACGTCCAGGCCGAGCGCCCTCGCCCCTTCGATGGTCCTGACAAGCTCGGCAGGATACAGGATGATCTTGGAGGGGATGCATCCCCGGGTCAGACAGATTCCCCCGGGCTCGTCCTTGTCTATGACCGCGATCCTGATCTTTGGGTCCTGCCGGATCATCGGGTCCACGATGTTCATGGCGGAACCGGTTCCGATCACTACTAGGCCGTACCGTTTCATTGGTGCCCCCGAAAGTGCGGTTTGCTAGATAAGGTGTCGTGTGTAATGGGGGCCGCCCCGCCCTGCGACGGAACCCCGCCTAGCCCTCTCTCCACTCAAAGAACCGCACGGCTAGGGCGAAGAACACCGCAGCGATTATGACAAGCACGCCGAGGTCGTAGAGTGCCGCCCCGTAGTTCCCGTAGATCATGACGTCCGTCAGCCCGTCTATGACGTAGTAGAGCGGAAGTACGTGGGCGATGCCCTGCAGGTACATCGGCATCGAGGAGACCTGGAAGAAGGTCCCCGAGAGGAACATCATCGGGAAGGTGATCAGGTTGCCGACGACCGCTGCCGACTCGGGGGTGTTGGAGGCCGTCCCGACCAGCATCCCCAGGGACACGAACATCAGGGGCCCCAGCAGCAGGAACGGCAGGACGCCCAGCGAGAGCGTGATGTGGGCCCCGAAGGCATACACCCCCGTGGCGACCATGAGGACGAACGAGATCAGGGTCATGATGATGTACCAGAGTATCTTCGAGAAGAGCCACTCCGTCTTGGTCAGCGGCGTCAGCGTGAGGGCCTTGAAGATCTTGTCTCGCTTGTAGGTCGAGCTGACGTTGACCAGGGCGAACATCGGGCTCGTCAGCACAGCGAAACCGATCAGCCCGGGGATCAGGAAGTCGATGTACTTGTAGGACGACGACGCGACCGTCAGGGACTGGACCCCCAGGACCGCCAGCTTCGCGGGCGGCCGTCCGAGGTTGAACGAATTCACTACGGAGGCCGTTATCCCCTGCACGATGCCGTTCGCCGTCGACGCCGGGTTGCCGTACAGGGTCACGTTGACAGGGATTCCTGCCGTGAAGTCCGAGCTGAAGTCGGCGGGGATGACGATGCCCTCCGGCGCTGAATGCGAGACCAGGTACTGCGAGAAGTTGTCGCTGGCCGGCACCGGGACAAGCGTGATCACGGTCGTGCTGTTCAGCGCGCTCATGAACTGGGCACCGACCTGCCCCCTGTCCTGGTTCTGGACGTACACCGTCGTCGTTCCGCCGCCGCCGGAGAAGATGGCCCCGAAGAGCACGATCAGGATCACGGGGAATACCAGGGTGAAGAAGACGCCCTCCCTGCTGCGGATGTACCCCCTTCCGAAGACCGAAAGGTCGGCGAGCGTCCGCCTGATGCTGAACATCGGCGCTCAGCTCCTCCCCTCGCCGCCGTTGCCGCCCTCGACCATCGGCTCGCCCACCATCCTGAGGAATATGTCCTCCAGGCTGTCCCTCTTCGTCGTCAGCTCGGACCAGCCCATCCCAGACTCCTCTATCGCGCCGAGCGCTATCAAAGCGTCATTCTTCTGGTCCAGCTGCACCGTGACCTTCCCCGAACCGTACTCCACCCTGAGCTTCGTGTTCTGCCTGAGGTACTCGGCCAGGTCGTCGCCGGCGCGCACGGTCAGCCTCTCCCCGGAGCCGTGCTTCGAGATTATCTCCTCCGGCGTCCCGTTGGTGATGATCTTGCCGTGGTTCATTATCGCGACCCGGTCGGCGAGTTCCTCGGCCTCCTCCAGGTAGTGCGTCGTCAGCAGGACCCCCCTCCCCTCCTTCTTCAGGTTCCGGATCACCTCCCAGACCGCCCTCCTCGCCTGTGGGTCCAGCCCGGTCGTCGGCTCGTCCAGGAAGACCAGCTCCGGGTCGTTGACCAGCGACAGCGCCATCCCCATCTTCTGCTTCTGGCCGCCGGACAGGTGCAGGAAGTATACGTTGGCCGCGTCCTCGAGTATGACCTCCTTCAGGATCTGGTCCACGTCCACGCGCTTCCCGAAGAGCGCAGCGTAGTACTTGATCGCCTCTTTAGGCGTCGGATAGTCGAAGAACTTGAAGCCCTGCGGTATGACCCCAATCCTCTTGTGCAGGTCGTACCCCTTCGACCAGGGGTCGAGGCCCAGCACGCTCACGTGCCCTTTGTCCTTGCTCCTGAGGCCCTCGAGTATCTCGATCGTAGTGGTCTTGCCCGCCCCGTTGGGACCCAGGAGGGAGAAGACCTCTCCCTGTTCGACCGTGAAGGAGATGCCGTCCACCGCACGAAGGCTCCCGTACGACTTCGTCAGCGAATCGACCACTACCGCGCTGCCTGTCGCCAATCTCCGTCCCTGGACCTCTCTGGTCTCCTCCAAAAAAACCACAAGATAACCTCGATGGCGTCTGCGTTCCTAGGTGCAATTTCGCCAATCCTCGCACGGCCTCGGAAGTTGGATTGGTGGGCCGTCAGTAGCTCATCAGAAAATGCCGAACGTCGTCGCGAAGATCGCCGCAGTCACGGCCCCGATGATCACGGCTATCACGAAGTAGACGATCAGGGTCACTACTACGATTGTGACGAGGTATGGCACGACCCTGTCCTTCGCGGTTCCCAGGACGATTGGAAGGCCCATGTAGAGTATGTAGAGCCCGTAGAGGACTCCAAGGATCGTCAGGATCCCCAGCAAGGGGATGATGTTCAGCACCGAGATGAGGAAGACGGGAGTGAACACGTAGGCGGACAGCTTCAAGGACTTTACCTGGTCCTTGGCAGTCCCAAAGTTGCTTGCGAGCAGCTGGATCACGAAGCCGATGACGTAGACTGCGATGACATCCAGTATGTAGGTGAGGACGGCGCTCACGAACGCGAAGCCGATGAAGATTCCAGCATATCCTCCCAGGAGGCTGTAGTACCACAGGTCACCGATGAGGGTGGCGAAGAAAGGGATCGCGGCCAGCACAGCCACGTAGTTGATCATTATGCTCCTTACGGTCGCGGGCGCGTCCCTGTCCGACGTCATGAATCCGACAGGATTCCTGACCAGGGCGATGGCTCTGTTTATGGTTCCCATGATGAAAGAGCTGGGACCCGAAGAGGCAGATCCACCCGAGGGAGGTGGGGAGGGTGACGGAGGTGGATTCTGATTCGGAGCGTCTCTGACCGGAGTCAGGTCCATAGGGCTCTGCTCCTTCACGCTGAGCAGGCTCCATCTACCACGCTACTTAACTCTACACCCTCGATCGTCGTGGTCTTGCCCGCCCCGTTGGGACCAGGTTCCGGGACCTCGGACGGCTGACTGGCCCCGGAAGGGCTGACATGCGTGTCCAGCTGGGTCGACCACAAGCTCGGGCGTCGCTGCTGGGTCATGGAAGCCGAGGGCCGCGCGCTCTTGGACCAGTGGACTGCGAACTGGCCTGACGCCATCGACGTCGAAGCGCATCCGGTCCTCAGTTCGAAGGAAGCAGCCGAGAGAGTCGCTCCCCTAGGATTATAACCGAGACCCCACGAGCCCTGCGGGAAGTTTGGAGACTCTCCCGGCTCAGGCCGAAGCTGCAAGGACGTCCAAGGCGCTCCAGAGCCACCAGCTCAGGGCCCTCCTGTCGATGGTCGGCGTGGCCCTCCTGCTCAACTACGTCGAGACCATGATCATCCCTGGGATCCCCAGGATCCAGAGCGACTTCTCCACCACCTCGAGCGTTGTCTCCTGGGTCACCTCGGCGTTCCTCATCGTCGGCAGCGCCGTCTCCCCGCTCTTCGGGAAGCTCGGAGACAGCTACGGCAAGAAGCGGATGTTCCTGTTCGCGCTCGTCTTCTACACCGCCGGCGTGGGCGTCGGCGGTTTCTCCACCTCGATCTACTTCCTGATCCTCGCGAGGGCCGTCCAGGGCATCGGGTTCGCGATAGTCCCGCTGGCCCTGGCGATAATAGCGGAGACGTTCCCGAAGGAGCGGATAGCCACGGCCCAGGGGGTCGTCAGCGCGACGTTCGCCATCGGCGCCGCGGCCGGGCTGGTCATCGGGGCCTACGTGGTCCAGGACCTCGGCTGGCAGTGGGCCTTCCACTCGGCCTTCGTCCTGAGCGTGATCCTCTTCATCGTGGTCGCCAAGTTCCTCCCGAGCGGCGCCCCGGGCACCAGGCTGAAGGTGGACTATTACACTACAGTCATGCTGATGGCGGGCGTCTCGCTCTTCCTGCTCTACCTGACCGAGGGCCCGTATGAGGGCTGGTACTCGGCCTACGACCTGGCCGCCCTCGCCGCTGGGATAGCCCTCACCGTCGGCTTCTTCGTCTCCGAGAGCAGGAGCGCCAACCCACTCATCCAGCTCAAGCTGCTCAGGATCAGGAACGTCCTGGTCGCCAACCTGGTTGGAATCATCTCAGGCGTCTCCATGTTCCTGCTGTTCTTCGCCGTGGTCTACTACACGGAGCTGCCGAAGCCCTTCGGCCTGGGCCTGGACGTCATCTCGGCCGGGCTGACCCTGGCCCCAGCCACACTACTGATGCTGGTCGCAGGCCCGGGCCTCGGGAGGCTCGTGACGAGGAACGGCCCGAAGCCGACGATAGTGCTGGGCGCCTGCATTGCCATCGCCGGCTTCGCTCTCTTCATCTTCCACAGGGCCACGGCCACGGACGTCACGATCGCGGCTGCCGTCTCGATGGTGGGGGCCGTCTCCGTCATAATCCCGATAGTCAACATGATCACCGTTTCGCTGCCGAGGGAGACCGTAGGCACCGGCCTCGGGCTGAACACCATGCTGAGGAACATGGGCGGCGCTGTGGGTCCGGTCATGGCCACGACCATCATGAGCACCTACTCTGTCACGGTCGCGAGTTCGTCCGGCCCCATGAGCTTGCCCACTTCGGCGGCGTTCGATTACATCTTCTACCTCGGGGCGGCAGCCATGGTGGTGGCCATACTCGTCTCCCTGGCGGCGAAGAACTACACCTTCCGCAACAAGTCCTGAGCAGGTCGCTGACCGTGGCTGGAGATGATCAGAGACGCGGGCCCTGTCACGGCGCTTGACAGGAAACCCAGAAATTAGCAGATTCGAGCCTCAGGCCGATAAATACCATTCCAGTAGTTGACGCTGACGTGCGCCCGCCCTTCTTCGTGTTGACTTTCATAAAGTGAGGGCATATGGTAATCCATCGGACGAGCGCACGCCACTATCAGTCAGGAACCTGCCGGTTGGAACCCCGGCGCCTAGAGCCCGACGCTTAACCTCGCCATAGAGGACTCGCCAAACTAACAGTACCCCGAATCCGCACTAGTATTATAGGAATGCAGGAGCACCCGTCTGCAGATGAAGGTAGGCGTCATCGGCAGCGGCATCGTGGGGCAGACCCTTGGGAGGGGCTTCGCCAGCAGAGGTCACAGCGTCATGTTGGGCTCAAGGTCGCCCGACAGCGAGAAGCTCAGGGCGTGGAAGCGGAAGGCTGGGAAAAACGCAACGACCGGGACGTTCGCGCAGACCGCTGCGTTCGGGGACATCCTGGTGCTCGCCACCCTTGGAGAAGCAGCCGAGCGTGCGCTCGACTTGGCGGGGAAGAAGAACTTCGACGGTAAGGTCCTGATCGACGCCACCAACCCCCTCGACTTCAAGGGAGGGTCCGTCACCCTGTTCATTGGCACGACCGACTCTCTTGGGGAGCTCATCCAGAGGAAGCTCCCGAAGGCCAGGGTCGTGAAGTGTTTCAACACGGTGGGCAACTCCCAGATGGTGGACCCGAAGCACAAGGACGCCGAGATGCTGATCTGCGGAGATCACGCCGACGCCAAGGACAAGGTCGCCGGCATCGTGAAGGAGTTCGGCTGGAAGGACGTGATCGACGTCGGCGGGATAGAAGCAGCGAGGTGGCTCGAAGCGCTCGTGCCGTTGTGGGTCAGGGCGGGAGCGAGGTTCAGCTCTAGGGACCACGTCTTCAAGGTCCTGCACGACTGAGAGTCGCCTCCGTCGCCCGGGCGGGGCTCGACCTGCTTAGGGGCTAGGCTGTACTGCCGAGCGTGTAATCGAACTCGTAGGAGTGCTTCCCGGCGTCGATTTTGATCGCCATCTTTCCCGCGATTCACGCCAGCTGACCGGTGCCCGAGTCAGGCACCACTGTGATGGTCAGACTCTGCGCGCCGCGCCTCATTACACCACTGTGCTGGAGAGCGAAGGTGCCGGTCCGGCCATGCAGTCTTCCGCTGACCCGCTCAATCGCGACATAGCCAGCCGAGCCCTCGACCCTCGTCATGACGGCAAGCATCTCGCCCCTGCTGGTGGCTTCCAGGTCGCCGTGAAACTGTTTGTCGCTGGACATTCTGCCCAGCGTCACGCCTCCGTCCTGGTCGCCCGAACCCTGAGGGGTAACCTTCACTTCGAACGGCCCACTTGCACGGGTCATGACGCGCGCTCCGTGTAGACTCGATTAGGGGCAAGAGATAGGGCTCGTGAACGGCGAACATCGTCGAACACGCGGACCGGGTCGCGGGTATATCACCGTTGGAGATGGATGTCCGACTGCTCTCTGCTCTTGATTCGTTAAGATTCTCGGGTCAATCAGTCGCCAACGCCTAAATAATCGGAACCACTTTGTGATTCACTGGTGAAAGAGTGGGGATCTTTGGAAAGAAGTACAAGTGTCAGACATGCGGTGCAAAGTTCGACTCCGAACTTAAGCTGAACGACCATGCGAAGGTGCACACGCAGGCTCCGCCCCAGCAGGCGGCCGACGCTTTCACATGCGCCACGTGCGGGGCGACTTTCGCTTCGGAGGCCCACCTCGACGAGCACATTAGAAAGGACCACCTCGATTTCGTCGACGTGAAATGAGCGCTTGCAACGGGATCGCTCTCCCCAGAAGACCCTCTGACATCATTCCTGTCATGGTCGACTCCGTGTTGTAGCTTGGCCCCTCCACTGACCATCGGCACGCCGCCAGGCAAACGGAGCCCTGTCCCTGAGGGTCACAATCAGTGACCTCCCTCCCTCCCAAACTTTCTTTCGCCTTCACCACTTAAATATCGAACCATCAGAGTCCCGATTGTGGACCCAGTAGTTCATTTCGAAATCCCTGCGAAGGACACCAAAAGGGCGTCCGAGTTCTACAACAAAGCCTTCGGCTGGTCGTTCAACCAGTTCCCAAACTTCGAGTACTGGATGATTGGCACTACCAAGTCAGACAAGGACGGCATGCCCACAACCCCCGGCTCCATCAACGGCGGAATGGGGAAGAAGGGCGGAGCGCTCAAGGTCCCGACGGTCACCATAAGCGTGGCCGACATCGACGCGACCCTGAAGAGCATCACGAAGCTCGGCGGGAAGGTCGCTGACAAGAAGCGCCCCGTCGGCGACATGGGCTTCACCGCCTACTTCACGGACACCGAAGGCAACGTCATAGGGCTCTACCAGATCGCAAGGAAATAGGACGCAGTTTCGGGCTGTCACGAGCCCGGAACGCATTCTTTTTTCGAGGGAAGGTCCAGGCTTGGAACGTCCAAATAATCCCGTAAGAATCCTCTTCTCAGGGTCAAGCCGCCTGCCAGTCAGAAAACATTATCCGTCGCCAGTTCGAAGACTCACCTGAATTCGGAGAGAGCGGATCAATTTGTTCTCGGAGCCTGAGATGCGGTACCTGAAGACACAGCACCTCGCGAGGATTGCGACCGTCTCCAGCAAGGGTCAACCCGACGTAGTGCCGGTCGGGCTCGAGTTCGACAGCAAGTACCTCTGGGTGGGAAGCCACAGTCAGGAGATCTTCCACCGGACTCTGAAGTACCTTAACGTGAAGAAGGGCAACAGGCTCGTGGCCCTCACGGTCGACGACATGGAGTCCATCGACCCATGGAAGCCCAGAGGCATCAAGATACACGGGAGCGCGGATGTGGTTGAACACAAGGGGCAGTTCGGTCCCGGCAAGTACCTGCGCATAACGCCGAAGGTCTCCTGGGCCTGGGGGATCAAGGGGCTCAAGCCGAAGCCAGGGGAGTTCCGCGTCAAGACGCTGCACGGTTAGGCGGCTTCCCAAGGTGAAGGCCTTGGGAGGACGGCGCGACCCAATGTCCAAAACCAATCAGTTAAGTCCGGCCAGCGGCGACCCGCTGGCAGCGATGCAGCTAGAGCGGGGGCGCTGAAGCCGTGGTCTCGATCCCAACCCAGTTCACACAACTGCTGAACGGCCTCCCGGCCTGGCCACTGTTCATCGTCCTGCTGATCGTCTCGCTCCTCCTGATCTTCGCCGGGAGGAAGGTCGTCAAGGTCCTCGCGTTCCTGATCGTGGGGCTGATAGGCGCTACCATGGGGGGAGCGCTGGGAGCCCAGTACCTGTCGAGCCTCGGCTGGCTCGGCAGCCTGCTCGGCCTCCTGATCGGCTTCGTCGCGGGCGGCCTGATCGGGCTCCTAATGGTGCGGGTCGGGATAGGCATCGCAGTGGGATACGCCGCCTATCTGCTGACCCTCGACGTCGTCTCGAACACGACCGCAGCTTTGGTGGTCGGCTTCATCTTCTTCGTAGTCGGGGTGGTCCTGTACAACAAGATCCTGACGGTGGTCACGGCGTTCGCGGGCGGGTTCCTGCTCTACGACGCCCTAACCTTCTACATCGACCCGACCGTCGCGGCCGTGATCGCGGTGCTTGTCGCGGCGGTGGGGCTCTGGTATGACTTCAGGCATGGAAGGAGAGGGCCGAGGTCGACACCTTGGAACGCGACCCCGACGATCTGACCACGTCCAAGGAGATCAACGCGCGGCGGCGAGCGCTCTCATCCCCGCCGGTCCTCGCTAAGCCTTTTGGAACGGCACTCTGCGAGACGACCCAATGTCGAGGGGCGCCAACCGGGGCACCGGCGCGGTCCTGCTTGCAGACCTCTTGGCGACGCTCGGAGCCGTGGCCTTTGCCATCGCATACGAAGTACAATCCGTGGGCCTTTGCGCCCATCTTGGCGGTGACCCTATTCCTGTCTCTTCTGATTGCAGTTCTGGTATATCACTCGAACCGGACTCTCTCATGAAGGGACGCTCCCCATCCCTTCCGCAGGTTCAGTCGTGATACTTCTTCTCGCCGGCCCGGATGGCCACGGCGAGCCAGTTCTCCCTCGGCGGGAGCGGGCAGGCGTAGGCGTCGCTGTACGCGCAGTAGGGGTTGTACGCGTAGTTGAAGTCGACGGCATAGCTGTCGTCGTGCTCCACCGCCAGGTCCAGGTACCGCGCCGCGGCGTAGCTCTCGTCGCCCGACGTGGCGTCCCTGAACGGCACGAAGATGTTGAGGTCCTCCCTCTCCGCTGACTGGTAGGCGCCGAGCCGCACCTCCTTCCCTTCTATCGAGAGCTCGAAGCGGCCGACGCTGTTGTAGAGCTGGCGCGTCCCCTTGCTCGTCGTCATGATCACGCTCCCCGGGGAGGGGTTCCGGCGGAGCTCCGTCTCGAACCTGAAACCGGGGTCGGGGTCGAAGTACTTCAGGCCGTTGAAGTCGCCGGAGACCACGGGCGAGTCGTTGTCCGTCCTGAACAGGATGTCCTTCCGCTCTCTGAACCTCATCAGGGCACGCCTCCAGGTCTCGACGTCTTCCGGGTTCATCGTTGCATGCGAGCGGTGACGCCCTGAGAAGAATCTTTCTAAGAGCCTTACGAATGACCCATCTTCAATCCGGTCACCATCATGGCTCCTTTAGGGAGCGATTAGGGAATCATCTCGGAAATTCGCTATTTACTTCCGGCCCCAGCTACTAGACCAGGAGGTGAAGAGAAAACGGAGATGAACTTTGGCATGGGCAAGCAAACCGCCCTGTTCGTGGCGGCGATCGTGGTCTTCGCGGCAGTCGGCCTTCTAGCAGTCATGCCGACCCACGCACAGAGCACAACCACTTCGTCCCCTTCCACAACCAACTCGGGCACGGGCTCTACAACCTACGCCCCGGGGCATCACTATCTTAACATGGGCAACTCTACCAGCTCATCCAGTTCGAGCTCTTCCTCAACGACCACCGGATAGATCCACGGTGTCGTGCCAGAACACACGGTGGGGCGGTCCCAAGGGGCCGCTCCCGCCCGGTTTTTTTCACAACTACAACGACGCCGGCCAAGTCTGGGGGTTTCATCTGACGCCTCAGGACTCCCCACGCTCCAAGACGACCTTCAGACCACGAAGTAGATTCGAGCCTTTCATAGGGATGAGTCCTCGGAACAGGCGTAAATAACGAAGACCAGCGATTGCGGTTCATGCCTGGCATTGCGACCTTCTTTCGTCATTGCCCCTCCTGTGGCCGAAGATTCGAAGTCAGGCTTGAAAGCAAGAAAGAAATCAGGGAAGACGACGAGATGGGAGATTCTCCCCACGGAGCGGTGGCAAATGAAAGCGCCATCGGCAGACGAACCATTCAGCGAGCGGCATACTTCGGCCCACGTGGTCAAGGAGGAATGATGCATGCCGTCATGGAAGAGAATGTGCCCATGCTTGTCGACGATAAGGAGTTCCAGTATGCCTACAAGTGCAAGCATTGTGGGCATGAATGGTCGGAGTTCCACGAAAGAAAGACTGAGCAGAGGGAGGAAGGCTCTGAGGGTTACACAGGGGACTGACCCCGCATTAGGCGTGCAAGAGAGTTGACAGAATCGAACGACCCGAAGGGCTATACCGGGGACTGAGCCCTACACTCCGACGCCGTAGGACTGCATCCTCCTGGTCCAATCCGCGAGCGCCAAGAGCAGTTCCCGCAGCCTCACCTTGAGCTTCTCGTCGGTGAGCTTCGAATCCGAGTCGAACTTCTCCTGGGCCTTCGCCACGAGCAGCTGGGGCTGGTTCATCGGGTACACGTTGAGGTCCACCATGATCTGCCTCAGGACGAGCTGCGCCCGGGCGCCACCCCTCACGGTGGTGGACGCGCTCATTATCGCCGCCGGCTTCCCGTCCCACGAGTTGTCGGTCTCGGGCCGGTCACCCCATTCGATCGCGTTCTTCAGCACCGCCGGCACCGAGTAGTTGTGCTCCGGAGTCGAGAAGAGGATGGCGTCCGCCTTCATGATTTCTTCCTTGAATTCGCGGACCAGGTCGGGCAGATTCGCCTCGAGGTCCTGGTTGAAGAGCGGCAGGCCGGATACGTCGAAGATCTCCAGCGTCACTCCCGGGGGCGCCTGCTCCTTCGCAGCCTTCAGGAGCGCTGTGTTGAAGGATCCCCTCCGTGCGCTCCCCGAAATCCCGAGTATCCTCAGGGTCCGGCCCACCGAGCCGGGCCTCCTCTCAAACGCCTGCGTCGCCAAATCTCTGTCCTTCGGCACAGGGGGAAAAACTTCTCGATATCAATCTAGCCCTCCCCTGAGGGCTGTGGCGGCCTAGCTGGCAGGGAGGTCCAAGAACTTTCGATTCACGAATCGAAGCTTACTGTAGCTTCTTGGCTTCTCCGGCGAACATGCTCAGGAGCTTCGCGAACTCGTCGAGCCCAAACGCCGGCGAGATGATCGGGTCCTCCTTGAACATGTAGAAGAACGGTGCAGCCTTCTTCCCCAACTCCTCCATCGAATTGGCTTCGACCACGAAAAAGCCGCGCCTGAATGTGAACCACCCGGCGATCGGCTTCATGCTCTGTATCGCCTCTCCAAGCTTCGCCTGCATAGCCGGACTCCTGTCCAGCTCGTTCTTCACTTCGACCGGCGGGTTGAATTCTATGAGGAATTTCATGGATACCGGTGACGAAGTCGATATTTAGCGGTTCCGTCGTGGGACCGGGATCACCTCCAGAGAGTTGACAGCGTGAGGACTCTCGCTCGTCCCAAGATGAGCTGCCCGTCCCTCCCCGGAAGCCAGGACCGACACGATTATACCCAGACGCAGCCCAACTCGCCCAAGTTGTCGGGCGGGGAGCGGACGCTGGCGGCCATAATGTTCACGGACATCGTCGGGTACACCCGCCTGGCCCGCACTGATCAAGTCGCTTCCCGTCTTCGAGGAACTGCGAAAGGACCCCCGCTTTCCTGGTTTCTGCCGCAAGGTGGGGCTACCGCCATAGGATTGTACTCGCATGAACGGAAAGAATAGCGACCAGCGGCTCGTCTTCGTCGTCCAGAAGCACAAGGCGACCGCCCTGCACTACGACTTCCGGCTCGAGATCGGTGGTGTGATGCCGTCCTGGTCCATCCCCAGGGGGCCGTCGCTCGAGAGCGGCGTGAGGCGCCTGGCGATGCCTACCTCCAACCACACCCTGGAGTACCGGCACTTCGAGGGAGCCGTCCCAGCCGGGAGGCCCGGCGCAGGGCCAGTCATGATCTGGGACGAAGGGACATACGTCCCCGAAATCGAAGTGAGCAAGGGGGTCAGGAGCGAGGTAACGACCAGGGAGGAGGCGGAGAAAGTGGCGAGCGAGGGCATGAAGAGTGGGGACCTGAAGTTCCGCCTCTACGGCAAGAAGTTGCAGGGTTCCTTTGCGCTGATCAGGACGGCGGGCTTCAGGGGTAAGGAGTCTTGGCTGATGATCAAGCACAAGGACGCATACTCCAAGCAGGGATACGACGCCAAGGACTACGACTTCTCCGCGGTCAGCAACCGCACACTTGCCCAGATAGCCGGGCAGACCGAGATCGGACCTCCTCAGACCGGACAGAAGAGGATGGAGGAATCCCGACCTCCGCGTACTGGCAAACGAAGAGACTGAGTCTCTATCTACACATCACTGACTGCGGAGCCTATCGCAGGCCGCTCTCCACGTGCTCGTGGATGACCTGCCGCAGCGCCTCCAGGGGCAGAGCCCCGTTGCAGAGGAGGGCGTCGTGGAACTTCCGCACGTCGAACCTCTCGCCCAGCCTCGCCTTCGCCTCCTGGCGGAGGCGCATCATCTCCCAGCTGCCCCGTCTTGTAGGCGAGAGCCTGCCCGGGCCACGTGATGTACCTGTCCACCTCGTTCACGATGTTGTTCTTCGCCAGCGCCGTGTTCTCCAGCATGAAGTCGACCGCCTGCGACCTGGACCAGCCCATCGCGTGCATGCCGGTGTCGACGACCAGGCGGCACGCGCGCCATGAATCGTACGAGAGGACGCCTATCCTGTCGAGGTCCGATGAGTACAGCCCCATCTCGTCGGAGAGCCGCTCCGCGTACAGGCCCCACCCCTCCACGAAGCTGGTCACGCCGCTGTTCTTCCGGAACTCGGGCATGCCCTCGAGCTCCTGGGCGATCGCGATCTGCAGGTGGTGGCCCGGGATCGACTCGTGGTACGCGAGGGCCTCGGCCTCGTAGCGGGGCCTCGTCTCGGGGGAGGAGGTGTTGATGTAGTAGCTACCGGGCCTCGAGCCGTCCGCGGCTGGCTGGCGGTAGTACGCGATCGTCGAGTGCTTCTCCTCGTGCTCCTCCATCCGGACGACCTCGCAGTCGGCCCTCGGCAGGCGCCCGAACCACTTCGCGATCGCGGCCTTGGCCTTGGACAGGGCCGCCTCCGCCTTGGCCTCCACCTCGTCCCGGCTGGCGAAGTAGAGCGTCGGGTCGGTCCGGAGCCGGAGCAGGGTCTGCTTCCTGTCCCGCGTGCCGAAGACCTTCTCGCCGAGCTCCACCATCTCTGCATCGATCCTCGCCACCTCCTTCAGGCCGGTCTGATGCAGCTCGTCGGGGGTGAGACCGAGCGAGGTGTGAACGCGGATCAGCCGTGAATAGGACCCAAGGCCGTTGGGGACGTGCAGCATCCCGGGCCTCTCCTGAGGACGGGCCCTGGGCAGTATCTCGGACTTCAGGCACTCCAGATACCTGGCGTAGCCGGGACGGACGGAATCCCGCACGGCAGCCGCCAGCCCATCCTTGAACGCGACGCGGTCGGCCTCCGACCAGTCCTCATGCGCGACTGATGCCGGACGCATGAAGGCCCACTCCGCGTCCGGCTTCGCGAGAATGCCCTCGACCTCGTCGATGACCTTCTCCACCCCGTTCTTGACCGCGACCTTCCCTTCCGCCGCCCCGCGCCTGAGGTTCGCCGCTTTGTCGTCGAAGAACCGGCCCACGGCGTTCCATCTCTCCACCATCGCCCGGCCCTCCTTCACGCTGCGCACAGGCTGGATCGACTCGATGTTCAGGAAGTCGACCTGAGGGCCCTGCAGCGGGTCGACCATCCACTGGTCCAGCCCGCAGGAGACGTAATCGAGCTGGCCCCGGGCGTCAACCATAAGGGCCGTGAGCGTCAGCCTGTCGGCTTCGGAGAGGGCATCCGCGGGGATGCCCTTGCAACGTTGCAGTATCGATTCGCACTCCTTCTGGAAGCGAAGGCGGCCCTGCGGGGTGATGTCCGCGAGCCGGTCGTCCAACCGCCTGTCCCCTATCACGGTGGCGAAGAGCGGCTCGTCCGCCAGCCGCGCCTCCCAATACTCTTTCGCGAGGGACGACAGGATCGCGCCGGGCTTCGATGTCATTCCCATTTCGTCTGGCCACACAAGGGATGTCTGATTGGGCCCGTCGATTATTATGCATTGGCGTGACGTGCGGCTCTCCCTATTCCCGGGGAATCGGCGGCGGAATTGCCTTGAACTTTAAATATCGAACGCGGCTTCTTCCGACCATGGTTCAATTCGCGGCTGCTTTCCCCGTGCTGCCAGGCAAGGAAGACGCGGTCAGGCAGTTCTCGAAGGACATGCAGGCGAAGAAGAAGGACTTCGAGAGATCTGAGAAGCGGATGGGCGTAAAGAGGGAGTCTTGGTTCCTACAGTCTTCTCCGCAGGGTAGCTTGATCATAGCACACTTCGAAGCGAAGGACTTGAACAAGGTCATGGTTGGCTTGGCGAAGTCCACTGACCCCTTCGACGTCTGGATGAAGAATCAAGTCCAACAGCTCACTGGTCTTGATATGTCGGCTCCTCCGACCGGTCCCGTTCCCGAACTCCTCCTATCCTACGGATACTGAAGACCCGGATAACGGCCGTCAATCAGACAGGAAGACTGGAAGTCGCTTGGTATTCAAATGAGTCTCGGCTGAACGGCTGCGGTAGCATGAGCCTGAGGACGGTCGAGAAGTGAGAATCAGACTCTAAATCTCAACGGGAGTTCGCCCCACCCTGAAGCACTTGAAGTCGAAGTAGTGTTGAATGTGCGTTCGCGTCGTCTCATACAGCGATGGATCGTCTCATGCCCTGAAAAGCTGCCGGGACCACCCCAGACCCCACCTAAATACTGCATCTTCATTTGGACCTTCGCGCATCCAAAATGCCCCAAACGAAGGCAATAGTAAGCATCGAGAACGTCGTCGCTTCCGCCTCGATAAATCAGAGGGTCGACCTCAACCTGATAACCAAGAACTTTGTCGATACAGAGTACCATCCCGACCGGTTCCCTGGACTGGTCTTCAGACTGAAGAGCCCAAAGACGGCGACCCTGGTCTTCAGTTCCGGGAAGATGGTCTGCACGGGTGCAAAGTCCGAAGATCAGTCGAGAAAGGCGGTGCAAGAGGTCGTCAGGAGGTTGAAGAAGGGGGGCATCCCCATCAGGAATGAGGCTGAGATAGTGATACAGAACATAGTTGCATCGGTGAACCTAGGAGGGAAGATTCGCCTGGAGGAAGCGGCCAGAGAGTTACCAAAATCGATGTACGAGCCTGAGCAGTTCCCCGGCCTGATTCACAGGATGGCGGACCCCAAGACCGTGATACTTGTCTTCGCCTCTGGGAAGCTCGTTTGCACTGGAGCAAAGAAGGAGCGTGACGTCCACAGGGCCGTGAACAACCTGCACGTGATGCTCGAGGAAAAAGGACTCATAACCTACTGACCACCCATGCGGCCATAGTTTTCGGGCCGAATCAGGTTCCGTCGACTGATACGCCTCGGTCGCTAGAGCTTCGCCAGGAACTTTTCCCACTGTTCTTCGTCGTCGACTTCGTCCTTCAGAAGGTCCTCGAATATCTCGTGGGTCACCAGGTCGGTCGCCCTGTACTTCTCGGCCATCTTGTTGTAGAAGGTGATCGCGCAGGCCTCGGCGTCGAGCACGTCCTGGATGACCTGTCTGAGGTTCGTGGGGTCCTTCGGCGGTTCCTTGTAGCCGCAGCCGCACTTCTCAAGGAGCTGGGACGGGTTCATGACGGGTTCCCCGCCGAGCTGGAGGATCCTGCCTGCCAGTTTCTTGGCATGCCCGAGTTCGTCCAGCGACTGCTCTTCGAGCACCTGTGCCAGCGTGTCAGCGTCGATTCCCTTGATCCATTTTGCTGTGAGCCAGTACTGGTAGTGGGCCAGCCACTCGTCCGCATAGGCAGTGGTAAGGTCCCTGATCACTTCTTTGACATCGGCCTTTACTATTTCGCGTCCTCTCTTTCCCAACGAGTTTCGCCTAGGTCCCGCTTGCAAAGGGGCTGTTATTAATCTGATTCGCAGGCAGGATATTCACCTTCGGCGTTCCCTCGTGGCAGTTGGCTCGGGCAACCGGTGCGGTGGGCGGATGTGATTTCAATCCCATACGTTGTACGGAAGCCTGTTCGTTCTGTAGTCTAGAACTATATCGAACCAAAGTGAATCCGGGACGGTGAAAAAGAGCACGAAGCGGAAGTGGGTCGCCGTTGTCGCGGTAGCAATCGCCCTGTTTGTGCTCTTCGTTCCGGTGGTGCATGAGGCCCTGCCCCAACATTCCAACTGCGTCTATTGCCCAGCAGAACTCGGAATCGACTACTCTTCAATCGGCTATGTGTTGTTCGGAATTAGGGTCTACCACACTGTTTGGGGAGCCTTCGTGCTGAGCTTGTGACGGAGCCTCAGTCTAGATTCCTACCCGCTCTCAAGAGAACTGAATGCGGTCGCTGACGCTACCACTCAGCATGTTTTGGGGTCGGCAAGCACCGAAAGGATTGGCAGGTCAGCTCCTGCCAAGTCAACCATACTTTACTAAAGTGGTCGCTGGAGTAAACAGATATATACCCATATGACCTAGGGGGTAAAGGCGCATTTACTTGGATGAAGACCTCGACGAGATCAAGGCCGAACTCAGGGACGAGATCAGGTCGCTTAGGGACGAAATCAAACGGGAGGTACAGAGCGCCATTCGGGGGTCGGGCGGAGAGTCCATCAGGGTCGAGCTTGGGAAGAACGACGTCGAGCAGACCGAGCCGTCGTCCGTGGTGGCCAAGGACTTGGTAAAGCTAATCCGAGAGAGCGTCAGGTCCAGTCTGGTCGAGAGAGGAGAGCGGGCTGTCGATGACTTGGTCGGAGGCATGCCTGAGGACAACGCGGCCGACCTCCTGAAGTCCCTCGCCAACACCGAGAGGCTCAAGATCGTCAAGCTCCTTTACATGTCGGACAGAAGCTTCTCCGACCTGAAGAGCGCGACTGCGCTCGAAGGGGCTTCGGTCTCTCACCACCTGAAGAGCCTGCTCGGAATGGGGCTCGTCACGCACGGCGACGAGGGCGGCTACCAGCTCACAAAGAGGGGCAGAATGCTCGTCAGGACGCTCGCTCTGATGCACGAAGCCTTGGGAGGCGAGAAGGTTGATTGAGATAGGGCGCAGGCGCACCGCTTCGATACTCGCCCACAGGCTGTCTACGGCTTTCGGGACGATGGCTGTGCTGCTCCTGCTGATTTGGCTGGTCAGAGGGGTCCTGACCATCTCCCAGTACTCGACCGAGATACTGGTTGCTAGCTTTGCCCTCGGCATGCTGGGCCTCGCCTTCAACACCAGGACTCGCTCCGGCCCCGCGCGGGCCGTCTCCAGCTTCCTGGGCAACATCACAGGAGGCCTGATCTTAGTCGTGATTCTGATCTGGTTCCTGGGCTGGGTCGCCTCCATCCAGGGAAGCCCCCTCTCTTCAGCCATTTCTGGGCGGGTCACCGATCTTGTCATAGCCGCTATAGCTACGGGACTGCTCGCGTATGTCGTCCATGCGCTGACGCCGGCGAGGGAGAGATTCCATGTTGGCGGGCCCGCCATCCTGGTCCACGCTAATTCTAGCGTCAGTACGGGAAGGACTACGCTCTCCCCCAAGGCCGACACGGTCGCCCTGCCGATAACACGGTCGCGGTCGGGCAGGACTGTGGGATGCGTGGTCTTTGGCGACATCAAGGCGTCCTTCGATACTCCCATGGGAAACGTCACGGCATCCTTCACGAAGCCCGTGACCACCGCCGGAATACCGTTCAGGGGGGAGAAGGCCGGGAAGGACGAGGTGACGAAGATCACTGGCGAGAGCGTGGACAAGCTAATTCAGAGGGCGCGGGTTGACGACGCAATATCGAAACTGGACGCTGCCGGCAGCAGCGTCGATCTCCCGTTCATACACGTCCGAGAGGACCCCTTCGGGGACTCGGTCGATGTCGGACCGATAAGCATCAGAGACACCTCAGAAGGAGGAACGGTCAAGATAGGTCCGCTGGAATTCAACATGAAGGACGGCGCGGACCGCCACACCTCTTGGCTCAGAGGGGCGCAGGACTCGTCGTACCTCATGATGTCGGACGAAGGGGCTTCCGCCAAGTGGAACGGAAGCTCGCTATGGGTGAAAGGAGACTCGATGAAGCTGACAGCAGGTACAGACGGGTTCCACTACTCACCAACAGAGGTCAAGACTTTCTCGCCACTGCACACGCTGCACGTTGCGAACCAAAGGATGACGCTGAACACTAGGAAGTTCACGCTGAACGTTGCTGCAGACCGGGTCGTCCTCAGGGCGGAGAGCGGATCGAAGAGCACCGACTCTGCGGACCTTGCCAGGGACCTGAGGAACGTCTTCACCGAGGAGGCGAAGAAGCACATCCAGGACGTCATGAAGGGCGCACCGATAGATCTCGACGACATGCTCTCGAGCACGGAGGAGGTCCTCAAGAAGTATGACTGAAGTCGTCGAAGCCTCCGGTCCGACAAAAATCTATAGCCGTGGCATGAAGGCCTTTGATGAAATCAGAGCGAAGTACGCATGACCAATCATTCACGCGGGAGTCTGCAGGTGAGCATGGACGGCACAGGGCAGGTCATCGCTGTCGACCATCTCAAGCACACCTACGACGGAAAGCACTTCGCCCTCGACGACGTGACCTTCAGCGTAGGCAAGGGAGAGGTCTTCGGCCTCCTTGGGAAGAACGGTGCAGGCAAGACCACGCTCATCAAGGCGCTTACCACCCTGATCAAGCCCACATCCGGAAGTCTGAGCATACTCGGCCTGAATCCTCTCCACGATGGAAAGGAGATTCGCAAGAGAATCGGGGTGGTGCAGCAGGGGGAATCCTTCGACTTCACTACGGTAGAGGGGAACTTCGACATATACGGCGTCCTGTGGAGCGTCCCCAAGAAGGTCAGGCTGCAGCGCAGGGAGGACCTCATCAAGATGTTCGGCCTGCAGGACGTCAGGAAGCAGCGCGCCTTCGACCTCTCCGGCGGGCAGAAGCGGCGGGTGCAGGTCGCCCGCGAGATGATGCACGACATGGACATCCTATTCCTGGACGAGCCGACGACGGGTCTGGACGTGTTCATGAGGCGCGAGCTTCTCGACTCAATCAGGAGGGATGTCCGCAAGGGACTCACGGTGGTCTTCACCACCCACAACCTCGAGGAGGCGGACTATGTCTGCGACAGGGTGGCGGTCGTGGACCAAGGCAAGATCCTGGCCATGGACACGGTCGAGAACCTGAAGCGCCTCTATGGCGGCAAGAAGACCGTGGAGGTCACCCTCGCCGGGGGCGACGTCGCCTCCTTCTTCGAGAGCCTGAAGATGAAGCTCGACGGAAGCGAGGTCAAGGTCGAAGGAAACTCGGCGGTCATACTCACCGACGATCCGAAGACGGCCCTGCAGCGGATAATGGAGCTTTCCCAGACGACGGGCGCCCAGGTGGACTGGTTGAACGTCCGGAAGAACACCCTTGAGGACGTCTTCATCGGTTCTGTCACGAGGGCGGAGCAGTAGCGGAATGGCCTTCCCCAACATCCTGAAGCTGATGTACAGGAACGTCAAGGTCAACGTCGACCCCGGCACGCTGATAATCCTAATCGGGCTCCCGGCCATGTATCTCGTCTTCTTCGGGTTCGGTTTCGGTGCGATGATCACTGCTCCCGGGGGGACCGCCGCTTACCTCACCTTCCTGACGCCAGGGATAATGTCCTTCCAGTGTCTCATGGCAGGTACTGTCGGGGGCAGCATGCTCTGGGCCGACAGACGGTGGGGGATGCTCGCCCAGCTCCTGGTCGGACCCTTCACCAGACTCCAATATCTCCTGGGGATAATGTTCACCTCACTGCTGTTCGGCCTGGCCGGCGCCTTCGTCATGCTCGTCGGCGCGTTCCTGATAATCGGCTCGCTTCAGGTCACCCTCTGGGGGGCGCTGACAGCCTTCGCGGTCATAGCTGTGGGCTCGATCTTCTTCGGGTCGCTCATGCTGCTCATCGCAGGGTTGGTGAAGTCGAACAACGCGTACAACAGCATCCAGATCCTGATCCTATTCGTCGTTAACTTCGCGAGCACCGTGTTCTACTCGTTCAGCTCGGGCCTGCCTCTCCCGATTCAGGTGCTCTTTGAAGTGAACCCCTTGACCTACGTCGCAAACGCCGCCAGGGGAGGATTCGTAGGTGGTCCCCCCCATCCTCCGACATATGGCAGGTCCCTCTCTTGGTCGCCGAGACAATCGTGGTGCTGGCAGTCGCGACGCGGGTCTACGTGAAGTCAGACGTCTCCTTCGTGTAATTTCGCGAACGCCTGCCACAGGCTGGTTTATCTCTGCCCCGCCAATGACGATGTTTTGGAGGGCTTCGGCTTCATTTGGCTTATGACGAACTTGGCATTCGTGACGTTTCCCCTGTACCAGCTGCTTTGGAGGGTAAAGAGGAAGGACAAACCCGAGAAACGACCGGCAAAGAATCGAAACAGCGGCTTCCGATCTTCTCGATCCTTGACTCGATAGACTTCTCTGACCACTTCGTGATCATCGGAGATGTCGGCACAGGGAAGAGCACCGTAACCCCGATTCACGAATTCGAATTGTGCCAAAGGGACAGGCAAATCATCATCCGTGAGCCCTCAAGGGCGGCGTGCAACGCCCTGTTCTATTCGCTTCAGGCGCTTCATCCAGAACTGAAGGAAGAGCTGGCGGTCATCACGAAGGACACAAAGATCAACATCGGAGGCATGATCAAGATAGTCACGGACGGCGTCCTGCTCAGGATGCTGGCCGAGAACTCGATATCCGATTCTTCAATCTACTTTGACGAAAGCCACCAGATGTCCTCCCAGCTGGAGCTGTGCCTGTCGCTGGCAAAGAGGGAGGAATCCGGAGCAGGGAACCTGTTCCGGATCATGAGCGCCACAATCGACCCCAAGGAGTTCCTGTCGTTCCTGGGGATTTCCAAGCTCTATTCGATGAGCGGCCGAAGATATCCGGTCGCGCTTGAGGTTGAGCTCGCAGACGACCTCGATGAGATGTTCAAGACGCTTTCACGCTATCTTTACACGCAGCCCCGGGATGAATCTTGGCTGGTCTTCCTCCCCACGAGGCGCCTGGTCGAAAGGTATGCCGGCAGCTATGAGGGCGTCTACATCCACGGAGGGCTTGAAGGTTCGGAGATCAACAAGATCCAGCGGAGAGCCGAGGTCGACAGGAACCTGAGGATCTTCGCGACAAATGTGATCGCTTCCTCGGTGAACATCTACGTCGACAACGTGTTGATCTTCAACGACGTGATAGACAGCAAGGACAAGTTAGGCCAAAAGACGCTCCGCTACACGAAGATAGACAACAATTCGCTCCTGCAGATGGTGGGCAGGATTGGCCGCTTCAAGCCCGGTCGGGCCGTCATCCTCACTGACACACCCTTGCCGAAGAAGGTCAACCCGACACCCGTGCGCAAGGCTCTCGAGACCGAGACTCCGTTTGACCTGGTGCTCCTCATGTCGAAGTACGGGCTCAAACTCTCGGAGCTGGAGTTCATGTCAAGGGTGGACCATCGCGAGGTCGCCTTCGCGGAGGACTGGCTCATCGAGATCGGAGCGATCGACCGCCGCACCCTCAAGGCCACCTGGAAGGGCATCCTGATGAGCGAGATCCCCTATGAGCCTGACTTTGCGCACATGATTCTCGAGCGCCCTGATTTCTGGCGACTACGAGATGGCGAGGTTCCTATTGGCCAGCGGCGCCTTCGGCGATTCGCTCAACCACGCCTACAAGTCGGATGCGGAAGGCGTCGCTCTTCAGCTACTGTATGGCTTCGACAGGTCGAACGAACTCAACATCAAAGCACATCTTCTCAAGGGGTTTGCCGATGACAGTAATGGTTCATTCACCTCAAGGCTGGTTGCGAACGGGTTCTTTGCCGGATTCGTTGACGAAGCATGGAAGAACTACGAAGCGGCCAGAGAGGCGCTGAACGACCTGCTCCTCGAGTCGAAGAAGGACCCCATTCCTCGGGAGGTAGTGGTAGATCCCGGCGTCCTCAGGCTCAAGCCATACCTTGAAGATTGCCTGTCATTCGAAAGGTTCGACCGAAGCGAAAGGAACGAGCCCGGTCTTCGCGAAATGGTCGTCGACGGTCCGTTTTTCGCAAGGACGCTGACGATAAATTACAGACGCATTCTGTTCGACATAGTCGTGATGAGTCAGTCTAGGCAGCATCGCCATCAAGGAAGGCGGTGAGACCGCCGCCTTGGGTCCTAGAGTTTCAGCCCAGGCCCCGACCGGATTCGGTTCTTCGCAATCGTGGCGTAAAACACACTGTGCGCTCTGGCGAATCCGCAAAGGACAGCAGCCGAAGACCCACTCGTTTAGTAGAAGTTGAAACCGGCAGAAATCATCGTCGCCAGGACTATTAGCAGCAGCAGGATTCCCACGAGCGAGCCCATCCTGGCTCTCCTTCCGTACTTGGCGAGATCAGGGGAGGCGCCTGTTGTCCGCCTTGGAGGAGGTCGTTTGCTATCTTGATGACCTTCTGGAATGACGGGACCGTCACGGTCCACACAACGACCGCCGTCAGCAGCGCTAGGATGATGCCGAGGGAGAGTTCCATCCCTTGGGACGAGGTGGAGAGTGGCGAGAAGCTTCCGTTATAGTAGTAGTAGAGCAAGAGGATACCGAAAAGGAATGTCGACCCGATCATCGCCTGGACGAACCGGATTATTCGCGGGAGGACCTTGGCATTGAACTCCAGACTTGCGGCAGAGGGCAGCTTCCGAAGGTTGGGCCCGATTACAAAGGTCGTCAGAATCCCGCCTCCGAGCCAACCCATGGCCGACAGGACGTGCCCGTACGCGAGAATAGCCAGTAGCGCCGCTGAGGCCATCCAAGTGATGCCAAGCATCATTATTATTTAAGCAGAGCCGGTTGGCGTGTTCCGGAATCCTCCTACCGACTCTCGCCGGGGCCATGGGAGGAGGGTCAATCTCCTTCCATCCTCACTTGGCTCGGTTCATCTTCCAATTCATCTCTCAAATCACTCCGTACAGTCAAGACCCCCGGTACGACCTCGACATGGCCAGCTCCAGTCTTGTGAAATGCTATGATGACGGGAGGCACGGCGCCACCTATCCAGACATGACTTGAACCCAAGGAGTCTTTCAGGGCGGTAGCTGACTACTACGTAAGTCATTAGTCATTTGCGTAGAGAGATCAATCCTGCATTTCATCAACTTTCATCAACGTAGGCTCTTTCCCTGAAGATTGCATAAAACTGAGGGAGGCCCCAGTCGAACAACTGGAGCCGACTTTACGTGGTGTATGTGCTTACGCCTTGATGGTGACCGAGGCAGTCTTCGAACTACCCTTGTTGTTGCCGTCTCCAGCATATGTTGCCGTCAGTGTGACCTTGCCGGCCGTATTCCCTGTCACTGTGACGGAACATGTTCCTACATTCTTCACTGTAGAGAGGAGGCATGAAGTCGAGCTGAAGGCGACTGAACCTGCGCCGGACTGGGACCAGTTGACTGTCCCCGTCGGGGCGTAGCCCGTCACCTTGGCAGTGCATGTGATTGCCGAACCGGTGGTAGCGGATGATGGCTTGCATGAAACAGACGTCTTCGAGGTCATCTGTGTCACGGTGAGGCTGGATGAAGCTATGGCGGGTGCGTTGTTGAGGTCTCCCGTGAACTCTGCGGCGATGGTTTCCGAAGGCGACGCGCCCTGCGCGGTGAAGGTGGCGGTGCACTTGCCGTTCTTCGGGACCACGCACACTGGCTTATTGAAGGTCCCAGCGGCCGTGCTGGACCACAGGAAGTCGCCTGTGAGGCCGCTCCCGCCGCTGAGTACAGCGGTGCAGGAGTCCGTCTTGCCCACTAGCACAGACGAGGATTTGCATGTGATTGATGCGGTTGGGGATTTAAGGAATGAGGCGCCACCGTAGTTGACCTTGGCTAGCAGTCCGAGGTCAAGCGTGACCACGGCAGGCGGCAATGGTGCGTACTGTAGGTTTGTGGAGTAGGCTTGACCCTGAGTGACTGCCCAGTTGAGGAACTGGACGGCGTCGAAGGCCAGGCCTTGGGTCCAGGCGCCTCCGCCAGAGGTTCCCAGGTCTTGGTTCTCCCATATGAATGCGTACGTGTAGGTCGAGATTGGATATGATTCTGCGCCAGGCGCATTGGTGATGACGTACACTGGATCTGTCGCGAGCTTGCCAGCGTCTGCGGCTGCTGCCGCGGTGACTCCGGCTGGCAGTGGCAGAATGTAGTTGCCTGCTGAATTCTGGATAGCAGCATAGACCAGTCCTCCGCCGATGGCGTAGGAAGTCTCTCCGTAGCCGACTGCGCCGTTGGTCGCTGCTACGGTTCCAGCCACTCCTCCAGTTCCCTTGCCTGAGAGCTCAGACGCAGGGAAGTTGCTCGCCGAGGTCGAATTCCCTGAATAACCGTCAGCCGTCCAGTTTCCGTCGATCTTGCCAAAGTAGTTTGTCAAGGCGAAGCTCGTACCGCTCCCGTCTGACCTGTGGACTACTGTGATTGGGTACTTACCCAGGAGGGCGATTTGAGCTGAGGTGAGGCCAGGGTTGAGGGCCAGGATGTGGGGGTCCGTCCAGCTCGTGATGTGCTGGAGGAAGATTTCTGAGACTACGTCGCCGGTCAGGTTGAGGGTTCCGCGGAACCCGGGGATGTTGTAGAAGATGGAGACTGGCGCCAGGGCGTCAACGACTTGGATTACCGGGTCGGCGCCTGCAAGACCAGTTACCGGAGGGCTGTTCGCCGGGGTAACGACGTCCCCTTGCGCGTTTAACGTCGCAAGGCCATTTTGAGGTATGGGGGCGTCGCTGAATCCGAGGCTGAAGATGTCGGAAAGGAAATTGTTGTTACCGGCCGTGCTCCCGACCGCCTGGTAGTTGACGGAGACCGCGCCGCCGGTGTACGTCTGGAAGTTCGTCGCCCAGACGGTCGCAAGCGGGGCCAAGAGGGTCGATCCGCCGATCGAGAGCGTAGTAGGAGTCCACGAGTTTTGAGCGACTACTGTTGGCGTGGCTACCGCCACAGCCGACAATACGAAGAGCAGCAGTGCGATAACTGAAGCTATGGATGTTTGTCTTGTGAGTTTGTGTTTTTCTTCTGTCATAATATTCGGTTAGCCGGGGTGGCTGACAGATGATAAGTCCTTCCAACTTGGTTCACATAGACTATATACAAAGAGGAGAAGTATTGACTTTCTCTGGACATAATTGGAGCGACCCTTATTCGTGGCAGTCCGAATCTCGGCTATGACTACCGGTACTGCCTGTGCTCTCTCGAGCTAAAAAAAGTCTTGAAGCAAGGCCAAAGCTTCTTCTTGGCCCCCAACATCGTAACCGATGTGTCTGTTGTCTCCGCGGCGCATGCGCAGACAGACAAGGTCTCACGTCTGGTCGGCGTCAGACTGAGACTACGAGTGTTCGCCGACTGCATGCAACCGGATGAATCGACTAAGATTCCGACGAACTGGGGCGATATCGCGGTAGAAACGTCCGACAACAGCTGTTTCTCTCCGTCGTCGGTATTGAGGTCGACGACGTCACCCACCACCTCCTTGGGATTGCGCCTCTTCCGTACCTCGCGGCGTCGCTGCCTCAGACAAGGCCTCTCTTGCTCCTCGTCATTATCCTGACCATGACATTTATCCCCATCACGATTATAATGAGAACTAGCGCGGCTCCCCACGCAAGGGACTTCCAATTGGGGTAGGCCGAGGTCCCATAATAGAAGATGGAGTAGGTCAGAGATGCGATTGGATGGCCTAGACCCGAGAACCAAAACACGCTGCTGCCGGCGGTCAGAATCAGCGGGGCGGTTTCGCCGGTTATCCTAGCGATTGCGAGGAGGGTGCCGGTCGCTATACCTCTCTTTGCATTGGCCACCATCAGGAGGACGGTCCGCCACTTCCTGATCCCTAAGGCTTCGGAAGCCTCTCGGATGGAGTTGGGCACGGTCTTGAGGGCCTCCGCGGATGTGTTCGCGACGATGGGGATCATCATCGACCCGAGCGCGATGCTGGCTGCCGTAGCGGTATAGCCCCGCATGGGGATGACCAATAATATAAAGAACAGCACTCCCGTGACGATTGACGGGATTCCTGCCGCAACATCTCCCATGAACCTGATCAGCGAGCCGTACAGACTTTTTCTACCGTATTCTGAAATATAGATTCCAGAGATTACGCCTATGGGAATTCCTATTCCGCTAGAAAGTGCCACGAGGATTAGTGTGCCCTGAACAGCGTCTCCCAAACCTCCGCTGGCGCAGCCTATCACGTACATCGAAGGTCCACCTAAGGTGTACAGGAAGTTCGTGCCTGGCGCGGATGGTAAAGCACTGAAGGTCAGGGTGTGGGCAGTATTCGAAATCACAGTGGCAGACTTCCCAGCGTCAGTTCCGGAGGTGATGTTTACCATGTCCCCTGCCCACTGGTTGACGGTCCACTTCCGCGAGTTATCGGTCAGATTTGTAGTCGTTCCTCTGATTGCAGTGCTAGAGACAGTGGAGCTTGGCGCCGATGTCCACTTGCCGCTGATGGTCAGGGTGTTGGCCGTGTTCGAGATTATCGTTCCAGACTGCCCGACGTCGGTTCCGCCGGTAATCGATACTGGGTACCCGGCCCACTGGTTGGTCACCCAGAACTGCGAGGTATCAACCAAGGTTGTCGCTGTTCCTCCGGTCGCGCTGCGGGTTACGACGCTGCACGGAGCGGGAGGAAGTGACGTGAAGAATTTGAGGTTGACCGAGCCGATTCCCAAGTAGACGGTGTCGGCGACTACGGCTACGAGCGGCACGACCGCGATCACCACCGCAACCAGGGTAAAGGTGATCCAGAGCTTGTGATTGATTCTTCTTCTTAGCTTCAAGTGTATTCTGCAGCCTCCCTGCCCCCGATGAACCGTCTGATCAAGAGCCTGCCTACCAGGCTCGCCGTGAGTGAAACTAAGAGTAACACCAACCCGGCCTCGACAAGGGCGGAGAGGGCGGTCGGCGAGGAATATTCGCTGAAGTCACTTGCAATGAGGCTCGCGAGCGTATAACCTGGCCTGAATAGTGAGGTGGAGACTACCCCTTCGTTGCCGATGACAAAGACGACGGCCATGGTTTCGCCGAAGGCCCTCCCAAAACCGAGGAAGACCGCCGCGATGATGCCAGACCGTGCGTAGCTCAGAACCGACATGTTGACCACCTCGGACTTCGTTGCCCCGAGAGCGTAGGCGGCTTCGCGCTGGGATGAAGGGACGGCCAGCATCGCGTCCCTTGAGATGGCGGAAATGATGGGGATTATCATGATGGCAAGAATGACCCCAGCGCTCATGACGCTGACTCCGGTGAAGACGCATGGAACAAAGGTGGTCGGACAGCTGAAGATTGGGACGAACCCAAGGTAGCGCTCCAAGACTGGGTAGACGTAGGTGGTGAGGAACGGAGCCAAAATGAAGAGCCCCCACAGGCCAAACACCACGCTCGGCACTGCGGCAAGCATCTCGACCAGGAATGAAACTGACGATCTCCAGTCTCCCGGTCGAAAGCTCTGACAGGAATATCGCCACGCCAATGCTTATTGGGACTCCGATGGCCAAAGCGATTGCCGACGTCACCAGACTCCCCCAGAGCATTGGGTACACGCCGTAGATGTTGTCGACCGAATCCCATTTCGAGCCCAAGATGAAGGCGAAGCCATCATGCAGCGTGAGGGAGGACCCAGTAAGAAGTTCGAAAAAGTAGACTACGAAAAGAACGATTAGGGTCGAAGCTATTGCGATGACTAGGATTCTGAACAGCAGGTCCGCGCGAGAAGTTCTCCTCATTCTCCAGCACATCGGTGCAAAAGAAGGGCCCAATTTCGGGGCGACCCTACAGGAGATATATCGCTCTTCGACATACTAGCGGTGACGATATTGTGACCACAATAGAATATAGAGCAATGGATGCACCCCCCAACTATGAAGGACATGCGGTCGCCGGGATTTGAACCCGGGTTACAAGCTTGGAGGGCTTGTGTCCTGGACCAGGCTGTCCTCTCAACTCAGTGAGATCTGGACGACGACCGCACGAGGTCCTGACCCGCCCAGACTCTTTTTAATCGTTGATTCTCGCCGCGGCCTTCTCGACCTCATAGACGACTCTGGATGCGACGACGTGGGCTTCCAGGGGCCTTTCGTGTATCCGCGCCAGCTCGTCCACGAGGGCGAGCGTCTCCTGCGAGAAGTGTCCGTGAGGGAAACCCCCCACTATCACGCACGGGTTCTTCGCGGTCAAGACCGCCATCGCCAGCTCCTCGGGCCGGGTCTGCCTGCCTTGGACCGACAGGCCGAAGATCCTGTCTGGAGATATCGTCTTTCGGAGCAGGTCACTGACCCCTAATTCATGAGCTTTCACGAGCCCCTCGTCCGACATTTCCGAGAGCAGCTTCTCGACCAGGCCCCTGAACCTGAAGTAGCTCTTGGGGACCCTCGTCATCTCGGCCAGCTCGAGCACCACGTCCCGGTTCGTGTGGACGAAGACCCTGACGGAGCCGTCCATGTACAGCGGCGTCCCGGTCACGCTCAACAGCGCGGCATGGACCAGGTCCGGCCGCCCCCTCTTCTCCGAGTCCCTGAGCTTCGCCATCGCTGAGTGGTGGAAGCTCCTGTCGAGGAGGATGCGCGACGCGTCGACCCCCCTCCTCCTCGAGTCGCTGGCCACGGGCGGGCTCCTCAGGATCTCTCTCGGGACGAGCTCTAGCGCCGATTCCGCCAGGACGAAGTTGAGCTTCAAAGGGTGCAAACCCGAGGGACAAGCACGGTTAAGACCTTTGGCGGAAGCCTTCAGGGCGTGAAGATGAGGAAGGCAGCCCGTGAAGAGGCTACGGCGCTGGTCAGGCAGCTCACGGAATCGTCCGTCGCCCTTGCCCCGAAGGACCTCGCGATGGCGAGGGAGCAGGCGGCCCTGGCCAGGCGGGTCAGGCTCAGGCTCAACATCAGGCTCGAGGCCTCCCTGAAGATGTACACATGCCGCGGCTGCAAGAGTCTCATCGTGCCAGGCGTCAACGCCCGCGTCCGGCTGGGGCACGGCAAGCCTGCGGTGATCCGCGTCACATGCACAGAATGCGGACACGTAAATCGGAAAATCCTGAGGAGGCCTTATATACGCTCAGGCAAGGTCGGGAAATCCGATTCGTGAGACTTGATGGTGAATGCACGCGATGTCCCCCAGGACAAGCTCATCGGCGCCCTGTCCGCGCAGGTCAAGGGCCTGCCCGGCCTGAAAGAGCCTGATTGGGCGCACTTCGTGAAGACCGGCTCTCACGCCGAAAGGCCCCCTGAAAGCCCCGACTGGTGGTACACCAGGGCCGCGTCGCTGCTCAGGAAGCTCTACATCCACGGCCCGGTCGGCCTCAGCGAACTGGAGAGCGCCTACGGAGGGTCCAAGGCTGTGGCGTACTTCCCCAAGCACCACAGGGACGGAGCGAGGTCTCCGATCAGGAAGGTCCTGCAGCAGCTGGAACAGGCAGAGCTGGTCACCAAGACGCCCAAGGGCAGGGTCCTCAGCCCGAAGGGCCGGGCGATGCTAGACAAGGCCAGCAGGGAGATCTTCGTGGCCATGAGTGAAGCTGACAAGTCGCTCGCGAGGTACGGCTAGTGATGTCCGAACCGACGCAGAGGCCTGCGGACCGGGAGGTCGCAGAGAAGAAGGCGATGCGGGAGGGAGTCCTCAGGATGGCCCTGACCTCGGAAGCGAGGCAGAGGCTCGCCAACGTCAAGATGGTGAAGCCAGAGCTTGCTTCGTCGATCGAGGAGTATGTGATACAGCTCGCCTCGAACGGGAGGCTCAAGAGCGCCCTCAACGACGAGCAAGTGAAGCAGATGCTGCTGGCGCTCCAGGGGAAGAAGCGCGACATCAAGATCAGGAGGGCCTGACGTGGCCAGAGTCAAGGACGCTTCGAAGAAGAACAGGCTGCTGAAGGAAGGAAGGAGGGGAAGGTCGGTGCCCACCTGGGTCATCGCGAAGACCAACAGGCACGTCAGGTCCAACCCGCAGAAGAGGAGCTGGAGGCAGCGCAAGCTGAAGATGAAGGGATAGGCGATGTCTGAAGAAAACGAGAAGGTCGAGGCCCTGTCCAGGACCTACATGGTACCGCTAGGCATCGCATTCGAGGCCCCTCCGTACCGGAGGTCCAAGGTCGCGATACGGATGATCAGGGAGTTCGCGACACGGCACATGAAGGCGACCGAGGTCAGCATATCGGAAGAAGTCAACAAGCAGATCTGGTCCCGGGGGATCAAGAATCCGCCGAGGCGGATAAAGCTTGACATGGAGAGGGACGAGGACGGAATCGTGTCCGTGAAGCTCCCTCCGAAGTCAGAACAAGTGTAATCGATCAATGGGCCTCCATCTGGTCGACATCTACCGGAGCCCCAACGTAGGCGTCTTCCTGAAGGCCAACGACAGTTTCATCCTGGTGCCCAAGGGCCTCGCCCAGACGAAGTCAGAGAAGCTCTCGAGCAGCCTCGAGGTCTCGGCCGTCGCCACATCGATCGCCGGGTCCCGGCTCCTGGGCCCGCTCGTCTCGATGAACAACAACGGCATCCTCGTGTCGAGGCTTGCAGAGTCCAATGAGCTCGCGGAAATCGGGTTCGCGACCGGGTTGAACGTGGCGAGGCTCGACTCGAGGTTCACCGCGGTCGGCAACCTCGTCGCAGCCAACGACAAGTTCGCGGTCGTGTCGCCGCTCCTCGATGGAAACGCCGTCTCGCAGGTGAAGGACGTGCTCGGGACGGAGACGGAAGTCATGCCCATAGGGGAGTACACCCAGGTCGGCTCGCTCATCGTGGCGACCAACAGGGGGGTGGCCATCTACCCAGGAATCGAGGAGAAGGAGGCGGGCAGGATAGGGACCCTGTTCGGCGTCGAGGCAGGTCAGACATCCGTCAACAGGGGGGTCCCCTACGTGGCCTCTGGCATAGTTGCGAACTCGAAGAACGCGGTGGTCGGCAGCCAGACGACGGGACCTGAGCTTGTCTTTATAACAAGGGCGCTGTCCGTCTGAAAAATTCGGGTCATTCTTGTTGAGCAAGCAGCCTTCCGCGGAAGAGACCGTCAACGCACTCGTGGTCGAGGTCAGAGTCCTAGAGAGCACCTACAACGAGCTCAGCGCCCGCCAGAACCTCCTTGAGCGGGCCCTCATTGAGAACCGGGCGGCCCTGGATGCCCTCAACGGGCTCGGTGAGAATCCGAAGCAAGAGGTCCTAATGCAGATTGGCGGAGGTGCGATGCTGCGATCCCCGCCGCCCTCCACGGACAAGGTCCTGGTCAGCGTGGGCGCCAACGTGGTGATCGAGAAGCCAAAGGCCGAGGCTGTCGCAATGATGGAAGGCAGGAGCAGGGAAGTCGAGAAGACGATCATGTCGATAGCAGGCCAGAGGAACGAGCTCGCACAGAGACTCGATTCTGACAGGCAGGCTCTCAACTCACTCGTATCGCGCCAGAACGAGGAGTGACCCGCCATTGTTCGAAAGGCTGAAGCAGGCCTTCTCGGCTGTCACCAGCGCAGTCCGCGAGAAGGAGCTCACGGCTGCGCAGCTTGACGAAGTGGTCTTCAACTTCCAGCTGTCATTGATTGAGAGCGACGTCGCCCAGAGCGTAGCCGAGGCTCTGACGCAGGAGGTCCAGAAGAGCCTCACCGGGACCAGGGTCGACAGGTCGGTCGACGCCTCAGAAGTCGTCGGGGAGCGCCTCGCAACGACCCTCGAAGAGGCCTTCGAGAGGGCCGGAAAGGTCGACCTCCTTGCGAACATTCGGGAGAAGAAGAAGCTGGGCGAGCCGTACACGATCCTCTTCCTGGGCATAAACGGGACGGGGAAGACGACCACGATTTCGAAAGTCGCCAGCTACCTGAAGAAGGAGGGCATCACGGTGGTCTGCGCGGCGGGCGACACCCACAGGCCCGGGGCGATAGAGCAGCTGACAGAGCACGCGGATAGGCTCTCGATCAAGGTCATCTCGCAGCGGTATGGGGCGGACCCGGCAGCCGTGGGGAGGGACGGAATCCTGTACGCGAAGGCGCACCACGTCGACTGTCTCCTGGTCGACTCGGCCGGGAGGATGCAGACCAACCAGAACCTGATGGAGGAAATGTCCAAGATCGCGCGAGTAGTCAGGCCAGACTTCAAGATGTTCATCGCCGACGCCCTCACAGGGAACGACGCCGTTTCGCAGGCGGAGCTCTTCAACCAGCACGTCGGGTTCGACGGGGTCATCCTAACCAAGGCCGACGCCGACGTGAGGGGAGGGGCCGCGCTGTCGATCGTCTACTCGACCGGCAAGCCCGTCCTCTTCCTGGGGGTCGGACAGGGCTACGACGACCTGGTTCCCTTCGACACCCAGAAGTTCCTGGACTCCCTCCTGAAGTAGGGCCTGGTCAGTCAGTCCGGCAAGAGGGCATCCCTGGGGTATGTCTTCTTCGCCGCTTCAGCGCGCGCTCTAATCCTCAGACCCTGATCACTTCGAGGCCGAACTTCGAAGCGAGTCCCAGTATCCTGTCCTTGTGCGCCCCCAGTCCCTTCCATTCCAGCAACGCGTACCTCACGGGGGCCACAGTCCTCTGGATCATCTGTCCCACCATGCCCTCGTCCACGTGCTCCAAGGCGTACTTCGGGGCCACGAAGGACACCGCCATGTCTTGCTCGGTCACTATCTTCGTGAATTTCTGCGGGTAGTGCGTCCCGCCGAAGCCGATGGCCGCCTTGCTCCAGACGGTCTTCTCAGTCAGGCTCTCGACGAGGGCTTCGCCGACCACGGCCGCGGCCTCCGCGTCGCCCCAGTACTTCTCGGAAGACCCGAGCTCGACGAAGAGTACAGGCTTCTGGAGGGAGGTCGGCCCGTGGTGGGTGGCCTCCATCGTGATTTCGTAGCCGCCGAGCCTCCCCTTCCTCTTCGAGAGCGAAATCAGGTAGTTCTTGAGGAGGGACGGGTCACACCTCCCCAGCTCCCTCGCTGCCCCGCCGAACTTGGCCTCGTCCGAGAAGTTCCCTGTAGTGTGGGCCGTGAGCGAAGCGATCTCGGACTCCGCGCTGTGCCTCGAGAGGAAGATGTACGCCTGCGGGTTGAAAAACTCGTCCAGGTCCGGGGGAAAGACGATCATGCCTTCGAAGAACGCCAGAAGAAACGGCCCCTTCTGGTAGACGGGCTTGCCCAGGAGGTTCACGCCCGTGGATCGGAACCCCTGTTTCTCAATCAGCGCATCTGCAAGGGTGCTTGAAGCCAGGTCTGACGAGGAGGCCACGATTACAGTTGCCGGCTCGCCTTGCGGATTCATGCAGGGAGTCTGGGCCGACCCGATATTAACCGTGAACCGCAGCGTCCCTCCGCGCCTCGTTAAGGCATATTAACCACTAAAGCGGGTCGCACCTTTACCGAAAATGAGTTTCAGGGACTTCCTTTCGTCGGTCCGCGCTATATTCAGGCTCGCTCACAAGAGCGACAGGGACGAATTCAGCCTTTACCTCAAGCTTGTCGCCCTGGGCGTAGCTGTGGTCGGGACCATCGGCTTCCTGATCAAGCTGATCGGGAACATCTTCTTCGGCTAGCTATTGCGAGAATAAGGTTATTAGCCCAATGGGGACCGGACTACTTCTGGGATGACTGTTTTGAGCGATCAAGAGAGGACAGGCTCCATCTTCCCGGTCAAAACCACCGGAGGCCAGGAAAGGACGGTGGCCACCTTTGTCGCTAACAGGGCCGTCCAGAAGAAGAAGCCCATCTATTCGGTCCTTGCGCTCGACACCTGGAAGGGGTACGTCCTCTTCGAGGCCCCGAACTCACAGGTCGTCGACGAGAGTATCCAGGGCTTCAAGCACGTCAGGAGCAAGATTCCCGGCATGATGCAGTACCAGGACATCGAGAAGTTCCTCGTCACGAAATCGATGGTGGCAGAACTTAACGAGGGTGACACGGTGGAGATTGTGGCCGGTCCGTTCAAGGGCATGAGGGCGAAAGTTTCGAGGGTGGAGCAGGCGAAGCAGGAGATCGTCGTGGTCCTGATCGACACGGCCTTTGCGATGCCGATTACCATCGACGGCAGCTACACGAAGCTGGTCGGGCGGGCCAAGCCCGAGGCAAGCAGCGCGATGCCCTCCTAGGCATCGCAAGGAAGGACCAATTACTCTCCCTCAACCGACTCCGAAACCTCTTCTCGTGAATCCTTTCACCATTCAGACCATGTCCGGATCTGGAGAGCGCTTTCATCCACAACCGCCAGAGGCTTCCCCTCATGGAGCCGCCGGCACCCGACTAAAGCTTAGATACTCCATGCCGCGAGTGCCCGATTCCAAGGTAGCTCGGTTTGGGAGAGAAGAAGGTCATCAACGCGCTGGTAACTGGAGGAGAAGCTAGCGCAGGCCCTCCGCTCGGTCCGGCTCTGGGTCCTCTCGGCGTAAACGTCCTCGGGATAGTCAACGAGATCAACAGACTTACTGGCGACTTCAAGGGCATGAGGGTCCCGGTCAAGGTCGAGGTGGACCAGGAGACAAAGCAATTTACGGTCATAGTGGGGACGCCGACGACGGCAGCCCTGGTCGTGAAGGAGGCGGCAATCGCGAAGGGGTCGGGAAAGCCAAACTTGGACTTTGTCGGCGACCTCACCATCGACAAAGTGGTCAGCATAGCCAAGAACAAGGCTGCAGGCTCCTACGCCAAGACCCTCCGCTCCGCAGTCAAGGAAGTGGTCGGGAGCTGCGTCAGCATCGGCGTTAAGATAGAAGGAAAGGACCCCAGGGAGTTCATGGGCGAGATTGAGGACGGGAAATGGGACTCGAAGTTCGAGTAGGGTCCCCCAATTGACACAACTCTTTTATCGGCTAGTCGCATGCTCGATGAGGAATTCGTGAAGAGGACGTGCTCTCAACCCAGCAGCTCGCCGAACTGGTCAAGAAGGGGAAGGACCAGTCAAAGGAAAGGAAGTTCACTCAGTCCTTAGAGGTAATCCTGACACTCAAGGAGGTCGACCCCAAGAAGACCGACCTCAACATCAACGAGATCGTCTACCTTCCGCACCCGACAGCCAGGAAGGCCAAGGTCTGCTTCATCGGTTCCGGCGACCTCGCGCTTAGGGCCAAGGCCGCGAAGGCCGACCTAGTCATCGACCCGTCGCAACTCGAGAACTACGCTGGGAACAAGAAGGACGCGAAGAAACTGGCCCGTTCCTACGACTTCTTCCTGGCAGACACGGCGCTGATGCCCAGGGTCGGGAAGATCCTCGGACAGGCGCTCGGCCCCAAGGGAAAGATTCCGACGCCTGTCCCGCCGAACGCCTCGGTCGAGACCATGATCAACAGGATGAGGACCGCAGTTCGCGTTAGGAGCAGGGGATTCTCTCGGCGTCATGGCCAAGGCTGGGGACAGCAACCTGACCGAGCCCGACCTGGCAGAGAACATCCAGGCCGTGGTCGCCGCGGTCACTAAGAAGCTCCCCAACGGAGACAAGAACGTCAAGACGCTCATGGTCAAGACGGCGATGGGGAAGCCGGCAAAGCAGGCGGTAGACTGAGATGAGTGAAACGGTGCAGGTCCACCCCGTAAGGCCGAAGAAGGCCGAAGCGGTCGAGAATGTCTCGGGGCTCGCGAAGAAGTACCCTGTCCTCGCGGTGACTAATCTCTCGAAGGTGAGGGCGAGCCAGCTGATGGCGGTCAGGAAGGCGCTGAGGGGCCACGCCGAAGTCTACGTGGTCAAGAACACCCTGGCCATACTCGGCCTCCAGAAGGCGGGTATCAAGAACGCCGACCAGCTGCTCTCTCACCTGACCGGCCAGAATGCTCTGATTTTCTCCACTTACGACCCCTTCAAGCTCTTCCTCACTCTCGACAAGAACAAGGTCTACCTCCCCGCCAGGGCGGGCGACGTCGCCCCCGACGACATAATGGTCCCTGCAGGGAACACGAGCCTTCCGGCCGGCCCCGTCCTGAGCGAATTCAGGGAAGCGGGCATCCAGACCAAGATCGAGGGCGGCAGCATCTGGGTCAACAAGGACTCGGTCGCAGTGAAGAAGGGCGCAGCGATAACCCCGAAGCTTGCGAGCCTCCTCTCCAAGCTCAACATCAAGCCGATAAAGGCAGGCGTGACAATCGCACTCGCCTACGAGAACGGGCTCATCTACGCTGGCGACGTAGTGGCGATAGACCTGGAGAAGTACAGACAGAGCCTCCTTGACGCCTACTCCTCTTCGAGGGGCTTGGCGATCGTCATCGGTTATGTGACAAAGGAGACCGCGCCCGACATCCTCGCCAAGGCGTACAGGGAGGCCATGAGCCTAGCCGTTGAGGCAGGGTTCCTCACGAAGGAGACGGCGCCCATGATCTTCGGAAGAGCCGAAGCCGAAGCCGCGGCGCTCACAGCCAAGGCTAAGGAAAAGGGCTTCCAGTAGAGAGAGTTAGGGAGCTTTCCTTCTAGCCGAACAGTGACGCGAGACCCTGTAGAGCCTCTTCTTCCTTCTTCTCTTCTTCCTTCGGCTTTTCTTCTGCCTTCGCAGCCGCAGCTCCAGGGGCAGCCGCCGCAGCCGGTGCTGCAGCCATCGTCGCGGCGTTCTTCAGCGCCTCATCGATGTTGACTTCGCTGAGAGCAGACGCCAGCGCCTTGATCTGTACCGCGTCCGGGGCCATTCCGGTCGCCTTGACCACGCTGGTCAGGTTCTCTTCGTTGACCGGCTTGCCCAGCTTGTGGAGGAGCAGAGCGGCGTAGATGTACTCCATCTTGAATCGCAGACAGGCGCCCTCCATTCCGTATTTAACCGTATCCGAAGCTGGGCTGTGTAGAAATCCTCTAAGGACAAGAAAGGAGGATGCGACGCTCGCGATTCTCATCGCGTTGTACGCTATCATCCTGAGCCTGATCTCGTTGTTCTGACCCCTCGTCCTGACCGACCTGACCTCGTCGCCCATCGTCCTCTTCACCACGGAGAAGATGGTCTCGTCCTTCGACCTCTGGTGGTACGTCCTCTCCGGGTACCCTCTCTTCATCTCCTTCCTGTACCTGCCTCCGGTCCTCCAAACCGGGACGTACTCCTGTCTCGCGGGTATGACTGACATGGCGTGGAGCTCCTCCCTTAGGAGCACGTGGTTCTCCTCTGCGTCGTACCCCTTGTCCCCGATGCCGATCCTGAGGGGCTTCACGGCATGGGCCCTCCTCACCACAGGCCCGAAGTCAAGGTTGTCGTTGGACGGGCCTCTGCGCATCCTCACCGACGTGACCAGCTGGTGCCTGAGCTCGGCACCTATGGTGATCTTGAGGAAGCGCCTGGTGTTAGTCCTCGCCATCCCTAGTACCACCTCCTCCTCGCGACCTGCCTCTGCATGGCCGACAGGATGTCCCTCCTGACCCTCAGGGCGTAGTAGCGGGACGCGTTGTGGAGGGAGAAGCCGGACGAGTCCACCCCGAGGACCTGCCTCCTCGCACCAGTCAGTGACAGGAAGCCTCCCATCACCCTCTCCAGGAGGGTCGAGGGGACGCGCAGCATGAACTTCTCCATGCTGGTGAAGTGGGGTATCCTCGAGAGGCCCAGAGCGCGGACGAGCCTCCCCGCCACGGTCAGCAGGTCGTTGGCGAACTCCCTGTAGGACTTCCTCACCCTCTGCATCAGGGCGAGGAGGGCGATGTGCTGCCAGAGGGTGTAGTCCCTCCTGGAGAACCTGCTTGAGTAGAGGGGAATGCCCTGCCTCCTGCAGACCTTGAAGATGGCCCTGACCATCCTTATGTATCGACTCTCCTCCCTGCCCTTCTTGCTGACGGCACCATCCTTCCTCTTCTTGGTTGGTATCATGAAGACAGAAGGGTGGTGCGTCGGCTAAGAATTCCAGAGCCTCGTGCCGTTGACCAAGGGTTGGATTCAGTCTATGGAGGGAGGGTTTCTACAGAGCCCGAAGCTGAAGACGCCCACGTCCGCATCGCGCCCCTCGCCCGAGCCAGTTCCCAAGGTCAGGCCCGGTCCCCCGCGCTCGGGGCCGTCCCTGTAAGGACGACAACTGTCTTCCATGTTTATCTATATCGGGGGCGGGAGTCCCCAAAGTCCGTGGACCCCTTCAATTGAACGAGAAAAAGGAAGCTCTCAAGGCGAAATTCTCCGCTGACTACAAGCGCTACTACTCCGTCGACCTCTTCAAGCGGGAAGGCTTCATCCGGAAGAAGTGCGAGAGCTGCGGCCGCTTCTTCTGGACCTTGGATGAGGGAAGGAGCCGCTGCGACGACGCGCCGTGCTCCCCCTACTCCTTCATCGGGTCGCCCCCGACCGGCAGGAAGCTCGACAAGGTCGGGTCATGGAAGGCGATAGAGAAGTTCTTCGTGAGGAACGGGCACACTAGCGTCAAGAGGTACCCGGTGGTCAGCAGGTGGCGCCCAGACCTCTACTTCACGGTCGCATCCATCATCGACTTCCAGAGGGTCGAGGCGGGCAGGGTCGTCTTCCAGCTCCCGGCCAACCCACTCGTGGTCCCCCAGATGTGCCTCAGATTCAACGACATTCCCAACGTCGGCGTCAGCGGCAAGCACAACACGTCCTACGTGATGGTGGGGCAGCACAGCATCGCCGACAAACAGGGCTACTGGAAGGACAGGTGCGTCGACCTAGACTTCGAGCTGATGACCAAGGAGTTCGGCATCCCAAAGGAGGAGATCACATTCAACGAGGGGGTCTGGGTCGGCTACGGCGCGTTCGGCTACTCTCTCGAGTTCTTCGTCCGCGGCCTGGAGCTCGGCAACGCGGTCTTCACAGCCTTCGAAGGTGACGTCGGAGACTACCGGGAGATGAAGGAGAAGGTCGTGGACATGGGGACGGGGCTCAACAGGTGGGCCTGGCTGACCCAGGGGACGGCTACATGCTACGACACCGAGTTCAAGAGCATCCTCGGCAGGATGGAGGAACTCTGCAAGGTGCAGGTCGACCGCAGGCTCTTTCTGGAGTACTCCAAGCTTGCCGGGATGATGAACGTCGACGAGTTCGGCTCCCTCTCGGGCCAGAGGGAGATCATCGCGAAGAAACTCGGGGTCGAGAGCCGGAGGCTGGAGGCGCAGCTCGCCCCGCTCGAAGCCATGTACGCAATCGCCGACCACGCGCAGACCCTTCTCTTCGGGATTGCGGATGGGATGCTCCCCAGCAACTCCGGCGGCGGCTACAACCTCAGAATTCTGTACAGGAGGGCGATGAACTTCATCAACTATCACAAGTTCCCACTCTCGATTTCCGATGTCGTCAGCTGGCACATCGACTACCTGAGGGCGATGTACCCGGAGCTAGAGCAGCATAGGCAGGACGTGGCCCAGGTCCTGGGGGTCGAGGAGTCCAGGTACGCCTCCTCCACCGAGCGCGTCTCCAAGATAGTCTCCTCGGTGACCGCAACAAGGAAGCCGGTCTCGACCGACGACCTGATCCGGATGTACGACTCCGACGGCGTCACCCCAGAGCAGCTGATCGAGGCCGGGGCGAATGTCGAGATGCCCGAGGACTTCTACGAGAAGGTGCAGGCCAGGCACATCGCCCGCAAGCTCGAGGAGCCGAAGCCCGAGTTCCACATCGGGAAGCTGCCTCCCACGAAGCTGCTCTACTACGAGGAAGACGCCGAATTCGACTTCGCGGCGAGGGTAGTGAAGGTCTTCCCGGGCAACAACGTCGTCCTGAACCGGACGGTCTTCTACCCGAGGGGCGGAGGCCAGGAGCCCGACCGAGGCTCAATAGGCGGCGCGAAGGTCGTGGACGTAGAGCGATACGGCGACATCGTGATTCACAGGCTCGAAGGGAAGGGCCCCAAGGCAGGCGCCCAGGTCAGATGCCACATCGACGGGAGGCGGAGGATCAGGATAACGCAGATTCACACAGCCACGCACATACTGAACGGCTCGTCGAGGCAGGTGTTGGGACCATGGGTCTGGCAGCATTCGGCGTTCAAGGAGGAGGACTACGGTAGGATTGACATAACCCACTTCTCCCATCTTACGGAGCTGGAGGTGCAGAAAATCGAGGACCTTGCCAACGACATCGTCAGGAAGGACCTGAAGATCAGGAACAACTTCATGCCCAGGCAGGAGGCTGAGGAGAAGTACGGCTTCAGGCTCTACCAGGGCGGGGTCGTCCCCGGCAGCAGCGTCAGGGTCGTGGACATCGGCGGCTGGGACATCGAGGCCTGTGGGGGGACTCACACCCGGACCACAGGCGAGGTCGGCTTCGTCAAGATCACGAAGGTCGAGCGCATCCAGGACGGGGTCGAGAGGCTCGAGTTCGTCGCAGGCGAGGCGGCGATCGAGTACATCCACCGCATGGATTCTGAGCCTGCAGGAGCTCTCCGGCGTCCTGGGCACTCAGAGGGAGAACCTCCCCAAGGTCGCCAAGACGCTCCTTCAGGACTTCGAGGCGGCGCGGGCGAGGGAGAAAGCCCTGGGCCAGGCCATGGCTGATTTGTCGGCCGCCGACGTCGTCTCTCGTGCGAAGCAGACGGGCTCGGCAAAGCTATATGTCTCGAAGCGGCCACCGTTCGGCGAGGAACAGATTATTGCTCAGGGACAGAGGAGCGTCTCGTCCGATCCCTCGCTGATCTACCTCTGCCTCTTCCCTGCCGGCGGCTCGGCGCGTGTGATTTGCTTCGTCGGCTCCGCCGCCAGACAAAACGGATTCTCCGCGGGCGACATAGTGAGAAGACTGGCCCCAGCCCTCGGAGGCTCGGGCGGCGGCTCTCCCGCTTTCGCCCAGGGAGGCGGCCCCCAAGTCGCAGGGATTGACGAGGCCGCGGCTCTGGCCGAAAAGCTTCTGTCAGGCCCCTTGAGTTGATGCAAATGGCTAACAGGGAGAAGTACTGGCTCAAGGTTTGGGCAGACAGGAGGGTCTTCGAGCCCGACCCGGTCGTGGGCAAGAAGAAGATGTTCGTCACAGTCCCGTACCCGTACATGAACGCCGCTCTCCACGTGGGCACGGCCTTCACCTCCGCGAGGGTCGAGTTCTACGCCAGGTTCAGGAGGATGCAGGGCTACAACGTCCTCTTCCCGTGGGCCTGGCACTGGACGGGCAAGACGATAGTCGGGATGAGCTACAGGCTGAAGCAGGGCGACAAGACGGTCAGGCGCGCGTTCGTGGAGATCGATGGGGTCCCCGAGGCCGAGGTCGAGAAGTTCGTCGACCCGGAGTACCTGGCCTCTTACTACACGAAGGTCAGCCGGCAGGTGATGAAGGACACCGGGTTCTCCATCGACTGGAGGAGGGAGTTCAGGACGGTGGACCCCTGCTACCGGAAGTTCGTGGAGTGGCAGTATCTTAGGCTGAGGGAGCTCGGCTACGTCGTGCAGGGGACCCACCCAGTGGTCTGGTGCTCCTTCGACAAGAGCCCAACGGGAGACCACGACAGGATGGACGGCGAAGGGGTCTCGCCAGAGGAGTTCAACCTGATCAAGTTCCACCTGGGGGAGTTCGCGCTCGTCGCGGCCACCCTGAGGCCAGAGACGATCTATGGCGCGACCAACCTCTGGGTCAACCCGGACGCAGAGTATTCGGAGGCCAGAGTTGACGGGGAGCTGTGGGTCGTAAGCTCCTCTGCGTTGGCCAGGCTGGTCGAGCAAAAGCACGAGGTCGCGCCCGTGAGGTCCTTCAAGGGCTCCGAGCTGGTAGGCAGGTACACGATGGCCCCGCTGACGGGGAAGTCGCTGCCCATACTCCCAGGAAGGTTTGTCGATGAATCCTTGGCCACGGGGGTAGTCTACAGCGTCCCCGCACACGCGCCATACGACCTGATGGCGCTCAGGGACATCCAGGAGGGGCGGGCGGAGGTGGCTAGACCAGTCAAGGAAATAGCCGACAAACTGACGCCGATCCCCATCATCGCTCTGAGCGGGTATTCCCAAGTCCCGGCCGAGGACGCAGTGAAAAAGTCGGGCGCCACGGACTCCCTCGACTCCCGTCTGGAGGCCGCCACCGAGGAGGTCTACAGCGCTGAGTTCCACAGAGGCGTGATGTCTCAAGCATCAGGCCCCCTGGCCGGCCTGACCGTGAGCGAGGCGAAGGAGAAGGCCGTCGAGCTCCTGACCAAAACGGCTCGCCTGGGCAAGATGCTCGAGCTGCCCGAGAAGGTCGTTTGCCGCTGCGGGACCCGTTGCTTCGTCAAGATTCTAGAGAACCAGTGGTTTCTGAACTACTCAAACCCTGAATGGAAAGCGAAGGCCAAACAGGTCATTGAGCGGGCGGGGGTCTTTCCCGAAGATGCCAGACAGTGGTTCTATGCCACCATCGAGTGGCTGAACGACAGGCCCTGCGCGAGGCGTTCCGGGATGGGGACCAAAGTACCCTGGGACAAGGAATGGATAGTGGACACCTTGAGCGACTCGACGATCTACATGGCCTATTACACTATCAGCAAGTTCGTCAACCTCGAGAAGGTAGCGACGGAGAGCCTGACGCCGCAGGTCTTCGACTACGTCTTCTACGGAAAGGGCAGTCTCGCCAACCTCTCGAAGGCCGCGAGGATGACAGAGAAACGCCTCAGGGATTTGCACGCCGAGTTCTCGTACTGGTATCCGGTCGACCTGCGCAACTCCGCGAAGGAGCTGATTCCCAACCACCTGACGTTCTTCGCGTTCCACCACGCGGCCCTGTTCCCTGAAAAGCACTGGCCAAGGGGGTTCGGTATCAACGGCATGATCCTGGTGGAAGGCAAGAAGATGAGCAAGACCAAGGGGAACTTCGTCACCTGGCGGACGGCCCTCGAGAAGTTCGGCGCAGACGGCTTCCGGCTGGCTCTGGCACTGATCGCCGACGGAATGGACGACGCCGATTGGCGCGAGAGGAACGCGGAGGACGCCAGGGCCAAGGCCGAGTCGGTGATACCGTTCGTAAAGAAGAGTCTGAAGTCGGCCACCAGCCGTGGGAAGGAGACCATGGACTCGTGGCTGATCTCATCGACCCACAGGAGGGTAGTCACAGTTACCCAGGCGATGGAGGAGATGAAGATCAGGCGGGCCGCTGCGACCACCTTCCTGGACATGTGGAACGACATCAGGTATTACATCCGGAGGACAGGCAAGCCGCGCAAGGAGACGCTTGTCGACGTCTTCAACGCTTGGCTGCGGATGATGGCGCCCTTCGCTCCGTTCATGGCGGAGGACCTCAACCACGAGCTGGGGAACAAGGGCCTCGCGTGCCAGGCTGACTGGCCGGCGCTGAAGGACTTTCCCCTTGACGAAGAGGCAGAGCTGGCCGAGACTGTTGTCAGCAAGGTCATTGAGGACGCCCGCAACGTCCTGAAGGTCGTAAAGGGCCCGCACTCGAAGCTGAATGTGTATGTCTCGTCTGACTCGGCGAGGAGCTACTTCATGGAGCTGATAGCCGCGAAGCAGAAGAAGGAGAACGTGGGGGTGACAGTGAAGAAGTTCGCCGCCTTGAAGGTCGGGCCAGACCGGATCTTCAAGCTGAGCTTCGAGCTGGGCGAGGAGATGGTCGGGAAGTACCTGGCCCACAGAGGATTCAACGAGTACGAGGCGCTCTCCGAGGCTTCGGAGTTCATGTCAGGAGAGCTGGGGGTCCAAGTGAGCGTGCAGAGGGCCGGAGGCAAGGGAACCAGCGACCCTGCCAACAAGGGGAGGGATGCCCTCCCCATGAAGCCAGCCTTCTTCCTCGAGTAGTGACCGACGGAACCTGGCGGGGTCTTCCGTCGGGGCTCCTCCCGCTGGACCACCCCTCAGGGTTCAAATACGCCCGCCCGTCCAAGCCGAATCTGAAGGAATGACGTCCCCGAGCCCCGAACTGTCGAGAGTCGCAAGGACGCGGATGTCCCACGAGTTCACAGACTCGAAGCTTTACGAGCGTCTTTCGAAGACCGTCGCCGGCTCCAGCCCGTTCGCGGGGGTCCTGATGCACCTTTCGGCCACCGAGAACAAGCACTACGAGTTCTGGAGAAAGTACGCACCGGAGGAGGAGCCGAAGGCGGACAGGATCAAGCTCTACTGGGTCCTCTTCCTAAGGAGGGTGCTCGGGCTCACGTTCGCCTCGAGGTTCCTGGACAGGCACGAATCCTCGGTCGTCAAGGAATACCGGGCGCTCGCCAGTCTCATCCCCGAAGCCGACAAGACAGCCTTCGAAGAGATGGTGGCAGACGAGCAGGAGCACGAGAAGGAGTTCGCCCAGAAGATCGAAAGCTCAGCCGTACGCTACATCTCCTTCGTCGTCTTGGGCCTTGCTGACGCCTTGGTCGAAATCACCGGAATCCACGCCGGCTCTCTTGGGATCTACAACAGGACTGAAATCGCCGGGCTGGCAGGGGTGGTAGCCGGCGCGGCGGCATCGCTGGCCATGGCATCGGCGGCCTTCGCGCAGGCCAAGCAGGGATTTCAGGGCTCGGCCAGGCTGAGCGCGGTCTACACAGGCGTCTCCTACTTCATCACGGCAATAATCCTGGCAGCGCCGTACTTCCTCACTCCGGTCATGATCTACGCCCTTGCTTCGTCCTTGTCCCTCGCCGTGGTGATCCTCGCGCTAATCTCGTACTACAGCACAGTGATATCAGGCAAGCCATTCGCCAGGGACTTCCTTGAGATACTCTTGATCATGCTCGGCGTCACAGTGGCGCTCTACTTCTTCGGATACTTCATCAGGGTCAGCACCGGGATTAAGATCAGCTAGCCAAGTGGATTCATAACGCCGAACCTTGGAGCGTCTATGGACGAAGCTAAGGGCAAGACAGAGATGCTGATTATCGGGTTCACGATTCTTCTCTGCCTGCTACGTGTGGGCCCCTAACTGCGACGTGACGAAGGGACTGAGCGGGCCCGGTGGGATTTGAACCCACGACCTCTGCGAGCCTCGGCTCACTACAGCTTAGAAGGCTGCCACGCTATCCGTACTTCGCTCACAGCATGGATCTGCGCTACGGGCCCGAACAGCGTCGCCTTACGTTTCGTCATAAGGCTTTCCCGCTGACGTCGTCTGACTGCTTCCTCAAAGCCTCCTGATTCGGAAGGTTTTTTTCTCATGCGAGAGGAAACCGACGCCTTGGCCGCAGCCCAGCAGCGGCTCTTCGGCACTAACGGCGTCAGGTTCGTGCCGGGCGTCTCCCACGACCTTGACTTCGCGATCAACCTCGGAGAGGCCATCGGGACCCACTTTGGAGACGGTGAGCTCCTTGTCGGCCAGGACGGAAGGGTATCAAGCCCAGCGTTGGCCAACGCCGCCATCTCAGGGCTGATGAGCTCCGGACGGGACGTCGCTGAGGCGGGGCTGGTCCCAACGCCTGCCCTGCAGTATGCAGTGAGGTCGATGGGCTTCAGGGGCGGGGTGATGGTCACCGCCTCCCATAACCCGCCGCAGTATAACGGCCTGAAGGTCGCCGGCCCTGACGGGGTGGAGGTGCCCAGGCTCGACGAACAGCGAATAGAGAAGATCTTCTTTGACCGGTCCCAAACGAAGGCCGACTGGAGGTCTATCGGGGTGGCGAGGCCTGAGCCGTCTGTCGTCAGGAACTACATAGCTGGAATCCTGTCGAAGGTCAACTCGAAGCTGGTCTCCGGAAGGAAGTTCACGGTCGTCATGGACGCCGGAAACGGCGCCCAATGCGTCGCCGCTCCGTACTTGGTCGAGGCGCTCGGGTGCAAGCTGATTACTCTCAACGCGGTGGTCGACGGAACGTTCCCCGGAAGGGGTCCGGAGCCCACCCCTGAAACACTGAGGGACCTTTCGGGGGCAGTGAAATCCGCAGGAGCGGACCTCGGTGTTGCCTATGACGGCGACGGAGACCGGTCGATCTTCTGCGACGAGGAGGGCAGGATTCTGTGGGGGGACCAGACCGGGTGTCTCATCGCCGATTACGTTCTGGAAAGGCATCCCGGAGGAACGGTAGTGACCTCCGTCAGTTCCGGCCAGGCCATCGATGTCGTCGCCAGAAAGCGCAACGCCAAGGTCTTCAGGACAAGGGTGGGGAGCGTCGACATCTCGCGCACCATTCTCGAAAGGAAGGCTGTCTTCGGGTTCGAAGAGAACGGGGGGTGCATGTACATGCCCCACATCCCGGTCAGGGACGGCGGGATGACCACCGCATTGATGCTCGAGTGCCTCGCTTCGAGAGGCATGGCTTTCTCGAGGGCGCTCTCGTTCTCGGTCCCAAGGTTCTACCAGGCGAAGACCAAGATTGAGGTAGATGGACATAGGATCGACTCAGTGATGAGGGCTGTCGAGCGTCAGGCGAAGGGAGAGGTGGAACGCATCGACGGAGTGAAGATATGGGCAGACGAGCATTCGTGGGTGCTGGCCAGGTCCAGCGGGACCGAGCCGCTGATCAGAGTGTTCACGGAGTCAGATAGCCAAGAACGTGCTGACCTTCTCATGAAGAAGTTCGCGAAGGTAGTGAAGACCGCCTCAGCCTAGATGAGTCCAGCCTTCATCGCCGATCTGCCTCCTTGAGCGCCCGATCAGGAGGGAGACTGTGCCCTTCTCCCGGGTCGCCCTCCCGATCGCCAGCAGCCGTCCGCCGGCCTTGCTTGCAGCTTCTCTGGCAGCGGCGAGTTTCCTCTGGCTGACAGTTCCCACGATGACGTACTCCTCGCCTCCTGCCATCACCAGGTCCTGAAGCGAGAGGCCGTTTCGCTTAGCGAACCTCGCTGTCCCTTCTGCGGCAGGCATCCTGTCAAGGTCGAAGCCGACTCCGCTCTCCTCTGCCAGGGTGTGAAGGCTCCTAGCGAGCCCGTCACTGGAATCCATCGCAGAAGTCAGGTAGTCAGCAAGCGCTATCCCCACTTCAAGGTCAGGAGTAGGCTTCGTGACGCTCCCCGTCATCCTTGACCGGAACCTATCATCGGCCCTCGCGCCGTCAATCATTATCTTGCGCCCTGCTGCTGGGTATCCGAACGGGCCCGTCACGACGAGGGCGTCTCCCGGCAGGGCCCCCTTCCTTCCAACGACCTTCTTCGCGAACCCGACCATCGCGCAGTCGACTATCAGCTGGTCAGCCTCGTTCGTGTCCCCCCCGACCAGCCGGACCCCCCACTCGTCTTCGGCGTCTCTGAAACCCCTCCCCAGCTGATCGACCTGCCCCTGCGTCGTCCCTCTCCGGATTCCGAGGGAGATCATGAACGAATCGGGCCTCACACCCTTGGCCGCGAAGTCGCTCACGCACATGGCGACCGCCTTCCGCGCCGCCTGCCTGTAGTCCATGCCAGGCGGGACGTCAGTGCTCTCGACCAGCATGTCGACCTTGAGCACGACCTTCTTCCCGCGGGCTGGAATTACCGCCACGTCGTCGCCTATCTTCGAGTACCCCGCCGGGACCCTTCCAGCTGCCCCCACGATGGATTCGATGATCCGCCTCTCGTCGGGCGTGCTACCTGCTCAGCTCCATCAGCTTCGACGCGAAGGTCTTGGCGTTCTTGAGGGCCTCCCACGCCGTCTCCGCCTCGGCCGACACCCTTACCAGAATCCTCCGTCCCCGAGGCCCTCATTAGGACCCAGGAGCGCCCTGGAAGCATAATCTTGACTCCGTCAGTCATATCGGCATCGCGGTACTTCGAGGCCAGCGTCTTGAACGCCTTCTGCGCCTTCGACTTCGAGACCGAGACCGCCACCCTCTCTTGATGGTAAACGGGCACCGACTCGTACGCCCCGCGCCCCTTCTGTCTGAGTGCCCTGATGATCACGATTGCGGCCAGCATCGAGTCCCTGCAGTAGTTGAACTCACCATCGATGAGACCGCCGCTGCTCCCCTCGCCCCCAAGCCTAGCTCCCACATCGCTCATCACTCCGACCACGTTCGACTCCCCCACCTTCGACCTGAACACGCGCCCGCCGGCCTTCCTTACGACGTCGTCAATCGCCTGTGTCGTGTCCAGAGACACAACGACCTTCTTCTCTCCTGTTTCCTCAAGAAGCTCTGAGATTGCAAAGGCTAGCATGAAGTCGCCGCTCCTCTTCCGTCCGGCGGCGTCGACTATCACGAGCCTGTCGCCGTCGCAGTCGAAGCCGAGGCCGATGTCGCAGCCCCTTTCCCTAACGAGCCTCCTCAGCACACTGAGGTCGTCCGCAACCGGGTCGATTCTTCTGCTGAAGACGCCTGCCGCATCGTTGACCGTGTCCACTTCGCAGCCCAGCCTCCCCAGAAGTGTCGTGGCATGCGATATCGCCGCTCCTCCGCCCAGGTCGAGCGCGACCCTGACTCCCTCGCAACAGCCCGTGCCGAATCTCTGGACCAGGTCCTCGACATAGGTTGGGTTAGGAACGCGTCTTGTCGTGCCGGCCCCGAAACCTCCCAGCTGTCCGAGGAAGGGGCCCGTCACCGCGTCGAACGTCTGTTTCGCGATCCCCCTGCCTTCGACGATGAACTTCAGCCCGTTGAACTCGGGTTCGTTGTGGGATGCGGTGACCATCACAGCCGGCCTCCCGCTGACCCGACTTTCGCGGAAAAGTGCGGGTGTCGAAATCACCCCGTAGTCTAGGACCTTGAGCCCCCTCGACATCGCGGCAGCGGCGACCGCCCTGCCGATCGCCGGTCCGGTGCTCCGTGTGTCCCTGGCCATGAAAATTTCGTCAGATTCAGCTTCTCGGGCGAAATTGCCTGCGAAGTGCGCAACATCTTCGAGAGTCAGGTCGGTGTTGAGGATGCCCCTGATTCCGCTCAGCGAGGCTATCATGCGGTTCCCTCCCGCTATCGGGCAAAGGTGCGAGATAAAGTGGTTCTGTCTCGTCTCATCTCGTCCCAGGAGAGGCCAAGAGACCTCCACGCATCTGCTTCGGAGGTCATGCCTTCGGAGGAGCCGGCAGCACCCATCAGGTAAACGATTTTTGAGCTTGGTTCTTTTGTTGAGCCGGGCTCCCCTAAGGAAGGGAGTTGCGAGTCAGAGGGTTCCGTGTCAGGAGGGAGACAGAGATTGGGGAGTACAAGTTGACCGAAGTCTTTGCCGGTCTCGAATCTTCCTCTTCCCTCATGAAGGTCTTCGGTTCCAGGTCCCAAATGACCAAGATCATGAAGCACCTCAAGCTGCGGGTCGAACCCAACGACTCAGGGCTCTGGTTCGACAGGGATACCGGCACAATCTGCATTGGGTCCAAGCACCTCGGTGGGGCGAAGGCCGACTTCCTCTACTTGGACGTAATCCACGTTCTAGTGCACGTCTGTCAGTTCCTCGAGGGGAGGGACCTTTACGACCAGGCCTTCGAGTACGTCGAGCGTCCGACCGAGCTTGAGGCCTACAGGTACACCGTGGCCGAGGCCCGGAAGGTTGGCCTGGACGAAAGCGAGATCCTCCGGTATCTCAGGATGGACGCTGCCGACGACTCCGAGCTCGGCAAGCTGATGGACAAGATCGGTGTCAAGGCCCGGCGGTGAAGACTCCCGCTTTCTGATGTAAACGCCTTCAGAGCTTCTTGGCCGGGATCCCCGGCTTGACCAGGTCCTTCATGTTGAGTATCGCGTCGATCTCCTTGTTTCCATAGCCGAGCTGCTTGAGGGCCATTCTGATAGGGACGCCCCTGCCCAGCTCCTTGCCCAGCACCGCAGCCTTGTCGTACCCGATCTTTGGGGAGATTACGGTGATTAGGGCCGGGCTGCTCTCCGCGTACTTGCCTGCCCTCTCCCGGTTCGGGACAACGCCGTCTATGACTAGCGAGGACACCTTCCTCAGGGCCTCGGCGAGCAGCTTTGACTGCATGACGATGTTGTAGCCCATGAGGGGAACCCCCATCGTCAGCTCGAACTCTCCCAGAGTGGCGGCGAAAGAGTTCGCACCATCGAGTCCGACGACTTCCGCGCACGCCAGCAGGGCGCTCTCCAGGGTGACGGGGTTGGTCTTGCCAGGCATTATGCTGCTTCCAGCAACCTCCTCCTGCGTTGGGATGTCGATCTCACCCAGTCCGGTCAAGGGTCCCGAAAACATCAGCCTCAGGTCCTGGCACAGCCTGTAGAGGTCGATGCTGACTGTCCGGAGAGTCCCGCTCAGGGAAGAGACATCCGTTAGGAGCTTCGTAGGCCTGAATTTGTCCTTGGCGCTCGTGAATCCCAGTCCGCTCAGCTCCGCTATCTCCTCGGCGACCATGCCCCCGAACTTGGGGTCGGCATTCAGACCCGTGCCCACCGCCGTACCTCCTATGGGGAGCTCCAGCAAGTATCGCATCGTCTTCTCAACCAGGTCTGTGTCTCGCCCAAAAGCGTCGGCATATGCACCGAACTCCTGTCCCATTGTCACAGGGAGGGCGTCTCGAAGGTGCGTCCTGCCCGACTTGTAGACCGACGACGTCTTCCTTGAAAGAGCGGTCAGACTCTTCGTCATCGTCTTCAGCGCCGGCACCAGGTCTCGGCTCACTGCGTAGGCTGCCGCGATTCTAACCGCGGTCGGTCCCACGTCATTGGACGACTGGCTCATGTTGACGTAATCGTTAGGGTGCACGTTCTTGCCAAGCTCAGCGGTCGCAAGCTCGGCAAGAAGCTCGTTGGCATTCATGTTGAGGCCAGTCCCCGACCCTGTCTGGTAGACATCCACCGTGACCATCTCGTCGTGGGCTCCGTTCATCAGCTCCTTGGCCTTGGCCTGAATCGTTTGCCCCACCTGCCGGTCGAGAAGCCCTAGTGCGACGTTCGACTTCGCGGCCGAGAACTTGATCGCTCCCACAGCCCAGATTACCTCTCGCGGGAAACGCGTGCCCGTGCTAAGAAACACTCTCTTTGAGCCTTCTACGTACTTCATGAGTTCGCGGCCAACTCAGAGTGCTCTTAAGCATTAGCGACTTGACAGGCCTTGGTCTCCTAGAGCCACCTCTGGCCTGCGTGATTCCGGTACGTCTTGACCTGATGCTGGAGTCATCGGAGAGCGCTGCGCCAGAAGGGCGAGCCTTCTTCGAGGACGCTCCGCTAGGTGTTGTTTCGTTAGTACCAGACGTCTTGCCGGCTCCAGAGTGACCTTGGGTCCGCTCTGACTCTTAGCCAACGTCTGCCGATATCACTTCGTGTGCAGCCTATCTGGGCCAGGGAAAACGACGCCAGGGCCTATCAGTGGCCGCCGCCGCAGCCACACGCTTCTGCGTGGACGTTGGGGTTCTCTATCTTGAAGCCCGTCCGCTGGAGACTCTCTACGAAGTCGATCTTGGACCCTCGGATGAGGTCTGCCTCGGCCTTGCCGGCTATGACCTTCAGACCGCCCACTTCTTCCACGACGTCGGACTGACCTGGCTTCTGTTCCAGGCTGAGGGCATACCTGTAGCCTCCGCTGCAGGCGCATCCTCCGCCCTGGTACACTTCGATTCTCAGGTAGGAATCGGATGCCTTCTCCGTCTCAAGCACTTCGCCAATCCTCTGCCTCGCGAGGGGCGTGAAATTGACGAGCGGTTGCATCTTCTGCATTCTTTTCCCTTCCTCCGTGCTTTCTATATAAATCATCTCTTCGAGGGTAGTGTCAAGAACTCGGCTCCTATGCCCCTGATGCTCCAAAATCAGGGTCGTCAAGACTCGGCTCCCGTCGGATTCAGCTTCGGATTCATTCTGGGTGGCAGTTAGGATTGTTCAGGGCTTTGGACTGTCTCCCCATGAAACATCCTGATTGACCCCACCAGTCCCAGCGGGAGGGCCACGAACAAAACGACGAACACAGCCCCGATGAGGAGCACGTAGAAGACAGCCAGTTGCGGCACGTTATAGGGCCCAGTGATTGCCTTTTCGTAGAGACCACCGGTGAAGTTCAAGAGGACTACCGAATCGACTGCCCCAATCAAGGCTGACACCGCCCCCAACGCCGTGCCGATGTCCGGCCACATTGCGTTCTGTGAGTCAATCATAAATGCGGCCATCAGGAGAAGGAGCCCGAATATCATCATCAGAAACGTCTCTGACCAAAGCTGAAGGAAATCGTTGGTAGACAGACTGATTGCTTCGCCGATAAGCTGGCTTGAGGCCAACGCGACCAGCCCGCATGCTATGAACATCGCAGACCCAATCCCTGCGGCGGCGCTGTTCCTTCCCGCCAACCCGTAAGTTCAGGTCTGGCTCGTTATATAAGCGTCGGCTGATGGGGTTCTCCTAACTCTTCGGGACACTGGCTTGTCCTGACGGGGCATTAACTGTCGGGACATGGGGTGACTTTGACTTCACCCTCCCCCCTCTATGGAACGCCAGTTCTCAACGGATAAATAACATGCCGCGATGTCAGATTGGTAGTGTCTCAGGAGAAATTCGAATTCACAGTCGAGGAGGAGAAAGACCCCAAGGTAGTGTCCCATGTGAACTCGTGCGGCTCAGTCATGCTGTCCATCGTAGCACCCTTTTCTCCGTTGAGGGTAGCTCCGGAGCGGAATGTCTACGCGAGCTTGAATTTCCCCGATGAGTTCGTGCTTGAGGATTTCATCGACAAGATTGACGAGCGCTATCCTGATGTCGAGGACAGACCACCTCTCCATTTCCTAATCCATAGTTTGGGCGGGTCTGCCTCCACGTCCTACATCACGGCGAAGATTCTGAGGGAGAACTTCAAGGAGATCGTCGGACTCGTTCCTCACGTCGCGGCCAGCGGCGCGACAATCTTGGCGTTGTCTTGCAATAGTCTCGTGTTCGGAAACATCAGTCATCTGAGTGGAATAGACCCTTCGGCCGACACACCCAGAGGTAGGGTCTCGGCTCTATCGATTGTGAGAGCCTTCGATACTCTCGAAGAGAAGCTCGGAACCATGACCGAGGGAGAAATCTCATACCCATACAGGCATCTACTTTCTTCTATTACTGCGGAGAAGTATGATGACGCGACCCACGCGTTATCGATGGTGGATAGCTACACGACTGACTTGATGGAGAAAGCAGGCTACACCAAAGATGAGATTCACAAGATTCTGCACGGCGTTCTCTATGACGTGGATGCCCATGAGGAGGTCATCATGCTCGATAGGGCGCAGGAGTTGGGGATAAAGGCGCAATTCCATCGGAATACGAAACATTCGGAGTGCTGGAAAGTGGCAAGGGGATGGCTACACAAATACTACTTGGAACCCGCACCGAGCCATGTTATCAAATATTGTTTGCCAGAAGACAAAGGAAAACCAATTAAAGAGGAGAAAGAGGTAATCACGCCAGCGGAGATTCAGGCATGATGTCCGAGAGGGAACTCAAAGCGGAAGTAATCAGGGAGTCGGTAGACGAGTGGGTTAAACTGTCAGACCCCGAGAGAATGGAGAAGAAAGTTCACAAATGGGCTCGGCCAGAGAAGACCCAAGTCAAAGTCAAGAAACAGCGATTGAGCGAACTCTTCGCTTCTGATTCGCAGAGTTCTGATTAAGCGTCAACTCGTGCATCAGGCGGCCATGTAATACATCTGATAGTCTACGGTTCTGGTAAGTTAGTGGTTGATTTTGTCGGTGTTAAGCGTCGGTTGATTATCCGGCGTTCTGAATCAGCCAGACGTTGATGGCGAGTGAAAGCACGGACAGAGCGAAGACGGCGATGGTTGGGGCGTTAAGAATCTCGTCGAGACCCGCCAACAGTCCAATGAAGGTGAAGACCACGAAGCCAATGTTGACGAGTAAGGCGAAGCCGGGAAAGAACGCATCCAACATGACCTGAACCACGAACCACCCAATGTATGACTGGAATGCCTCGACTACCACGTTCCCCACGTCGCCAATGAAGTCGGACAAGGCTAACTCAATAAAGAGCCAATGATGCCCAAGACTGTGCCAGTGTTGATTGGAGCGCATTCAACACAATTGCAGAATACTCCATGTCCTCTGAGTCCCTGAACTACTTTGCCAATGGTTCCAATTGCGGTCAAGACATCCCAAAAATTAGGACGGTCGCTCATCTTTTCTAGTTTAACCTCCCACTTTCCCGTATGAACAAGACCGTGATGGAAGACAGGATATCGAACTGCTCGAAGGACACCGCGATGGAAGAACCAAACGGAAATTGGATGTTGAAGAGGGTAAAATCTTTCATGAGACCCATCACTATCGGAAGACTCGGCATCAACCACACGAGCATGACAGCGAATTTCGGGCTCATGCTCAAAACATCCCATTCCCGTATGAGTCTTGGCGGAACCTGCTATAAATCCAAACGGCGACCACTGCAACTACAACGACTAGCATGATGATGATTATCGCGTAGCCCATGTCTGCGATGGATGAACCTGCACTAATGCCCGAAGAATCACCAAACAGTCCCGCGAAGTAGGAAACCACGTCGCCGGTTAGGATGAGAAAGATGGAGAACAGCGTCAGGCCCACTCCGAAACCTACCGCGATTTTGGTTCCTGTGTCCAACTTCTGCTGGCAATCGCCTTACATTCGCCTTATTTATCCTCTCATTTGCACTTTTGCCATGCATTTGCAAATTATATAGTGTTATATGCCATTTAAGACCTACCGAAGGCGGGAGAAAAAATGGGACAAGTCACTGTTCGGGTGGACGACAAAGACCTGAACGAAATGGACAAACTTCTGAAAACTGAAGGGCTGGAAACTAGGTCAGAACTAATCAGGAAGGCATGGAAGCTCTTCAAGACGGTCAAGAGCGAAGAGGCTCAGGGACGCGTCTTGATGATGATGCCTTCTGAACAAGTCAAGAACTCACCGATACAACTTTCGTTCTGAGCCAGCCCTCTCTTCCTTTTTCCAAACCATCTTACGTAGATAACTGAAGGGACTCCCTCAGTCTTCGACCGCTTCCAAAAGGATGACCTCGGCCATGTTGGTGATGCTCCGATGCTCCTTGTCGGCCTTCTTCTTCAGCTTCGCATAGACCTCATCCCGAACCGCGACCGTCTTCCAACCTTCGTATGGCATATCCGCATCCAGCACGAGTGACCTACTTAAGCATACCGTAGTATTCCATAAGCTTTAAGTAATGCCCTACCGTAGCATACGGTATGAGCGCACAAGAACTCCAAAGCGAAATGGGCGACGAGGAGTATTTCAAAGCCCTCGAAGCCCAACAGAACCGAAGGGAGTGGATGGACAGATGAAGGAAACCCCTCTCGACTTCAGGGAGATGAAGGGCGAGGAGATAGCGCGACGGTTCGGATGGGTAAGGAGGATTAGCGAGTTTCAATACAAGGTTCACAGTCAAAGACTTGAGAAGGAATACGACGTTGTGCAGACAGAGGCGGGGTGGTATTGCTCATGCCCCGATTCGGTCTATCGTCTGATGAAGTGCAAGCATCAGGTAGCCGTAGAACTCAGTTACATCCTGAGGAAGGTCGTCGCAAGGGAACCAGTAGTCATTCAGCAGGTCAACGTCAAGACGTGCCCCAAATGCAACGCCGAGGACATCAAGAAGCATGGAGTCAGGCACAACAAGCACGCGAGCCTCCAGAGGTTCGAATGCAAGGCGTGTGGCTATTGGTTCACTGTGAACCTCGGCTTCGAGGGGATGCACGCGACCCCAGAGATAATCACCTCGGCGATGCAAATCTACTTCACTGGCGCGTCGTTCAGAGGGGTGAGGGACTTCCTCAAGTTGCAGGGTGTGAAGTTCTCCCAGCAATCCGTGTGGAATTGGGTCGAGAAATACACGACCCTGATGGAGGGTTATCTGGAGCAAATCAAGCCCCAGCTTGGCGACACATGGCGAACTGACGAAATGTATGTCAAGTTCAAGGGCAACATGAAGTATCTGTTCGCCATGATGGACGACGAGACGAGATTCAGGATTGCACAACAGGTTTCGGCGCATAAGGGAACCTCTGATGTGAGGCCGATGTTCAGGGAGGCGATGGAGGTCGCGGGGAAGAGGCCGAAGCTCCTAATCAGTGACGGAGCGGCGAACTTCCACCGAGCGTTCACGCGGGAGATGTGGACTCGCATCGGGCCTCACCCTCACCACACAGCCGACATCAGGCTCGGCGGCGAGGTCCACAATAACAAGATGGAGAGGCAGAATGGCGAATGGCGGGACAGGGAGAAGGTCATGCGCTCCCTCAAGCGTGAGGACTCGCCCGTTATCGGCGGGATGCAGATATTCCACAACTATGTGAGGCCGCACATGGGGCTGAATGGCAGAACTCCCGCAGAAGCGGCAGGAATCAAAGTCGAGGGCGAGAACAAGTGGCTTACAATCATCCAGAATGCGGCTCGGAAGCAGGAGCCGAAACTTGACAACCCTGAATCTGGGGCATCAGGGGCTCAGGAGCCGACTTCTTGACAGAACCTCTTCGAGGGTTCTGTTAAGTTGACGGTTGGTAGTTGTCGGTGTTAAGGCGCGGTTGATGCTAATCAGACATGGATGAAGCCACAGGAAAGCATGAAAACCCAATCATTCGCAATGAATGAGTGGTATCCGTAGCTGATTCCGACGTTGAACGACGCACAACTCAGGGATTCATATCCTGAAGCATGGCCTCCGTAATTGAAAGGATTGTAATAGATTACGGGGGCGCAGAAGAAGAAAGCCGCCAATACTACGACAACTGCCAAGACAGCAATTCGTGATTTCCTCATGCCCGCGTGAGGTAGCCTCATGGAGTGTATAGTTCTACTCCTGAGAACGCTTGATTTCGACCTTGCTTCCCCTTATGGCATAGGTGATTGACTCTACCCCCTCCCCCTTACTGAGATGGTCGATTATCGGCTTGGGAATCGAAGTCGTGTAATATCCGCTATCTTCGTTATGATGAACGGCAACCGTGAACTCCTTCGCGTCTTTGTTCCACTAGCGCGCGCTCTCGAGGTTCTGTCAAGTAGGCTCCCGTGCTCCTGACTTCACTTCCGGCCCTCTGTGCCGAGGTCAAGAAGGAAAGCGCTACGACAACGAACCCCACGAAAGATCGGGATGACTCCGACGGAAGTGAGGTCGATCACAGTCACAAATCAGTACTTGTCGATAAATGCTTTTGGCGGAGGGTCATACGGACTGCCCTGGGGTCGGTCTTGGCGGAATACCGTTGGTGTGAGAAGTGCATGATGAGGACTGAGCACGAAGCAATCGCAGACAGTCGGGACTACAACCCTAGGGGCAGGGGCCTGTACAAGTGCAAGCGCTGTGGGCGTGTCAAATCGATGCGCCACCTTCGTCCCAGTTCAGAGATAGGATACTAATTTTGACAGACCTCATTGGTTTTCTCGCAAACATGCTAATGCACCGTTAAATATCTTGCACTTTTCGTCAATGCCATTGTCCAGTACTGAGCAGACGAAGGCTCAGCCGGCACAGCCGACAGTTTTTGTCAGGGAAAGTACTGGTCTTGTGAAGAACGCATCGTTCTTGGATACAATTACGCTCAACCTCAGCAACATGTCGATTGGAGCGCTTCTGGGGGTCTTTGGGCTGTATGGTTACCTTATTCCAAGCATCGTCGGATTGAATCTCACTTACACCTGTATCTTTGGGTTCGTGGTCGCCGTCCCTCAGATTGTCATCTACACGATGATGACACGGCGCTTCCCCAGGACGGGCGGAGATTATATCTGGATCTCCAGGACCTTCGGCGGCTTTTGGGGAAGCTCGCTTTCCTTCATGGGCTATACTCTTGAAACCACTGCCTATCTTGCGCTCATCGTTCTGAGTGCGGTTTTCGCCATAGGGGCAGTCGGTTACATCCAATCCGGCTTCAGCAACGGCACGTTCTTCGGTCTTTCCCTCCCCGGGAGCTCGGGAGGAACTCCTCTTCCCCAGTTTGCGTTGGGCGCGCTCATCTTTGCAATCCTGATAGCGATCAACGTCTTCAAACCCAAGGCAGGATTCAAACTCGTCTCCGCCCTTACCATCTTCGGCATCGCGACCCTTCTCATCGCAATCTTCACCCTTCTGTCGGCTGGACATAGCGCCGTTGTCAACTACGTCAACTCCCAAGGGTGGACGGTCAGTTCTTACGTGCCCGCTGGATATCATGACATTGCCAACGTCAACACGAGCCTGACCTACAACACAATCGTTGGCACCTTCCATCCGTCGTCTAATTGGTTGACACCAGCTCTCTTCCTGCTTCCATTGATATTCGCATTCGCCTATCCATGGGTCAACGCGGCACCGGCAGTCGCGTCAGAAATCAAAGGAAGAACCGCCATCAGATGGAACATTCCAATCTCGGCGGTCATCGCATTCGTTCTTCTCACGTCTTCGTTCGCTACGCTGTACTATGTTGGCGGCATCTCCTTCATCAACCAAGCATTCGCGTCTTGGTCGATATCAGTCTACTACACGTTCAACTTCTGGACGCTTGCTATGGGAGTAGCGAGCAATAGCCTACTCGCTTGGTTAATCGGGCTCGGCTGGATTGTCTGGAACGTCGGGATCCTTGCGTATGGAATAATCGTGATTTCAAGGTACCTGCTGGCTCAATCGTTCGACAGGTTCCTGCCTGCGAGGATCTCATATGTCAGTCCTCGGTTCGGCTCCCCAGTTGTGGCCCAGGCAATCAGCCTCGTCGTCACGGTCACACTCGTTGGACTTGCCGCCGCCTATTATGGAACCGTGTCTGCACTCTTCGGCGCAATCATAGCGTCAATGATTTACTTCATGTTTATCGGATTGACTGCGACCGTTCATGCACTAAAGAAGGAGACAGGTTCGGCCAGAGCTATCTTGGGCGTAGCTGGCCTGATGAACATTGTCGTCTTTGGCTACGTTGCTTCGGATTTTGTCGCGAACCCCTCCGTATGGAGTCTTAACACCTTGACCTACGGCTTCGTAATATTCTCCTTCATACTCGGCGCGGCAATTTACCTCGGCTCCAAGAACTACTACAAGCGCAAGGGAATTGACATTTCTCTGGCGTACAAGGAACTTCCGCCAGACTAGCGATGATCGCAATACGCCCGAACAGAGACCGTGGCTTGTACCTGCAGCATAACAGGTCCATCCATTCTTCATATCTAACGTAAAGGAACGATAGCTGAAGCCAGCCTAACCGTCTTCGACCTTGAGGTGAACGCATCCGTCTCTGAAGACTCTTGCCAGGCTCCGCGAGGTCAGGTATGGGGTAACGAACAAGACGGGCAGGCTCAGAAGTATGAATGCCGGTTGGTAGTATCCGAGCAGCGTGACGAATGAAGCTGCGCCAGACCCGCCCACCGCATTGGCAAAGAAGAGCCCCGCACATGTGGGGCAGCCCGTGAAGAGCCCGACCACGGCTCCCAGCGTGCCCGCAATCCCCCTTGTGTTCCCTTTGGCCCGACTGTCGAAGGCGAAGACCGAGATGGACAGATTCAGTCCCACAAGGACCGAGATGGCGATGAGCAAAAGGACCGTCAACGGGATGAGCAGAAGGCCGAGGTGATTCGCGAGGTAGACGGTCAGGACAGGGGTGTAGAGCGGGGCTCCGCAGCACGGAGTTAGAATGGCCGAAGGAACCGCCACCCCATACGCCCTTCCAAAGTCGACCGTCGGCTGGTAGACAATCATGCTGGTGATGATTGCGTAGAAAATGCCATAGAGAACTGTCGAAGCGAGGAAGTACCGGCGATACCTCCTGAGCGAGAGGACGTAGGGCACCAGCCATCCCGGCGAGGTGGGGACGAATCCCTGCGCGCGGACCGCTGTGATTCTCTGAGCAACAATCCTGCGCAGGTCAAGAGCCACCAACGCGATTCCCGCGGCCATGACCAGCATGTACAGCGCCGCGATCGAAGCGGAGGACGCGATGTCCCCCTGGGTGACGATGGCCATGGACCTCTGTTCGTAGACATAGACCACACTCGCTACGAAGACGGTGGTGACCCCGGCCAAGGCCACTAATGGAGTCCTCGCAACCAAGAGTCCTATCCTCGGCGCCAATTGGGGCACGAAACCCGTTCGTTCGTTAAAGGTTTCTGGGCAAAGCTAACAAGGCCCCCCAACCCACCCTTGACGTTGGAATTCGAGCAGGCAGTCCGCAAGAGACGCATGGTCAGGCACTTCACCAGCCAGCCCGTTTCCGCGGGCGTCGTCTCCAGGGTACTTGACCTGGCTCAGCACGCCCCCAGCGCAGGTTTCAGCCAGGGGAGCGCCTATGTCGTCGTAACCCAACCCGATATGAAGAGAAAGATCGCCCTGCTGCAGGGAGAGTCCGAGTACGTCGGGGCTGGTTTCCACGGGTGGATCTCGGAAGCCCCGGTCGCCATCATCCCATGCGTCAGCGAGAAACTCTACCACGACAGATACAACGAGCCTGACAAGCTTCAAGACGGAAAAGAAATCGACTGGCCCACGCCGTACTGGTTCTTCGACATCGGCGCCTGTTGCATGATTATACTTCTCGCCACCGTCGACGCCGGGCTCGCAGCAGCCTTCTCCGGAGCGACCGACCCCCCAGGAATCCGGAAGCTGGTGGGGATTCCCGGACACTTCCACCCCGTCGGCGTCATATCCATCGGATACCCGGCCAAGGACAGGAGGTCCCCCTCCCTGAAGAGAGGGAGGCGGCCGTCCAGTCAGGTCGTCCACTACGAAAGATGGCGAGACTCGGCGAAGGGATCAGATAGAGTAAGCCGGCGGAGGGCTTTGCTCCCTCGACCCCGCGCTTACGAGGCGCCTGAGCCCCAAAAGGAGTGCTCTGCTGGGCTGAGCTACGCCGGCACAATCTTGACCCGCGCCGCCAGCCGTTAAAGCCGTTTTCCCATGTGAAAGGGTTTTTAGAATTCCCGAATGCGGCGTCAGAATCGTGCGGGGGTCGCCCAGCATGGTCAACGGCGTGGGACTGAGGCTCCCATCCCTTAGGGGTTCGTGGGTTCGAATCCCACCCCCCGCATTTCCTATTGTGTTCGAAGCGACGATTCCGCCCAGCATGCTGTGTCCAAAGCAACGGCCACCGAGGTCAAACAGGTTCGCCAGGGCTAAAGAACGCAAAGGAGGTCATACAGACGAGCAGTTGTGGCATCACCACATTCATTTTCGTCTTATCCCTTTGGTCTCGTTCAGAGCAAGATAAACGCTAGCAATCTGATCCGATATCGTCTTCCTGTCCTCGGAGTCCCTGATCTTAGCCGCCAACTTCGTCGCCTTTTCCAAGTAATTTGCGGCAGTTCTTACTTCGCCCGCCGTCACGCAGGCCCTTGCAAGTCCTTCGTAGGCCGACGGAAGATGGAAGTCTTCGAATCCCTCCCCGCCAGCCTTACTCAGAGCCATACACCTCTTGGCATGATACAACGCGGGTTCTGGCATTCCCAGGATAGAGTAGACCCTCGCCGTCTGCCACTCGCTCACGGCTTTGTTTCTCGGCGTCCCCACCTCGTACCAATGAAATCGCATGGCCTGGACGTCTCTGATCATCTCCGCATCCTCTTCAGGGCTTCTTTCCTTCTTCTCCATCAAATCCCACACATGATTGAAGAGCGATTTTCCGAGCTTCCTGTGTTCTGCGGGAGGCAGAAGGCCATGAGTTCGTTTCAACCATACGAGAGCTTAGCCTTGGTTAGATAAGTTCGAGGTCCCAGATTCAGCACACGCGCCATCCTTTCAATTGGACTCTTGAGAATGGGCCTGGCATTTCTTGGCGCAGTCCCTTCAACTAGTCTCTGTGCCGGCTGGCGCGATGGTGGTGATTATCCTAGACTGTCAGTTCCTTGTGGCCGGTCGCGAGATCTTCCAACAGCTTGTAGCTCTTCAGGGCGTCCTTCTCTTCGACCACGACGATCGCGTGCGGGCTGCACGTGATGTATTCAACGAGGTTCACGCCGCTCCGTGCGAGATGCGTGCTGATGGTTGCGACCACACCCGGGATGTTGATCACCGAGTCCGACAGCGAAATGACTATCTCCGCCAGGTCTGTCGTTATCTTCAGTATGCGCTTCTTCGGGACGACGGCTTTCAGCTTCTCCAGATTCTTGTAGTCGGTGACGACCTTGACCGTTTCGATGCCCGAGACTATGTGAAGTGTCTCGCCTCTCGAATAATCGACCTCCGCCGAGAACCTCGCCAGGGCGCGAGGAATGCTTGGGTCGTTGGTGAGAGCCACGACGGCTATCTTGTTCTTTAGGGTCAACTTCAGGAGGAGCTTCGTCATCGCTTCCCGGTTGCCGATCCTGTCCTGGGCGGAATAACGCTTGACCAGGCTGATCGTCTGTCCCCCGTCCGTTGTCCCGGCTCCCTTGGCCGTCTCTTCCCATGGCATCTGGACCCTGTATACGTCGATGGGAAACGCCACATTCTTGAGATTCTGCGAGTCGAGCCTGATAAGCCCATACGAGATCTTGTTCCTGACTTGGTCGTAGACCTGCTCCGAGATGCACACCTCCCCGCCTTCGGCGAGAGGCTCAATCCTGGAGGCGATGTTGACGGCGTCCCCGTACACGTCGCCCTTCTGATGGACGACGTCCCCGATGTGTATTCCGATCCTGACCAGCAGCTTTCTGGTGGCCCGCTGGTTGTACCTGTGAAGAACCTTCTGAACCTCTATCCCGCACTCCGTGGCGTCGAGGGCACTGTCGAACTCGACCAGGAACGCGTCGCCCATCGTCTTGATTTCGTGACCTCCGTAACGTCCGAAAATCGGCCTGACAAGCTCCCTGTGCTTCCTGAGAAGCTTCAGTGAGAGGGACTCATCACGCTGGCTGAGCGCCGTGTATCCCACTATGTCGGTGAACATGATAGCCGCGAGTCGACGGCCAGATCGCGCCAATTTGAACGGGATGGGCGCCAAAGGTTCAGGTTAAAACAATTTTCTATGACGAGAACCCTTTCGATGACCATGCGGAGAGGCGAATCCTTGACGCTACGCACAAGCAGCGGCGTAGATCCAAGCCTGCGTCCCTGAATCAGGAGTGAACCTGCGGTCAGCCGGAAGAGCTGTTCGCTTATCGGCCCATAGCCCAGCCATCAGCTGCGCACACGCGTCGCTCGGGACTCGCCGTAGAGCCTGTAGCCCTCTCCTGCCTTCGCCGTGTACAAGCCGTGCCCGATCTCGTCGTCGCCGTATCGCCTGATGAAGGTCTTCCAAAGGGAGCCTGTAAAGCCCTCGGGCTCGTTGTCAAACTTGACAATCTGGAACGCAATGGTGTCCCGGTCTTCCCAGTTTCCCTCGCCATTCTCTATGAACCCATAGGACCAGACTCTCTTCCAGATGTACTTCTTCGCCTTGGGGTCGTATGCGATAAATCCAATCGCGCTGTTTAGAAGAGTTCCATCCTTTCTCGTCTCTCCCCGCACTTGGAGAAAGTGGTCGCTCGGCTCCTTCGTGTACGCCAGGCTCGACTCAAGAACCCCCTTCTCGCCGAACTGGTCCACGGAGCGCCCCATCCATCGGCCGAGTAGGAAGTCCAACCTTCGGAGTTCTGACATGCGAGCTCAGACTGGCATGTTTTCTTCTGATATATGGATTCGGTGTTAAAACCATCAGGGATGATGAGGAGCCGACCTCCTCCAGATGACCCTCAGTCAGATTCCACGCTTCAGTAATCACCGACTCGAAGGGACCTGCCTGCCCACGCTCAACCGCAGGCACGTACATCAGTAAGCGCGTTTCCAACGCCGCGGGTCGGCTTATGACTTCGTTGTCCGCTCATATTCGACGACGGTCCTCTCTTGCTCCTTTTCTATGAAGAGGGGTTTGATGCGTCTCAAGGTCACGATGGCCTCCTCCGCAGTGATCCCCCTGTCCTTGATCAGATATGCCGCGAGGACGCATCCTGTCCTGCCCTCCCCCGCGAGACAGTGCACCAAGGTCGTCCGGCCCTGTCTGACCCTGTCCTGGACGAAAGTGGCCGCCTCCTCCAGGCTGCCTGTGTCAGGCGCCAGATGGTCCCTCATCGGGATGTGACGGACCTCGAAGGCAATCCCCTTGAGCCACTGGCTCGGCAGCGGACTCTCGGTGAGAGTCAGTATTGTGTTGATCCCCTGACCGCGGAGCCATTCCAGCTGACCTCTTGAGGCAGGGTATCCTGAGGCGGCGAGCCTTCCCCGATCGACCCACACAAACCCCGTAGGCTGCTCGGAGACCCTGGCTCTGAGTTTCCTGAGAAAGAGCCCTCCGCTGCCCAAGGCCCATCACGGCTTCGATTCGGATTGGACTGAGATCAGGCTTTCAGCCTCTCGAGGACTTCGAGCTTCCCGTACCTTCCGACGTTGAGCCGGAGCTCGCCTCTGAAGCTGTTGGTGTAGCCGTTGGTGACCCTGACCTTCGATCCCTGCTTGACCATGTCGATCTGATCGTCCCACAGAGACAGCTTGATTTGTCCGCTTTCGTCCTTCAGCATGCAGTCGGCCACCCTGGCCTGGTCCCCGGTCTTGAGGTTCACTGTTCGGGGGTCCGCCATCTCGGCTATCTCACCTTCGGCGTCTACCCTTCTCATGCCGTCGCGCAAGTCCTTTACGTTCATGTATGGCCTCGGTCGGCCCGGGGCCATATATAACATTGAAGCGCCTGGAAGGCCCTCGAAACCGTTTAAACGGAAAGCCGATGCGGGTCGCCGATAATGCAACCGGGCCTGGCTGACACCGGACTCATCCTGCTTTCGTTCATCATACCTCTGTTGGTAGTTGTCCTGTTGATGCCGACGTTTATCAGGTACCTCGTGAGGTCGGGCAGGGTCGCCGACGACGTCCACAAGCGCCCCTCGGCCAGGGTTGCAGAACCGGTCGGCCCCGTGCTATTCCTCGGGGCAGTCGCAGGGGAAGTCTTCGCGTACCTCGCCTTCGGTTCACTCGTCCCGCTGGCAGTGATCGGGGGCGCGGCCGTTGCCTTTGCGATCGGCCTTGCCGACGACCTCTTCGTGCTGGGAGGGAAAACGAAACCCCTGCTCCTTCTGCTCGCGGCGGTCCCCCTTGTGGCCGCGCTGATGTTTCAGCCCGACCTTTACACATCGAGCCTGACCTTCCCGCTCTTGGGGACCACCGCAGCGCACTTCACCATCTACACTTTGCTGGTCATCGCCGCCTTCCCCATCGTCGCAAACGCATTCAACATGATGGATTCCTTCAACGGCCAGATATCGGGATTCACGCTGCTTGCGTCATCAGCCCTTTTCTTCGGGGTCGTCCTACACGCAGTCTCCAACCCTGGATTCTCACTCGCCCGGGTGGCCTCCGTGCTCCCCCTCGTTGCGGTGTCCGCAGGCTTCTTCGTCTTCAACAGGTATCCGTCCAAGGCCTTCGATGGGGACAGCGGGGCCTTAATGCTCGGGACCATGTTCGCCGCCCTGGCGATAACGGGAGGCGTGGAGATCGCCGCGATAATAGCCATCGTCCCGGCGATTCTCAACTCATTCTACACGCTTTCTAGTGCCAGAGGCTTTGTGGAGAGGAGGAGGATGGCGGCTAGGCCCACCCGTCTCGGCGAGGATGGGAAGCTGTACGCCTCGCTTGAGCCTTCCTCACCGAACACGCTCATCAGGTTAATCCTCCTTTCTGGGCCGCTGGGCGAAAGGGACCTTGTGAAGGACATCCTCGTCCTCACCGCAGTCGCCTGCCTCTTGTCAGGTGCGATATCCATCCTGACTTGGGTGCATTGAAATGAAGCTCGCTCCGCTCATCGGGATCGAGGTGGCCGCCTTTCTCTTGATACTCGGCGAGACGTACCTTTTCTTCATGGTGGTCGTCCCGCTAGGCCCTGTCCCTCACGGCCTGACCGAGTACACGGCGGTCGCGCTGCTCAAGGTCGGCCTCACGTTCGGACTGGGCGTCCTCTGGCTTGTGGTGATGGTCTCACTGACCAGGCTCTACGTCAGGTCCAGGCTCAGGCTCCGGACTCCCACTCCTTCATCTTGACGTCGAACTCCTTCCTCGTGTAGACTACCCTGGCAGGAACTCCCATCACTACCTTCCCGCTCGGCACGTCTTTAGTTACCACCGCTCCCATCGCGACGACGGCCCCCTTGCCGATTCTGACTCCGGCCTTGATTACGGCCCTCGCGCCAATCACTGCGCCGTCCTCGATCGTGACCCCAATCATCCTCTTGCTCGGAGGGTACGGATCGTTGGTGAGGACCGCGGCGGGCCCGATGAAAACGTTCTTCCCTATCCTCGACATCGGAGGTATGTAGGCGCTCCCCTCGATCTTCGTCCCGCTGCCGATCCTCACGTCATAGTCCACGTGCGCGAGCGACCCTATCTTCACGTTGTCACCGACGACCGTCTTCGATCCGACGTAGGCGTAGTTCCAGATTCTGACGTTCCTGCCGATCTTGGCGTCGGGGGCGACCGTGTTGGTGGGCTTCTTCATCTCCTCAACCCAGGTAGATCGGTGTCCCCGATGAGCTCGACGCAAGAACCGCCTCAGCGACCCTTGTCGTCTTCAGCCCGTCCTCGCCGGTCACGAGCGCCCTCCGGCCTTCCGTCAGCGCGGCCACCCATTCCTTGAGCTCCAGCATAAGCGGCTCCTGGAAAGGCCTGCTGGGAACGGTGGTCATGTTCCTCTCGTGCACGCTGGTCTGCTGTGTCACGAAGTCGACGTCGATCACAGCCCCAGAGAAGACGGCAGACAGGGTCCTCACCCTGTTGGGAGTTATCCAGTTGGTCACGAGGAACGCCGTCTTGTTGCCCGAGAACCCCAGCAGGATGGTCGCGAAGTCCTCGTGTTGGAGTGGAGGGTAGAACGCCCCGACCCTGGCGAAGACGACCTTCGGCTCCTCGGCGAAGAGCCATCTTGCCGTGTCTATGTCGTGAACTGATGCATCCTTCACTATCCCGACGTCGGCTATCCCCTCTCCCCTCTTATTCTCCCTGTGGAACTCAAGCAGAATCGGGTCACCCATGCTCTTGTCAGAGATTGTCTTCTTGAGTTCCGTGATTGGGGGATTGAACCTCTCTATGAACCCAACCGTCAGCGTCCTGTTGAAGGCCTTTGCAGTCTCTAGCAGCTTCTCGGCATCACCCGAGGTAGTCGTCATCGGCTTCTCCACGAAGGTGTGGAGACCGGCTGCAAGCGTCTTGGAGGCCATCGAGAAGTGCGTGGACGCGGGGGTGCAGATGTTCGCTCCATCAAGCCGCTCCTTGATGAGCATCTCCTCCAGCGAGGAGAATCCGGGTACGCCGTACCTCTTTGAGAATTCGGCCAGCCTCCCTTGGTCAACGTCGCAGATCGCGGCGAGGCATCCCAGCTCACTAAGTACCCTGACATGGTTCTTCCCCCAGCCTCCCGTCCCGACGACTCCGATTCTGACCATTCCTCACCGCGCTCTCGCGCAGCGCGATATAGGGTTACTGTCTTCAGACGTGGACAAAATGGGCTAGGATTTCCAACCTCGAGGTTCCGCCCAACGTGAGACTAGAGCTACCTGTCCTGAAAAAGGGTCGAGAAGCCCTGATTACAAACGGACCCGGGATAAGGGTAGTCAAGGCTGGACCTGAACACAGGAAGATGGCGTGACAACAGACCCGTGAAGGCATCATTCTTGGCCACGCCCAGACCTACTTCAGCACTCGTGTTTGACCTTATGTCAAGCTCTGAGAGTGATGCACAACCTAAGTTCCAGGAAACGTAGCGATGCCATTAGAGCGCGCGCGCAAGTTAACAGAACCGTCCTCGGGAATTCTTTTTAGTGCGAGGAAACGAAACTGGGTAAGCCTCGAAGCATGCACTATCACGTCATCCTTACAAAGGAGTGCAATCTCCTCTGCAGCTACTGTGGCGGAGGGAGCGAGTCTCCTCCCAAAGAGATACAGTATTCTATTGCAGACCTGAGGTCTTTCCTCTCCCTAGACATCAATCCGGTCGTCGAATTCTACGGAGGAGAACCTCTCCTTCGCATCAAGACCATGAAAGACATCATGGATGCGGTTCAGGGACGGTTCGTCATCCAGACAAACGGCCTATTCCTAGACAGGATCGAACCGCAGTATCTCAGGAGACTCCATTCCATCCTGGTCTCAATCGATGGAACAAGGGAAGTCACCGACAAAGAGCGGGGAAAGGGAGTGTACGACCGCGTGACGCAGAATCTGGGGCTCATTCGGGCGAGGGGCTTTCGCGGCGACCTCGTGGCAAGGATGACGGTGGTGCAAGGTACCGACATCTGCGATAACGTCGGTCATCTTCTGCGCACGGGATTCTTCGACCATGTACACTGGCAGCTCAGTTTCAGCATGTTCTGGGAAGCCGGAGAGAACACTGAACCTGGGCTTGAGGAGTGGATCGCCAAATACAACTCAGGCATCTCTTCTCTTGTAGATTCGTGGGTGGATGAGATGTCACACTCACACCGCGTCGTCGGGATAGTCCCGTTCATCGGCGTGATGAATACGCTACTCTCCGGCGAGAAGTCGCGCCTCCGATGCGGCTCAGGGATTGATTTCTTCGCTGTCATGCCCGACGGCAGGATCTCTGCATGTCCGGTGTCCATCGATTTCGGCTTCTCAGTAATAGGTTCAATCTTCGATAACGCTCCGAGCTCACTCTGCGATGTGGTCACAATCGGCGAGCCGTGTACGTCCTGCGACACGCTCAACATCTGCGGCGGGAGATGCCTCTTCGTCAACAGGTCGCAGGAACTGCTCCGGAAGAATGGATACTCGTTCATCTGCACAACAGTAAGGCACCTTGTAAGGGAGTTGCAAGGCGCCTTGCCACAGGTTCAGGCGCTCCTTGCGAACGGGTCTGTACACAGGTCGGATTTTGAGTACCCTGAACTCAATAACGGCTGTGAGGTCATTCCGTAGGTCCGGCTTCTAGGGAAGTTGCCCGCGCGATTTCCCAGGAACGGCCTCAGACATCGCAAGGGCCTTCGCGACATAGGGCTCCCCTGCCTGCAGCCTCCAAAGATGCAAGCCTCTTCCGGTGTCTCCCCTTGGATCCGGGAGGTTAGCCAGAGGCGCATGCGCCGGATTGTCGCCGAAGCAACCAGGCGCTGGACCCGCGGTAGCCGATGCCGGGTCGTACGTTCAGTGCGGGGTCATTCGGTTCATTCTCTCTTCAAGGCCGGGGTCGCGGAGACGAGTGTCATCTCGACGTTCCTGTGCGCCTTCTTCACTTGCTTCGCGGCCTCTTGGTCGTCCTTCGAGCAGGCTATCAGCACGTTGTGCTTCAGCGGGTCGAGCACCTCTGAGCCTCCTTTCAACTCCGAACCGGGGATTATGTTGACGTCTGTGACGTAGTCCCTGAGCCTCTGCTGGATGCTCTCGGCAACCTGCTGTCTCTCACCTCGCATCTCGTACTTGTCCAGGCTCCACACCAGGTCAATCTTGGTCCTGCTCGCCTTCAGCTCCTTCTCCTTGAGGAGCTCTCTCGTCTCGTCCACAACGTACCTGACGTAGTTCTCCAGGCCCTTCAGAGTGGCCCCGGCAAGGTAGGAGATCGACTCTCCAGTCTCTTCGCTGGCCTGAATCGCTTTCAGCTCGTAAAGGTACTTCGTGAAATCGTCGATGAAGACATCAGACACCTTCTGCAGCGTGACCCTGGCTTCTCTGGCCCTCCTTGCCAGCTCGATCTCCGTCACAGACGCGATAGCAGCTTCAAGGACCGTCGCCGCGTACTCCAGCTCGGCAGAGAAGACGTTCTGCGAGTTCTCGATGAACCCGAGCGCCTGAAGCTGGCCCTTTTCGGGTGACCCGGCGGTCGAGACCACCGCCGGCTTCGTCTCTTGCGGCCTGAGCGGCATATATGCGTAGGTCAGCGTCGAGCCCACCTTCAGCCCTGTCTGCTTCTCGACCAGCATGATGTTCTCGGAGTTGCCTCCTGGTCCGGCTGGTAGGACGTTTGCCAGCGTCGCACCCTTCGAGAGGTACTTCGCCAGGTCCCTAAGCTTGGAGGTCGCTTCAATCAGCGACTCGTCGGAGGGTCGGCGGAGTTTGGGGGTGAAGAAGATCACCTGGGCCTCAGGGAGGACTTGCCCGACCGGCTTCAGGTTCAGCAGAGGCTCTCCGGCCATCAGCACGTCGAGCTTCGGGTTCTTCTTCAGGAAAGCTTGGTCGACCTCCATGGCCATCTGCAGCGTCTCGTCGACTATCGTGACCTGTGCCTTGTCCACGAGCTCGGCTGCGAGTCGGTAGCCTTCACTGGTGAGTCCGTACATCGCGACCTTGATCCTTGGCAAGAGCCTGACGGCGGCTCGCCGTTCGGCCATAATTAACCTTCGAACAGGCTAATGTCAGTCTGGAGACGGGTCCTCTGCCGCGCTTAGTCAGGATAGGAGCTTCGTCCCTCGGCGACTTCTCTCTCGTCGAACCATCTTCCTCTGATCTTGCCGACGAGGTACAGCGAACCCGTCACGCAGACCACTCCTTTGTCGCCTGCAAGGCCCAGGGCCTTGTCCATCGCCGACAACGGCTCAGCATCAACCAGTGCAGTGGTCATCGTCAGCTTTCCGGCCAGCTTCTTCAGCAGTCTTGGGTCGATCGGTTTCTTGCCTCTGACGGTAGGGTTGGTGAAGACCAAGTGTCGTGCCTTTCGGGCCAGGAGCCCGACCATCCTTCGAGCGTCCTTACCTTCCAGGAAGCCGACGACGAAGGTCACCCTTCTATCTCCGAAGACATCGTCGAGGACATTCATGAGGACCCCGACCTTCTGGGAGTTGTGTGCCACGTCGAGTACGACCGGCGGCTTCTCCTGGACCAGCTCGAATCGCCCCGGCAGGCGCGCACCCGCCAGGCCAGCTCTGATCGCGCGTTCGTCGACTTTCCTTCCGTTCTTTCTCATCCCATCGACTGCGGTAATTGCCACAGCGGCGTTCACCGCCTGATGCCTGCCCACCATCCTCACGCTCACCTTCTCGAGCCGCCTGCCTTCGGATCTGTAGTCGAATTCTGTCCCGTCCAGGCCAACCTTCCTGACCCTGACCCTGAAGTCACGCCCCAGGATGAACAGCTTGGAACCCCGCTGCTCGGCCTCTGCCGAAATGATTTCGAGCGCGTCCTTCTGCTTGACCGCTGTGACTGACGGCACACCCTGCTTTATGATTCCTGCCTTCTGGTGCGCTATGACGTCGATGGTCCCGCCGAGCAACTCGGCGTGGTCCATCCCCACGCTCGTTATCACCGAGACCTCAGGCTTCAGAACGTTCGTCAGATCCTCTCGTCCACCCACCCCTGCTTCGACGACTCCGCAGTCGACCCTCTCCTCCGCGAAGCTGAGGAGGGGGAGGAGCTTCGTGACCTCACTCCATGTAACTGGCCCGAACCGCAAGTACTCCTCCGACGTCATGCCTGCAAGGACAGGCTTCACCCTCTCGATCAGCCTGGCGTAGTCACCGCAGCTGACGTATCTCCCGTCTATGATGATGTTTTCAGTCGCCGTCTGGACATAGGGCTTGACGTGCACCCCTACGCGCAGGCCGGAAGCGCGAAGTATCTCGCCCGTCATCAGGGCAACCGACCCTTTGCCCGAAGTCCCGGCCACATGGACTGGCCGGAACCTCTCCTGGGGGTTTCCAAATCGGTTCAGAATGAGCTTCCATCTCTCCGAGCCCGAGGCGGGAAGGAACGACTCGATATACTCGATGGCCCTGAGGTAGGAGGAGTAGGCGTCGCCGGACAAGAAGGTCGACCGGCTCAGGCCTCTCCTTTGCGGATAAGTCTTCCACCATCGCGTCGTGCCAAGGTCATGCCAGCCAGGCTGCTACGCCAGCCGCTGCTTCCCAACATAGACGCCTCGCCCCCTGACAACCTTGCCCGTCACCGTGGCCTCGACCCCCTCCCTCCTGCAGACCCTGATTGCCTCTTCAGCTTGGGAGGCCGAAAGGACGACGCAGAGCCCTACTCCCATGTTGAAGGTCGAATACATCTCCCTTGCAGACAGCCCGCCTTCTTCAGAGATAATATCGAAGATTCGCGCTTTCTCAATCGCGTCTAACTTGAAGCAGAGGTTCTTGTCTCCCGTGAGCCTGGTGAGTTTCGTGAACGCTCCGCCCGTGATGTGGGCGAGGCCGTGGACCTCGAGCCTCTCCAGTAGCCGGAGAGCAGGGCGGACGTAAATCTCTGTGGGAATCAGGAGCTCGTCTCCCAAAGTTCGTCCGAGGCCGGGGATGAAGTCATGCAGAGAGTGCTTCTTGGCGAGGACTCTTCTGGCCAACGTGTAACCGTTGGAATGAAGCCCAGAGCTCCTAAGGCCGACGATAGCGTCGCCCGCACTGATGGCTGAGCCGTCTACCACCCTGTCCTTCCTGACGATTCCGACGCCCATAGAAGCGAGGTCGAAGCCGTGACCTCTTATCCCCTTGATGATCTCGCCTAGGATCGCAGTCTCACCTCCGACGATTGGCGCCCCTGCTTTCGCCGCGCCAGCGACGAGGCCCTTCATGATTTCCTTGACGAGCCGGTCGTCCTCCCGTTCGAGGGCCAAGTAATCCAGGAGTGCGATTGGCTCCGACCCGAGGCAGATCAGGTCGTTGGCCGTCATCGCCACGCAGTCAATCCCCACCGTGTCGTACCTCCCCGTCGCCTGCGCCACCAGTACCTTCGTCCCCACTCCATCGGTGTGAAGCGCAAGGGCTAGGTCGCCGCCGAGGTCAATCATCCCGGCGTAGTGCCCGATCCCGATCAGGGGAGCGCCCACCCCAGTCGTCCTGCTTCGGAAGGTCTTGCCAAGCGCCACGGCCATGAAGCGCTGGAGGTCCCTGACCTTTCCGACGTCAACGCCAGCTTTAGCGTACGCGTTCTTGACCGCGGCCCCGCACCGCCTGTCAGAACCTGCGGCCCGTCAGCTTCTCGTATGCGCTGATGTACCGGCTGCTCACTTCTTTAACAAGGTCCACCGGCAACTCTGGAGGAGTTGGCAGATTGGACCCGCTCCTCCTTGCGGCGTCGAGGCTCTTCTTGTACCCTACCGTCGTCAGCCAGTCTCGGATGACCTGCTTGTCATAGCTCTCCTGCACCTTCCCCGCCTGGTAGGACTCGGCGGGCCAGAGCCTGAACTCGTCGGGCCCTATCGAGTCTCCCAGTACGACCCCGCCGTGGGCATCCCTTCCGAACTCGAGCTTGACGTCGGCGAGTATGAACCCTGCCCGCTTGGCGGATACCGACATCTTCCGGTAGATCGTGACAGACGCCTCCTTTACCCGATCAAGCTCGGATGCGGTCATCCTCTTCTGTACGAGTATCTCTGATTCGGTTATCGGGACGTCCTTGACGTCCGACTTCGTCGTAGGGTCGAAGTAGGGCTCCGGCAACTCCGCGGCCATTTCCTTCACGGATGGGGCGGAGACCTCGCCTGCGCGGACCCGCTCGTAGAGGCTGCCGTACAGATACCCCCTGACCACGCTCTCCACGGGGATCATCTGCAGCTTCCTCACGACCATCCTGTCTTTGCCCTCGAGTCTGACCATGTGGTTCCTCACTCCGAGCGTTTCGAACCAGTAAGCTCCCAGCCTACAGAGGACTTCTCCCTTTCTGGGGATCAGCGAGGGGAGTATCACGTCGAAGGCCGAGACGCGATCAGTGAAGTGGAAGAGGAGATGTTCAGTGTCCAGGTCGTAGATGTCTTTCACCTTCCCTGAGCGGACGAACCTCCCTGGCAGGGTCATCTCCAGCTCCTCCTCATCGAATCCAGCCTCGCTGAGACCTTCTTGTCTCGGATCGCAAGGATCTCGGCGGCCAGGATCGCTGCGTTCCTTCCGTTGTCCACCCCAACCGTCGCCACGGGAACCCCCGGGGGCATCTGAACCACCGAAAGGAGAGAGTCCAGGCCTCCGAGCTTCACCCCCACAGGGACTCCAATCACGGGCTTCGTGGTTTGGGAGGCTATTACTCCTGGCAGGTGAGCGGCCAGCCCAGCAATCCCGATGAAGACACTGGCCCTGGATCCGGTAAGGTATTCTCGGAGCGCTTGCGGGTTCCTGTGCGCTGAGATGTACTTCACCTCGAAGGAGACCCCAAGCTCCTCCAAGGTCTTCGTCGCGTCTTCGACAACAGACTTGTCACTCTTGCTCCCGGCGAGCACCGCCACGGCGACGTCCCGAGCCAACTCAGCCTTTCCTCTCGCTGCCAATCCGGACGATTCTCCGTTCTGTTACGATTGCCATGAGCGGAACATCGTGCTTCTCCTCAGGTATCTTGAGCATCCGCTGGGACTCGAGGCCGAGCCCCATGGTCATCGAAGACACCCCGGCCCCAGCCAAGGCGCTGTCGAAATATCCTTTGCCGAAGCCGAGCCGATAGCCCCTGTCATCCCACGCGACCAGCGGAACTAGTATGAGGTCTGCCTCCCCTAGGGGGACCGGTCTCAGATACCGGCTGATTGGTTCCTGTACTCCGAAGTGTCCGGGGGCGAGCTCCCTTTCGTAATCCCTCAACTCCGAGAAGACTAGGCTGGTGCTCTCAGGCTGGCTTACCGGGACCAACACGCGCTTTCCCGACTTCAACGAGTGTCTGATGATGCCTTCGGTTTTCACTTCGTCACTCTTGGAAACGTAGGTGGCGATGACCTTGGAATCCATGTACTCGGGGGACGAAATCACGTTCTTCATGACTGCCCCGCTGAGTTTCAGGAGCTCTTCACGAGAGAGCCCCTTCCTGGCTTTCAGGGCGACCTTTCGCATCTCGATCTTGCTGGACGCCGTCATCCCCTACTCTGTCACCATCACTGTCCGGGTCGAGCTTGTCTGGTTGATGGTAGCCGTAACCGTGTTCTCAAGGAGCATCGCCACAGTCATGGGGCCGACCCCGCCCGGAACCGTCGTGATGTAAGACGCCTTGTGCGAGACGGGCAAGAAGTCCACGTCCCCGACGACCTTGCCATCGACCCTGTTCATCGCGACATCTACTACAACTGCCCCTTCTTTCACCATGTCCGCTCCCAGCACGAAGTCTGGCCTCCTTCCCACGGCCGAGACCAAGATGTCTGCCCTTCTTGTTAGCTCGGCGAGGCCTCGCGTCTTAGAATGGCACATGGTGACCGTAGCGTCTTCGCCCATCATCAGGTGATACAGCGGTTTGCCGACCAGCATGCTCCTGTTGATTATGACGGCGTGGGACCCGCGCAGCTCGATTCGGTAGTGCTTCAGCAGTGCCATGATGCCTTTGGGGGTGCAGGGGAGAAGGGACTCTTGGCGAAAGACCAGCTTGCTGACGTTTTCAGGGGTGAGCCCATCGGCATCTTTCTCCGGTGAGATTCTTGCTAAGATGGCCGGGGCAGGCAGGTGAGCAGGAAGAGGCATCTGCACAAGGATGGCATGGACGTTGCTCCTTGAGTTGAGCTCGGAGATTAGCGAACCGACACTTTCCTGGGTCGAATTGGCGCTCAGGGAATGATTAGTCGTGGCAATTCCGATCTCGTTGGCCGCCTTGTGCTTTGTGGCCAGGTACATCTTTGAGGGGCCGTCGTCCCCCACCTGTATCGTCTCGAGCCTGGGCTCTATCCCCCTAGCCTTCAGCTGCTCGACCTGACTCTTTAGGCGCTCCCTCACTTGGCGGGCCAGGGCCCTACCGTCCATGATGATTGCCGTCACCCGACGACCACCCTCCGTCCGTCGATCCTGAGCTTGCCGCTCACGAAAAGCTGTATTGCCTTCGGGAATAGCTGGTGCTCTTCCTTGAGAATCCTTTCCGAGAGCGATTCTTCGTTGTCGTCCTCTTTCACTTCGACGGCTTTCTGAATGATTATCGGTCCGGCATCGACTTCGGGTGCGACGAAATGGACCGTGCATCCGGACACCTTCACTCCGTAGTCGAGCGCCTGCTTCTGCGCATGCAGACCTTTGAACGCGGGAAGGAGTGCAGGATGTATGTTCATCAGTCTTCCCGGGAACTCCCTGACGAACTCCGCGGACAGTATCCTGTCGAATCCCGCCAGGACCACAAGCCCAGTCGACGACGTGATGCCGTGCCTCCTGAGGCTATCAATGATGAGACTGTCATATTCCGGCCTGCTTAGCTTCAGGGTGCCGACGTCGAAGACCTCTGTTTCGACGCCGAACCTCTTGGCTATTGCGAGGGCCTTCGCACCGGCCACGCTGCTGATTACGACTGAGACCCGTGCGTCGATGATCCGCCCCCCATGTATCGAATTCAATATTGCCTCAAGGTTCGACCCCCTTCCGGAGACGAGTACGCCTATGTCAAGGGTCAACTTTTCGCCTCTCCTCTGTCTGAAGCGGAAGAATGGCCTCGAGCTTCGAGTAGTCTCCGTCCACGCAGGCAAAGCAGAGCTTCTCCTTCGGAATGCCTATCGCCTCGGACATTCCGTCTATATCGTTGTAGTAGAACTCCTCTGCGTCCAGCGCAGAACCAACCTTGGCGGCCAGTTCCTCTGGCTCGGCCTCGTCCTCGGCCACCCGGTGTGCCAGCAACTCTTCGCGCGTGGGGAAGTCTATGCCCATCCTGCACGGGTGCCTTATCGGCGGGAACGTCACTGCCATCTTCACACTCTTGGCGCCCGACCGTTTGAGGGACCTGATCAGCGTTCTCGCGCTCGTCCCCCTGACGACGCTGTCGTCGACCACGATGACATCCTTCCCGTCGACCACTTCCTTTATCGGGATGATCTGCTTGACGACCTCCTCTCTGCTCTCCTGCCTTGGTTCGATGAAGCTTCTGATGCTCCCCCTGCGCTTGTACCTGTCTTTCATGAGACCCTCGTCCATCGGGATTCCGCTGACGAGCGAGAATCCGAGCGCGGCCGGGCGGGCCGAGTCCGGAACCGGGACTATCACGTCTCCCTGCGCCCGGAGCTTCTTGGCGAGTATCTTCCCTAGCTTCTTCCTGGTCTCATAGACGCTCACGCCATTCACCCTCGACGACGGATGCGCGAAGTAGGCGTATTCGAAGGAGCAGAAGGCAGAGTCCATCTTGGGAGCGAACCTGAACGACTCCAGCTTGCCCCCGTGTCCCATCATCACCATCTCCCCGGGTTCGATGTCGCGCACAAGCTCGGCCTCCACGGCGGAGAGGGCGCAGCTCTCAGAAGCGACGATGTGTGTGGAAGACCGTTCATGCCAACCGAGGGAGAGCGGCCTGTATCCCCTGGGGTCTCTGACCGCGAAGGCATCTCCTTGCCTGTTCAGGATGGCGAAGCAGTATGCCCCTATGAGCTCCTTGCCGAGCTTCTCGAACGAAGAGAACCAGTCGTTCCCCTCCCTTAGGAGCTGGAGTAGTCTCAGCCCCACAACCCTCGTGTCCGACTCGCAGGAGACAGAGCCAGGCTCCCTTGACACGGAGGTGGCTATCCCCTCGACGTTGACGATTGTCCCGTTGTGGGCGATCGAGAACTCCTGGCCTATCTGGATAGGGTGCGCGTTGTTGACGCTAGTCCTGCCCTTCGTTGAGTACCTGACGTGCCCGATGCCCGTGTTCCCGCTGTATCCCGCAACCTCGTCCTCGTGCTCCTTCCATTCAGCAACAAGGCCCAGGCGCTTGAAGACCGGTCTGTTCGGGACTGCAAATCCCCACGACTCCTGTCCTCTGTGCTGCAGAGCTTCCAGCGTCCTGAGGATCTTGGGAACGACGTCGACGCCCCGCTCGGAGTGGGCGACAACGACCCCGCAGGCTTCCTTCAAACGCTCTCCCCCAAGGCGCGCGGGATACTGGATTCCCACGCCTTCGCCATCCCGTGGACGCTGAGCACGACCAGCTTCTTCCCCCCAAGAGAGACCGCCAGGCTCCGGCCCCCGACAGTGCCTATCCTCGCATGGGGAACCTTGCCCTCGGCCATCATCCTTTCCGCTTCGTGGGCCATGCTGGGCCTCACCGAAACTATGAAACGACCATGCGTCTCTGAGAAGAGCAGACCGACTGGACTCGTGCTGTCTCTCGGCGCCTCCTGCAGGTCGACCTCTGCTCCCATGCGCGTCGGGATGCACATCTCCGCGAGGGCAACACCAATCCCTCCCTTCGAACAATCGTGAACGCTCGTGGTGAGATCGGCTCGGATCAGTCTGAGGACCAGCGAGTTAGCTTCACGGTCCTCCTCAGGCCTCGCCTTCGGCGCCCGACCTGCGCTGCTTCCCAGGATCCGGTCGTAGTACTGGGAGCCTCCCAGCTCGAGGCGAGTCCTGCCCAAGATGAAGAGTGCGTCCCCCTCGTTCTTCAGACTCGGACTGGTGATGTGCTTCTGATCGTGGATGAGTCCGGTGACCAGCGCGACCGGGCTCGGCTTTATCGGCTTCTGGGTGTGCTCGTCTTGGTTGTAGAAGCTTACCTTCCCACCGACGACAGGGACACCTATTCCCCTGCAATAGTCGCTAATCCCCCTGACCGATTCTGCGAAACTCCAGTACACCTCCGAGTCGCCAGGATCGCCGAATTGCAGATGGTCGACGAGCGCCAGGGGCTCCGCCCCCACAGAGACCACGTTCCTGCACGCCTCTGCGACGCACCCCGCCGCGCCGTTGTAGGGGTCTAGGCTGCTGATCTTGCTGTTCCCGTCGGCCTTCACTGCAAGAAACTTTCCGTTTGGGAGTTTCAGGACCGAAGAGTCTGCCTGCCCCGGCTTGAGTACCGTCCTGACTCCGACCTCATGGTCGTACTGCTCATAGATCCACCGTCTGCTCCCTATGTTAGGAGACGACAGCAGGTCGAGGAGAACTTGAGAAAGATCAGCCGGTCCTCTCGGCTCCACCGAGGATGTCCGTGTCGACATCGGCGCGCTTTCGTGTCGGGGGATGAGGGGAGCGTTCGCAAGGAAACCAGCGGGTAGACTCGCCACCACCGTCCCACCGTTCTTCACGGTGATGAGACCGTCGTCCGTGACGCTCCCTATGATTGCGACGGGAACCTCATACTTGCGGAGGATCTTCAGGGTCTTCTCTGATTTCTGTTCGCCGAGCACGAGCAGCATCCTCTCCTGTGACTCCGAAATCATTGCCTCCATCGGGGTGACGTCGGGCTCGCGGAGGCTGAGCCGCTTCAAGTCTATCTCGATTCCTGTCCCGCCCTTTGACGCCATCTCCGAGAGCGCCGAGCTGAGACCTCCCCCACCTAGGTCCTTCATCCCCTTGATTTCACCCGTTTCGAGCGCTTCGAGGATTGAATCGAGCAGGAGCTTCTTCATGAACGGGTCGGGCACCTGCACTGAGGAGCGCTCCGATTCCGCGTCCTTCGCCAGGTTCTTCGACGCGAAGGTGGCTCCGCGGATTCCGTCCCTCCCGGTGCTCCCTCCGGCAATCACGACGATGTCGCCCGGATCCTTCGCCTCCGCAAGGACCAAGTCCTCCCTCCTGCCGACGCCGATGCAAGCGACGTCGACCAGACAATTCCGCTCGAACGACTCATCGAACTCCACTTCTCCTGCGATTGTCGGGACTCCCACGCAGTTCCCATAATCGGCAATCCCACGAACCACGTTCCTGAATAGCCACTGTGAGTGGGCGTTCTCGTCGATGTTGCCGAATCGGAGAACGTCAATCAGCGCCACAGGGCGGGTCCCCATGGAAAGTATGTCCCTGAGGACGCCGCCGATGCCCGTCGCCGCGCCGCCGTAAGGGTCTACGGCGGAAGGATGATTGTGGCTCTCTATGTGCATCGAGACGACGTACCCGTCCCCGACGTCGAGGACACCGGCGTCGTACCCCGGTCCGACGAGCACCCTCTTCCCGGAAGTCGGCAAGGTCTTCAGGAGGCTCTTCGATGACTTGTAGCTGCAGTGCTCCGACCACTCGGCGTCTATGATTGCCCACTCGACCTCGGTCGGTTCGCGCCCGAGGGACCTCCTCGCATACTTGATTTCATCAGGCGTCAGCCCGAGAATCGCCAGCTCAGTCTCTGCCATCTCAGTTTCCGCTCCGGTCCAGGCCAGCGAGAGACGAGAAGATCGCCATGCCGTCCGACCTCCCCTCCGGGTTCAGGATGGCATCTGACGCCCTCTCCGGGTGGGGCATCATCCCAAGGACGTTCCCGTCTTCGTTGCAGATTCCCGCGATGTTCTCCTGCGAACCGTTCGGATTCCCCCGGGCAGAGGGCTCTCCGGTGTCGTCGATGTACCTGAACACTATCCTCCCCACCCTTTTCAGAGCTGCGAGTTCATCCTCGGGAAGGAAAAGCCGTCCCTCGTTGTGAGCTATCGGGAGACGCAGAAACTCGCCCCGCTTGGATCCGCGCGTGAAGGGTGTCCTGTTGCTCTCGACCCGAAGGGTCACCCACTTGCAGACGAACTTCAGGCCCGAGTTCCTCAAGAGGCTGCCTGGAAGTAGGCCCGCCTCTACTAGGATTCTGGAACCCGTTACAGATGCCCAAAACGGGGACTCCCTTCTCCGCCAACCTCCTGACTCTCGCGATTGAGGGGCTCCTAGCAGCTATGGCCCCAGCCCTAAGGTAATCTCCAAAGCTGAAGCCTCCAGGAAGGACCACAGCATCGAAGGCTCCTAGGTCATCGTTCTCATGCCACACCAGTTTCGCCCTGAGGCCCTTAGTCGCCCGAAGCGCGGCGACCACGTCCAGGTCGCAGTTGCTTCCTGGGAACCGGACGACGGCTACGTTCATTCAGCCAAGCGCCCCGGGGCTATCTGACAATCGTGAGTCTGCGGGGTTGTAGATTCGGAGCTCGTCGCACATCCTTTGGACGAGCCTCTGGGCGTCCAGAGAATCCGCCGCTTCGACTTTGAACCGCAGAAGCTTGCCGACCCTGATGGACTTGGTCTGCGGGAAATGAGACTTGACCAAGTCCCGGCGAATGACGTCCCCTTCTGGGTCCTTTGCAGCAGCCTTGTTGGAGATTACGACTTCGACCAGGAAAATCTGTTTGGCTCTCGTAATAGCCCGCAATTAGTGATAGGTATTTAAGATGGTTTTAACACATCAGTGTAGATGGGCTGCCGGCGTGGCAAATCTTCCTGAAGATTGAGTCCTTGACGAATCTACCGGTTGTCTATGGCTCTCTGGGCTCGAAGCGTGTCCATGTGGTCGCAGCTCTTGAGCAAGTCTTCCTTACTTGCGATGTCATCCCGATGCCGCAGGTCCCCGCCGATTAGCCGAACCGCTCTTAATGATAAGCCCCGAGCCTCTTCCATGTCTTCTCCAATTCCGACGGCAGCAACGCAGCGTGAGTTGCCATGGACGGACTTTCCGCCCTCGACCCTGATATCCATTGGGAAGATTCTGACCTCTCGGTCGTGTCGCATCTGTAGCGCAATAGCGCGGGCGAGGTCAATCTCTCCGTCAGGACTGCTCGAGCTCTCGGAGGTGCCGTAGGCCCTCGGGACCACGCATGTGACGACTGAAGCCTGCTTCCGGAAACGAAGCCCGCGGAGCGTCCCTTCAATCATACGGAAGCACACGTCGGCCAGGTCGTCTTCGAGCGTCGTGAACAGATTGATGGATTCCGTGTTTCCGCCCCTGCTGTTCCTCTCAAGTATCTTAAATCCGGAGCCGGTGTGCATCAGTGCGTCGTACTCGACTATCCCTCTCAGTCCAGGGTCTGACCCTCTCCCCTTCCACTTCCTGAAGGCCTCCTCCTCAATGCTCAGGACCTCTGACCATTCGGCGTCGGTGATGAACGGAAGGCGTTCTGCCGCGTCCCTGTAGCTGCCCATGCCTCCCGTCAACCTTCCGCGGTTCCCGTCAAGCGCCCTCTTGTAGTCTCTGGTGAGCGGAGCCACGCAAAGGTGGCGACCGTCGCTGAAGGCGTGGAAGCTGGACTCCTCGCCCTCGACCCGCTCTTCCACGACGACGCGACCCTTGGAGTACACGTTCAAGAAGAACTGTTCGGCCTCATGCTCTGTCCTGAAATCACTACCCCAGACCCCAACCCCGGCCCCTCTCGTGGGCGCGTCTGGCTTGATCACCGGTTGACTCATCTCCATGATCGCTGCCCTCAGGTCTTCAACGGCGTCCTGCTCGCTCCCGTATCTTATCGGGTCGAAGATCCTGTAACTCGGGTTGGCCGTCGGACAAATCTTGTCGAAAAGCAACCGTTGCGCCGCCTTGCTGCCTTCCACCGCATGCTTCTTGGTCACGCAGACCATCGGGATGCCAGCCTCCTTCTCAAGCAGGTCTCGCCCGCCAGCGACCACGAAATCCTCGGTGTCGCAGAGCCCAAACGCCACCTTTCTCGCGAACCTCTGGGCGAACTTTATGATCTCTGAAATCCGTAGGTCAGGAATCACCCTGTGCTCCTTCGCCCTTTCCACGTTGAAGGGATTGGCCTGCCTCTCAGCGATGTAGAACTCGGGCATGTACCTCTCGCTCCGGAGGAATGTGTCGACGATGGCCGCGGAGCTGAGGCATTTCGAAACGATCAGGACCCCAATCCTGTCCATCGGCCTAACCTGATTCACCAGATAATTAGGCCTTGAACACTAACGGCTTCAGCCCTTTGCACACCCGAGAAGACTAAAGAAGCGACCGACGCGACCAGCGCCGGTTCTTGATTCAACGAGAAAAGATGGGAAAGCTGGTGGATTCGTATGAACGAGACAAGATAACGATTTGCGCCATGGGTAGCCACTCCGCCTTGGATATTCTCGACGGAGCTAAGGATGAAGGGTTCCGAACGCTCGCAGTCTGCCAGAAGGGGAGAGAGAAGCCGTACATGGCCTTCAGGAGGATAGTCGACGAGGTGATACTCTTGGACGAGTTCCCCGCAATAATGGAGAAACGAATTCAGGACCAGCTGGTCAGGAGGAACTGCATCTTCGTCCCGCACCGATCGTTTACGGCATACGTAGACTACGGCTCGATCGAGAACGCCTTCAGTCTCCCTTTGTTCGGGAACAGAGGGCTCCTGAGAATAGAGGAGAGGACCGGTGCGAGGAATCAGTACGACCTTCTGAAAAGGGCCGGGATCAGGATTCCAAGGCGGTTTGCCACCGCGAAAGATGTCGAAGGCGCCGCGATCGTGAAGGTACAAGAGGCGAAGAGGCAGCTCGAGAGGGCCTTCTTCACCATCTCTTCATATCAAGACTATATCAAGAAGTCTCAGAAGATGGTTGAAGAAGGTCTGGTGTCTGAAGCCGACCTTGGCAAAGCCGTAATCGAGGAGTTCGTCCTCGGAACCTACTTCAACTTCAACTACTTCTACTCGCCCCTTACCGAAGAGGTCGAACTTCTGGGAATTGACAGGAGGCTCCAAACCAACCTGAACGATTTCGTCTCGCTACCGGCAAGGCAGCAGCTGGAGATGGAGCCTCGCATCCAGAACATCGAGATCGGGCACACGCCCGCAACAATCAGAGAATCGATGCTCCAGAAGGTCCTAGAGATGGGAGAGAAGTTCGCCCATGCGGTCAAGGACGAATATGAGGTTGGTCCCATCGGACCATTCGCCCTCCAAAGCTCCGTCACCGTGGACCTCGACATCGTCGTGTTCGACGTTTCCCCCAGAGTCCCCGGGAGCCCCATCCTCGCGACGACCAGCCCCTACAGCAAATACTACTTCGGCAAGGTGGTCGGGACAGGCCGCAGAATTGCGATGGAGGTCAAAAAAGGGATTGAGGAAGACAGGCTCAACGAGCTGGTGACGTAGTGACCGAAATCGCGACGCTTGGCTCTCACTGCGCCCTTCAGGTCCTTAAGGGCGCGAAGGACGAAGGTTTCTCGACCCTTCTGGTTTGCCAGAGGAAGCGCGAGAGCCTTTACCGCAGGTTCGGTTTCATAGACGAGTATCTGTTCGTCGACAGCTTCTCGGAAGTCACGGGCAAGGAACACGTCTCCGCCCTTAAGGAAAGGAATGCGGTCCTAGTGCCTCACGGGACGCTCGTCTCAGAAGTCGGTGCAAAGAATGTACTCGACGGCTTCGACGTCCCAATCTTCGGGAGCCGGAAGATGCTACTGTGGGAGTCTGACCGGGAGCTCAAGGAGAGGCTGATGAAAGAGTCGGGCCTCAGGACTCCGAGAGCCTTCTCCTCTCCTGAGGAGATCGACAGGCTCGTGATAGTAAAACTGCACGGTGCCAAGGGTGGCTTAGGATACTTCCTTGCGGACAGCCCGAAGTCCTATCAGGAGAATCTCAAGAAGTTCAGGAAGTCCGGGAAGGTCGGAACGAACGTTCCGCTCTACATCCAGGAGTACGTGGTCGGTGTCCCGGTCTACTTTGAGTTCTTCTACTCGGCGCTGTCAGGGGAGCTGGAGTTCCATTCGATAGACCGTCGCTATGAAACCACCGTCGACGGTTTCGGGAGGGTGCCGGCAAGCATGCAGGGCTCCCTCCGCCCCTCCTACGTTGTTGTTGGTAATTCACCCCTTGTCCTCAGAGAGTCGCTTCTGGAACAGGTATTCAAGATGGGCGAGGGGTTCGTAACCGCGTCTGCGCGCCTCGTCCCGCCAGGAATAATCGGTCCCTTCTGCATCGAAGGCGTCTATGACGAGGACGCTGAGTTCGTCGCCTTCGAATTCTCGGCCAGGATCGTTGCCGGAACCAACCTCTACACGCAGGGTTCGCCCTACACTGCCTTCCTCTTCGACAAGCCGATGAGCATGGGGAGGAGGATTGCCGCGGAGATCAAGGAAGCGGCAGCGACGGGCTCGCTGCCCAAGGTGACAACGTAAGGAAGCAGGGCAGTCTGCTCATCAGCAGTTGGGCACTCCCGGGCAGGCTTGGCGAGTCCCGCGGAACATCGGTTAAATAACTTCGAACAGGCGCTCGAAAGCCATCTGGGACAATCAATGGTCAAAGGCAAGGTGTGGGTGGACGTTCTCACTCCGAAACAGGTTCTACTCTTCAAGCCTCTGATTGACGAGCTCCGAAGCGAAAGCATTGAGGTCCTAGCCACGTCCAGGAGATACAGGGAGGTCGTGCCTCTTGCGGAAATTGTCGGGCTCGACCTTCGCTACGTGGGGGAACGGGGAGGCAAAGACCCTGTCGAACAGCTCGAAGCCGCGACGAGGAGGCAAGCCGAGATCATACCACTCGTCAAGGGTTTCGCGCCCCAAATAGCCGTCTCTGTCGCGTCCGCAGTCTGCGCCCGCGTTGCCTTCGGGCTGGGCGCAAAGCACATTGCCGTAAACGATTCACCCCACTCTGAAGTCGCCGGCAGGCTCTCGCTTCCTCTGAGCTACCACGTGTTGTGTCCATGGGTAATCCCTTTCGACGCTTGGGCCTCGTACGGAGTCGGTCGGCGGCAGGTCACGAGCTATCATGCTCTCGACCCTGCGGCATGGCTCAAGAGAAAGACCCACGGGGGGCCCGTGCCGAAACTCGACTCGAAGAAGAAAACAATCACGGTCAGGGTCCAGGAAAGCGACGCCCCCTACCTCGCTGGGAGGGACAGGGGCTGGACCGCCGTCGTGTTGGAGAGGCTTGCCAAGACCTTCGCAGAGTGCAACCTGGTCGCGCTCTGCAGGTATGGCTACCAAGTCGAGGAGGTAAGGAAGGCCTTCGGTTCAAGTTACATCATCCCAGAAGATGTCGTCGACGGGCGGGGGCTCCTGTCTGTCACCGACCTATTCGTGGGAATGGGCGGAACCATGAACGCCGAAGCGGCCCTGATGGGGGTGCCTACCATTTCAGCATTCCAAGGCTCGCTCTATACAGACTCGTACCTGCAGAAGGCTGGGCTCCTGACGAAGGTCAGCGACCCTGACGCCCTGATAAGACATGCGCGATTCTTCCTGGACGGCACCTTCAAGGAGAAGTTCAGCAAGAAGGCTAGACGGGTCCTCGATTCCATGGAAGACCCCGTGGTCATAATATCGAGCTTCATCCGACGAACAATCGAACAAGGCTAAATCACCTTCGAAGAGCCACACCAGACCGAAGCCCGGTGGTGTAGTGGTCAAGCATGCTGGCCTTTGGAGCCGGCGACCCTGGTTCGAATCCAGGCCGGGCTAAACCCTCCAAATCTGAACGATTGGCCGCCCCGCAACGGCTCTATCATCCGACTTAATGCTCGACCGAAAGGAAACCATGTCCCAGAGCGAGCGCAGACTCGCGGCGATAATGTACACGGACATGGTGGGTTATACAGTCCTCGCGCGTGGAGGCCGCCCCGAAAGGGATGGCATTGTAGGGTGCGCTTAGGGTTTGGGAGGGTCGAGACAAAGTAGGCTCACACAAAGCATGCCCCGAATGATGGCTGGGGAGTCCAAAGGTGGCTGAGTACGGCCGAAAAATGCGGTATGGCAGGTGTTGAAAAGATTAGGTTGGCTCGTATTGGTCGGTAGGTGACGTAGTAATGTCAGGCGGGTGACATGGCAAACAACCGTTTGTCTCCCTTGATACGAGCACTATGGCCAGAAAAATTTTTTGCCATACTACGGCATACTTCGTCATACTTCTCGCCTTACTCCTCGACAGGCTCGACCCTACTCCGCCATACGCCACTCCCACCCTGAGCGGGCCATGGCCTCCACCTCAGCCCTTCAAGAAGCGACCCGCATTTTGGACACTTGTCGTGGATTCCTGACTGAGCGTCCCCATACCAATTCATCACACTCTTGGCAACCGCCCCCTTCGTCAGGCACCCTGGGCACCAGGTTGGAACGTGGACCAGCACGCCCCCTCTTGCAACCGCGCGCAGATAGGGCTCATCCGGAGAACCTCCCAGAAGGTAGCTGGCTTCGATCCAGGCCGGCTAACTCTCTCATCTAGGTTCGGCACCATCTCATAGAGTCGCGCGCTCTCTTAGTACGCTCTTGAAGCGGTCTAGTCCCGCACCGCATAAATAATCCAGTTTTGGGCGTCCTGTTGTCTGTCTTGGGAGTCTTGCCACCGCTCGACTCGGGGGACATCGCATGGGTGTTGACGGCTACCGCCCTAGTAATGATAATGACTCCCGGACTCGGCTTTTTCTATGGGGGTCTCGTAAGAAGAAAGAATCTCGTCTCCACGATAGTCCAGACATTGACAATATTCGCAGTAGTGAGCTTGGTTTGGGCCCTATGGGGATACAGCCTCGTCTTCGCCCCCTCACTCAACGGAGTGATCGGAGACCTTTCAAAGGCGGGTTTGGCCAATGTAGGCGCTGCCCCGAATCCGACTTATTCCAACACGATTCCTGAGTTGTTGTATTTTGCCTTTCAGCTAAAGTTCGCGGCAATCACTCCGGCGCTCATCATCGGCGCCTTCGCAGAACGTATCCGCTTCAAAGCCCTCTTGGTCTTCACAGTTCTCTGGACGACTTTCATCTACTGTCCAGCCGCGCACTGGGTCTGGGGTGACGGCGGTTGGCTGAAAGCATTGGGTGTGATAGATTTCGCAGGCGGGCTCGTGGTTCACATCACAGCCGGGGTTTCCGCTCTGGCAGCTGCTATAGTAATCGGAAAGAGGAAAGGGATAGAGAGTTCGAACGAAGTTCGCCCTAGCAACATTCCGTATGTCATCTTGGGAGCGGCCATACTGTGGTTCGGTTGGTTTGGATTCAACGGGGGAAGCGCCCTCTCCGCTAATGCGATTGCGGTGCAGGCTATCGTCAACACTAACATGGCTGCGGCAGCAGGTGCGGTCAGCTGGATGCTGGTGGACTGGTCACGGAAGGGGAAGCCTTCTGCGGTTGGGATAGCGGTCGGTGCGGTTTGCGGACTTGTAGCGATAACTCCAGCCGCCGGGTACGTTGGCGTCACAGCTGCTATCATTATAGGGTTGGTGGTCGGAGTGTTCTCTAACGCTGTGGCAAATTGGAGGTCAAGCCGCAACCTCTTTGACGATGCACTGGATGTCTTCGCCTGTCATGGGGCTGGGAGCATGTGGGGGGTGCTCGCGACAGGAATCTTTGCTTCAACAGCAATCAACCCAGATGGCCCGAACGGAGCGCTCTTCGGAAACCCGCACCTCCTACTGGTCGAGGCCTTCGCGATAGCCGTTGTCGCTGCCTTCTCGTTCTTCGGTTCGTACTTGTTGTTGAGGGTTGTCAATTTCATCACGCCTTTGAGGGTGAGCGCGGAAGAAGAGGAAGCAGGCCTAGACCAGAGCGAACACGGCGAGGATGCTTACACTGTATCGGGATAGGATAACAGAGCGCTCTCAATGGGTCGAAGTCTGAGTACGATAAAACTCGCTCCGCTTCAGCGCAAGAGGTGAGCCAAGAAGGTCGTCGTCGAATGCTTGTTTTGCTGAAATGAGGGTTTGGGAGAAAAACTAGAGGTTTGTCGCCCGACGTGCGCGCGCGTGTCGTCGATGCCCTCACGTTTGTCGGTTCACAGATGCTGCTAAAGATTGTCGACTTTAGCACACCGATAAGTGTGTATGAGAACGAAGAGAAAGAAGGTTCGGACGAGAACCAAAACGGGGAGGAAGTCTACGCCTAGCAGTACGTTCGGAAGGCGCGCCCCTGGTGAAAGGCTCACAGCTCGAGCCAAATTCGTTGAGCAAGATGAACTTTTCACAAGTTCGACTTGCGCACGTCCATGATGCCGCTTACGAAGCCTTGTCCCCGGAATTGGCGACAGGCTTTGAAATCCTGACCCTGTCCATCTCCATGCCCTCCCAGGCAGAGACATAACCCAGAGCGTCCAGCACCTTCTGCCCGTCCTCTTCCTCCTTCACTCCTGAAGCCCCGATTATCCCGAGAGCGTCGGTGAGCTTCTCGACCCCGGCGAGGTTCCTGTCTATTTCGGCGAGCCTTCTTTTCGTGATGAAGAGGTCGCCGACTTTCGAGTATCCCTCAGGTTCAAAGTGTTGCAGGGCCACCCTGACCATCTCCAGCGAGACGCCCCTAGCCCGGGCGATCTCGTCCAAGCTTACCACATCCCCATTCAGCGTGACTGGACCTCTCCTGAACGCTTCCGACTGCCCCTTGAGGACAGAGGCTTCCCTTTCCTTCAGGTGGTCGATGATGGGCTTCAAGGGCACGTCCTTCCTGTAGTAAATCACCAGCGCTTTGCCCTTCAGCCTCTCAAGCTTTGAGCAGGCAAGGCTCTCGTCTACAGCTATGATTATGTCCACGTCCGAAATCGAGCTCAGTTTCCTTATCTTCCTCTCAAGGTACTCCGTAGTCCAGAAGCCAACCACCTCAAGATAGACCTTCACGCCGTGTTTCTCGAAGCTAAAGTCGGGGATGAACACGTGCAACCCGGCCCGGAGTGGCTCAGGCTCCCTCTTCAGCGTCCAACCGGAGGCGTACGAATTGAACGACCTGGCGAACCTCTGTTCCACGGTGCTGTCGTACTGGCTGGTCTTCCTTTCGCCTCCGCCCGCCTCCGCCGTCGTTGTCAGGATCTTGCCTAGCTCCTTGCTGTTTGCTTCGAAGGCATATACCCTCCCTCCCCTGCTCCTCGCGAGTATCTCCGCCTTGACCGTCCATGAATCCGACGATGTTATCTTGGGGAGGAGTTTCGCGATTGAGGTGCCATACCGCTCCGTCATTTTGAAAAGCGATAGGGGGCCGTCTAGAGTGACTCTGTAACCTTCCCCCTCATCCCTCTCCACCAAATAGATTAGGCCGAGCCTCTTCACCTCTCTGAAAATGTTCTTCCAGTTCCGAGAAGCTGAGAACTCCATCCTCAGCGACTTGAACAGGAGAGTCTGGGTCAGAGAGAGGTTGTACCACTTGAGAAGAGGCTCCGGGCTGATTCGCTCGAACTCCTTCAGTATCAGCTGATCCTCCAGGTCGCTGAAGAGCGCCATCTCCAGAGCCTCCGGCCCGACGCGCAGCTTCGTCGAAATCCTCCTAAGGACATCACTCCTCTCTTCCATGGTCGTCGCCCTCGTCTTGCTTGCCTCCTCGAAGACCGCCATCCTTGCCTCCCGAGAGCTCAGCGCGCTTTCGACCTCGAAGACGCATCTCCTCTCCAGCAGAGCTGATAGCCCTCTGACGAGTTTGAAGTCGTACCCCTCGTTTTCCAACTCTCTCAGCCTCTCGAGGAGCCTTCCCTTCCTCTTCCCCGTGCAGTCACTGAATATGCTAATGATTCTCTCGGCCAGAGCGGTAGTGTCGGGATCAGGGTTCACATAGAGAGGACGTATCTTACCTCCGGAGATCTTCGCCCTCAGAAGATTTGATGGGAGCAGCTCAAATCACTCCGGCCCGCTCACTCCTTCCAATCAACTACTTCTCCATCATCGTAGCGATTGTAGTCGCTATCCTTCCCTTCAGTGGTACCATGTTCCTCGTCCCGTTTTTTCTTCCTCCTCGAACTCGTCCTAGTCTCGAATGTCTCCTTAGAAACTAGCTCTATCAGCCTCGCCCGCCCCTTCCCCTCACTCTTCCTGAGAAGTCTACCAAGGCGCTGGATGAATTCTCTAGAGCTGCCGGTCCCGCTTACTATGACCCCTATGGAAGCCTCGGGCACGTCTATGCCCTCGTCGAGCACCTTCGAAGTGACGATGGCCCTAAACCTTCCCTCCCTGAATCCCTTCAGCACCTCGTACCTCTCCTCCTTATCCGTCGTATGTGTTATGAACGGCAAGAGGAACCTCCTGGATATCCTGTAGACCAGGTCGTTGTGTTGGGTGAAGACGAGCATCCTGTCGTTAGGGCTCTGCCCGAGCAGCTCGCCGAGCTTGTCTATCTTCGCCTCAGAGTTGAACGCGATGCCGATTGCCCTGTTTCTTGCGAGCAGCGCCCGCCTCGCTTCGGGGTCCCTCGAAGTCCTCATGATGAACCTCTGGAAGTCTAGCGGTGACGTCAGCCATATCCTGTTGCTCTCTAGATAATCGGTGAATGCTCTGTAGTTTCTGTCGTACTCCTCCTTTTCTGCTTTAGTCAGTTCGACGTCGATTCGCTCGAGCCCATAGTCGGAGAGGTACCTTCCAGCCAGATCCTCGGGCCTGAGCCTGTACACTACCCCTCCTATCAGCCTCGGCAGTTCGAGGTGGAGCATGTCGTCCCTCTCGTACGTGGCCGTGAGGCCCATCCTGCAGGGGGCGGTGAACATCTCAGCAATCTGCCTGAAGCTCTCGCCCGGCAGATGGTGGGTTTCGTCGAAGATGATGAGGCTGAACCTGTTTCCGAGCTCGCCTGCTCTGATGAAGGCCGAGTCGTAGGTGCATATAGTCACTGCGCCGACCGTGTTCTCTCCTCCTCCGAAAACGCCGACCTCGATGCCGAATTCCCCCTCGACCCTTTTCCGCCACTGTTCCAGCAGGTCGAGCGTTGGCACGATCACGATGGCAGGCTGGTTCACGAACTCGATCGCCTTCATCCCGATCACGGTCTTCCCTGAGCCAGTCGGCAACACTATCACACCGCGCCTTCCTGCCTTATCCCAGGATTCGAGCGCATTCTTCTGGTAGGCCCGAATGCCTACGCTTTTGCATTTCAGCTCGGGGCAAGGAGGCAGGTCCTCGACGCCGTCCTCGACTGCAGAAAGATCGCTCTTCCTGAGAAACTCGACTATCTCTCTGTAATACATGCCTTGCGCCCTGAATGCCCTCACCCTGTCATCCCAAGTGGAGTAGGGAACACGGGCCTCGCTCCGTATCAGGATGGTCCCTTTGTCGTATGACAGGTAGGTCGGCTGCACTGACCGCAGTTCCTTCGGGTCAGGATTTAGTCTTTGTTTGCTCCTCCATATCGATTAGTTGCCTTTTCAACTATTTTCGTGGGGCTGTGAATCAATTCCAAGGGTTTCAGCTTGGCTCGTCCAGTCAGGTTGGTGTCTGCTGGCGGATCCCGGCTCTTATCAAGGACTTCTCTGGGCGTAGACAAGGAGTTGGCGAGGTTCCAGACTCGTAACAGCTAGGTGTTACCTTTGTCCTTCAGAGTCCTGTCCTTCTGACCTCATGGAGAAGACAGTGAGAAGTGTCTACTCAATCCCACAGCATTCTTAAATCGTCCAGCAAGTCGAGGCCGAATGTGGACCTTTACATCGTCCGCCACGGCGAATCAGGGAGGTCTCTCGCCGACTTGAAGCGGGACAACGGGAGGTCCTTGACGAGCGAGGGGAGAAAGGAAGTCGAGGAGATTGCGGATTCCATAGGAAGTTTGGGAGTGGAGTTCGATGACATTGCGTCCAGCCCCCTTCCAAGGGCGAAGGAAACGGCGCAGATCATCGCAAGACGTCAGAAGAAGGCGAAGTTCCTGGTGTGGGACGAGCTGAGACCGGAGGGGGACCGGCGGGCGATGCTATCACGGCTGGCCAAGATGGGACATGAATCCGAGGTTCTCCTGGTAGGACATGAGCCTTACCTGACGAGTGTGGTGGCGGACTTGATGGGCGCGAGGTCCGGAACGATACTCTTGAAGAAGGCGGGTCTCGTCCGTGTCAGGGTCACTTCGTTCGCTCCCAGCGTGAAGGGTGAACTGAGGTGGCTCCTCAGTCCCAGAGTATTGAAGTCCGTCTCCTAGATTACGACCACTGTTTGAATGGTACCCCACATATTCTACGGAGGGAACGGATAATACGACCTTGAAAGGCGTACACGCATTGAAAGCTGCCGTCATCGACCTCGGCTTCAACTCTGTCAAGATGGTCTGCTACTCTGTCGACCGGAACGCCCAGTTCCGGGCTTACAGACAAGATGCTTTCAGGGCAAGACTTGGCGAGGGGCTGGACGAGACGGGCTTCCTGGGGGTCGCGCAAATGAGGCGCGCCATCGGCTACCTGAAGATACTCGGTGAAATCGCAGCAACGGAGTCGGTCGAGAGGGTGATCCCCATAGCAACGAGTGCCGTCAGAGAGGCACCGAACGGGCTGGACTTCCTGAAGACCGTGCTGGAAGAGACGACGCTCGCATTCCGCTCGATTTCCGCGAGGGACGAGGCCCTCTACTCCTTCGCCGGCGCCGTCGGCTTCTCACCATCGCCAGACGCCGTCTTCTTTGACCTGGGAGGAGGGAGCCTGGAAATCGTTATCGCCTCCGATTTCAAGATAAGGAAGGTCATCTCTCTTCCGCTGGGCGCCCTTCGTCTCTCTTTGGAGTACGGCGACGGTAGAGGGAATTTCCAGAAACAGCGGTTGAAGTCGATGAGGAGAAGAATTCTTGAAACTCTACAGCCCGTGTCAGACCTCCGAGTATCTCGACGCGCAAGACTAGTAGGCGCCGGAGGGACGGCAAGGGCCATCGCCAGGCGAGACCAGGAGCTATCACATTATCCGTTCGCAAAGATACAGTCGCACCAGATTCCCTACGGCTCGGTGAATTCCATGAGCAAGATGTTTCTGAAGATGTCCCAGAAGGACCTGGCTGACGAACGAGAAATCGGCAACCGCGCCGACACCATAGCCACTGGAACCCTGGTCGTCAAGCTCTTGATGAAGACGTTGGACATGAGAGAGCTCACGGTCAGCGCCCATGGATTGAGGGAGGGCGCCCTTTCGATGTACCTGCTCAACCAGAAATCGTTCCACGCAGGCAAAGTTACAGAAGGCGACGTCGAGAGATTCGTGAGAAATTCGGCAACCGCACTGAGGCAAGCCCTGGAAGGATATCCGCTGGACATGGAGCGCGCTGGGCTCGTCAACAGGAGGGAAGCCGCACTCTTGGCTGAGGCCTTACGACTCGTTTCCAATGTCGTGCCATCAGTGAACCTGAGAAGTTTCTTCTACTCGATTCTTGAGGAGGACAGTACAGTCAGCCAGCATGAACAGCTGATCATCGCGGCAGCTGCGGTAACAGCCAAGAACGACCGGATCAGTCGGCTCATAGTCGACCAGTACAGGGACCTGATGAGCCGGAGCGAGCGAGACGATGTGAGGCGTCTTGCGGCCTGTTTCGCGCTAATGGAGACGCTGCACCGCGTGCGCGGTGGCCTGAGGATGTCACGTCGCGGCGGGGACCTTTTCATCAGGGTGACGGAAGGTAAGGCCAGGCTCCCCGTTTCGGTGTTGACGCATCAAGCCGAGGCGATGGGCGATCTCTTGGGACTCAGGTTGAACCTGACGTTCCGGTCGAACGGGAAGGAGCTGTCAGTGGAAGCCGAGGTCGGAGCATGACCGCAGGGCCTCCGACCAGGCAGGCGAAGGCCGACGGCAGACTAATCGCCGTCGAGGGCATCGATGGTTCGGGAAAGTCTACCCAGGTCCATCTCCTCGAACAGTGGCTGAGGCACGGCGGCCTCAGGGTCTTCAAGACAGAATGGAACTCGTCCGATGTAGTCAAGGAGATCACTTCAAAGGGGAAGAAGAAAGGGACTCTTACGCCGACCACCTTCTCCCTCCTCCATGCGACCGACTTTGACGACCGGTACGAGCGCAACATCCTGCCGCTGCTGCACGCCGGCTACTGGGTATTGGCCGACCGATACGCATACACCGCGTATGCCAGGGACGCCGTAAGAGGATGCCACCCGGCGTGGATCAGGAGACTCTACAGCTTCGCCCGCAGACCCGACATTGTCTTCTACTTCCAGGTTCCCGTTGACGTCGCGGTCAACAGGATACTGTCCGGGCGCCCGAACCTGAAGTATTACGAGGCGGGCATGGACCTCAACCTGAGCAACGACATCTTCGAGAGTTACAGGATATTTCAAAGCAGAATCACGAAAGAATACGAAGCCATGGTCAAATCGGACGGATTTGTCGTCGTGGACGGGAGCCTTCCAATCGAAGAGCAACAGCGACTGGTGCGCGACAAAGTCAGCGGGCTAATGCCCAAGGAAGTAGTCGGCAAAATGATGGTCGGGACAGGACTTGAGAGCAGAACACCAAGATAGCCCTTTGAGGCCGATGAGGTTCTACGGCCACGGACTGCCCTATCTCGGTGAACTTGACGTGAAAGGGAGGCTCATTGTCATCGAGGGGCCTGACGCCTCGGGCCGGTCCACGCAGATAGCGACGCTGACGGAGAAGCTGGAAGCGGAGGGACACGCGGTGGTCAACACAGGGCTCAAGCGCTCCGAGCTCATCAGCCAGGGAATCATCAACGCGAAGAGGAGTCTCGGAACGGGGAAGAGGACCCTGAGCCTCTTCTACGCGGCAGACTTCGCCGACCAGTTGGAGAACAAGATCATCCCCGCCCTCCGGTCTGGGTATATGGTCCTCGCTGACAGGTACATCTACACGTTGATGGCGCGCGACGCAGTAAGGGGCATAGACCGCAAGTGGTGCCACGACCTGTTCGGCTTCGCTCTGATTCCTGACCTGATTTTCTCGCTCGAGGTGTCCCCTTCAGAACTCGTTCACAGGGTGTTCCAGAGACAAAACACGCTCGACTTTTATGAAGCAGGGATGGACATGGGTCTCGGGGAAGACATGTATTCGTCTTTCATCCGGTATCAGAGGCTGATCGCGGCCGAGTTCAAACGGATGCAGGCGCGTTACGATATGATTCCGGTCAACGGCGAAAGGATGCCCCCTGTTGTGGAGTCGGAGCTCGAGGACCGGATACTGGGCTTTCTCGCGGCACAGGCACGATGAAGCCCGAACCAGTGTCGCCAACGAGGTTCCAGAATGCCCTCGCGGCGGCGCAAGCTAGGACCGAGAGGGCAGTACAGGCCTGCATCAAACGCCCAACACCCGAGGCGATTCACGAGGCTCGAATCTCCGTGCGCAAGCTGATGACTGCCATTTCCCTGATGCCCAAGGGATTCAGGAGAGACTACGAGACGGTGAAGACAACGAAGGCCCTTCGGCTCTTCTACACTGCTTGCGCCAAGATACGTGACATCGACGCCATGACGCGCACTCTTTCTACCGGCACCGTCTTCAGCGACCTGAAGAACGTCGTAGCAGATTTGAAGAAACGCAGGTCGGTACTCTTGGCTAGGGCGCTCAGCTCGGGAGGCGGAGTCACCAGGCTGGCACTCCCGAAGCCGACAGAAGACACTCGGAGGCGCCTGCGCAGGAGGCTGAACAAGCTCTTGAACGAAAGAGCAGAGCGGGCGAGGGACCTCTACTGGATCGCCGCAAGTGGGGAAGAGAAGGTGGCTGAGCTTCACACGCTTCGGAAGGAGTGTAGGCGCATCATGTATCTCCTTGAATTCGCGAATGAGGATGCTAAGGTCAAGTCCGTCAAGGCGGATCTCGAGGAAGCCCGGGAGAAGCTCGGCTCAATGAGGGACGACGACGTGTTGCTCGATGTCCTCAGAGGCGCTCGGGAAGACACTTATGTCGAAGCTGCGGCCGCCGTGTCCACTGGTCGCCGGGCCAAGTACAAGCTGTTCTTCTCAGGTCAGACGGACCAGGGTAACAGACCGAGGCTCCTCGAAGGTATCCTAAGTTTGACCTAATCGCTTCGCCACCTTCAAGGAGTTTGTTCCGTTCTGCGTGTTCGCTGGTTCCTCGTCATTGATGGACGGTGGAACAGAGAATGATAAAGGCCCCAGCCGCAAGTTACTAGCATGAGAATAGGGCTGGGCTCGGTGTTCGCGGCGGTCTGCGGGCGCGCCTGACGTATTCGGTTTCCACGCATGGAAACCTAGATGGGTCAATACTATCTATGGCCATAACCTAAAGCCTCGTACCCTGTACCCCGCCGTCAATGGGGAACCAGGCAACGCGAGAAGACGAGCTATGGGCCGGCCCCGTGATCAAAGACCTGATTACCGAGCTCGAGAGCGTGAGGTCGGCTGCGCTTTTGCGGGAAGCCTCCCTGGACTTGGGCCAGTTCGGCGACCACCTTCAAAGCGCGAGGAATCTGGTCCACTACTTGGCACTGCGCAGGTTCGAGCTAAGGGGTACCCAGGAGAGACTGGCAGCGCTGGGCGTTTCCTCACTAGGGAGGTCTGAAGGGCATGTGCTCACCAACCTTGATGTAGTCCTGGCAATCCTGTACCGCTTGGCAGGGCTCGCCCCGCCTAAACGGGTAGTCGGAGGCGTCACGCCCTCTGAGGGCAGTCTCATCCTCGAGCGGAATGCAGCCAGCCTCCTCGGCCCTCGCGGGAAGGGGCGCGGCGTGAGAATAATGGTAACGATGCCACAGCAGGCCGCAACAGACTACGGCCTAGTCCGCGACCTGCTCGCCAGTGGCATGGACTGCATGAGGATCAACTGTGCCCACGATAGCGAATCTGACTGGACAGGCATGATATCGAACCTGAGGCTCGCGGAGAAGGAAGTGGGGAGGACTTGCCGGATTCTGATGGACATCGCTGGTCCGAAGCTACGCACCGGGCCTCTGAAGCCGGGGCCGCAGGTGGTGAGAGTGAGGCCGAAGAGGGACGTTCTGGGCAGGGTCGTCAGGCCTGCAAGGGTCTGGCTTACGCCGAGTGAAAGTCGAGAGCAGCCTCCTGAACCAGCAGAGGCAACCCTACCACTACCCAGGGAATTCCTCGTCGACTTGGTTCCAAGAGCCGTTCTCAGCCTGAGGGACGCGAGGGGATCGAGACGTGCGTTGCGCGTGGAGTCGCGCATCGGAGGCTCGTTCTGGGCGTCCTGCGGCAAGACTGCCTACGTGATGAAGGGGACTGTTCTCTCGAGCTCAGGCAAGAGAGCGCGGGTTGGGGACCTTCCGCACATCATCCAGCCTATCAGCCTCAAGGTCGGAGACACCCTGGCGATATCAGGACGGCGGATAGAGGGTGCGGATGCTGTGCGCGATGCGGGAGGTCGGGTCAGAAGGTGGGCGGTCATCTCTTGTACCATTCCCCAAGCGCTTGCCGCCATAAGGAGGGGACAGCCAATCTGGTTCGACGACGGGAAGATTGGTGGTGTTGTCATTAGTGCTTCATCGAAGCAGGTGAATGTGAGGATTACGAGTGCCGCCGGAGGGGGGTCCGAGCTTCGGGGTGACAAGGGAATAAACCTGCCAAAGACCGAACTCAGCTTGCCTCCACTCACCAGGAAGGACATCAGCGACCTGGAGTTCGTTGCGAAGCATGCGGACCTTGTCGGTTACTCATTCATGAAGGCGGCTGGGGACGTCGACCTGCTCCAGTCCATGCTCACGGAACGGGGGAGGGCCGACATGGGCATAGTCCTGAAGATTGAAACATTGAGGGCGTTTGAGGCGCTGCCGAGCATCCTCCTTGCCGCGATGCGCGCGCCGCTTGCCGGCGTGATGATCGCGAGAGGGGACTTGGCAGTTGAATGCGGATATGAGAGGCTATCCGAGGTGCAGGAGGAGATTCTTTGGCTCTGTGAGGCCGCGCACATGCCAACCATATGGGCAACTCAGGTGCTTGAGAGGTTGACCAAGAGCGGGATACCTTCAAGAGCCGAGGTCACCGATGCCGCGATGGGAGAAAGGGCTGAATGCGTCATGCTCAACAAGGGTCCCTATATGGTCGAGGCGGTCAAGGCGCTCGACAACATTCTTGAGCGGATGCAGACGCACCATTCAAAGAAGAGTTCGCTCCTGCGTCATCTCCACATCGCCGAGAGTTTCTTTGAGAGCCCTGTGAGCGGCCGCCGTACCTCTAGCCGAGAGCCTAGGCCCGCCTCCAATCCAAAGGCTACCTGAGTCGCTCACAGGCTTTTGGGCGTGATTCCTTTCGGGAATCCGAGATACATCTCACGTCGCAGCCGGTGATGCCTCTTTCACCCGCGAACCGACTGTCAGGTGTCAAAACGAGTCAACAGGCAATCAGGTCCCGTGGGGTTGAGCCAGACATCAGCGCATAAAGGAGCCAGTCGCCGTGGTCGGCCCACCTTACTAATTGAGGAGCCCCTTCTATCCCCAGGGTATGGAAGATTCCGAAATCCCTTCCTGCCCACGGCTGGGCAAGACACGAGGACCCTTACTCGATGTCGGCAGTATTAATTAGGCATACGTATCCAACCCAAAGACCGAATCTGTGAAACTCGGGCCCCTCTCTTTCATAAATCGGAAGGAAAACAAAGTAGTCCAGGAGATAGAGGGTTACTTCAGGATTGTACGGAAGACGGTGGACGGATTCGCGGATCTGGTGAAGGCAGTGGGCGACGGCGACCAGACAGAAGCGGAGAACTTCTTCCAGCGCGTTCTAGACGGCGAAAGCGAAGCCGACTCGGTCCATAGGACTTTGAGCATGGCCATCGCGGAAGGGGCCTTCTTCGGTGGAATCAGGGAAGACATCCTAAACCTGCTCGAGACAATGGACAATGTCGCCGATAGCGCAAAGGATGCTGCTCGATTCCTCGAATCCGAGAAGGACCTGGACGATTTCGCACTCTCGCTGCTGAAGTCCGACGAAATGAGGCTATTCGTTTCAAACCTGCAGTCGGCGGTGGGTGCGTTGGGGGACCTTATCGCAGCGTTCGAACTTGGAAAGAAGGAGCTCTTGTTGCGAGTGGCCCCTGTAGAGGAGTGGGAAGAGACCGCCGACACTTCCAAGGACCAGCTCATGAAACGATTGTTCAGGTCTTCCTCAAGTCCTAATCCCGTGACCGTGATCCAGATGCGGGACTTTCTCTTCGTCGCCGATGACATCGCGGATTATGCGGAAGACGCGAGCGACGTGATCCTCGTGCTAGCGGCAAAGGGTTATGATTGACCTTCTGCTCGTCCTGCTCGCAGGCGCCCTGGCGTTCATCTTCGGCTGGAACAACAGCTCCCTACTGATTGGTAACATACGAGCGTCTGGGTCCCTCGGCGTCAAGGGAGCCGTCGTAGTTTCGGTCGTCGGACTGTTAGGCGGAGCGGTAATCGAGGGCCCCAAGATGCTCAAGAGCCTCGACGGGTCGGTCGCGTCGTCTTCGCCACAGATTGGGTTGGCGATCACCTTCGCACTCGCGGTCGCCTTCACCATCGGCCTGACCTTCCTGAAGCTGCCCGCTTCGTTCAGTGGCATCATGGTCGGGTCATTCCTAGGCGCGGCGACGGCACTTCATCTTGCAGTCAACGGGGGACAGGTCCTGCTGATAGTCGCCTTCTGGTTCTTCGCCCCTCTGATTGCGGGGCTCATAGCCTTCGGCCTCCACAGGGCGGCATCGGGGATGCTTTCGGGGATTTCATTGGTGGGTGTGGATTCGTTCAATCGTGTTGCAATCGTGGGGACTTCCTTCGCCGTCGCATTCGTCCTAGGTGCCAACAACGTGGGCTTGATGGCAGGGACGGCCGTGGGCGGCGGTGCGAGCGGAGAGGGGGCGATGATCGCAATCGGCATGGCGCTCGTCGCAGCCCTGGGTGCCGTCTTCCTCGGCAAGGGCCACGTCAGTGACACAATCGGAGACAGGATGCTCTCGCTCAGCCCTCAAGGCGTCTTCGCTGTCTTCGCGGGAGCCGCCATCGCAGTAATCATAGGCACCCAACTCCAGGTCCCGATGTCGATAGGGGAGAGCATCCTCGGAGGCATGTTCGGGGCCGCCTACTCCCAACGGACCACCGTGATCAACCGACGAGTAGCCTCAGTCGCGCTGGGAATGTGGATCGTGACACCACTCATGGCGTTCGCTGCGGGCTACCTCTTGGCAGCCGTCTGAGGAGGTTCCAGCTGGCCCGGTCTTCTCATTTGACCGCCACGGATTCCTCGTCTTTGGGAAGGCGGGGATAGCGCATGTGCATGGCCTCGAGGGCTCTGACAATCTCGGTGCATACCACGAGGTCGCGGAACCACGCATGGTTGGAGGGAACCACGTACCATGGTGCGACGTCCGTGCTGGTCTTCTCCAATGCATCACGGTAGGCCTTCATGTATTCGGCCCAGCGCCCCCTTTCAGGCAGGTCTCTAAGACTGAACTTCCAATTCTTGGTCGGGTCGTCCAGGCGTTCTTGGATCCTCCTCTTCTGTTCGTCCGCACTGATGTGAAGGTAGAACTTGAAGATCGTTGTGCCTTCCTCACAGAGCAGACGCTCGAAGTCGTTGATCTGGTGGTAACGGGCCTTCCAGGTGCTCTTCGGCACCAGCCTGTGGACCCTCTCCACGAGGACGCTCTCATAGTGGCTCCGATTGAATATCACGACCTCCCCTTTTCCGGGGACCTTCTGGTGCACCCTCCACAGATAGTCGTGGTCGAGCTCCTCTGGGGTCGGCGGACCGAACTTCTCCACTCTCACGCCTTGAGGGTTGACTCCTTCGAAGACACGTCTTATCGTCCCATCCTTGCCGGAAGCGTCCATCCCCTGCAAGACGATCAGCAGACTGTGCTTGTGCTCCGCGTAAAGCAACTCCTGTAACAGCTCAAGGCTCTTGCAGAGACCCTGAAGCTCCTTGAAGCCGTCCCCTTTTTTACGGTCGAAGCCTGCCTTAGCACTGGGGTCCCAATCATCCAGACGTAACTTGGCACCCGGCCTCAATATGTATCTTGTGAAACGCGGCTCCTTCATGTTGCTTAGGCCGTCCGAGGCGGCCTTTAGCCGTTTCGCGGATCGGACCGGTTCCGTTCTGCGCAGCTGTCGGGCGGTGACGAGCAACTTCTGAGCACGCATAACTCGAAGATGGAACAGTGTCCTTCGTCGTGCTGGACGTCAGGCCAGGACCAGGAAGATTCTGTTTCAGATGGTCGGCGTGTGAAGTCGAGATTCCCTACTTCCTCACCCAGCTAGTTTCAGAACCCTATTCTCCTGTAGAAAATCCGTTTTACCGCCTCGGCTAAGGCGATGTACAGCGCCACGATCCCCGCCATAGCGAGGAGAAACGAGATTGGGGGAGGCGTGAATCCGAACAGAGATCCAAGCGGAGTGAACGGAAGGATAAGGGTGGCGCCGACAATCACTAGGGTGGTCATCAACAGATACTTCCCGGGGGCACTCTTGAAAAAAGGCCCTCGGGTCCGGATAACCAGTACAACCAGAGATGCTGAAATGACCGATTCCACAAACCAGCCAGTTCTGAATAGGTCGGTCGAGCTCTGCAAGACAAGAAGCAGTACTCCGAAGGTGAGGTAATCAAACACCGAACTCGTTATGCCAAAGACAATCATGAAGTCCCGAATGAACTTCACATTCCATCTTCGGGGCTGCTCGACCATTTCTGCGTCCACGTTGTCCGTGCCGATTGTCGTCTCTGGGAAGTCTGTCATCAAATTGGTGAGCAATATCTGCCCCGGCAGAAGGGGAAGGAACGACAGGAAGAGGGATGCGCCTGCCATGCTGAACATGTTTCCGAAATTCGCGCTCGTTGCCATGAAGACATACTTGAGAGTGTTCGCAAAGGTCTTCCTTCCTTCCTTCACTCCATCCACAAGCACGCCCAGGTCCTTCTCAAGGAGCACGATGTCTGCCGATTCTTTGGCGACATCGACGGCGGTATCCACAGAAAGTCCGACATCGGCAGCGTGGAGAGCCGAGGCGTCATTGATTCCATCTCCCAAGTATCCGACAACATTCCCTGCTTTCTTGAGCGCGAGAATGATTCGTTCTTTCTGGTTTGGCTCAACCTCTGCGAATACATCAACCCCATTCACTTGTACAAGCAGTGCTTCGTCACTCATCTCATGGAGCTCTGGACCTGTTACAACCCTTGGACTCGGGAAACCGACCTGTTGGCTGACGCTTCGTGCAACCAGTCTGTTGTCTCCAGTTATGATTTTCAGCGAGATGCCGAGATGCTTCAGCTCGCCGATGGTCTCTGTGATTCTGGGCTTGGCGGGGTCGAAGAGAGCCAGGAATCCAACGAAGGTCATTCCAACTTCGTCGTCTTTGGCTATGAGCTTACCAGCTCCGACGGATTTGTAGGCGATCCCCAAAACTCGGAGACCTTTGCCACTCAAATCCTCGAAGCGCTGCCGGATCTCCCCTTGCGACCCGGCAATCTCTAGAATCGTTCCTTCCGAGGTTTCAACCGAAGTGCAGACGTCAAGCACATTCTGCATGGCCCCCTTCGTCACCATCAGAGCGGTATTGTCCTTCGCCACAAGGATGCTGAGCCGCTTACGAATGAAGTCGTAAGGAACTTCATCCAGCTTTGTGTAGCCAGACGAATCGAGATGATTGGATCGAATCGCTTCGTCGATTGGATTCGTGAATCCCGTCTGATAGAAAGCGTTGAGATAGACGTAGAAAAGCGCTTTCTCGCTCTCCTTGCCTTCAAGGCCAGTGACGGATTGTATTCTTATTGCGCCTTCTGTCAAGGTGCCGGTCTTATCAGAACAGAGAACATTCATGCTGCCGAAGTTCTCAATGGATGCAAGCCGTTTGACAATCACCTTCTCGGTTGCCATGTTCTTGGCTCCGCGAGCAAGGTTGATGCTGATGATCGCAGGCAACAGTTGGGGCGTCAGTCCAACGGCGAGCGCCAGAGAGAAGAGAAGGGAGTCTAGCACCGGGCGAGCGAAGTACACGTTTATCGCGAAGGTGACAACCACTAACACGAGTGTAACCTCCATGAGGAGGTACCCGAATCTTCGGACGCCATGTTCAAACTCTGTTTCAGGTGGCCTGAGCTTCAACCTGTCAGAAATCTCGCCGAACTCGGTTTCTGATCCGGTTCCTGCGACTACAGCCTGCGCATTGCCACTGACCACGTTGGTTCCCATGAAAAGACTGTTCGTTCGTTCGCTGAGCGGTGTTTCCGGTGGCAAGACTCCCGCTGTCTTCTCAGCGGGGAAAGTTTCTCCTGTCAGTGATGATTCATTTACGAATAGGTCTTTCGATTCTAACACTAGACAATCCCCAGGAATCAGGTCTCCCGCGCCGAGCAGAATGATGTCTCCAGGGACAACTCCCTCGACTGGAATTTCCTTTTGAATTCCGTCTCGAAGCACTGACGCTTTGGTTTGCACGACAGCTAGGAGCTTCTCAACAGCGTTGGTAGCGCCTCTCTCCTGCCAGAATCCGAGGAGGCTACTTGCGAGGATGATTACCAGGATGATGGTGGCGTTTACTGAATCACCCAGGTAGAGTGACATTCCCGCCGCAAAGATTAGAATGAGCGTGAGGGGGCTTTTGAATTGGGCGAGCAGAAGCGAAAGCGTATCTGTCCTCTTCTTGGGCTTCAGGAGGTTTGGACCATACTGTCTGAGTCGTTTTCTGGCTTCATCGTCCGTCAAGCCTTTCGTCGTCGTTTGAAGCCGCTGAAGAAGTTCAGAGGCCGGGACGCTCCAGTAGGATTGCTGATCTTGGACCTCTTGTTTGCTCAGAGAAATCTGCCTATCCTTGGCCACCCATGTGCGCGCACCATCTTATGACGAGGGCGGGAATGTCGCGTATTGATGCACCGTTGGCGGCGTTACACAAGGGAGGTTTCTTAAAACCACCCACGTCTCCCATTCGCGCTATCTGTTCCATCTCCCTCTAGCGACAGGGCGCTAGGGCGTCTGCGCGAGCCTTTGTCACTGTCGTGCCTTGGATGCGGGCGAAGACTGGCCCATCTGGTATGCTGCGAGTGTCGACATCGCGACTCCTAGAAGGAGAAGCAGCGCACCTACGAAGGCGTAAGCTCTTATCATGAGGACAGCCCCAAAGAGCACGAAGAGTATGCCTATGACGAAATATACAGGGTTCTTGAACGCATACATCAAACCATGACGGCTGCAGACTCCTTACAAAAGCTTGATGATTTGCGGTGAACGCATTCATGGGGGTGGAGAATGTAGGCAGGCCCCGAATCCTTCCAAAAAGTGCTGTAGACTGCCCGTCTCAGTTATCGTTGCCCTTGTCCCTCCTCGGAGCTGCAATTGCGTGACGCTTATGCTGCGTGGACACTTTGTGCATCTCGACGAGAATGCCGGCAAAGGCCCTGCTAAGCCTCGTCTGTATCGACCTAGCCTAATTGAAGAGGCCCTTCGACGTTAAATCAATCCACTGGGTATGGCTTGGTATGCGATACCTCCTGAAATGCCCTGTGTGCGGGAAGCAGTATTCCATGTTCTTCCCAAGGCAGCTCTGCGACAGGTGCGGTGGCATCCTTGAAGTCGCCTATTCGGGCGTTGCGAATATGAGCGCTCTGCGGAAGGATTTCTGGAGCTATGAGGCGCTTCTTCCTGATGGCGAATACAAGCACTACAAGCTCGGGAATACGACCCTGCTTCCCGCCGCAGGGCAGGATCTCCTCCTGAAGCTCGAGACTGAGAACCCGACCAAGTCATTCAAAGATAGGGGCTCGGTAGTTGAAATAGCGAAGGCGCTAGAATACGGGTACGACGAAGTCGTCTGCGCGTCGACAGGCAACATGGCTTATTCGGTTGCCTACTACGCAAAGTTAGGCGGGATACGCGCGACGATCTTTGTAAGCAAGAACGCCAACTGGTTGAAGATTAGAGACATCCGAGACACGCGGGATGCCGACATCATAAGGGTCGACGGCGATTTCACCGAAGCACAGAGAAGAGCGATCGGCTACTCGAAGAGGAAGGAAGCCTTTCTGACAGGGGACTACGGCTACAGGAAGGAGGGCCAAAAGACTTTGATCTGCGAGATAATAGCAGAGCTTCCAAACGTCAGGAACATCCTCATCCCGGTAGGCAACGCCACCTTGTTCAGCGCATCCTACAAGGCTCTGATGGAGCTCACGAAGCTCGGGCTGGTGCACAGGCTGCCGCGCCTGATAGCGGTACAAGCGTCACTGACCGACCCGCTCGTCGCTGCCTTCAGACGAAACGAAAAAGTGAAGTATCAAAAGCCACTCACAGACGCGGGTGCGATAGCCGTCGGCTATCCGACATATGGCGACCAGGCGATTGATGGGATAAGAGCGACGCACGGCACGGCCGTGGACGTCACCGACAAGGAAATGGAAGACGAGCGGAAGGCATTCTACAGAGAATACGGCCTCCAAGTCGAAATGGCCGGGGTCGCGTCGTTGGCCGCCTTCAGGAAGATTCACCTCAGAGGGCAGAGCGTAGCCGTGGTCAGCGGAGGAAACACATTGAAGCCATGAGAGAGGCAATTCTATATGATGACACAGGCGCCCCTCATTCCATGTGAGACTGGGGGGGAGAATCTCTCCGAGCCATGTGGATGTCTTGGCTAGCCCGACGGATACCGCGGCCGCTGTTCTCTCGCTAACCCGAAGTGTCCCAGGGCCGGACTTCGGCTTCTAATTCAGCTACGTTTGGGGACTCGCAGCCCTCCCCGCGGAGGCGTATAGCTGGCCAGTGAATTGCGCAAGCTTCTCAAGGCGCCTGTAATCGCCCTCGACTTCCTTCTTCAGCGCCAGGAGCTGGGGGACATGCTGAGGCAGGAACAGGTGAGAATACCGCCCCTGCAGCTTCAGGTACTCCTCGACCGGCTTGGGGCTCAGAACGGGGACCGTGATCCTGTAGACTCCTCCCTCGACTTCGTAGAGCGGGAAGAACCTCGTCTCGACCGCGAGCCTCGACATCCTGACCGTCCTTGAAGGGTCGAAGCGCCACCCCCTGGTGCAGGGCGCCATCACATGTAGGAACGTCGGCCCGTCCATCGAGAGAGCCTTCCTCACCTTGTTCATCAGGTCCCGCCAGTGAGAGACCGAGGCCGTGGCCGCATAGGGAACGCGGTGAGCGACCACGATCGAAACGAGGTCCTTCCTCGCCTCCGGCTTGCCAGATCGTGCAGGCCCCACTTGGGTCGTGGTCGTCCACGCCCCCCTCGGGGTCCCTCCTGAACGCTGAATCCCCGTGTTCATGTATGCCTCGTTGTCGTAGCACACGTAGAGGAACTTGTGGCCTCTTTCGATGGCGCCTGAAAGCGCCTGGAAGCCGATGTCGTAGGTTCCTCCGTCTCCCCCGAAGACCACGATGGGATGCTCCTCGGCTCCGCCGCGCCTCGCCAGAGCCTTGAAGCCTGCCTCGATTCCCGAGGCCACTGCCGCCGCGTTCTCGAAGGCTGAGTGGATCCAGGGCCGGTTCCATGCAGAGAACCCGTAAAGCGCGGTCGAGACCTCCAGGCAGCCCGTCGCGTTTGCGATTACGGTGTCCTTCGGAGCAGCCAAGAGCACCTGTCTGACCACTATAGACGCCCCGCAGCCTGGGCACAGACGGTGCCCGGGGGAGAGCGGCTCCTCAACGGGCAGCTCCTTCAGTCCCTTCACCAGGTCGTACAACTACCCCTTCACTCCGTACATCACCGACGCGTCGCTGGACAAAGCTCCTCTTCCGGTCAGGCCGAAGATTTTCCTTCCGTCCTCGACCGACAAATCTCTTCCCCCAATCCCGTACACGAGACTCGTCACCGGTTGGTTCATTCCGGCGCCCCTCAGGGTCGACTTGACATCCTCCGCGATTGGACCTGAAGGTGCCCCGAGGCTCATGCTCCTGTCCATGGTCACTACAGACTTCGCCCGCCTCAGGTGCGAAGCGACCTCTCCCGCTGGGAAAGGCCTGTAGAGCTTGATCGCAAGGACGCCCACCCTCTCTCCTCCAGAATTCATGACCCTCGCAGCCGCCCTCATTGTTCCCGCGGCGCAGCCGTTGACTACCGCCACCCTGTCCGCACCGTCCGTGTTGTAGGCGTCAACCGCTCCGTACCGCCTGCCGCTGAGGACCTCGAACTCGCTCTCGGTCTCCTCGAAGACAGTCAGGGCATTTCTCATCGCTTCGGCCTGTTGCATCCTGAACTCGTAGTAGTTGTCCGGGTTTGCAATGGCACCGAAAGTGAGTGGCGTCTTCGGGTCAAGACGGTGCTTCGGCGCAGGCCTCCCAAGGAACCTCCTGACCTGCTCATCGTCGATCAGGCGGACCCTCTCCTTGTCATGCGAGAGGATGAACCCCTCGAAGTTTATCGCAGAAGGGAGCATCACGCGTGGGTCCTCTGACAGCCTGAACAGCTGGATGGTTCTGTCATAGATTTCTTCGACGTTCTCTGCGTAGACCTGAATCCACCCCGAGTCCCTCGAACCCATCATGTCTCCGTGGTCGGCGTTCAGGACCAGGGGGGCGCTCAGAGCTCTGTTCGCAACCGCCATAACCACTGGCATCCTCATCCCGGAAGCGTTGTACAACATCTCATGCATGTACGCGAGGCCTTGGCTTGAGGTGGCGGTGAAGACCCGGGCACCCGTAGCCGAAGCTCCCAGGCACGCTGAGAGAGCGCTATGCTCAGATTCAACGGGGATGAACTCCCCGCCGAACCTGCCTGCCGCCACAAACTCCGCGAGCTTCTCAACGATGATTGTCTGAGGGGTGATGGGATACGCGGCGACAACATCGACGTCGCACTGCCTGACTGCCTCCGCCACCGCCTCGTCGCCCTGAAGGGCGACCACTCTTGCCATCTCAGTCTGGGTCATGGCTCCATCACCATGCTGATGGCCTTCGGAGGACACTCGGACTCGCAGATTCCGCAGCCCTTGCAATGGTCATAGTCAACTGCGACCTTTGCCCCTTCCCGCCTGACTATGGCGGGCTCCGGGCAGTATATCCAACAGATTAGGCAATTCGTACACTTTGCTTCGTCAATTACAGGCCTCCTGACCCTCCAGCCGGAAACCACGTAGGCCGAGGACGTGCCTCCCTTCACTACAGCGGCCTCTTCGAGCTCTTTCCAGCTCAGGCGAGAACTCCTCCTTCATATCCCAACTTGAACGCCTCCTGGTTACTCGCCCTCACCGCTCCCTTGAACCTCTCGTTCATGACGCTGACCATGGACTCGAAGCCTACCACCCCTGTCGTCTTTACCAATGCTCCCAGCATCGGGGTGTTGGGGAAGTCCTTCCCGATGCACTTCAGCGCGATGCCTGTGGCATCCAGAGCTGAAACGTTCACCGAGTCGCCGAGATTCAGCTGGGACCGAAGCGCTTGAGGAGAACCGTCGAAGTTGCAGATGAAGTATCCCTCGCTACGGAGACCCGATGTCGTCCCACCGACGCGGGCCATCGAACGGTCGACGACTACCACGACGTCGGGGCTTCGGATGAACGAATGAATCTCAATCGGCCCGTCGCTCACCCTGGCGTAGGCCGCTATCGGGGCGCCGGACCTCTCTGCGCCAAACTCAGGAAACGCTTGGACGTACTTGCCTTCGAGAACTGCAGCGTCCGCTATCAACTGTGCAGCTGAGACGACCCCTTGGCCGCCTCTCCCGTGGAGGCGCACCTCAGTCATCACGGAAAACTACATCCATGTGGCCTTCGAAGGGAGTCTGCTAATACACCTTCAGCCTAAGCTGTTAGTGTCTCCTGTCCCGACGGGTCGTGTCGGCTCGGGGCGAGCAAGCCAACCGCCCTCAACGCTTCATGACAATGGTCAGAAGCTCTTCCTCACGCAGGCGCCGCCCCGGCCGCGGAGTTCCCTGCTCTGGGAACCCTTAATGCCAACCGAGGCTGTCTTTCACGACGAGATGTCACTCCCGGTGAGGCTGACCAAGCCCTCAGGAAAGAAGGCTGAACTCTACCGTGACCTGCCGAGCGGCAGGGTACAGTGTACTGCGTGCGCGAGGCTGTGCCAGATAGGGGAAGGCCAGGTAGGCTTCTGCGGCGTGAGAGGGGTCTTCACAGGGAGACTGTACCTTCTGGTCTACGGCAAGGTGATGGCGGGGCACATCGACCCGATAGAGAAGAAGCCGGTGGTCCACTACAGACCCGGCTCAAAGATCTTCTCAATCGCGACGAGCGGATGCTCGTGGGCCTGCTCCTACTGCCAGAACAGCGATATCAGCCAGCTGCGCAAGATCGAAGGGATTGAAGCCGAGCCTGACGAGATCGTGGAGAACGCGGTCGCTCACGGGTGCGAGGGAATCGCCTACACCTACAACCAGCCCACAATATTCATGGAGTACGCGCGCGACATCGGGGTGCTGGCGAGGTCAAGGGGCCTCTTCAACATCTTCGTCTCCAACGGGTATGACACGCCGGAGACCGTCGGGCTTATGAGGGAGTTCCTCGACTGCGTCACGGTCGACTTCAAAGGAAGCGGCGAGACCAGCTTCGTGAGGAAGTACATCGCGATCCCGAACGCAGATCCGGTCTTCCAGAGCCTGCTCGAGATCAAGAACCGCACCAGGGTGCACGTAGAGATTACAGACCTGATTGTCCCTCGCGTTGGGGAATCGCTTGAGGCGGCGGAGAGGCTCTGCAGATGGGTCTTCGACAACCTCGGTCCGGACACCCCGGTCCACTTCCTGCGGTTCCACCCTGACTACAAGATGATGGACTTCCCCCGGACTCCGGTTGGGGTCCTCGAGAAGCACCACAAAGTGGGGAAGATGGCCGGCCTCAACTACGTGTACATCGGGAACGTTCCGGGCCACCCGGCCGAAAACACCTACTGCCCCGGCTGCGGGAGGGTCCTGATCAAACGGTACGGCTACCAGATCCTCGGGTACCACTTGGATGAAATGAACAGGTGCAACACCTGTGGCCACGCGACGCCCGTCGTCGGCCCTCTTAGCCCGTCGTACAGGGAAGACAGGTTCGCTTCCGTGATTAGCTGACTACCTGAGCTTCGAGCCTCTGTTTGACGAACTTCTCCGCGTCCAGGAGCGCCTTGCAGCCGTCTGCTGCCGCGGTTATCGCCTGCCTGTATCGGAAGTCATGTACGTCCCCTGCAACGAAGATGCCGGGGACGCTGGTCTCCGAGCCGTTCCTCACTGCCACGTACCCCTTTTCGTCGAGCTCTACCTGTCCCCTGAAGATTTCGGTGTTCGGGTCGTAGCCTATCGCGACGAAGAGGCCGTCGACCTGAAGCACGCCCTCCCCTCCCGTCTTCACGTTCTTCACTCTCACCCCTTCCACGCGTTTCTCTCCGAGCACCTCGGTAACAACCGTGTCCCAGACGAAGCTGATCTTGGGATTCGAGCGCGCCTCTTTCTTCAGCGCTGCGCTCGCCCTCAGGTCGTTCCTCCTGTGAATCACTTGCACCGAGCTCGCGAACTTCGCGAGGAAGGTTGCCTCCTCCATGGCGGTGTCGCCTCCCCCCACCACCGCGACTTTCTTCCCCCTGAAGAAGAAGCCGTCGCAGACCGCGCAGTTGGAAACCCCTTTTCCCATCAGCCTCATCTCGGATTCAAGGTTGAGCCGCCTAGGATTCGCCCCCGTGGCGATTATCACTGACAGGGCCCGGACTTCCCCGCTGTCAGTCTTTATCTCGAAGGGATGAAGGCCGAAGTTGACCTTCACAACGTCCTCTTGAATCAGCTTGGCTCCGAGCCTTTCTGCTTGTGACTTCATCCTCATTATCAGGTCAGGCCCCATCACAGGGTCTGGGAACCCCGGGAAGTTCTCAACATCGCTCGTTAGCATCAGCTGGCCCCCGTACTTCGTTCCCATGTATACGACTGGGTCCAAGTCAGCCCTGCAACCATAGATTGCAGCCGTGAGCCCAGCAGGCCCCGAACCAATGATCACGAGCTTCTTGGTGTCTGGTTTCATCTGCTGACGGTCGGCCTCTTCCCCGCCTCATAAATTTGCCTCCTCAGAGGACAAATCAGTTACAGCAGTTTCGCTTCTCTCTGAACCACGTGAAGCTCGTCTGAGAGCTCGTTGAGCGCCTTCTCAAGCCTCTTCGTATATTGGGGTAGCAACCTTTCGAAGACTTCCTTCCTCATCCTCCTCGTGTAGTACTGCTCGAAGAGGTTCAGCTTGTCCTTGGATGCCCTGTCCACCTCTCTCTCGGTGGTGTGTATCTGGTTCAGCAGGTCGAAGAACCTCTGCGTGGTCGACTTCTGTTTGACCTCGTTGAGCCTTTGGAGGGCCCTGTTCCTGAAGGCGTCGAGACGTCCTCTGATTTCGTCGAAGTACCCCTTGTTGAGCTCGTTGGGGTTTGCAGCGGCCACCTCTGGCCAGATACCGTTGATCAGGCTTGTCTTGTCGTCGAACGCCTTGATCATCGCGGAGGCCCTCTCGGTCGAAGACTCCTCCTCCGTCTCCTCTTCTTCCGTCATCGTGGTCCTTGATACGAAGAGCCCGATCAGAAGAAGTAGGAATATCGCAGAGGCTGCCGGTATTCCATTCGCCAGGGCCCACCCCACGGCTAGGCCATAGGATATCGTGAAACTCCCAGCCTCCCAAGGTGCGGGTTCAACGTTCGAAGAGGCGGAGGGCGCTCCCTGGACGACCTTGAAACCTGCCGGTAGAGAGAACTCAACGACGTACGAGTTGATGAATGCGGCTATGGGAGCGGCCGTCGGCAGGTCCAGTGTGATTTGGCCCCCTGAAGTTTGGTAGTACTCCTGGGGCAGAGGATACTGGTAAACCAAGGTGAAGTTAGCATTCGGGTTCACGGATGATCCCACCGCGGATGTGGAGGCGAGGTCGATGCCGCCGTTGTCAAGTACGACGGGCGCCGGGTTCAGCAGGTGTGGCACCGCCGGCGGGATTACCGTGACCGTGCCACCTGCAGATGTCAGGGGCGAGATGTACAGCCACGTCAGGCTGGTATCCCCGAGGTTCTCAAACGATATCTGGTCGGTGACGATCGGATTCATGTTCGAACCAACCGATATGGTCCTCACCGCACGGTAGACCACGAGCGGATGGAAGTCCTGCCCCGAGGCCTGCTTTATCGACTTCAGCTGGGTCACAGCGACCAAGACTGAGAGGTTGGCCGCCGTGGTTGCATAAGCGGTCACATTCCCACTGCTCCCTTCGGTGAGACCAGAAGGAAGCGTTGCGAACTGAGTCGAGGCAGGCATCACGACGGCTTCGCTAAGACTGCCGACGGTAAGGTTCATCGAGGGTCTGATGAGCACCTGAACTTCCAGGGTTCCGTTAACAGCCGTCGAGACCACCCCATTGAGCAGTGCCTTCAACATGAATGTCGCGTTGGCTCCGGCGGCCAGCGACTGCCCGCCGAGGACGGTGTACGCACCTTCAATGATAGCCCCGGATCCGAAGCCGCTGCCCGTGAGGTTGTACGAAACCACTTTGGATGAGAGATTGCCGAGCCCCACTGAGACGTCGGGAACCGTGACTGCCGCGGTCCCGTTGTTGGTGAACCCGACTGTCTCGTTGACGATAGCGTACCCGTACCTGTTGAGAAAGTACTGGCTGGTCACGTTCACCTGGGGGCCCGCCTGAGCGTGCACCGCCAGCTGCACTGGCATAACTGAGGCCAGCAGAAGAATGAAGAGGGCGGCGTAGGCTAGTCGCTTCAATCGGATACCGTCACGCCGCTACGTTCTTATTTTAAGCATTTTTCGGGTGGCCTGGATGCCCAGAACTCGCACGCACCATCCGCTACTCCCCAACCTCGACGAGGCCTTTCTTTCCGAAATGCTGTCCAAGGTCGGCGCTGCCTCCATCGACGAACTCTTTTCCGACATACCTCCTAAGATCAGGCTGAACCGAAAGCTGGGAATACCCGAGGGCGACACCGAGTACGGTGTCCGGCGAGAGGTCCAGGGCAAGCTCGCAACCAACCGGACTCCGCCAGAGGCGCTCTGCTTCCTGGGTGGCGGAGTCTGGCCTCACTATGTGCCCGCCGCAGTTGAATCCATCATGGCAAGGCAGGAGTTCTACACGAGCTATACGCCTTACCAGGCCGAGATCAGCCAGGGGATGCTGCAGGCGCTCTTCGAGTACCAGAGTATGATGTGCGACCTCCTCGGGATGGAGGCGTGCAACAGCTCGCTGTACGACTGGGCCTCGGCAGCGGGAGAGGCGGTCAGGATGGCGGCAAGGGTGACCGGCAAGAGGCGGGCCCTGATTGGCGCGAACGTTGGCCCGCAGCGGCGTGCGGTCATCCAGACATACGTGGAGCCGTTAGGGGTCGAACTCGAATCGGTGAAGTTCGACATGTCGAAGGGAACCATGGACGTTTCTGATCTTAGGGCCAAGGCTTCAGACGACGTAGCTTGTCTCTACATTGAAAGCCCGAACTACTTCGGCGTCATCGAAGACGGGGCGGAGGAGCTTGTCTCCGCGATTCACGCGGTCGGGGGGCTGGCCGTGACGGGGGTCGACCCCGTCTCCCTCTCTCTTGTCAAGGAGCCAGGGGGCTACGGCGCAGATATCGTGGTAGGAGAGGGCCAGCCGCTTGGAATCCCGATGAATTACGGCGGGCCCCACCTCGGCATCTTCGCGGTCAGAGACATGAAGCTGGCCAGGAGTATGCCTGGGCGTCTTATCGGAATAACCACTCCAGTCGGAGACCCGAACGGAAGGGCCTTCGCGATGGTCCTCCAGGCGAGGGAGCAGCACATCCGCCGCGAGGCCGCGACCTCGAACGTGTGCACGAACCAGTCTCTGATGGCGGTAGCCGCGGCGAGCTATCTCTCGCTCCTAGGCAAGGAAGGGTTTCGCAGGCTGGGGGAGGCAATAATCTCGAACTCGCACTTCGCCGCCAAGAGGCTTTCGCGGGTCAAGGGAGTTTCCTCGCCCCATTTCGCCGGCTCATTCTTCAAGGAATTCGTGGTCTCATACAGCAAGGCGAAGGCGGCATCCGTCTTCCGGCGCATGGCGGAGTCTGACGTGCTGGGCGGATACCCAATCGACCGAAGCTTTGGGCTCGGGATAGAGGCTGCATCGTTCTGCGTTACCGAAGTGCACACCCGTGCCGACATCGAGCGCCTTGCGGACGTCCTGGAGGAGGCTCTCGGACATGCCTGAGGGCTTCCGACAGGCTCGCTGGAAGGAGCCCCTCTTGAACGAGTTGAGCAGAGCAGGGAGGGTAGGGATGCTCCCCCCGTCGGACCCGAACATTGAGAAGGAGTTCCCGGATCCGGCCCGCCTCGTCCCCGCCTCCATCAGGCGCGAATCTGTCAAGCTTCCGGAGCTCTCCGAGCTGCAGGTCCTGAGGCACTTCAACCGTCTCTCCCAGATGAACTTCTCCGTCGAGCTCGGGATGTACCCTCTCGGAAGCTGCACAATGAAGTACAACCCGAAAGTCTCAGAGATGCTCGCTTCCTCCGACTCGATAAAGCAGGCCCATCCGCTCCAGCCTCAGGAGACGGTCCAGGGCCTGCTCTCGATTCTTTACGATCTGGAACGAATCCTCAGCGAGGTAACGGGGATGTCCAGGTTCTCGCTCTCAACTGCCGCAGGGGCGCAGGGCGAATTCGCGGGCGTCCTAATGATCAGGAAGTACCTGCATGAACACGGTGGTGAGCGCAGGGATGAAATCATCGTTCCAGACTCGGCCCACGGCACCAACCCCGCGAGTGCGGCGATGGCCGGGTTCAAGGTGGTCAAGGTTCCATCAGACTCCCGAGGGCAAGTCCAGGCGAAGGCGGTCAGGCAGCTGGTCTCAGAGAAGACTGCCGGGATGATGCTCACAGTCCCCAACACGCTCGGGCTCTTCGAAAGCGAGGTGTCTGAGGTATCTGAGACAATTCACGACGCAGGCGGCTTGATGTACTATGATGGCGCAAACATGAACGCTCTCCTTGGAAGGGCGAGGCCGGGCGACATGGGTTTCGACGTGGTCCATCTGAACCTTCACAAGACCTTCGCGACTCCCCACGGAGGAGGGGGCCCTGGCGCTGGTCCGGTGGGGGCGACCGAGAGGCTCGCAGGGTATCTCCCGGTCCCGGTATTGTCGCACGATGCGGGCAAGTACTCGCTCGACTATGACCTGAAACATTCAATCGGGCCACTCAAGGGCTTCGTGGGAAACTCGGCCATTCTCCTCAGGGCCTACGTGTACATCCGCCTTTTGGGGGCTTCAGGCCTCTCCAATGTCTCCTCCCTCGCCGTCCTCGCAGCGAACTACCTCTGGAAGAGCCTCGACCCCATGGCGTTCCCGGTCTCGCACGGGGCGGGCCTACGCAGGAAGCATGAGGCGGTCGTCTCCGTGAGGAGCGAGCTGCCGGGGGGTGCGCTGAAGGTGGCGAAGGCAATCCTCGACTACGGCATGCACTCGCCGACGGTATACTTCCCGCTAATTGTCAGCGAGGCGCTTATGATTGAACCGACGGAGTCGGAACCGATGGAAATGCTCGACGAATACGCGGTGACGATGAACAGAATCTACAGGTCGCTGAAGGACGGGACTCTGGGAGAAGTGCCAAGGAACACGAGCGTTGCAAAGGTGGACGAGGTCAAGGCATCGCATCCTTTGACGTTAAGGGTCCATTGGTGAGGCCGAAGGTCATATATCCAGCCGTGGGACCCGAAGCGCGGACGTGGACAGCGACCTGGAGAAGCGCGTTTCAGAGCGCCTGAAGGACATAGTCGACGAGGAGACAACAAGGAAGTTCAGCGAGCTCAATATCGTAACCGACGTTTCCGAGGTTGCCGCGGGGTCGGTGAAGGTCAAATTCCAGCCGCTTTCCGCCTACAGCCCTCTCGCCGTCGACACGGGGAGGAGCATCAGGGATGCGGCACTTGCAGTAGAAGGGGTCAAGACCGTGCGCGTGGAGTGCGGCGGGCACATGATGGACGAACTCGTCAACAGGATCGTAAACGGGGAGGAAATCAAACCGAAGGCCACGAAGTAGGGCTGTCGCCGCCCCCAGGGCGCAGTAAAACAAAGTTTGATGAAGGGTCAACTATATTGACTCATGGGTTTGTAAATCAACTGGTTCACATAGCGCGTGGCCCCGGAGATGCTCACGAATGATTCTGCTGAAATCACTGCCGTCGGGATAGGGAGTGCGGGTGCCAAAATCGTCTCCCTCCTGAGCAGGCAGTCTCTGCTCGTCGACAGGTTCGCGTACGTCTCATGCGACAGGGACGACCTCTCGAGCGCTGGGACCGGCGAGAAAATCCTCGTCGAGTCGCCCGTCGACCAGAAGCTTACGCCGGCGATGGTCAGGGGCCTTGCCATAGGGTCTCACTCGAGGATTAGGGATGCCGTCGAGGGCTCCAAGGTGGTCTTCGTTGTGGCCGGACTGGGAGGCGCCACGGGGAGCGGCCTTTCGCCGCAGGTAGCTGCGATTTCAAGGGACGCCGGGGCCATCACGGTGGGCGTCGCTGTTATGCCCTTTGAATTCGAGAACAGGCTGAAGTTCTACGCTGGCACCGCCCTGAAGCGCCTCCGCGCGGCTTCGAGAGGAGTGATAGTCATCGACAACGACACCCTGATGAGGTCCTCACCAGAGGATTCGACCCTGACCAGCCTCTACGACGCGGCCAACAGGGAAGCGGTCAACGCTCTCGGCTCCCTCCTTTCGAGGTCTTCCGAGACCTCAGTCTCCGTTGGTATGAACAAGCTCCTGGGGGCCGTCCTCCAGGACGGATACTCGCTGCTGGGCGTCTCGAGCAGCGGGTCGATTGACAAGGCAGAGGAGGCACTGGCAGGGGCCGTCCTTTCGATTAGCAAGCTCGCGGAAGCCAAGGAGGTCAGCCGCGCCGTGGTGATGCTCCGAGGCAACGCTTCAATCTCAGGCCAGGAGGTCGGCTTGGCTGTGAAGAGACTCGGCTCAATGATAAACAACCAAACGGTCGACGTAGAGTACGGCGTTAACTACTCAGGAACGGCCCAGCTACAAGTCAGCCTACTGGCGTCCGGCTTCGCATCGACGAAGTATGACGAATACGACCCCCTCGGCAGGATTCTAGCGGGAAGGACGATCGACGACGAAATGGACTACGCCCTCCCATTTGGCCTGGAGTCTCTACAGTCCTGTGACTAGCCGAGCATAACTCGGACCTTGCCGAGGTCCTTCTCTTCGATCTTCCGGAAGACCGGCTTGGGCTCGCCTATCCTTCGCCCCGGTTCGACCCTCAGTCCAGAGGCCGCAGCCCATCCATCCTCACAGAGCGACCCCACAGAGCCAAGCTGGGCCCAGACTTCTTCAGAGCTGAACGGCAGAAACGGGTACATCAGGGTGGCGAGCCCTGCCACGAGGTTGCAGGAGTAGTACACCGTCGTTGGCTCTTCCGTGGCATCCTCCCAGGGCGCCTTGTGCTGGAAGTACCGGTTGCATCCTCCTGAGAAGTCGAGGACCCTCTTGAGCGCCCTGTCGTAGTGTCCTTCCTCTATCAACCGACCGGTCTCCCTGACTGCACCTTCAAGTTCCCTCAGGGCCGCGTCCTCCTCCTCGCCTGCTCTACCCGGCACTGGGACGACCCCCCCATGCTTATTCTTCACGAAGACCAGGGCTCTGTATACGAAATTGCCGATGTTCGCGACCAACTCGTTGTTGATCTTGTCGGCGAACTCCTGAAGTTCGAAGTTGGCGTCCGACTGGCTGTAGGGAACAATCCTGGCCAGATAGAACCTCAGATAGTCAGGCGGGAAGCAATCCAGGAAGTCTCTGATCGTAATCATCCAGTGCTTACTCCTCGATATCTTCTTCCCCAACAGCAGCAGGTGTCCCCTTGTCGGAATCAGGTCAGGTAGCTTGTACTCGCCTTCGCCCATCCTCATGCTGGGGAGGAACAAGTAGTGGTGGTACACGATGTCCTTCCCGATGAAGTGATAGACCTTCGCGTCGTTCCAATACTTCTGACCGGCGGCGCCGCTCTTGCCTGCGGCTTTCAGGGCAGCAGTGATATAGCAGAGATGGTTGTCGAACCAGCCGTAGAAGACCTTACCCTCGGCCTCCTCGAGCGGGACGGGAACCCCCCAGGAGATGTCCCGAGTGATGTCCCAGTCCTGCAGACCGTCTTTGATCCAGTTGAGTACGTAGTTCTTGGCGTCAAGCTGTAGCCCATCGTTCCCCCTCAGCCACTCCTCGAGTTTCTTGGAGAAGGCTGACAGCTTGAAGAAATAATGGGTGCTTTTCCTCATGACTGGGAGCCTCCCGCAGATTGAGCAGTGCGGGCTCAGGATTTGGCCGGGCTGCAATGTCCTGCCGCAGTTGTCGCACGAGTCCGAGTACTGGTCCTCGGCACCGCAATAGGGGCACTTCCCCTTGACGTACCTGTCCGGGAGGAACTTCCTGTCGTATTCGCAGAAGAACTGGTCGACATCAGAGACGAAAATGAACCCGTTTTCGTTGAGTTTCGTGAAGAACCTCTGCACGAGCTGGACATTCTCGGCGGAGCTAGTTCTGTCGAAGACATCATAGACGATTCCGAGCCTCTCCAGGTCATCCTTGAACCTCTTGTGCCACGCTGCGACGTATTCTGACGGTCTCTTCCCCTTCTTCTCCGCTGCAATCAGGATGGGTGTTCCAAAGTCGTCGGAAGCACAGACCTGGATGACCTTGACGCCATTCAGCTTGAGGTACCTGTACAAGATGTCGGGAGGGAGATGGGTGCTTGCAACATGCCCTAGGTGGAGGTCATCGTATGCATACGGAAGCGCCGCCGTTAGTATGACTTTCTTGTCGCTGAGTCCATCCACCGAGCTGAACCCACCATGCGCGGCTTTAACCTTTGTGAGAGCTAGAGTTCCCAGCTTCTGGCGTAATCCCTCTGTTCCTCGGTCTGTGTCCCGATGGTGATTCCCATAGACTTGAGGGCCGCCCTTGCTACTTCGTTCTCCGTTTCAATCGACACGCCATAGACCTTCGCCTCCATCTTCCCATGGTTCTTGTGCAGGTTCATGGCGGCCATGAACTGGTTCGCGAATGACATCTGCATCACTTCTGGAGGGTGCCCTTCCGCAGCCACAAGGTTGGCTATCCTTCCTTTCCCGATTAGGTACACCTTCTTCCCGGTCCTGAGGACAACCTCATCCACGTTGGTCCTCACTTCCTTCACGCTCTTGGCCTTCGAAAGCAGTGTCTTCACGTCGATTTCCACATCGAAGTGGCCGGCGTTGGCCAATATCGTCCCATCGCTCATATTCTCGACCGCCTCGTAGGGGATTACGTTCTTCTGCCCTGTCGTAGTGATGAATAGCTGTCCGAAAGGCGCCGCGTCGGAGATGCTCGAGACTCCGAAACCATCAAGATGAGCCTCGATCGCTTTGATCGGGTCCACTTCGACAACCGTCACGTTTGAGCCCATCCCTCGCGCCCTCATTGCGACCCCTTTCCCGACCCAGCCGTAGCCCACCACAACCACGCGCATCCCTGCGAGCAAGAGGGCCGTGGCCCTCATTATTCCGTCAAGGCTGCTCTGCCCGGTCCCGTATCTGTTATCAAAGAGAAACTTCGTCTGGGCATTGTTGACTGCTATCACCGGATAGCGAAGTTTTCCCTCTGACTCGAGGGCCTTCAACCTGACGACGCCCGTCGTCGTCTCCTCAGACCCTCCCATTACGTTCTTTGAGTGAGACTTGTGGGTGGCCACGTGTAAGTCTGCCCCGTCGTCGATTAGCTGGTCCGGACCTGTCTTGAGTACCTGTTCGATGGCCCAACCGTATTCCTTAGAGGTCTGCCCCCTCCACGCCCACACGTCGGTCCTCGTCGAGAGGTAAGCGGCGATGTCATCCTGAGTCGACAGAGGGTTGGCCCCTGCGAGCTTGACTTCGGCACCCGCGTTTAACAGGACGTCTATCAGAACTGAGGTCTCCTTAGTGACGTGGAGGCAGACGCCAAGCTTCACCCCTTCTAGCGGGCGGTCCTTGGAATATTTCTCGGCTAGCGTCGTGAGAGCGCCCATGTGCGCCTTCGCCCACAGGAAGTTCCTTTCGCCGATGCCGCGCAGGCCCGGGTCCGCGATTTTGGTCATTTCCGGACCCTGCCCACCGTCTGAGGCGATTTATTGTTGCCTCTGCGGTCTCCCTTGGCCTGACTCCAGTGCCCCTTCATGCGTACCATCCACCCGCGGCCAAATTCTGTTGCTTCCTCGGTCTCGACCGGGCGCACCTACTGCCCATGCATGTCCCATCGGCTCTTCGCAGGCCAGGACGGCCTCTGAGGTTCTCGCCATCCACATTCGCCTCAGAGTATCTCCCTGCTGACCCGCTTCTCTTTGCCGCTCCGAAAAGGGACCTTACTCGGAATCATACTTCGCCAGGGAGTGAATTTCGTACCCGATCAGCTTTTCCCTCCCTTTGAGGTAACCGAGCTCAGTGACGAAGGCGAAACCCAAGACCTCTCCGCCGAGCTTCTCGACCAGTGCCCCCGCTGCTTTGGCGGTGCCCCCTGTCGCCAGGAGGTCGTCGACAATCAGCACCTTGTCTCCTCTTGAGATCGCGTCCGAGTGAATCTCCAAGCCCTGTCTTCCGTACTCGAGCTCGTAGTTCATGCTCATCTTCTTCCCTGGGAGTTTCCCCACCTTCCGGGCTGGCACGAACCCGATTCCAAGCCTGTCGGCAATCGGTGCACCTACGATGAAGCCCCTGGCTTCGATTCCCACTATCTTGTCGACCTTCCTTTCCTTCCACTCCGAAGCGAAAGCACTAGTCACCTTCCTGGTCAGCGGGCCGTTCTTCCAGAGCGTGGTCAGGTCTTTGAACTTGATTCCCTTTCGCGGGTAGTCCCTGATTGTCCTGATATTCCGCATGATCTCCTGTTCGAGGGTGACCATTACGCATTCAATCTCGCGTTCTCCAGCGCAGAGTCGCAGCCGCAGGCACGCTCTTGTGGGAGTCGTTCGGCAATTTCAACGATCAGGCTCCTGAGCCTCTCCATGTTCCTTTCGAAGACCTTCATCACTTCGTGGTGGGAGACGGGCTTCACCTTCGGGTCGCCTTCCAGACCCGCGTCGTAGTCCGTCACCACGGAGACGTTCAGGTAGCAAATCTCCTGCTCCCTCGCGAGGACGACCTCGGGATACTGGGTCATATTGACGACGTCCCAGCCCTGCCCACTGAAGAACCTGCTTTCGGCCTTTGTCGAAAACCTCGGTCCCTGAATCACAACCACGGTGCCGCCGCCGTGGAACTTCACGCCCAGATTCTTCGCCGCTTCCACAGCGACTTTCCTCATCTGGGGGCAGTACGGTTCGGCTGTGCTCACATGTGTCGTCTCGGGTCCGTCGTAGAACGTATCGTCCCTTCCGCTGGTGAAGTTCACAAACTGGTCGCAGAAGACGAGGTCTCCAGGCTCGACATCGGCCCTCAGACTCCCGACCGCGGTGGGCGCTATGATTCTGGAGATTCCGAGCTGCTTGAAAGCATAGACGTTGGCCTTGTAGGGGACAGCATGGGGGGGATACTCATGATGAACTCCGTGTCTCGGTAGGAAAGCCAGTCGCATCTGGCCGACGGCCGACAGGGTCACCTTTGCACTGGGTGGCCCATACGGCGTGCGCATCGTAATCGCCCTCCCCGAGTTGCCGAGGAAACTGTAGAATCCCGAGCCACCGAAAACACCGACTTCTGCGCGAGGCTTCACTGCCCGCCTCCCCCTGTTTCGTGATTTAATCTTTGAAGCTTCTCGGCCTAGGGTCCAGTCCCCCCAAACAGCCAGTACTCGTTTCCGTCGGGGTCGGCGAACATCCCGTTCACGCCCCAGTCTGATTTCTTCACCTCACGCGTGAACTTCACCCCCTTCGTCTTCATCTCTTGCGCGAGCTTGACGGGATCCTTTGCGTAGAAGGCAATGCCCGTGTTCCCGGGTTCCGGTTTGCCTTCGCAAAGGTGGATCTTCGCCAGGGCTCCCTCCGGCCACACGAGCACCCAGTGACCCTCAGTGGAGGCATTGAATCCGGCCTTGTCCTGGAACCACTTGGCGGACTTCTTGCCGTCGGCAACCACAACTGCGATGGAGAACTCCTTTGAAACCATATCACGGTCGGAATCATGCACGCTTTTACGCATTTTCCACAGGGTTGAAATACCTAGGTGAGACGAATTCGTTGGATGCTTCATCCATATGAGGAGTTGCTTGCACGGGCCAGGTCGGGTACTGACAGGGAAGCCAAGAAGTCTGGGGCCCTCCGCCTTGAGCTCCCCGAGCCCGACGTTATATGGGTCGGCAACAAGACGATATTCCGCAACTACGCCGAGTTCCCGAAACTGATCAGGAGGGACTCCGCGAGGGTCCTCATGTATCTAGCGAAGGAACTCGCGACAGCGGCCTCGATTGACGGAGACAGAGCAATATTCATCGGACGCAAGGACCGCGAGTCGTTCTCGCAGCTGCTCCAGCGTTATGTTAAGGACGGCGTCCTGTGCCCCGTCTGTGGCAGTCCGGACACCCACCTTGAAAAAGACAAGAGGATGTGGTTCATGGTCTGCGAGGCGTGCGGCGCACGGTCGGTCGCCAAGGTGGCGTAGGGTGAAATTCAGAGGGTTTGCCGTCAAGACCACCGAGTACAGGGGTAGCGTCCTGGTCAACGTCTGTGACGAGGAACTCGTGGGAAAGACTGTTGCCGAGGGCAAGCTGAAGGTCCATCTTTCGAAGGCCTTCTATTCCGGCGAAGTGGTCGACAAAGGAGAGGCGCTCAGGCTCATCAGGACCTGTTCCATCGTCAACCTCGCCGGCGAGAGGTCGGTTTCGCTCGCTGTCGACAACCAGTTAGGCGCTAGGGAGGCGATCCGCGAGATCGAAGAGGTGCCGTTTCTGATGATTTACAAGTTCTCCGGCTAGCCGGTTTCGCGGAACCGCTTCAACAGTTCCTTCTGCGCGTTGCTGAGATTCTTCGGAATCTCCACGCCTACCCTGACGTACTCGTCCCCTTTGCCCCAGCTTCCATACTTGGGAAGGCCCTTTCCTCTGACCCTGAATACGGTGCTTGGTTGCGTGCCATGCGGGATGGTCAGCTTCACGTCCCCGTAGAGAGTCGGGACCGCCAGCTCAGTCCCGAGCAGCGCCTCGACGACTCCTACCTTGGTCTCAAGGTAGATGTCGCTTTCACGACGCGTGAAGAGCCTGTGGGGTGCCACATTAAGCGCGACATACAAATCGCCCGGTGGGGCGCCGTTTTCGCCCGCGTTTCCCTCGCCTCTCAGCCGCAGTGTGAGCCCGTCCTCTACCCCGGCAGGCACTACGATCTTGATCCTCCGCGTTTTCTCGACGGACCCTCTCCCACGACAGTCCTTGCAGGGTGATTCGATGATGTACCCCCTGCCTCCGCACTTATCGCACGCCATGACCCTCACGAGTCTCGTGAACCCTGTCGACTGAACCCTCTGTAACTGGCCGGTTCCGCCGCAGGTGGCGCACCTCTGGGGAGAGGTCCCTGGTTTGGCGCCGCTCCCGTTGCAGGTCGTACAGACCTCGTCCCTCGGGACTTCGATCTCTCTGCTCGACTCCCCCACGAGGTCCTCCAGATTGACCTGGAGATGGTAGGTCAAGTCCTCTCCCCTCTCCGACCCCTGACCGGGCCCTCCCCCGAAGAACTGGGTGAAGACGTCGTTGAAACCGCCGAACCCCATTCCGCGGAAGAACTCACCGAAGTCGACCCCGCGGAAGATGTCCTCCTGGCTGTACCTCTGATACACTCCTTCTCTTCCGGACGTGTCGTACTGGCGCCTCTTCTCGTCGTCGGACAGGACGGCATAGGCCTCAGAGATTTCCTTGAACCGCGCCTCAGCCTCGGGCGACTTGTTCCTATCCGGATGGAATTCCAGCGCCAACTTCCTGTAGGCGCTTTTGATCTGCTCCTTTGCGGCCCCCTTCTGAACGCCCAGAACCTCGTAGTAGTCTCTTCCCGCCATTCCGGTCAGCCCTTACTTCTCTTCATCGACGACTTTGTAGTCTGCATCGCTGACCTTGGAGCCTTCAGCCGGTCCGCCGGGGGCTGCGCTCTGGTTCTGGGCCTGCTGGTAGACTGCTGCCCCGACCTCTTGGAGCACCCGCTTGAGCGCCTCGCTCTTCGCCCTGATCAGGGTTGCGTCATTCCCTTCGAGAGCTGCCCTCAACTCCTTGGCCGCGGCGTCGACGCGGTCAAGATTGCTCTTGTCGATCTTCCCCTCTAGGTCGCGTTTTGTCCTCTCGGTTGTGTACAGGATTGAGTCCGCTTCGTTCCTGAGCTCAGCCTCCTCCTTCTTCTTCTTGTCCTGGTCTGCGAAGGACTCCGCATCCTTGGCCAGCCTCTCCTTCTCTTCCTTCGATAGCTTCGTCGAGGCCGTTATCGTGATTTTCGCCTCTTTACCAGTTCCCATGTCTTTGGCGGAGACTATCAGGAGGCCGTTCGCGTCGATGTCGAAGGTCACCTCGATTTGGGGGACCCCCCTAGGCGATGGCGGTATCCCGGCCAGGTTGAACATCCCGAGGGAGACGTTGTCGGAGGCCATGGCCCTCTCTCCCTGGACCACATGAATCGTGACAGCAGTCTGGAAGTCAGCCGCGGTTGTGAACACCTTGCTCCTCTTCGTGGGGATGGTCGCATTCTTCTCGATCAGATGCTCCGTTATCCCTCCGAGGGTCTCGACCCCCAGAGAAAGCGGTGTGACATCAAGAAGCAGTATGTCCTTGATTTCCCCGGCCAGCACGGCTCCCTGAATCGCGGCACCGATTGCGACAGCTTCCATCGGGTCTACCCCCCTCTCCGCCGGCTTGCCGGCCACCTCTTCGACGAACTTCCTCACGAGGGGCATCCTGGTCATCCCGCCGATGAGAATCACTTTGTCAATCTGGGTGGGAGAAAGCTTCGCGTCGTTCATCACCCTTCTCATCGTGTCTTCGGTCCGACTTACGATTGGCCTCGCAACCTCCTCGAGCCTCGTCCTAGTCAGAGTGAAGTGCAGGTTCTTAGGGCCGGACGAGTCGCTGGCAATGAATGGTAGGTCGATGTCAGTCGTTGTAAGGTTCGAGAGCTCGATCTTCGCCCGTTCGGCGGCCTCTTTGAGCCTGGCCATGGCCGTCCGGTCGTTCCTCAGGTCGATCCCAGTCTTTGAACGGAAGTCCCGCAGGAGGACTTCGATCACCGAATTGTCCACGTCTGCGCCTCCTGTCTGAGTGTCGCCAGAAGTCGCCAGGACCTGGAAGACCCCTTGGCCGAACTCCATTATGGTCGCGTCGTGAGTGCCTCCCCCGAAGCTGAACACTAGAATCTTCATCTCTTTCTCCGACTTGTCTAGCCCGTACGCCAGAGACGCTGCCGTCGGCTCATTGATTATCCTGACGACCTCGAGCCCCGCGATTTCACCGGCGTCTTTGGTCGACTGGCGCTGGTTGTCGTTGAAGTGCGCTGGGACGGTGATGACCACCTTCTTTACCGGATAGCCTAGGAAGGCCTCGGCGTCGTGCTTTATCTTCTGAAGGATGTACGAGCTGACTTGTTCGGGCGAGTACTGCTTTCCAAAAGCACTGACCTTGTAGTCCGTCCCCATCTTTCGCTTTATCTCAAAGACCGTGCCTTCCGGGTTGGTGACGACCTGTCTCCTCGCAGGGTCGCCGACCAGGAGCTGCCCATCCTGGGTGAACGCGACGACAGACGGGAACATCTTCCCGGCATGCGTGGCACCCTCCGCGCTAGGTATCACGACCGGCCTGCCTCCCTCGATGACCGCTGCGGCAGAATTCGTCGTGCCTAGGTCGATGCCGAGGATCTTCTCTCTCGCGCTACTCACTTGCTTTCCCTCCCTCAACCGGCTCCTTCGTCGCCAATTCAACCTTTACCATGCTCGGCCTGATTACGCGCCCTCTGAACGTATAGCCCGTCCGCAGTTCCTCCACCACGATGTCAGAGCCAGCCGAGGAGCCCTGAACCTTCGCGATTGCTTCATGCCTTGTCGGGTCGAACGGCTGCCCTACCGGTTCAATCTTCTGCAGTCCGGCCGACTCCAGGGCCGAATAGAGGTTCTTCTGCACCATTTCGACTCCTTCCTGGAGTTCTGCTCGCCCGGCATCCTCCTTCGAGTGCTTCACGGCGAGGTCAAGCTCGTCCAACACGCTGAGCAGCCTGAGCACGAGGCCCTTCGACGAGTTCTCTTCCGTCTCCCTCATGTCCTTCTCTGTCCTCTTACGAAAGTTCTCGAAATCGGCTTGCATGTACTTCAGGCGGTTAAGAAGCTCGGCTTCGCGCCCCTTCTCCTTCGCGAGCTGTGCCTTCATGAGATTCTCTTCGTCCCCTAGGCTTTCCTTTCCCGAGAGGTCATCTTCGCCTACAGACGTTCTACCAATCCTCCAGATTCCCGCGTTTCTCCAATTCGGCCCATCTCCAATCTATAAGTTTACCACCAAGACCCTCGATATTAATGCGTAACCTGGAGCAATGGCGGCTTGGTTTTCAGATTCGTGAAATAGAACCAGAGCCTGACCCAAACTGGCCTTATAGTCACACGAAGCACCTCGCGCCATCATGGGCTCGGAGAAGCGGGGCAGGAAGGCATTCATAGCGGCCAGTCGGGGTGAGGCACCTCAGTGAGCCACCCGCAGGACGGAGTAGAGGACGACGAGGAGAACATGGTCCAAGACGACGAGCCCAGAAAGACCACAGAGAGGCTCCAAAGGTTCGAACGCGAAGGCAGGCATGTAAGGAAGGATGCCGACCAGCGCAAGGTGATGGAGGAGGTCTTCGACCGGGTGACCCTCCTGGCGGTGGAGGAATTGATCTCAAGGAAGGACTTGGGCGACCTCAAGGGGGTCGTGAATTCGGGGAAGGAAGCGAGGGTCTACTGCGGTGTGGCGGTCGACGGCCGTCCCGTCGCCGTGAAGATCTACCTGACCGCGACTTCAGAATTCAGAAAACGTCTTGGCTACATCGCTGGTGACCGAAGGTTCGCCAACGTTCCCTCGAACTCCAGGGGGGTCATCTACCTCTGGACTCGCAAGGAGTTCAAGAACCTCCAGCTGGCCGAGACGGTAGGCATTCGGGTCCCCAAGCCGCTCGCTTTCTATCGGAACATCATCGTGATGGAGTACATCGGCACCCCACCCGGGCGCGCGGCTACCTTCGCCGAATCAGATGTCGATGAACAGGACTACGACTGGACCTTCGAGACGATAGCTCGCCTGCGTCGGGAGGCCAAGCTAGTCCATGCAGACATGTCAGAGTACAACGTCTTCAAGTCCGGGTCCGAAAGAGTCCTCTTCGACATGGGGTCAGCGGTCCTTCTCTCTCACCCTCAGGCCAACGAATTCCTGAAGAGGGACGTCTCGAACATGGTGAGGTTCTTTAGGAAGCGAGGTATCTTCAAGAGAGACGCCGATTCATGGCTGGAGGACCTTCGATGAGCTTCGAGCAGGCGGTCAGGATACCCTTAGAGAGGGTCGGCGCCGTCATTGGCAGGGACGGGGCTACGAAGAAGTCGCTCGAGGCAGAACTCGGGATCAAGCTCGGGGTTGACAGCAGGGAAGGGCTGGTCACCATCAAATCGGATTCGGTCGACCAGGGCGACCCCTTCATCGCCGTGAGGATCATCGAAGCCATCGGTCGCGGTTTCTCGCCTCAACGCGCCAAGCGCCTGCTTGAGGAGGGGGTTGCTTTCGAGGTGATAGACCTGAGGGATTTCTCCGGGCGAAGCGCGAACTCTCTCGACAGAATCAGGGGGCGCGTCATCGGGTTGAAGGGCAAGTCTAGGCGGGTAATCGAAGAGTCTGACCCAGTGCCACATTTCGGTCTATGGGAGGACGGTCGCAATCATCGGGGAGGCCTCGGAGGTCCAGCTTGCGTCGGAAGCCGTCAGGAAGTTGGCGTCGGGGAGCCAGCACAGGACCGTGTACAATGAGCTACAGAAGGCGAGGACGAAGCGCAAGATGGAGAGGATGATCCTCTGGGAGGGCTCGTCCCCAGAGGCGATTGCCGAGAAACTCCGGAAAATGGAGGACTAGCATATATCCAATTCCCGTGATACCGGTGACGCGGGAATTTCTGTTCGAAGATTGATGAATTGTGGTTGCGGTCGGTAATCGTATGCTCTATTGGAAAGAGGTTGGAGAGGGCGGAGGCACGGCACGCTGATGCTGACGGGGGTGGCGGTGTCTGAGTAGCAAGACCTCATTCGCCGAGATTTCGCCCTCAGAGTTCTTCTACCGCAACCGCGATCTTGCTGGATTCACTAATCCCGCGCGCGCCCTCTACATGGCCGTACGTGGAGCTGGTGGAGAACTCGATGGACGCGGCCGAGCTCGCCGGGACGCCACCAGACGTCTACGTCAGGATTATCTCCGAAAGCGCCAACCCGGAGCTCCCGGACCCCAAGCCCTACAGGCTGACGGTGATCGACAACGGCCCGGGCGTGGCCCCCCAGCACGTTCCTAGCGCGTTCGGGAAGGTCTTCTACGGTTCCAAGTACGTCCTGCGACAATCGCGCGGCATGTTCGGCCTCGGGGGTACGATGGCTATTCTCTACGGCCAAATCACCACCAACATACCCGTGATGGTGACCACCTCTCCAGATGGTCGCCGGAAGTACTCGTTTCAGATGATGATCGACATCGGCGAGAACAGGCCGACGGTCCTCAAGCGGTTCGCTAGCGACGCAGACGGGACGACCGGCACCAGGGTCGACCTGACGCTCGAAGGAGACTACCCACGCGCTTCTCAGAAGATTGCCGACTATTTCAAGCAGACCGCGCTAGTAGCCAGCTACGCCAACTTGACCTTCGTCGACCCGACAGGGCAGGTCACTTTCTATGAGCGCGCGACTACCTCCATGCCCCCGGCGCCGAAGGAGACGCTACCTCATCCGTACGGCATTGACGTCGAGGCTTTCAAGCGCATCATCAAGGCTTCCGAGGAGCACGACATGAAGTCCTTCATGGTCACACACTTTCACAGGGTCGGAGAGAAGATCGCGACGAAGTTCTTGGAGTTTGCCGGTGTCAGCATCCGTCTTCCTCCGAAGCGCCTTAACAACAACCAGATAGTCTCGATAGTCGACGCGCTGCAGCGGTTTCCGGACTTCCTCCAGCCCGATGCCACAGTCCTATCACCAGTCGGGGAGGAGATCCTGCTCGCCGGCGTCAACAAAGAACTCCAACCCGAGTTCTCGACGGTGGTAACGAGGCCCCCCTCATCGTATTCTGGCTTCCCATTCCTCGTGGAGGTCGCTGTCGCCTACGGCGGCAAGGTCCTCCAGCCAGGGATGAGGCTCTTCAGGTTCGCAAACCGAATCCCACTGCTCTACGACGAGAGCAGCGACGTCAGCTTCGAGGTCTTGAACGAGCAGGTGGACTGGAGGAGATACCACGTCCCGCAGGACGCGCCCGTTGGGGTGATTACCCACATCTGCAGCACCCGAATCCCCTACAAGACCGTCGGCAAGGAGTACATCGCCGACAGGCCAGAGATAGAGAGGGAGATCAAAAACGCTTTGAGGGAGGCGCTGCGAAGGCTCGGCATCTTCCTGTCAAGGAAGGGCAGCATGGAGGCTGTCCAGAGGAAGATCAACATCTACGGCAAGTACCTTCCGCTGATCGCCAAGTTCTCGACAGAACTCGCAGGGGAGAAGAGGCTGCCACGCTATCGCAAGCTGATCGGCGAAGGGAATGGCAATTCTACTGAGCAGGTCGAGGTCGGTGAGCTTGAAGTGGAGGGAGGCACGACGCGGGAGCAAGCGGGGGGAAGCGCTACAAACCTGACGGAGGTTGAGATTGAGCAAAAGAAGATCGACGAGTACGGCGGAAGCTAGGAAGAGCAGCGCCCAGGCCCTGCTGAAAGACCTGGGCGGAAGCGTCTACTCCGACCTGGATGAAGGGAGGTTCCCCAGCCTCACACTTGCGAGCAGGTCAGTCCGCAACATCGTTTACGACAAGAAACTGCAGCAATTCGTGCTGGGCCCCACGACCGTGAAGAGGTCTTCTGGCAACATCAAGCACATCCGGCCGTTCACCCAGTTGCTCTGGCTGGCCTACTTCGCAAAGAAGCTAGTCGACGAAAAGAAGACATCCACCCTCAGGGACGTCTTCTATTCGGCGCAGGCGTTCGGCGTAGAATTCGTCGACCAAGCCGAGTCTGACGAGCTGATCACCGACCTGGAGGTGGTGATGCAGATGGCCAGGGAAGGGATGAACATCTACCCGGAAGAGAGAAGTGCAATATTCGGGGACCTCACAATCGAATACACGGTCCCAGGCTACGAGGGGAAGAAGGCTGACCTGTCCGCCAACCCTGACGGCGTCATGATAGGCCCCGCGCTCACCACCGCCGAGTTCGCAGACACCGACGCCGAGATGGTCCTCGCGATTGAAAAGGGCGGCCTCTTCACGAGGTTTGTCGAAGAGAGGGTCCACAAGAAGTACAAGGCACTCCTGATCAACACGGCAGGCCAGCCCCCCCGTTCGACACGTTTTCTCCTAAGGCGGCTCAACCAGGAGCTGGGGCTGCCGGTCGGCATACTCTGCGACGCTGACCCTTGGGGCGCCCACATCGCCATGGTCTGCAAAAGCGGTTCAGCCAATGCGGCCCACCTCAGAGAATTGACCACCCCTGACGCAGTCTGGCTGGGAGTCTGGGCTTCGGACATCGTGAAGTACAAGCTTCCTTCGGACAAGTTGACCGAAGTCGATGTCAAGAGGCTCTACGAGCTGAAGGCCGACCCGCGCTACACCGACAAGATGTGGCACAACGAGCTGGACACTTTCCTTAAGATTAAGAAGAAGAGCGAGCAGGAAGCCTTCGCCAGGTATGGGCTGAGCTACATCGTCGACACCTACCTCCCAGAGAAGCTCGAGCTGATGAAGAGCCGCTAGCTGGCGGCTCAAAGTGTTGTATTCCCGTGCCTTCTGGTAAGAGGCCGAAGGTGAGTCACATGATGCCCATGGCGGCGTGCCCGCTGGGAACCCTTGTGATGCCGGCTTGAGTCCTTGAAGGCCCAAGCGCACCTCGCGGCAGAGGTCTCCTTCGGCCAAGTCGGCGATGATTGAGCGGGCTGTTACGAGTACCTAGGAACCCAAGAACTTCTAAATACCCATCGGACTCTGCCCAGAAAAGACGACATTGACCTTCACCGCCCAACAGTCAAGGGTCGACGCTCTCATCAGGACCGTAGGGATGGTCATCGTTCTCTTCGGGGTTGTGTGGCTTTACTTCACATACTTCGACACGTCGGGTGTGGCTCCCGAGATAGTGACAATCAACTACGCTCTTGGGCTTTTGCTCCTAGTGGTCGGACTCTTCGCAGCTTTCGCGAAGTTCAAGTGACCGGCATGGCCGCGAAGATAGCCCTGGCCGGCGTAGGGAACTGCGCCGCGACCTTTCTGCAGGGCCTCGCCTTCTACTCAGATCATGGTTCGAAGGGTCTCTGGCATCCGACGGTCGCAGGCCTGAAGCCCAATGCACTGTCTGTCGTCGCCGCCTTCGACATCGACCCACGGAAGGTGGGCCTGGGTCTCTCAAAGGCCGCCTTTGCTCCGCCCAACGTCGCAAGGAATTATCATGACCCGCAGAGGACCTCAGTGAAGGTCAGCCCCGGCATCAGCAAAGGAGACCTGCCCCCACACCTCAGGGGAACGAAGGTGGAGAAGGCCAGCCCCGACCGAATAGCGAGAACGCTCGAAGACTCCGGCGCAGATCTTCTAGTCAACCTGATCTCATCGGGCTCTGACTCTTCGTCGGAGGAGTATGCAAACGCCGCCCTCCGCGCGGGGTGTTCCTTTGTGAACTGCACCCCGTCCCTGGTCACCAAGAACAGCAGGCTGGCCGCCGGCTTCCTGAAAGGCAAGCTTCCCCTGATTGGCGACGACTTGATGAGCCAGTTCGGTGGCACTGTCTTTCATAAGGGACTGTTGGGCCTGATGGTCAGGAGGGGAATCAGGGTCTCCAAGAGTTACCAACTCGACGTCGGCGGAGGGTCGGAAACGCTCAACACGATGGATGAGACGATAAAGGCTGCAAAGCGCAATTTGAAGACGTCGTCCGTCGCGAGCGAGGTCCCATACCAGTTCGAGACGGTCGCCGGCACGACCGACTTCGTGGACTTTATGGGCAACGACCGTACCAGCTACTTCTGGTTCGAAGGCAGCGGCTTCATGAACTCGGGCTTCTCGGTCGACGTATACCTGCGATCCTCAGACGGGGCCAATGCTGGCAACATCCTCCTCGACGTTCTCAGGGCGACGTACCGGTCTATGAAGAGCGGGAAGCTGGGCACCGTCAACGAGATCTGCGCCTACGGATTCAAGTCTCCTCCAAAGCCGATGCACTTCGACGAGGCGGTCGCGAAGTTCTCTGCCCTTTACCTCAGGTAAGCCCGTGACCCCTGAGGCTCACACTCCTTCCGTGTCAGTGAGCCTTGTCGCTGGGAGTCGTCGGCCGGGGTAATCTGGCATAGTCTTCTCATAACACATGCAGTTCGCCTAACGGTGTCAGGTGGCTTGCTCCGTCGGCTCTCACTATCGACCGGGCACCGAAGGAATCCCCTGCGGCCCTATCGTCCTATCCGAGACTTAGATAGAGGAACACAGAATACGCGACTATCGTGAGGAGGTCAGTGTACGGGAAGAGAAGCGAACCGAAAAGTATGGGTTCAATATCGTTCACGACCAGCGGGTACGAAAGGAACGAATGGACTGTCAAGGCGCCCAACACGATGACTAACCCAAGGGAGAAATTCGCCCTCGTTTCTAGGTACACCTTGATGTAGACTGCAACGAGCGAAACGAGCAACACAATCTCGATGGTCGACAGTATCACGTGCAGCATGAGCGCCCGCTGGATGGATAGCAGGTAAACGTACACAGGGGGACACACATATCCTTGGGGGCACGCGGGGGGTGACGGAATCGTTTCTGCTAGGACTAGTCCGAGCAGGACGGCAACGACCAGAATGACCGGAACCCAAACCTTGCTGATTTGCGTCCCTTTCTCAGATGACTGTGCTGGTGCCTGATCTGGCTCAGGGGTAGCCTCACTCATCGGCCAACCCTCCTCTTCGAGAGACGTGTCTTCTCCAGGATGGCCTCCAGATTTGTCCAATGCAATTCCATGGTTTCGGTGACAAAGTAAACCTTCCCATACTTCTCGCCCTCAGTGATCAGTATCCGGTTCTTCTCCAGCACGGAAAGGTGGTGCCTTACGGTAGTGTAGTCCAGCTTGAGCTGTTCTGCGAGCTGCTGGGCGTTCAAAGGGCGCGCCTTCAGCGCGAAGAGTATGAGAATCCTAGACTGAGCTCCGACACTCCCTGCGAAAAGCCACCATAGGAGGCGGTCGAAGGCGTCCATAGCTAACGGTCTCTGAATCCCCTCCAATAATTGTATTGAACGCGACAGACCGAGTCTTCCCTTTGCATAAGGACGACCGGCTAGGCCTCCTGGCTTCAACTCACTAGGCCAGCCCGCCCCGGCCCTAGGGCTGGGGCCTTGCCCCGAGAGTCACGGTCACGTTCATCATGACGCCCGCCCTCATGATTCCGAGGATTACAGTCTGTCCAGCGACCGTGTTTTCTTCGAGGTAGCTCGAGAGCGCATCCGTGTTGATCAACCTCGTCCCGTTTGCCGAAACGATGATGTCTCCTCCGACCAGATATTGGGTGTCGCTGACGACGACTTGCGTGGTACCGGCCTTGATACCAGCCTCAGCAGCTGGGCTTCCGCTAGTGACCTGTTCGACAAGTACCCCATACGTCGTGTTTGTCTTCGATGCCTGCGCCAGCTGATAGTTCATGTCTACGCCACCGATCCCCAGATACGAATGATCGTTGTAGCTGCCTGTAGTTATGAGAGACGGCAACTCACTCATTATCGTTTGGGAGGGAATCGCGAACCCCAGACCCTGCGAGCCGCTTATGGTTGCCGTTGTGATACCGACGACTTCGCCGTTCGAGTCGAGAAGAGGCCCTCCAGAGTTTCCTGGGTTGATTGGGGCGGTGAACTGAACTATGCCAGAAATGGAGTAATTACCCGCTGTCGCCTCCGTAATCGTCCTTCCGAGCTGGCTGATCAGACCTGATGTGAAGGTGCCCGAAAGTCCGAAAGGCGCCCCTATGGCGTAGACTGACTGCCCCACGCTCAGGCCCGACGAGTCCACGATTGTCAGGGGGAAGAACTCTGAGGCCGGGGCACTGACGGAAACGACAGCCAGGTCTGCGTAAACATCGCTACCGAGGACCTTCCCGGGATAAGCGTCTCCGTTGGAGAATGTGACAGTCATGTTGGAGGTCCCGTCGACGACATGGAAGTTGGTGACGATGTAGGGGGTGTTCTGGTAATCTGTGACGAAGCCGGACCCCTCGACCACAGAGTATGATACAACAGGTCCGAAGAAAGTGTTGACAGTAGTTACAACATCACCCTCTATCGTGACGACACTCCTCGAGGCGTTGCTGTATATGGCCAGAGCGGTGGCGTCTGTTGACGTCGAGTTGGACGGGGTGCCCTTGCTTGGCAAACTGGATTCGAGCGAGAGGATACTCGACTGTAGCTCCGAGACTTGGTTCTGAAGCTTCGACGTTGCGGAATTCGAATTCGTGACCTGCTGGTTGAGAGCTGAGTTATAGTAGACTACGGTCGCGCCCATAACTAGGCACATGAGTGCGAAGACTGCGAAGACCGCGACGGTCCTGCTCACCCGCTGTTGGCTTTGAGTTTCCATCTTCACGGGCGCTATTTCGGCGGTGGTATTTACTTGATTTCCCAGAATCTTCCCTAATCGATAGCAAATCGATGCGGAATCATCGGCCCGCGACTTGCTTCCCACACTCGTGCCGAATGCCTCGGAGAACTCAGACGAAGCAATCGCACCCTGAGAAGGGGAATCGAGCTCAAATAACGAAGGCTGGCAATTGCCGAGGCGCATGCCCAGCATCACGACCTTCTTTCGTCACTTCCCATCTTGCGGCCGAAGGCTCGAGATTAGGCTTGTAGGCAAGAATCTGATCAGCACGGAAGGCGACGCCTACCCAACGATAAGGGCAGGAACCAGTAGCCGGACCCATTTAGCGGCACATTTGGGATTGGGTAACGTAGGGAGTACCGATCAGCAGGTCTGGGACAGCCATGCGGAGCTTGAAGAGAAGGTTCGGGTGACCGTTGACAGAAGGGAGTTCCAACATGCCTACAAATGCAAGCACCGTGGTCAACAATGGATTGAGAAACGTTCTGAAGAGGCTCAACCCCATAGCGAGAAGCGACGAAACTAAAGGATGAACTTCATACACAGAAGGCCGTCCGGAAGGCGCAACAGAATCGCCAAACCTAGCTCTTTTTAATGGGAGAATTTCCAATGCGGCCACATGGCCTCAATCAGGGTCAAGGACGACGGCTCCACACCAATCGTGGGAACGGGTCGCGAATCGCCGTTCAGGCAGGGTGAATTCTACGTGTTCGAAGTCGCAGATGAAGTGGCAAGGTACTGGAACAAGATGGCTCCAGGGAGAAGGGAGGAACTCTGGAAGCAGTCAAAAAAGGAAGGCAAAGACGTTCGACAGCTTGTCGAAGCGTTCGTTTACAAGCCAGCCCGAATAAAGTGATTACAGGGTCGGGTCCGCTCGTCCGATGAGCCTCCTTTGATAAGACGGACTCGAAGCGGCCATATTCTGGCGGCGCTGGTCGGACTCGAACCGACGACCAACAGGTCACTGCCCCTGGGGCTAACAGCCTGCTGCTCTACCACGCTGCCCGGCGTTTGACGCCTCTGAGCTACAGCGCCGCAACTCGTTGGGCTCCGGGGTGTGCTCAAAAACGTTGTTTTCACTTAAATCTACTATCGGCACCGCCGTGATTGATGGCCCCCAGTTCCGACCAGGACAAGAAGGAGGCTTCCGCGGTCATATTCGCCTTCTTCGAGGCAGGCAAGAACAAGGACCTCCCAGCCCTGGCTGGGTTCCATGCCGGACCTGCCACGTTCACGAAGTTCGGCGAGAGCCCCCCATATACCAGGCAGAACTCGGAGGAGGCCTTCGTCTACGAACAGGCGGCCTTCGCGAACATTCTCGGACTACACCTATCAGATTGACGAGCTTCGTGTCGACCTCCTCGGTGAAGCCGCGGTGTGCACGTTCTACCTCATCTACAAGGGGATGTTCATCAACGACTACTCCTTCGAAGGGTCCCCCGTCGGTTCGAGGGCCCGCGTCACGATGGTCCTTGCGAAGACCAAGGATGGCTGGAAGATTGCGCACGAACACCTGAGCCGCTTTCCAGAGTGGAAGACGTCTCGGCCGGGCAGGTAGGGCCTCTCTGGATGCGGGCGTCGAGCTTCGGTCAAACCTAGCGGGCTCAGCGGAAATACTCAAGACGGGCGACCTTGGACGGAACTGCGTTCCACGGAAGGATGATCACCTGCCTTTCGCTGTCGGCGAGAGTCTGCATACTAACGACATCACTCATTCGTGTGCGGTGGATTTAACCAGCTAAGTTAGTGGGCCCGGAGCGATTTGAACGCTCGGCCGACCGGTGTCTTCGGGCTCCCGTATGAGCCGGTCGCTCTGACCGAACTGCCCGTCTCTTGACTCTGAGCTACGGGCCCACGTTTCATCGGGTTCGAAACCTGCTGCCTTTAAGCAGTAGTGGCCAAAGCCTAATTAGACCCCGAAACCACTCCCGTCCGTAAGCAGTGAGCAAGGACCTAGACGAAGGATTCCAGGACATTCTCGCCGAACTGGATCGTGAGGAGGCTCGCGTCAAGATACGGATGGAAATGCGGCGCTTTGGCAAGCCCACCACCGTCATTGAGGGTCTCAAGATGAGCGACAAGGACATGCACGAGCTCAGCTCGAAGATGAAACGCGCCCTCGCCACGGGCGGGACAGTCAAGGACGGGATCATGATACTCCAGGGCGACCACAGGGAGTCGGCTGCCAAGATGCTCGTGCAGCATGGGTTCTCTGAGAGCTCGATTGAGGTCCTGTGAGAGGGCGTTTCAGCCCGTCTCAACTCTGATTCTTTCCACTCACGTTTATAACTGGTTTCCGGGAGCGCGCCTGCTGGAAGGCCTAAAGAGTCGCATTGTCGAAGCCCATCCTAACCTTCGAGGACTTCATCAAGAGAATCCTGAAGATCGTCTTCTGGGTCGTCCTTCTGGCGGCGTTTATCATCGTACCGATATACTATCTCCTGGACGCAATCTTCCACTTCCCGAACGACCTGCTCGCCCTGGCGTTGGTGAAACCCTTTGACTTCCTTAGTTTCCAGCTCAACCTCCTCTCCACCGAGCCCTTCAAGACGCTCTTCGCCCTGACCGTCTTCCCGGGGTTCAGCTTTGTCGCCGTATACGGCACGATTTTCATGGGCTGGGTCGAAAGGAAGTTCACCGCGAAGATCCAGCTGAGGACGGGCCCGATGTACGCGGGCAAGGTGGAGGGGATCCTCCAGAACGTCGCGGACTTTTTCAAGCTTCTCTTCAAAGAGATCATAATCCCGAACGGCGTCGACAGGGCGACCTTCGTGGCGGTCCCCTTCGCCTTGATGGCCGTCGCCGGGGCACTGGTCGCCCTCATTCCCCTTTCACCCACGACATACATCGCCAACCCAACCGTCGGGGCTATACTCGTGTTCGCGATACTCGGTTTCTCGCCTCTCATCGTCCTCCTCGCGGGATGGGCTAGCAACAGCAAGTATCCCTTCCTGGGAGGCCTGAGGGCGCTTCACCAGATGGTGGCGTACGAGATTCCACTGGTCCTCTCGCTGGTCGGGACGGTGATCCTTTCGGGCGCATTGAACCTTTCCCCGCTGGTCCCCGGGGGACCCAGCATAGTGACCGCCCAGAGTAGAGTCTGGTTCATCTTTCTGCAGCCCCTAGGCGCAATCGTCTTCTTCATAGGCGCCCTCGCCGAGCTCGAGAGAATTCCATTCGACCTCCCCGAGGCCGACAGCGAACTCGTGGCGGGCTGGCAGACCGAGTACACCAGCATGCTCTTCGGGACCTTCCAACTCGCCAACTTCACCAGAATGTACGTCCTCGCGGGCCTCTTCACGACATTCTTCCTGGGCGGCTGGCTCGGTCCGGTTCCTGTCCCGCCAGAAGTCTGGTTCATCCTCAAGACCACAGTGGTGATGCTCGTGATGATGCTGCCCCGCAGCATCATGCCAAGGGTCAGGATCGACCTCCTGCTGCGCGCAGGATGGGTCAAGCTGCTTGTCCTGGCTTTCGCGAACATCTTCCTCACAATGCTGATTGTATCCCTCGGAGTGGTCTAGTTGGGAACGCGCTCCTACATCAAAGGCGTCTTCGTGGCGACCTGGAGCGGGATACGGCACTTCTTCCGCCCGAGGATGACCCTGCGGTACCCCGAGCAGAAGCTCGACCTGGAGGGGACGGGCTACAAGTACGACGCTCGGCAGGGCGTCGGCCTTCCTGGCTTCAAGGGGCGCCACATCCTGTTCCTCGACAAGTGCACAGGGTGCCAGCTTTGCGCCATCGCGTGCGACGGGGTGGCAGTCGCGATAGACATGCAGAAGGTCCAGAAGGGAAAGCCCCAGAACAAGAAGGACATCTGGCCCGCGGTCGACTACGGGAGGTGCGTCTTCTGCGGACTCTGTGTTGACGCCTGTCCTTTCGACGCCCTGTACATGACCAACGACTACGAGCTCTCCGCCTACGACAAGATGGGCCTCAAGTACACTCCAGACATGCTGGCAGTTCCTCCGAAGTTGGAGGGGAAGATGCAAAAAGTGAAGTTCGACACGGAGAAGGGGACGGCAACTCATGGCTGACGCGACATTCATCGCGATGGCGGTCGTGACCGTGGGGGGCGCGATCTTCGCGCTCGAGGCCGAAGAGTTAGTGTACGGGGCTATCGGCCTCGCCGGGAGCCTCTTCGGGGTCGCAGCACTCTTCTTCCTGCTCGACGCGCCCTACGTGGCCGTCTTCCAGGTCGCGGTCTACATCGGAGCAGTCGCGGTGCTGATACTGTTCACTGTCATGCTGGTCAGGCAGGACAAATGGGCCAAGGAGCTCCCCACGAGATCGCTGAGCAGGCTCGCCGGCGTCCTGACGGGGGTCGCGATCGTCGTCGCCCTCGCCTTCGCGGTGATTTCCACCAACCTCTCCGGTTACACTCAAATTCAGAACACGGCCGGGTTCCTTCAGATTGGGCAGCTGATCTCCACCGGGTATTCGCCTGTCCTCGAGGTGTTAGCCCTGGTCCTCGGGGCAGCGGTCGTCGGTGCGTTGACCCTGTCGAGGGTCGACCGGGAGGAGAAAGACCAGTGAATTCGCTGTCCGACTTCGTCCTTGTCTCGGCCATGCTCTTCGGAATCGGGATTTACGGACTCATCACGAAGAGAAACGCCCTTCGGCTGCTCTTCGCGGTCGAGATCATGATCAACGCGGCCAATCTCAACTTCGTCGCCTTCGAGCAGTACATGCCGGTCGCTCTGGGCCCACAGGCCGCCCTGGGCCAGACCTTCGTCCTGTTTTCCATCGCGCTCGCCGCCGCGGAGGCAGCCGTGATTCTGGCCATCGTGGTGGTCGCATACAGGCTCCATCATGACGTCGATGTGAGCGAACTGAACTCCATGGAGGGATAACAATGGCACTGAGAAGATCCTCCCTCCCGCCCTGCAGAGCCGCACAACGGGTGTAACAGCGCATGTACCAGTATCTCTTGCTGCAATCTGTGGTCGTGCCGATGGCAGTCGCCGCCGTCTGCTACCTGGCCGCGGGCCGGCTCGGAAAGAGCGTTGGATGGATCGCACTGTTGGGCATCTCCTTCACGACCGTGACGCTCCTCCTCTTTGGTGCGGGGCAGGTCTTCGGAGGCGGCTCTCCCCTGGCAGAGAGCTATCCGTGGGCCGGGTCCAGTCAGGGAAACATCCTGACGTTCGGGTTCCTAGCGGACAACCTGAGTCTCCCGGTCGTCATCGTGATGAACCTGGTCCTCGCCGCGACCGCAGTCTACTCGATGCCGTACATGGAGAAGAGGATCCAGACGCTCTACGGCGGGGCCAAGCCAGCACGATTCGGGCTGTACTACATGAACTTCCTCCTGGTCGCGGCCGGTCTGGTCGGGATCGCGTTGTCGACGAACCTGATCGAGCTCTACCTCTTCCTCGAGATGGTCCTGATTCCGACGTTCATCATCATCAGCTTCTTCGGATACGTTCAGAAGGAAAGGGTCGGGATAATCTACATCATCTGGAACCAGCTCGGGGCCTTTGTCTTCCTTGCTGGGATTGCCTTGGCCTACAGCGCCACGGGGAGCTTCATGATAACCTCCCTCATCGCGGTCCAGGGCAGCACCCTCGCCTACTGGATCGCCGGCCTGATCCTCGTCGGTTGGCTGGTGAAGATGGGAATCTTCGGGCTCCACATGTGGCTCCCCATCACAGAAGCGGAGCCTCCTACATCCTTTGCCCCGACCATGGCGGTCGTCTCCGGAATAGGCACCTACGTCATCGCCCGCCTCCTCCTCTTCGGCATGCCGTCCACCTTCCAGGCGTTCAGCCTGCCATTGATGGCCTGGGCCGTAGTCACGATGTTTTACGCCGGTGCGGTGGCGGTCGCGCAGACTGACGTGAAGTATCTTTTCGCCTGGTCGACCATGAGCCAGAACGCCTACTCTATCCTCGCACTCGCGAGCTTCTCTGTGCTGGGAGTCGCCGGGGGGGTCTTCTACTTCGTCAGCCACATCGTCGGCAAGTTTGTGATGTTTGCTGCGGCTGGCATTCTTTTGACCCAGACAGGCCTCAGGGACACGAAAGAGATGGGCGGCCTCGCAGAGAAGATGCCCTTCACGGCCGCGCTGTTCGTCATGGGCGCCCTGATCCTGTCGGCCGTCCCGCCGACCAGCGGTTTCCAGGCGGAGTGGATGATGTTCGCGGGCATCTTCAGCCGAGGAGCCACAGGGTCGCCGACGTACCTCGCCGTGGCCATCCTGGGGCTGGTCGCCACACTCTTCACCGTGGCCTACACGTTCTGGCCCATCCGAAAGATCTTCTTCGGGTCTCTCCCCTCGTCGCTGGAGGGGGTCCGGGACGCCCCGCTCACCATGACCGTGCCGCTCCTCGCGATGGTGGTCGTCTCCATCGTAATCGGCATCTATCCGGACCTGGTCTCCAAGTTTCTCATCGGCTTCGCCAACGGCCTTCCCATAGGAGGTAGGATCGGAGGTTGACCTACGTCATCCCGTCATACTTCGTCTGGCTCATCTTCGTCCTGCCGTTCATCGGCGCGCTGGCGACAGCCGCACTCAGGAAGGCCGGCAGGGTCTCAAACTACGTGGCCGTGGCGTTCTCGTTCGTGTCCGCCGCTTTCGCCTTCATCATGCTGCTGCCGACCCTGACCGGCCAGGGCCTGCAGGTGGACTACTCCGTGGTACCGAAGTCCGTCCCGTGGATTACGGGGCCATGGGTATCGGGGATTCCCGGCTTCCAGGGGCTCACCATGGGGGTCCTCGTCGACCCGTACACCGCGATCCTGGCCAACGTGGTCGCCTGGATCAGCTTCCTGGTCATGGTCTACAGCCTGGAATACATGAAGGAGGACGGGGGCCACAACCGCTACTTCTTCTTCGTAAGCCTGTTCATCGGCAGCATGCAGCTGATAGTGCTCTCCGACAACCTCCTCTCCCTCTTCATCGGATGGGAGATGGTCGGCCTCTGCAGCTACGCCCTGATCGGGCACTACTGGAAGGACGAGACCAAGGACTGGGTCGGGACCCAGGGCGACAAGGCCCTAGGCGAGGACCAGGCCTACTCCCCGTCCCACGCGGGCATGAAGGCGTTCGTGATGACCAGGATTGGCGACGTGGCGATGCTCGCAGGAATCCTGATACTCTTCTATTACGCCGGGACGTTCAACTACTCTCTCCTGGCAGCCACGTCAGGGACCTGGCTCCCCAAGCTCGCCAACGCCGGGTTGCTGGTGCCAGTCGCCCTCCTGATCTTCGGCGGCGCCGTGGGGAAGTCGGCGCAGTTCCCGCTGCACGAGTGGCTTCCTGACGCCATGGCCGGCCCCGCGCCCGTCTCCGCCCTAATCCATGCCGCGACGATGGTGAACGCGGGCGTCGTCCTGGTCGCGAGGGTGGCCCCACTCTTCTACTTCGCGGCTCTCCTCAGCCCCACCATGGGCGTCGCTGCGGTCCAGCCCTTCTTCCTGACCGTCGCATGGATCGGCGCCTTCACCGCGCTGCTCGCAGCCAGCCAGGCCCTCGTCGGGTTCGAGCTCAAGAAGATCCTGGCCTATTCGACGATGTCGCAGATCGGCTACATGATGATGGCCATCGGCCTCGCCGGCCTCTCCACCGACTTCGCCTCAGGACTCTCGGCGGGACTCTACCAGCTGATGAGCCATGCCATCTTCAAGGCTTGCCTCTTTCTCGCCGCTGGCGCGCTCATTCACGCCGCTGACTCGAAGTACATCAACGAAATGGGTGGGATGCGAGGGAGAATGAAGCTGACCTTCGCGGCTTTCCTCATCGCTGTCGCCTCGCTATCCGGGATACCCCCGTTCAGCGGGTTCTGGAGCAAGGACGCCGTCCTCGGTGTCGCCTACGGGGCGGGCCAGTACGCCCTCTTCGCCGTCGGTGCGATAACCGCGGGCCTCACTGCCTTCTACTCCTTCAGGATGCTCGGGATTGTCTTCTTCGGCGGTCGAAGCCAGCGGCTCGAGCAGGTCGAGACGACGGGGCACCACGTCCACGAGCCGAGCCCCATCATGTGGGTCCCCTACACGATTCTCGCAGGCGCGACGGTGCTGATCGGCCTGACGGCGTTCGCCGGCCAGGTCATCCCGTCGCTGAACATCGAAGCCGCTCTCAACTCCGCAGCGTCAGGCTACATACACTCCCTGTACCCTCAGGTGACCTCCGTTCCCTCGCCTGGTTTTGACGTGTCGTCGTCAGGGATCGCGATCATATTCGTCGCGATAGGCTTCCTCGCAGCAACCGCCTTCTACATCATGAGGAGGGCTTCGCCCTCAAGATACGTCGGCCAGTCCGGGCCGATGCACGGGCTGTACGTCTTCCTCGCAGAGAGGTGGTACATCAACGCGGTCTACTACAAGGTCTTCGTCGACGCCCCGCTCGCGGCTTCAGGGTGGTTGAGCGACACCTTCGACTTCAGGGGGCTCTTCAGGATAAACGACGCGGGGACGGTGCTCGGGACCTCCCTCTCGACCGCCGGGAACTGGGTCGACGCCAACATCGTCGACGGCGCTGCCAACGGGTTCTCGACCGTCGGACAGGCCGTATCGAGGGCCCTTAGGAGAATCCAGACCGGCATCGTCGAGCAATACGTCCAGGTCTTCGCCGTGGGCATCATACTCCTGGTCTTCTTCCTGCTGCTCGCGCTGGGGGTCAAGCTGCCATGAGCTTCGTCCTCTCGCTCTTGGTCTTCCTTCCCCTTGCGGCGACGCCGCTGATCTACCTCGTCACCAAGATGAACAGGCGCTGGGGGATCTACTCCTCCATCGCGCTCGGGGTAATCGTCTTCCTCATCGCCGCCTACGTCTCATGGATGGTCTACGCTACCCCGCCCGCGCCCGGGCAGTATCTCTTCCAGGAAAAGTCTTCCTGGGTCAGCTTCAACTTCCTCGGGCTCGACTACTTCCTCGGGGTCGACGGCCTCAGCTCGCCGCTGCTCTTCGTCTCCGCCCTCCTGACCGTACTGGTGATAGTGGGGTCGAGGAAGCTGATCGACCACCACGAGGCCGAGTACTACGCGCTGATCTTCCTCTTCGAGGGGGCAATCATGGGCGTCTTCACTTCGTTGAACCTGATTATGTTCTACATCTTCTGGGAGGTCGTCCTCATACCGATGTTCTTCTTCATCGGCGTGTGGGGCGGGCCTCGACGGAAGTACGCCGCTATGAAATTCATCATCTTCACATATTCAGGCAGCACCATAATGCTCCTGGGGTTCCTCTACGTCTACCTGGGCATGTCGGGTGCGCACATGGTTCCATCGTTCGACATACCGGCCCTTGCGGGGAAGATTCCGATGGGAATGCAGTACCTCCCGCTCCTTGCGTCCTTCATCGGGTTCGCAGTCAAGCTCCCTCTCGTCCCCTTCCACACCTGGCTCCCGGACGCCCATGTGGAGGCTCCTGCGCCGATTTCGGTCCTGCTGGCAGGGGTCCTGCTCAAGATGGGCGGCTATGGCTTCCTGAGGATCAGCCTCGGCCTCTTCCCGAACGCCTCGGCCCAGTACGGATGGGTCTTCTTGGCCCTCGGGCTCTTCTCGATGTTCTACGGGGCGCTCGCGGCGGTCCTGCAGAAGGACATGAAGAAGATGATCGCGTTCACCAGCATAAACCACATGGGCTTCGTCCTCTTCGGAGCCTACGCGACCATCGTCTCGGGCAGTCTGCTAGGAATCCAGGGGGCCATCTTCATGATGTTCGCGCACGGGCTCGCCGTCGGATGCCTCTTCATGCTTTCGGGGTACATCCACCACCAGGCAGGCACCAGGGACATACCTTCCCTGAAGGGCCTGGGGGTCACGATGCCCCGGACGGCGACCATTCTCGTCCTGGCTTCGGTGGCCGCGATGGGCCTCCCTCCCTTCGCCAGCTTCCTGGCCGAGTTCATGGTGATCACGGCGGGGATTTCTGCCTATCCGATTCTCGCCATCTCGGTGCTGGTCCCTGTCATCACTGCCGGCTACTTCCTCTGGATGATCAAGCGGACCGTGCTCTCTCCCCCGGTAGGGACAACTGTCCACGACATGAGCTGGACTGACGTCGCCGCCTTCTCCGCATACCTGATACCCCTGGTCGTCCTCATAGTCGCGTCCTACCTGATCCTGACTCCGGCGCTTCCTGTCGCGACTTTCCTGAAGGGGCTCGCCTAGCATGGTTGACTTCATCTCGGTCGCAATCGCACTGCTGGCCGCAAATTCCCTCCTGCTGCCCCTGCTGCAGCTGACGAAGGGAGGGAATCGGAGATTACCGGGCTACGTGCTCGCAGTGGTCCTCTCAGCGGTGCTTACACTGGTCGGCCTCTCGACCGTCTATCCGGCATCCGTAACGTGGTTCGGGAACCTCCTCTCGGAGGACCGGCTCGGGGGGGTCTTCGCCCTGGTCACGGTGGGGATTACACTCGCCGTAACTGTCGCCTCCTTCGAGTCCCAGAAAGGAACGAGCAGCCCCGTCTACTACAGCCTTCTTTCGTTCACTGCCCTGGGGATGCTGCTTCTCTCCTACTCTCAGGACCTCCTGATGCTCTTCGTTGCGTGGGAGCTGATGAGCCTCCCCACCTACGTCCTGGCCGGCTTCGACAAGAAGCTGCGCTCCAACGAAGCGGCGGTGAAGTACGCGATCATAGGCGCCATGTCTTCTGCGATAATCCTGTATGCCATCAGCCTTTCCTACGGTCTGACGGGTTCCACGCAGATACCCGCGGTGGTGCAGGGCTTCTATCAACTTCTGACCACGCAGTCGCACTCCTCGGCCCTGGCCAGCGTGGCCATCCTCCTCTTCGTCGCAGGATTCGGTTTCAAGATGTCGATAGTTCCGTTCCACATGTGGATCCCAGACGCCTACGAGGGGGCGCCGACGACGATCAGCACCCTGCTGGCTGCGGCCACGAAGAAGGCGGGGTTCATCGCGGCCATCAGGGTCCTACTCGCCATCACGACCGTCTACGTCTTGACCCAGAGCCCGCTCTTCACGATGGCGAACGTCTTCGCCGTCCTGGCCCTCATCACGATGACGGTGGGCAACATCAGCGCGCTGACGCAGAAGAGCATGACCAGGCTTCTTGCCTACTCGAGCATCGCGCAGGCGGGCTACATACTGATCGGGTTCGTGGCCTATTCGGCCGGCCCCACTTCCACGGCTGCTTCAATCGGGATGACAGGGGCCATCTTGCACGTGATCAACCATGCTGTCATGACGGGGGCCGCCTTCCTGGTCGCAGCCCTCGTCGTCCTGCAACTCAAGCGGGCCGACCTCGGCGCCTACGACGGCCTCGCCAGGAGGATGCCCATCACGGCATTCACTATGGCCGTGGCGATGCTAGCCCTGGCCGGGGTCCCTCCCCTCAGCGGATTCTGGAGCAAGCTCCTGCTCTTCCTTTCGGTGGCCAACGGGCCCTTCGGCTGGCTCGCAGTAGCCGCCATCCTGAACAGCGCCCTGAGCCTCGGCTACTACGGGTGGATTGTCAAGAGGATGTACTTCGACGAGGGAGACAGCTCCGCAAGAGTCGCGGAGCCGGCCTGGTTCGTCCTTGTCTTCGCCGTTCTCGTAGGCCTGATCATCGGGATCGGGCTCTTTCCCCAGCAGGCGATCAACTTCGCCTCGGGGGCGGTCCCCAACATCGCCCGCTAGAGTCAGTCAGGCGGAGCCAGTAGGCGCAGCCTACAGCCACTTTATGCTGACGCGGGATCTGGGAGGCAGGATCCTGCGGAAGGGGGCGCCCGTTCCCATATAGAACTTCGTGAAGAACTCGTAGACGTGCAGCCTCAGGTCCTGGACGTAGACGATGAGTCCTTCGAGCGCGAGGACCATTAGGTTGAAAATGACCCATGCCGGAAGATATACGGGGTCCGTTGGTGGGAAGAACTGGCTCACTATCAACAAGAGGACGGCGTGGACGAGCAACATGACGGCGAGCCTGACATAACTTATGGTGTTCGAGAGGAACTGCAGAATCTTCTCGAAGACCTCCAGGCCCCCCCCGGAAAGGGCGCCTACAAACGAGACATCCGTGACCTTCCTCAGCTTGACAGCGACCGCTTTCCCGAGAAGGAGTGTGAACATAGACGGCAGCAAGACAGCAAGCGAGATTCCCCCGAGGACGTCGTTCGGTATCCCCATGATGGGTACCGAGGAAGAGCTGGTCAGGACGTTGAATTTGAAGCCTGCGACGACGAAGGCGATTCCGTACCCCACACCTGAGAGGTACATTGTGAGCGCAGGCACCTTCTCCAGAAGCACGTGCAACCTCTCCCCTGCCTTAAGACCCTGGTAGATGTCGAGAGAGAGTCCCGTCGTCAGGTGGGCTATCCCAATCAGCATAGAGGCAATCATCAGTCTCACGAAGACCGTGATGTCTGGGACCGGCGTTGCGCCTGTCCTATTGATGATGTCCAGGTTGAGATAACTGGCGATGGGCGGAATCGGCACCGCAGCGTAGAGGGAGAATCCGAAGAATTCGCCGAAGATTGCGCCGAAGACCATCGAGGATATCCCAAAGACGAGGAATATGTTCGCCCACTGTCTCTTGTTGCCGGTGACTCGGTGGCGGACAAAGAGCAAGAATAGCGTGAGCACTAGCCCATGTCCGAAGTCTCCGAACATCAGCCCGAAGAAGATCGGGAACACGAAGGAGATCAGAGGGGTCGGGTCGACCTCGTGCTCTCCCGGGATCCCCTGCTCCGCCGTTATCGCCTGCCACAGTCGGATGCCCCCCCTATTCTCGAAGAGTACAGGCAACTTCTCTTCGCCTTCACCCGTCTTGGCCGGTTCCGCGAAGGTCATCCATCGTCCGAAGAGCCTCCTTGAAGCGCCCCTCCTCCTTGGCTGGGATGTAACCCGAGATCGTCGCCAGCCTCTTCATTTCTCCCGAAGCCCTCGCATCATCCAGCATGTCCCTCGCTACTTCGGTCAGCTCTCTAACGCCCAGCAGTTTGCTCCCAGACTGCTCTCGGATCTGAGAGAGCTTGGCTTCGACCTCGACCTTGCCGCTCCTCGCGGCCTCTGCCTCCTTCTCCAAGCGCTTGTAGGCTTCGGTCGGGTTTTGGGGAAGGTCGGGAGGGATGACGAGCGGCTTGATTTCAAGGGTCTTGATGATCTTGTCAAGGAGGGGACCGTCTGAGGGCTTCACGGCAACGAGGACGAGGCTTTCTGCCTGGTTGAGCGGCTGAACGTGGAATATCGGATTCGGGAGCGAGTTTCTGAACTCCGACACAGCCGACGTCTTGACGACGCAGACCGTTGCTTTGAACCACTTCAGTGAGCCGAGCCCGGTCAGGTCGGCAGAGAATCCCGACACTGTCTCCAGGGTGTCCATAGTCGTGCGCACGTCTGCTTCTTCTTTGACGACCTTTTGGAGGGCGGCCTTCTGCGTCCTTACCTCCTGGGCGATTGGGTCGAGTTCCCGCTCCGCTCTTTCAAGCAGCCCTTCCCACTGGGCCGCCTCGTAGCTGCTCTTCTCAATCTTGACGCCGCCGAAGACCATGTCCATCCATCCTGGCGTCGCCTGAAGGCCGAGATCCTTTGTCGCTTGGTCGGCCTGAGCAAAGAGACGGACCGCCCTTACGGCCAGGTCCTGTACCCCGGGGTCGAAGTTCTGCACTCCGCCGTCTATAGGATGGAAGTTCTCGAACTGGGCAAGGGCCCTTGCGACATCTTCGTACTCGCTCCGCGGGGAGATGACTATGACCTTCGTGAGACGCGCGAGACCCAATAACTACACGCTTTGCGTTTTCAGCCGCACCCGCGTTCCGTTATTAAGCGTGATGTCGATGCCGAGATTATCGAACGCCATGTGCCCTACCCCAACGAGGCTCGCACGTCCCGCCGGGGAACGGAAGGATGCCCGAAAGGTGCGGGAAACGATGCCTTGGGGTCGGACCTGGGCACGAGCGGTAGAATCATTATAAGACGTACGGAGGTGGGCCGGGTCAGATTTCGGGGCGCATGTTTTGTCCAGCAAGATCTACGTCGGTACCAAAGCCTTCGCTCTGAGGGGCACTCTCCTCGACCCTGGTACCGTCCAGAAGCTGGCGGAGGCCGCCTCCCTTGACGAGCTCGTGAACAGGCTCAAAGGAACGCCCTATTCTGATGCCATCTCTGGCCTCTCCCCTCCCTATACGGCTAGGAGGATGGAGCTCGCCTTGCGCGAGAGGCTCGCCACGGTCCACAACTCGATAATCCAGGGCGCTGGAAAGTACGGGATACTGGAGCTCTACTATCTGAAGAACATCGCATGGGACCTTAAGCTCGCCCTTAAGGCCAGGGCCCTTAACAGGACGTTCGAGGAGACCGCGGAGTTCCTCGACATGAAGGCCGAGGAGCTGGTCGGGAGGAGGGACCTGATCGTAAAGATTCTCTCTGCCAGGGACATCGCCGAGGCGGTGGCGGGGCTTTCAGGAACCGAATTCCATGCAGACGTCGAGAAGGCCCTAGCCAGCTACACTGCACGAAGCGAGACGAGATTCTTCGACCTCTATATTGACCATGCGGTCCTCTCGGCAATCTCCAGGGAGTACTCGCTGAACTCCAGAATCTATGCCGCGAAGGCTGCGAACGCCAACGGGGTGAAAGATATCGTGGCACTGGACATAGACGGCTACAATGTGCTCAGCGTTCTCCGCGCGAGGCTTTGGGGCCTCCCCGAGGCCGAGGTCAACGACTTGGTGGTCCGCCCGACAAGGCGCGTCGCAGCGCCAATCCTCGCGAGCATGGCAGGCGCTGAATCGACGGAGGAGGCGGTCAAGCTCTTCGAGGCCTCCTACCGCTTCCAGGTTCAGGGGGCGCAGAACGAAGAGGATCTGATTGACATGATTGAGGACGGATTCGCAATGAGACTGAAGCAGACGTCCTCACTTGCCTTCGTTTGGCAGGGCCTGGGTCCGGGCGCCGCTCTGGCGCTGGTCAAGCTCTTAGAATTCGAGGTGAGCAACCTCGCCGCAATCGCGATTGGTGTCGAAGCGGGAATCGAGCCGAAGAAGATCTTGTCAAAGCTCAGGATCTAGAGCCCACTTTTCTGCTATCGTCGGAAATTCTCTGGAAGACTTATAAGCGGTCTGGGAGGGCGCTGGTTTGTCGACTCATGCGCAAGGCGTTCGTCTTGTTCTTGGCCGCAATCTTCCTCGCACTGACGGTAGCGGCACTTCCGGGTCCCGCATTCGCACAATCGACAAGCACGACAACTTCGAACGGCAACAAATTCATAGCAGCCGGGATCGCTTTCGGGCTGGCAGCGCTGGGCGCAGGGATAGGCGTCGGCACTTCAGGTTCGGCTGCGATCGCCGCGGTGACCGAGAAGGCAGAGGTCAGGACGACCGCTCTGATCTTCGTGGTGCTGGCCGAGGCGATTGCGATTTACGGTTTCGCCATCGCGTTCGTGATACTAGGGCAGTCCGGGTAGGACAGAGCCCCCTCTTAGGACATCCAGTCCACTCAGAACTTTCTCTGAATCGTGAAGTCTGACAGGTCTTCGAGGAAGGCGGTGGCGCCGCTCCTTGGCAGGGCCATCAGCTGCCTCTTCGCTTCCTCTGCATAGGTTTGAGACAGGGCAGTCATCTTCCCCACCACTTCACTTTCGCTGTGGTTCTTCAAGAGGCCTAGTGCGATCTTGTCCTGGGATCTCCAGTCGAGCAGGTCATCCCTGAGCTGGTAGGCGATTCCAAGGCTCCTTCCGTACTCGGCAAGAGCCGCGACCTCCTTCTCACCGCCCCCAGCCACGAGGGCGCCGAGCTTGGCAGAGGTCTCGAAGAGGGCGGCGGTCTTGTCGGCGACTATCTTGAGGTACTCGTCCCAAGTGAGGCTGTACACCTGCGGGTCGATGGTGAGTTCGGAGTACTCTCCTTCAGCCATGAGGAGGGCGGCGCTGCTGATCTCTTCGGCGACGCGCCTGTCCCTGTACCTCGCCGCAATCGCCAGAATCAGCGCGAACACGAAGTCCGCGGTCAGCAGGGAGGCGTTGTAGCCGTACTTCACGTGAAATGTCATCTTGGCTCTTCTCGTCATCTCCTCGTCGATGATGTCGTCGTGTATGATCGACTCCGCGTGCAGCAGCTCCACTGCGACGCACGCCCCGAGGACCGAGTCGTTTCTGCAACCAAGCGCTTCGGCCGAAAGCATCAGCAATACGGGCCTGACGCGCTTGCCGCCCTCGACCGCGTAGACCAGCGGGTCGTGAAACCTTGAGTGCCTGTAGAGCTCTAGCTCACGTGCGAGGGCCCTGTCCGCCCTGTCAGCGTAGGACCTCATCCTGACCTCTATCGATTCGAGTGAAACAGCCCTGCGACCGTCCATTTGAGAGACTCTGGTTTTTCACCCCGGCGGATTCTATATAATGTTTCTTCGACATGAAGTGTTTCCGTTCCGCTTATTCCGCAAATCTCTCGCCCTTCCGAAACTCCGCAGCATCACCCATTCCGCCTCCTGGTAAGTTTGCGGGACACCGGGAGGGCGGCCACGCTCAGGGTCGGGGGGAGAAGGGCGTTAGGAGTTTCTACGCGCCCAAGAACGAGATCCTGCATGTTGACTCTGCCCGAATGCCGCCACAAGTCAAGCGGGCAGAACTGCCTAACGGCCTGGACGAATGGTGCTGCCTGACGGCAGGGTGACTGGAAAGCTCTAAGTGGCGAACGAGAGGGGGTTCAATCTGGCCCCGGTAGTATAGAGGCTGAGCGCGTACAGTCCGGTCAACTCCACGCGAGCAAGCCGAGAGTATGCCGGCCTTTCGAGTCGGCGACCCGGGTTCGAATCCCGGCCGGGGCACTTAAGCCAGAATCAAGCCCCGCATTGCCTACCGGCTACTTTGACCAACTCCGAGTCTATGGGGATGCAGTCCCTGAGGCCTGTCCGGCGCCCGTTTGCGTCGCCTCGGGCTTTCTTCGCACGGCGTAGATGGCGACAGCGAGGCTCGCAATTGCAACCACCGTCAGGCCGTAGGCTACGTTGGTCAGGCCTTTCAGCTGGGAGTTCAGGCTGTTGACTGTTCCGTTGAGAACGTTCACCGCGCCTTTCACAGCAGTGGACTGGGCGTTGGTACCGAAGAGCGTCGAGAAGCTCGCAGAGAGACCGTCGGTCTGCGGCGCGGTGACGGAGAGACTGTGAACGCCGTCGCTCATCGAGGCTGCGTTTACGTTCGCGGTTGCATTCAGGCCGCTAGGATTGGGGGTTATAGTGAGAGGTATCTTGACACCGTCGACGGTGGCGACCAGAGAGCCTGCGGCCAGCTGCTCTCCGGCGACCGTGATCGTGAAGTTTGCCGAGCCGCTCATTGTCTGGGAGAGCCCGGTGACCGATATGGTCGGCAGGGCAGGTGAGACTTCCTGATAGGAGGAGTCCTTCAAGGTGACCACGCTTCCCGTCAGGGAGAGGGACCCGACCTCGGTGTTGTCGAGGAGCGCGACAGTGGAGTTCATGGCCCTGATGGAGCCCAGCTCGCTACCCGTGATGAAGATCTTGGAGTTGACCACAGTCAGGTTGCCTATCGAGTCCTGCTCGAGGCTCAGGGTCAGCCCGTCAATCGTCAGATGTGTGGCGGCTGCGTTGGTGAGAGCGTGACCTGTGCCGTTGGACGTCACCAAGCTTGCGCCGCTGACTGTCGACGAATTCAGCTGGTCATAATTCAGCAGGGTGTACGGGAGAACGTTGGTAAAGGAGTATTGGGTGGCGGCGTTCTCCGCAGTGGACGATTCGCCTGAGATGAAGACTGTCCAGGAGCCCGCCAAAGCAGCAAGGTCGTTCCCGTAGTAGAAAGGTCCAGTAAGGACGGAAGGAATCTGGTACGAGGCGGACCACTCTCCTAGGGTTTCGTTGTACTGCATCGGCACTCCTGAGAGTAGCAGTCCTCCGAGCTCGTAGGATTCGTATGTGAGCTGCGACGGGAGCACGTTGGCGTTGAATACGCCCGCAGTGACCGGATCGCCCGCCGCATCGGTGATCGAGGCCGACACATTCACGTACTGCCCCTCGAATGCCACGCTAGGACTGACGAGCTTGTAGCCTACGGTGGGACCTGAGACGTAGAAGCCTGTCGTGAAGCTGCCGATTTGGAGGCCGGTGGTGGCGTTTCCGTTGTAGGTGGAGGTGAACTCAAGGCGGTAGAATCCTGACGCGAGGTCAGCTGGGATAGTGAAGTTCGCCTGCTGATAGTTGAAGAAGTTGAAGACGCCAAACTGGACGGCGTTGGGCGCTGGCTGGAGATGCACAGAGGCTACGGGCGCGCCTCCGAGGGTGTAGATGTCGGCGGTCACGTTGGAAGTGAAGGCCCCGGTTGACTCTGAGGTCGAAGGCGCGGCGAGGAATGTGACCGGCTGACCAGGAGCCACGGAAGAAACTGCGTCGTCCGTAGGTGTCAACATAACCCCGATTACCCCCTCTCCGAAGTAGACGTACTCGAAGACGCTACCGAAGCCGGTGCCGTTGACGACGAGCGTGTAGGTCCCCTGCGGCATACCTAAGGCCAGCATCGGTTCCGCAACGTACTCCCCATAACCGATTGGCGTGAGGGCGGCGTCGAAGACGTCCTTCCCTCCCTGAATGAAGTGAGCCGTGAGGTTGGCGTCCCAGATGGCTGTCCCGTTCGGATAGGACGCAAGGACACCTACGGGGAATGGTTGATTGGGCGGGATCGGGGTAGAGTAAGGATACGGTATCGGATACAGCAGCGCCATGCTCATGCCGACGTCGACATCGGTGAACCCTTGACCAGTGGCGGCTCCAGATGACCCTGACACCGTGATCGTCCAGGTGTTGGGCGGTGTGTCGCCCGCCACTTTGTAGTTGGCTACCCACTTGCTCCCGTTGAACGAGAGCGGGAGGATGACGACCAGTCCGGTAACCGAGTCCACTTCTGCCGTGAATGAGCCGGTCGAGACCGTGGCGCCCCGTGGGTTGTTTACAGTTGCGGCTATGGTGAAGGTGTCACCCGACGTGTACTGCGGCAGGTTCCCGATGGAACTCCGGCTTGTGCCCACTTTGACGCTGAGCGCTCCGGCCAGGCTCCTCAGCGCTGAGGCGAGCGCGGGAACGTCAGGTGATCCGAGGCCTGTGACCAGGTTGTACCCCGGCCCGGCCTGGAAGCCTCCGTTGTAGCCTGTCGTGATCTGGTGGAAGGCAACGTCGTAGGCGCTCTTGTCCTGATATATGGAATAGAGATAGGGGTTGAGCGCTCCGAGAGGGTGTCCGACAAACTGGTCCATGGTCGCCGCCATTCCGGCCCACAAGGCTGATGAGACGCTGGTGCCGCCTTCGACGTAGAGCCCTCCCTCGAGCGCGATCACCACCCCGGTGTACGGGTTGGCGTCTGCGGCCACGTCAGGGACGGCCCTGGCGCTCCCATTGACTATTCCCTGTTGATACGCAGGCTTGGCGAAGATCGAGCTGTAACCCCCTCCAGAGCTAGCCTGCTCTCCGACATACTGGGGAGAGATGCTCCAGGCCACCTCGCTCTGATACTCGGCCGTGGAGTTCAGGGCTGAGAAAGTCCCCGACTCGGGCGTCACGAACAGGGTCGTTCCGCCCACGGCTGTGACCGCAGGGGAGGTAGCCGGGAAGCTGGCGGCCCCGTTGGTCGACGTGGTGCCGTCGAAGGCACCGTAGTCCCCTGTCGCAGAGAAGAATGTGATCCCCTCCGACGCTCCCAATGAGAGGTAGTAGTCGGCGTAGGGATAGTTGAGGATGCCTTGAGGATTGAACCCGGAGAGCCCGAAGGTATCTTCCGGCTGGCCCCAGCTCATCGAGACGGTGTTGCCCAGGTGGTTCGTAACGACGTCCTTTATGGCGTAGAACAGGCCGTTGGAGTCGTTGGAGGCGATGACTAGGTTGATGTTCGCCAGCGGGGCCATCATATGCGCGGCCTCCACGTCCAAAGCGACCTCCCCGTCCCATCCGTTAGTGATGCCCAGGCTCGGCTCGTATGGGCCCACCGGAATGACGCTCAGGTTGACCTGCGGGAGGCTGAACCTCTGGTCGAAGGTGTTCAGGTCTTGGTAAATCTCGGGGTCGCCATAGGCGTCGATGATTGCAATGGTCTCCCCTCTTCCGTTATAGCCTCCTGAAAGGAGGCCCGTCACGTTGTAGGCGCCCTGCAAATCCCCGGGCGTGTAGTAATCCGTGGCGAACTGGTACCCCTCACTCAGCGGGAGGGAATACTGCCGTTGCGTCTGATACACGTCACCCTGCTTCAGCTGACCCAGAATGTAGTAGTCTGGCGTGAAGGAAGGCAGATTGGAAGACGGTTGCAGAGGCGGCTGAACGGCGGCTCCCGACGGCGCGGTCGCAGCCGAAGCGGACAGGAACGAAACGGAGGACAGAACAAGCGCGAGGGCGATAGCGACAGAGACGAGGCTTCGACCAACCTTGAATGCGCCTCGGCGAGAATAACGCAACACGTCGTTCCGTAAGGCACCGTATAAAAACTTGGCAAGGGCAACACCGAGTCAACTGGATTCGAACCGATGGTTAGACGCTCGCCCTAGAGACGCTCCCCATGAGAGAGTGGAAGCTACGCTGTGAGGCTAGGTGTACGAAGGCACTCCTTCGAGGACCCTGTTAGGAGTCTAGACCCTGGCCGTTTCTGGCAGGCCTCCACGGGCGCTTCCAGTCTATCGGCCCATGAGTGAAGCTGCGTGCGAGCCTCGCCAGGACCAGCTCCCATGCCCGGTCGAAGTACTCGTAGACCCGCTCGCCCTCTTTGTTCTCCTTCCAGCCGAACTCCTGGAATCTCACCAAAGTCCTCTTAGGGCCCGTTTCGTCGAAGAACAAGACCACCCATTGGGCGATTTCCTTTCGGGCTTTAGGGTACTCGGGCGGGGCCCCCCAGGTGAAGGAGAACATCTTGAGTGGCACGTAGCTAAGGACGGTGCACCCTTCGGCTCCCTTTTGCCCCTCGGGCTTCTCTAGGTCGAACAGCATTTCGTACTTTCCTCTCGGCCTCATTTCCAACCTGGCGTCAGGCGCGAAGAACCTCTTGATTCCATCCAAGGTCGTCCATGCCCGCCAGACCTCCTCCAGCGACGCGTCCACGAGCACCGACTTGGTCAGGACTGTGTTGGTCACATGCAACCCCATTCTCCACCTTCCGCCCGCGGCTAATTAACCACGCATGGTCTCCGGCCACACGCGCGTGGTCGGAACGGGGTGCCGTCAAGTCGGGAGCCCGCCGAGCCACCGTGTCGAAGGCCGCTCCTCGGCAGTCGGAGCCTCTCCTCTTCGACAGTCGGATAATTGTAGCTCGTTGCTGCCAACGGTTTTAAGCAGACCCAGAACGCCCCGCAAAGCGTTCGCTTGGCTGACGGTCAATTCAACAACTACCTGACTCTCTCCAAGGCAAGGGTCAAAGGAAACAAGAACGCCAGCCCCGCCGAGTTCAGCTCTATCCTGGGCCGGGCCCAGACTGCGCTGGGCGCCACCGGGTCGAGGTCTCTCATGGCTGACCTCAACGGAATCGCGGTCGAGCTAGTCACGAACAGCGACCATCAGGCCGACTTCTGGGCCAACAACTGGTGGCCGGCGCCGAGTTCGACTTCATCGGAAGCTCGAATCTACTCCGCGACCGGCGTGGACGGCCTGGAACCCTCGGCCTACTATTGCCCTTCGCTGCATTCGGCGCTCTTCGTGAACACGGAGTACTACGGCCAGTGCAAGTCCTGGGCGCTCGGAATCGCGGCAGCGATCCTGGAGCAGCGTCACAACACCCTGTCCATCCATGGTGGCACCGCGCTTTACGGGGAAAAGGGTGTCGTCATAATCGCCCCGACCGGGACGGGCAAGACCACTCATGTCTTCAAGATCTTCCAGAGCCAGGCGGGGAAGATCTGCGGGGACGACTGGGCATACGTCAAGTTCCCCGACCCGATTCCGGAGAGGCCGACCGCTCCCCTCATCGCGAGGCAGCCCGAGCGCGCACTCTACATGAGGTCGGAGTCGCAGAAGGAACAGGGCTGGCTGCGCGGCGTCTTCGACAGGTCCATGAATGAAAACGTGACGACGAGGAAGGAAGACTGCGAGTACCCGCTCGGCCCAGACCTATGCTCTACAACGAACGGAAGGTGCGTCTTCAACGACGGCAAAACCTGGTGCTACTACGCGTTCGGAAACTCCAGGGTTCTCGTCAAGCGGGAGGAAATCATGGGACCAGAGAAGGTCGTCGACGAGGTCCCGATCAGCCTTGTTGTCCTGCTCCGGAGGGACGACCACAGCCCTCCGGAAGCCAGGCTCGGCCCAGGCCGCGCGATCGAAATCCTCCAGAAGGGCGAGTACATGATACTGCCAGGTGCTGGGCCCAAGGAGAAATGGGGTACCATTTCAAATGAGCCTTGGTACAACCCCTACCTTCTAGAGCTTGACAACGGCAGGCAGACCAGATTCTTCAAGGCGATGTTCGAGAGCTGGAAGGTCCCATGCATCATACTCAACACCGGAGTCGAGAATATTCAGGAGAGTCACAGTAGGATAATCTCAGCCCTCGAATCTTCCTAGCTGTGCAACCATCTGACTCTTGACCGGCTCGCGCCCGGGCAATATCTAAGTATGGAACGCGGGCTGGGTAATCCTAATGATTGTAATCGAATTCCTGATCATCCTCTTCCTCATCTCAATCTTTGCAGGCGTCTTCGGCTCGATCGTCGGCCTCGGGGGAGGGGTTGTGGTCATCCCGGCCTTGACGTTGCTGCTGGGCGTCAACATCCACTTCGCGATAGGCGCGAGCATCGTCTCGATAATCGGCACATCCAGCGGGGCCGCGTCGGTCTACGTGAAGGACAAGATAACGAACCTCCGGGTGGGCATGTTCCTTGAACTCGCCACCACGTCGGGAGCGATCGCGGGGGCCGCGCTCGCGGCGTACGTGGGCTCATCGGCTCTCGAGCTGATATTCGGAAGCATCCTGCTAGTGACCCTGGTCCCGACGGTGATGAAGATCGGGGAAGACATCCCCAAGAGCCCTGAGCTCAAGGGTCTCTCGAAGAGGCTTGCCCTGAAGGGCTCGTACGCCGAGCTTGACGGCTCGGTGGTGAATTACAACGCCACGAGGCCCAAGACAGGCCTGTTCGGGATGGTGATAGCGGGGATGCTCTCTGGCCTCCTGGGCATCGGGAGCGGCGCCTTCAAAGTGCTCTCCATGGATCTGGCGATGAAGCTCCCGATGAAGGTCTCCACGACTACGTCGAACTTCATGATCGGGGTGACGGCCGCAGCGAGTGCGGGAATCTACTTCGCCCGAGGCGACGTCAACCCGCTCATCGTGGCCCCTGTGGCTCTGGGAATCCTGATCGGAGCGGCTTTGGGCGCCCGCGTACTCGTACGCTCGAGAAACCCTACGATAAGGAAGATCTTCGCCGTAGTTCTGGCGGTAGCGGCTATCGAGATGATCTTGGCCGCGGAGGGGGTCGCAGTTTGAACCTGAGGGACCCCGAGACGATGAATGAAGTCGTAGGCAACGTCCTGAGGTTCGGCGTCCTGCTGTCGGCTGCAGTGATCCTGATAGGCACCGCATTGTTAATCGCCAACAGCGGCTTCTCAGGCGTGTCAGGCGCGCTGACCTACAACCCTAACCAGATTCCGCACGGCACCTTCGACGTCAGCCTGTCCGCACTCGCAAGTGGGCTGGCTGGGTTCCAACCTTACTCCCTGATCGAGCTGGGAGTGATAATCCTGCTCGCCACACCAGTCTCGAGGGTGCTAATCTCGGTCTTCCTGTTCGCGGCCGAGAGGGACAGGCTATACGTATACATCACGGCCGTCGTTCTCGCGCTGCTATTGTTCAGCATTCTGGTTACGCCCTTCATATCCATATTCAATGCCTGAATCCGCCCACCCTACAGACGGCAACGCGGATCCGCGCGAGAGGAATTTCCTAGAAGCGTCTCGTGAAACCCGCACACAGCATTCCGAAGTACGTGGGTACCTGGTAGGAAACGAGTTCGCCTGTCATTGGAACTACAGATAGGGCTCCCGCCAAAGTGGTCATCTGCCATAGGCTGTCGGGCTTCGCCGCTTCAACAAGGACAGGATCCAAATTCATTACAGAAAAGAGCTTCTGCCCTTCAATCGCCTCCACGACGGCCCTGTCGTACACCTTCGCGCGAGGGTCAAACCCGTAAGGGCCATTCTTCCTGTGGGCATGTGCCTGATCCGAGCTTGCCACGAAGGCGACCCGCTTCCTCCCTCCCTCTGCGACCTTCGCAATGCACTTACCGAAGACATGGTTCTGTTCAAGAGGGATTCCCCTCGAGGGCGTCACGATGAGCACCCTGCTCTTCGGCCTGTTCCCCCTGAGGAAGAACCAGAGCGGTATCAGGGTCCCCCAGTCCATCGCTAGGTCTGACATCCGTCCCTCCAGGGCCCCATAGTTCGCTCCGACGACCGGCAAACCCAGCTTCTCGGCTTCCTCGATTACTGCCCTCCCCATCTCCACGTCGCACTTGACACGGAGCCTGACTTCTCTGGCTCCCTCGGTTACCCGACCCGACGAATTCTCTGAGATCACGACCCCAATGTGCTTGGGAAGCCTCAGGTTGTGAGGGCTGGCGACCACGATTGTGTCCGGTCTTGCGTCCTTCAGCTGCTTGGCGAGAATCCTCATCCCTCGCCGTGTCGGGGCGAAGAGTCGGAGCTTGTCGCCGGCCAGCGCCGGGATGACCTCGCCGCCGTGGGGGGCTATGCAGGCGTAAACAAGCGGCACGTCGGCTGAGGCAGCCCTTCGGTATTCAAGCGTTTTTGCTCAGGTAGTGCATTATCCCCATTACGGACGCCCGGATCGAGACCTTCGCATAGATCGGGAGCTCGCGGACGCCTGCCTCCCGCTCCACCCTGAGCTGCATCGCCTCCGCAGCGTCGTCGAGGCTGGCCCCTCTGCCCTTCATGTCGCCCACGTCTTTCACCCACCGAGTGACCTTCTCTTCTGTGTCGTCGAAGACGTAGTCGACGTCGGTCTTGGCACCGAAATGCGGGGTGAGCAACCTTGTCGCACCGAGCTGCCTGAGCGAGCGCACCGATGACACGAGCTGATTCGGGTCGAGACTAGGTGGTGGCGTCGTCGGGATGAGGGTCTTCATCCCAGGGTACACTATCCCGACCGCGTCGGCTGTGAGGAGGCTCTTCTCCCGGTCGAGCATCATCGACACCTGATGGGGGGCGTGCCCCGGGGAGTGTATCAGCGTGGCCGTCAGCCCGTCCCCCATGTCCATGTGCATCTCCTTCCCCACCGACATCATCCTGTCCTGCGGCACCGGTTCGGGGGAGCCGTAGAGACCCATGATGGCCTCCCCGAAGACCTTGGTCGCACTCTCGATGAGCTTGGTGGGGTCTGCGAGGTGGGGCACGCTCCTCTCGTGCGCGACGACCGTGGCATTGGGCATCTCTCTGACGAGGCGCCCCGCCGCCCCTGCGTGGTCCAAGTGGACGTGTGTCGGCACGATGTACCTGACATCGGAGGGCATGACGCCCAGCTCGGCCAGCCCCGCGAGGACGGTCTGGTACGAGGAGGGGTAGCCGCAGTCGACAAGCGTAACCTTGGGTCCCGTTATGACGTACGCGCCCACCGTGTTGGGCTGTCCCAGGGCATAGGTGTCCAGCACGTAGACCCTTTCGGCGACCTTGGTCGCGTACAACAGAGGCACCTAGGACGGACCTTTCGGGCTCCCGAATTCGTAGGCGAGCATCGCGAGCGATGCCGCGCCGAACTTCAGGACGTCCTCGTCCACCTTGAACTTTGAGCTGTGGTTCGGGTGGACGCATCCCTTCGCCGGGTTGTCGGTGCCGAGGAAGTAGAAGGTGCCAGGCGCCTTCTGCAGGAACCTGGAGAAGTCCTCTCCTCCGAGCACGGCTTCGACCTTCTTGACCTTCGTACCTGGAATCCTCTTCAGGACCTTGACCGCGCCTTCGGTCGCCTTCGCATCGTTGACGGTGACGGGATAGGCGTCCCTCTCGAACTCCAGCTCAGCGCGGGCCCCGAGGGCCCTGCACACGCCCTTCGCCACTTCTGCGATCTTGGCCTTCGCCCTCTTCCGCGTCGCCTCGTCGAGGGTTCTTATCGTCCCGTCGAGCACCGCTTCGTCGGGGATGATGTTCTCCTTTGTCCCCGAATGTACGGCTCCTATTGAAATCACGAAGGGACGCATCGGGTCTATCATCCTCGACGAGACCCCCTGCAGCGCGAGAATGACCTGAGCGGCCACGTAAATCGGGTCTATCGTCTCGTGCGGCGCCGACCCGTGCCCGCCCTTCCCGATTATCCTCACCTTGAAGGCGTCTGGGGCCGCCATCATGGCTCCTTCTCTCACTCCGAACTCCCCAGATTTCCGATTGCTGTCGATGTGTAGGCCAAAAACGAAGTCAACTTTCGGGTCCTTCATCACCCCGTCTTCGATCATGGGCAGCGCACCTCCCCTTCCGCCCTGCTCCTCCGCCGGCTGGAACAGGAACTTCACGGTGCCGTGCAGCTCGTTTCTGTGGCTTGCGAGGAGCTTGGCCGCTCCGAGCAGCATCGCAACGTGCGTGTCGTGCCCGCACGCATGCATGACACCCTTCACCTTTGACTTGAACTCGACGTCTGACATCTCCTCGACGGGGAGGGCGTCCATGTCTGCCCTAAGCGCGACCACCTTTCCCTTCTTCCCGCCCTCGAGGGTTCCGAGGACCCCGGTCCCGCCGACGTCCCGTTTGACCTTGATTCCGAAAGACTCGAGCCTCTCCGCGACCAGCTTGGCTGTCTCTTCTTCATGGTACGACAGACTCCGGCTTCTGGTGGATCGCTCTCCTCGTTCTGATGATTTCGCCCTCGATAGAAGCTGCCTCGGCTGGGAAGTCCATGGAGCCTGCCGCGGGTCGACGCCGATAAAAGCTCTCATTTCTTGGCCTCACCCAGTTGGCGCCGCGAAGGGATCCGCCGGTTGTTGGTATAGACCTGGCCGGGAGCGAGAAGAGGGACACCGGATTCTGCGTAATGGACTCCCACATGAGGTGCAGGACAGCGGTGCTCCACACGGACCAGGAGGTTCTTCACCTGACCTCAAAGGCAAGGCCAACGATGGTGGGCATCGATGCTCCGCTCTTCCTGCCGTAGGGCAGGGAGAGCCTCGAGAAGCCCGGACCTCCCCATTTCAGGGAGTGTGACAAGGAGCTTCTCAGGATGCGCATCAGGTTCTTTCCGATATCGCTGGGTCCGATGCGTATGCTGACCGCTCGTGGGATGAGGCTCAGGGCCGCCCTCGAGGAGCGCGGGTTCGAAGTGATAGAAAGTTTCCCCGGTGCAGCGCAGGATCTTCTTGGCATGCCTCGCAAGCAGAAATGTCTGCGCGAGCTTGAGGCGGCTCTGCGGAGGTATGGAGTCCGGATGGGAAGACGAAGGGGCGGATTCACCGGAGATGAGCTGGACGCGGTGACCTCCGCACTGGTGGGCCTCGTGTACAGGAATGGGGAGTACCGCGCCATCGGGGACGCCGAAGAGGGCTTGATGATTCTTCCCGATTCTCCCATCCTTCGTTCTGTAAGGCGCCGACCTGCCTAGTGTCTTCCAGCTCCTGTCGAACTTCGTCGGCTGGACGCTGAAGCCTCACTTGGGGAATCCCCTTATGTTAACTATGCCTCAGGAGATGGTCTGCCTGGGATCAGTTGTCCTGCCGATGGGCCCATGATGGATTTGCTTCGTCGGCCGCTGTATGGGTGCTTATGGCAGCCTGCGCACGTTCCTGGAGCACCTGCGGGGTAATCGACTCCCCTTCGTGCGCCCCAGGGTTGTCGATTGGTCGCTCAGGTTGTTCGTGAGACTCGGCCAGCTCCTTCTTGGCCCTAGCATGCGGGTCGGGTCCCGGAGGGTGGTCGGGTCCGGCAATAATGTCGCCTTCCAAGATGGTCTAGTGGCCTGTTGGGCTCACCGGGTAGAAAAGACTTGCTAAATAATCGCTTGCTAAATAATTGCTAAACGGAGCTAAACGCCATGATACGGCCATTAGCAAGCGTTTAGCAATTATTTATTTAGCAATTTATTTAGCAATTTAGCAACGGAAATCAGGCTGACGACATAGAGTCGGCACCACCAGCCAGTCGACTGCCAGTCCGCACGAGGTCGACACGGGTCACCTGCCAGGACCATGGCAAGGCCTCCCCAAGATTGTTTAGCGTCCATTAGTTAGCGAGTCGTTTAGCCCGACCGTGGACCAGCCCCGCACGCTAATCCTTGTAGGATACCCGGTTGTGTGGGCGGTTATGGCAAAAGGCATCGACGCTCTCTTCGGAGGGGTCGAACAAACAGCAGACATCGGGTCGACAACCAAGGCCTCTGGACGGGAGTACTGAGCATCAACCTCCCCGCAATCGACCTTAGGTCGTGCGCGCGCCCCCTGGATGTAGTGCGGGGGGTGGGATTCGAACCCACGAACCCCTAAGGGATGGGATTTCTCGAGGCGGACCCTCGTCCTGACTTAAGTCCCACGCCGTTGACCGGGCTTGGCTACCCCCGCGTTTCTAATGCTGGCACGAATCTGTTATTAACATTCGAGGCAATCTAGCCGACTGCTCTCAACAGCTTCTGCAGGCTCGAAGCGTTCATTATGTGCTTCGCTTCCAACCAAGCCCGTCTCGCGACGATGACCCCGTAAGCAACATTGTCGAGCTCGCCGACCGCGTGCGCGTCCGAATCAATCACCAGCGGAACCCCCTCTTCCATCGCCTTCCTGGCCCACACTTCGTCGAGGTCCAGCCTCTTCGGTTCGCCGTCTATCTCAAGCATCTTGCCGTTGTCCTTCGCCGTCCTGATCACTTTGGCCAGGTCGATCGGGTTTCCCTCCCTCCTCCCGATCAGCCTGTTCGTGGGGTGGCAGAGGAAGTCTACGTCCGGGTGCGAAAGCGCCTTCGCCGCCCTTTCGGTCAGCTTTTCGGCGTTCTGGTTGAAGTTCTGATGAAGCGAGGCGCCGACCAGGTCGAACCCTTCAAGGAACCTCCTATCAAAGTCGAGGGAGCCGTCGCTCTTGATCTCCATCTCGACGGCTTTCAGCACACGGAACGGGGCCAGCTCGTCATTGACCCTCTCGATCTCCTTCCACTGCCGCCTGAACCTATCCTCTGAAAGACCGTTCGCCACTCTCACCGAGACGGAGTGGTCGGTCACCGCGATGTACTGGTAACCCCTTGCCTTCGCCGCCCTGGCCATCTGCTCCAGCTCCGCGGAACCGTCGCTCCAGGTCGTGTGCATCTGGAGGTCTCCCTTGATGTCTTCGAACCTCACCAGCTCGGGAAGTCTCCCTTCCTTGGCTGCCTCTATCTCGCCCCTGTTCTCTCTCAGCTCGGGAGGGATGTATCGGAGTCCCAACTCCTCGTAGACGTCGTCCTCGGTCTTCCCGGCCAGCCTCGACCCCTTCTGGTCGAAGAGGCCGTACTCGTTCAGCTTGCACCCTTGTTCTATCGCCAGGTTGCGCAGCGCGATGTTGTGGTCCTTGGAGCCGGTGAAGTACACCATCGCCGCGCCGTACTCGTCCTCGTCGAAGACCCTGACGTCGACCTGGACGCCTTCCTCTAGCTTGACGCTGGCCCGTTTGGGTCCGCTCTCGAGAACCTGGGCGACGCCGGGACAGCCAGTGATTGCGTCCATAGCCCTCTTGTCGGTCGAGAGTAGGTCGATGTCTCCGACGGTGCTCCTGCCCCTCCTCAGGCTCCCTGCCATCCCTACCTCGATTCCCAGGGCGCCGAAGTAGGCAGCTAGCTTCTGAAAGACCCCCTCGGCTTCAGGGAGCAGCATCCTCTTCTCGAAGCTCTGGAGTCTCTGGATGCCGACCAGGAATGACTTACGCACGCTCGGACCGAACTCGTCGTCGAGCCTCCCTGCTTCCAGTGCCTTCTTGAGTTCCTCGACGCTGCCCACTCCGAGCTCGTGCGCCAGTCGGTAGGCAGTACGCGGCCCGATCCCCTGGACCTTCATCAGCAGGGGAACGCCGGGCGGGGTCTTCGCCCTAAGGTCGTCCAGCAGGCGCAGACTCCCTGTCCTGAGGTATTCGTCGATCTTCTTCGCAATCCCTCCGCCGACGTACTGTATTTCTTCGAGCTTTTTCTGCCTCCAGAGATCCTCGACATCCTCTTCCATGTTCCGGATGCTGGTCGCCGCGCGGTGGTAGGCGATTACCTTGAACCTGTCCTCGCCGCTGGCCTCGACCATCTCTCCCAGCCTGTCTAGAAGGTCGGCCACCTCCAGGTTCTTCAAACCGGCATTCTTGGAACCGGGCTGGTCATAAAAGCAGCGCTGCGAATCTGCCCTAGAAATAAAGGAAGGCAGGCAGGCGCGCTGTGGGCATCCGTCTCAGAGAGGTTTGTCCGGGACAACGGGCAGGGGATCAGAGACCTGGTTCTGGGTTGGAGTGGGCTGCCTACTTCCTACTTTCTACTTCCACCAGCCGAATTCCTTGGGCGTGTCGGTGATCTCCACGCCCTTCCGTCCCTCGATCAGGATGTTGTCCTCCATTCTGACCCCGAGCTTCCCCCTGATGTAGACGCCCGGTTCGACGGTGAAGCACATGCCGGAACCCAGCTTCTCCTTCCCTCCTTCGACGATGTACGGCGCCTCGTGGACTTCGAGTCCAAGCCCATGTCCGGTCCGGTGGAAGAAGTACTCCGCGAGGCCGGCCTTCCTGAGGACCCCTCTCGCTGCTTCGTCCACCTCTCCGACCTCGACCCCTTCAGCGGCCGCTCCTATCCCCGCCTGCTCGGCCTCGAGGACCTTCTGGTACACGGCTTCGACCTCTTTGGACCTCCCGATGCAGATCGTCCGGGTCATGTCCGCATAGTAACCCTCGAACGTTGAGCCGACATCGAAGATGATGCTCTCGCCCCTCCGCACCTTCTTCGAGGTCGGAAGGGAATGCGGGTCTGCGGCCCTCCAGCCCGACTGGACCAGCATGGCGTCAACCTTGGTCGCTCCATTCGAGTAGATGATCTCTGTCGCCGCCTTGCCGAGCTCATTCTCGGTGACTCCCTCTTTGACCAGTTCGGGGAACTGGCAGAACGACTTGCTCAGTATTCTTGCCGACTTCTTTAGCAGGCGCACCTCGGCCTCGTCCTTCGTCTCCCTCAGCTTCTGCAGGACCGGCTCCGCGTCCTCGAACTCGTGAGAGGCATGCTTCATCAGCTTGTGCAGGAACAAGAACGGGACCTTGCCCTCGACTCCCCATCTTCCTCTCGCACCCGCAGCACGGACGGCCTTGCCGATCGCACCGGGCGAACCTTCGGAGTCAGTCCACGGATGGATGACCATCGGCATCGGAGAGTCCCTGTAGGGCCCCGACTCGAGGGCCGGCGCCACCAGCTGTGCGGTCCCCGAGACCGGGAAGAGGAGCATGAAAGGCCTCTCCAGAAGCAGGGATTCGACCCCGGTGAAGTACTGCATGTTCGGTCCGGGGACGATGACGACTCCGTCGAGCTTTTCGTCTCCTAACCTCTTCCTGAGATTCGCCAGCCTGGTTGCACAGACTCCTTTGTCAATCATCGCGCGACCCTGTGGGTCGCATACCATTATTATCTTGTCCAATCGGCGGGCGAGCTATGGGGCTAAAGGAACTCGTGCTGCTCAGGCTGGCGAAGCGCTGGATCTCAGGCGTCGACCTCGACTCCGCGATCGCGGACGCGAAGAGGGCGAATTCGAGGGGCATGGGGGTCGTGGTGAACTTCCTGGGCGAGGAGATCACGGACCCGGCCACTGCGGAATCGCACGCGGGGGAGTACATCCGGCTCCAGCAGCGCATGTCGGAAGAAGGGATCCGCGGGTTCGCCTCGGTGAAGCTTACGCAGCTCGGCCTGGGTGCTGACGACGCGGGGGCTGCCGAGAGGCTCGAGAGAATCGCCGCCAACTCCGGAAGACTCAATCAATCCCTCTGGATCGACATGGAGTCCTCTAGGTTCACCGAAAAGACCCTTTCGATGTACCTGGCCTCCCTGGGCAAGCACAGGAACCTAGGCATCGTTCTGCAGGCCTATATGAGGCGAAGCGAGGCCGATCTGCCAAAGCTCTTGGACGCCGGGGCGAAGGTCCGCCTGGTGAAGGGCGCGTACAGGGAGAGCCGCGATGTTGTCTATCCCGGCAGGAAAGAGGTCTCCGCCAGCTTCAGCAGGCTGATGGGGATGCTCTTCGACAGAGGGGAGGGATTCGCCATCGCGACCCACGATTCGGCCCTGGTGGAGGAGGCGAAGAAGCTGGCCGAGTCGAAGCACGCCGACTTCGAGTTCGAGATGCTCAAGGGGATCCGTGACGAGCTGAAGGAGGACCTCGTGAAGTCGGGCCACAAGGTGTCCGTGTACCTTCCGTACGGCGACCGCTGGTTCGCCTACTCCAAGAGGCGCATCACAGAGCATCCGAGCAACATCATGCTGCTGCTCCGGTCCTTGGTCTGACGGGCGGAAGTCCACCCTGATGGGTTGCCTGCTTTGATAAGTGGCTCAACTACTCTAGACCCCGCTCGCAAAATACCCTCAGAGCCGTGATACATCTGAGGTCACGTAGAAATGACCATTTACGAAAAGGGGCAAATTTGGGGAGCCCTACGTAAGGCATGGAAGGGATACAGGATTGCGAAGGTCCAGGGCGACAACGCACGAATGAAGGAATACGCCACCCGGATCAAGACCCTCCAAGGCCAGCTTGGAGTTCCTCAGGCGAGTTTCCCTAACATCGGACTGTAGAGGAGTAACCCTCCTCTCTCCCTTTTTTACTCACAGGCTAGGTCTTTCTCTATCTCTTCCAGGATGCCTCCTACGACCCGCTGCTGCAGGCCGAGCGAGGCCGAGATCTCGTCTATCCCGTCCCTCTGTTCCTTCATTATGTACTTCAAGACCTTCTTCCTGTCGGCGCTCCCCAGAGACGTGGTCACCCTGGCTGCTTCCCGCAGGGCGAGACCGCGAAGGTAGAGAAGGACAGCCCGCTGTTCCTCCATCTCGTTGAGCTTCCTGTCGACTTCGGCGATGATCTGCGCGAGCGGCTTTATCCTGGATGCTTCGTCGGGGAACATGAGGGCTTCGCTGGCTTTCGCAGACATCTGGCTTTGTTCGTCGGCGTCCATCCCGGGCACCGCTCCGAAGGAGAACATCCTTGCCCTGAACAGACTCGGGGCAAGGTCTATCGTGATGGAGAAGCTCTTCCTAAGGAGGTACTCCTTTCTCTGCGGCCCGCGGGGGCTGTCCTCAAAGACCGTGCTCACAAGCCCTGCGTCCTCCATGCTCCCGAGGTGCTTCGCCACGAGCTGCTGGCTGAGGTCCAGTTCCCTCGAGAGCTGAAGCTGGTAGTTCGGCTTCTGGCTGAGCCTAGCGATTATCCTCCTCCGAATCGGGTTTTCGACGGTCCCCAGCATGGAATCCAGTTCAGCTTGGCTCAATTGTCAACAACCGCTGACGCGTGAAAGGCCGATTCTTCTATAAATAGATTCCCGGCCTGGCGGGGCTCCAGGAAGGAAGAACCGAGCCCATGCACGTCCCCCGGGCTGGATTTCTTAATAATGCTGGGTGCCGGCGAACCGCGCCTTGGCCTTCGGCAAGACCGTGATAGCCGAGCATGCAGCCGTCGCTAGCGAACAACCCCTCGCCTCCTTGGCAGGCTACGACGTCCTCAAGAAGGGGGGTAACGCGTTCGATGCGGCAGTCGCGACGAGCTTCGCGCTCGCCGTCACCTTCCATCCAGCAGGCGGGATAGGAGGCGACTTCTTCGGGATGTTCTACGAGGCGAGGACGGGAAAGGTCCATTGCCTGATGGCCTCCGGCTGGTCCCCTTCCGGCCTGACCAGCGACCTCGTGAAGTCCGCGGCAGGAGGGCGAATCCCGATATACGGCCCACTGACCTGCGTCATCCCAGGCTACGTGGCAGGCGTCTGTGAGATGCACCGAAAGCTTGGGAGTTCCGAGTTCAGAGAGCTTCTTTCCGCCTCAGCAGAGTACGCTGCGAAGGGGTTCCCGGCCGGGGAGGGAATCTGCAGGTCGACCGCCGGAGCGTACGACGACCTTCCCCAAGCGGCCAAGAGGATCTTCGCGCCGAACGGCAATCCTCCAACGCCAGGCGATTGGATCAGACAGGAAGAACTCGGAAAGGTGATTTCAGAGATCGCCGAAGGGGGGCCCGAGGCCTTCTACTCCGGCTGGCCCGCCGAGAAGATCCTGGAGACTCTGGAGGGACTGGGTGTCCCGGCAGATAAGGCCGACTTCCGGGAGTTCGCCCCGGAGTGGGTGTCCCCGCTCAAGCTAGACTACCGGGGGACTACGGTCTACGAGATGCCGCCCAACACCATGGGCGCCACGAGCCTTCTCATCCTGAAGCTGCTCTCCCGCGACTTGTTGTCGAAGGCCGGGCCCCTCTCCAAAGATAGGATTGAGACCACGATGGAAGCCGCCTTCACGGCTTACGCCCGCAGGGACGAGATGCTCGGCGACCCTCAATTCGCGAAGATTGACATCGACAAATTCATGAACGCTCCGGAGGGATCAGGGGTCCGGCAGGCCAGGGTGAGCAAAGGCGACACCACCGCTTTCTCGATTGCCGACGCCGAGGGGAACCTGGTCTCAGGGATCCAGAGCCTCTTCCACCACTTCGGGTCACGCGTCTTCGTTCGGGAGTGCGGGACGTTCCTGAACAACCGCGGGTCTGGCTTCAGCATGGCCGGCCCCAACAAGGTCGAGCCCAGGAAGCGGCCTCTCCACACGCTCTCCTCCATGCTCCTTGAGCGCGGAGGCCACCCCTACATGGCCATCGGCACCAGCGGCGGCGACTACAGGCCACTTCAGCATGCCCTCTTCGTCACCAACGCCGTCGACTACGCGATGCCTCTGGAGCAGGTCGTCGGGCACCCGAGGTTCCTCTGGGGCGGAGGCAAGTCGCTCCTGGTGGAGGACGGATACGAAAGGGGGGGATTGTCTGGCTTCAGTGTTCAGTGGCTCCCGATGCCCGGAAAGACAGGCGTCTGCCATGCAGTCGAGACCTCTGGTCGCTATCGCAAGGCTGTCTGCGACGTGCGGGGGGACGGCGTCCCGGCCGGATTCTAGCGCTGAGCAGTCACGGTTTGTAGCTGGTGAGGGGGATCGGGAATTCTGCAGGCATCACTCGGATGCGGGCCGCTGTTCGGCAGCAGCTGTCTTGGCTCCCGTCTTAATTCCTCAGAGTCCTACTGTTACGATCGAGCGATCCGACCTCGGCGGTCTGCCTTCCCGAGCGCATCAATAAATAGCGTCACGCTCTCTCGGGCGATGGAGGGATAGCCTGTTGGCCGTCGTTCACTCAACTTCATTCGAGGAGAGTGCGCCAATCAGACACGCAACGAAGGACCCAGCTAGGAACGATCATTCCCCGAAGGGTGGTCCCGATTCCCGACGGAATGACGCGACAAGAGTCAAACGAAGGTTCCGGGGGCCGTCGAAGCTATCCATCGCCTTCCTGCTAGTTGCATTGGTCGTCGCTCTGCTGCTCTATGTCGGGACTCCACCCCCTGCGTCAACGGCAGTTGGCGATGCCAACGCCCAGTACAGGTTCGCCTGGGTCTACAGCGAAGTACTGATTGACGAGGTGCTTGTGCTGCTGGCAGTCGTTGTGTTGCTCGTCCCACTGGTCAATCAACGCTCCGATTCCTTCCTAAGGCGTCAAGTCAAGCTCGCGAGGCCAGTCAGGGTGCTGGCAATGACGGCCTTGGTCGTCGGGTTCCTTCTCTTTGCCTTCTGGGTCGTGATTGACCTGCTGGGAGGCTACAACGGTCCAGGCTCTGTTGCCATCTACAAGGACATTGGTCTCAACCATCTTGCTCTTTGGGATAGGCAGGGAGTGATAGGGTTTCTTTCGTTCTTCGTCTCGGTGTTTGGCTTCATGGCGCTCCGGGCAGAGCGTGGCATAGGAACTGCCCTGAGAGACGGGGTGTCACTCTTTGCCGCCCCCATCCTGGCGGTCTTTGAACTCGCACTCTGGTCTGACGTTCCGCTGGACATGTATTGGCACGTGACGACCTTCGCGTCATTGTCTCTGGGCAGCTACCTCACCCCTGATCAGTTCTCGTCCATGATGAACACAGGTTATGTTTTCACCTGGACAGGGAATGTCTATCTGCTGAGCAACTGGCTAGTCCTGGTTGCATCCTTTCTTCTCTTTCTGATTGCGGTGCTCTATCGCCTCAACCCGAAACGAACACGAGTAATACGCAGGAGACGGTAGAGCAGGTCGTCGGGCACCCGAGGTTCCTCCGGGGCGGAGGCAGGTCGCTCCTGGTGAAGGAGCAATACGAAAAGGAGGGATTGTCTGGCTTCAGTGGGGTCAGCCCGGTGCGACAGTGACTCCCTTTAGGACTCTGAGCGCGCGAAGCGTTATGTTCTTGCTTGGTTTGCCCGCTCTCTCCAGTCCCCAGGGGATGGCAGGGATGGGCTCCCAAGGAGGAGAGGAGCTGTATTCTTCCTCTGGAAGATCTGTCGGGAGATCAGGATGTATGGCATCCAACACCCATCTTCCGTCGGGTCTCCTCTTCCTACGAAGAACATCAAGCGCGAATTTCATCCTGGAGTCTTTTCCGAACCCGAGCGAAGTAAGGACTTCGAGGCCCACGAGCATGTCATAGTAGTAATGAATCGGATAGTGAAACCTGAACCACGGAGCGTACTTACGAGCGCCTTCTCGGAAGAGCTTTCGCTCAAGGTAGAACTCCGCGCCGCGCTCGACACTTTTCTTGATTCCCCGATTCCAGCGACTTCTCGGCAGGACAGCAAAAACGCTGAGCGGCTCCCAGCAATCCAAAGTGCCCTTGGGGGATCCGAAGCAATGCCATCCACCATCCTCCTTTTGCTCGGCTACAATCCAGTCTAGGGCCCGCCGCAGATGACTCTCTTCGTCGAATCCCGCGCGGATGAAAGCTCGGGCGATGTTAGACGTCGTGCAAAGGTGAAAGTTCTCTTTCTTCTTCAGGTATCGAACATCAAGCAGCCGACAAGTCTTCAGAACCTGGTCGTTCCCTGCGGTTAGACCAAGGTCTATGAGAACCAAGAACTTCCATAGTGTTGCGACGTACTTCGGCCTGTTGAGAAGCGTGTAGTTGTGCCAGTGACCTTGGAGTCTCCAGGCGTTGCCTTCACGGAGTCCAGGGAGTTGCTCTGCGAGTATCTCGGCCGCCCAACCTTGTCTGGGTATTCGAGAATAGGCTTCCTGTACAGCCTCGTGTTCAGAATGCAGGTAGAGTATGTCAGTTAACGTCTGATGCCTAATAGCCGGCTGGTCACTCTCGAGCAGCCACTCAATGACGGATTGCACGCTTTCTGGGCGCTATATCAGGATCCCAAATTTAAGCGTGGGTCTTGAGCGGGCCCGGTGGGATTTGAACCCACGACCTCTGCGAGCATAAGCTCACTACAGCTTAGGAGGCTGCCGCGCTGTCCGTATTTCGCTCGCCTGGATCTGCGCTACGGGCCCAACCGAGGGCCGTGCCGAAGAGGGATATTACCTGTTGCTGAGATTCATTCGGCCAGGTCGAACTCCAGCTCCAGCTCCCTCCGCGAATTCCTAAACCTGGGTTTCCCCAACCGGATCCTGCCCACCTGTGTGGTGTTGTCGACGTGATTCTCGATGCAGCAGTTGATGTTCCACTCCGGTATCCTTACGATCCTGAGCCTCGTCACGCTGGAGGGCACTGGGAAGAGGTCGTAAATCGCGTCTCCGAAGTGCCCCTCGGCTTCGTCCTTGTCCATCTCCGAATTCCACGACCTCTGCCCCTTCGAACACCTTGTCGTTGGCCGCCCGCTCGATCCTCGCAATCTCCTCGTCGGTAGGCTTCCTGTCGAACTGCAAGGTCAGCCTTCCGTGAAGCCCTGAGACATACACCGAGACGGTCCACTTCGCCCCCAGCACCTGCTGAGCTGCGCCCTTGAGCACGTGAACCGCTGTGTGCGTCCTCGCTTCTTGGGAGCTCAATTACATCCTGGTCACAATCTTGTAGAACTCTGGGAGTCTCGTCTCCAGCCCGTACCTCGTCTCATTGTTCCTCATGTACCAGAAGATCGACAGAAGCGTCGGCCACATCGTGAGCAGGCTGAACCTGCCCTCCACCTTCGCCTTGACGAACTTGTAGACCTTGGCGTAGATCTCGAAGTGGTCGAGTACTGCTTTCCTGTAGGCCTCCCTGTCGCCCATATGGTCAACGAAGAGGTTGACGCACTGCATGCTCGGGATTATCCCCTCGCCGAGCATCGGATAGACGGTCCCGATGCTCTCGCCCACTCCGACTACCTTCCCGTCGAAGAACGGCTCGCAGAGCCTGGGGGGCGTGACCCTGACCGGTCTCCCGATCCGCCTCACGACCTCGCACTTGTACTTCCTCACGAACTCGTCCAGCTCCCCCCTGTACCTGCCGAGCAGGTCTCCGGCGCCCACGTGCGCCGTCCCGTCCCCGAGAGGGAAGTACCACCAGTAACCCGTGAGCCCCGGATACGGCTTGATCACAAAGTCGTCATAGGGGAGCTCCTTCGACTTCACCTGGTACTCAAGCGAAGGTATCAGCAGGTCCTCCTTCAACTTCGGCAGCAGCGACCTCTGGAGCCCCGTGGCGTCAACGACCATGTCGAAGTCCGAGAAGTTCCCGTTCGCATGCTTGACCTGTTCGCCCCAGTGGACCTTCTTCCCCCGTAGCATGTCGTGAGTGAGCCTGTGCTTGTCATATGTGACGAGCCCCTTCAGCTTGATCTCGAGCTGCTCGTCCCCGAGGTCGACCACCATCCTCTTTCCCTTGTGCAAGACGTAGTCTTCGAAGTTGAAGCCCGCCTGCTTCACCAAGTCGGTGATGAACGGCTGACTCGTCCCCCACGCGCACACAGTGTACCAGTTCGCCTCCGTCCGCATCTCGAACGCCTCGACCTCGTGTTCGGCGGGAATCCGGTTGAGCAGGTATGCCCCTGCCACCCCGGTCCCAACTACTGCTATCTTCAATCTGAAAGACGACCCCTTCCACGCAGGGTCCCCACGCCTCCTTTTTACTTGTTATACCCTAATCGATGCCCACGGGCTAAACCTAATAAGCGAGGTAAACCAGGTAAACTCCAGGATGCCGAAGTCGCAACCGAAATCCATAGTCGTCAAGGTTTCCCAGGATACTCACGACAAGCTCGTCTCGATGGCCAAGTGGGGCGACTCGATGGACCAAGTGATTCACCGCCTTGCTACTCAGGCCAAGGGTCTCGAGGACATCGTGGCCGGTCAGAGCTCGATCTGCTTCATCGACGGCCAGGAGGGGAGGCTGCTCTACCGAGGGTACGACATCGAGGACCTTTCCGCAAAGTCAAGCTACGAGGAGACGACCTTCCTTCTATGGCACGGCCACCTGCCCACCGCGGCCGAATTGCACTCCTTCTCGGCCGAGCTGGCCTCCAAGCGCGCAGTCCCCAAGGAAGTGCTTTCAATCCTGAGGTCGCTCCCGAGGAACGTGGACGCGATGGACGCGCTTAGGGTCTGCGTCGCCTCCCTTGGAGTCTACGACGACCCGATGTTCACGCCCCTGGAGAAGGCGCTCTCGATTTCCGCGAAGATGGGGACGATGGTCGCCGCCATCCACAGGCAAAAGCACGGCCAGGACCTCATACCGCCGAGGGACGACCTCGGCTACTCGTCCAACCTCCTCCACATGGTAACCGGAGAGGAGCCCACCGCTGAAGACGAGAGACTGATGGACGTCATCCTCATCCTCCACGCGGACCACGAGCTGAACGCTTCTACATTCACCGCCAGGGTGATCGCCTCCACCCTCTCCGACGTCTACTCTGCGGTGACAGGGGCGGTCGGCGCTCTGAAGGGGCCGCTCCACGGGGGGGCCAACGAGAAGGTCATCGAGATGACGATGGAGATCGGCACGCCCGAAAACGCAGAGTCCTACGTCGACGCCCTCCTGGCCAAGCGCCAGAAGATCACGGGCTTCGGGCACAGGGTCTACAAGACAATGGACCCGCGGGCAAGGATTCTGAAGGAGATGGCGCACGACTTCATCCGGAGCGAGAAGGAGAGGAAGGTCTTCCAGATCCTCGACAAGACGGAGGAGATGATGAAGGAGTGGAGGAGCCTCTATCCCAACGTGGACCTCTATTCTGGCTTGGCCCTGAACCACGTCGGGGTCCCGAGCTACATGTTCACCCCGGTCTTCGCGGTGGGGAGGGCCCCGGGATGGCTAGCCCACATACTGGAACAGTACGGTGACAACAGGATAATCAGGCCGCGGGCCGAATACGTCGGTCCCCCGAGGGCCCAGTACGTTCCCATCGAACGGCGGACCCCACTCACGATAGTGAAATGATGAGGGTGGAAGCCCTCGTAAGGCGGACGCCCGTGACAATCAGCCCTAGCGCCACAATCAGGCAGGCGGCCGAGGTCTTCACGCGGGAGAAGATAGGCCTCCTGGTCGTCGCGTCCTCTGTAAGCCCCGTAAAGGCAGAGGCCGTCATCTCGGAGCGGGACGTCGTCCGCGCCGTCGCGAAGGGGACGCAGCTCGGGGCCCAGTTGGAATCGATTGCGACCAAGCAACCGGTGAGCGTGCGGCGCTCCGACCGACCCTCAAAAGCCGTCAAGCTGATGACGGAGATGGGGATTCGGCACCTCGTGGTGGAAAACGACGACGGTACTCTCTTCGGGGTCCTCTCTATGCGTGACTTCTTCAGGGAGAATAAGTTGCTGCAGAGCTTCCTCAAGGAGGAGGCGCAGGATGCTCACGGTACAGACTGAGTGCTAAGAACAGGTTCGTCCTCTCGGAGTTCGGATTGGCCTGCGCGTGTCTCGGCATTCTTTCTTACGACATAGATTATCTTAAATAGCGTGAAGGGTCGGTTTTTTCTGCGATGGTTCTTTTCGGGGACATCGGCACGGTCTTCGTCATGGGCCTTGTCGGCGTGGTCTTCACCGTCCCGGTGGTGGTCGTGCCGAAGCTGCTTGCTCCCAAAAGGCCCAACCCGATAAAGAACGCCCCCTTCGAGTGCGGGCAGGTCCCGGTCGGGGCGGGCAAGATGCACTTCATGATGCAGTACTACGCCTACCTCCTAATGTTCATAGTCTTCGACGTACTTTCGATGTTCCTGTACGCCTGGGCGGCGGCCTACAAGCCCCTGGCCCTCGGGCTCTCATCCGACTGGATGGTGACCCTCTTCATGGGGCTGCTCTTCGTCCCCATGGGCTTCGCGCTATATCTCGCGGGGAAGCGGGAGCTTTGGTAGAGGTCCAGAAGTCGGGGGCCTTCCAGGTCCTCGTCGGCAAGGTCGATAACATCCTCCAGTACGCAGTCGGGGACCCGCTGCGCTACCTCGCCAACTGGGGAAGGCTCTACTCACTCTGGCCGGTCCACCTCGAGACGGCCTGCTGCTCGGTGGAGGTCGGCGCGGCGGCCGGCTCCAGGTTCGACTTCGAGAGGTTCGGGACCCTTGAGGCCTTCGGTTCCCTCCGACAGTGCGACCTCCTGATCGTGATGGGTACCGTGACGCGCAAGCTCGCCCCGAGGCTGAAGCTGATCTACGACCAGATGGCCGAGCCGAAGTGGGTCATCGCGATGGGGGCCTGCGCCATAACGGGTGGTCTCTACTTCGACTCCTACAACGTCCTAAGGGGCATCGACGACGTCATACCGGTCGATGTCTACGTCCCCGGGTGCCCTCCCCGGGCCGAGGCCCTCCTGCAGGGCATCGTCCTCCTCCAAGAGAAAATCAGGAAGCTCCCGACCCTCAGCGGCGCGTGACCCTTGTAGATGAGTCAGGCCAACACTCCTCAGCCAGCGCCGGTCGCGAAACCGCAGGCTGCTCCCGTCGCACCCCCTGCCCAGCCCAAGCCAGAGCCGGCCCGCGCCAAGGGCCTCTCCGACAGGATCGCCTCCAGGTTCCCGGCAGTCGCGGTCAACTGGATGAAGGAGAGGCGTCTCAAGGTCACAGCGACCCCGGCGAAGGTCAAGGAGGTCGCGTTCTTCGTCCGTGACGACCTTGGATTCGACCACATCAGCGCCGTCAGCGGGGTCGACTGGATTGCCAAGAACGAGCTTGAAATCGTCTACTTCGTTGGAAGCGTGAAGCCCGGATGGGCTGACTTCGTGGTCGCCGTCGCCGAGAGGGTCGCCCGCGACAACCCGGTCGCCCCCACCTTGATCGAAGTCTGGCCCGGCGCCGAATTCCACGAGCGCGAGACCCACGAGATGCTCGGGATCAACTTCCAGGGGCACCCCAACCAGGCCCATCTTCTCCTCCCAGAGGACTGGAACGACCTTCCTCCGCTCCGCAAGGACTACGTGTCGCCCGGGAGATGACGCTATGACAGTCGAATCAGAATACTCGCCCGACGGCGACAGGATCATGGCGGTGTCCCTGGGGCCCCAGCACCCCGGAGCCGGCCACTTCCGCATCAAGCTCTGGCTCGACGGCGACTATCTGGTGAGGTCCGAGCCGGACGCCGGTTACGTCCACAGGGGCGAGGAGAAGATGGGCGAGTACCGGAACTACATCCAGAACGTCCCACACCTGGAGAGGCCCGTCATTCTGGACAGCAGTGGGATCCTGATGCCTTACGCCCTTGGTGTCGACGAGCTGATGAACAACAAAGTGCCCGTGAGGGCCGAGTACCTCAGAGTCATAATGTGCGAGGCCAACCGCATCATCTCGCACATGTACTATCTTGGCATACTGGGGATTTTCGTGGGCCACTCGACCATGATCGAGTGGACGATGGGAGACAGGGACTTCTGGATCGACTTCGCAGAGAGGATAGGCGGTGCCAGGGTCACCTTCGCCTACATCATCCCGGGCGGAGTCCGGAACGACATGCCAGCCTTCGCCGTGGATAAGGGGCTCAAGACCTGCGACTGGTTCGACAAGAGGTTGGACGAGTATGAAAAGATCTTCCTGAAGAACCCCCTCTTCCTCCAGCGGTCGGAGGGAGTTGGCGTCCTGTCGAGAGAGGACGCGATTCGCCTCGGTTCGACGGGAACCGTCCTGAGAGCTTCGGGCGTCAAGCACGACCTGAGGAGGGACGAGCCCTACTGCGTCTACCCCGAGCTCGACTTCGAGGTCCCCGTGCTGGAAGGGGGCGATTCCTGGGCGAGGGCCTACATTGCGCTCTTGGAGATGCGGGAGTCGGTCAAGATCATCCGCCAGGCCCTGAAGAAGATCCCGCCGGGGCCCGTCCGCCTGAAGCTGGGACCGCAGCCGAGGGTCCCGCCCGGGGAGGTCTACACCCGAACCGAGGCAGCCAGGGGGGAGATGAGTTACCACATTATTAGCGACGGGTCGCCCCGGCCGTACAGGCTGAAGATCGGGACGCCCAGTTTCAAGAACTTACGGGCCCTCCCGCACCTGCTCAGGAACGTTCACGTCGCCGACATTCCAGTCATCTACTGGTCGCTCAATTATTGGCCAGTCGAAGCGGATAGATGACGCGTTCTGTGCGTTTAGAGAAAAATCTCAAGTCTTAAATCAGCTACAGAGAACCGCCTCTTGTGTCCTCGAATGAGGAGATGCTCGCTGAACTTCGAAAAATAAGAGAGCTCCTGACTCAAGCACCACCCCCGCCTCCACCACCTGCGCCGAAGGGGATTTCGGCAGAATTCAAAGCGTTCCTCTCCACATACAAGGTCCTTGGCCTGGCAGTGGCCTTCATCCTGGGCCTCTACCTGGGCATGCTGGTCCAGGCTCTAGTCAAGGACCTGATTCTTCCGGTCATAGGCATCCCGCTAAGTAGCGTGGGAAACCTCAGCACACTGACGGAAGTCTTCGACGGCCAGACCTTCGGCATAGGCGACTTCCTGATCGCCGTGATCACCTTCATAATCGTCGCCCTCGTCATCTTCCTCATCGTCAAGATCGCCAAGCGCTACAAGATCGACTAGGAGCCTCTCTCCTTTTTCTCCTCCGGCACCATGATAGTGTGATTCGTTAAGCAGTATGTCAAAGGATATTGCCACCGTCAGGTATGTCCGCTTCCGAGGATATCGACTTCGGATATCACGTTGAGCAAGTTCGAGAAGCAATGGAAGGCTCAGGAGACGGAGAGCTTCGGGAAGAGGACCCGCGACGTAGTACGCGGTCCCAAGCCGTTGAAGCCCCAGATCCAGAAGGCGACCCAGCAACTCGCTGGGGAGATCAACCGTCTGGACCAGGCAAACAACAGGCTGAAGCAGCGCGAGAACTCCATCTTCAAGAAGACGGTGACCGCCGTTCAGGCTCACGACCAAGAATCCAGCAAGGCGTACTCCAACGAGCTCGCCGAGGTCCGCAAGATGCAGAAGATAGTCTTGCAGTCGAAGATCGCCCTAGAGGCGATCACGGCGCGGCTGCAGACAGTCACTGACGTCGGGGACTTCGCGGCTACGATCGCTCCGGCAATCGGAGTGATCAAGAACGTCCGAGCTACTCTTGGCGAAGCGATGCCTGACGCGCAGGGCGCACTCGGAGAGATCGGTGCACAGCTCAACTCGATCATGTTAGATGTCGGCACAATATCGGGCACGACATTCTACCAGGCCGAGAACAGCGAAGAAGCGAACAAGATCCTGTCCGAGGCGGCGGCCATAGCCGAGAAGAGGATGAGCGACAACCTGCCCGAAGTCCCGAATACTTCGAGCGAGTCCATCTTCACAAGCGAGTAGACACCACCAGGCTGTTCGGCCCAAAGCCGGGCGGCCTTCTTCTTTCTATAGTCGCCCGGAACGCGAACCACGTAGCCGCATCCCCTTCGCACCAGCCTACTCCCGCACCCAGTCAGCCCGTGAATCAGGGCGGAGAGGAGGTGTTCCACAGCAGCTCGAGGAACTGCTTGAAGTGGCTCGCCACGGCAGGGCTGTCTATCCAGCCGCACGCAGAGTAGTCAGGCAGCGAAATCAGCGCTATCTTTCCGTCCACCAGCAGGTCGATCGCCACCAGATTCCCCGTCCGGATCTCGACTGAAGGCGGCAGCAGTCCCGGGGCCCCCTCATCCCCGATTGCCCTGACGTTGATGCCCCTCTCTACAGCTCCTGCCAGTAGCTCGAGGATCCTCGCGTCCTCCAGGCCCATCGTCGGCGCCACGAGCACTATGCTCTCTTTCGCGCCCCTGAGCATCTCGTACACCTTGGCGAGGACCTTCTCTCTTCCCCTCAGGGTGTAGACCAGCTCTGCTTCATCGACAGGCTGTGGGCTGTAGACCTTCTCCAGCGAATCGAAGGTCTCATCGATCTTCGAGCTGACCATCGCTTTGACGCTGTCTGGCCTCCGCGCCCTGTAGGTGGCCGGCCTCCTGACGACAAGGTCGACCCAGCCAAGGGCCGCGAGCCGCTTGAGGGCCTCGTAGGCGCTGGGGTAAGGAATCCGGGCCTCTGCGGCGACCTTCCTCGGGTCTGCGGGGCCGAGCCCGGCCAGGGAGACATAGCATCTTGCCTCGTAGGCGGTCAGCCCCATGCTTCTGAGCTGCTCTATGATCGCTCTTCGGTCCATTCGGACTCATGGCGGCGAAGGTCTTATATAGCATTTTAGTAGCCAACCCTACTAATGAGCCGAGAGCGGGATTTCGATGTAATCATCGCCGGCGGTGGCATGGCAGGTCTAATTACTGCCGCCTCAATCGGATTCTACTCCAAGGGGAAGGCCCGCGTCCTAATCATCGACAGGAACAAGGAGGATGAGCCTGGGAAAAAGACTCACAACGGCTGGACTTGCGGGGATGCGACGAGCAAGCGGTCGCTCGACTATCTCGGAGACCACCTTGGAATCAGGTACGGCCCGCCCGAGCTGGAGCACCCCGTCAGCGGCGTCTACGTCTATTCGCCGGACAGGAAGACGAAGGTCCTCTTCGAGGGCGAGGGATTCCTCTTCAACCGGAAACTGACGCCGAGGCGCCAGGTCAGCGACGCTCGGAAGCTCGGGGCAGAGTTGCTGTTCAATGCCACGGCCGAGAGGCTCCTCTCCGACGACGGTTACATAACCGGCGTCTTGGGGAGGAAGGCGGACGGGTCGCCATTCAGCTTCACGGCCAGGATCGTGATAGACGCGACCGGGTCCTCTTCGGTCCTCAGGCGCTTCCTGCCAATCCCGTCGATGATCGAGAAGGAGATCGACGCCGACGACGTCGTCGGGACGGGTCGGTACATCCTCGAGTTCGACCCCGCAGAGCAGGACCCCGCTTTCTTCTCCCCCGAGTATTGCATAATTCACCTTGACCAGTTCTCGGCGCCCGCAGGTTACGCGTGGGTCTTTCCGAAGGGAAAGAACAAGGTCAACATAGGACTCGGCGTCTCGAAATCAGGCCTCGACAGACGCAACAGGAGATTCGGGCTCAACGACAACCTGCAGAGCCTGATTGACAAGTACGTCGCCGACAACCCGGTAATCAAGAACTCGAGGCAGCCCCAGGCAGACGGCGACTCCGGGAACACGAAGGGAAACTGGCAGGTCCCTGTCAGAAGACACAACGACTGCATGGTCGCGAACGGGTTCGCGGTCGTGGGGGACTCGGCATGGATGCCCAGGCCGATCGATGCGGGAGGAATCAGTCCGTCCATCTATGGGGGGACAATTCTGGGCAGAGTGGTGGCCGAGGCCATAGAGGCTGGAGACACGAGCGAAGGCTCACTGTGGAAGTACAACGTCGAGTACATGAGTACCCACGGCTACCCCATGGCCAGCTTCGAGGTCCTCCGACGATACCTGCAGACCGTCACCAACGAGCAGATCAACTACGGCATGAAGCACTTCCTCTCGGAGGAGGACGTCAACGCGATCACGGAGCGGAAGCACCCGGAGTTCAACCAGGCGAGGTTCATGAACCCCGCGATGTGGGTGAGGATCCTGGCTCAGCTCTCCCTGGCGAGGGGGCTGAGGTACACCGTCAAGAAGAGCGCCGCCCTAGTGGAGGTCAACCTCGGGTACCCCGAGTCGCCCAAGGGCTTCGAGCAATGGAAGAAAAGGCTCGTGACAGAGCTGGAGGGGACGGTGACGAAGTTCAAGCCGCTAGATGCGGCTAACTAGAAATAGCAGAGCCTCCGCCGCCTCGGGCATGGCAACGACCTCTCTTGACGTTCAGATTCTCGACGCAGTGAAGGAGGCTTCCCCCTCTGCCGCGTACCTGATGGGGTTCAACGACTACGCGGGCAAACTCTTCATCGCGTCTCAGGCTAACGTGGACAGGTCCCTCCGGAAGGTCAGGGCGCTAAGGAAGCAGGCAAAGACCGAAATCCAGAGGAAGGTCCTGGACTCGATCGAGGTGGGGTTGAGGTTCGCCGAGCCCCAGCCCGTCTTGGACGACATCGTCGGCACCATCTTCGCCCACCTTGTGAAGGAAGGGATCAAGGAAGACCACATGTCATCTCTCCTGGAGTTTGCTGCGATGGACATCGACGCCTGCGCGAAGAGGTTCTCCAAGAGGAAGATTCCTGTCGCCGTCAAGGCCCTGACTCTCTACAGGCTAGGAGGGGTCTTGGAGATCCTGGAGACCGTGAAGGGAGAGGCGAAGAGCGAGGCGCTGAAGGCGCAGTGCGACTCGCTGAAGACCAAGGTGTCGGGCTACGTGAAGCTCTTCGCGCTAGAAGGGTTCGGGAATGGTGAGTTCCCCAACGTCGAGAAGATCTTCAGGAAGCACGGTTCTGACCTCGGCAGACAGAAGTTCTACCCCCAGGCCCTGAAGAGAGGGTTCGACTACTCGGAGACGCCCGCACAGCTCGAAAAGAAGGCCCTCTCATGGATAGACGAGGAGCTGCCGAAGTTCAGAAATGTGACCGAGAGGCTCGCAAGAAAATTCGCCTGTGAAGCTACCCCTGAGGCGGTCGAGGAGAAGATCAACGCAAGGATGAAGCTGGATCCCAAGAAGCTCGTAAAGACGACGCAGGAGATCCGCAAGGCCATCCAGGCGTTCGTCAACGAAGACGTCCACGGGATCAACCCGAAGTACAACACGACGGTCATGGAGACGCCCCCGTACCTGACGGGCACGATCCCGACCGGCGCCGCCCAGTTCTTCGACACCTACACGAAGAAGCCGTTCCAGGTCTTCTTCCAGACGACCGACCCGAAGAGGGACCCCGACAAGTCGGTCTCGGCCCTGATCAACCTCCTGGTGCACGAGGAGTACGGACACTGCGTCCACCATTCCAACAGCGCCGTCGGATTCGTCGGGAAGCTCCCCATGCTGCAACTTCTGGCAGGCGCGCCGACCGGCGCCCCCATAACGGAAGGGCTCTCCTTCAACCGGGAGATGGAGTTCTTCGAGGCGTCGAAGGCGCTCGAGTCGAAGCCGAGGCTTTCGAAGGCCGAGAAAGGGTACGTCGACCTGCTGGAGAAGCACGGAGGCCTGAAGCAGATCAACCTCGAGGTTGAGTTCATGACGAGAAGGTGGCGAATCATCCGGTTCCTGCGGGTCCTGGGCGACGTGTGGGTCAACTCCGGCAAGAAGGACCTCTTGGCCTTCGTCGACTGGGCTCACGAGCACACAGGAATCCCAAGGAGCAGCATCTACTTCCAGCTCTTCCCTGCCCACGAGGGCATCTTCCCGGGATACGCCACGACCTACGCCGTCGTCGGCCAGGAGATTAGAGCCATGGAGAGGAGGATAACGGACCCGAAGAAGAGGGTGAAGTTCTCCACCTACCTGTGCAGCATCGGGTTCCCCCCGCGAAGCATCTACCGGAAGATGCTTCGGGACTATGCGGCTAAGCTCTAGCGCCTGCGCCTGGCGTCGTCACGATGCGCTTCGACGAGAAGGGGGTCTCGTTGGAGATGGCGCCCCGAAATATCGCGGGGACCCCTAGACTCTACTTCATCGCACGGAAGAAGAAGTCGGTGACGAATCGCCGGTAGGCCTCCCTGTCGGAGACCTTCGAAAAGTGGATGTGCTGGAAGATGACCCTGTTGAGCATCCCGAGCAAGCAGTCGGACGCGAACTCCACGTCGACCTTGCGGAAGTCTCCGGCCGCGACTGCCCTTTCAACCAGCGCCGAGGCCATCTTCCTGATCTTTTCGAGGTCTTCGCTGGCCATCTGGGCGCTGTGCTTGTCGAGTGTTGCGGTGTCCCTCAGGTACAGCCCGGGGTCGAAGACGTGCTCGGGAAAAGACGAAAGGTAGACGCTGACGAACGCCGCGAGGGCTTTCTTCGGGTCTCTGGCCTCTGAAACGTCGGACAGCTTTGCTATGAGGTCGTTCATCGAGATCTGTTTCCGTGCGACTGCGTCGAAGAGCCCCTTCTTGTTCCCGAAGTAGTAGTACAGGACGGGCGCTGACGTTCCTGTTTCCCTGCAGATGTCCCTCACTGATACGTTCGCGAAGCCTCTCTCAGCGAAGAGCTTCGAGGCTGTCAGGAGTATCCTTTCGGCCTTTGCCCGGTGCTCCTGGTCCTGCAAGGCTGGCCTTCGCGCCCTCGCTGTATATATAACAATTGAAGGGCCTCACAGGAACTTCATGATCCTCAGAGACGCGAACTCAGTGCCGTCTCCTAGTCGCACGTAGCGTGGATTGAGGGCCCTGTCGGCCTTGAGGAGCCTGCCGTTAACTCAGTTGTGAGAGTCTAGTCGAAGTCGCCGCCGCCGTCGCCCATGCCGCCGGCTCCGCCTCCTGGGGGTCCAGAAGGACCCTTCGACTTACCCGCCGCGATGACGTCGTCGATGCGGAGTATCATGGAGGCCGCTTCGGTAGCAGACTTCATGATCTGCACCTTGACCGAGAGAGGCTCGAAGATCTCGCGCTGGAACATGTCCTTGACCTTACCATCTGACGCCTCGACTCCGTACCAGGTGCCCTTCTCGGCGTGCTTCGCCCTGAACTCGACTTGTGCGTCGATCGGGTCCATGCCCGCGTTGATAGCGAGCGCGATGGGTATCGATTCGAGGGCCTCGGCGAACTTCTGCGCGGCGAGTTGCTCTCTTCCTGTGAGCTTCTCGGCCCACTTCATCACCTGGTAGGCAGCCTCTGCCTCTGCCGCGCCACCCCCGGCGACAATCGCGGGTTTCTCCATGACGTCCTTGGTCACCATTATGGCATCATGCAAGGAGCGCTCGCCTTCGTCGACGATGCGCTGGGTCCCTCCTCGGAGCAGGAGCGTGACCGCCTTCGGATTCTTGCAGCCTTCGACGAAAACCCACCTGTCCTCTTCTATCTTCCTCTCCTCGACCAGCGCCGCGTATCCAAGGTCCGCCGCGGACAGGTCTTCGAAGTTGTTGACGACCCTGGCTCCGGTCGCCTTCGCGAGCTTGGTCATGTCGCTCTCCTTCGCCCTCCTGACTGCCAAGACTCCGGCCTTCGCGAGGTAGTGCTGCGCGATGTCGTCGATGCCTTTCTGGCAGATTACCACCGTTGCCCCTGCAGCGGTCGTCTTCTCGACCATCAACCTGAGCATCTTCGTCTCCTCGTCCATGAACTTCTTCATCATAGACGGGTCGTTGATGTTCAGCTTCGCATCGAACTCTGTCTTCTCAATCTCGAAGGGCGCGCTTACCAGGGCGATCTTCGCCTTCTCGATCCGCTTCGGCATCCCGGAGTGGACGACCTCTTTGTCCAGCACGATACCCTGGATCAACTTGGTATCCCTGAGGGAACCTCCCGGCTTCTTCTCCACCTTCACGTTGTCGATGTCGACTTTGTACCCCCTCTCCGACTTCTCGGCGACGGCAAGGGTCGCGTCGACGACGAGTTCCGCCAGCTGTTCGGCCTCCCTAGCGACGAGCTTAGTCTGCATGCTGGTCCTGGCGACCTTAATCAGCCACTCTCTGTCGTCCGGCTTGATCTTCTGAGCGACGGCCTCGAGGGCCTCGGCAGCCTTCTTGACTGCCTTCGAGTAGCCATCGACTATGACTGTAGCATGAACGTTCTTGTCGAGCAGCTCTTCCGCCTTCTCGAGGAGGGCTCCCGCGAGGATTACCGCGGAGGTGGTGCCGTCTCCGACCTCGTTGTCGGTCGTCTTCGAAACTTCGACCAGCATCTTCGCGGCCGGGTGCTGGACGTCGATCTCCTTCAGCATCGTAGCGCCGTCGTTGGTGATTGTCACATCTCCTAGGGAGTCAACGAGCATCTTGTCCATGCCTCGAGGCCCCAGGGAGGTCCTCACAATCTCCGCAATCAGCTTCGCAGCTGCTATGTTGTTCCTCTGGGCTTCCTTGCCCCTGTTCTGGGCCGCCCCTTCCCTAAGAATCAGGACGGGCTGTCCGGATGAAGTCACGGCTGGTATCGCAGTTGTAGACACACTATATCGGAAGTCGGTATACAACCATGTGTTTATAAGTTTACAAGGCGCTCGAGGGTTCTGTCCCATCCCTTCCGTAGCTCAACCGGTTGTCCCACTCCGCGTGGCGAGCGTCCTCTTGAAGAACCATAGAGTGAGGAGGAATCCGACCGCCGAAGCGACAAGCAGGGCGATTCCAAGAAGAAATGCTAACGCAAAGAAAGGAGCATAGGGTAGACAACTTAGAATCGATTCGGGAGGCAAGCACAACACAACTTCGAAATGCCCCAAGGCTACGCTGAATCCAAGCACTACGCAGATGATGCCCCCTGCCAACAGTACTTCGGATATGATGCCAAGAAGGAATTGCTTGCTCAATTCGCTCGTCCCGTCTTGCTTCGCATGGTGTTTCGTAGCAAATTGAGCCACTTATTCTCGCCCTCGATCTCAATTCCAGCTCTCTCTGAGTGAGTATCACGTCGGGCGATGCCCTTCAAATGCAGTTGGCATAGCTCTCAGTCATCCAAACTAAATGTCCATTGAGATAGGTCTCTCCGGCATTGAAGAGATAGTAGGAGAGCGAAGAGAAGCCATGGCCAAGGGAAAAGCAGGGAATGATGTTCATCCAGACCACGGGAACGAAGAAAAAGAACAGAAGGAAGACACCGAGGGATACGCCGTCTATCAACAGGGGCTGTCTTCTCACACGTGGGTCGTCGCGTCCGTGTTATTTACGGCCTCGATGAGCATTGCCAACCACTTGTTCTTCCCCTCGACTCCGACCCCCGCGACCTGTGCCTGCACCTGCCCCTCCATGGCCGCATCAGAAGTCTGGTCGGTCGTCTTCTACTCATGTGAAATGAGCATTGCCTTCTCTATCGCAGAGGCGAGATTGAAGTCCCACCTAGTGATGCCACCCTCCGAATGCGTCTGAATAGACAGCTTGATGGACGTGTATCTGACTTGAATGTCAGGATGGTGTTCATGTTCCTCGGCTACCAGGGCAAGTCTGTCGATGAAGGCAATTCCTTCCATGAAGCTGTCGAACTCGAAGGTCTTTGTTATGAAATCCCTCTCGTGCCTCCAGCCATTCAACCCCCTGAGCCTAGATTTGATCTCTGACTCCTGAAGAAGCTTCGGCATCCGACCCGAATCCACGCGTATGGGCGTATAATTAAGCCATCCAACAATGCCTTTTGACTTCCGCCATTAACGAGCTGCCGCGGAGACTCAGACCAACGTTGGTCCAGCAGCATCAATGAAGCTAGTTCGTCCCTCCACGGACTCGGTTTCCAGACTGGCCAACGACATGGTGCACGTTGCGGGGGCCGTGGACACGCGGCCTCTGAAGAGGCAACTTCGCGACTTGACCAAGCCGCCGTCTCTGAGTGGAGGGATGAGGAAGGCAGGGATCGCCCTGATCTTAGCCCCTGACCCGATCACCGGTGTGCCGGGGGTGGCGCTGCTGGCATCCTCCTTAGTCATGAAGAGAGGGGAACCGGCGAGTCTCGGGAGTCTTGCGCAGGAAACGCGTAGAGTCCTCCGAGAGATCCAGTCACTGGGTCTCTAGGCTGCGGCAAACTCCGGACGGTTCCGCGGGCGGAGCCGGAGTCCCCGGAATCAGGATTTAAGTATCCGCGAACCCGTCGGGTTTGTCCAATGGAGGTCAAGCCGTCGAAGGGGGTTAAGGTCGTCGTGAACGCCCAGCGCGAGGCGATCTTCGCGGACGAATCGGTTTCGATCAGGAAGATTGTTCTCAACGATGGCCTAAAAGTCGGGAAACTGACCGGCCTCACGCTTGCAGGATTCTGCGAGGTCGAAATGCCGAAGCTTGACGGCAAGAGGCACTGGTACCCGATCGGCGACCTCGTCGGTGAACACGGCGAGGTTGTCGTCGAAGAAGAGATGCCAGCCGAGGAAGAGGATGCAGGCGACCCCGAAGCGGAGTAGAGCCGCCGCGTCGATGTCCCCGGAAGACGAGATCGTCTTCGTGGTTGACGTGTCCTCATTCACAGAGAAGGGATTCAGAGGCACGTCAAGCTTCGCGGGCGAACCGGTTGCCATCGACTTCGATGACGCTGGCCAAGGCATGTTCCTGAACCACGAAATGGCCAAGAAGCTTGCTGTAAAGAAAGGCTCGGGCGTTTCTGCGGTTGTCGAGGCCGACAAGACTCAGCTGGTCCGGATGGTCGTCGCGACAGTCGGTAAGGCTGTCCGCATCTCAGATGCCAAGGTGTACTACGCGACCGGGAAGGAAGGCGGCGCCTTGATTAGGATAAGAAAAACCTAGCCGAGCATCGTGTCGCCGTCAGTGTCTGGAAGGTCGTACCAGCGGGCCTTCTCCCCTATCCTGGCGCGCATCCTCCACGCTATGCTCTTCGGCTTCCCGCCAATCATCGCCATCAGCTTCTGAACCCTCGGCAAGACCCTGTTCTTGTCTTCGTCCTTCAGCGTCTCGGCTCTTGCGAGCAGCGACTCAAGACTCTTCGTGAAGGTGGTGTAGATCCCCCAATCCCTCGAACACAGCTCGGCAATCTCGTCACCACGGATGCCGCCCATCCGGTCGCTGACATCAAAGTCGAGGAAGGCGGCGATGAGGTCGAGATACTCCTTGTCAGTCTTCTCCACCACCTGGAGCTTCGTCATCACAAGCTGGGTAACCGGTAGTGTGTAGGTACCGGCGAGGATGTTCTCCTTGAAATTGAACTTGTGGCACATGACGAACTCATCAAGAAAAAGGTCCACCCTTCGTCTGTTCACGAGATCGTAGTAAATCAGCCTCTGGCCCATGTTGAGCTTGTTGAAGACCTCGCGAGGCTTGTAACCGAGCGTCTCCATAACTTTGACAATCTTCTTCGAATCCTCCCTCCTTCCCATCAGGTCGATGTCCTTGTTCTCACGATAGTATCTCTGGTTGGAGCTCGGGCAGAGCTGTTTGAACGCGAGCCCTCCCAGGAGTCTCAGCCTCACTCCCATGCTCTCTGCTTGGTCGATTATCTGCGTCGCAGCTTCCAGACCGTTTGCAGGTAGCATGACTACGCTTTCCATCGATCTAATTTGGCGGCCGCTTTTGAATTTAAGTTGTTGTGCACATCTCCGTGTGAATTGGCCTGCCATCTGCGAATTCTGCCTCATCACGGGCCCACGGCAAAGACGGATGTTTGACAGCACCGCCCGCCTTCGAGCGAACCAGCTTCCGTCGCTCTTACCTGACTCTTCTCCGGCCGCCACTTTTCGAGCGTTTCGCCGGTCGCCCCCCGCCGTCGAGGGTCCTGCCCTACGAGGAGGCCCGGCACTTTCGGAAAGGTGTCTCCTGCCTATCGTCATGTCCCGCTTGATGTTTTAAGGCCGAAGAGACAGGGTGCCTTCGATGGGCCTCTGGTGGATCCGGTGAAGGCATGTCTTCTGAGATAGCCGAGGACCTTTCGAAGCAGACGCGAGACCTCCTCTCGCGGTTCGAGGCCAGGGTCAGCTCCTTCTCTCGCAGGCAGGACCTCGCGAGCCTGACAGTCCCCAGCCGCGAGCAGGACGCAGAGACCTTCGCGGAAGAGTTCTTCGGCGAAGGGGAACACGTCGCCACGGGCATCGACGGCTCGATGGACTTCGACGAAAGGCTCCAGATGATACTCTTCTACGCGAACGCGACTGCCTACAGCTGCCCATTCACCGTCGGCGAGCGCATCCGGTTTGACCTGAGTTTGGCTCATCGCGAAGCCAAGCTGGCAGCCTCCGCGGCGGTCCCGCTCTGGGCAGAGGACCTTTCCAGCGTCTTCAGCAACGAACCGGAGATTGATCTCGAGCTGGAGCATTCAATGGATAGAATCCCGAATTCGTTCATGACCCTGGGCGAACTCTACCTCGCCTACCTCGCGTGCGAGAATGCCCGAATCCTATTCCTCGACCGTCCGATGTCCGGGACCTTCTCCACTCTCTCCCGGGACGCGAGGAACCTGATGCGGCGTGGCGAGAGCAAGCTCGGGAGATGGGCCCAGGGGACAGGAGTCTCGATGCTCGACCTCTACCTCGCCATCAACCTGGGCTCACCTGCGATGACCGTACCGACGCGCTCCCGCTACCTGCACCTTGCCGTCCTCAAGGAGCTACTGAAGGGGCCGGCGACGGCCGATGCGATTTCGTCCCGACTCGGCACCACTGAGGCGGCGACCAAGAGGGCCATGAAGCGGATCACCAAGGTCGACGAGCGGTTCGGGAACGAGCTCCTCGCGGACGCCGCGGAGGACAGGCTGGACCTCCGGGAATCAGCAGTAGGTTACTGGGAAAGGGTCCTCGCCGTTTCAATCAAGTATGCCGAGGATGTCTTCGGCCGGAAGAGGCATCCTCTTGCGCTGAGCAGCGAAGAGTACCTGACGATTCTCGATGTGAATGCGGTATGTCTCTTCCTCCTCGAGGCCGTCTGTCAGCGCGCGAGGAAGACAGGTACCCTCCTCATAGGGATCGCGAAGGACACTACCGCCACTGACGTCGCGAGGGCCGTCCTGCCATACGCATCTTCCGCAGGGTTCGTAAAGCTCTCCTCCCCGCCGCCTAGGCTCAAGAACGACAGGGCCTTCCTAGCGATACTGAGCTCGGAGAACCCCTCGATCGTGACTCCCTGGAGGACGATGAGCTACGACTCGGCCTTCTCTACGATAGTGGAGATGAACGGGAGTCTCATGAGCGCCAGGAAGGTCGTCTCCCGCGAGCAGCTCTTCGTCCGCTCGTACTTCCAGCTCCGGTCGCTGAAGACCGACCCGAGTGTCCACTCCCAGGTCTTCCTCTTCGACAGGGCGTACGACGAGAGGTACGATCTGAAAGGGGCCCGATCGTTCAAGGTCGAGGAGAGGAGCGGGGAGACAGAGGTGAGAGGCTACTTCGAAGGGAATGACAGCAGCGAGCTCTCGAACCTCGTCCTCCACATCCTCTCGATGACGGACAACCCAGAGGTCTTCGAGGCCTTCGGGCACAACCAACTGCTGTACCTCGCGGACAAGGCGGTTAAGGCGGAGGTCAGGATGCTCAGGAGCTCGCTGCGGGGCGTGGCCGACCTTCGCGTCGGCGGGGTCTCGAGCAGGAGGAAGATCTTCGGTCTCGTCACACCTTATAGACAGCAGCGGGCGGAGGCTGAGCACGCAAGGATGAGGCAGTAAGATTCTGTGTTGACCCCTTACGATTCGGTCTTCGACGACATGGGCGGTGAGTTCGACGCCCGGCTGAAGCGCAACGCCATCGCGACTCGAACCTCCCGGAGTGACGGACGCGAGCTTACAGTTTCGAACCCTCTCGCGATAGTCGAGGCCCGGTTCAGCTACAAGGTGCTCGATAGGCTCTACTTCCCCAGCTTCATTGCAATCGAGAGGGAAGTCGACAGCGAGAAGCGGTACATCGTCTACGAGGTAATCGGTGTCAGCCCCACCCACTACCAGCTCCCGGGGGTCGACTCCTCAATGCCGACGCTCCTCAGGAAGGAGTACCTGGACACGATCAAGGAAAGCTGGGGCAAATCGCAGGAGACATGGATTGACCTCGCAGCGATACCCACCTCCTACTTCGCAAAGATTGAAGGCGGCACTCTGGAGTTCACCAGGGCGCCTTACGCGCCCCTTCCTGGGGCGCAGGCGTGGCTCCTCTCCAAGGACGCCGTAGAGAAGTTCCTCTGCGTCGCTGGCGGCCAGAGGATAGGGACCATGGCGGGCTTCGACCTGCCCTTCACGATCGACATGGGAAACCTGATCCGCTACCACTGCGGATTCTTCGCGTTCACCGGCTCGGGCAAGTCCAACCTAGCCAGCTCTCTGGTCAGGCTTGCACTGAAGGGCGACCCCAGCCTCACGGTCGTCGTCCTGGACATAGCCGGGGAGTATGTTGTCAACCTCCTGGACCTCCTCGAAGGTGACGCCCGGGTCTTGACGACCGAGATCTTCGACACCGCAGATGAGTTCATCAGCTCCCAGGCTGTCCCTGAGAGCTTGGAAGGAACCGTTGGGCGGAAGGCGGTCGAGGACTCGCTGGCCAAGGTCTTCAGTCGCGGCGTCGAGCGTCTCTCTCTTCAGGAGGGAGGGGGCATCGACTTGGCCTGGATTCAACAGCTGCTGGAGAACACCGTCGACAGCGCGAAGGCTGGAGGGACTGCCGCCAAGATTGCGCTCGGCACCCTCACGATGGAGTTCTACGAGAAGGTCGGGTACAGGCCGAGCACCAAGCTGACCGACCTGGACGAAGAAGCGAGGAAGAGGCTCGTCTCCCTGCTGAGCGGCCTTAGCCAGAAGGTGCACGAGAAGTCTGGGCTGAAGTCAGAGATCGACCTCATCCTCGAGATGTTCGAGACCGGGGACTTTGGGTCGGCAGCGAGCCTGAGGCTCAACCCTGAGAGGCTCGCCGAACAGCTCGCGAAGGGGACGGCGGCCAGGCTCAACGTCCTCTACCTCCCCGAACCGATTCAGGCCAGGCAGGCGACGGCGCGCCTGATCAGCAGGCTCGTCTTTCTCAAGAAGAAGTACGGCAACAAGCAGAGGATCCTCGTAGTCCTCGACGAAGCGCAGGAGTACATCCCGGACGAGCACACGGACAAGGAGTTCACGACGCAGTCGAACAGGGCCGTGGAACAGCTCCTACGCCAAGGCAGGAAGTACAGGATCCACTGTTGGATGGCCACGCAGAGGGTCGCGAGGCTCAACGTCAACGCCCTGCAGCAGCTGCACAGCTACTTCGTGAGCACCCTCCCCAGGATGTACGACAGGATGGTCATAGCCGACGCCTTCGCCCTTCCCTACGAGGTCCTGGAGAGGTCGGCGGACCTGGGGACCGGCGAGTGGCTCTTCGTCTCCTTCAAGGCCTCCAAGCAAAGGAACGTTCCTGTCTTCCTCAAGACGGAAAACAACGAGAGCTTCGTCGCAGAGAAGCTGAAGTGACCTCTCGGTTTCAGCGCGCCACTGCGAGTATCAGGGCGGCTACTATCACCGCGCCTCCCGCGAAGTCAGTCGAGGTGGGGGATTCCTTCCCGAGGAGCTTCGAGAAGAGCTGCGTGAGGAACGGGGAGAGGCTTGTCAGAATCACGGTCAGGGCGATCCCGACCAGAGAGACCGAGTAGACGTAAAGGAACGATCCGACGGCCAAGTCGGTCAGGGCTATGAATGCTAGGAATCCTATCTCTCTGCGGGTGATTCCAGACGGCCAGAGCCGCGTCCTCCTTGTCACCAGCACTGCGCAGCCCAGGGCAACGGCCGCGGCCGCGTTTCTGGAGAATGTCACCACGAGGACGTTCCCTCCCGCATTCGTCGCGACTTGAATCAGGTCCTGACCGGCTGTCCAGACCAGGCCGGCGGCGAGGCCGAGGGCGATCCCCTTTGCCCTCGGCCTCCCTCGCCCCCCTCTGGACAGCAGGAAGACCCCCGCGATGACCATCGCCGCGGCCACGTAGTTGGAGACCGGGACCACCTCGCCCACGACAGTCGCCGTGAGCTGTACGAATAGGACGTAAGTGTAGACGACGGGGGCCGCGACTGAGGCCCCCGTCTCTCTGACGGACAGAAGGTAGAGCGTGTCGCCGCAGGCGAGGGTAATCGCCCCGCTGAGGAGAGCGTAGGGAACGCCGCTCCCGAACCCGATTACGATTGCAGGAACCAGCAACACCAGCGACGCCATGGATGTCCGAAGGAGGTTCAGGAGGAGGAAGTCGAATCTCTTCATGAAGACCCTGTAGTAGATTGGACTGAATGCCCATATCACCGCTGGGATCAGGGCGACGTCGGAGCTGAACAACGCGCCCCGCCGGCGAACTCGCTTCTAATTAGCCCGACTGCGTGTCCTTCTCGTCTTCGCAGCCACGACGTCCGCCGCGAGGCCGGACGGGACCGGCCGACACCCGCACCTTTCGGAGTGCTCGAGATGCCATTCTACCCGTTCTGCCCTGGTGGGGCTCTTCGGCATGGGATGCCCCTTGTGCCACTCTGCGTTGATCCTGCCCTTCGAGGGCCTCACGCCTCACCGAGTAGCTGGTGCTCCGTTCGCATGCACGCGTTCATCACATAGGGTACGCCGCTCTCCTTGAGAATCCGCTTCGCTTCCTCGTTCTCAAGTCCCAGTTGGGCCCAGAAGATTGGCGTCTTCTTCGTCTTTTTCTTCATCTCGGCGACCTGCCGGGCGATCTCCGGCAATTCCTCCGAAGGTCTGAAAACTTCCACGACCTCGACGCTCCCCGCCAAATCTGCGGGGAGCTCAGCCAAAGAGGGATAGACCTTGAGGCCATGGACGATGTCGGCGGTTGGATTCACAGGTATGATCGCGAAGCCGTGCTTCATCAGATACAGGGGCACGTTGAACGCCTCCTTCTCAGGGTTCTTCGACGCACCCACCACGGCCACGACCCTGGCCTTCTTCATCACTTCGTGAGGTGAGACGGTGTGGCTGACCATTCAACCCTACTCGGTCCGCCCTCTGTTATATCGCTTGCCGAGCTGAAGGGATTGGAAGGCCTCGGCCACACTTGCAAGAGCCGCGAAATCCTGAGGGCGCCTGCCCTTCGCGAAGCCCGTCCAGCCATCCGCCTTCAGCAGGTCCGAGACCATAAACACTGCCGCTGCCCGTGCTCCTACGACTCTCGCCACCGCGAAGAGTGCGGCAGCCTCCATCTCCACCGTCAGTATCCCCTCCTTGTAGTACTGTGCGAGTTCCTGCTTGCTCTCTCTGTACGGGGCGTCGATGGTCCATGACGGTCCGCTTTGGTAACTGATCCCGTGCTTCTTCATGGCCTCCCCAAGTCCGCTCACAAGCCCGCGGTCGGGCAGGGCGTACCTTGAGTTCGGAAGGTAGTGGTGGGACACCCCTTCGTCCCTCAGGGCCTTCGTGCACAAGACTAGCCCTCCGGGACGGGGCGCTGTGATGCCACCTGCGGTTCCAAGGATCAGGAACTCTATGGCGCCCTGCACTGCGAGCTCCTCCACGGCTATCGCTGTCATCGGCGCGCCTATGCCAAGCTTGTAGATCCCGAGTCTTCCGTCGACACTCTTCAGGCTTCTTCAGGACATCGAATAGAGCTCGGGCGCTTCTTTCAGCCATTCGAGGCTGACCAGATGTGTCTCGAGGTTCCTGTCGAAGATCAGAACTGCCTTGGGAGGCACAGCGGGCATCCTACCCTTCCTGTAGAATCCGGGGACGGTGCTCTCGGCCCTGATGATGGCCTCGAAGGAGTGCTTCTCTCCCGCCTTCGGGAACGTGACTCTCCCCCGTTTCATCGTGCGCAAGGTCTGACGCTCCCTGATATTGCTATAAACCTCCGCCGAAGAGGTTCTTGCAGCGAGCAGAAGGCACTTGTTCAGTTCCGTTCTTTCAAACGTCTCCCTAGGCACAGCCAACACCCTCGCGTACACGATGCTGGTCGTCGTGGTCGTCTTCCTTCTTTCTGGCCCAGTGGTTGTCTACTACTATCGCAGAAAAATGAAAAGGATGAAGGCGGCTTCGCCTACTGGCTCTGCTTGACTTCCTTCTGACTTCTGCTGCGACGCCTTAGTGGAATGACCACCACCGCTCCCACCGCCGCGAGAGGCAGCACGACCACGGCCACCTCAGCTATCCCCTCCACCACGCTGACGAAGAGGTTGGCTATCATGGTCGGGAAGTTGCCGACGCCGTACTGACTGGGAGAGGCAGCGACACGGATGTCTGTCGACGCGGACGCTACCGTCCCGTTCTGGTCAGTCACCGTGACGGTGACCTTGTAGTTTCCCGACGTTTCATAAGTGTGGATGAGGATCTGACCCTGGTCCGCCGTCCCGTCGCCGAAGTTGTAGTTCACTACGTACGGCTGGGCGCCGCCCTTCACAATGGCGTTGAAAGTGACGCTGAGAGGCGCGGTGCCGTTCGTGGGAGTAGCGGTGAGCTTCATGGACAGCGGGACGCTCTGGGCAGTCTCGGAGATGGTTACGTCTACGGTGGCGAAATCTACTAAGGTCTTTGTCTGCAAGATCTGGCTCTGGGCGTCGTTGATCTGTTGGTCGACGCCCTGAAGCTGGGCCTCAATGGCGAGTGTCGTGTTGATGGTGGCGGATTGGTTGAGGAGCCTGAGCAGAGCGCCCTGCTCGGTGAGGAGCGATGCAACCGTCGCGTTGAGGTCGGTGTACTGGACTGTGACATCGTTGGAGTTCGAGACAAGGCTGCTCACGTTCCCCATCGCCTCGACCTGCGTCAGCACGCTCTGATAGCTCGTCGCAGGCACCCTAATCACCACGTACGCCGAATCTTTGTAGGTCGACTGATAGGCCACGTAGCCCCCGACTGTATATGCGAGCGCGACGACCCCGGCAGCCGTCTGCTGAGGTGCTGAACACGAGATGGAGACGTCGCTTGAGAACTCGATCTGGGCGCCCGTGCCCAGGCTGGCGTTCGTAGGAGTCGACGAAGAGCCCGGGCTTGCGCCAGAGCCTTGGGCCATTGTCGTCGTCATCGAAGTCGTTGCCGAAATGATCTCGGTGCCGTCCGTCGCTGAGCCCCGAGCAACAGAGTTGGCACCGAAGGACGCAGATGGTACGGCGTAGTATAATACTGCGCTCTGGTTGGATGGCGAGCCGCTCTGGCCGACCTGGTAGGTAGGGTTCGAAGATGGAACGGACGCAAAGGTGCTGCTCGTTCCCAGTATCCCGCCCGAAAGCAGAGCCAGCACGAAGCCGCCGATGATTATGAAAGCGCACAGAAACATTAGCGCGGTCCTGGCCGTGACGCCTTCGAGCCGGTTCATCGTAGAGGGGTAGGACGCGGGTGAGTTAATCCCAACCCGGAGAACGCGGTGTTCTGGCGACGCGAACAAAGAAGCCCTTATCTCGTAATCATCGTCGATGAGACGCGTTGTCGGAGGCGCAGCGCGATAGGGTCGACTTCGAGCTCCGGGGCAAAACACTCCAGGTCTATCTGTACCTCCTCAGGTACGGCAAGGCGGTCGGAGTCCGCGAGATCCAGAAGGAGCTCGGCTTCTCGAGCCCCAGCGTGGCCTTTCATCACCTCGACAAGCTGGTAGGGCTGGGGGTCGTAGAGAAGGACGAGTATGAGCGCTACGTGCTCGCCAGGAAGGTCGATTCGGGAATCCTTCATTCGTTCGTGAGCATAGGGGGCCTGACCCTACCGAGGCTGGGGTTCTACGCCGCGTTCTTCACTACCATCGCCGTTGCTTACTTTTTCATCGACCGGAACCCGCTCGACCTGTATGCGCTGATAGGGACTGCAGGCGGAGCGGCAGCCTTCTGGTACGAGGCGTGGAGGGTCTGGAGGAGGAAGCCGTTCTGATGAATAGAACTAATTACGCACGCCGCGGAGATGTGTAACCATGAAGCCCGCAAGGTCCGAGTTGGGGGTCATAGCAGGGGTCTTACTTGGGCTGGGGGTCGTCGCCTTGGCCGGTCCAGGCCTCAACCTATACGGCACAGGGTCTTCCTCAACCACGCCCAATTCCTCTTCGGTCGCTTACACCTCGTTACAATCCGCGACTGCAGCAAGCACGACCGGGACTCAGATGCCACCCTCCGGGTCCGGGACGACCTCTCCGACCACGACCGGCCAGAATTCGACTAGCGCCAGAGGAGTTGCGAACGCCTCGCTCGGCTTTTACGCCAACATAGCTTCCGTTTCGCAGGTGAACAGCATAGCCAGACAGTCGATCAGTCTCACAGGGTTCGCATTCATTCCTGTGCTCGCCGCGCTCCTCTTTGGGTTCGTGCTCTACAGGGTGTCCAAGGCGAGAAACGAGGAAGAGCATCGTCCAGAGCCCGCCTGAGTCGTTCTACCGCTGGACCGGGAACTCGGCACCGTCAAGCTCCTTGTCTGCCCACCGCTCTGACCATTTTGCCAGGGCACAGAGGATCCTATAGACCTCTTGGCCCTTGACGGTCAGCGAGTATTCGACCCTGGGGGGTGACGCGGGGATGACCTTCCTCTGAATGACGCCGAACTTCTCGAGCTGGGTGAGCCGCTCGGCCAGGGAGGTGGCGCTGATACCCTCGATCCTCCTCTTCAGTTCGTTGAACCTCGCGGGCTCCTTCAGGCCGATGGCGTGAATCGTCGGCAGGGTCCATGTCCTCGTGATCTCGTTCCAAATCGCGTGAACGACCTTGCAGGACTCGAAGACCGCGTCGTCCAGCTCGACGCTTCTGTTCAGACCATCCCACCTGTTTAAAGTGACGTTCCCGGTGGCAGATAAGACTTGCCTCGCGCGATTCCCCCCGCCGCTGTTCGCGTAACCGGGCGCAGCGGGAACGACACGTCCTGCGAAGTACGGCCAGGCCTGGGAGGCCAGGCCTCTTCCGAGATAAGTCCAAAAAGGAGCGCGAAGAGCGGGGCCCAGGAGTAGAAGGATGGTTCCTACGGACTTCGAGAACCGCGTCACAGAAGCGGTCGAGAAGGTCAGCGAGAGCATAGTCAGCGTCAGCAGCATGAGGCTGGAGCGGCGTTTCTTCGGGGTGGTTCCGCTCGAGGGGCAGGGGTCCGGGATAGTGCTCGACAGGAAGGGGCTCATCATCACGAACAACCACGTCATTGACGGGGCAAATCAGGTGCACGTCGGGTTCAAGGACGGCAGGACCTTCGTCGGAGAGGTCGTGGGGTCGGACGAGGCAACGGACGTGGCTGTCATAAGGCTCGCCGCGGACGACCTGCCGGCGGCCGATCTCGGGGACTCGGAGTCCCTTAAGGTGGGCCAGTTCGTCCTCGCGATAGGAAACGCCCTCGCGCTGCCCGGCGGGCCGACGGTCTCGACGGGCGTCCTGAGCGCGAAGGGGAGGCCCCTCCCTGGCTCCGATTTCATCTTCGAGGGGCTCTTACAGACCGACGCCGCGGTCAACCCGGGCAACAGCGGAGGTCCCCTGGCGGACCTCGACGGCAGGGTGATAGGAATCACGACCATGATGATACCGTACGCTCAGGGGATGGGTTTTGCGATCCCTATCAATACGGTCAAGCGGATCGCCCAGGAGATACTCGAGAATGGAAGGGTCACTCGACAGTGGATCGGGATATCGGGCGTGGACCTCAGCCCGCCACTGGCGCGCAGGTATGGCATCAAGGCTGAGTCCGGGTTCCTCGTCGCGGAGGTGACGCCCGGCAGTCCGGCCAGCCTGGCCGGACTGAGGTCGGGGGACGTGGTCTACGGCGCCGACGGCGCAGAGATCAAGAAGACGAAGGACCTGCTCTTCGCGCTCTCGAAGGTCCCACCAGGCGGCATCATCAGCCTGGACATCAACAGGATGGGGTCGGCAGGGAAGCTTCAGGTCAGACCCGCAGAATCCCGGCAGGCGCAGAGGTTCGGGAGCGGGCAGCAGGGCTACAGATAGCAGCCGTCGCTCTTCGAGGGCTCAGGCCGGCAGCCGGATTCGCTAGGTGCTCGAGGTCGGGGAACCCCACCGCCAGCGTCCTCCTTTCATCCAGTGGCGTCCGAGCAGGAGCGCCACCCCGGCCGCGATCATAAAGATCCCTACGAAGACCGCAATCAGCTTCAGGAGGGTCACAATGATTGTGATGATGAAACCGGCCAGGAGGGCGAGAACTGTGATTCCTATCAGTATAGAAAGTATGCCTACTATCTGCCACTTGTTCACGCAGGCGCGTCGGCACGATGATATTTAGACTTGAAGCAGGACGGATTCTTCTTGGCCTTCGCAACGCCGGAAAACTAACCACTGCTCCTTGCTCCTTGCCGCTGCAACTGCAGATGGCGCAAGATTCTTCTTTTCCCGTCCCAGGACACTGACGTTTGCCCTCGATCAAGGACTTCGGCCTGATGCTCGAGCCCCAGCTCGGAATGAGCACGGCCCAGCTCATCGAAACAGCGAGACTGACCGAAGGGCTTGGGTTCGGCTACCTCTTTAGGTCCGACCATCTGCTGCCGACTGACGGGAGACGAGGAATCGACTCGCCTGAGTGCTGGACAAGCCTGGGTGCAATAGCCGCTTCCACGAGGACGCTCAGGTTCGGCCCGATGGTCACGCCGATCGGCTTCAGGAACCCCGCTCTGCTGGCCCGGATGGCCTGCACGGTCCATTCGCTGTCCGGAGGAAGGCTTCAGCTGGCGTTGGGAGCGGGATGGTACGAGGCCGAGTACTCTGCGAACGGCTACGCCTTCCCACAGTTCTCCGAGAGGCTGGGCCAGTTCCGTGAGGCTCTCGCCATCGTCTCCTCTCTGGTGCGTGAAGGCAGGGCGGACTTCGACGGTAGGTACTTCTCCGCTCACACAGACTGCCTTCCGAGGCCGCCAGGGACCCTCCACATAATCATCGGGGCCAAGTCCAAGCCAATGGTCAGGCTCGCTGCCCGAGCGGCGGACGAGTGGGATGTCTTGGTTACCCCCCCGGATGGGTTCCAGGAACTCAAGAATGTATTCGACGCCGCCGTCGGACAGAGGAAGGTCATGGTCTCAGAGATGGGTCCGTTCATGATAGGCAGGAACGAAGGCGAGCTGGAAGCCAGCGCGCGGGTCCAGGCCTCGAAGCTCGGGCAGGCGATCTCCCCGCAGGAGGTCCTGAAACGGATCAGGAGCAGGAGCGCGCCCTGCGGCACCCCAGAGGACTTCTTGGAGCAGGTCAGGGCCAAGTTGGACGCGGGGATTGGAAGACTCTACTTCCAGACGCTCGTCCCCGAGAACACGGCCATGATCGAGCTCCTCGCAGACACCCTCCGAGGAGGCTTGTAGCCTCCGCATTGAGCTCTTTCAACGACTCCTACCGCGGCGTCCCGCCTTGGGACATCGGCCGCCCGCAGCGAGAGTTCCTACGGCTCGCCGAGTCCGGAGAAGTGAGCGGGGACCTGATAGACGTCGGATGCGGGACAGGCGAGCACGCAATCTTCTTCGCCTCGAAGGGCCACAGAACGCTGGGGGTCGACTCAGCGCCTCTTGCGATCGAGAAGGCGAGAAGGAAGGCGGCCGAAAGAGGCTCTCCTGCCGAGTTCCAGGCCTGGGACGCGCTCGACCTTGCCTCGCTGGACCGGAGGTTCCACACGGCCGTCGACTCGGGCCTCTTCCACGTCTTTCCCGACCGAGAGCGCAGGGCTTACGTGAGAAGCTTGGCGGCGGCAGTTCTCCCCGGCGGCAAGTACTTCATGCTCTGCTTCAGCGACGAGGAGCCTGTGGAGTGGGGAGGCCCACGGAGAGTCTCCCGGATGGAGATCGAAATGAGCTTCTCCGCCGGCTGGCGCGTCGACTACGTGCGGCCGGCGACATTCGAGTCGGCCTTTCATTCGGACGGAGGTAAGGCCTGGCTCTCCAGCATCACGAGGCTAGAATAGAGGCCCCGCTCCGTTAATAACCGCCGCCAGACCACCGGATGCTGGAATTGAAGATTGGTGTCATCGGCGCCCCCATCGACTTGGGACAGGAGAGGCGCGGGGTCGACATGGGCCCTACGGCAATCAGGATCGCCCGACTGAAGGAGCGCCTGGAGACGCTGGGCCACACCGTCTCAGACCTCGGCAACGTCCCGACCACTGACATGTCGGGTGCACGGGCCGGAGACGTTCGGCTACGTTACCTCGACGAGATCGTCAGAGAGAGCGGGCCAATCGCAGACAGGGTCGCCGAATGCGTCCATAAGAGGTCCTTCCCTCTGGTGCTCGGAGGCGACCAGAGCGTTTCCATCGGAACGGCGGCGGGCCTGGCCCGAGAAGGGAACCGCAGGGGCATCATCTGGATGGACGCCCACGGTGACTTCAACACTCACGAGACGTCGCCTAGCGGGAACATACACGGGATGGCCCTGGCGGCGATACTTGGGTACGGCCATCCGAAGCTCTCGAGGCTCGGAGGTCCCGGTCCCAAGGCGCTCGAGCAGAACACCGTCCTGATCGGAGGGAGGAGCTTCGACCCGGCCGAGGCCAACGCGATTTCTCGCTCCAGGATGACCGTCTTCACGATGAGGGAGATAGACGAGCTGGGGATGAAGAGGGTGATTGACGAGTCATTGAAGATTGCGACGAGAGGGGTCGACGGGGTCCACCTCAGCTTCGACGTCGACGTGATCGACCCAAGAGAGGCTCCAGGTACAGGCACCGGTGTCAGCGGGGGGCTCACCTACCGCGAGGCGCACCTGGCGATGGAGATGTTGCACGACTCGAGGAAGTTCACTTCAGCCGAGTTCGTGGAGGTCAACCCGATTCTCGACAGAGCCAACCAGACAGCTGAGCTGACGGTGGAACTGATTGCTTCGTTCTTCGGAAAGAAGATTTTCGGACGGGCGCGGGCACTGACCTGAGGTCGTTCGTACAGCTGCTTCGACTACACAGTTCACACGAGATGTGCACCCTCGCCCAAACGGCTGAAGTTTGTCCCCTTTGCCACCAAGCACGAGGTTTCCTTTCGGGTAGCCCGGTGACTGCTGCACCTCCCGTGAGACGGAAACCTTCTTAACCCAAACCCCGGCAGGTCTCACAGAAAGCTGAAGCATTCATGCCGAAGTTCAAGAGCACCGGCGAGGCCCTCAAGTTGGTCCACAACCGGGACCAGATCAGGAACATAGGAATCATTGCGCACGTAGACCATGGGAAGACCACGACCTCTGACTCGCTTCTCGCAGCCTGCGGGATGCTGAGTCCAAGCGTCGCAGGCCAGGCTCTGGCCCTGGACTACATGGAGCTTGAGCAGCAGCGGCAGATGACGATCAAGGCTGCGAACATCACGCTCTACTACGAGAAGGACGGCAAGCCATACGTCATCAATCTGATTGACACCCCGGGGCACATCGACTTCACCGGCAAGGTTACTCGCAGCCTAAGGGCGGTCGATGGAGCGATAGTGGTCGTGGACGCCGTCGAGGGCATCATGACACAGACCGATACCGTGCTCAGGCAGGCCCTTGATGAGAGGGTCAGGCCGGTCATCTACATCAACAAGATCGACCGCCTGATCAAGGAGCTCCGACTTTCTCCGGAGAAGATGCAGGAATGGCTCTTCAATATCGTGAAAGAGTTCAACAAGCTGATCGAGACGTACGCCGAACCCGACTACAAGCAGAAGTGGAAGGTCTCGATTCAGGACGCCCAGGTGGCCTTCGGCTCCTCGAAGGACCGCTGGGGCTTCAACTTTGACATGGCCCGGGCCGCGGGAATGGGGTTCAAGGACATCATCAACGCCTACTTCACAGAATCTCCTCAGGCTCTGGGTGAGAAGCTCCCACTTCATGAAGCTCTCCTCGGAATGGTTGTGAGGCACCATCCGCCTCCGCACGTAGCCCAGGCCTACCGCATCCCCAAGATCTGGTCCGGAGGCGACCTCACCAGCGAGGTAGGGAAGGCGCTGTTGGCCTGCGACGAGCATGGGCCTACTGTGATGATGGTCACCAATGTGGTCGTCGACCCAGCAGCGGGGCTAGTGGCCACTGGACGCCTCTTCTCCGGAAGCGTCTCGAACGGGGACCAAATCTATCTCCTGAACTCGAAGAGGGAGGGGAAAATACAGTCTGTCCAGATATTCATGGGGTTCCAGAGGGAGATCGTAGATTCTCTCCCTGCCGGTAACATCCCCGCGCTCCTCGGCCTGGACATCAGGTCCGGTGAGACGATCTCAAGCCAGAAGGGGGTTGCTCCCTTCGAGTCGATCCACTACGTGAGTGAGCCGGTTGTGACAGTGGCCGTGGAGGCAAAGCACCCGAGAGACCTCCCGAAGCTCGTCGAGGTGATGCGCAGACTGAACATTGAGGACCCGAACCTAGTAGTCACCATCAACCAGGAGTCCGGTGAGACCCTGATGTCGGGCATGGGCGTCCTCCACCTGGAGATTGCAACCACGATGATCCAGCAGGCAGGCCTTGAAATCATCACGTCACCGCCTATCATCAACTACAGGGAGACGATTCGCGCGAGGGCAGGGCCCGTCATGGCGCGCTCTCCGAACAGGCATAACAAGATCTTCATCGAGGTGGAACCCCTTGAGGCCGACGTCGTCGAGCTGATCCGCAACGGCACGGTGAGCGAGAACATAGAGAAGAAATTGGTCATCAAAATCCTCCGCGACCACGGCTGGGACCCCGACCAGGCGAGGAACTTCCAGGCGATCGACGAGAGGGGCAACATAATGACCGAGCTGACGAAGGGAGTCCAGTTCTTGCAGGAGTCGATGGACTCGATCAGGGCCGGCTTCGACGATATCATGAAGAACGGGCCGCTCGCGTACGAGTTCACCAGAGGAGTCAAAGTCGTCCTCACGAACTACGTCCCACACGAGGACGCCGCGCACAGGACCTACGCCCAGCTTATGCCAGCTTCAAGAAGGGCGATACTGGCCGCATTGCTCTCAGCCAACCCCACCTTGCTCGAGCCGATCCTTGGAATCGAGGTCAAGGGGCCTTCTGACCTCATCGGGGCCGTGACTGGCGTCATCCAGGCCAAGAGGGGCAAGCTCGTCAAGATCGAGCAGAAGGAGGTCATGACCGTTGTCGAAGGCGAGATACCGGCCTCCGAGACCTTCGACCTCAGCGAGAAGATGAGGGGCGCCACTGCGGGCAAGGCCGTCTGGAGCACCCACTTCAAGACGTGGCAGGCTGTCCCTCAGAGCATGCTGTGGGGGCTGGTGACAGAGATCAGGAAGCGCAAAGGCCTCCCGCCCGACCCCCCGAAGGCCGAAGAGTTCATCGACAAGGAGTAGAGACGTGGTCAGAGGGGGTGTTGGTGCCCCTCTGGGTATTCCCCCTACGGTTAAATCCTTCAGCACTAGAACACTGAGACTCGTGACCGTGTCAGTGAGGAACTCCTCTCATTCCCGCCTCCACCTTTCACAGTGACCGTTTCCAGTTCGGGAGCGTTCGACCGCGTTCCGTAAGCTAGGATTAAAACCAGGGTCGCCGATTCTCTGAACGTGGGCTCCGAAGACGACGCCGCATATCGCAGAAGTGTCAGGAATATTTCTGGTCTGCTGGTGGTGGTCGTAATCGTCGTGCTCGCGGGTCTCGTCCTGCCATCGTACCTCGGCCCTGGCGTTGGCGCCCTCCCCACTTCCAATCTCGCCTACAGCCTGAACGGGCTCACGCTCAGCATCAGCGTCAACGCAACTCGGGCCTTCGCGCCCTCGAACGTGAGCATCACTGTCTGGATCAACGGCACTTCAAGCATTGACAACGTCACTACCCAAGACTCGTGGGCGGTCGACCAGTCCCGGCTCTGGGAGAGACCGTGCACATTCGGGTGGCCAATCGGCATCGGGATCATGCACGGATACTACGATCAGTACAACTACACGTTAGGGATTCTGCTTCCCCTCAAACAGCCGTACACCGATTGCCCGACTTCACCAGCAACGCCTCAGTCCTTCCTCGTTCAGCCTGACCGGTCTGAGGCAATCGCTAGCATCAATGGCTCGCTCGATACGTGGAACCTGCAGACGACCCTCGTCATCGGAAAGGCCTCATTCGCCCAGAGCCAGCAGATCGGCGGGACATTCACTGTGATTGGAGCCGACGAATGGGGCGACGTAGCGATTCTCTACATTGTCACCCCCCTGAACATGTCCTGAGCCCATAGAACCCCTTCTCGGTGACGGCAGTTCGCTCGCGCGGATCGCGCAGTCCGCGGTCGCAGGTTTATCTTGAGCCATATGGCCGGCTTTGGAAGGGCGACCTCAGCCTGGAAATCAAGTCCTACGACCTCGACCTCGACGTGGACTTCAGGAGGTCCCTCGTGGAAGGACACGTCGCAATCGGTGTGAAGTCTCCCGGGAACCTTTTCCAACTCGACGCAGTAGACATGGAGATCAGGGCCGTCACGGTGGACGGCAAGAAATCCAAGTTCTCCTATGACGCTGCGAAGGGCAAACTGACCGTCCCGGATGCCCCGAAGACGGAATCGGAGGTTGGCGTTAGGTTCACGAAGCGTGTCCGGGATGACGTAATCTTCGGCCTCTACAAGTCGAAGTACGGGAAGGAACACCTTCTCGTCACAGATCTGGAGCCCGCGGAGGCGAGGACCGTCTTCCCCTGCGTGGACAATCCTTCTTGCAAAGCAGTCTTCAGGCTCTCTGTCGTCACTGACGAGGGTCTCTCCGTCATCTCCAACACTCCGGCCGTCTCGAAGAAGGCGGAGAACGGGAGGGTCAGGTTCTCCTTCAGTCAAACTCCCAGGATGTCCACGTACCTATTCTTCATGGGGATAGGCAAGTTCGAGGAGGCGACCACGAAGTCAGGGAAGGTCAACGTCATCGCGGCGTCCCGGCCCGGGCAGGGCAGGAACTCCGAGTTCATCAGAGAGATCTCCGGGGCGGTCCTTAAGGATTATGAGGGCTACTTCGGTATTCCGTATCCGCTCCCCAAGCTGCACCTGATCGGGCTCCCCGAGTATCACACCGGTGCAATGGAGAACTGGGGGGCGATCACCTCTAGAGAGCACTATGTCGTCCTTCCAAGCGACGCGAGCGACTCCGAACGCAGGAACGCGGCCCGCATCATGGCCCACGAGATTGCCCACCAGTGGTTCGGCGACCTCGTCACTATGAAGTGGTGGGACGATGTGTGGCTTAATGAGAGCTTCGCGACCTTCATGGAGGCCAAGGTCCTCGACCGGCTCCACCCGGAGTGGGACACCTGGCGGGAGTTCCTCCGCGCAGACACGTTCCGGTCGCTCAACGCGGACGCCCTTTCGGAGACGCACCCAATCCAAGCGAAGGTCAAGACCGTGGAGGAAGTCGGGTCTCTCTTCGACGCGATCAGCTACGGCAAGGGAGCCTCGGTGCTCAGGATGCTCGAAACATACGTCGGCGAAAGAGCGTTCAGGAAGGGCGTCTCAGCTTACCTTAGGAAGTTTAGTTACTCGAACGCGTCGGGCGAGGACCTGTGGGAGTCTCTCGCGGCGGCGTCGGGGCTTCCGGTGACGAAGGTCGCGAAAGCATGGATAACCAAGCCTGGCTTTCCCCTCGTCCGCCTAAGGGCGTCCAAGGGGAGCGTGAGTCTCAGTCAGGGAAGGTTCTCTCTATCCGGCAAGGAGTCCAGCGTACTCTGGCCAATCCCCCTGACCCTACTTGCGGACGGTGACCATCAGTCCGCCCTTTTCGACAAGAGGTCCACGTCAATCAAAGCCAAGCGGCCTGAAAGGGTCCTCGTCAACCCACGCAGGACAGGCTTCTACAGCGTCCTTTACGACGATCGGATGTACGACCGGCTGGCCAAATGTTTCTCTTTGATGCACTCGCACGACAGGGCCGGCGTCCTGAATGACCTCTACCTGTTCCTCCAGGCTGGGATGGTCAGGCCCGAGCAGTACTTCAGGTTCGCCGCTCTCAGCGGGAAGGTCGTGGACCCGCTCCTCGCCCTCACTGTCAGCGACCACCTGGTGAACCTCAGGGCGATAGCCGACGACGCTGAAGTCGTAATGAACGCGTGGTCTGCGTTCTACCGGTCGCAGGTCCGTCTGCTCGGCCTCGCGAGGAAGCGGGGTGAGAACGAAAACCTGGGGCTGGTGAGGGAGGTGGTCACCACGCAGCTCGCCAAGACAGACAGGGAGTTTGCGCGGATGCTCGCCCAGAGGTTCGAACAGTTCGACTCAGTCGACGCGAACTTGAAGACGGCGGTCGCGACCGCCTACGCCATGACCAAAGGAGAGAAGGCATTCGGGCCTCTTCTTGGGGTGGTGAGGAACGCCAAGAGTGAAGCTGACCGCTCCAAGGTCTATGTTGCTCTCACCTCTTTCGAAGACCCTGCTCTAGTCAGGAAAGCACTCGAACTTACGATTAGCGGTGAGGTAAGCCGCTCCGACACGGGTTACACCCTGCCAGGGGCAGCTTCGAACCCCAGAGCCAGGAGCGTCCTCTGGGGATGGATCAAGTCTCGATACGACCGTGTAAGGGACCTCTATGGAGGCTCACAGCAGTTCTACCTCTACCTGAACGCCGTCATTCCGCGGTGCGGAATGGGTCAGGAGGCGGACGTTCACAGCTTCATTTCTGGAAAACGGTACAAGGATGGGGAGATGACCTTCCGCAGGGCCTTCGAACTCCTCGACGTGAACTCCAGGCTCAGAGAGAGACTTCTTTCTCCTTTGGCTCAGCCAGAGCGGTCAGGGGCCGGCGAGACTCGCAGGCCAGTCCATCTTTCGCGCTTACTTATCTAACGGGAGTCTGTTTCTGTTGCGAGATTGAAGGTCAACTTTTCGAGGCTCCATCGGCTCTTCTACCCACAGGTGCCGGCAATCCTTAGCGCCAGCTCCGCAGGGCGGGTCTCCGCCATGCCGGTCGTCTCCTATGCTTCGGTCTCAGTCTCGCCTCCGCTGATTTCCGTCGCATGCGAACCGGCTTCATACACGCTGAAGCTGACCCTGTCTTCAGGGACCTTCTCTCTTTGCCTTGTAGACCGGAGTCGGATCCAGGCGATGGAGCGATTGGCCTCGAAAAGCGGAAGGGGCGTCGAAGACAAACTCGCAGACAGCGGCTTGAGCCATACGATTGGGGCCCAGCTTGATGTCCCGGTCATAGATGGGGCGGACGCCACATTGGAGTGCCAGCTTCATTCGCGGAGAAGGCTGGGTGATCACGTCCTCATCGTTGGTCTTGTGAAGGCTTGCTACGCTTCGGACAAGTTCAACGACTTCTGGGATTTCAAGAGGTACAGGCCCGTCCTCTACACCGGATGGCGGGCAGGCCTGACAACCTACGAAGGCAGCTAGACGTACAATCTGACGACTTCAGTAACGAACTTCTTCAGGTCGGCTGGTCGGTCGCCCACACCGAGTCGAACCCCTCCGCCTCGCAGAATTCGGCGCTGGACAGCAACTCCGCAGTGCTTACCTTGTCGCCGAGTTCGGAAGAATGCACCAGAACTTCATCTGCCGACGCGCCATCTGGCTATTCCCTCTGCGACACGAAACGAGTCGCGAGGCTCCCGGTCTTGTTCATCCTCGCGAGGTTGAGCATAAGGGGTGTGATGCGCTCGACGGTCTGGGCTTCGCTGAGAGGCCCGGCGTAGAGCGGCCTGAGGTTGGGGATGCTCTTCACAATACTGGCTGTTTCGTAGAAGGTTTTCTTCGAGTCGGCGGCGACGACGACGTCCAGTCTTGACACCTCAGGTTTCTTGAAGAACCCCGCTGTGATGTTGTTGAACGCGGTTGCCACCCTACTCCTCGGAAGCCTGGCCGCCAGCGCCTCGGCGGCTGACCCTCTTTCGAGTCCGTACAATAGTATCCCGTTCTCGGATTTCATCGGGTTGATGATTGATATCACAAGCTTGCCCGAGAGCTCGTCGGCGAGAGACGACAACGAATCTATGGCGGAGTACGGAACCGCGATGATTGCGGCGTCGCACTCCCTTGCGGCTGTCGAATTGCCTGCACCCCTGGCTCTCCCGATAGCCGCTGCGGCCGCTTTCGCCTTGGCGGGGTCCCTTGACCCTATGATCACTTCGTGGATTTTGGCGAGCTGATCCCCTAGGCCTCGTCCCATGCTCCCAGTCCCCCCGATTATCGCGATCTTCATTCCTCGAGCCTCATCTGTCTCTTCGCTTCAGGACTCCTTGTAAACCTGGCGTCCATCATCTCTTTGATCTTGTCTGCCCGCCTCCAACCGATTCCCTGAGTCAGGGCCAGCTCCCCGGCCCTCAGACTCATGATCCTCCTTGGCGTGCCGTACTTCATCAGCAGCCTTTCTGCCAGTTTACTGCCCACCCCTGGCATGGAAGAGACCAGGTAGAGCTGCTGCTGCGGGAGGCTCTTCGCCTTGGGAGGGATCGCGGGAGGCGTCGTCGAAAGCGGCTTGGCCCTGGCATGGCTGAGGAGCTCGGCGATGGCGATGGCGCTCTCTTTGGCGTTGGCCGTGTAAAAGACCCTCAATCCGTATGCGAGGGTAACGTTGGCGATGGCACCGTAGAAGGATTTCAGGTTCTTCGTCAAGCGCTCTACCTCTAAAGAGTCTCCCTCGATGAGGAGGTAGGGCTTCGCGAAGGACGCCGAGATACTGGCCGCCTGCTGGAACAGACGGGAGTCGTAAATTGAAGAAACGAGGTCGCGGACGGATTTCCTCTCGACGGCGATCTCTGGGTTGAGGACATAGTCAGCTACAGTAAGCCGGCTGAAGTATACCCTGACGTTGAGCTTCGAGAGTTCATCAGGAACCCCCCCTGCCTTTTCCCGCTCGTCGGCAACCACCCGGGAGGGGATCACGGCAGGAAGGTGGGTAACAGGAAATAAAAAGAGTAGGCCGCGAACGCGAAGGTCAGGACAGCGAAGACTGCGACCGCCCTGTCAGCGGTCCTGGCCCGATACTGCATTAGGGACGTCGGCCGCGCCACTGCCCCATAGGCTCTCGACTCCATCGCTTCTGCCAGCTCTCCGCTCCTGACGACTGCGTTGACTACGAGCGGTATCAGGATTGGGATCATGTTCCTGACCCTTCGCAGGAGGTTCCCTCTCTCGAGCTCCAGTCCCCTTGACTTCTGGGCGTCCATTATCTGCATCGCGTCGAGCATCATCACCGGGATGAACCTGACCGCGGTGACGAAGGCGAAGACCACATCCCTGGGCAGCCTGAACATCTTCATCACCTGCTCGAGCTCGTCAGGGGAAGTGGTGATGAAGAAGAGGCTCGTCGATACCACTATGGCCACGAACCTTGAGGCGTAGAGCGCCGACGTTTCGAGGTTCCTGGTGAAGATGATATTGATGACAAATATGAATGCAGAGAACGTCGCGGTCAGGGCCATTGTCCTCGCGACCCTCTTCAGGACGGTCGCGATTGCGGCGACCGCGACCATGAACGCAAGCACTATCGCGAGCTGGAAGACAGACCTCACAATCAGCGTCGTTACGAACATCAAGGCGGAGATGAGCAGCTTGACCCTGGGGTCGAGCCTATGGTACTTCGAGGTACCCTTCCTGAAGATGAACCCGCTGCTGAGCCACATCATGTTTTCGCTGGCCTCCCTCTGCCCGCACCCTCGCCCCCCTCAATCCAGAGCCTCGCCTCCAGAGCATCGACGAACGGCGACCTCGGCCTCCTTGTGAGCGCCTGATAAAACGTAACGAGCTGGGGCTCGGCCACCCTCGCAGACTCCAGCATCTCCTTCCTCGTCATGATTTCGGGGGCGGGCCCGTCTGCGACGATGCGACCCGACTTCATCACCACGACCCTTGGCTGAAGAGGCCAAAGGAACTCGATGTCGTGAGACACGACGACCACGGTCTTCCCGGTCGAGCCGAGCATCTTGATCGTCCCCGCCAGCTTCTCCTTCTGAATCGCGTCTTGGCCCACCGTGGGCTCATCCAACATCACAACCTCAGGGTCCCATGCGAGGATGCAGGCCAACGTCAGCCTCTTCTTTTCGCCCCCACTCAGGACAAGCGGCGACGACTCCCTGTATTCTTCGAGGCCGAAGAGCTGGAGCCCCCAGGAGACCCTCTGTTCGACCAGATGAGGGGGGAACCCGAAGTTCCTGAGAGCGAAAGCCATCTCCTCCTTCACGCTTTCGGAGAAGAGCTGATGGTCTGGGTTCTGGAAAGCGACCCCGATTTTCCTCGACAGGACTGCGGTGCTCGTCTCGCGCGTGTCGATACCGTCCACGAGAACCGTCCCCGAGGTGGGCTTGAGTAGCCCGGTCACGTGCTTGATCAGGGTCGTCTTGCCCGCCCCGTTCTCGCCCACGATTGCGACCGTCTCGCCTGCGTCCATCTTCAGGGTGATTCCGTCAAGTGCTTTCACGCCGTTCTCATGGACATAAGTCACCTCCCTGAACTCAATCATGTCCCTCGTCCCTCAATCATCGAGGCGAGCTGTTCCGAGCTGTAGAGCCTGTCGTCGGCCGCAAGCCCATCCTTTGCGAGCATCCTCTGCACCTTCGTCACGGCGGGCACAGAGACCCCGTATCCGTCGGCTTCCTCTCCGAAGAGGACGTCGCGGGGCGTCCCGTCAAGGACCTTCGCCCCCGCGCTCATCACGACTATCCGGTCGGCGACCCTGACGAGCAGGTCCAGCCTGTGCTCGACAACGACGAAGGTAGTGCCCAGTTCCTTCCTCAGCCTTGCCACCAGGTCGACCAGCTCCATCGCGGTCTTGGGGTCAAGCAGGGAAGTCGGTTCGTCAAGTATGATCAGTCTTGGCCTCATGGCCAGGACCCCGGCCAGGGCGACCCTCTGCTTCTGTCCGTCGGAGAGTTCGTGCGGCGCCCTTTGGGAAATGTTTCCGATTCCAAGGAGACCGATCGCCTCGTCGACCCGCCTCCTCATCTCGGGCCTGGCGACGCCCAAGTTCTCAAGACCGAACGCGACGTCCCTCTCCACCGTGAACATGAAGATCTGGTTCTCCGGATTCTGAAACAGGAAACCGACGGTCTGCGCGAGGTCACGCATCGACGAGGTCCTCACGCTTGAGCCTCCCACGCGGACATCACCAGAGTAATCTCCTGTGTACATGTGGGGGATGAGGCCGTTGATCGTCCTGAGCAACGTCGATTTCCCGCAGCCAGAAGGCCCGGCGAGGACTACGATCTCTCCTTCGCCAACCGCCATTTCAAAATCAGCTACTGCCTTCCGTGGGGCCTCTGGGTAACGGAAGTTCAGCTTGTCAATCTCGAGCAGATTGTTGACCAATTCCTGTCGCCGGGTCGCCGCTCTGGCCCCCAGATGTGGGCAGTAAAAGACTCCGTCAAAGAGACATGTCCCGAGCGAAGACCGGATGATATCTTGAGACAATCGCCCTAGCGACTGAGTATGCCAGTGGAACGGTGTACAAAGTCAGAGTGAAATTGAAGACTCCAATAAGGACCAGATAGCCAGGGACTAGGCTCACCGGGAGGCCGAAGCCAACAGGGTAGGGCTGAGGCAGGACTGCCGCGTTCACCAGAGTCATTACCAGCGTCCTGAGGGCTGCGCCTCCAATAGTCGCCGAGACCCACGTGACCGCCGGTTTCCAATTGGCCCCTCGCCCAATCCTTTGGGCTGCCATGACTCCTAGGATCATCGAAAGTTCTGCGACGAGGTTGTAGACAGGTCCCGTCGGGAGCGGACCTGGATGAAACTCCAGTATTAGCGTGTTGAGGGCTGCCACCGTAACCCCGCTCCAGAAACCCATCAGAATTACAGCCACTAGGATTGGGACCTCCCATACCTCATAGCTCAGAAACAGGGCGAACGGCGCTGGAATGGCCGCGGCGAAATTCAGGACAACCGCCAGGGCCGTGAATAAGGCGATCAGACTTACCCTTTGAGAACGGTTCATGCCTGCCACCAAAGAGGGCGCGCCGACGGTATCTTTATAATTCTTTGGTAAACACCACAAATGTGGTAACATGACGAAGACGCCGCCTTACCTGTGGACCCTCATCGAGCTGTACCAACGTGGGGCAGCGAACAGGGCTCTCGAGCTTTCGACATCGGAGTTGGCGCTTTTGCTCGGCCTGAGCCAGCAGGGGGTGTCGAAACACCTGCTGCTGGAGGCAGATGGCCTTATCGAAAGGAAGAGGAGCGGCAGAAGGACGGGCGTCCTCGTGACGAGGCTAGGTGCAGACCGTGTCCTCTCGGTGTACTCGAGGCTTAAGACAGCGATAGAGGGAAAGGCCGGCGTGGTGGACTTCCACGGTACTCTGTTCACCGGGTTGGGGGAGGGTGGCTACTACATTTCCCTCGCGGGATACAGGAGGCAGTTCATGAGGCTTCTAGGGTTCGAGCCCTTCCCAGGTACGCTAAACCTGACAATCGGTCCCGGGGAGATTGAGCTCAGGAAGCAACTGAACTTCTTGGACGCCCTCGAGCTCACTGGGTTCAGCCAAGGCGGGAGGAGCTACGGTCCTGCCAAATGTTTCAGGGCGAAGGTGGAAACAAAGTACGACGCAGGCGCTTTGGTGATTGAGAGAACCCACCATGGCGAGTCAGTGCTAGAGGTGATATCTCCGCTCGACCTGAGGAAGACCCTTTCCCTGAAGGACGGTGATCAGGTCCACGTCACTGTGTACACAGACAACCATGATTCCGTCAGTCGCTAGTGGCGATTGGCTTATCTAGACTCAGTGGAAACTCAAGTGCCATGCCTGCTCCAGCCGAAGAGATTCTAGTTCTTGTCGACGACAATGACAACCAGATTGGTACCGACACAAGAGGAAACTGTCACGCGGGCAACGGCAAGAGGCACCGGGCTTATACCGTTTTCCTCTTCCACGAGGGCAAGCTGCTCCTGCAACAGAGGAGCAGAAAGAAGCTTCTGTGGCCGGGAGCCTGGGACGTTTCATTCACGAGCCACGTCTTTCCGGGGGAGACCTACGCCCAGGCGGCGTCCCGCAAAGCTCTCCAGGAATTGAACGCCAGGGTGGGGGACCTGACTGACGTTTATTCCTTCGTGTATTTTGCACCTCAGGGCAAGAACGCTGAGAACGAGTTCTGCCGGCTTTTGGTCGGCCGCTTCGACGGAAGAGCGACGCCCAACCCTGACGAGATAATGGCTCTGGAGATGGGCCACGATCAGGGAGGTAGCAGCAGACCTCGCCGCTCATCCGGACTCCTACACGCCTTGGTTCAGGCTATCGTTCGAAGGTTTCGTGAAGAGCCCAATCTCCAAGACGTACTGGGCATAGGCAGCGGGTTCACGCGGCACTATGAATCTCCGAGCCCAGAAGCTCGGTCAGCCTCTTCAGACAGCCTTCCACGGCCTCGTCCTCGGTCGCGGCCGAGGAGAGTGAAGCTGCCGTCGCATGCCCTCCTCCGTGGCCACCCAAACTCTTCACCACCTCCTCGGCTACCTGCGTCCCCAGATGGACCTTCGTTGCCTCTGAGAACCTCTGGGTCGACCTCAGGCTGACCCTTGTTTCGCCTTCCGACTCCCCCCCGACAATCGCGACGTCAGCCCCAAGGAAGATCAGCGACCTTGCGACGTGGGCTTGGAAGGAACCTATCATGCTCGTTGAGGCTACCCAGTCCCCGATTCTGTAGACCTTCAGCCTCTGGGCCCCCTTCAACTTCGCCATCACCTCCCCGTAGTCAGGCTCGGCCCGCAGGTCCCTTCTTGCCTCCGAGAGGTCAGCTCCCATGTCGAGGAGCTTCACCACAGTCCGGAGCCCTTCGCCCTTGGCTATCGTGAGGTGCGACGAGTCGAAGAGCATGGCCTCGAGGAGTGCCTGGGCGGTAGTCGGGTCGACCTTGGCCTCAGCCTGCGAGAAGAGACTGAAGACGACCTCGGCCGCGGACGTAGCTTGTTCATCGACAATCACGTGGTCGTACAGCTTCGCATCGCGATAGGGGTGGTGGTCTACGAGGACCCTAACTCCGCTTCCCGTCTCCATCTTCACCCGCCATTCCTTCAAGAGCTCCACGTCGCCGACGTCCACCGCCACATAGAGGTCATAGTCAAGGTCGCTCTCCTGGACCACCCGGTGCGGGAACTTCCCTGCCAGCTTCGAGGTCAGGGTGGTCATCCCATCCGGAGTAACGACATCCACTTCGCACTCGGGTGCGATGGCCCTCAGGAGCGACGAGAGAGCGTAGGCTGATAGGTACGCGTCAGCGTCAGCGTTCCTGTGGCAGATGACGGCAGCCCTTTTTAGGTTCCCCGGGCCCACAAAAGGGAAACCGCGACGATCCGCTTCCCTAGTCAAGGGAGGGCGGGGTCCTAGGCGTCCCCGGGAGGCTGTCCTTGGGCCTGCTTGCCTTTGACAGCGTCGTCGAGTTTAGCTTGAAGGTCCTTCAGGTTTTCCCTAAACCTACCTTCTTGTTTCGCAAGAACCATCTTTCGCGTGCTTCCGAGCCTCTTTCTTCTCCGTAAGTTCCTTGACTATCGCATCCTTCTCGACCTTGACGAGCAGGTTCCCGGCGAATTTGTAGATGCTCTCCGCATCCGAGGCTTTGGCGAGCTCCTCGAGCGCCTTCTCGGTCTCTGTAAGCTCCATTTCGACCTGCTGTTTCTGGATAAGCACCGCCTGCAGGTTCTGCTGCACTTGGTCGTAGCGCGCCAGCTGTTCCCTTATGTATGGCGGAAGTTCTGCTTGGCTCAATTATTGACTCGGCGACCTCGCTGGTCAATTAAAGCCTTTCGAGGGCCAGGCTATGCTCCGAATCTTCTCGAGAGTCTCTCGCGTCCTTTCCGCGACGTCACCAGGTTGCTCTCCCTGAATCTCCACGTTGCAGACTCCTCGCCTCATGACCGATGCGGGGATTGCCCGCTTGATGGCCTCGCCTGTCGCGTTGTCCGCCCTAAACGATATCCTGAGTCCGACCGAGGCTATCGGCTTATCTCGCCTTCGGTGGGCTAAGGTCGAAGGCGCCACCTGCTACTGCGTACCCGCACGACTTGCACTTCCAGATTCCTGAAGATGTCCGCCTCAATTTCATGCTCGAACATGAGGGACACTCCCTCGCCGCCTTCAGCGTCCTAAAGACCCGCGCGTACCTCTTTCTGAGCGTGCCACCGTATTTCGCTCCCAGACCCCTGACGTTCTCCTTGGCTCGTGGCATTACTTCGTCGCTTCCAGAATCTGGGCACGGATCTCTCTGCCGACCCTGATTGATGTATCCGCTGCCTCGAGCACTTGGGCGGGAGTGATCGTGCTCGCCTCTCCCTTCTGGCTGGCGCAGACGTTGCCGTCATCGTCAGTCGTTATGGTCACTCGCATGTCCATCGCGCACTCCTCCTCAGAATTGGGGTCGACCAACAAGGTGTCACCAATCCTGGCCACCGTGACCGAGACTGGGATCCTCTCTACTGGCACAGGTATCTCCTCTTCCTTCGCGACGACTTTGTCATTCTCGACGACGTATTTCTTCATCTTCGCCGTCCTGAGCGCCGCGACGACCGCGTAGCTCGTCGCGTCGAAGAGGTTGCCATCCACGTTCATTATGTTGACATCGACGAACACCGTGTAGACTGTCTTGCCGGCGATGATGCAGAGCTTCTTCAGGTCGACCATCTCAGACTCGCGGACCCCCCTGTCGACGACCCTCGCCAACTCGATGGCTTCCTCCGAGGGAGGACCCGGCTCCGCGTACGGCGAAGCCAGCGGGAGTATCTCTACGTTGACCACAAGCAGCCCCTTGTCTGGGGTGTCCGGGAATGGAGTTCCTGTCGCAATTTTGACGCCCGCAATGACTTCCGTGTTCCCCAGGGTGACAATCGCCGAACCGTTTGCCTTCTGAATAACGCCGGTCTGAATCGTTATGGGCCTGTGCTGGTCAGGGGACCTCTCGTCGAGCCTCTTGCCTCTCGCGAGCAACTCGACCATCTGTGCCTTCCTAATCGTTTCGACAACGTAGTTCTTCTTCATCGACATCTTCTATGCGCTCTCCTCCTCTTCCATCGACGAACTCGCCTCGCCCCCGAAGAACTTCGTGGTCAGGGCTGCCCTCTGCATCGCGTAAACCTCCTTTCCCTTCGCGATGGCCAGCTCGAACGCCTTTTGGAAGTTCTCTCTCGTGTAAATTCCGTCCACCTGCAGGAGCGTGACCAGGTTGAGGTTGGGCATGATTGCGACGGGCATGTCTCCGCTCCCCTCCTTGTCTTCTGTGTCGTCCAAGTCTGCGACGACCTGCGAATTGATGATTCCGCACGAGCATCCGACCACGAGGTCCCTCATGTTGATGCCCGCGTCGGCTAGAGCGAGTGACGCAGCAGTGATGCCAGCGACCCTAGAGCCTCCGTCAGACTGCAACACCTCGACCCAGACTTCTATCGCAGTCCTTGGGTAGTCCTCGACAATCACAGCCGGTACCAGGGCCTCCCTTATCACCTTGGAGATTTCGATTTCCCTCCTGGAGGGCGCCGGGTTCTTCCTTTCGTCAACCGAGAAGGGCGCCATATGGTACCTTGTCCTGAGCAAGGCCCTGTCGGGCAGGACCTGGTGTTTCGGGTGGACCTCCTTCGGACCGTAGACAGCAGCCATGATCTTGTTCTTTCCCCACTGGATGTAGGCTGAGCCGTCGGCGTTCTTCAGGAGGCCTACCTCCAAGGAGATTGGTCTGAGCTCGTCCCATTTCCGCCCGTCAAGTCTCATCCCGTCAATGCTGATGAGCTTCCGTTCAGCTTCCAACGTTGCTCCCTCCAAGGTATTCGTCGACCTTTGCCATTAGGCTCGCACCATGCGTTTCCTTGTCTATCATCTTGATCACACTGGTCGTCTTGACGATGCCTTCCGGCGGCCCGACCACCACTATGACTCCGTTCTGCCCGACCTGGACGTCGCAACCGGTCCTTTCACTGATGAGATTGATCATCGAACCCCGTCTCCCAATAAGTCGGGGCACCTTTGTGGGTGACATCTTAATGATTTCGCCCTCCGGAATCTTTCCGTACCCTTCCCCCCTTATGCTCAACTGGGGGTCCCTGGATCTATCGAATGACTCTATTCTCGCTCCTATCACGTCGCCAACCCTGAACTTGGAGCTCAGGTCGTGAGTGGCTGGTGAGAATTCTCTTCCGAAGACAAACGAGGCAGGAAGGAAACCGTCGAAGCATGAATTGATGTCAACCACCCAACCGAAACCGTTTATGTCGACCACTTTCCCAATCACCTGATCGTCGGCCCTGGGGAGGTACGGCCCTGTGAGTGGATTGAGCTTGACGCCTTCATGGCTGACTTCGGCGAGCCCTACCCTGAGCGCCACGAACTCGTCGCCCCTCTTCTCGATATAACTCCCGTAGCGATGGTTACCTCTGGTTATCACATCTCCGGGAATCACCTGCTTCCTTTCTATCATTGGCAAATCGCTATTTCACCACTGAAACCTGCGCCGCTCCTTTCGTCGTAGAACCGAGGCGGTCCAGCAGGCCAGGCTGTCCGCCAGCCGGTATTTCTACTATTGCAGAAAGCGCCCCATCAGCGCCCCAATCCTCCTTCAGGATGTCTCCAAAGTTCTTCAGTATCCCAATCGCCTGTCCCCCATATTGGGCGGAGACCTTCACTTGGAGCTTTACCTTCTCGGACTTTAGGGGTAGTATCACTCGCAGTTCGTCGATCACCAACTTCATTTGCTCGTTGACGTCCCGGAAGGGGTCTATCGTCACCCTTGCGTCCTGCATTGCCTGCTCGATTCTCAGTGGAGGGTGAGGCAGCAAGGTCTTGGGGTCGACGAAGTTCTTCGATATCATCGCGACGACCGCCCTCCTCTTCTCGTCGGTGAGTCTCTTCCTCTGCTCTTGGGTCAGATTCAGCTCGCCGCGCTTGAGCACCTCCAGAGCCGCCTTGGCGTGGTCGTCAGTGCCGAAGTGCTTCTTCAGCTTCTCGCTGTTGGCCCTTAGGCCCTTGTTTGAGTCCGCGTACACTTCATCGACGACGATAACCTGGGACGGCTCCACGTTCCTCCCTTGCTTGAAGCTCAGTGCCGAGTCGGGATTTACCAAGATTCTCGAAGTGCTCCCCTTCCAGGGTCAGTCTGACTGTGGTGAACTTCGACTGCTCCTTTGTCCTGGGTTTGAAATCCCCGCCGCCGTGCCCAAAGCTTCCGCTCAAGTGCTAACTCTGTTACCTAGGAGCCCTTTGAAGAGGGCTTGTCCGACCTCGTCCTTGCGCTCGAGGCATTCTTGCTCACTTCCTGCTCTGTGAGCCTCCTCATTTTCTTGGACACAGCGTCCACTACCGCTACCTTGATGTGCGCGGTGCCGGTCTTGTCCTCGCTCACGAGGTAGATGCACTCAATAGCCAGCGTGGCCGCAGCGTCAAGTGAGAGGTCAGCTTCGTAGTTCTTCTCGAGGTAGTCGTTGACTTGGTCGCTCCCCTGCCCAATTGCGATCGCATGGAATCCCGAGTAGGTCCCCGTCGGGTCTGCCAGATAGACGACAGGTCCGTTGTTCTCGTCCACTCCGGCGATGATGAGGGAGACGCCGAAGGGTCTTACACCGGCGTACTGGGTGTACTGCTGATTCATGTCGGCGATCCGCTTCGCGATGGCCTCAATGTCGACTGGTTCGTCGTAAATCAGCTTGTTGCTCTGAGCCATTACCCTCGCGCTGTCGACCTGAATGCGCGCATCAGGGATGTATCCGGCCCCGACGGCCCCGACGTGATCGTCGATTTGGAACATCTTGATCACAGAGTCGTCGCTCTGGAGCTTCCGACCCTTCTCCTCCACGGCCAGCACGATCCCTTCTTTGGTCCTGATTCCGACCGCGAGGCTTCCGCGTCTCACGGTCTCGAGGGCGTACTCGACCTGGTAAAGGCGTCCGTCGGGAGAGAATATGGTGATAGCCCTGTCATACCCTGCCGATGGTGCAAACATTTTCTTCTTCTAAACTCCTTTTATCCGACGCCCTTGGCTCTACATTTAAACCCTTTTCCCTGATCAGCCTGTTTGGGGCCATGCAGATACCGACGAAGCGGGTCCCTCCTCTGACTTTTCGGGAATCAGCATCATTCGTTCCTTAAAGTTCAAATCCAGTCGCGTCAGGCTATTCTGATCCTTGGTCAGGGTTCTGGCGGTAAACAACTATCCGAACACCGAACGCTTCGAAAGGCTGAGGAAGTGCCTTGCCGAGAATGGGGCCGACGTGACCTCCGCCGACTGGAATGAGAGGGCGGCATCGAGGTTCGAGGAGTTCGACGGGGTCGCGCTGAGCGGCGCCCCGGACATGATGTCGGAAAAGAGCACTCAGAGGAAGTTCGGGATGGAGGTCGAGGCGATAAGGGACGCTACGGTCCCCGTTCTCGGCGTCTGCTTCGGGCACCAGTTGATGGCCCATGCCTTCGGCTCGGAGGTGGTGAAGGACACGGAGGGCGTCCTAAGGTTCGTGAAGACCACCGTGCTTGTCAGGGACTCTCTCTTTTCCGGGCTTCCCAAGGATATGATGCTTCTCGAATCCCGCCACGAAGTCGTCCGGACGCTGCCCGCGGGCTTCCGGCTCCTGGCAACGAGTGAGACGAGCCCCATTGCAGCGATGAAGCATGAGAAGCGCCTCCTTTACGGGATTCAGTTTCATCCCGAGCGCTACACCTCGGACAACCCTTCGGGGAAGACGGTCGTCGGGAACTTCGTGAAGCTCCTGAGATAGATAGGTGAATGGCCTGCCCCTTCAAAAGGTGATCTTCACGTCCCAGGTGATGGACAGTCTCTTGACCTATTCCCGGATGGCGTACCCGAACGAGGGGATACTGATTCTCCGTGGAAAGTCGAAGAAGGGTGTGGTCGAGGTCACGAGCGTGATGGTCCCCCCGGCCGCGGTCCATGCCCACTCCTACTCCTCCTTCAATTGGTTCATGCTCCCATTGGACATGTCGTACTTGGGGGTCGCCCATTCTCACCCCTCCGGGAACGCCAACCCCTCGCACGAAGACAGACTCCATTCTACAGGGAAGGTCATGGTGATTATGGGGTACCCCTACGTCAGCACTTCGCATGTCGGGGTGTTCGACCACAACGGGAACAGGGTCCCCTTTGAAGTGCGGCCATAGCACAGAACCTTAAATATCATAAGGGCAGAACCTCTCTCAGGCGAGTATACACGTCGCAATACAGCAAAGGCCAGACATGGGGCGCCCTGAAGAAATCCTGGAGAGGCTACAAGGTCGCCAAGGTCCAAAACAACGCGGCTGACATGAAGAAGTATGCCGAACAAATCAGGACTCTCCAAGGCGAACTGGGTCTCACCAAAGCAAAATTCCCTGAGCTAGGTCTTAATTGACCTAACTCACCCCCTTTATCCGAATTCTGTCGAGTGGCCTGTGACTATCTGGTTTCGGAGGTCCTGCGCCTGTTGAAGCGAGAAGTCCGGCTCGGTCGATACCAGCAGCAGCTTGTTCCCAATGCTGAATGTAAGGATGTTGACCTTTTCTCTCTTGATGAAAGTGTACTGGCTCCGCCCGAAGTACTTGTCCCATGTCTTGTCCGTGTTCAGCTGAATCGTGATGTTCGCGATTAGCCGCAGATCCTCGCTCTGTGGCTCCAGCGATGGTATCCCCCTTCGCATGCCTCCGGCAATCTGCCTCCCTGTTTCATCGAGAATCGCCGCATACCTGACGCGCCTGTCGAATTTGTACATCTCGGTGCAGATTTTCTCGTACTGGACCTGCATCATGGCTGTTCCCAATTGGGTGCTCTCAAGTATAAAAGCAGTATTGAGCCGGGGCGGGGCCGCCGCCGGATTCCGAGCCCGCATGAATCTGCGATTGGTTCATAGAACATGATGCGTTTGTATATCATGTTTGACTTCGGCTTAGAAGACTACTCCGAGACCATATCAACATTGACAATGGTCCTTGAATTAGCGACTGTCTTGCTTGGCGCCTGCGTTGGCGTCGTCGCAGTGCTCTATGCGGCACCAAAAGGCTACTTGGGACACACGCGACGGAAAGGATTCATAGATTCGATGACGTCACTCGAGTCTTACGCTCCGACGACGGAGCAGGCAGTGGGGGTTCCGGCTGCGGTAGCAACGACCGTGGCCGAACCTGCTCCATCACCAACCCAGGCAATCTATGAGATTGTGCAGCCGACTCCTGCTCCGGTCCAGTACGCCGCCCCATCTACCACATCCTTCGGAGCACCATCCATCTCTAAGAAGCCTACTCGGACCTACAGGCGCAGGACGGCTCCCGTCAGGAGCAGCGCGGCCTCCAAGGCATCACTGAAGCAGAAGACGAAGAAGCGCTAAGCGAGAAGAGAAGAAGGGAAGAAGAGCGTGGGTTTCGGTCGGAAACGCCCATAAACCCACTCTCTGCCTATTTTGCACCCAATGCCAAGCGAGCCAATAGTCGGACTTCACATATCGATAGAGAAATCCTTGGACCTTGCCTTCGACAGGGCTCAAGAAATAGGATGCACGACCTTCCAGATCTTCACCAGGAACCCACGCACTTGGCGATTCAGACCCCTTACAAATGACCAGGCTGTAGCCTTCCGCGAGAGGAGGAAGAGGTCGGGGCTCAAGTTCCTAGTAGCACACATGCCGTACCTTCCTAACTTGGCATCACCAGACGGAGCCACGATGGAGGCGAGCAGGCTCTCGCTGAGTCAGGAGGTGAAAAGATGCGACTCCCTAGGAATTGAGTACTTGGTCACGCATATCGGGAGCCATTTGGGCAGCGGAGCGATGCCTGGTGTTCGGAACGTCGCTGATGCGGTCAACCAAGCACTCGCTTCAAGTGAAGGGAGCACGATTATCCTGCTCGAGAACATGGCGGGACAGAGGAACAGCGTAGGCTCGAGATTCGAAGAGCTAGGGCTCATCTTGGACAGGGTGAAGAAGGAAGGGAGGGTCGCGGTCTGCCTGGACACTTGTCACGCCTTCGCGGCCGGGTTCGACCTTTCAGGGGCGGAGGCGGTCAGCCAATCGATGGCAGTCTTCAAGAACTCCGTCGGCTACGACCGCATAAAGGTGATTCATCTCAACGACTCGAAGGGTCCCCTTGGAAGCAACCTCGACAGGCATGAGAACATCGGTAAAGGCAGGATTGGGTTGAGGGGAATGAAGGCCTTCCTCCACTACAGAGGCATCACCGAGAGGCCCCTAATAATGGAGACGCCGTATGACGACCTGAACGGGATGAAGAAGAGCATTTCTCTTGTTCGCTCGCTTGCAAGGCGATAACCCCTCTCATAGTCATATACCAGACGTCTCGCAGACTGTGATGCGGGCCCGTAGCTTAGCTCGCACGCGAGAGCAATCAGGTAGAGCATCGGGCTTTTAACCCGAGGGTCAGGCGAAGCCCCCGAAACGGGTTCGATTCCCGTCGGGCCCGCACTCGTTCGAGTTCAATTCCCTTGACCCTCTTCGGGTCTTGCCCCGTCTGCTCCTCCATGCAATTTCATACCGCAGTCATTCGATATAAACACCAATCCTCCGAAGTTCTGCAGGGATCCTCGGAATTGAACGACCAATGCTTCTTCTGAGCCTGTTCTGGCGATACTCTTCCTGATTCGCCTCATAGACAACGGCATATAACCACCTCAGCGTTTGATTTCCCTTATCATGAGGAGACTCGAAATACCACTTGTCAATGATTCTGGCAAGAGGAGTGGTTACGGCGACAGATGGCTGACCCATAGAGTGAGGAAGGGCCCTGATGGCTCCATTCTCGGGCAGAAACATGTGGGTATAACCATCGCATGCATCAACGATGACGGAAGATTACTGGTCCAGCACAGGAGGCACAAGATATTCGACAAGGTCTGGAGCTTCTCTGGAGACACTCACCCTTACAGGATGTATGGCAGCCTAACGGTGGAAACTCTCATCCAGGCAGCCAAAAGGTGTGCCATCGACGACCTTGGAGTCATGATCAAGGGCTGGAAGGATACCCTCTCCGTCTCCTACTCCGCTAGAGACCCGCGCAACCCGAGGTACTGCGAGAACGAACTGCTTCACCTCTTGGTCGTGAAGCACGGCGGTCCGTTTCACATGAACACGAAGAATGCCTACGAGCTAAGGTGGATTGAGATCGAGGAGGTTTCTATGGAAGCTGCGGCCGACCTGGAGAACGAACCAATTGAGCGTAGATATGCGCCTTGGGTACACGCCGTGTTCGCCCTCCCCGCGGAAAGGATCAGGGAGGCACTGTCGATTCATTGAAGCGTAGATCGGGCGCCTGGTTTCTTCAGACGCCGCCTGGTAGCGACTTCCTGACGAGGCCGGTCATGCCCACCAGTTCAACATACCACGACGGGGCAGCCTTCTTCAGGTCTGCCAGGGTACTTTTGGAAGACACGAACCGTTTGCCTTCCCTTCCCAGCCTTTGATACGAGTGGAAGTAGGCGATGGCTAGAGCCCTGTCCTTGAATGGAATCCGTTGAGTCCTGATGACCTTCACTTTTTCGATTAGGTCCTCGACCTCTCTTCTCCCCTCGGCAACTTCTTCGGACAGTTTCTTGTTCTCCTTCCACTCCGCCTTGTCTCCGTACGCCCGAATCAGGGTTGGGAGTCGAGTAAGGTCTAGTGTCTTCCTTTCAGGGTCGTAGTTCCTTCCGAAGAAATTCATTATATCGTAGACGTCCGGCTTACGAGCCTTCACTTTCTGCATGAACGCTTCAAAGTCGCCTGAGTTGAGGTCTCTGCATTCCTTGCCGAACTCACAGATGCTCGAAAGGAACGTCCTGAAGTTGTCGCTGTACTCGATTGAGAGCTTCATCACGTCGATCAGCTCTGGTAGCGTTATCGGCGGCTGGAGCGCCTTGACCTTCTCTCTGAGGGCTTTCCCGGCTTTCCTGGACGCTTCACCCGACTTTTCGAAGCTTTCCAACGACACCAGGACGTTGCTCAGCCTTCTCTTCACTTCCCGGGTCTCTTGCACACCCTTCAGGTATTCATACACCCGCCTGAATGGGTCCAGCAGACCGAAAAAAGCTCCCGCTCCTTCTAACGCCATCGGTCGTTTCTGATGCAAGACATGAGATATGCCTTGCGCCACTGCTTAGGAACCTCATAACCTCCTGGGAAGAGTCCGAGTCTGCCCAGTCAATCTTCCAAAGAGTTAAGAGACGAGGGTAGCAACCGAGGATTGCCTCACTTGTCGGGTGAAATCGTCGCCCGTGACCTCGCTAATCCCATTGGGTCAAGTCTCATTCTAAATAGCCACGAGACAATCAAGGGAGCTTATGACTACTTCGAGGTCGTCTCCAATTCGTCTGGGCTACTAATCATCTCTAGCCAGAGGATTGTGCTGTCGCCGGGCAAGGGAAGGATGAGGTTTGGCCAGAAGACTGTGATCCCACTCGAGCAGGTCAGCGGAATCGAGGAGGAAGATGTCCTGCGCGGTGGGAAGAGCCTTCCGGCCCTCAATATCTATGCGAATAGGAAGTACATCCTCGTGCTCAGCCCAACCGACGAATCCCCCGACTCGCTAAGTGATATCGTGCAAGCTGTTGAAGAGCTAGCGCAGAGGTGGAAAGCAAGGATCCATAGTCGGAAGGTCGTCAACGTCAACATCGACTTCGCGGACCTGCGTGAATACATCGACCGCGGGGGTATCATAGTCAAGGAGGTGAAATGCCCTTCATGCGGAAGCCCGTTCGAGATACCGAAGATGGGGACTACGACGAAATGCAGGTTCTGTGGTTCCACGTTGGTGGCTGAAGACGTGTTCGCGAAGCTCAAGCAGCTGCTTGAATAGGTCCGAGCGAGGACTGCCTCCAGCTACTCCTCTCTCGTGGCGCCACTGATCGTGGACCACTGGTGCCCGCAGGCGGAACACTGGTAGTGGTTCTGATACTTGTAACGGGCCACATGGATCTGTTCCGGGTACTGTGTTCGAACTTCGTTGCCCTGATTGTCGGTCGAGACGGCGGTCCTCGTGACGGTCTTGTAGCCTTCCTTCCTTTCGAGCGTCTCCCGTCCTACGAATCTTCTCGTGTCCCATCTCTTACACGAGGGGCATGCCGTCTTCAGCCAGACGGCCGCCAACACTATCCCGATTACGACCAGAAAGAGTCCTACGAAGAGCACAGAGGGAAGAAGCGCCCCGATGAGCGACAGTAGCAGCCCGACCAGCACCGTTACAACGACGAATCCGCGCTTTGCGTCATGTTTCAAGTAGGCTGTGAAACCGCTCGTCATCGAAGACGAATAGCTTCGCATCGAAACCACTCATTGTCTCCATTTGCCTGATATACAGATTCCTTCAAGAATGGTGTAACGCGAAGCGAACCTTCGAGTCGTCGCTCGCCCCATTCGTAACGCGACGAAGGAGGTTCCGTGAAAGCTTATGATTAAAGCCAAAAGTTCTATGAGGGTGAGGCGGAAGAAAGTCAAGGGGGAGAAACTGGGCCTTGTTACAGCGGGATACTTCGACATTCTGGGTTTCTCTTCTTTGGTTAACCTATCTCAAGATGATTGGTTCGCAGCCATTGGGAAGATAAAGGCGCTAGACGACGAACTGACTAAGCACCTAGCAGACCTTGACTTGACTAAGCACGGTATTGTGAGAGTCTTCTCGGATAATGTCTACTTCGCATCTCCCTTCCGTTGGAACGGCCGGCTATACGCAGACAATCTGCTTGTCGCACTCAGATATGTGAGCCAGATGCACTGGTTTCTCGTGCATAGAGGAATATTCTTTCGCGGTGGACTCGCTCTAGGGTCTCAGTATGTGACTAGCAATGCCCTGTTCGGGTCGGCCTTGGTAAAAGCTTACTCGGCCCAAGTCAGGGCCAAAGTGCCAAGGGTGATAGTCGATGAGAGCTTCGACAACGGCTTGAGGAAAGTTTCAGCGCGCATGAGTGGAAATCGAGCCGAAAGTGCGCGCTTGTTGATTCGAAAAGACGAGGATGGCCTGAATTTCGTCGATTATTTGTTGATTTGGAGCGATGCCCATTGGAATGAACAGATTAGGGAGTATGTCTTTCGAAGACACAAAAGGGAGATCATGAGACAGGTTCGAGCTACTGCCGACAAGGAAATCCTGCGGAAATACTTGTGGCTCTCCCGTTACCACAATCTTTACGCTTCAAGATATGGACACGCCATTGACATACGGAAGCAATTCTCTGATAAGTTGCCAGATGTTGACGCCACTCCGATGGAAGGAGATAGGTGGCGGGATGGTAGGAATCTCTTCAGTACAGAGGATTGAATTCGACGAGTCGATTCCGTTAACGACAAAGTGAGACCTGTAAGATGAAACTCTTCAGGGTTAGAAGATGTTTGCCATACTCGTTCTTATCCAAAGCATGAAATTCTAGTGTTCTCGGGCCTTCTCCTAGTGTCCACATCACAATTTCCTGGGCGCGAGTCAAGAAGAACGAGGACTATTCTCACGCCTCGGGTCTAGCTCCACACAGGAACGAACCCGTAGCGTACCCACTTCCAGCACGACTTTTGAAGGTCAAACCTTCGTAGTCTCTTCCGAGTACACAGTCCCGCATGCCTGGCATTTGTAGAACGCCTCTGACTTCACTGATTCCTTCTTCCCACCGAGCAGGGCCACGTCCCCCCAGAATCCTTTCGTCTCGGTGTTCCGAATCTCGATGAAATCCCTTTCTGCTGACCCGCACTTGGGGCAGACCTCCTTCTTCGCGTCGTATGGGACCTCCGCTGGCATGTCTTCTATGAAGGTGTTCAGGAGAAGCCGAGCCTTTTCCAAGTCTTCCTCGTAGTCCTTCTGGTATATCGAGTCAGGTGTGCTCGTCGAAATGAAATACGGACCGAAAAAGATGCCATGGAACTGGTCGAATTCCCGGGAGTTTCTTCCGAAGACCTCTTCGATTACCCGTTCTGTTTGGGCCAACCAAGCACTGTATTCCGGATTGCCATGGTGCAACTGCTTCAGAGACTGTATGCGGTCCCGTTGACGCACAAGCAGGTCCATTCCTCCGGGCATGTCATCTTCAGACTTGGTGTGAACTCTTAACCGTATCCGCGTGGGTATGCGGAGCAAACAGAGTGACGGTCGAGCGAGCATACTGAGAGTTTGGAGGATGGTTTAGCGTCCTTCAAATCTTGGAGAGAAGTCCGATCTTTATCCTTCGTTTGCCTCCGAAGTACTTGTAGAAAATGTAGATCTCGACCTTCAGGTCTCTTGCTAGATAATTCATGGTCTGAAGAAGAGCGAGTTTGTCGGGGTCATCCACATTGCCGAAGGCAAAGTACTTGCTCTGCACTTCTCTGACTCGATCGAGGTTCTTGGTTTTGACAGCCTTCACCAATTGCGTCTCAACCGATTCCCACGGCTCCCCATAAGCGACCGCGAAAGCTTTCTTGTATTTCGAAGGCATCTCACGTAATACTTGGACGGTCCAACGGAGCAATTCCTCCTCACTATGTTGGTCAATGGTATCAAGGACCTTCTGGGCTTCCTTTGGCAGGTCTTTTCTCTCAATCATCTAGATCGAGGAGGACAACCCTAGTCCAATTATTCAGCATTTCTGTCTGCGGCTCTGTCAAATAGCCGGGTGGTCCCGAATGACTTTCACTCTCCATCACTCAAGGACATAACAGTGCCTCGGTAGTCAAAGAACGGTTAAATTCTGTCCCCCGTTCATCATATCAGCCAGGAACAGGAATCTCGATGCGACTAGATACTAAGATGTCGGTTCTAAAGTTTCCTGTTGGATTTCCCAAAGTCAGTGCAGGCATTTACCTCCCAGAGACGCAAGTCCTAGTTACTGGACATACGGATGGGCGTGTCGCAAAGTGGTCTCCTGGTAGAGCCGAGCCCGAGATCATTCACAGATGCGATTCCACGGTCGAATCAATGGCCTTGTCTTCCTCGGGCAGATTGGCTGTCGGATGTCATTCTGGCTACCTCGTCAATCTTCCCCTAGAAGGAATGGGTAATCCAGAAGTACTTCAGGATGGAAGCACGAGTGTCTTCTCCCGAATCTGGAGAGTGTTGTGGCTAGATGACATCACTCTGGTCTCGGCTGGAACGTACGGCTCGCTCCAAGTATGGAGGAGAACAATTCCACAGCAGCCTGCGGAACCTCTAGCTGCACACGGCCATAGTATTTTCGGACTGGAGGGGAAAAATTCCATCTTCGCATCAGGGGATTATCAAGGAGTCATCCAGGTTTGGCACAAACAAGGGAGCGTCATATCTGCGGTTGACCAAATCAGGACACCGGCGTCAATACAGAGCATGGCTTTCGGTAGAGGCAATCAGTTCGCTACAATTCACCAAAGTGGACGGATTCGAATATTCGAGAAGAATGAGGACACTCTGAAGTGGAATGAGGGATTGACTGTAGATACCGCATTAGGGGAGGGGAAATGCATCCACATAACCCAAGACGGTACCTCCCTCTTCGCGGGCACAGAATCTCATCTTATTCAGTACGATTTCAAGATTCAACAGGCGCAAAGCGAGCCCTTTACGGAAATCAAGTCGATTTTCTCAGACGAAAAAAGAGTCTATACCTTAACTGAAGATGGACTATACGCATTTGCCAGAAGTCCGGTCGAGGTCCCGCTATCAGTCGTCAATTATCAATACGCCAAACTTGCTTTGGTAGGACATACTGGGGCAGGGAAATCCACGTTCGCTGACTGGCTGTTGGGCATCAAGAAAGACGCCTATGACAGGACGGTCGGCAAGGTCATCGTACCTTGGATTGTACAGAAGGCCAATTCGCATCCTGAGAAACGAATAACGATCATTGACCATGCCGGTCAGGAGACAGTCATAGGCAGTTTCTTACCCTTCTTGACTGACTCCGACTTTGTTCTTGTGCTATTCAATCAAACGGAGAAACATTCCTGGGATAGGGCAGTTGAATTGCTGGAGGATATGATGCCGACGCTTGACAAGCGGACTAAGGTCGTCTTAGTACGAACGTTTGTCGACCAGCATGCGGAAGTTCTGGGGCCCCCGGTTGCCGAAATCCGAAAGAAGCTGGGAGTCGCCCACTATTTCGAGGCAAACCCGAGGGATGGCAAGGGGATGGATGAGATCAAACGAAACATCGAGATGTGGGTCGATTGGGAGCGAAGTCGCACGATGATTCAATCAGAGGCATCTCAAGCCGTTGAATCCATTATCTCTCAGCTGCAGCGTGAAAAAGCGACGGTTGTGCCGATTGCCTCTTTGAAGGAACGCTACAAGGTAGCGACGAGTCAGAACATCACCCTCCAGCATCTTGAGTTTATCCTTTCGAGCCTCACCAGCCAAGGAATAATCGAATTCTTTCCCAATGTGTATAATGCGGTCATCTTCAACGATGATGATTACAACAAACTGAAGAGTCAGCTTTTGATTTACGCAGACAGCAAAGGAGGCTTAGTTTCACTCAGGGAACTCTTGGACAACTACGGACCCGAAATTTATGTTAAGGTGTTGGATGAGCTCTATAGACGATTCGGCGTCGCTGTCAAGAATGGCGACAAGCGCATTTTCCCCGGCAATCTATCGTCCTCCAAAACGATCATTCCGCCTGACCTCAAGACTTACTTCAAAGATTCGAAGATGCAAAGCATTCCGTTGAAAGAGGGTCCCAAGGACTTGATCCCCTTTCTTAACGGCCTTGAAGAATTGAGACTGGATTGCGTTAGAATCAGTCAGAATGACGGCCTTTTCGCGTGGGAGGAGAACGCAATTGTCTTCTACACATTCAAAGATACTGGCGACGACATCGGTGGCACCAAGTCTGAGGTTACGTTCTACATCGGCGGAGCACGGAGCGAAACCCGGAGTAGGCTTGAGAGCGAATTCAGTAGATTGGTAAAGCAACTTTACGGCTCGAAGCCCATTGATTCCTGATAGGTTTCACCTGGCGTTGTCGTATTCGAACAAAAAGAAGGAACAGGTTGACTACATTACCTCGGTGTATGAGTGCGTGGCCAGAAAAGGACTGACCGTATATTACGACAAAATTTTCGACGATGAGCTTTGGGGGCTTGACTTGGTCGATCACTTCGAAGACATATTCAAGAACAGGGCCAAGTACTGCATGATGTTCATCTCAGAGGATTACGTTGAGGGTTTCTGGCCGAAGGTTGAACGGCAGGCCGCGCTCTCAAGGCAAATCACCGAAAAGCGCTACATTCTTCCTGTTCGTTTCGATAAGACGCCTGTCCCGGGATTGAGTCCGACAATCAAGTACCAGGAAGCCGAAAAAGTAACCCCATCAGAATTAGCGGATAAATTCGAAAAAATCATCTTCGAAGACGCTCTAGAATTCTAGAGCAGGCTGGCTTTCGCGATAGGTTGCGCTTTGTGATTCTACCCTCACACATGGGCCGTAATCCATAATGAAAGCGGGCGGACCCACTTCGCAGGGGGTGGAATCTCAGCCTAAGGCCGCAAGTGTTCGAGCCGTAGCAGGTCCCGAACCTTTGATGGTGTCAATTGATGGTGTCGGCCACTACACAATTTGCTCATAAGGATCAATGATCTCCGCCGGGATAGGAGAGAGCTGGTTCGCCATGTACATTCTGATCATTGACTCGGCTCGTGGATGGTCTCTGTTGCGGACCAAGATGTAACATCGTTTCGAGAGCTGGCCGAAGTACGTTCTGTTTTCTATGCCATTTTGATTCAATGTGGCACTCCAGCCACTGGAGTCCAATCCACAGGTATATCTTAGCAGGCCCACCCAGTTCAGCGTCTCATAGATCTGTAGAATGTAGTTGTAATCCTGACCCAAACCATTAGCAAATGCTTGGAGTTCAGACTGAATCGCGTTTGTTGGACTATTCCAGAATTCGACATGGGCCCGATATCGGCGAAGGACTCGAGCAATCTGATCTTCATTCAGCACTAAGCGCTCATTTGCTACGATGTTGGCACACACATTCATCTTGAAATCTCCTAAAATCCCAGTTGATCTGGCAATGAGCAGAGCCACGGGATCATAATTGGGGTAATTGGAATTATTCATTTTCCTGCCTCCTTTGGCAATACTCGACGAAGAATCTGCCTCGAGAGAGTTACAGAAAACCAGAAAGGGGCAATGAGGCCGAAGCTTGAGAACACTCTGATTATTAGGTCGCTAGCCGTCAATGGCGTTGATGAGGAGATTCTAAAGAAACTAAAGAATGACGCACCTAAGGCCACAACTGAAATGATGAGAAGTAGCGCTGACTGGAATCCTGCTAATTGCCGGGGTGACTTCAATTTGTAGTCACTCCTAACTCTGTCGATACTATCTCCGACGAGGACGGACAAGGCGAAGATAAGGGTGAATTTGAGTGGCAGAGTGAAGTCCGCTGCCCCGATCCATAAACTCCATAATGCCACTCCAGAGTACGAGAATATGAGTATCGGAACCGACAAAGCATAGAGCGCGCCCCAAGGTCCTTGAAACATGGGAGACTCCAACACTAGCGATTTGCGAACACTTGAGTCGTAGTATTTTAAACATCTGAGACCTAAAGTATCTTAATGCTTGAGGTTGCAAAAGAGTTGCAGTTCATGTCCTACACCCCCCACCCCCCAATTCGGTGGTCGAAAGAACTGAGCCCTAAATAGAAATCTTCGTAGCTTGTTATCGGCCGTATCTCCAAGACGGCCAATCGTGAGACCGGAAGTTGGAGAACAACAACGAGGAACAGTACAGCCGGAGAGGCTCAGGAGGCATTCAACCAAGGACCTGAGGAACGTCTAGAATGATTCGTAAACGACCGAGAATCGTTCCTCTTCAAGAGACGACCGGTAAATCAGCCCTTGTCTTAGCATCTCTTCAATCGAGTGACTGAAGATTCTGTCCTGGACCCTGGACATCGCCTCCCGCATTTCGCTTCTTGACGAATTGGGATTCCGGCTCAGGTAAACGTACAACCGCTCAGCGGTTTTGCCCATCTTTTGAAGTCTTATCCTTGGGGAAACTTGGCCAGCACTGAAGTCCTTGCCAAGCTCAGCCCAAGTCTCAAAAAGATCCTCGCGAGAGTCAACAAACTCAGCTAAGGCGTGTCTGACGTGGCTTTCACTTACAGTGTCGGTTCCATCTCCACGGGCAATGGCCTTCGCAATTGCCAGAACCGAGCGAGGGCTCCCTGAAGACGTGTCGAGACTCACGAGGCCGCTGTACCCCCTAGAATCGTAATCTCTCCGGAGTTTGATCAACCTACGAGTGATGATGCCTGCAAAGCTCTCGTTCTGAGTGTTTTCGATGTGGGGGTGATTAATGTGCACTGAAATGAAATACTTCGCAAGCTCCAAATCGAAATTAGTCGTATCCCCGTATCTCTGTACTTCTTTGTCGACCAGCATCGGAAAGTCTGATTGTCTGAGCCACACTTCATCTAGCGTTCTAGGCACGACGGAACTCGCGACAAATCCGATTGTCGTTTCTTGTAGAGTGGGTCCAATAACAGTGCGGGAGAATGCCATGGCATCGTTAGACGAATCCCATGTTGAAGCGGAACTGCTGTAGACGCTCCAAGGGAAAGGAGAAATGATGAATTGGCCCGCGCCTTCTATCTTAATCCGAAGTCGATTCTCTGCCGTCAAATCAGAGGGAATGCTCTTCTTTATGTCCTCAAGCAACTCAGAATGGTTAGTAGAGTAGCGCTCCTCAAGGGGCATGAGAGTCGATGTCAATCCACCGACCCTGTTTGTCTCTCCTGGTGAGCTGGTTAGAGAGATTAATAGATTCCGCGTAAGTTGTGCTGGAGGGTCCACATACCCAGACATGAGTGTCTCCGCCGCATCTTTCATCGGCAATTCTGGCTTGAGACTGTCCGTCGGTAACTGAATTCTCTCGAAATCTGTCACCTGCAACCTGTCAGTAAAGGCCAACCGCGAGGTCTTCTCCCGCACAATTCGATTCCCCTTGACGTGCACGAATTCATAATCACTCGGGAGAGATTGAAGAGCTTCCGCTTCACAAAGGATTCCGAAGTTAACAGCTAGGCTCGGACGAAGGATAAACTTCTTACCACCTACTCTGCTGACGAACCCCTCTACCTCAACCGTAACCGGAGAGTAGGCCGCCGATTTTGCTCTGATGAACCTTTCAATCAACGTCAACTCGATTTTCGCATACTCGCTGAATCGGCTGCGCGTGCTTACTCCTCGCCATGTTAGTGCGTCGCTGAGAAGTTCACGCTCTTTGACCACCAAATCGAAGATGTCGGACACAAATCATCCAGAAGTGGCACGTTCATTTAAGCGTCCCGAGGTAGTGAGCGACGTCCATCGTCTTTAGCGTCCGAACCTCGGATTTCCTTGAATCTCCGGGTTCCACGTGTCTAGGTTTCTGCTTGGCGGTCTGCTTGGTGGCCATAACCCTTTGTCCATCCTTCAGCCGTGCACCCATCCACGAATGATCTCAGTCTGGCCCGCATTCAGCGCGCGCGAGTAGCCTCCATGCATCACAAAACCCTGGTTTGACCGACTACGCCTTGCGAAAGTTCCGAACAATTCCTTGGACATCGACGTAATTTTCTGAAAATTCCGTGGCCGCGAAACCAAAACACAAGGTCGTGTCCTTCGCAACAGCTATTTGACACCCCCTTGCAGGAAGGACCAAGGAAGATGGTAATTTCATTTGCCCAGCGCAAAGGCAAACAAAGAAACCGAGAAGCAGCCAATTGCAGGAGCAAATGAAACCAAGCAACTAGATGCACTGGAAACTGAAAAAGTAGCCACCCTAACCAAGGCTACAAAATCACAAGAGGATTCACAGTCATTTGCGAAGGACCTAGGAGCAGAACTCAGTGCTGCAGAACGCAAACTGAATGCTGAGGGCGCCGCAATTCAAACCTTCCACACAACCACTTCGGTGCGGCTGACTCAGTACATAACGGGGGCCAAGGATAGAGTAACCGGAACCGTAAACTCAGCACTGGATTCAATGCGTCTTCTCTTTTGGGTCGTAGCTGGGTTATTCTTGGTCTCTGGTGGCTTGGCAGCGGACATTATCGCAACATACTGGCCAACCTACCTAATTGGCTTCGTTCCAGTGTGGGTAGCAATCGGCGTCGCCACGCTGTGGGGCTTGAGCAGCAACAGAAACTCGCTCGATGCCGAACCTAAAAGCCTCAACTCAGATGTGAACAAATGGAACACATGGATTCTTGGTGAAGTTTCAAAGTATCCAACTCCACAGAACGATTTCTCCCTTGTCGAGAAGTCAAAGCAGCTGCTTACCTCAGCAGTTGACGAAGTGGTTTCCACCACAATAGAATTCACAGACTTGGGAGACAAGGTCATCGCGCACAAAGAGAAGGCGCTTAGACGCGACCAATTCGTTGACCGGTTCATCTATTCACTATCTCGCTACGGCTTTGATTCAAGTAGGAAGGATTTCCAGCTATTCTTCAAGGCCAAGGCTTGGCTGGTCGAGAACGAACAGCTGTGGTTGGGGAACCTCGCAAAGGCAGGTTCAGAGAAGTTTCCTGACACTCACGAAATATTGTTCGAGTTGATGTACCGTGAGGTCTGGAACAAAGACGACCTGATGCCCACTTGGCTTTTGGTCAGAGACAGCCTCGTCGTAAGAGACCAATTCACCAAGCTACTGATTCGCCAGAAACTCGTGAGTGGGATTGGATCCACGGAGAAGTGGATTAAACCCCTAGGCGAGCTTCTCGGTACAATTGAAATTTTCAGTTTGGAAGAAACGAAGAAGATGATAGACCAATTTGTGAACAATGTCGCTTCATTCAAAAATGAGTGTATCACCATTCTTGATTCTTACGGTCTAGGAGTTGTTATTGACAAGGACAAACTCCTAGATTATGTTCCAACAACCTCGAACACAGAAGAATGGAGAAAGGCTGTGGTAACGTCATTCGCGTCTCAAGTTTTTGGGAAGGGAAATGAAGACGAATCAAACGTAATCGAATCAAACGTAATCGGTCGGCTGATTCTATTCGAAGGCCTGGGTGATAACCACAGAGTTGAAGTATGGACAGCGATTAGGAATTCAGCGGCAAGGGAAAGTCTACTGTCCTCAATGGGACAGCTCCTCGTGAAGCAGCGGATTCCCAAGCTCCTAGACGATTTCTCAAATCAAGTGTTCGTTGAACACATTATGTTAGTTCTAGAATCTTCGACTGACGATTTTCTCGTTCGCGAGATTCAAGCTAGAGTCAAAACCATGGAACTTGAGATTCTTCAGGTGAAGAGAGGCATAACCAAGACGGCCGAACGTTATCGCTTTGGGTTGAGTGAGTTCGACTTCGTCACTGATTACATCCCAACCTCGACCGTAGACATCGAGGGCCAACTCCTCAATGAACTTGCGGGTAAGGCCGGGATTCCACTCGAACTCTCAAAGTTGTTCTACTTCAACACCGTAGGATCTGACAAGGGTGAAGATGTATTCCGAAAAATGGAGGAAAAAGACCTCATTGAAATTAACGACTTCCTCGTCAAGAAGAATCTGCTCCCTGACCTGCCATTCAACGCGCATGTGCCAGCACTTCTGAAAACGCAGTTGGTCTTCGATCGGGCGACACTGAGAGACATTTATGATAAATACGAAAAACTCACAGCAAAGCTCGACACGTTCGTACCTTTTCTCATCAAGCACGACATGCAGGCTGTCTCAACGCCGCCTTCGTTCAAGGAAGTGCTGAAAAAATGCCCACCAACGAGGGAGACTGACTTCCTAACTGCTTTCTTGACTCTTACGAGAGGACTCGTCAACCGGTCTGCTGATGGAAGCATTCTTACTGATGTTCAGCTCGATGAACTGAATCGTGCAGCCTGCTTGCTTTCGCTCAAACTTGATAACGACCCGGCTTCTGCTGTACTTGCAGCGAAAGTTGCGTTCGACCCCTTAGGGGCCCGAGTCCTCTATAGGTATTCAAAGTTGATCAGCGCCGCAGTCTCAAAACAAGACGAACCCCAACTCAAAAAGGCACTGTTGGAAGCAATACCAGAAATAGTAGGTGATCCCAGCTTCGACTTCTTCAAGGGACAGCTTCAGCAAGGTATTCTGGTAGTAAGCGCAAGCTCGCTTCTTTCTGAAAGGCTTGATGAACTGAAGACTATCGCCAGTACGAGTGTCAAACTCGGATTGGAGAATAAAGTGCTTCAGAATTATGTCGATTCTACCAAAGAATTCCTATCGGCCCAAGTGGATATGGCGGTAATTACCGAGTTCTTGACTACCGAAGTTCTCTCCGCGTATCTTCTGACCATCCCGCCCAAGACCGCTCTAATCAATTGGTTGCATGCCCACGAACAGGATTTGTTCAATGCCGCAGAGGTGCTGTCAAATTCCGAGAAGGATGAACGGTACAAAACCTTGCGCCAATTCGACGAGGGGAGCGGCAGAAGCACCCGAATAGGGTTAGTACCTTTCGGGATGAGATTCGAGGAGTTCACTAAGATGTTTGAAACACTCTTTGAGAAGGCTCGCGAAATTTCAGGCACGCAAGAAAAGTTGCCATTTTACATCACCAGGATTTTCGCGTCTGAAGACGCAATGAAGGAAATAATGCCTACCGGTCTTGATAGGAGCCCCCTAGAAGTTGTAAAGGAGTTGGTGCAGAATAAGGTGCAAGGCGCTGACAGCATATCCCTCTTGGCTTTACTAGAGCCAATATCTGGCAATAGGTTAGCTTACAAGACGGTCTTAACCAGACTTTTGGACACGCATGGCAACAACATTTACACTTTAACGAAGGACCTCATTGGAGACGTATTGCAAGCAAACCCAGCTCTTGCGACACGTTTCTCTGATGGCACCCTGGATACAGAACTTCGTGCCAGATACGCTGCCCCATCAACTTCTGAACTCTGCAAGATAGTTGATGGCCAAGTAAAGGCGAGCGACGAATCCACAGCTTTGTCCACTCTCACGGAGAGATTGACAACCATATTGCCAGAGCTACAAGATGTGGCTGAGTCCGAACAGAAAATAGTGATGGGAGCAGTGTTCAGGCGATTGAGGGTTGCCGGTACAGTGCTTAACCTGTGAAAGAAGCCGCGATAGACAACTATTGACATCAGTCGGATGAGATACATTTCATTGGCCTCAATCCGACTGTCACTGTTAGGTCAACCTTGCCAGTAGCCCGGTTTGATTAGAATGAGGGCCGTTAGCGCGAGCGCGCGGGAGCTAACATGCGCGGGGTCGAGACAGACCAAGACCTCAGCTACTAGGTGCTGGGGCTCGTCTCATGCCAGTGACAGGCTCCTTCGAGCCTCATAGAGGGAGAGCAGGCCTGTCGTTGACAACTGGCAGTCGAACGGCTCCAAGACAGAGGAGCACGTCCTGGCCAGGAGCTCAATGTACCGCTTCGAGTCATAGGAATTCTCGCCCCCTATCAAATCGAGTGGCAGCGCCTTCCTCGAATTCCTACCATCGTAGTCGGTGATAACGTACCGTATCCCTTCGCCGGCGTGAAGCTGGACCCCTTCCCCCACAAGATGGCTGACAGCCGCACGCTGGACCGTCTTGCTCTCGTACTCCTCGGGCGCCTTGGATAGATTGGTAGTGAAGGCCAGCTCGCCAACAGGTATCTCGTGGCGTTCCAGCTCTTCCGCGTGCCTGAGAAAGATGCCGATACATTCTGGCGCCTTGGCCCTAGCCTGCTTCTCCGAGTCGGCTTTCGCCAAAGCCCTCACTATTTCCATCTGGAACTTCGCGAAGGCGAGCGGCGTGTCGTGGCGGCGGGCTTCGATGCCCCTGACCTTCAGCGTGCCGTCCCGGTAGGCCCCGAAGTACCTGTTGAGGACGGGCACGTTCGGGTCGACCTTCGAAGGCAGGAAGACCACCCACTTGTAGGCCCCCTCGTAGGACATCGAGAAGCCCGTCTCAGACTCGATCTCCGACTTCAGCCTGAGATGGTCCTCCTCGGACGCCCCCTCCCTCCTGACCCACAGGGAGTCGACTATCCCGTGGATGACCTCAAACCCGAGCCGCTCAGCGACCCTGGCCGAATCGATTAGCACCTTCCTGTCCCAGGCGCAGACCGCGATGTGGGCGTCGATGCGGCCGAACTTCGCGTTGCTGAAGCCGAGGTACCCAAATGTGGTCACTCCAAGCCACTTGAGGGCGGCCTGGCGGGCGTTGTACCTGTCGTAGTCCACCCCCTTCGAACGTTTCTTCAGCTCCTTGTAGTGCAGCCTCTTCTCGACGATGATCTTGATCGCGGTCGGGACTATCCCAATGTTCTTTTCGCAGACGTTCCAGCCCAGCTCTGGGACCCGGTTCTTCGAGTCCGGGCAGCAGGCGCACCCTACCGTCTCGGCTGAGATGTTCTTCCTCAGCATGATGCTGGGGTAGAGGGCGTTGAAGTCGAACTCGGCGACTCCCTCGTGGACGCCCATTATCGGCTCGAAGATGAAACCGCCCCTGTCTGCCATGAGTAGCTCGTTCCTGTCTTTGAAGCGTTCGGCCAGCACGGGCTTCCAGGGGACCAGCAGGTCCATCTTCGAGGCGTGGTAGCACTGGAGGCTGGATAGGGCCTTCCCGATGCTCGCCCTGCTCGAAGTCTGCATGGGCATCCTGCAGATCCTGCTCAGCTCGAAGAGACCCTCGAACCCTGCTTCGGAGTAGGCAAACGAGCTGTTGATGTCGAGGTGTATCCTGCCGTAGAGCTTCATGGCGGAAGGCTTGTAATGGATCCTTCCGTAGCTGAAGTATGAGGTCCCCGTCTTGGAGGGAAGCCTCAGAACTGTGCCTTCCCTGTCCAGGCTCAGTTTGTCAGCGACGCCATTCGCCTCGGCTCGTCTGATTAGATAGGGGAACAGGAAGGTGTCTCCGTCCTTCGTGAGGATGAAATCGGGGTCGGCTTCCCTGACTGCCCCAACCAGCCTGAGCAGTTTGTCTGCCTCGCTCCCGCCATCGATCATAGCCCTCTCACCGTCCTCCTCGAGTGAAATCGACCTGATTTTGTCGGTGAACCGCGCGAGTTTGCCTTCCTTCGCGATATCGACGTCGACGCTGACCTTCCTCAGGTTGGGGACGGCATACTCATAGGACCACACGTCGTCGTGAAGGTCCCACTCCAGGGTGTCTCCGATCTGAGTGACCTCACACTTGGCGAGAGGGAAAAGGTCTCGCTCATACAGGTAGGTCTGGTTGGGAGGGACGTCGACGTTGTAAAGCCTGTACGAGCCGAAAGGGCCGAGGCGTTCTATCCTGCCGGCGACCTGCTGCATCGTCCTGGCGTCCTTGACTCTGGCTTCGACGACGTCCGATTTCCTCGGGTCAGTCACGTGTTCACGCTTCCGGACGATTCTTGTCCATTTGAGGTCCTGACCGACTATCTTCAGCGGGGAGCTCAGGTCCGACACGCTGTCGGCTCCGATGTAGACCGAGGGTGACCAGTGGTCCACCAGCCTTGCAGCCTGACCATTCTCCAGTTTGAGCCAGACGACCATCTCCCCCGGGCCGCCCGGGTAGAGGTCAAGTATCCAGCCCCTCATCCCTCTCGGCCTTCATCTTCGCAAACTCGCGCGCCGGTTCTGCCATACGAGGAATCGGACTGCCGTGGTCTAAGCCCATTCGAGAGACGAATCGACCTAGCGTGTATAAGGGCGGATTGGACAATCACCAAGAAAACGAGAGAGGGGGTGAACTGAACATGAGATCAACTCCCGTGCCCCCTAAGCCTTGGTTTGCGGGTCACTCTTGACAGCGGTCTACGAGAACCAAATAATGGAGGCACGTACTCATGCCATGTCCAATCAAAGGCCCGACTTGGTTCGGTTCAACAGAAGGATGGATGAGCTCATCGAAAACGTGGTAGGCCAAAACCTACTCACCCCTGAGTTCAGAGCGCAGTATGTCAAAGCCGTGGGCCTGTATCGTCGAGTTGCGGAGTCCGACACAGAGCTAGCGTGGGACCTCTTCGTCAGCACGGCCATGTACAGTTACAGTTTTTTTGAAGGCTTGATTGAGAAGGTGTTCAACTCGAAGAATCAGTGAACCACAGTGGAGCGAGTGCTCCCATTTGACCCATCAAGCCAAGGCTGGCTTGGGCTTCCGCCCTATCTCCTGAGCGCGTGCCTCACCTGAGGCAGCGCCGCAGCGAAGGCGGTGTGCGGGCAGTAGTCGGTGTTGCCGTCGATCTCGCAGTAGAACTTGACCTTACCTCCGTCCGTCGCCTTGGCCTTCACTCCCACGATCCTGTCATTCTTGTTGTCCCGTATGATCACCTCGTTGCTGTTCAGGGAGACGAGCTCCAGGAACGGGACGTAGTTCAGGAACTTGTCCTCGACGTAAAGCATCGTCTCGAGGATTTCGCTTACGTAGCTCGCGGCCTTCCTGTTTTCCTTCTTGGCCCTCTGCTGGACCCTCTGATAGAGCTGAGCCGTCACGGTAATTGTCTTGAACCCTCTCTCTGGCATTGATATACGGTCAGTTGACGGTATCTTTAAATGTTTACTGAAGTTTCAAGCCGTAACATGGTTCTGAAAGATCTCCCTGTCTTAAAAGGCGGCTCAGGATTCTCTAGCATGCCGGACCGCGGCGGGGAGCCTCTGGAGTTGTGCGAGGAGTGCGGGTCCCCCCTTGAGGAAGGCTCCTGCAGGAACTGCGGGCAAGGGTTCAGGGAAGGGTCCAGCCCGGTGGGAGCTGCCCCGCTGGACAGGCGCGAGCTCTCCAGGGTGCTTGGGAGGAACGTGGGCCCAAGGGCTCACGGCTCCTACTCTCTCTCAATGCGGCAGGAGGAGAGGATGGCTCCTCTCCGGAAGGAGATCGACCTTCTGGTGGGCAGGTTCAGCGCCCCGCCCGAAGTGAAGGCCACGGTGAAGCAGAACGCGGAACACCTGGCTGTTAAGATCATGGACGAGCTGGGGCCGACGAAGGCGGCCATCGCTTCGGTCGCCCAGGAGTTCCTGAGGGTCGGCAGGAACCTCGTAGAAGTTAGCGCCCGCATCTCCTGAGGTTCACCCCGGGATGGACAGGTGGAGGGACTTGATTGTGGTGGTCTACCCAACCCTCGAAGGCGAGTTGCGCGTCCTGGTCGATGGGCGGGACAGGGTCTTCAGGTCGTACACCGACGGGCCCTATCTGAAATTGAGGATCCCGCTCTTCGCCTCGGACGGCGGCGCCCTGGTCGAGCTCAGGAACGCTCGGCTTACCCGGAGAGGGTACGACACGAAAAGGGTCGAGCCGTTGGGACCTTCCGAATTCCGGATATTGACAGGCGAAAGAAACTTCGAGCTGTTCAAGGTCTTGGAGGAGGCGAGACTCTCGGGAAGAGTCTCAAACGCCGGAGCCGACCTGAGCGCTTTGTTCAGGAAGTATTCCATTTCAAAGCTCCCTATCACCGGGAGGCTCCTGAGGGAGGCGGGCCTGCTCCAGCAGGTGAGCGCGGAGTACGCAAGCCTGCTTACGCAGAAGGTCGGGGACGGCAGGGGGAGGTCTCCCAGGAAGCTGGCAGAGGAGTCGCTGTTTGAGGCATGCTCGGACCTCGTCCCGGAGTGCCTGAGCAATTCAATCATGCGGAAGTACCACCTCAAGCAGTCTGGAATGACCTCGCTGGTCGTGAAGTCCGAGCTTGCTACCTGGCAAGGATGAGCGGACATCATGCCCGCCCAACTCACCTCTATCCCGATGGACGATGTCCAGCCACACCCGAAGCTCGCTTTCAGGTTCACCTATGACGTCGCAGGACTGGCCGACTCGATAAGGTCAGCTGCCGACGAAAACACGCCCAACGGTCAGCTCAACCCCGGGAGGGTCGTCCCCAGACAGGACGGCGGGGGTTACTTCGTGTACATCGGAGTGAGGCGGTACCACGCTCTGAAGCTGCTCTACGAGACGACGAAGGACGAGAGATTCGGCTCTTACTCCGCCTACATCGACACCGGGATGACCGAACTCCAGATGTTCGTCAAGGCCAAGAGGGAGAACGACGAGGAGAGGGGGGAAAGGCAGGGGTTATCGGTTCTCGAGGAGCTTTTCGGGATAACCAAGATCAGGGACTCCATCAGCACTGAGGGGCTCGACAAGTGGCTGAAGCGCCTGATCGACGTCGCAGACAAGCTCACCGAACAGAAATTTCGGAAGCTCTACGAGATTGAGGTTGCCTCTCGCTTCAAGTTCAGGCTCGCCCACCTGGAGCGTCTCTGCGGGATCGAAAGCGAGCTGGACTTCTTCCTGACCGCTGCGACCGCCGCGGGCTTCGCCTACAAAGGCGACGACATGGACAGGGCGCGTGAGGACAGGAAGGCCGCGTACGCGTTGGAGTGGTTCAGGAAGGTCTTCCCAGACTTCACGCCTGGAGACTCACAGGCCAGCGGGGGCGGAAACTCGCAGAGCGAATCGCCCAAGAAGACGAGGCCCAAGGCGAAGAACGAGGTCAAGGGACTCGAAGTTCACGAGAAGGAGGTGATCACGGTGGCATGCCCGAAGTGCGGTGGCTTGCACATGGTGGAGATGAAGGGGAAGATCGAGGCAACCCACGTCCCACCTGACCCGGAAGGGGAGAGCCTGACCGAGGTCACCGAAAGCGTCAGCAGGGTCAACTGCAAGTGTTCCAGCTGCAATGTAGACTTCTTCCTTTTCGTGAAGCACATCGGCGGAAGAGGCTACGCCGTGGAGGCTTCCCCGTCTAGGAAGTTCAGGGAACCACGGGAGACGGTGGAAGCCGTGGACCTCCGCTTCGACTATGAGAAGAACGGTTGGCAAAAGATAGTTGGGGACAGGATAGTCGGGCCTTTGACCATGAACAGCGGCACGAAGAAGGGGGGTTGAACAACAGATTTGCCCAAGAGCAGGGGGAGGGAAGAGCTCGCCGTACTGATAGGGTTGGAAGTCCTAGTTGAGTCGGTCGCATTCGACACACACGACCTCAGGAAGCTCCCCTTCAGCTCGACTCTGATCACCAAGGTCCTAAAGTCGCTCAGGCAGTCGGGAGTCCTCGAACAGGTGAACACGAGGAAATACCTCCTCAACGACAAATTCGCGGGAGTCTTGAAGGAGGAAGTACTCAGCAAGTCGCCTAGAAGCGGACTCATGCAGTTTCCTGCAATGACGGTCTTCGACATCTGCGGAATAGAGAGCTGGACCGAGCGAGATTTGGAGCATTTCGTCAGAAGGCTGAGGCAGCACAGGAACGAAGTTTCTGAGAAGCTGCCTGCATGATTGAGGGTCGAACACGCGCATGTTCGAGGGTCGAATATGTCCATGTTCGAGGGTCGAATATGTCCATGTTCGAGGGTCGGTCACAATTTCAATTCGAATTGTGTTCGACAGTCGATTATCTAGATGTTCGAGGGTCGAATATGTCCATGTTCGAGGGTCGAACATGCGTTTCGCGAACTCTTCGGACTCGCACTTCGCTGGTTCTCGTTAATACACCTCATCGACCTCCTTCGCAGCTTGACTGACAGCGACTCCACTGAGAGGTGTAGGTTTTGCAACTGTCTCTACTTGAAGACGAAGATCGAAGTCCACGAGGAGCTGTGTTCGGCCAAGCCCGCGGATACTGTAACGCTGCCGCGAAACGCGTTAATACCTATTGAAAATCGGGGCCAGCCCAGATGTCCCAAGAAGACGATGAGCTTGAGGATGAAGGCCAGGGGGAGGACGAAGACGAGGGATCCAGCGACGAAGAGACCGAAGAGTGACGGGGTTTTCGGAAATAGTCGCGTAGTGAACTGAGCCTCTTTCAGCAACACGAGAGCGTCCACCTGTTCTCGGTGCGTTTTAGCCATCGGCGCTCCCAGTGCCTAGTTGAGAGCCCTACCAATTCTTATCATCTGCATGGTCATTGCAGCCTCCGGTGTCGCAGTAGGAGCCTCCTATCTCAGGCCGCCCGACCCCTGCGACTCCTACGGAGATTGCATCACGTACAGCATCTCCGCTTCAGCGCATTCCAACCCCGATGGCACATACTATCCTGGGGACGTCTTCGCGTTCAACCTCGCAGTGAGTTCTGGTCCCAACACCACCGGGTACTCGATAAGCTGGTCGTTTGACCCGAGCGAATTCAGCATGTCCGATGGGACCTTCACAATCACGGGGAACGAGACCGGAGCGTTCGGCATCTCCGCAACGGTCTCCTTCGATGTAAATGTCAACGGAAGTGTGATTGTCTCAAAGCTGACGGCAACAGAAAGCGTGACAGTTCTCCAGCTAGCCCTGGGCGTCTCGTACGACATCGTGAACGTGACAAGCCCGACGACGGGATTTGTTCTGCGCAACCCAGACGGTTCCTTCTACAGGAACGACTCCTTCTGCGTCCAGTGGAACGCGACTTTCCAGTTCTCAAACGTCAGGACGGACATCAACGTCAGCGTTGCCTCTGACCCACTCTCATCGCTAGTTCTCCTGAACTCCTCATCGTCCACAACAGGCAACCTCATCCCAGGTGATCCGAGCATCAGGCAGGGGACGTTCTGCCACAGTGTCGCTCTCAACGCTCCCTATCAGCCGTACAACTTGACACTCAGCTTCGAGGCGCTGGACTGGCTCGGGCTGCCGATCGCCCACACCATCATCACCGTTCCCTTCGCAGTCGTGCAGTATTCACCATCTTTCATCTATTTCACGTACATGGACTACAACTCGAAGAACTCGACGACCTACGGAAGGCCGTTCATCACCCTCCTCAGGTACGGAGGGAACAACCCGGGGTATTCCTATGGTGGCAACATCAACACCGCCCCGATCGTCAACGGCAACGACACCAGGGAGAGGGCCTACATCAACAACTTCACGTTCTCGACGACGGGATGGAACACGACGGTGCGGCTTGTCAACCCCAGCATCGGCCAGGACCTTCAATTCAACCGGTATCCCGTGTCAATACTCTACCACTACCTGAACGGCACCTCGACCGACTCGAACGCCACCTACCCATTGATCACGTGGAGAGACAGGGTCCAGAAGTACTACTTCTTGGGGAACATCACAGATTTTGAGGCGTACGGCGCCCACGAAATGACATACTTCAACCTGACCAGCTCGGCCTACTCGATGAACTTCGCAGGCAACATGACGAGACTCTTCAACTCTACTTACCTCTACGAGCCGGTCCAATACAACGGCTACCTTACGTTCAAGTTCTACAACGCCGACGGCAGTCATGACCTTTCTGCAAACATGACCATAACGGCCCAGAACCCGAGTCCTCTCAACGTCTACCTGATTGGGAGGGTGACAAGCACCTTCGGGAACGATTCCTCCGTCCTGAAGGCATTCGAAAAGGACCTCTATCCCTCAAACTACACAATGACCCTCAAGCAGCTGCAACCCAACCTGAACGGGACCATCACCTACCTAGTGAACCAGACGAACCTGGCGTCGATTGGGGCCAGTGCCTTCCCGTCGTTCAACATCAATGTATCCAGCGAGTTGAGCGAGGCCTCGTACCAATTCACCAGCCAGTCGCCCTTCCTGACCGGAGTGACGACGACCCCGTGCACAACCCCACCCCAGCCGTGGCCTACGTGCAAGGAGTTCTCATATGACGTTCCTGACAGGCTCAGCCTCTTCCTGGTCAACGGCAGTGCCCTCCCGTCCCTGCCTTTCGACAACGCGACGGCGTACTACTTGGACCCGCTGTACGAGAACCTCATACTTCCCTTGAATTCGACGCTGTCTCTGAACTCTACGGCACCCCAAGGCCCCATGGACTACGTGAACTGGTGGGCCGCCTCACCCGTCGGCGCGATAATCAACCCGGACCTGCCGATCACGCAGGAGCCGGGGCAGTTGACGAACCTTTACCAGTTCCTCTACGGCCAAAACTCCACAGTCTATGTGAATACGGTGGGAGGGGGCATCGGCCTGTCGCTGCCTCCAGTCACCCAGGGCAGCACATGCCTGCTCACATTTGCGATCGGTCCGCAGAGTGGAGGGGTGACTCGCCTGTGGGCCGTCGACAGTGAAGGGACCGTGCTGACAAACATGTCGCTCTCCCCCACGACCCCGAGCATCACATCGCTCTCCCCGCCAGGCTACTTGGGGTTCTACACCGCAGCGATACCCGTCGTGAACAACGGAACAATTACGGTCACCCTGGTGAATGCTTGGGGAGCGAAGACCATCGTAGCGGGGATCCCGGTGATGGTTGCTGTCCCGCCCCCGCCGCTTCTGTCCTGGAGCTTTGTCATCCTCATCACTGTCATCCTGCTGGGGATAGGCTCCCTTGCATCCCTGTTGAACTGGAAGGAAGCGCACAAAGGAGGGGGCCCCAAGCCCCCCGTTTCGTTTTAAGGCCGCACCATCCGATTGTCTGGTTTGTCCGAGGCTCAGGACAGCAGCGTCTGGTGGCGCGTCAACTCCGCTCTCGAAGTGAAGAACGTATACCTGTTCGGATTCCATCTCTCACCCAGGACGCTCCTGCTGACCCTTTCGTCGCTTGCGGTCGGTGCCGTTGTCACTTTGCCCTTCTCGCTGGCCCTGATCGTAAAGGCAGGCGTGCTCGGCACCTTCACCCTCGCAGGGTTCGTGGTCTCTTCCAAGCGAATCAAGATGACTCCCCTGGAACTGGTCATCCTGTACCGTTTCACTCAGTACGGGGGTCGCCCGAAGCAGGTTTCGGCCCGGCCCATCGAAGAAGAGCATCCAATGGAAGACAAGGGAAGTGTCGACATGATGCCGATTGAGGACTTCACGAAACCGACACCCTACAACATCGGGGGAAGGCTGCGGGTGCAAAAGCCAACGAAACTCTCGCTCTTACTTGACTCGCGGCAGCTGTCGGAGTGCACGGTCACGCCGACCTCGTCCGAATACTGGTTCCTCTACAAGCCGGAGGCCAAGGACATCGGGACGCACGACCTGACCATCAAGGCCGAGGGCATGGCAGAGCCCATCTTCCAGAAGTCCATCGCCGTCTTCCCAAAGGGGAAGGAGATGCTGCTCGAGCAGGTGAAGAAGTAGGTGGCGAAGTACAACTACGAGCTCAGGTCTATCAACTACTGGACCCTCCTCCCTGAAGATCAGCGGCGAGTGAAGAGGGACTTCATGAACTTCCTCGGCTCCCTGGCGGGGCCGGTCGCATTCAGGGTCCTGAGCGATACCAAGGAGGTCGACGTGGGCGGCGACATATGGAACAACCCGTACAAGAGGTTCTTCATAGAAAGCGAAGTGCCTCTGGAACCGGCGATTTCCTATCTCGGCGCGAAGAACGTCAGGGTCCCTTCCATCCCCTCCCTTGATATCAAGACGGTCCTCCCCCTCATGATGGTCGACTCCGAGTCGAACCTCGTGCAAGCGTTCAACGTCACCAACCTGAGCGGGAGCCTCGGTGTAGGCTTCCTCGCCAGGCTCTACGACATCGCATACGAGGTCAGGGTCGACCTCGAGCCTGTGGACCAGTACGAGGCTGGCAGGGTCGCGCGCAAGCACTACATCTCCCTGGGGACCAGCCGGTGGCTGAGGGAGAGCGAAGGGCGGGCTCCTGTCGAGGAGGAGGAGCTCGAGTACGCCCGCTCGAAGCTCGCGTCGGAGCTGATAGCGGCCGGGGTGGAGCGTCTGTTCAGGCTGAGGTTCAACGTGGTACTCAGGGCGAAGGCGTTGGACGAGCTGCGCGAGAAGAGGAAGCGGATGAACCAGGTGCTGACCGGCGTGCTGATGTGCCAGGTCGACCACCCGAAGTACCTCCAGAGGCCGCTCTTCACGGGGAAGGGGCCCGGGTGGGCCACCGGACGATGGTTCTACCTGACGGGCTCCACGGCCACGTCGTTCTTCCCATTCGCCGGCCTCGACATCGTGGACCCGATGGGCGTGGTCGTTGGGCAGAACGGCCAGACGGGCGCGTACATCGTCTACGACTTCTACGACAAGGAGAACTTCAACGTCAGCATCATGGGTTCGACCGGCTCGGGCAAGTCCACCCAGATCAAGTCGATGATGTCCCGGCTCCTATTCAAGAACCAGGACATGATGCTGTACGTCTTCGACGCCATAGTGAAGCCGGAGTACTCGGTCGGCCCGGACGGGACCTACGAGAACTCCTTCGCAGGGCTGACGAAGTGCGTCGTCCACCACTACAGGCGCGACGAGGGCGTTGGCCTCGACCCGTATTCGGTCTTCCCGGAGAAGAGGATGGCGACCGACTTCATCGCCTCCCTCACGAAGCTGGACGAGGACCCCGAGCTCTACGCTGACCTCGCGGTGCTCGAGAAGGAGGTGGGCAGCGTCGACGAGCTTCTTCAGAGGCTCAAGAGAGAGGCTGGCCGCGAGGAGCTGCCGCAGAAGACGCGGGACAGGCTCCTCCTGCTCCTGACGAGGCTGAAGGCGAACCTAGACCCTTACCTCTTCCTCTTCGCAGGCGAGATGAAGATCTACGACAGGATGGTCTTCGTCCTCCACGACATCCCGGACGAGAAGACGCGGGACGCTGCCGCCTTCCTCACCCTTTCTGCCGTCTGGCAGCAGCTCAAGAAGGTCCCGGCTGAGAGGAAGAAGGCCCTGGTCCTGGACGAGGCGTGGGCTTTCATGCAGAAGGACCCCTCCACCGGGAGGATGTACTTCCCGCTAGCGGTGAAGTATATCCCCGAGATTGCGAGGGATGGGAGGCACCACCAACTCCTGTTCGTCGTCGCGACCCAGCTCGTCTCAGACTTCTTCGGCGTCGGCGACAAGGAGGGACCGGGGAGGGAGGTGGTGGAGCTCTGCGCGACGAAGTACCTGCTGAGGCAGGATCAGAAGTCGGCGGCAGACACGCTCATGGACAAGTTCGCGCTCAGCGAAGATGAGAGGGACGCGATCATGAACGCGCGCCCCGGCGACGGCATACTCACGACGAGCGAAGGCAGGATCCCGTTCCACAACAGGCTGGGGAGCCTGGAGGAGAAGCTCTTCTCGACCGCGCCGAGGGACATGAAGACATGAGCCCCGCGTTTTAAGCGGAAATCGGCCCTTCATTCAGTCGATACGGTTGGGCATCAGAGCGGCGCTGGGCGTGACCGGGAGAGGGTATGTCAAGGCTGCCAGGGTCTTCGCTCTGGTCCTGATCGTATCTTCCCCGTTCATTATGATCGCGCTTGCTCAGAGCGCCCAACCACAACCGGAGTTCACCGTGACCGTCTACGACGTCAGCGTGTCCACCTCCTATGCCCTTTACGTCGACGTATCGGGGACGGTCCTGCTGTCCGGGCAGAGCCAGTGGTCGGGGGGACCAATCCACTTCGGAGGATGGGTAGAAGTCAAGGAGCTCAACGAGCTGCCCACTCCCCCTAGGAACTTCACCCTCTCCAGCAGCAGCTTCAGTCCATCGTCGCTGACAGACTTCCCCTCGACTGACACAGCTAACTTTTCCATCTCCGAGGGTCCGTATCTTGTATTCGGCGCCAGCCTGGTCTCGGGCATAATCTACGCCTACGACCAGAATGGTACCGTCATCGGGGAGAGCCAACCCATCACCTCGAATAACGAAGGCGGGAACCCGACTTACCTCCTAGCGATTCAACTGCCCCTGATCAACGACTCGATGCTAGGGGCCACTGTTCCCGCAACCGACCAGGTTGGAAACCCGAGCCCGGTGATTCCCGTCAGTGGGATCTACAACTTCATCATGGTGATTGCTCTCATAGTCATCGCCGTAGGCGCGGCCATAATGCTCTTCACCGGGATGGGCGGCGACCGGGAGAAGGGCGGGGGCTACTCCGCCGTCTTCATGCAGGTCGTGATCAGCGTGGTGATCGTCCTCATCTTTCCCCTGGTCTACGACCAGGTCGCGCAGCTGATCAACTACATGTCTCAGACGATAATTGCCTACCCCAATCCTCCCCAATACTACAACATTGCAATACAGAACCTGTGGAACGCCGCCACCAAAGGCGGTTCCTGGGAATCCATCATCACGGCGTCGCTGATCAATTTCGCAGTCTGGGTCATGGAGCTGATCGCCTACCTGATGGTCTACTTCCTCGGCACCGTCAGGATCCTCCTGATTGCAGTCATGATCGCTGCGTTCCCGCTGGCCGTAGCCCTCAAGATGATCCCTTTCACCAAGAAGCTGAGCCAGATGGTTGAAGACACCCTCTTCGGCCTGATGCTGGCCGCGATCATGTCTGCCATAATCGCGGGGGTGGCGCTTCAGATAGTCGAGCACTTCTCCGGGAGCTATTTCGAGCAGGCCATCGGCCCCTACCCCAACTGGGTGGCGATAGCGGCCATCTTCGCGATCATCCTGATGCCCACGGTCTTCGCCCCCCTCACGGCGACCATGATGCAGACCGTTTCGCAGACCGCGATGGCGGCGGGTGCGGTCGGAGTCGCCGTGGGGGCGGGAGCAGCCGTGCCCGCGGCCGGTGGCGCCATCGCCGGTGGAAAGGCAGCGTCCGGGGCCATGGGAGCGGCCGCTGCCGCAGGCAAGGGGTTTGGGGGCCAGCTCACAGCCGGCCTGAGCTCGTTCGGCGGGACGTTCGCCCGCCTCGGGGCGGCCCCCGCCATCAAGAACGCGGCGATCGTCGGGGCCACGGGACTGACGGCCGCAGTGGGTGGTTCGCAGGCATCGAGGGCGATGAGGATGGTAATGCCGAATACCACGGGCGCGGGGGACGTAATGAAGGCTCAGGCCGCGGAACAGGAGGCGGCGAGCAATCAGCTCTTCATTGGCCAGGCAGGTGAGGCTTTTGGTAGCACAGTACCAACTTTTGCGGGATCTCATCTCGTAGGGACTCCTACGCCAGAGGGCCTCAACGCCTTCGACGTTGGCCAAAACGCCCACCCGGAGGCAGTTCAGTCCCTGCAGCGGCTCGCCCGCTCGGATGACTTTGCTGGGGCGTACAACTATGCCTATGAGCACAGGAACGCTTTCGGCATGGCGGATATGGCTTCCCCCGCGTCGGTTTCACCTGAGGCAAAGGCGGCAGTCGGTGCCCGGTTCATCCAGTCGCTTCGCCCATACAAGGATGATCAGGCCGCTCTGGGCCGCATTGCAACAAACATGAATGCGACTCATACTGGCACCAGCATACCAAAAACGCAACCTTAGCGGGCGTGCAAACAGACACGTAGTGAAATCAAGTCAGACCTGTAGTTCCCCGTAGCGGGAGACTAGAATGGTGTGGAACTCTTCACAGTTCTTCAGGTACTGTTCCACCTCTTCCTTCGGATGGTCTACCTCTTCACCACGTGCGATTATTTCCAGATCCTTACGGAAGCCGTCTGCAGCCAACTGGTTCACTTCCATGGCCTGTGGAACCGTCCACATGAACTCGTGGCAGTTCGTGCTGGTGATGAACTCCATAACAGGATTCCAAGTCTCCCAGTATCTCTTGCCATAGGGACCGTTGTATTCTGTGGTCAGAATCTTCCGCACAATTGCCATCTTTTCCCTCCACTCTTCATCTCTCATGGTCCTGTATCCCGACACCGGAACATCGGGCACTAGGGTGTGGAGTCTGGCGCAGAAGCGTTCTGGCTCACTCCTCTGCTCACGGACAAAACCAGGCTTTCTTGTCTCATGGGGTGGAATCTCGCACTTGAAGTCGAACTGCAACGTCTCTATCTTCCCGCCGGCCGAGAATGCGACTGCGAGGATGCGTCTCTCGGGGATGCTGATGCTCCTTATCGTCTCCAGGTCGCATCCCACCGACCGTCCGCCCCCTTCCGTGAAAAGTAGGGTGTCGTTCGTCAGGGTTAGAGTTCCTACACCCAAGCCCGCCGCGGACACTCTTTCCTTCACTTCAGGTAGGCCTTTCTCCAGTCGGATTCTCCGCATCATTCGTTCATCCATCCCCGAACATATTGCCCCTTTCGGATATTAAAGCCCCACCAGGACTCTCACCTTTCTAAAGCGCCGTAGGTCAGGCTTTGCGCCCGTTTCTCGTTATAAGCTCCCTCGACCTCATCCAACAATGTCCGAAGAGATCGTTATTCGGAGAGCTGACAAGCCTTGAGCAGCAGAAGGGCGCGTTCGATGAGCGTGCTGTTCGAGCACGCACTCATCATTCTGATCCTGTTCGCGATACCTCTTCTGGCGTCGTTCCTGGAGTATCTGGCGGCCTCTTCGTTCGGAATCGCCCCGTTTCCTGCCGTGGGTTACGGTCTCACGTGTGCATCCAACGCCGCAGGGATATGCACAGTCTGGAACGTTGCCGCTGGTTCGACCGCGCCAACGATTCCCACTGGCCTTCTGAACCTCTTCAACGCCCTTCTCATCTTCGTCTCCCTCGTGCTGGGCGTGATAGCTGCTGTGAAACTGGGGCCTGCCCTCTTCGAGGCCGTGAGCGGCGGGAACGAGTAGAAAGTAGAGTCCCGGCTCTCTCCTTCCCTTTGTCGCTTCAATGTCAACCTGTAGAGGAGCATGCGCTGCTAGAGCTGACACAACAAACGGACGCCCAAGTCTGAACCCTTTCAGCTCCGACTTCTGGGTTACGTGTCCGTCCGCTCTTCGGCGTCAAGAATCAGAGCGGTGAGGTGGGCCTGAGCCTTCCTGAGGTGCCCAAGGTAGGCCTTAGTGTTGCCCTCCTCGAACGCCATCACAGCGACGAAGAGGTCTCTATTGAGGTCGATTATCTCGATCGCGGCGTCGTATCCATTCATCCGCTTGTCAAATCCGCGGATTCGGCTTGGCCCTAAAAGCCCCACCGTGCTGTATCGGACCTTGGAAGGGAGGGGAATTCGTAAGGTCGCGTACAAGATCCAATGGGCGCAGTCTCAGTGATTGATCCTCGCGTTTTAAGCGAAAACCAGTTCGAGGGTTGATGGTCCACCTACCGAGGCTTAGACGTCATTCGAAGCCCAAGCCCCAGGAGACAGACTCAGGCCTCAACGCAGGAGTCGCCACAACCTCCTCCTCCGATCACCATTCAGGGAACCATCATCGACAGCTATCGCATCCCGCCGAACGGCGACCCTGACTCCTCGGCGGAGGTCTTCATCACGGACAGCAACTCCTTCGGCCAGTACCTCGTCCAGCTCCCGCAGCTGTCTGCGGCACAGTCGCAGGCACTAGACCTCCTCAAGGACAACCTGCGGAACGCCATACCTGTCGAGGCTTCGGGGAGCCCGCAGCAGGTCCTCGAGAGATACCTCTGGGAGACGGCCGAGAAGGCAGGCCTTCTCTCGGTGGTCCAGGAGGCGCACCGGAAGTTCCTCTACTACCTGCTGAAGGACTTCTCCGGCTTCTGGGAGGTCGACCCCCTTGTCAACGACGACAACCTGGAGGAGATCTCCATCGTTCGCTTCGACAGGCCTGTCAGGATCTTCCACAGGAAGTTCACCGAGTACATGTTCATGGAGACGAACGTCACCTATCAGAGCGAGGAGCGGCTCCAGGCATTCATCAGACGGCTGGCCCAGTTCGGCGGGACCACGGTCTCTCTCGCGCAGCCGTCCCTCGAGGTGACCCTCCACGGGCCCTCCGACCGCAGGGTCTCCGCCACCCTGGGGGACGAGATCTCGAGGCCGGGCTCCACCTTCACGATCAGGAAACAGAAAGAGAACCCGTTGACGATAGTGCAGCTGGCGACGCCGGAGCCGTTCGTACCGTCCCGAGCCGTGCCGCCTGGGGTTTTCGACGCTCCCCTGAGGTACGACGAAGCCTCCACCGGCCACAAGACCCTCTCCGCCCTCATGGCAGCCTACTTCTGGCTGCTCCTCGAGCAGACCACGAACGTGCTCATCGCGGGGGAGACCTCGTCAGGCAAGACCACGCTGATGAACGCGATCCTGGCCATGATGAACCCTAAGGCGAAGATCGTCACAGCGGAGGACGTCCTAGAGATCAACCTCCCAGACCATTTGCACTGGCAGAGGCTGAAGACCAGGAACTACAGGGCCGGGCTCTCTCCCACTTCCGGGAGGTATGAGTACAACCTTTCAGACCTGCTCAAGCTCGCCCTCAGGTTCTCTCCAACCATCCTCAGCCTCGGAGAGATGAGAGGCGAGGAGTCTGAGACGGTCGCCGCTGCCATCACCCTAGGCTTCTCCACAATCACAACGGTCCACGCGGAGGACGCCGAGAGGTGCGTCCAGCGCGTGACCACACCTCCGATGCGGTTCGCGGCTGGGCACATCCGCGACATCACCGCGATCGCCACGACGAGGAAGGTAGTCCTGCCTGACGGGAGGGTGGTCAGGAGGGTGGTCAGCGTCGACGAGATCAGACCGGTGGGCGCGAACAGTCACGACATTCTGAACATCTTCAGGTACGACCACGCCGCCGACCAGTTCTCCCCCACGACCCCCGAGGAGGTCGCGGAACGGAGCTTCAGGCTCAAGCAGATCGCGGAGGGACTCGGGTGGACGCCCTCCCATACGCTGAGCAACCTCACGAACCGAGCAGCCTACGTCTCCAACGCCATCAGCAACAAGGGGTTCTCTGCCGCGGACCTCTCCACGATGGTGCGGAGTTACATTTCGAAGGAGTTCCCACGCGAGCTGCAAGTCGAGAAACTGCCGCAGGCGGGGCCTCAGCCATGAACCGGAGAATCAACCGCATCTACCTAGTCATGCTAGCACTTGCTGGAATCTCATTCTATGCGTCCACACTCATTCCAAACCCCGGTACAATCTGGAGCCAGGTCGAGACCATCTTCCTTCTCAACGCGGGAATGGGGGCCCTCGTAGCCCTCCTTTACTCGATCGTGCGCAAACTCAGCTTCGGCAGCGTCTCCAAGAGCGAGCTGCAGGTCGACCTTCGCCTTCCTGCGGCGGTGGTAGCGACCAGCTTGGCTCTGGCCTTCCTCTATGCCTACCGGACGAGCGGGGTGAACTGGCTGTTCGTCCCCGTCCCCGCGCTGCTCATATTCACCGCCCTTTCGCTGCACAACATCTACCCGTTCAGGGGGACGGTCCAGAAGCCCTCCCTGAGACCTCTTACCGAGGACAAGCTCGTGAAGTTCGTGACGACCAAGGGCAGGCTGAAGAGGTTGGCCGAGTTCAGAGCGCAGAGGTTCTCTCTCCTCCTCTCGCAGGCCGGGGTCATCGGGAATCCCTACACCATGGCAGCGCGTTCGATAACCCAGGCGATCATAGCCGCGGTAATCCTTGTCCCGGCTGCGGCCCTCCTTGGCCTGTCGGTCTGGTACCCTCTGGCCCTCCTGGTCGCTGTCCCCGCCCTCGTCTACGTCTTCCCTGAAGTTCAGCTCCGGAGCAAGCGCGGAGAGCGGCAAGAGGGGGTAGAGCGGGAGCTCCCCTTCTTCTCGATCCTGGTGAACGTCCTCGGCAGCGCCGGCGTCCCCCTCTATACGATATTCAAGGACGTGGCCGAGACCAAGATCTTCAAGGCCATCAGGGGAGAGGCGCTGCTGGTCAAGCGGGACGTCGACGTCTTCGGCATGGACCCGACAGCGTCCTTCGAGCGGCTGGCATCGTACCACCCCTCGAGGAAGTTCAGCACCCTCCTCTACGGATACACGGCAAAGGTCAGGAGCGGTGGCGACATCCCCTCCTACCTGCAGGGCGAGAGCGGCTCCCTCCTCCGCAGCCTCGAGGAGAGCTGGACGGTGTATGCCAGCAGGGCGGGCATAATCGGGAGCATGATGATCACTGTCTTTGGGGTGCTTCCCCTCCTCCTTCTAGTGGTCGGAATCTTCTCCCCCGGGACATCCGTCGTCGGGCTCACAGCCTTCACAGCAGTCGGCGTCCCCACCTTCACCGTCCTGCTCATCTTCATGGCCGGACGGATGCAGCCCGTTGGGGAGGAGCCGCTGACGGGCGCGCCAATACGTAGCCTGCTCCTTTCCCTGCCCGGCTTGGCCCTCGGCCTGCTGACGGGAGAGCCCTGGCTCGCGGCTGCGTCGATGCTCTTCCTCTTTTTCACGGTCTACGGGTACTCCGTTCTGGAGCAGCGCAGGGAGATGAGGGAGATCGACGAGGCGCTCCCCGAGTTCATGAAGGATCTGATGGAGTTCAAGAGGCAGGAGTACGATCTGAACAGGGCGCTCTTCGCGATCGCCGCCCACGACAGGTATACACCCTCGTTCGACAGGCTGCTTTCAAAGATCGTCGCGCAACTGAGGGCGGGGACGCCGCTCGACGAAGTGAACGTCGACCCCAGGACCAGGATGGGGCGGATGACCCTCTTCATCCTGGGACAGATGAGCCGCTCGGGCGGTGGGACCATCGAGACGGTGTACCAGCTTACTGCCTACACGACCAAAGTCGGCGAGATGAGAAGGAACACCCAGGCTGAGATGCGCCCGTACATGGTGCTCTCCTACATTTCCCCCCTGCTCCTGGCCTTCGGGGTCACGTTCATCGGCGTGGTCCTCTCTTCGTTCAGCAGCAGGGTCCACCCCAGCCTTGCCGCCACCCACCTGAGCGGCCTCACGATCGGCACCCTGCCCCCTCAGCCTCTTCCAAGTATCCGACCTCCTGATTGTGGTCTCCGCCGCTGCCCTGGGGATAATCGGGGCCAAGATGACCGACTTCACCGTGAAGAACACGCTGAGGGCTTCGCTGAACGTAGCCATCGCCGTCGTCGCGACCTATGCCTTGGCAGCCCTCAACTTGGCCTCCCTGTTCCACTTCGGCGTCTGAGGGAGCTCGATTTTGTGGCTCAGGTACTTGTCAGGTTGAGGGATTCATAGGTTCGAACCCCGGCGACTGCACGCTATTTTGACCAATGTATCTCAGTTCGAGTTTTTCGACTTCAGCCTGCATGTATCACCAAACTACGATTGTCTTGTTCCGTATCCTCCCCAACGCCAAACCCTCTTTCTTCACTGGTTGCTTTACACGAGGGAATACTTGACGTCCCGAACCACGCGGCTAACTATCTCGTCAACGCCGATTGCAGGCACCCATCCCAGAACGCGCGTAGCCTTTGCGTGATCCGTGAACTGGTCGAAGGCTTGGTTCGTAGAGGGTTCGAACTTCACCGACCCTTTTCCAACACTCATTATGACCAGTTCCGCGAGTTTCTTCATGCTAATGGGCTCATTACCCAGCACGAACACTTCGAAGGGGCTCTCCATCCCGAAAACGTACCTGATTCCTGCAGAGAACGCAATGGCAATATCTTGGGGGTGCACGAACTCTCTCACATGTTTGCCCTCTCCGAGGATAATGATAGGGGCGCCTTGCAGAACGGAGGTCGCGAATTCCCTGAGTGCGTTCATTTCCTTCTGTCCCTCACCGGATATGAGCGGAGGGCGAAATATCACTGTCTTGATTCCGTAGGCAGTAGAATAGCACTTCGCGATGTCCTCCACGCAGGCCTTTGACGTGCCGTAGGGGTTGCTCGGCCGAAGAGGCGTTTCCTCGTTTATGGGGCCTTTGGTCGTTCCATATGGAGAGAAACTGCTCATGCACAAGACGTGTCGTATTTGCAAATCCCTGCACGTTTCGAACACACTGAGTGTTGCGTTAATGTTGACGCTTAGGTAGTCGTACGGACGCTTGAGGCTTTCGGCCCCGCCTCCTTTCCCTGTCGCTCCTGCGAGGGCGGCTAGGTGTACCACAACCTCGGGTCCAGCCTTTTCGAGAGCGATTCTGAGTTGAGGTCTGTTGGTCACATCAACCTTGATCCCATCGTCAGTTGCTGTAATGTCCAACGACGTGACTTCGTGGCCCTCCGACCTCAGTTGTTTGACAACGAAGCGTCCCACGAAACCAGCCCCGCCAGTGACTGTAATCCTCAGCTTCACTGTCCCTCCTTGTGGACTACGATTCGTGAGTGTCGCCGATTGTACTTGGGAAGCAATTCAGCAAGGCGTTTGACAGCGTCACTTGCGTTGTCAATACTGTACACCTGATCCTTGGGAAGCCCCGCATAGCGGCTGCGAGAGTCTATGCGTGTACCAGCCAGCTTGCCGCTCCAGCCTCTCACTCGATATGCCAGAATCAGTCTCTTCAATGCCCATGCGTAAGCCAATTCGGAAAGGGTTCCGGCTCCTCCCCCAATCGCGATGACTGCGTCGCTGTTGGCGACCAGCATGTTTCTTGCCTGGTCTAACCCTGTGGCAATCACAACATCCGCAGTCTCAGAAGCAAGCTCGGGGTCGAAGGACGGGAGTATCGCGACGAGGTCGCCTTCGTGATACCTCGGCGACTTACGCGCTCCTTCGGCAATGGCCTTTGGTAGGTCACCCAACCCTCCCGTCACAATCCGATATCTTCCGTCAATCAGTTCAGTCCCTAGTGAGGAAACCATGTTCCACTTGCGCCCGCCGCGAGGCATCCTGGCATCGCCGACGACCCCAATCATTGGCCTACGCATATCCGATCCTCCGATACGGAGACTTGTCGACGATTCTGGCAATTAGCGCCTCCCTTTCCTCCTTGGACAACGAATCCTTGAGAGACGACGGCTCGTAGAGGTAAATGGTCCTGCCGAACTGGATGGGCCTTACGGCCTGTTCGGCCATCGGCAGCATTATCGCCCAGTCCTCTGTGTGAGGAACCCACACTCCGTCAACCTTGAGGTCATTGACACTGATGCCGTCGAACAGGTACTTCCTGAACGTTCGGAGAGGTTGCCAGACGTTGCCTCCTCGACTTGCCCTAGGGCTGTCGAAGTTCGCGGGGTAGAAAACTTGCCTGTCAGTCCTCAGGAGTCCGCCAATCGCCAGGTCCGCCCCTCGTGTGTACTGCGACTTGACATACTCGATTGCATCCCTGTACAAGAGGGCATCGTCCGCGTCGGGCATCAGCACGACCGATCGGGGGTTGCCACAGAGTGTACGGATAGCGTAGTAGATGTTCTCCACAGGCACGACAGGCGTCACGTTCCTGTAGAATGTCAGTCGCCCTCCATACTTCGGCCCAATAATCTCAGAGATGTATTCATCCATCCCGTTGACCGACCCGGCATCCACCACTACCAGTCCCCAAGCTTGGTCGGACTGAACTGCGAGGGAGTCGAAACACCTGCGCAGCTTCGATGCCGGAACATCCCGCCCTCGGACTATCAGAACGTAGTCTTCCATGCGTTTGAGTAGCCAGTCTTCGGTCGCCCCCACGAGATCCACCTTGCCAATCTGGGCCTCGTACAGTCGGCCGCTTTCTACCGCTTTCATGATGTTGTACCAAGAGTTCGCTTCGGTCTTGCGGGAGTTGGGAACATGGATATAGAACGCCTTCGGATCTGCCCCCCTGTAGGATTGGCGATCTGACGCACTTAGCCGCTGGTCAAGTGCCCTATGCCAAGGTAACTTGAGCTTATTCGAAGCACCAATCGAGTTCGGCAGCGGCAGCAATTCCACCAGCCGCTTTATCTCCAGAATTCCGCATCTCACCTCTGTCCTCCATTTCTTTCCTGTGAGGGACTTCGTGTAGTCAGTCTGCGTCTTGCACGCAATGGAGAACGAGAGCGTGACGAGGTTGGGGTCTTTCCTGAATGATTCCAACATTCCCTCCAAGTAGTCGTACTCCTTGTCAGGCCTGAAGATCAGGCTGTCAGAGTCCGTCTGCAACACATACTGGCCGCTGCATTGCTCGAACCCGTAGAGGGTTGTCATCGTAGGTTGTCCGTTCTCGCTGCGTGAAACAACGGCGTCGATGGAGAACCACCTTCGAGCCATGCTTGAAAGGGTGGCTCCGTCAGAGGGGGCCACCAACACCCTGTCAATGGTTCCATCATCTACGAGCGACTGCAGTTCCTCCTTCATCTTGGCGACGTCGGGGGCATCATACTGCCTCGAAAACAGACCATCATAGTTGTCTACTACGACGAGTCGTTCGAGAAAGAGGCGAGGATACTCAAGCTGGCCCACAATGTGCGTGACCTGCTTTCCTATTGTTCTCCACTCCATGGAAGAAACCTTGATCAATAGCGAGACATTGGATTGCTCCGGCATTCTGGCAGGGCTAAGCCGGAGAATCAGGAATTCGCTGCTCGGAGTCAGCCTCGGGATGTCTGTTGCCCTGGCCTCGACAAGGTCGGCCACCTGGAACCCAGCTCGTTTGAACACGGCCTTGTACCAAGATAGTGGCCTGTGGTAATCCCTCCTCCTTCCACCAGTGGCCTTCAACACCTTCTGGTATGAGAAATGGTCAGAGTATGCGACACCAATTGGTACGGACTTGGTATGACACTCGCTCTCCGATGTCTCCATATCGAAAGGATTACAGATCACGATCACGACGTTTCCAGCTTCGGACACGAGCCTTCTGAGGTCACTGACGATTGGTCGCACTGCAGAATCCCCGACGCTACAGAGAACAAGACTGCACAGCACCGAGTCGTACTTCGTGCCGGCGTCCAGAATCGCCTCAAGTTGTCTTCTTCCGACGAATTTGGTATTTGCAGGATGGTAATGGCTCCCATAGCGCGAGGAATCGACGTCGTACGCCACCACTTCAATCTCCCACTGTGCTAGTTTGTCAGCGAGACCGCCGTTACCACACCCGTAATCGAAGACTTTGGAGGGCCTGGCCTTCCCGATGAAGTCGACAAGGACGCCGTCCAGTAGTTCGTGGCCGTCCATCTTGCGCAGGGCAGCAAGGAAATTGTCGAACCCGTAGAGCTCAGGAAGTTGATCGTCAACCAACGCTTGACGAAGCAGGTCCTTCAAATCAGACCTGAAGTGCCACTTGTAGACAAGGTACGCTCTCCTGCACATGGCCTGGTACCCATCTTCGTCAAGCGGGCGGACGGAGCGCCCCATGTCCACTTGGACGAGGGTGTCCCCCTGAATCAGCATATTGGCGGGGGAGATGTTCCTCAGGACAATTCCTGCTCTTCGGCACTCTCTGAGAAGCTCCAAGATATCGTTCTCCATGCCTCCGGAGTACGTTCTGCCGGGGATCAGCCTGCTGACGAAGACCACTCGGGAGCCTTCCACCACGACGTCGTCAACTGGGTTGATGTGTTTCGCCCAAACGAGTCGCTTCGTGCTGCACCGTCGGGATATGAACTCCAGCTGGTCGCCCTCGAAGTTGTCGACTCCGGCGTAGAAGTACTTGTACACCTGAACACCATCAGTGAAGACCGGTCCTTCCCCCCCACGCGCGAGGAGTTTCAGTTCGGGTTTTCCGAAACGGGAACGAAGGTAGTCCGCAATCTGCCTAACTGCGGTTGTTCTCTCCCACGGCGGGAGCTGAGCGCGGTAGGATTCGATGTAGCCGCCCAGGTTCAGCAGAAACTCTTCAATCTCGTCCTTGGAGTATCCCAGAGCCTTCGCAGAAAACTTCGCTGTCGCTTCGGGAGAAAACGTCGAGGCCGCAGTATGCAGAAATTCTTCAACCTGAGACAGATGCCTCCTAAGGGTCTTGGACTCGGGTCCGCGTGTCCGTTTGATGGTTTCGATTTGGGTTCTGATTGAGCCGATTAAGCCCTGAATTCTCCAAGAATTGACGACAAGGATGCTGAGTCTCTCTCTCAGTAGCTTATCGAACCTAACCATGATTCGAGCGATTTGGTCACCATTTAGTCTGAATGCTTCGCCGCCTGAAGCGGCAGGACCAGCCTGGCCCAAGTCCTTCAGCTGCTCGTTCAACGCATTGGTGAAGGCGCCCCCATAGATGTCAGCGAGAAGCATGTCCATGTCGAAGATGGTGGATTGGTTATTCCTCCGGTCCTGACTGGTCGACGCCTCGATGGCGATGACCTTTCTCGCGGTATCCCGCGAATTTGCGCGCTTGTTAAGAACTGTCCAGAGTGTGTCCCCGCGTCTGCACTGCACCCCTCCCAGCCGAGGCGAAAGGTTCGGATAGTCTCTGAGACAGTCGATGTTCAAGACAAGGGTGTTCCCGCCCCGGGTGGGATCTATCGGGTTGTCAGCGATGGCGATGGAGTCTGAAGTTGGTTTGGGGCGGAAGATGTTGACCCCCCTGCCTATCAGTGGAACCTGTTCCAACATTTCCTCCAAGAGCGTCAGGCGGTCTGCGGACCCGTTTTTGGTCGAGTAGTAGAAAGGCGTCTCAAGGTGACCAGAGTGTGAGAGAGTGAGGTCGTAGTAGAAGTCGGGATACTTCTTGATCAGTAGACCATTTTGAACCTGGATTGCGTTCCTGTCAAGAGTGAAACTAGGGTTCACCAAAGCTTTGAGGTTGAAGTCGAAGTCGAGAAGTTGCGTCCGCAACATGCTCGCCCCTGGAATCGGAGGGTCTCCTGAGACGCCCCCAATTGCGATGTCGACGCCGAATAACTTCAAGTTCCTTATCAGCCGGAGGAGAAGCGAACCAGTCCCTTCGGAATCGTGCTTCAAGAGCGGTCCGTCGAGCCTCATGTCGCCGTCTAAAATCCAGACCACTGGGTTCTCGAACTGAGAGCTTTCGAGGTATAGGTGATGGTGAAGGGCAGTCCTGAAGAATGCGACTCCTCTCTGTCTGACTTTGTCCTGATAATAGGAACCGAACCTGCCTTCCCTCGCCGAACGCCGAATTTCTCGAATCGAAACTATTTTCACTGTTGTGCCCTGGTTTCGGAGCAGGGAAAGACTGTGATTCGCCTGAATGGATTCCTCCTTCTCGGTGCACACCACTACTGCCTTAGGGCGGCAGTCTTCGGGAAGCCTTGACAAATCTGAGAGCAACTCTGCTGAACTCGGATCATCCCAAGCCGTGAAGCCGACCACAAGTTGCAAGGGTGCTTGACTCTCGTCGTGCCTCCGAACATCATAAGGTACTGGGAAGTCATTGGGGGAACAGCCGAACGTCATAACAGCACGTTTGATGAACCTGGCGCGCACCCCAGAGGACATACGCGACCCATGCTTCCGATAGAATGCGGTGAGGCCTTTGCGCTTTGATTGGGAACCTGAAGCAGACAGCCGGTTTGTGTTGATTGCAAAATGGTGAACCAAGTGTTTCCGTACCATGCCCACCCTGGTATCCCCGAGGTCAAGCAATCGTATCGCTACGTCTCTGTCGGTGGTGCTCTCGAGGTTCTCATCGAACCACCCTGCCCTCGTCAACGTGGAGAACCTCACGAATAAGTTGGACCCTTGAACGTGGGGATTGGTGGAGAGGAAGTCGTCGACCTTCAGGTGCTTGCTTATTCCGAGCAGCATGCCTTTGCCATTAGTGGTCTCGTGGCGCACAATCCCCGCCACCACCCAGTCAAGCTTCCTGTGGCTCGCTGCAGCGACGCATTGCTCCAAGTACCTGGGATCCCAACGGTCGTCATCATCTAGGAAAGCGACGTAGTTCGAGCTGGAATCTAGCTTGTGTTCACTAATGTAAGCAAGACCAGTGTTCAGGGCGCCGGCGAGATTCGCGGTGTGGTTATTTTCCAATAGGATTGCAGACGGGTGCGTTGCTTCCATTCCCGCGAGATACGCGCGAAGTTGACTGAGATCGGATGGAGTTTGTCCGACGACAATCAACAGTGACGGCTGTAGGTCCTGGTCGAAGACTGATTTGACTGCTTGTATGACTTCAGAGGGCCTCTCTTTCGTGGGAACGATTGCGACGACCCCCACTGCTCGGTGAGTCAGAGTCTCTCATCTCGAGTTTGTCGGCGCAGGGTCTCCAATGAAGGTTCTGTGATGAGAAGCTCCTTGCCATCCAACGGAATGAACATGAACCTTATCGTGCCAGCGAAGTGGCCCGACTTCGAAAGGGCAATATCGTTGGAAACCAAGTAAGGCTTGAAACCCTTGGCTGAAGTCTCTACTGCCGTTCCGTCAATGAAGATGTCGGCGGGCATTCCCGCTGGCGCCTGGACGATAGATCCACTTCGTAGCAATTCTTCGTATCTCTGAGGTTGGTCGACGTGGTGGCGAAGGCTCGCATCAGCGATGGGAATGGATACCACTCCGATGCTGTGGAAGTGGTCAATCATTGTTTTTAGTCTGGAGAGCTTTCCGTGTAGACCATCACGGACAATATTGCTCACATCCATAATTAGGATAGCATTCGGTTTGACAAGAATGAGAGTTTGACTAGGCAAGCCTTCGCCTTGCCCTAATATCTTCCGTTGGAACCCGACCGGCTGAACCACCGAGTCCAGCAACGGGACGTCTCCCTCGAGTGTCTGTTCAGCCAAAATCCGTCTTCTCCTCCTCTACGATCGCCCGAAGGCCATCCCGAGGATTCCAAGAAGTGATTCTTGGCCGAACACATCTCACGATGTGCTCCGGATACATGTGTTTTTCATGGATGGTTGGGGTCGATATATCTCTTCCGAATTGCGGCACGCGAAAATTGATTCCTCGCTGGAAAACCTCAGGAAGATATAGACCCCTGAGAGACGCAGATTCGGCTCTCCGCCTGTCCGTTATAAGCGGGTTTCAGCTTCACCCGTGATGAAAATCAGCAGACGTTCAGGAATATCTCAGAGCATGGACCTATTCATCATCATCGCGGCCGTCCTCGCAGTCGGCGGGATAGTGACCGCGGCCATCTTCGGCCTTGCAGGTGCGGCAACAACCAATTCCTCCATCCAAGTCGTGTCGGTCTCGCTGACCGGAGGCGCATCGTCCTCGGCCAGCCCAGTTTCCTTCACCATCACAATCAAGAACACCGGGAGCAGCGCAATCACTTGCACATCTTCTACATGTCTGGTCACCTTCGCAGGGACCAACACCGGTACAGTCACAGCACCATCGTGTAGCGCCCCCTGTACGATCACATCGTCCCCAACCGGGTGGGCGATTGGGGGAGCCATCAGCAATCCACTCTCGTTCAGCGCAGGAACAATGACTCTCGCCCCAGGAGCCCAAGCCACACTCGTCCTCAACGGACCGGTCACACTGGGAACCGGGCCCACCGGAATGCCAGTCCACAACTCAGGCACAGCCCAGACGCTGAACATCGTCTTCGGCACTGCATCCACTTCCGCATCAGTTCAACCATAGAGAAGGGGCTAGAGGATAGTAGCCCCTCCCCCTTTGTTTTGTTTTAAGGAGCAAGGACCTCCACAGATATGAAATTCAAAAGACGGTCGGGTGTAAGCGAGCTCTACGCCGCGATGATGATGGTCGGGGTCACGCTCGCCTTCGGCAGCTTCGTCGCCAACGCGGCCATCAACCAATTCAACCTCTCCACCTATTCGGGATCGCTCGCGGCTCAGGTCCAAGAGGCCTCGGCGGGCAAGCAGATCTCTCTCATCTACTTCACAATCACCGCCGGCAGCGGCTCCTGCTCCGGAACCTACAAGGGAGTCACTGAGGGAAAGACTGCTTCTCTCGCGCTCTACAACTACGGGACCGTTGCCATGAATCCAGTCGAGATATTCGTCAACGGTACCCTACAGTACTCCGGCACCGGGTTCGGCAACATCGCGCCTGCGAGCATGACCGTCTACTCGCTGACCCTCGGCAGTTGCGCCCACCCGACTGGCCAAACAATCCTGCTCGTAGACGCATACGGAGATGAGGTCCAGCTTGCAACTTAGAGAGAGGAGAGCCGTCTCCACTTTCATAGAGGTCTTCATCCTCATCGGCATCGTCATAGCGGGCACGGCGATCGTCTTCGCCGCGGTTACCAAGTACGAGCCTGTCTCCCAAGGGGCATCCCTCGGCATCTCTGACGCTTCGATCAAGCAGGGGTCGAATCAGGCCATCGTGAGGATGGTCGTTGCAAACACTGGGACAGTCTCACTCAGCTCATTCACGATTTCGACTGTAGGCACGTCCGCGGGAATTGCAAACGCGCAGTTTTACGTCACCCTGATCAACGTCGCCACCAGCTCGACTATCACCCCGTCTCAAGCGTCAGGTACGACTGGCGACAGTGCAATCACGGAAACCGCGACGATCTCACCGGGGCAGTCGGTCCTGGCCACGATTACGATCATTGGCGCCATTGAATTCGCCATCGGCCAATCCTACAGCGTAACCGTCAGCACGTCGCCCGCCGCCCAGGCCACGATCCAGGTCGCGGCGGTCCCGGCCTGAGCCGTTAAAAGCGGAGACAGGGTGAACAAATGATGAAGCTCATTATTGGAAGGCGGCGCGGTGTAGCCTCGATAATTGGAACCATATTCTTCGTCATCGTTCTCATGGTTGGGCTCGGGGCGCTGGCGTACATGTCGTCCGTTCAGGCTCAGTCGAACCAGGTCGGGCAGCAGGCCCAGTTGACAGTCGACAGAAAGGGGCAGGAAAGCCTCCAGTATAGCACGGGCTCGTCAGGCCTGACCCTGTCCAACGCCGGACCCGCGACGTCCAAGGTCGTCGCCATTCTACTGAGCTACCCCAACGGGACCGTCTACAACCTCAACTCCGGGTCTACGCCCTCCTTCACCGCCGTAGCGCTGCCGGCAAACGCAAACGCGCCTGTGGCGTCGATGGTCCCCTCGGGGACCTGCGCCCCGGGCACCGCAACGTGCGTTTCAAGATACACCGCTATCGTCGCCAACCCCAGCCTCGGGAACATCGGGCTCGTAACTTCGCTTGGAAACACTTTCTGGGCCAATCCGACCTCCACAACCCTCCCGAACTCATGCACGAACGGGCTCTTCACCCTGGCAACCCAGGTCTCCCCGGCGGGTTCGGGGTCCGTGAACCCCAGCTCGGTCGACGCATACTGTTACGGGCAGACCGTCCAGGTCGCGGCCACTCCTGACCCGGGATACACTTTCTCGTCCTGGACCGGGTCGGGCACCGGATCGTACACCGGGACCCAGAACCCGGCCCCCGTGACCGTGGATGCGCAGGTCGCCGAGACCGCAAACTTCGTCGCCGGGTCCTCTGAAGTGATCTCCAACCAGGCCAGTTTCACATACCTGACGACAGCCCTGCAGTCCACTACCTCGACGACGTGGGTGCCGATGACTGGCCTCGCCTTCGCCGGAAGCGCGAACACAGCCTACCAGGTGACACTGCTCATCGGGTTCTATCAGAACTCGGCCACGACGCCGGGCGTGCAGGTTGCGGTTTCAGTTCCAACCGGCACGACCCTCTTGGCCTGTGGCGACACCTACTTCGCGGGTCAGATCGACGTGCCGCAGTCCTGCGCTACGAGCGCCAACACATCATTCATGAACGGCGCCTGGGGCGGTGACCTAATCTATTCAGGCAACTATTGCCAAACCCCTACCGGGAACTGCTACTTGGAGGAGACGATCTATGTGGCCTTCGGTTCTACCGCCGGGACGTTCCAAACGGAGTATGAGAGTGGAAGCGGCAATACAGCGTACATCCTCGGGGATTCGGCCATGACAGTCACGTATTGAGACAGCACCTTGCGCAATCGCCACATCCTTGATTTCCTTGAATTGCAGTCCTGAGGATTGAACCAACTGGACGAACCTTCCAGCGACCTCGAATCGTTTTAAGCCGCTAGTGACTTCGGTAACGATGCCAGACTTCGAGTCGTGTCTGAATGAAGCCTGCGAATCCGTCATGCTGGAGGTCCTGGATGCGAGCGGGAAGCGCTCGACATCTTGGTGGCTCGGTCAGTCGGGCGTCAGTTTCTCTGACTGCTCCAAACGGCCCCAGGATTTCGACGATGCTCTCGTGAGCTTGTTCCAGCCCATGGGTGCGATTGTGATCGAGGCAAAGATTCTGGAGAGGCTTTACAGGGGGCAAGGCGCGTCTTACCGGAGGGGAGATCGTCTCAACTTCGCTGGAGAGGTCGAGGAGGCAAGGCGGCTATTCGAGGAGGCCCTGAAGTCGGCTGAAAAGGTCGGGAACCGGGCGCGCGGCCCGCCCCCAAATCCCGACCCTGAGTGAGGCCCTTCGCCTCAACGGAGAGTGTTTCTCCGCGTTAAATTGAAACCTTCGCTCTCTTTGTGAATTGTCGCATCAGCCTGGCCGCAACGAAGGCTCGTCCCCAGACATCCCATCGGGCACCCCTGGGCGCGGCCGAAAGCACCCGAGCAGGAGGTCCAGAGCCGAGATAATGTTCGACATTCTCACTGCGGTAAAGGGGGAAGCGGAAAAGCCCACGCGAATCATGTACAGGTCAAACCTCTCCTGGTCTGTCTGCCAGGACCTGCTCAGACACTTGACCGGGAAGGGCCTCATCAAGGTGGTCGCGGAGGGCAAACGGAAGCGCTACGAGCTTACGCCACAGGGGAGAGGCGTATTGACCTCCTTCACCGGGATCCTCGAGGAATTGGGCGAGAGGAAGGAAACGTTCGCGGACTTCTAGCCAAGGGTGCAGTCTATCCTTTTCCAGGGACCGCTGCCCTCTCGTTATAATCGCTCGGCCTCCTACAGACTGATGAGCCCCGCAGAGGCGCTTCTCTACACTCCGCTTGTCCAGTTCTTGATGCTCTACGCTTTACTCTACAGGCACGAGCCGTCAAGGCTCGCCCATCCGCTGAAGGAGAAGAGGGGCGTGAAGGCGTGGGTCGAAGTCCTTTCCCGGGTCGGCCTTGTGAAACAGGAGGTGAAGGTTCAGCCTCACACGAGGAGAAGGAGGCGCGTGCTTGCGATGATCCTGCCGACAGTCTTGTTAGCGATGCTCTGCCCGGTGTTCTTCCTTCCCGCAGCCCTGACGCTAGTCCCGGCTCTTACGGGCCTAAAGGACCTGGTGCTGTTCCTATTGCAGTACATCCCCGCTTCGTACTTCTTGGCACTCCTCAAGCGGGACTACCTAGGGCCGATCCCGATCCATCGCCACAGGAGCACGCTGCCGCTGCCCCGGACGAGCTCGATGGTGAGGTGCCTGGGTAAGAAGGAAGGGGCGGGGGTTTAGGTCGTTGGACCTCGACAGCGTCCGCTTCTTCACGGTGGAGCTCAGGAACGGGCACGTGATGTCGACTCCGAAGTACGAGCCCGCGCAAGAGTTCGTGGGCAGCCTCATCCACGAAGTGTCCCTGAAAGGCCCAGAGTTCGCCTGGATCCAGTTCGTCTTCAGGAACCTGGACTACCACCCTCAACTCGTCAGCCTGAAGGCCGAGCTCAGCTACTACAAGAAGTACGCAGACTCGCCCGAGACGAAGACCGACGGCGAGGGGCGAGACTACACGGCAGAGAGGAAGGAGAAGAGTACCGAGTGGTACAGGAGCATCCAGGAGAAGGTCAAGAAGATAGACGCAGTCAAGTCGCAGCCGACGATTTCGATGACCATCAGGGGAATGTGGGTAGGCGACGTTGATACACTCGCCGGCGTTAGCGCGTTCAGCAACTGCAGCGATGAGTTAGACAGGCTCGCCGTGGTCCCGCTCTGCGACCCAAGGATGCTCGTCTGGTTGGTCGGGAGAAGAGTGCTTGCGGACCCGGCTGAGTATCTCTGGCACTACGGGACGAAGGCCAGGAAGGCTTCCCCCGAACTCATGCTCACGACTGACGAGCTTCCGTATTACGTCCAGCTCCCGGCGGGGAAGAAGTCCGTAGCCACACTCAAGGGAGTACTGGATTTCGGCGCTTCGTCCACCGCAAGGAAGGAGACAGTTGAGGAAGAGGGGATTCCGATTTTCAGGGAGGACGAGGGGCAGGAGACGGCCGGCTCCGGCGAGAGCCTGAAGGTTGTGTCCATAAGGGAGCTGGCTGAGCTCGACGACCCGCTGAAGGAGGAGGAGGCCGCCGAGCTGAGGCACCTCGCCTCGAACGTCACCAGGAGCTTCGAGATCGTCTATGACAGGCGGTTGAAGAAGCCGGCCACCCTGCTCCTCTCGTCCAGAACGGGCCCAGACCTGTTGAGGTTCGAGGAGCAACTGAACGCCGTGTACAGCAGGATGGACTATGCCGAGGAAGACAGGATACCACCATACGTGAGAGAACTGGGGCGCGAGATCGCCGACAGCCTGCCGCCTTTCGTTAAAGCCGAGCCCTCGCCTCATACGTGAAATGCGCGGCGTCATTCTGCGACTAGAGGACTTCAAGAGGCATTTCTACATCATCGGGGGGTCGAGGCAGGGAAAGACAAACCTCCTGGCCACCATCGCCTACTACCTCGCAAGCCCGTCTAACCAGAAGCTCTTCCCCTGCGGCCTGATCATCATCGACCCACACGGGGACCTGGGCTTCCAGCTTCCCATGATGCTAAAGAACTGGGAGAACCTCAGGGTCATCGACCCCTGGTACGTCCGCTTCGGGATGAACCCCCTGCAGCTGATGCCCTACAACACGAGCGACGAAAAGAGCATCCAGATCCAGGACCAGATCTCGCAGCTGATTCTGATCCTCGAGGACATTCTGAAGACGGACACCGCGAGGGCGACGAGGATGACCTGGATATTCAGGGGCACCCTCCACTACCTCTACCACTTCTCCGACGACATCACATTTCTCGACCTCTACAACCTCATGCACGACATGATGGTGATGGACACGGACGAGCTGAAGGAGATGCTGAGGGATGCCGACATCGAAGACGACGTGATCAACAAGACTCTGGAGGCGATAATCACTCTTCCGGAGGAAGCCTTCACCCCCGTGATGAACAGGATATTCAACTTCGTGGTCCACGAAGGTTCGATGGCCTCCAGGATCTTCTGCTCCCGGCGGTCTACCCTCGACTGGGACTGGATGATGCAGCCCGGTCACGTCACGGTCGTCAGGATGGAGGCCTTCAACATACCCGGGGACTTCCGGGCCCTCTTCACGAACTCCTTCGTCCTGAAGCTCTACTTCCTGATACAGCACAGGGCAAAGGAGCTGGAGAGGCAGGGCAGAGACCCTTCGGAGAGGACGCCCCTGTATCTCATGATCGACGAGTTCCAGACGATAGAGAAGCTCGAGGCCCTTGAAAGGATTCTCTCCGAGAGCGCAAAGTACGGCCTCCTCCTGGGGCTCGCCCACCAGAACATGGCGCAGCTCAGCAGGAGAGAGCTACTCCAGAGCATACTGACGAACGTCGGCCTGATTGTCTCCTTCAAGGTCAGCTCCGACGATGCGGCAGTCCTGGCCAAGGTCTTCGGAGAGGAGTGGAAGACGGTGCTCTGCGAGAAACTCAGGAGGTTCGAGGTCGTGACCAAGAGGACCCTCAACGACGGCTCGTCGGAGGTCGTCAGAAGCACGACGTCGCTGGCGCCGCCTGCAGTGCATACAGCGGAGGAGCTGAAGGAGTTCATGAAGACGAAGATGAACGAAATGTACGGGCAGACCAGGGAGGACAGGAAACCAGTGTACATGGACGAACAGCAGAAGCGGCTCAAGGAGAACCGCAGGCCCTGGGTCGGGCCAAGGCTGTACGTGCCAATGGCGTACCTCCTCTGGGCCGAGGGGAAAGAGGAGTACAGGTCGACCCTCAGCTGCATGGAGGCCGTCTTCTTCGGCCGGTGTGGCTGGGCTAAGACCACAGTGGAGAACAGCCTCCGTGAGCTCGGGGACCTGCACTATCTGTCAAAGACCGAGACGATGGGGTACGTCATTGACGGAAAGGACGGTCAGGGTAACTTCGTCTGGAGGAAGCCACACCCCGAGTCGAAGGACGAGATGATCAGGGCAAGGACAGACCTGTACGCGCTCACCGAATTCGGACGGGAGAGGTACTTCCCCAAGCCGGTCCCTAAGAGCCAGAGGGCGGGAGGCAGGTTCCACCGCATGATGATGGAGATGCTGATCGCTGACTACAGGAGGGATGGCTACTGGGTGGAGGCAGATTGGGGCGACAGGCACGCTAAGAGGCCTGACCTGGTCGTATTCAAGCCGAAGCTGAGAACGTTCACCGACGCCGCGACCAAGATTGTCAAGCAGATCTGGGACACGGAGGTCTGGGATTACAGCGGAAGGACGGCGGTGGAGATCGAGACGAACCCCAGGAAGAACAGGAAGCAGGTGAGGCTAAACTACGACAAGAGCGCAAAGGCCAGGCACGCCGTGGTTGACTTCAGGGTCCCCTACCTGCACCAAGTGGATGATATCAAGAAGATACTCTTCGACAAGGAGGAGGGTACCTACGGGGTGGGTGTCGTCCAGACGGGCCTTTCTCTAGATGATTTGAAGAGGATGCTGGAGGAGGACGACAAGGTCCCTCCTGAAGGCTGGGTCCAACTCGCGCCCGGAGACGGCGTCGATGTGACGATGCCGGAGGAAGAGGAGCCCGTTGCCACCCTCACAGACGGGTCCAAGCCGCCGGAGGACATCGCAGGACCGTTGGGTGATCTGCCGAAAGAGGCTTACGAAAGGCTGACTGTCGAGTTCTGGCCCTACTACCAAGATCACGGCAGGCCGGCAATCAACTCCGCCTACGTGAAGAGCCTCCTGATGAACCCAGACTGGAGGGACGACCCGATATGGAAGGCGGCTGAGGAGAAAGAAGCCGGAAAACAGCAGTTGGAGGAGAGAGTAACGCGGAACATCCCGCCCGCTCAACCACGAGGGGAGGAAGGGCGGAAGTCACCGCAGCAGCCTCAGGGCGGGGAGGCGCGCGGGGAAGCGGATGACCAGGGGAGCGCCGCTTCTGCAGGTCACGCATCGACTGGAGCGGGCAACGAGGCTCAGAGTGGAAAGAGACCCGTCCCGCTCAGGGAGGCGATCGTCGAGATAATCAGGGACCTGCAGGACGCAGACCACCGCCTGGAAGGCGGGGGATACAGGGTCCCGTTCACGGAGCTATGGGAAAGGCTGAGAGATAGGTATGGAGGTCCGAGTGGTTCGGACGGTTTCGTGGGCCCAAATGGAAAAGTCGTCACCGCGACAACAGTAGGAAGGATTGTAAGGGAAGGCACATCGGGCAAACGGGTCGTCTGGAGGGAAGGAGGGAAAACGGTGAGGGGATACCTCTTGAAGGAGGAGCGGCCCGCCGAGGAAGGCTCCAACACGACCACCGGTCCGCGTTAAATACCCTCGACCGCTCTACAATCACCAAGTCTTCCACAAGACAAAAAATCAATCTCAAGTGCGCTGGCGCATCACCGCCCGTACCGCATTGGCGCGGATCATTCGCCAAAATTGGCCCTTGTGAACGCCTTCGAGGCGTGCTACAGGGTTGTCCTACTTCAGTGCATTCTCCGGACGAGTCCTCAAACCGGTAACAAACCGGCAACAGAGTGGGATTTTCCCGCACAAACCAGCAACAAACGACCGGATTTGAGGTCGAACCTGTAACAGAACAACCGGTAACACACTCCAAACCGGTAACAACAAGTAACAACCAGTAACGACAGCGCGAAGCGCAACTAAAGGAACGACTTGGTCATCCTCTGGGCATGCTGATGCCTTCTATCCACCCAGACGGATGCAAAACAACTCCTCTGCTATCGGCCTCAGGAAGAATGGCCAGCACGGAGGCTTCACCCCCGACCTTGACAGGCTCGGGCCACAGCTGAAACCATGTTCCAACCCAACCACTGGGTTAGAACGTCGCTGTGACCGGAGGGCCTGCAAGAAAGACCGTACTAGGAGCATTTTTTGCCCGTGCCTTCCCGTTGGGGAGAAAGTGAAGCTTCTGAGGTTGCCTGTTTCTTGCCTCACAATTTCCGGCTGACAAGAGGAGGTGGTGTGCTGTCTCCACTCGAATCATGGGGAGCACGCCAGGACGAAGGCAGGAGGCACTACAATGTCGTCGGTTCCAAGGTATCTGAAGGGTGGGCTCGGGGGAGATCCCCGTGACAGCGTCAGGGCGCTGGAGGCCCTGAGAGGCTCCAGGATGGCACCGCAGGAGGAAGAGGCCTGGTTGTGCGTCCTGGAAGCGACTCCCAAGGAGGTCGGGGCAAGATGCTGAAGGAGATCAAGGCCCTGGCCGAAGTCAACGCCACCGTCTCATCAGGCCCAAACGTCCGGCCGAAAGCAGGCCAGGCATCGAAGGGCCAGATGAGCAGGTTCGGCGCAGCCAACGAGGCGGCTCTCTGGAGCATCCAGGAAGAACTCGTGACCAAGAGGATGGAGGCTCTGGCTGAGAAGCTCGGCCTATCGCCAGAGGAGTCGCACATCGATGTCCGCAGGACCGCCAGCGGCAGGTGCTTCGGCCTGCTACGGTTCATCGTGAACATCGGGTACGGCGTCAGGGAGGTCACGGCAGTCGAGTACCGCGGGCCCGAACGTGGTCCCGACAACGCTCAGGCGTTGGACCGGGGCTACTTCGGCAACAGCGCGAACGATGCAGCCGAGGTACTGGCCAGCATGGAATCCCTCAAGCCGACCGAGGTCGTGGCATGGACCAACGGCAGGCTGGCATTCCTTGACGTGGTCATGGAGAAGATAGGGACCTCGGTCAGAGTCTGCACCAAACCGGCGCCAGGACCCGAACCAGCGGGCAAAGGTTCGCAGAAGGAGGGCGAGTAAAGGTGGCCCTGCTATCGGTCCCCTACAACATCGAGAACGTCCCCCACAGGACCTGGATGAAGGCCCTCTGGATGATGAAGGGGGACACAGCAGGCGCGAGAAGGCTGGCCAAGCTCCTCGACGAGTCAATTCTCCCCATCGTGGAGGACGGGGAGAAACTCTTCGGGGGCAGGGTGACCGCAAGGATACTCCTCGAGATGGGAGTCGCCGAACTCCTCTCGAAAATCGAGGACAGGCAACTCGGGAGACTCCCGGCCAAAGTCCACAGGCGCGCCCACCACTGGTACGCCAGCATCCCCATAGCAAGCGTGAGGGTGCGCGAGGAGCCCAGGCGCGGGACATGGCTCGGGCTGTGCGGGCCTGACGTGGTCACGTGGACCATGAACGGGGTAAGAATCCCCAACGAAGTCATAGCCGAGCAGACGCTCCGAGAAGCTGCTGCCGAAGGCATAAGCCCGCCAAACGGCGTCTGCGACCGCATGCCGGCCGTCGTCTCAACAGGAGAACCCGACGGCCTCGACATCGAGGACTACGTGAAAGGCCACCTGAGGTACTGCGGGCGCCTCCCCAAGGGCGCCGCCTACCTCGGGACGATAAGGTCTGAGGAAGACGTAGAGAGCGCGAGGCAGGTCCCGGGATCCTTCGCCGTCCAGGACGAGAGAGGCGAGTGGATGCTGTTCTGCATCAACCCGGTACTCGCAGCACATTCCGACTAGCCGAATCAATCCAGCGACCAAAGGAGGTATCGAAACTTGAGGAAACCGGGGTTAACTGCATACGAAGAATTCGCCAGCCAGGACAAATGTCCCGAGTGCAGGACGAAGCTGGTGGACGCCGGAGGGGAACTCGCATGCCCTTCATGCGGTCTTGTGACGGGAGCCCTCTCCACATCTGAACTAAGTCCATCTATGACGACGCTAGATGTTCTGGGCTCGTGCGTCGGGCGGGTATCCAGCAAGGGAGAGCACGGGCCGCAAGCCGGCTACGTCTTCGGAGTAACGGGATTAAGGGCGAACACCATCGGGCGCGACCTCCTGTCCATTCAGTGCTCGAGGCTCATAGAGAGGGTGTCGTGCAGGTTCTTTCTGCCCAGGGGAATCGTTCAGAACGCGATCCAGACAGCCGCGAGGCTGCTCCCGAACAGGAGGATGTATCGAGTCGCGATGCCGGGGATATCCGCCTACTCGCTGTTCTACGCATGCAGGTCAGCGGGAATCTCTCACGTCGGGTTCAGCGACGTGCAGAAGGCATACTATGAAACGGGCCACAGGGTCTCAAGGTCTCAATTGCTCCGCATTGGGAGGGAGTCGTCCCTTCCACTTCCGGCAATCAAAGCCGGGGTGTTGGTGCAGAGAGCCATAGCGAAGCTGCAGTCAGACGCCGCGGTCCTGGACCGGATCGAGAAGGCGAACATAGACGAAGGCAGGTACTTCGCCAGCCTGCTTGAGGGTGCTGGGAGGACGGCCGAAGACGCCGAGGGCCTGGGAGGGTTCAATCCCAAGACGGTGGCTGCAGGCTCGGTCTGGGTCGCAGCACTAAGCGTCGGTCCGAAGGTGATCAGGCAGAGAGAAGCGGCGAAGGCCCTCGGCATCGCCGAGTACACCGTCAGGGAATTCTGCAGCAAATTCAGAAAGCAACAGGAGGCGAGATGAAAGATGGACGGTTTCAAGGACGTGCAATTCATGAGCGCCAGGGAGAAGGAGCTCGTGCTGGCGCAGTGGAAGAGGTTCATGGAGCGGGGTTTCGGCTTCGAGCACTTCACGGACAGAATCTACAAGCACCTCACGCTCCATTGTTCCTTCATAGCGCACTTCGACAGAAGCGGCTTCTACAGCACCTACTTCGAGAACCCCGAAGCCACGATCAGGTTCCTGAACCAGTTCGACAGCGACAAAGGTCTACGGTCTGCTGAGTACGGGAGCACGTGGTGGCTGGAGGGAGACTACGCCGACATCAACAGGGCGATGTGCGAGGTCGTCGACGCGATAAAGGGGAGGCTGTACTCGGAGCTCACGCAGAAGGTCAGGGGAAGGGACCTGGCGGTCGCGAGCCAGCTGCTCGCCAAGCACGGGATCCGTTACCAGCCCCCGCGGGCCGTGGCGAGAAGCCAGAGCCCTCCCCTGCAGTGAAAGGACGCGAAAGCTTTGGAAAGCAGTCAAGAACCAGACCTGGAACTGAAGAGCCTCGGCAGCTTCTACGGGTCGGAGCACTACTACCGCCTGATGGGCGGCATCAACGCGACCGACGGGGTCCACTACGTCATGGAGAACGGCTACTCGTGGTTCGTCACCGACGCGGCCGTGATCCTCCGACTGGAGCCGAAGGTGCGCGGGCAGGACTTCGTTGTCGTCCGCCTCAGCCTGCTCCCAGAAGGGAAGGCCAAGGTCGTCTACGAGGATGGGAACGACAACATCCTCTTCGAACAGAGCTATGAATGGACCAACGCCAAGAAGGAGCTTGAACTCTTCTTCGCGGACGACGTGATCATGCTTGCAAGCGAATACTGAGCCTGCAAGGCCTCGAATGAGGTTCCTCGAAGAGAGGGCAGAGTCGCTGGTCTTCCTCGACGACTCCACCGTGAGAGTGGTCAAGAAAGACCCGTACAACGTCGTCAAGTACAAGATGTTCAACGGCTTGACGATAAGGTACGTAGCAAGAGACGGAGCCAACACCCTCAGAGTCGAAGAAGAGGACGGCGGCAATGCCTTCCTGTGCGACATCAACGGCCGCGTGGTTCGTATATGCGACGTGGCCACGGTGTCGCAGGCGATAATCGAGCAAGCGGCCATAGGTTCCGTCGAGCCACTGTTCAGACTCTGGAAGTGGCACGCCCTCCTCGAGGAGTTGGAGCTGACAGTCCAGCCCAACTCAGGCATGATCAACGTGACCAGAGAGGGCGTCGTCTCCATCCCCTCGGCTGTGCGCGTAGACGTCTTAGAGCGCAGCACCTACGGAGACGGGTCCAAGGTCGCGAAGATCCTCTTCAGGGGGACTGGAAAGAACGACTGGCTGTACAGGGCGTTCAGGAACCACAGCTACGCCGTCGCTCTGATTGGACGAGACGAGACCGCTCAGGTGTGGATGCACTACACCCCACCGGAGTACAGGGACAGGGCGCTCGCCGACTGCGAAATCTGGCTCGCCGGAGGCGTGCCAGGAGACGCCGTCGTATTCTGGACGTCGCGATGAGAGAAAACCGTTCGACAAACAGATTGACAAATCCAGAAAGCACTTGGAGGTGCATGTGAAATGGACATATTCCGACAAGGTGACGTGATCGTAGCGCCGTGCAGCATACCGAAGGGCGCGAAGCAGACCGGGACCGAGGTCCGGATAGCGAGCGAGACTGGCAACCCGCACGTACTGAAGGGGAAGGTCTTCTCTTCAGGGAGTCAGCAGTACGTCGTGCTCGACGAGCCGACGGAGATGACCCACCCGGAGCACGCTCCGCTCTCTCTCCAGCCCGGGTCGTATGAAGTCAGGACCGTAAGGGACTACATCGGCCGGGTCATGCTGGATTGAGCGGAACCGCGAGTCTGAGAGGAGGGGGCACACGCTCGCCCCCTCGCGTCTCAGGAGGCGCTTTGGAAGCATGACTCAGGAAATCAAGATCTTCAAGCCCACCCTCGTCGAGGAGAACCCTCTCCCCCTGGGTAACGAGGAGCTCTCCTACGCGCCGAAGCTGCAGCAGGCCTCCAACGGGGGCATGATCAAGGTCAAGCTGGAGGAGGACGTGATCATCCAGAGGGTGTCACGGGACCTCTACGCCAACCCGAAGTCGGGCTTCAGGGAGTTCTACAACAACGAGTGCAGGGCGTGCAGGACCGCTTCTAGGGTCTACGGCGCGAAGCCGAGCGTCGAGATCACCATAACTCCATCGCAGAGGAAGCTCGTAATCCATGGATTAGACAGCCTGGGCATGTCGCAGGACAAGTTCCTGCAGGTCTACTCCGTGCTGGGCAGGAGCGACAACTTCTCCGGCGACGAGGTGGGAATGTTCGGCCTGGGCAGGGCAGCTTACACCACTCTCACCGACACTATGGTCCTCGAGACGTTCTCCCGGGAGGACAACAGCAAGTACGCTGTCATGGGCAAGAGCGGGGTGGCATACAACCTGCTGCCGCAACCCGACCTGGGCTGCTACGGGACGCGGGTGACCTTCATCCTCGACGCGAGGATATCGCTCCCCGACCTGCTGGAGTACATCGTCGACTGTACGGCTTTCTCCGGTGTGGAGACCTTCCTCAACCTCGAGGAGAGCATGGACCTGCAGAGCTACTACAGGTCCGACATCCCGAAGGAGAAGGGAAGACACAGGCTCGGCCCGAAGAAGTTCGACGAGCGCCTGGAGCAGATGGTCAGTAAGGCGCAAACGTGGCACGACGTCGTCAGCTACTTCCCCTTGCACATATCAGACGAGGACTTCGAGCTCTACGCAGCCTTCGTCCTCAGGAAGGACTACAAGGGCATCTCCGCCTCTTCGGAGAACTCGAATGAGAGGGAAGTTCGCCTCCTTGGCGCCCCTGTCGACTCCAAGATGGAGCTCCCCTTCTCGGCCTGGATACTGAACCTCAAGGACGAGCGCAAGTACCCTCCGACAGCTGACCGGGAGAGGCTGACCGACGAGTCCACGAAGGCGATCCAGCAGAGGGTGGAGTCGAGAATACCGGAGGCCATCCAGGACATCCTCGTAGGCTCGATCGATGAGTACAACGACTCGCAGTTCAAAGAAGTTTTGAGGGGATACCACGCCCTGGGACTGGACAGGTTCCTCCCGCCCGAGACGCTCGACGTCTGCAGGTTCGTCACCCTTGAGGTGAAGTGCTGCGGCGAGAAAGAGAAGAAGAGCCTCTCGGAGCTCCTCCCGGCGAGGGGCCGGCTGTTCTACCTCCCTACGCTCAACGGGCGCAAGGTGGCCATGATCAGGTCGGTGGACCCCGAAGCCGAGGTGTTCAGGTTCGTTAGGGATGATGAGACACCTCTCGAAGAGCTGCTGGAGCTGGTCCAGAGGCACGGCGTCAGGCTCGCCGACGAGTTCCTTCGCGAGAACAAGCCGCTGGTCAAGAGGGAGGAGGTGCCGCTCGGTGACGTAGTGGTCCACACCGCCGGCACGGCCTACTACAGCTGGGGCAGGTTCGAGACCGTGAGGAGGCACGTCACCAGAGTGGAAGCCGATGCGCTCGACGGCACGCCAATTAGGCTTCCAAGGGGCAAGATGCAGCCCTACATTTCCCTACTCTCGACCTTCAAGACGAAATATGGGCTTGTGAAGGACAACAGGAGACTAAGGGGCGGCACCCCGTTGCGCGAGTTCGCCGAGGCGCTGAGCGGGAAGAGGGTCCTCACCAACAGGGGGAAGCTCACATTCAATGAAGTGGCTGCCCTCCAACGCAACCCACGCCTGATCCTCTACAGCGACCCCACGCTTTCAAGGCACTTCAAGGAGAGAGACGACCTTCTGGTCTTCGGCGACGACGACCTCCTGTTCGAGCTGGCCGTCTTCCTGACCTGCAGGGGCAGCAAGTTCCAAGCAGACCTCTCGGGCCACGAGGAGTTCAAGGAATTCGGGGAGCCCCAGAAGCTGTACGCCTATCATTTCGTAGGTGACGCTGACTACGAGAAGCTGGGCGACTCCGAGATACTCTACAGCGTCATGCATGTCGTGAAGGCGGTCAAGGACGGGCGCCTGAAGGAGCTCTTCCTCAACGCAGCGCAGTGGAGCAAGAACGCGGAAGAGGTCGCGAAGATGAGGAAGGACGTGCTCTCGCTGGACCGACAGGTCTCGGGATAGCGGGCAAACAATTCGCGAAGACGCGAAGGCGAAACCCATTGGCACATAGGTTGCCTGAGTTCAAGGGCTACACCGTAGACACGAGGCTCAGGGAGTTCAGGAAGATGGCCCTCGGCGAGATGCCGGAGTTCGTACCATTCGACAGCGAGAAGGGAAGAGAACTCAAGGCAGAGATGAAGAAGAGGCCGTGTCGATTCTGCCACCACCAGAAGGGAAGAGATGCTCACAAGGCCTCCGGTAACGAGGACTGCAGATGCTCCTGCAACCACTGAGAAGCAGGGAAGTGAGGACCTGATGGCGGAAGACGACGATCAGTCGAAAAGGCTAGAGGCCCTGAAGGACGACCTTCAGAGGGATCCCAACAGGTTCTTCGAATGGGTCCTGGAGCTGAGGGACGAGGTCCCCAAGCTCCGAGACAAGCTCGAAACTGCAGAGAGCATCCTCTCCAGTGTTCTGGATTGCGGAACTCTCGACCTCGAGTGCATCTACGACATGGAGTCGAACCATCAAGGGACGGTCGAGAGAGCGATCGAGCTGAAGGAGGAGCTCGGCAGCGTAAACTTCGGGAACTTCGTGATGGCGGCAAAGGACAAGGCCCTCAGCGAGGTCGAGGACGAGATAGCGAAGGGAGACACAGAAAGCTTCCGCGACATGATAGTCGACGACAACTACGTGGCCTGGGGAGGCGTTGCCGCCTATGGGAGCTACGAGGGGGAAGACAGAGAGGGGAACCAGAACAGACAGGAGCTGTTCGCTGACTTCATCAGCGGGTCCCTCGACAAGGACCGCTTCCTCGAAGAGTACCGGAAGCTCTTGCCCGAATCCGATGTTAAAAGCGATCAGGCGGCAATGGTATCAGGTCAAGATGCAGAAACCAAGGAAGAATGATTCGGAGGTGATAGCCGATTGGAGACGCCATACTCAGGAATGACGGAAATCAAAGAGGCAGTCACGCTGGAAGAGGCCAACCACCTCCTGGCGAAGGGCTTCGTCCTCGTGAAGGTGATGGACAGGATGGTCTATGTGGTCGGCCTGCCGAAGGACGTCAGCGAACGAAGCGTCCAGGGCAACGGAAACGACGGTCAGGCGGACAACGGCATGTCAGCGCATTCCGCCGTCCTGAATTCGCTTCAGTGGACGAAGTTCAAGAGCGGAGGCGGAGAGTGGACCTTCCTCCTCGGACCGGATGACGCATTGCTCCCTGAGCTCGAGCCCTCGAAAGAGTTCATCGAGAAGCTGAGGAAGGAGAAGGAAGCCATCCTGGACGGCTGGCACTACCGCATCAGCAAGGAACGGTTCCTGAACCGGTTCCCCACCCAGAAGACGGCGGTGAAGTGACCGGTGGCCAAGCCAGAACGGCAGTTGATCGACGAGCTGAACAGGCTCCTCAAGCTCGGCAAGTACGAAGAAGCGGTCGCCCTCATGAGGAAGGATGTGCGCGCGAGCGAGAGTGCAGTGCTCTACCTCTCCAAGGACGTCAGGCAGAGGGGCGAGGCGCTGCTGCACCGCGAGATACTGAGAGAACTGGACAAGCAGCCTGAATGAAAGAACTGTGCGGGTTCTGAGTAGAACCTAGACTCAGGGAAGGTGCCCACGACTAGGGTCGTGAGCCGATACCAGCCAGATGGGCTGATGATTCCCCTGACGATCCCGAAACCCGAAAGGGCGAGGGTGCTCCTTCAACTTTGTTGAAGGGGTTGGTTCCATCATCTAACGAATGATGGTGCCGAAACACGTCTGCTGAAGCCGCCGTGCTAACCCGTTGACGGGGTGTACGGTGGTGGAGGGCGTGTCGGGAACACAGCAGCAAACCAAACTGGCTCGCGTGATCCCTAGGAATCCACGGACTCTGGGCCAGGACAGTTAGACCGGAAGCGGTCAACCGACGGCAGTTGGCTCATGGCGAACTACAACAATAAAGACAAGGTTTCCACACCTCTGACACTTCCATCCCTCGACCCATTCTCCTTGTTCGCCATGTCTTCTCCCGGGAACATCTCTTGTTTCTACGAGTCCCATGTTCTGGCCCGCCCTTTCGCAGCGCGGATTTCCGCAGACTACCAAGAGGTCAGCCATATCGAATGCTGGGACAGACGGGTCTTCTAAGCGTTGGGGGGAACCACCCTCTGTCAGCGTGAGGCCTTATTACCTCCCGCCCAGTTGAAACGAAGGATGAAGCTTCTGGAAGGGGAGAGCCTCAGGAGACGCTTACTCGAGGGCTACTCCAAGAACCCGAGGGGATGGAGCTTCGTCATGTCGCCTTCCGGGAGGCACGGGTTCTGCGACGCCTTTGTCTCAGGCCCCGATGGAACCTGGATGCTCAAGATAGACTCGATATTCAAACCCACGCCGATTGTGCTCGGTTCTCCGACCGAGGACAGCCCGGGGTTGAAGCCAGCCGGCCCCTTTCCGTACGGCTTCCGGAACCTCCACCGGGACCTGATTCTTCAGATGCTCAGAGGCGGAGGATACCCACCGAGGGACAAGGCAACGGCCAACTTTTTGCCTATGCTCAAATCAGAAACGGTCGTGCCCGAGGAGGGGAGGTCCTATGCAGAAGGACCGTTTATCTTCACTAGTGAGAGGAAGGTTGACTTGTCCGAGCGTCAGAGGGATGTTGACATTAAGCTCGCTTCGGAGATGCAGCGACTTCTCAGGACCAGATATCCTGCCTACGGCTGAACGGTAAGCCAGCGTTTGTGGCAACACCGACTCGTTCACCCGCTCACCCAGCCCTTCCAGTCGCCATCCCTTGTCCCGTGAACCTTGAGCACGTGTGACTTCAGTTCACTTTCCGTCTCGCAGACGAAACCACAGTAACATTTCATCGCTTTCGAAAGGTGGAGTTCCGTGTGGGCAGTAATACCCTTTCTCGACCAGGCCTTTCGGAGCCGGTCACGCCCGGTAAGGAGAGAGGGCGTTGATCAGGAGAATCTGGGAGGAGAGACTCGTGAATTCGTCCCCAGCCCAAAGAAAGTAGGAAATGCGGATGTTCTTCTCCTTTTCCATGTGTTTTTTTTGAAACTTTTTCTGAGGACCTAGCCTCAGGCTCCTTGGTACCACGCTTCGAAACCTAGATTCGGAACCGACCTTCCGTTCCTCTGGTTCGAATCTCCATTCACCTCCGGTTTGTGATAATGTGCTGCCCCTTTTGGTGAGGTCTTCAAGATGATAATGAAAGGACCGTGAAGCTGTCAGCTATCGCCCTTGACTTCCTGTCCTGAACCACATCGCCCGTCATGCCCAAGTTCGTTGTCGTTTTCGCTCCTGGTTGGTCAGGAGCTTCATGACCAAGTTCGGGTGTCCTTTTTCGGGGGAGGCGTCCGCTCGCTACAGAAGGGACAAATTAGCCCGCAACGCTTAACCCAACCCACTTTTGCGAAGTATGTCGTTTGCCGAAACCCAAACGAAAGAGCGGCCAACTACGTCTCAACAACAAGTATTCCCTTCACCGAGAAAGAGTGACATGGGAGGTCCCCGGAATATTGAAGGAGGAAATCGAGAGGCTCAGGGAGCTCTACCCACAAGTCTTCGTTGAAGGCGAAATCGACTTCGAGAAGCTCAGAACGACCCTCCGGGGCGCGATAGACAAGAGTCCAGACAGATTCACCTTCTCTTGGGCTGGCAGGAGAGACGCCGTGCAAATTCTCCAAATGCCAACCAGGGCCACGCTTGTACCGTCAAAGGCTGAATCATTAGCCTACGATTCAACTCGGAACCTATTCTTGGAAGGAGATAACCTTGAAGTCATGAAACTGCTGTACAAGCCTTACTTCGGGAGAATTAGGCTAGCCTACATCGACCCACCCTACAACACTGGAAGTGATTTCGTCTACCAGGACAACTATGCAGACCCGCTAGAGTCATACCTCCGAATCTCTGGTCAGAAGAGCACAGAAGGTAACCTCCTCACGAGTAACCCTGAGACTAGTGGACGTTATCACAGCGCGTGGCTCACGATGATGTATCCTCGTCTCTTCTTGGCACGCCAACTGCTGCGCGAAGATGGCAGCATTTGGATTTCAATTGATGACACGGAAGAAGCCAATCTGAAACAGATTTGCAACGAGATATTTGGAGAGGAGAACTTTGTGGCCACATTTATATGGGAAAAGCGGACTACCCGAGAGAACCGGCGAGTCTTCTCATTCAACCACGATCTCGTATTGTGCTATGCCAGAGACAAGAATCTCTTTCAAGCCAGCAGAAATCTGCTTCCTTTGTCAGAAGAAGTACTGGAAAGGTACTCGAACCCTGACAAGGACCCACGGGGCGATTGGCAATCTGTCTCCCTTAATGCCCAAGCTGGCCATGCGACCCCGGCACAATTCTACAAAATCAAGACGCCAAGCGGTCGGGTCCTTTCACCTCCTCCAGGCCGGTGTTGGAGCGTAACGGAGCCTAGGCTTCAGGAGTTAATCAAGGATAACCGAATCTGGTTCGGTCAGGATGGCGACAATGTGCCTCGGGTCAAAGTGTTTCTTTCCGAAGCCGACAAGGGATTGACGCCACAAACTCTCTGGACTGCGGATGAGGTCGGAACGAACGACTCGGCGAAGAAGGCCCTCATTGATCTCTTCTCTGGCAAATCAGTCTATGAAACTCCAAAACCGATCCAGCTGATGAAGCGCATAATCACAATAGCGACCTCTCCTTCAGAGGGAGACTGGATTATTGATTTCTTTGCGGGATCGTGCACCACAGCCCACGCTGTAATGGAACAAAACGCAGAGGACGGAGGAAACAGGAGATTCATGATGATCCAATTGCCTGAGCCAACTCCCAAAGACTCGGATGCGAGAAAAGCTGGCTTTGCCACTATCGCAGAGATAGGAAAGGAAAGGATCAGACTTGCAGCGAAGTCAGTTAACAGTCAGCATGGTTCGCAGGCTGAAAGTCAAGGAGACTGGCTTTGCTCGCGATTTGGGTTTCAAGACGTTCAAACTGGCGGAATCAAATCACATTCAGTGGAAAGGGGTTGGCGAGAGGACGCCGGAAAAGTATGCTGAAGAGATGAAGGGGCACATCGATTCTCTGGTCAAAGGCTGGAGGGAAGAGAACGTGATTTGCGAAGTGGCCCTCAAGGAGGGGTTCGGGCTTGACAGCAAGATGGAGTTACTGAAGGAGTACAAAGAGAATAAAGTCTGGAGGGTCAAAGACTCAGAGAGTGATATGTCATTCCAGATCTGCCTTGATGAGGAGCTTAACCGCTCGCTCCTGAAACGCCTCGATGTTGACAAGGAGTCTGTGTTCATCTGCAGGGAGAGTGCAACTAACGATACAAGCGCAGCGAACCTTGCTCTCCAGTGTCGCCTGAAGACCATCTGACGTGTGAACCTTGGAACTGAAATTTGACGGAGCTCAGGAATTCCAAGTCGAGGCAATCGATGCAATAGTTAGGTTGTTCGATGGTCAAAGCAAGATTGAAGCGGAGATCAAGTTCGTCCAAGGTGCAGGCTTCGTCGGCTCACCGAACAGATTAGACATATCCGATGAGGGGCTACTCTCGAACCTTAAACAGGTGCAACAGGACAATGGAATAAAGACTGATGATGAGCTGCAGATCATCACCGAGGAGATAGAGACCGCTGACGGTCGGAAGCCCACTAGATTTCCGAATTTCTCAGTAGAGATGGAAACCGGGACAGGCAAGACGTACGTGTACCTTAGAACTGCGCTGGAGCTGAACAAACGGTACGGCTTTCGACGATTCATCGTGGTTGTTCCTTCCATAGCCATCAAAGAGGGGGTCCTGAAGACTCTCCGAATCACCCAAAGGCACTTTCAAGGGCTGTTCGACAAGATTCCCTACAGCTACTACGCCTACGACTCTTCCAATCTGACGCAGATCAGACAGTTTTGCTCCTCCGCGAGCCTAGAGTTCATGATTATGACCCTGGATTCGTTCAACAAATCCATGACGGAGGACGGAGTTGGTAACGTGATTCGCCGACCTACTGACAGGCTTCAGGGGGCGGTGCCTATTCATTTGATTCAAGCTGCTAGGCCAATCCTCCTTCTTGACGAGCCCCAGAACATGGAAAGTGAAAGGAGCATATCGGCCTTGGCCGCCCTAAATCCGTTGCTCGCGTTAAGGTACAGCGCAACCCACAGAAACCCGTACAACCTCGTCTACAGGTTAACTCCAGCCGATGCCTACAAGCAGGGATTGGTGAAGAAGATCGAGGTTGCATCTGTCGTTAGGGAGGACGACCCCAATCAGGTCTTTGTCCAATTGGAACAAGTAGTGTCCCGAAAGAATACTATTACAGCCGTCATAACCGTGAATAAACTCTTCAAGAGCCAAGTAGTAAAACCGACAACTCTCTCTGTAAGGCCGGGAGACAACCTAGGAGACAAGACCAACCTCCCGGAATACAGGTCTTTCATTGTTGAGGAGATCAACCCAGGTTCCAATTTCGTCATATTCACCAACGGTGTCGAGCTTGAAGTTGGAGAGACACATGGCGCTGACAAAGAGGCCACATTCCAAGCCCAAATCAGGTACACCATCGAGGAGCATTTCAGGAAGCAGAGAAGGCTGAGAGAGGGAGGGATTAAGGTGCTGTCTCTCTTCTTTATCGACAAGGTAGACAACTACGCGTCTGAGAACGGTATCATTCGACGACTCTTCACCAAGGCATTCAACGAATTGAAACAGGGCAATCCAGAATGGGAGAGCTACGACGTCGAGGAGGTTCAAGCAGCGTATTTTGCGGCGATCAAAAGGAAGGGCGAGTTCCTCTATGAAGACAGCACTGGGTCCTCGCGCAAAGATGAGGAAGCGTACGACTTGATCATGAAGGAAAAGGAGAGGCTGCTGTCCTTCGATTCGAAAGTCGCTTTCATCTTCTCACATTCGGCGCTTCGGGAAGGGTGGGACAATCCCAACGTGTTCCAGATTTGCACCCTCAACCAGACATCCTCGGAGATGAAGAAGCGTCAAGAAATCGGGAGAGGCGTACGACTAGCTGTCAATCAACAAGGCGATCGTGTGCACGACCCACAGGTGAACCTGCTAACGGTCGTTGCGAACCAGAGTTACGAGGCGTATGTGGAACAACTTCAGCAAGAGATAGTGGAGGAGTACGGGGAAGAGGTTGAGCTGCCTCCGCCTCCTGCAAACGCGAAGAAACCGCGGCAAGTCAGGCTGAGAAAGGAAATGACCCTAAAGCCTGAATTCAGGGAGCTGTGGGAACGAATCAAGCAGAAGACTCGCTATACTGTCGAGATCGACACTGAACGACTAATCGACGATTGCGTTAACCTCATCGACTCGGTTGAAATCAAAGCACCCCGGGTTACAGTAACAAAGGCGCGCGTTGAGTTGAATCAAGAGGGTGTTTTCGAGGCCCTCCAAATCAGCTCGGCAAGGACATTCGTAGATTTGGCTGGCCGGTATCCACTTCCCAACTTGGCCGACACTATGGCACACATACTTGAGAATACTACTCCTCCTGTGCGACTCTCGAAGAAGACTCTTGTCGAGATCTTTCTCCGAACCAAGAATAAACAGGCTGCCATGGACAACCCTTTCGAATTCGCTTCATTGGCTGCCCGACTGATCCGCGAGCGTTTAACGGACTACTTAGTTGATGGAATCAAGTATGAGAAAATAAACGAATGGTATGAGATGAGCCTTTTCCAGGAGTCATTTCAGAGCTGGGAGCAGTACGTGGTTCCGTCAACGAGATCCATCTATGATGGGACAGAGTTTGACTCTAACGTTGAGAGGAAGTTTGTACAGGACCTGGAACGCCTCCCGCAGGTCTTCTTGTACTTCAAACTGCCTCCCTGGTTCACGCTGACCACACCCGTGGGGACCTACAATCCGGACTGGGCCATTGTGTGGGACGAAGGAGAAGGACTGGTTAAGGACCCGAAAAAGCTCAAACTGTACCTCGTCAGAGAGACCAAGGGCACCACCAATCTTACCGACCTCCGCCCAGACGAAAGCAGGAAGATCAGGTGCGCCCAGCGCCACTTCGGTGACGCTCTCGGAGTCGATTACAAGGTCGTCGAGAACGCAAAACAGTTACCCTGACCATCGATGATGAACCTTCGCCTAGGGCCGACGCAACGGGTACTTGTCCTTCGCCACGGGGCAGTCCCATCTGATGTCGCACGCATCACAGGTCTCCTTCGAAGGCATCTTCGGGGGCGGAGCCCAGTCGTCAGTTTCCCGTCTCCTCTCTATCTCTTCGACTGTCTTTTCAAACAGGCTGACCGATTCCTGCGCTGACTTCGACCCTAGGGGAACCTCTACCGTCATTTCTTCAAACTTCACCTCCCCGAGGAAGCACAGTATGGCGCGAGCTGGATAATTGCCGTGCCGTTTTTTGTAGAGCTCGCTGTAGACCTGCATCTGGAACGTGTAGTTCTTCATCTCCTCCGAATCCGCTTCGACCTTCTTCGACCCCTTGTAGTCCCAAATCTCCAGTTCGTCTGGCTTGCCTTCTGCGCTAGCGAGTACGTCGACCACCCCATGCATGTAGAAATCCTTGAAGTCGGCTTTGAGCTTGTGCTCGGTATCAAGCACCCTAGGGTATAGCTGTGGGCCTTGGGTTGAATTAAACCGCTGGAGGTATTGCAAGGCACTCGCCTCGGCCTTCCTACTATAGGGCCTGATCCCTCTGGCCCGGAGAGATTCTGTAACTGTCCTGTGGTAGGATTCGACATCATTGTCGCTTGGGAGGCCCTTCGTCCGACCCTCCATCAGACCTCGAAACTGGCGATGGGCCCTGTCAAGCACTTCGTGGATTACGATACCAAAGTAGAGCTGGGTCGACTGAGCCGGGACATAGCCCTTCACGGCGAAATACCCGTACTGACGCGAGCACCTTCTGAAAGCAAGGATGTCGGCTGTGATGCTGTACGCCCTTCTAATCGCGGCTTCTTTGGAGGACAGGACCTTCATGTTGCCGAACTTCTCAGCATCTCCCCCGCCTATGAGGAGGGCCTCCTGGCGTTCGAACCAGCCCTCATCTACCATTCCATTCACCCAATACCCAATCGGTGGCCGAGTTCTGTCTGCCGCACAAAACAAGCAGGTTCCTCGCGCGGGAGTAGGCGACGTAGTACCTCCTGACGAAATCCTGCTCCGCCCTGGTCTGAGCAGTGCCCGAGGGCTTGCGCCTTGACCAAGGGGCGAGGAAGTCTTCAGTCCAGTGGTCCGAGCCGGAACGAGGCGTGTCCCCGAGATTGTCGACGACCACCACAGGGAACTGAAGTCCCTTGGCCTGGTGAACGGTCATCACTTGGACGTACCCTGCCGGCATAACTTCGTCCTCGTCCTCTGGATCGTTGAGGCCATAGGCTTCGATGAACCCGGTGAACTCGCGATAGAGGCTCTGCAAGAACCTGAAAGAAATCAGGCCCGCCGTAGAGCTCGAGGAACGCAGCACACCATACTGGACGGTGAAGGCGCTGAAGGCGTCCAGGAGGTCTGTTATCTCGGCGAACCTTGTGGCGTAGTTGGGGTCAGCCTTCAGCCCCGTGAACGGAGGCAGGGAGAGGACCCGGTAGAAAACATCCATGACCGTAATGCCCAACACCTCCTTCATCGGTAGCTTCTGGATGTAATCTTGCGAGGCCCGGACGTACTCGGCCACCTGCTTGCCTTCAGGCGTCCTCGCGAGAGCCTGGTAGGCCCCCATCCAGTCGTCTGCTACCTGGCGGACCCTGCCCGAGACTGCACCATAGGCCACCATGTCCCGGTCGAGCGTCACAACGAGCGTGCCAAGGAGCTGTTGAATGACGGGGTCTTCGTGGAGAGCCCTGTTCCTTGGATTGTAGACTGGGACGTTGTGGGCCCTGAGCGCGTCAACGTAGGGCCCGGCGTTCCGGGGCCCTTCCCGGGTGCTCCTGAACAATATCCCGACGTCTCTCCAGTCGGAGATCAGCTTATCCTGTTTCAGCGAGACAAGAAACTCGGCCAACTTGGCCGCTGCTTCCTCAGCAGTCCTTCCAAGGATAGCACAAACGGGCGGATACGATCCCTTGACGGGGCCCTTGGCCACCATTTCGCGCTTCCCAGGAGCTCTGGCCCCTTTCTGCTGCATGATCTTCTCGGACGAAATGTACCTGTTGATCCACTCCACGATTTTCGGGTGGCTCCTCAGGTTCTCATTCAGATTGACTGTCTTGGGTTGAACCCCAAGTTCTCGGTTGCACTGATCTCCGAAGTTGACAAGCGAATCGACTGTCCCTCCTCTGAACCTATACAATGCTTGGTCGTCGTCTCCCACGACAGTGATGTTGTTTCCAATCGCTTTAGCTATGACAAAGTAGATGTCCTCCTGGATTGGGTTGGTATCCTGGAATTCGTCAACGAGAAGATATTCGACCGGCGGTATTTCCCTCTGTTTATCCCCGAATAGAAACTCCTTCCCATGGGCGGTTCCGAGAAATTCAAGGAAGTACTCCTGGAGCACGCTTAGGTCGCACCGGTAGCTCTGTAATAGGCCCTGCCGGTAGGCCTTGTAGATTTTGGCAAGGCCGCTCGCAGCCGTGTCATCGCTGTTCTGCATCTTGTCCACGTCAACTCTGAACTCGGTGACCCTGTCGAACAAGAACCCAGACACGTCGGTAGCCGTCCACTTGTTTGGGCCATATGCCTGGCTGACGGCATACCTTGTGAAGAGAGGCTGGTACCTTTGCCAACGCTCTTGGAAGTATTCGATTATAGGATCCTGGTTATAGAGGAAGAAGGGCCGCGAGTTTTCATCGAGCAGCTCTAGGTCGACGTAGGCCGGGTACCGGAAATCCCTCATGACGGAGTTGCAAATGCTATGTAAGGTGCCTGTCTTCAGCGAGGTGGCGTCAACAGAGCCCCCCATGCCTAGATCGTCTATGTACGAGGACACTCTGTTGAGAAGGCTTCTAGCAGCTCGTTCAGTGAACGTCGTCAGTATGATGGACTCTGGTTTGATGCCGTCACAGACAATCAGCTTCAGGGTTCTGGCAACTAGGACCTCTGTCTTGCCTGAGCCAGGGCCAGCCGTGACCCAGAGGGGACCTTTGCCGTATGAAATCGCCGCCTTCTGATCTTCACTGTATGTGTTGCCAGTCGCCTTCTCTAGCCGCTCAATTAGTTCCGCGGCTTCCAACACCAAGGCCCAGGCCCTTGAGAAGATAAAAGGGAGTCACGAAGACCATTAACTACTGAAACGTCCCGGAGACCGGCGTAGGTCCTTCCGAAAAGCACCTCGCGTTGCCTAAATCTCAAGAAGACTGACGGAATTCCACCGACGCGACTCTGCCCCCCGCCCTCAACGCTTTTCGGAAGGGCCTCTGAGGGTATGGAGGCTGAGGAAATTTGACGGGTGAGTCGAGAAATTGCTTGTAGCCGCGACTGAAAAGGCAGTCGCGCCGCCCACGCAGACCGAGAAGCCAGCTCCAGGAGCTCCTTTCACGCTTGCGTACAGTACGAAGTGGGGCAAGATGTATCAGGGCTCGGCGGAGCAGCTGTGGAACCCGAAGCGGCTCTGGAGATATCGGGGAAAGGTGCGCCTGATCCTCACCTCGCCCCCCTTCCCATTGAACCGAAAGAAGAGATACGGAAACCTGCAGGGGGAGGAATACGTTAATTGGTTGGCCGGCTTCGCACCCCTCTTCAGGGAGCTCCTCGAACCTCAAGGGTCGATCGCCATGGAAATTGGGAACGCCTGGGAGCCCGGCGAGCCAGTCATGTCCCCCCTCGCCCTAGAAGCCCTGCTCAAATTCCTCAAGGAAGGGAAGTTCAAGCTCTGCGAGCAGTTCGTGTGTTACAACAAGGCAACGCTGCCTGGCCCTACTGAGTGGGTAAATGTGAGGAGGATTAGGGTGAAGAACGCCTACACTCATGTCTGGTGGATGTCGCCTTCGGCCTACCCGTGGGCTTACAACAAACGAGTGCTGACACCCTACACTCCCGCGATGCTGGGGCTGCTGAAGAAGCAGAAATACAATTCTGGCGAGAGACACTCTGAGCACGTGATTGGCGAAGAGTCCTTCTTGAAGGACAACGGAGGAGCAATCCCGTCTAATGTGATTGAGTTCACCAACACGAGGTCGAGAGACGACTACTTGGACTACTGCCGTGACCACGATCTCAAGGTGCATCCCGCCCGGATGGCGATGAACATCGCGACATTCTTCGTAAAATTCCTGACCACGCCCGGGAAGCTCGTCTTGGACCCATTCGCCGGAAGCAATGTTACGGGAGCTGCTGCAGAGGAGTTCGGACGCCATTGGATTTCGATAGAGCCGCGCGATGATTACATCGCCACTTCAAAGGGACGATTTCCCGGCCAACGGGGACACAATGGCAGCTGGAAAGAATGACCCCCACAGAACTCTACAATTCACTCAACCGAGCCACAACCTCCCAGGAAGTGGAGGATGTGCTCACGACAATCGAGTCGGACCCCGGAACGCAGGCAGAGTGGGTGCCTTTTGGAGGTAAGGAAAACAACCGGGGAATCATTGAGATATCAGCGGATTCAGGACGAGCTCTCGTAGAGAGAGTCACGAACGGGATCGACGCGGTCTTGGAGGGCGAATTCGAAAACCATCAAGGAAACCCTGACTGTCGTAGCCCGAAGGAGGCGGCGAGGGCGTGGCTGAATGTGCCCGAAGAGGGGCTCAGTGAGCTTTCACAGGAGGAGAGGAGGAGACTTGCCCAGCGTGTAGTTGTTCGCATTCTTGGGGGGGAAGGTCGGGAGAGCAGGCTCGTAGAGGTCAGAGACTTCGGCATCGGACTAACGGCTGCAGAGATGCCTGGTACGATACTTAGCCTCAATGAGAGCAACAAGATTCAGAAGTACTATCTCGCAGGGACGTATGGCCAGGGTGGTTCGGGTACACTTGCCATTTCCAAGTTCACACTGATAGCCAGTCGCCACAACGATGCCGACAGAGTGGGGTTCACGGTTGCTAAATTCCTCGATCTCCCGCCAGAGACCTACAAAACGGGGCACTACGTCTACCTTACCATCGAAGGCCACGTTCCAGAGGCAGAGGTGCCTGCCGAAGAATTCAAGCGTGGAACCCTCGTCAGACACTTCGGGTACGAGATGACCGCTTATCCTTCACCGCTTGGTCCCAACAGCATCTACGGCCTTCTGAACCAGGTGCTCTTCGACCCGGTGATGCCCATCTGGCTCGACAATCCGGTGAACACCCAGAGGAGAGTGATCAAGGGGTCCCGGAACGCGCTAAACGGAGCCGTCGACGAGGGCGATGATCAACGCCGCGGGCCTACACTCGCGCACAGCGAACGCATGTTTTACGTCTCAATTGGCGAGTTCGGCCGCCTCGGAATCGAGTACTGGCTTCTCACCAACCCGAGCGAAGCGAACAAGAGACCATCGGCGGCATTTGTCAACCCAACAAAACCCATACTCTTGACGGTAAATGGTCAGAACCACTCTGAGCTGTCGGGTTCGCTGATTAGGAGGGATGCGGGTCTCTCCTATCTTGCTTCACGACTTATCTGTCACGTCAACTGCGACGGTCTCACACCGCTGTCTAAACGTGCTTTGTTCGTCTCTACACGCGAGGAGGCGAGGAGGGGGGCAGTCCTTACCCTCATACAGCAAGAGCTGGTTAGGGTGCTCAGGTCTGACGACGATTTGGTCAGGTTGAACGAAGAGGCAAGACTGCGCGGCTTACATGAAAGTGATGAGAACGCGCTCCGGCAGATGAGAAGGGAGGTTGCTCGGCTTTTGCGTCTCCAAGGGGGGAACGTTATTGATGCAATTGGTGCTGAGATCAGCCAGGGTGGCGACAGCACCCAGCGGCCCACTCACCCGCGGACCCCACGTCCTAGGCCGATTCCAATCGAGCCACACGACCCTCCTACGTTCATTCGAATAGTGCACGAAAGCCCGGTGGCATTTCACGCCGAGCAAAGGCGCTACATCAGGATAGAGACGGACGCAAGTAGCCAGTATCACAATGCAAACAATCCAGCTGAATCTCGGATTAACATCTTCAGCACCCATAGCGAAGTCGCATTTTGCGGTTCTACGCCACTTCAGGGAGGAAGGATGCGCGCAATCTTCGAATGCACAACTCGCGCCCAGCTGGGTGCCACCGGTACGATTAGGGTCGAGTTATCGCGGCCAGGGCTTTCAGTCCTGAGCGACGAAAAACAGGTCGAAATCGTGGCGCCTCCTCCCGTCCGCGAGGATGCAAGACAGATAGCGCTTCCAGAATTCGACGTCCGTCCTGTCGACCCAGGAGACGAGAAGTGGTTGGCCTTCGAATGGCCCGATGACGTTTCCCAAATCGCTTCGTCATCCGAGGAAGAAGATGGCAAGCTTGTAGTGTACTTTTCCACCGCATTTCCCGCCTACGGAAACCAACTGGGCTCATTCGAAGCTAGGGATCCTGGCCTCGCGTCCTCCTTCACGGAACGTTACAAGATTTGGCTAGCAGTGCATGCGCTTCTTGTTCAGAAGGACCAGCAATCACAACCCCAATCAAGCCAGCCACGGACGGAGGCCGATTCGGAGACCATCAGGGAGAGGCAAGAGAGGTGCCGCATGGCTACCATGGCAGTATTCTTCGCCAGGAACGAAGCGCAATCTCCAGAGATAGTCCAAGCTCAACAAGACAACTGAGCCCTTTCCTTGATTTAGTGTCCGCACGAGTCACTAACCCCCGTCTTACCAAAGCCCCGTCATTCCTTTGTCATCTAGTCAGCCCATTTGCTTTGACCAGCACATTCTGCAATATCACCCTGCACTGCCGAATCGTTTTTCTCTGAAAGGGCACCAATATTGGGTGCTCGAATCCAAGCGGAGCACAAGTTGATTCAATTGAGCCAACTTTCGGAGTCAGGTTACTAGTCTCCTAGCCTGGGGCAGTTTGGCTCTGATCTTGTTAAGCACCTCTTCTTCGGAGATGGTAGGGGGCCTTGTGCCCAACATTTCCTCGACCCCAACAACATCTGTGCTCTTACGCGATCTCAGAGTGAGGGCATACCGATTATTCAGATTGACACAATCGTAGATGTGAAACTGAATTGAATCGTGCTCTGAGGCTTCGTTTATCTGCCTTGTTCTGAAGGCTTTTGTCAAATAGTCATAGAATTCGCTCTGAATGGCTAGGACTAGTTTCTTGCCAAGCCCCTCAAAAGCAGCTGATTTGTGATGCATCTGAATTAGAATGGTCTTTGCCGACATCTTCCAATTGATGCCGTACTGGTAAGCGTCCCGGAGTTCCCCGTTGCTAAGGTCGACTCGAGCATCCCATATCCCGCCTGATGCCGTAGTGTCGAGGGATTGAACCTCCAAACCGAGGTAGTCTCTTATTTCGACCCCATTGGAAGCAACTAGGAAGTAGTCTATGGTCCCGCCCGGCATGGTAATTTCTGGGACGACATAGTATTCAAGACCTCGAGCAAGCAAGTGAAGTGAGTCAAGAAAGATTCTGTCGTGCTGTAGAAACCTATGCGGACAGATTATCAGAGGCTTCTCGCCGTAGCCGACCAAACAGGCACCAATAGACTGGCTGGGGTTACTCTTTCTCAGCTTCACACATTTCCTACCGAGAAATGGACAGTGTTCCTTTGTTAGTTCGTCTTTCCAATTCAATCGGAGGGCGGTCGGCTGTCCATAGAACTCGAGGGGCTTGTTCTTCGACATTGTTTCACTGGATCATGTGAGGCGTGAGCGGTCGATTCCTGAACAATTCCTCGATTCTTCTCTCTGAGGTCTTCACATATTCTTCGCTGGTTTCGATTCCGAAGCCACGTCTATTGAGTTCTAGCGCCGCTAGAACAGTGGTTCCCGTACCGGAAAATGGATCCAGTACCAGACCGCCAGGAGGGCAAGTGCTTTTGATTGGTGTCCAACAAATTTCTTTCGGGTACACTGCGAAATGTGTATCCTTTCTCCAACTGTCTTCTGGGATTACGCGCCACACGTCTCCAGGAGCCGTTCCTTTACCATGATATGGAAGGATGTAGAATCCCCGGCTCCTCAATTCCGACGCTCTTCCAGAGAATTGTGGGTCATCAGAATGAGTCGCACGTTGTGTCCCTCGGATGACCATGCGAAAGTCGGGAATGACCCCCATCTCCACCTTTCTCAGGGTTTCCGCCAGTGCCGCCAAAGCCATTTGTTTCTCATGGACAGTAAGAGCCTTGCTAAGATGGATTTGCCGTATGTATTTCTTCCCATTCACACCAGTTGCCGTTACAATCTTACCCTCTTTTCGATACGGTTTCCCAGGTGGATTCCGGATAGAGTCGAGGTCGAAATAGTACTTGCCCCTTCTGACGAAATGGAATATGAATTCATACATGTTACGGAGTTTGTCTTTTGACGTTGAAGGATTCCCCTTTACCTTATCCCAAATTACAGCCTGCCTTAGTATCCACCCGTCTCCCTGCATTGAGCGGGCGACACTCCAAGGTATTCCGCAAAGATTCTTGCCTTCGTATGTGTCGCCAATGTTGAGCCAGAACGAGCCGTCTTTCCGTAGCACTCTCTTTAGCTCATGGAAGACCGAGGTCAAGTTCGAGACATACTCCTCTGGTGACTCCTCGTGTCCCAGACTGCTATTGCCTGAATATGATCGTTGCATCCAATACGGAGGGCTTGTCATTGCCATGCTGACGCTCTCGTCAGGAAATGCCTTCAACACTTCATGGCTGTCTCCAGGAACGAACTTGTAGGGGCATGAGGTCGAAGAAAGAAAGTCTCGGACATCCTTTTCGTACTTTGAAGGCTTGCTACTGAATGACAATTCGTTGCCTCGGTTTGTTATATGAATTAGATAAACCTAGGGCGCCTAGTCAGAGTTCGGTGAAAGAACCGTTCCTCGAACAGGTCAACCAGCTCCTCAGGGCCGTAGTCTTGGACACACACGTACTTTAGCCCGTGACTCAAGCCGGGCCCTTCGGAGCCTTCGAAACGCACGGGCAGAATTTAGCGTCCAGGTTCGATTTGTCTAGCTATTACGGCTCTTCTTCCTAACATGGGACTAACCTGCGTACGGAATCCCCTGCGCTTGAACAGCCCTTATCCCCAACCCCCTAGCTGTGTTGACCAGTGTACCATCGTCAGTCATAATCAAGTCTGGCTTGCAATCACCATGCCAGCTCGCATGGGCCAAGATGATTAGCACGTAATCCGTGATCCCGAGGTCGAGGCACGAGCTGAAAGCAGAATTCGATAGCGTTTCGACAAGGGAAACATGAGTTTCCGAGCATGTATTCGCGAGAATCATTCTCAGGACTGGATTCCGAGGATTCAATACACTCGAAAGGGGGATATCCCTCCTCCTTATCAGCCCGGAAACCTCAGCCATCACCTGCGGCGTGATGACCAGTAAATTTCTTGTGAGAATCTTGAGAAGCGATGTTGCGCTAGTTTCGTAAAAACGGGTGTCTGGATCTGACATTACCTTGCGGGCGCGTTCTATGTCAAATGATTCTGATTGTGCAAATCCGCACAGAAGCACCGCCAACGGTCCTGCATCAATGGCGATCCTCTTTCCTGCCGGAGGATTAGGACGCTTCTGTTGCTGCAACTACCTCGCCTGTGCTGTCCAGAATTACATTGTACGTCATCGGCTTTTCATCAAACAAGCGTTGAACCTCAATTCTGATGTGTTTTCGTATCTCGCCACTCTCCTGTACGGACTCCTCTGAAACGAGACGAAGATACAGGCTCTTTTCCCCTGTTACTCCCGCAAAGTAGGACTTGAGTTTCTGAGCCACCATCTCATTGTGTTCGGAACTGATCTTCCGTATCAAAGCAGCAAGATTCGAACCTTTGCCGCCTTTTTTCAAAATGTACGCGGCACCGTCCTCGATGACTTGGGCCTCTTGGAGTTCACTCTCAAGAACCCCTGAATATACTATTGCCGGAGTGTTCCCAGCGATTTCTCGCGCTGCTTCAAGTGATTTTTCTCCGCCCCCAGCTTTGGAGCTTCCGCGATCTGCAGGAATATCATAATCTATCACGAAAACATCGTAAACCCGTTCTCTCACCTTTTGTTCGAACTCCACCACGTTGCGTACACGCTCGAGCTCCCATCCATAGCTTTCGAGATTATCCCTAATCGCATCGGCATCTTCGTCTACGTCCTCAAGAAGGAGAATCTTTACTTTTTGAGGCGGGGCGCTCAATTCGAATCACTTCTTGGGAGTCTTAATTCAAATGAAGCTCCGTTGCCCAGCTCGCTTCTTGGCAGGAGAACAAGTTCCCCGCCAAGATTCCATGAGGCTTCTCCGGCTAAGTTCAGACCCAAGCCGCTGCCATTGGGTTTGGAGGACCATCCTGCACTGAAAACATTGCCCTTCGCGGCGTCGTCGATTCCCGGCCCATTGTCACTAACTCTCACAACTACTCGAGAACCGTTGCTTGTCACTGTCACCTTGACGATGGATTGCTTTAAGTTGGCAGTCCAATAGCTCGCATTGTCGACAAGATTCTTAACTATAGTCCATAAATCTGACTTGGAAACCTGGAGGGTCACTGGTTCATCACACGAAAGCTGCAGCGATAGGTTCGGATAAGTCTTGGCGAACTCATCACGGAGCTCCGCAAGGTACGCGCAAAGCTCGACTCGCTCCTTGTTTTGTGAACTCCTGATGAACGGTGACCACTTGTGTATTTGCTCAATGAATCTATCGGCATCTGTGTCTAGGCGATCCAACAGCACGAAGACTTTCTGCCTGGAAGGTTCGTCCCCGATTGAAGCAGTAGTAAGTGTATTTCGTAATGCATCCAACCTTAACCTGACAGGGTCGATTGCGTTGTTAGCCTCGTGGATGACATACCCTACGAACTGACCCAGCAAGGCGAATCTGTCGTATATGATGGCGTTCCGTTCGACATCGCGGCGCAAATCTTTCACTTCGTTAAGCACGGTCTTGAGTTGTGAAATGCCTTCCTTGGAGGACCCCGACTTCAACTTGTGCTCGACCTCGCCAATTTTTTGCTCTACGCTGCGAAATGAATCGCCGAGCTCCTTGGCTGTTGAAGAAGCGGAGATTTCTCCCTTCTCGGATACAGGTTGCTTCTTCCTAGCCCCAGAGGCCACAGCGTCCGCTTCTAAGGTTGACAGGACTGCAATGACAACAGCCCTTAAGAGCTCGTAGCTCTCATTGTGTACGAGCCCCTCTCTGTTGATCTGTTGTATCAACATGGGATTCCTATCTCGCGATATGTTCACAAATCCAATCAGCTGGTTGTTGTCGAATCTACGCCCAAACGTATGCTCTCTCCTCTCTGCCAGCCCTAGCCAATCAAACCACGCCTGCCCATAGGGGTAAATCCAAAAGCCGTCGGAGTACACCGAAATCCCATGCCACTGTTCGAGAATCTCTTCGTCTAATTTGGAGATTGCTACGACAGGGAATAATGTGGCTTGTGGCCTCCCGCGACTTCGGGTACGCAGAAACGCGCCGATATCTAATGTGAGAGGGCCAAGGGCCTTCAACTCGTTCTCGCTAACCTGAGTGTCTTCCTCTAACCGGTGGACCGGTATTTTCACTTCTCGCGTGCTTTTCTCCCAAGGAAGGTCGCGGACTATTTCAGCTGAAAGTTGGCCCTCCTCGAGTCTGGCCGTAATCCTGAATGGCGCTCTGCTTATGACGTCATTCCGAATAATCCCTTGAAGGCCCGGGAATTCTGGAACTTCGAGGACAACTTCGAAATCCGTCGGTGACCCAGTTGGTGGTACCAGACGAGTGAGCCCGTAGCGGGCTCTACTCACGTCGCTAGTAGACCATTTCTTCCTTAGTTTTGTTAGCACTAAGGTAGTACCATGCTTCTTGAAATCACTCTCCTCGAACGAATAATGGGCTTTCACGTCCTCTAGGTACGATTCGGCATCATCGAATTTTTCCCAGTCAACGATGAAGTGAATGACGTCTTTCATGTCTTCCGTTTTCGTGTACATGTCAAGCCTCCGGGCTAGTTTGTCGACCGCAAACCTCCCTATTCCCTTCTCACCTTGAACTCTCCTTCCTCCGCGCGTGGTGGGCTTACGCTGCTTGTTTGATGTGCCAGGCTCCGCCCATGCAGTGGTCAAGACAGCCACATCCATTCCTATACCGTTGTCTTCAATCACAATCTTTTGATCTTCGCTCAGGAGAGACTCGAATCTTATAGTGCATATCGTTGAATCGGCATCGAAGGCATTCTTGACCAACTCAAGCAGGCCAGTGACCTCGTCTCGAAGGAGGTTTTCCCCTAGCAAGTGGATGAGCCTTGCCTTAGGCCTGAATTCGACCGGAACCGCCTTGTCTGAAGCCAATTCGACTGCTGCCCCCATCTGCTTCAAGTAGAGACAATATTGCTTTTGTGGATAGGTAATGAGTTGAGGAGCGTGGTTTCGACGAAGAATTCGGCAGCGATGTGATGCCTTTTATGCGTCTTGACTCTCACTTGGTATGCCCGAGCCGGTGCATGACCGTTCAAGCGAGGTCGACACGATGTGCACTATCTCCCTCAAGCAAGCGGCGCTGAAGACGCTGAAGCCGATCAGCACTTTGAGGGCTTTGATACTATCTGAGCCGGATTACCTGCCGAGAATGGTGGCGTTCGGGAAGATCGAAACCTGGGTTCAGCTACTGTACAGGGAAGCCGGGGCGTGGGAGGCGGATGATCGCCTCCTCGTTAGGCAAGCTTGAAACGAACTCCCAGCCTTCCTGGATGTGCGCCTTGACCTGGGACATCGGGACGACCTTTTGCGAGTTCGAGTTCAGGCCCAGCGCCTGGGTAGCCTTCCTCCTTACGAGCTCCTGCATCTCCTGAGATGAGAGCTTTGAGAGGTCCCCCATCGCGACGATCTCATCGCTACTATAACCCGAGAACTCTAGGAGCTTTCCGTTGATAGTAGAGAGAACCATTTCCCTGCCCATGCTCTCCTTAAGGCTCGTCACGAGATAGTTCTCAGCAGCCTTCGCGTATCCCTCGCGCATCTTCTCCAGCATGTCTGAAGGGATTTGCCCTTTGTTCAGCGTGTAGACGTGCTCTATGTCCCCGATGTGCCCCATCCAGAAAACGCGGTAGTCCTTGATTATGGTGCCGTCCTGCTCGGCTCCCATCATCCTGGTGTCGAAGTATCTACGCAGCACGTACGGTCTCCAGCCGAACCCCGCGGCCCTAATCGCACTCCTGACCGCATCGCCTATGTTGGTGACTCTGATGAATCGCCCTACATACGCCCTGTTAGTCGGATTGGCGGTGACGATGGGAGAGTCGGGGGACAGCTTCTCGTTGCGGACGTGCATCCTCCACTCGAGGTACTGCTTCACGTAAAGGCAACCCTGTTCGGGCAGGAACGAGATGTAATGGTGCCTACCCTTCGAGATGCCCTTTCTCACTGTCACGGTCGCAGGAACCTTGAGAAACTCCACTTGCGTGTCCTTGATGACCAGCTCAGGCAGGTCGGATATCCTAAGGCCGTCGTCTGCGTCTCTGTTCCCAAGGACCTGCGGTCTGACGCCCGAAAAGGCCATGAGAGCGCAGCACACCTTCTTCTGCAGATCGGCGTGCTCCAATATGGAATGGAGTTCCTGATGCGAGGGGATGCGCTCATTGTCGTACAGCCCTTCGTTTTTGCTCAGCCTTATCGGCTTGGTGACTTCGATGTCGTTGAAGAGCCACCAGCTCTTCAGCGACTTCACGTACCCGGCGATGCTCGAACCCCTGTTGCCTTCCTTCTCAAGCCGGGAAACGGCTCTAACGAGGAGCTCCCCCGCCTCCTTCTTTGACATGCCTGCGAGGTCAGTCTGGGTCGTGCCGAGGAGCGAGCAGACTCTCCCAATCCGCCTCAAATAGGCCTCAGCAGTGACCTTGCTCCCCCTGGCGACGTTGTCGACCCAGGAAGAGAAGTTCTCATCCTGCATCAGCTGCCGGTACCTGCTCCTCGGGAACAGCTCGGACACGCTGACCGAGCGGATTTCAGCTATTAACGCAGAGGAACTGAACCCGCTCGGGTCTGGGCCCCGTCGGGCCCGCGAAGACAAGACCCAGGACGGACCCCGAGTCGGGTGCAGAGTCAGCGGCGTAGGTCTGAAATCGATGTCCCAAAGAGTCTTAGAAGTTCTTTCTCGTGAGGGCTTGATATTCTAGAAGAGCGCGTCCATGACGAACCTGCTGTGGTCAAGTATCTTGCCGTCTTCCCCTATCCGCGACTCCCGAGTGATTTTGCCGTCACGGATTGCACAGACGCGGTTACACTCTGCCACCACTATGGGGTCGTGAGTTACCAGGACGAAAGTTGCGTGCTCTTCCTTTCGTAACAATTTCAGCACTTCCATCAGTTTCTTCGCTGACTTTGAATCAAGGTCCCCTGTCGGTTCGTCCGCGAGCACCACCGAGGGATGATTGGCTAAGGCGCGCGCGACAGCGACTCGCTGCTGCTCACCCCCGCTCAACTCGTCAGGCATGTGGTCGGACCTTGCTTCTAGACCGACTGCTTCTAGGAGATTCAACGCACGCTGCCTTTGTTCCGCAACAGGCACCTTTGCAAGGGCCATCGGAAGTTCGACGTTCTCAACGGCGCTCAATGTCGGGATCAAGTTGTAGAACTGGAAGACAAATCCGACCTTATGCAGTCGGTACTCAGTCAGTTCTGCATCGTTCAGCTTGTCCAATTCGACCCCGTCCACATGAACTGTCCCTTTGGAAGGCCTGTCCAGACCGCCTATCAGGTTGAGCAGGGTCGTCTTTCCCGACCCAGAGGGTCCTATTATCCCCAGAATCTCGCCCTTTTCGACAGTCAGGTTCACTCCGTTCAGTGCTGGCACTGGAAACTTGCCCCGCTTGTACCGCCTCTCCAATTCGACTGTCTTCACTAGGGCTTCAGACATGTCGCAAGGCCTCCACTGGGTCCATCCTTGATGCATGTAGCGCGGGATAGATTCCTGCGATGATTCCGACCAAGCACCCCAGAACAAGACTCAGGCCGAGGTTGAACGGTGTCAGCGTCGGCGTGAGTGCACCCCTGAAGGCCCCTCCAAAGGCACTCGAGGCGGCCGATCCGGTGAAGAACGGGAACGCAAATGAGACAATTGCCCCAGTGAATACACCGACAACCGCTCCAATCAGCCCAATCAGGAATGCCTCGCTCAGGAACATCTTCATCACCTGTCCCTTCGTCGCACCGATGGCACGAAGCGTCCCAATCTCACGGGTTCTCTCACCAATCGACATCATCATAGTGTTGATCACACCGAAGGCCCCTGCAAGGAGGGCAACGAGGCCGATCACGGTGAAGAACGTGGTCAGGGTGTTCGACAACGTCGCTGCGGGGCTCGTAATCGTGCTGGCGATGTTGGCGGTGACGCCTGAGATCGAGGAGTCTATGGCCGATGCAACCTGATTCACAAGCGATGGGTCCGTCGCTTTGACATAAATCTCAGTGACCAGCCCAGCTTGGGCGCTGATAGCCTGCGCGTCCGAGAGTTCTACGTATCCTGATCGAGCCAGTGGTCCAAAGGTGCTTCCGCTCGAATAGATGCCGACGACTGTGTACTTCGTACCTCCAGTGGAATTGGCCCCGACGGTGACCTGCGAGCCGACTGTCACGCCCAGATTCGTCGCGGTGACACTGTTCAACAGGATTTGGTTGTACGACGTGAGGTCCGAGCCCTGTGTGATGTCCAGACCGGTTGTGGCTTGCGAGTAAGTGCTTGGGTCTATGCCGTAGAGGAACACATTCCCTCCGTTCACATAGCCAGATGTTGAGAGCTGAGGCGATGCCACGAAGACTCCGCTCATGTTCTCGATAGAATCTACTAGAGTCTGGTTTATCGGATTCCCCGTGCCGAAGGAGGTGATGAAGCCTCCGCCACCGCCTCCGCCGCCCCGGAATCCGCTTCCGTTGAAAACGAATCCACCCCCCGAGAAGGTCGGAGTGGTTGCGTTCACAACCGTGATTTCTGAGCCCTCTACGTTCCTCAGGAGGCCACCCGTCTGTGCCGAGGTTCCTGCCGCAAGCGAGAGCAACACCAAGATCATGGCCACGCCGATCACGATGCCCGAGACAGTAAGCGCTGTTCTCATCTTCCGGTGCCTCAGATTCCTAAACGCTACACTCATCGATGACATGCCGAATCAATCCCTCTCGGACTTCCCTGGATCAGGGACAGCCAGTATCTACCGACTAACACAGTGGTCCTTGCATCATGTTGCGGCGGCGCTAGGGATGGATTGCCAGGGAAGCACAGGTGGAGTCCACTTTTGTCTCGCCGGTTGACCTGGGTCCGAGCCATCAGCCTGGGCAAGCTACAAGCATTACTGAACTGAGAGTAGTTGTTGTCGCTCAAAGCTGATTGCTACCTCTCCATAAGCTGCTTCTGCATGACGTAAGCGATGTTGGCATATTATCCTTATTCCGAGAACATTCCCAAATCGCTCCAAAATCGCTGCAATTACGACACTTCATCGTGAGCCCGGTTCAAGAAAGCCGAGCCAGCCATCGTATCAGTGTGGAGCCAGGGGAAGGTCCAGGGAGAGAAGGCAATCAGCTACCTCGGAATCACCCATCTTCAGAAGCCAGCAATCAGCGCGGGCCCTGTCTGAGCACGGAATGCCGCGGCGCCGATTCATGCTGCCGTGCTCTCGGCGAGGGGCAGCGGGCCAGGTGTCACCTACCGGGAATCCCATTATCTCCTTCCGGAAGACTAGAATCGCAGGCCCACTCGGCTGGAGGTCATGCTAGGCAGAACCGGGGGGTCCTCGAGATACCTTCCAGTAGGCCTCAAAAATGGAACGGGTTCATTCACGGGGACTCTGGTTCCAACATTGAGAATCGTCTCATCCGCTTAAAAGCGGAATGGAGGGGCGGCCATTCAGAAGAGACATTGTCCCTCAAGACAGATCGAGTGGTCGAGTTCCCGTTCCCGAAGTCGAAGCCCGAGTCGAGGAGGGGAAACTTCTCCGAAGTGCAGCTTCCCTACACCTCGGAGGAGGCGATGGCTGAGGCAGACAGGTGCGTGAGATGCGGCAACCCCGTCTGCATAGACGTCTGCCCGCTTCAGACCGACGTCAGAGGGATGTGCGAGGCCGTGGCCAGGGGCGACTTCATGACAGCTTATCACCGGGTTCGCGAGACGAACGCGCTCCCAGGAACGACCGCCCGGTGCTGCCCTCAACTCGACAGCCTCTGCGAGGCCGCTTGCGTAGTCGGGACCCAGGGGCAGCCTGTCGCTTCAGGCATGATTCAGAGGTTCGTGGCGGACTGGGAGCGCATGCAGTCGAGACAACCCAACCCTGAGAGAACGAGAGAGTCCGGGAAGCGTGTGGCCGTCGTCGGCGGCGGCCCGGCAGGCCTGGCGGCAGCCGAACTGCTCAAAAGGTATGGACACTCCGTCACAATTTACGAGGAGCTGCAGTTCTTGGGCGGCACGGCCTGGTATGGGATACCCGATTACCACCTCCCGAAAGACGTGCTGCAGTACGAGGTGGGAAGGATACTCGAGATGGGTGTAAAAGTCAAGAAAGGTGTCAAGGTCGGAAAGGACGTAAGCCTCGCCGACCTCAGGTCAGAATACGACGCGGTGGTGCTAGCTACCGGGGCCAAGGACGTCTCCAAGTTCGACACGCCAGGTTCGGACCTGAAGGGCGTCTACGATGGATACAAATTTCTGGAGGAAGTCTTCGGCAGGGGTGTTGACGCGTATCTCGCCGACCCGACGTACAAGCTGGGCAAGGATGTCGTGGTCATCGGGGGAGGCGACAGCGCCCTCGACTGCGCGAGGACGGCCCTGAGGTTGACGAATGGGAACGTAACGATTGTCTACAGGAGGACAGAGGTCGAGATGCCCGTCGACCCCATCCTTGTCGAGGAGGGGAAGGAGGAGGGTCTGCAGCTGAAGTTCCTGCTGGCCCCGAAGTCCTACAACGGCTCGGGCGGACGGCTCTCTAGCGCGACCATGACGGTCATGAGGTTAGGGGCCGTGGACGCGAGCGGGAGGAGGAGCCCGGAGGCGACGGGAGAGGAGGTCGCGCTGAAGTGCGACGCGGTCATTGTGGCAATCGGCAGAGGCCCAAACTCCTTCATTCAGAGGCAGGCTGGACTGAAGGTCGGCCCGAAAAACGCCATCGCCACCGACGGCGACTCTCGGACGTCAATGCCAGGGGTCTTCGCAGCGGGCGACGTCGTCACCGGCGAGAGCCTAGTCGTAAAAGCGATGGCGAAGGGAAGGGATGCGGCCCAAAGGGTCCATGAATATCTGATGACCCTGGAGCAGAAGCACGTATCGCTTTACGACTATTACTACACTAGAAGGACTTCGAGACGCTACTACATGAAGATGATCGACGGGAACGAAGAGACTCTTCCTCCGGTTTGAGAGGCGACGATCAACAGTCTCCCTCCGGGCTCTGAGGCACTCTTCATGGGTCATTCGAGAGGGGAGATACGAAATGCGTATCTGTTAACAGAGGAAGCCTGGTTCCATGCCTCTCTGCCAGAAGTGCGGCAAGTTAATCAGTGCCAAGAAGTACAAGCGGCACCTTGCCCGGTGCGGCACTCGCCACAAGCAGCCCTCTAGACCCATTGATCATCCCGAGAACTTCTTCATGAAGATTTGACGAATTCCGCGACCTGCCTCGCAGATTAAATAACTGCCGAAGGGCGGGGTCCTCAGACGCCCTGGTAGTATAGAGGTCAGTATGTTGCCCTGTCACGGCAGCGACCCGGGTTCGAAATCCCTCGACGAAAGTCCCGGCCAGGGCGCCTCTAACACTACTGAGCGCCTCTACAAAGGGTGCCGATACTCATCAAAAAAATCAAACATGGGTGGTCGGCCGGTTTGGGACGCCCTCGCATACGAGCCGGCAACTGGACACGTTCGGAAGTGTCGTGGTCATGCGTATATACTACCTTTGCAATCAGAAATTCAGGGAACAACTTTGTATTACGAAAGACTTTCCCTAGAGGTCGTTGCGGCGAAGTCCCATTGGCAAATAGTGAATCCTCCGACTCTCACGGGGCGTTCAGGTGTCACGCACAGGTTCGACTTTATGGCAATGAACGGACAGGAGCGACTCGCCTTTGACATCTGCGAGCGGCTGAGCGAGACGGACGTCATCAAGACTTTCATAAAGAAACTCGACACCGGGGTCTCCGCCTACATCATATGCCTGAGCGAGAAGATGGCAGAGGGGGCCGGCAAGCTAGCAACGGAATACGGTCTGAAGATCCTTCATTCCAACAGCCTCGAATCAGCCTTCAGGACCAGAGAACTCGAGCCTCGATCACGGAGCCACAGGCTCGCCGCGGCGTAAACAGCCATTCTTTCCTCAGACATGTCCTTGGCGTCTCTGGTTCTCCGCTCCTTCCTCCAGTGTCTACCGTTGCGTGCCAGGAATGCGATGGATTCGTGACGGGGGTTTCTTCCTGTGAGACTGTCCTCTTCATGGTGTGCCGGGCGTAAAGGAGCTTAAATATAGGCCGATTCAATTGAATCGCTGCAATTCTGTGTCATAATGTATCAGCAGCGAGAAGCCTGACTGACTCTGTGACTCCGACGTTGTAGAGAAAAAGCGAGAGAACTTGGAAAGCTTCAGCGAATTGGATTTGAGCCCTGAGGTCCTGAAGGGGGTCGACTCTGTCGGCTATCGGAAGCCGTTCCCCATTCAGGAAAAGGCAATTGGGCCCCTTATGGCCGGGAGGAGCATCGTCGGGCAAGCCAAGGCTGGGTCTGGGAAGACCGCGGCGTTTGGGATTCCTCTGCTTCATGCCGTCAATCCCAACGACCATCGGGTGCAGGCTCTCGTCCTCGCTCCGACCCGCGAGCTCGCAGTCCAGATCACGCAGGAGCTCAGGAAAATCGGCGCCTTCACTGGCATAAAGGTGCTCACGATATACGGCGGACAGTCGATGAACATCCAGCTGGAGGCCCTGAGACGGGGGGTAAATGTCGTCGTGGGAACTCCCGGAAGGGTGATTGACCACCTCCGCCGCCGAACGCTGCGGCTCGATTCAGTCAGGTTCGTCGTCATCGACGAGGCTGACGTAATGCTCGACATGGGTTTCATCGATGACGTCGATTTCATCCTCGCCGCCACGCCCGACGACCGGCAGTTGAGCCTGTTCTCGGCCACCATGCCGAGGAAAATCATCGAGCTTTCAGAGAGGTACATGAAGGACCCAGAGCACATCCTGGTCGACCAGGACGAGCTCTCTGCCGAAACTCTCGAGCAGTTCTACGCGAAGGCCGAACGACCCGAAAAGCTCGAGCTTCTGCTTCAGGTGCTGAAGAGGGAGAAGAGGGGAAGCACCGTGATTTTCTGCAGGACCAGGTACGGAACCATCAGGCTGGCTAAGGAACTCGAAAGGCGCTTCCTGAGCGTCGCCCAGCTCCACGGTGACCTGAGCCAGAACCAACGAGACCATTCGATGGACCTCTTCCGGACGGCCCGGGCAGACGTCCTGGTGGCCACCGATGTGGCCTCCCGAGGCATCGATGTCAGGCAGGTCGGCTGCGTGATCAACTACGATGTTCCAGAAGACGCCACTATCTACTTCCACAGGGTGGGCAGGACCGCCCGGGCGGGGGATCTGGGCAAATCGTACACCTTTGTGAGCCGCGATGAGAACCCGGACTTCGCACGGATAATGAGCCTTGCCAAGACCCCCATCAAGCCGCTCAGGCCTGAGGATGAGATCCATTTCTCACACAGCGACTTCGAGGACTCCCGGAGGAGTAGTCGCAGGCGGGGCGGGCGCGCCTACAACCGCGGTCGAGACGGAGCCATGAAGTGGAGGCGGCGCAGGTGAAGTGCTTTAATCTGGTCGCTCTCCCCAGTCAGGCGAGGGCCAATCGGTGATAGCCAATGGGTAAGAGAAAGGTACTCAGCGAATCCAACCTGAAGGAGCTAGTCATGCCTGGACAGGGAGAGATCCTCGGTAAAGCGATAAAGCTCACGGGAGGAGACCAGGTCATAGTCAAGTGCGCCGACGGCGAGACACGCAACTGCAGAATCAGGGGCAAGCTCAAGCGGAGGATGTGGATTCGCGAAGGAGACATAGTTCTCGTGGCTCCCTGGGACTTCGACAACAGGAAGGCAGACATACTATGGCGCTACATCAAGGCCCACGCAGAGTGGCTCGATCAGAATGGCTACCTGAAGACCGTCTGAGTACAGGAGCCGCCATAGGCGTCCGTCGACTCGAACAGTCCATGACCACCTACTGGGCAAACTAATCAATCCGTCCCGGTGCCCTGTGGACCATGTCCCCCGAGCCCGGTCGTCTGAAGGAAGTGGACGTTCTCGTCGTCGGTGCCGGCGTTCTCGGCGTCAATATAGCGTACTGGCTGTCGAGCCTCTATGACTGCAGAATCTTACTGGTAGACAGGGAGACCAGAGTCGCGAGGCACACCAGCTCGCGAAACACGGGTGTCATCCACCGTCCGTTCTACCTCAATCCGGAGACGAAGAAAGCCTTCGCCCTATCTGCAGGGCTTTCCTACCCTCTCTGGCGCGACCTTGCGGCCAAGTACGGCCTCCCTTGGAAACCCGTGGGCACGCTCGAGGTGGCGCTCCGCGAGCATGACGTTCCCCTCCTAGAGAAGTACCTGCGATGGGGGGGAAAGAACGGCGTCGAGGAGACAGAGCTGGAGCTGCTCGACGCCGAGTCCGTAAAGTCGGTGGAGCCGGAGGTCGAGTGCAGGGCAGCGCTACACTCGAAGACTGATGCTTCGGTCGACTTCGGTAGGTTCACAGAATGCGTCTTCCGGCTAGCCCTCAACGAGGGGGTTTCCTTCCAGGGTGGGCTTCAGGTCTCCTCGCTAAAGGCCCACGGCGAGGCCCTCGATGTCTCCTTTTCGAAAAATGAGAAGCTCCCTGGCGTGAGGTGCAATCTTTTGATTAATGCGGCAGGCGGTGGCTCGCTAGACATAGCCCAAATGATGGGGCTTGCAAACGAGTATTCGGCGCTCAACTTCCGGGGCGAGTATTGGGTCGTTGACGAGCCTTTCGCTTCCAAGGTCGGCAGGAATGTCTACACACTCCCCCGGCATCCCCAGTTCCCGTTCCTCGACCCGCACTTCATCGTGCGTTCGGACGGCATGAGACAGATTGGGCCCAACGCTGTGATGGTCACGGGCCCGTACATCTACAAAGGGCTGGGTCTGCGTTCTCTCTCTAGGCTGTTCGCCGGGCCGAGCCGGCCCAAATTGGACTTGCTGACCGACGCAGCCTTCCTTTCGATGGTTGCGAATGAGTGGCGGAGCTCGCTGTCTAAGAAGGCTATGTGCGAACGTGTCAGGATGTTCATACCCAGGCTTGACCACAGGGTCCTCAATTCGCGCGGTGTTTCGGGAGTCAGGACGTCCCTCATCGGGAACGGGGGGTTCGTCCCGGAAGCGATCCTCGTGCAGGACGAGAGGTCGGCCCATATACTCAACTACAACTCTCCGGGAGCCACGGGTGCTCCTTCATACTCGGCCAGCCTTGTCGCTAGGCTACGTGGAGGCGGCCTGCTGGACGGCCTTCGGCGGAAACCCGACGGCCCTGCCGGGAGGGTCTGGGACTTCGGTCGGGCAGCCGACTTGACCTGACCTGAGCGGCGCGGCCCAGATGTGGAACCCTGCCTTCGCGGCAATCCTGCCTGCCGACAAGACTTCGGTCTCACTCGAGAACGTGTATGTTGTCTTTCGCGCACATGTCCTTCAGGACTTTGGGCCAGACCGAGACGCTGACCTCGCCTAGGTGAGCCTTCTTGAGAAGCAGCATCAGGGTCCTCGACTGTCCGATGCCTCCCCCAATGGAGAGTGGTAGGTCGCCACTGATGATTCCCTTGTGGTACTCAAACTTCAAGAAGTCGAGCTGCCCGCTCAGCTCAAGCTGCTTCCTCAGGGACGCCCCGTCGACCCTCACCCCCATGGAGCTCAATTCGTGCCTACGCTTCGTGACCGGGTTCCAGACCAGGATGTCGCCGTTGAGCCCGTGCATAGGCCTTCCGTCCTTCGATTTCGTTTCTGTCACCCAATCATCGTAGTCTGCGGCCCTCATCTCGTGGGGGTGTCCGTTCTTCAGGACCCAGCCTATGCCTACTATGAAGATTGCTGGATGCCTCTGAAGGACTGCGGTCTCACGCTGCTTTCTCGGTAGGCTGGGATACATCTCGAGGATGTCCTCCGCGTGCATGAACTCGATTGTGTCCGGCATGCTCGGGTACTTCGCCTTCAGCTTGGGGTAGTCCTCCTGGACACGTCTCTCGGCTCCCTTCAGGACCTTCCAGATCTTCGTGACGGTGTCGGTCAGGTAGGTGAGGTTCCGCTGTTCGGCGCTTACAGTTCTCTCCCAATCCCACTGGTCCACGTAGGCGCTGTGGTCGTGGTCGAGGAAGTAGTCCTTCCTGACGGCGCGCATGTCTGTGCAGATGCCTTCCCCGACTCCCATTCCGAACTGCTTCAGAGCAAACCGCTTCCACTTCGTCGCTGCCTGAACGACCTGTGCGTCGATAGGGTGCTTGTTGTAGTCGTTCGATATGTGGAATTGAATCGGCGTCCGGCTCCCGTCCCTGTCAAGCATGTCGTTTATCCCGCTTGTGGCGTCGACAATCAGGGGGACCTGCACCATCATCAGGTTCAGCTCCTTGCAAAGGTTCTGTTCTATGTAGTTCTTGGCCACGTAGACGGCGCGCTGCGTTTCCTTTCTGTCGAGTATCGAGTCATAGCCCTTCGGGAGGGCTTTCTCGACCTCTTCGTAAGTGCCAATTCCTGGTCCGGCGAGGTCTTCCTTCGAGCGGTCCATGTCGTTCAGTTGCCGCGCCGCCTCGGGATTTCATTTAAACTAGATTGACGGTTCCCAACTCTGGAAATCAGTCAAGGTCGGCAATAAGGATCATGATGCAATTGTGACCCGACCGGATCGGTGCGTGTCTCTATGTCACTGTGACGAACAGGTACGCGGTCTGCGACACGAGTCCGTCTGACACAGTTACGGCCACGGTATAGGGTCCAGGAGCCAGGTCGCCGTTGAGGGACAGGGCGACCGTCAGCGAGACGGGCCCCGATCCTCGGGGTATGTCCGTAACGCTCGGCCGAATCGTGATTAGGTCGGGGACGGAGGAATACCCCTCCGAGTCGGAGACTGCTACCTGAAGACTCTTCCCCCATGTGCCTCCTACCTGGAACTGAGCTACGGTGTCCGCCCCCTGGGAGAGATTCACTGAATCGAGCCCCTGGGCGGAAATCCAGAAGCTCGGCTTGTAGCTTGCGTTGGCGAAACCTATGTAGTTACCTGTCGTAGAGGTGAACCAGAGCCCGCTTGGCGCAGCGGCGATTGTGAGGTCGTTCTGTATCTGTGTCCCATTAGACACTGGAGGGTCTGCCTCGCTGAACTCGGTCAGAGTGCCGATTGGCGCTGGGTCCAATTCTGCTATCCTGTTCCCATAGTGCTCGTTGAACCAAACTGTCTCCCCACTGGTTCTGACGAAGTATGGGAGAGTCGTACTGGTGTAGTTCTCGGTGGAGGTGGGGTAGACCGTCCATTCGTGTGTTGCTAGGTCATACCCCCAGATGTTCGAGGTGTAGTGCTGAACTACCCAGACGACGTTCGAAGAGATTGCTAGGCTGGTAAGCTCAGTCAGAGTGACGTTTCCTCCGACGGCCTCCGGTGAAACCCCGCCCGCCACATCTTGGGGATCAAAAGAATACACGCCGCTCGGGGTGGGTTTGTATGGATCCAGCGCGGTGTAGTATGCGAAGCTCGAGTTCACGAACTGGATGTCCGTAGGGATCTCGGCACTCTGATTCATGACCGGGTACATCGAGACTACGAGTGAGGGCGAGACCCTCCCGATGAATGCGGTGTTGGTGAGGGCGGTGAACCACAGGGCGCCATCAGGCCCCACTGTCAGGGTGTACGGCGAGGAATTGGGCTGAGGCAGGTTGAGGACTTCGAATGATCCGTTCACAGGATTCAGGCCCACGATGGAGTTTCCGTCTTGGTCAGTCGCCCAGACCATGCCCTTCCAGAGAGCAATCCCCCAAATCGAAGCTTTGAAGGGACAGGTACCCTGAAGTTGGACAGCGGTTTCAGGCCACGCGTATTCTACCAGCGTACCGTTGTTCGGGAAGAAGTGGGCCACGCCGGGCACAGACTGCTCGCCAAACCAGACTGAACCATCAGGCGCAGTTGTCACCGAGTTCGGGAGCCTGCCCGGGTCCGGCAGTTGCCACTCAGTGATCGCTGTGATGTTCGCGTGCGTCAGAGTGCTCTTCAGCTGCGCCTTGCCACCGAGGGGCACACAAGGGTTGGGTGCCGTGAGGGTGCTGTAGGCGTAGACTCCGGTCCCTGTCAGGATCAGCGCAAGCAGGACAACTGCTGCGACTTTCCGTGCCGCCAGGGCCGGGTACCCTCCTTCCTAGGAATACGCGGTGAAGTCCTTCCCAAGCACGCCGAGCGCCATCTTCTGTTCCAGGATCTCGTTGGCCCCTTCATAGATCATGGTCACTCTGGTGTCCGTGAGATGCCTCGCCGGCCTGCTATCGAATGTGTAGCCGTTGGCGCCGAAAATTTGGACTGCTCGGTTAGCGGCATCGAAGGAAGCGTTTGCCGCGAAGTACTTCGCCTTTGTAATGGCCAGGTCTGTCGCGTCCCTGAGCTCGGCGTTGGACGGGTTCTCTTCGTATTTCTGCTTCGTAAAGGCTGCCTTGAGGAGAAGCAGCTTGGCGGCCTCAAGGTTCATCGACATCAGTCCGATGTGTCTCTGAATTAGTTGGTGCTTTCCGATCAGCTTTCCGTGCTGGACTCTTATTCCGGCGTACTTTACCGACTCATCCAGGCAATCTTGCATCACGCCTACACAGCCCGCAGCCACGCTGAGCCTTCCGTTCATCAGGCCGGACAGCGCGACCGACATCCCCTTGCCCCGCGGGCCCAGCAGGTTCTCTTTTGGAACCTCGACCCTGTCGAGGTAGAGCGTCGAAGTGTCCGCGGTGGGCAGCCCCAGCTTGTGCTGGATCAGTTCTGCCCTGAACCCGGAGCCTCCGGTGTCCATGACGAACGCGCACATCCCTTCCTTCTTTCCCTTCGGGTAGGCGAAAATCAGGACTTGCTTCGCTGTCGAACCTAGAGAGATCCACATCTTCTGGCCCGTGAGGAGGAACTTCCCGTCCTTCTCCTCGAAGGAGGTGGTCAGCGCAGCCGGGTCGCTCCCAGCACTGGGCTCGGTCAGCCCGAAGGCTAGGATGCTCTCACCCTTGGTCGCGGGTGCGAGAATCCTCTGTTTCTGTTCCTCGTTCCCCCAGTGCTGGATCGTCATCTCGCAAAGCGCCATGTGGACGGAGAAGAATGTTCTAAGACCGGTCCCTTCCCTGCCTATCCTCTCGATGGCCAAGGCATACGTGACCATGTCCGCGCCCTGGCCGTCCCCGTACTTCCTTGATACGGGAAGGCCCAGAAGATGTGCCCGCGCGAAGACAGGCTTGACCTGGTCGTTAATCTTCCGCTGGAGGTAGCACTGGTCCTCGATTGGGCGAATCTCCTTGCAGACACTGTCCACCTGGTCGAGGATCATCGTCTGTTCCTCGGAAACGTCGAAGTTCATCTTCGACAGGCTCATGAAATCATCTTGCTGGAGCATTTTTCACTCTCGCCAGCGCTCCCTCTGAACTCGCCCTCTTACGTGTTCCACTATCTCCTCAAGCGAACTGCCAGGCCCGAACAAGCCGGTTATCCCGAGCCTGAGTAGCTTGGACTTGTCCTCTTCTGGGATGATCCCACCCCCCACCACGATTATGTCCTTCCCTCCCATCTTGTTGAGTAGCCGCTTCACCTTGGGAAAGGCAGTCATGTGGGCGCCGTTGAGCAGCGAAAGCGCAACGACGTCGACGTCTTCATCCAGGGCCATCTGCGCCACCTGCTCCGGGGAGGGAAGGAGCCCGCTGTATATCACCTCCATCCCCGCGTCCCTCAGTGCCCTGGCCAGCACAAGCGCTCCCCTGTCATGCCCGTCCAGCCCGGGCTTAGCAACAAGAATCCTGATCCTGCGCTCCGCTGAAACGGCCTTCCTAGCCATCGGAACGGCTCGGACCTTGGCGGGTTTGAAAACCTTTGCGGGACGCTAGAGAATCAGGGGCTCTCTCCAGGTCCCGAAAGCCTCCCGCCCCACCTGGACTATCTCACCCAGCGTCGCGTACTCCATGACCGCCTTCATCATAGGTTCGATCGAGTTTGCGTTTTCGTTTTCAAATGCCCTGCGGATTTTCGCGAGTGCGGTCTGCACCTTCGCCCCGTCCCTCTCCTTCTTCACCCTCTCGAGCCTCTTGATCTGGCTCCTCTGTGCCTTGAAGTCGATCTTCAGTGTGTCGATCGGCTTCTTCTCATCGATTACGTACTTGTTGACGCCTACGACGTTGTCCTTGCCTTCCTCCACCCTCCTCGAGAGCCTGTAGGAGTTCTCCGCTATCTCCCTCTGCATGTAACCCGACTTGATCGCCTTGAGGAGCCCTCCGGCGGATTCTATCCTGTCGAAGTACTTGAACGCCTCCTCCTCCATCTGCTCGGTCAGCCACTCGACGTAGTACGACCCTCCGAGCGGGTCGATGACGGTTGGGACCCCGGTCTCCTCGGCTATCACCTGCTGCGTCCTCAAAGCGACCTGGACGGCTTTCTCCGTAGGAAGGGCCCAGGCCTCGTCGAAGGAGTTCGTGTGGAGGGACTGGGTTCCACTCAGGACGGCTGCCAGAGCCTCTATCGTCGTCCTGACGATGTTGTTGAGCGGCTGCTGCCATGTCAAAGATGCGCCCGACGTCTGCGTGTGAAACCTCATCAGGAGGCTCCTGGGGTCCTTGACGCCGTACTTCTCCCTGAGGACCGTAGCCCAGATCTTCCTGGCCGCCCTGAACTTCGCGATCTCTTCGAAGAAGTCCATGGTCGAGTTGAAGAAGAAGCTGAGCCTTGGCGCGAACAGCTCTGGTTTCAGGCCTGCCTCCATCCCCAGTTCGACGTATCCGAACCCGTCGGCGAGCGTGAATGCGAGCTCCTGAACGGCGCTCGAGCCGGCCTCCCTGATGTGATAGCCGCTAATGCTGATGTAGTTCCAAAGAGGCATCTTCCTGGTGCAGTACACCATAAGGTCCCTCACGAGTCTGAGGTGCGCCTCGGGCGGGTAAACCCATTCCTTCTGGGCGATGTATTCCTTGAGCATGTCTGCCTGAACCGTCCCTCTTAGCCCAGCCATCGGTACTCCCTCGCGGTTCGCCACGCCGGCGTACATGCAGGTGAGGACCGTCGCTGGGGCGTTGATCGTCATCGAGGTGCTGACCTTGTCGAGCGGGATTCCGTCGAAGATTACCTCCATGTCTTTGAGGGAGGAGACGTTCACGCCGCACCTGCCTACCTCGCCTTGTGCCCTTTCGTGGTCGCAGTCGTACCCGTAGAGCGTCGGCATGTCGAAGGCGATGCTGAGCCCGGTCTCGCCGTGTTCGAGGAGGAGCTTCAGCCTCCTGTTGGTGTCCTCGGGCGCTCCGAACCCTGAGAACATCCTCATCGTCCAGGTCCTGCCCCTGTACATGGTAGGGTGTACTCCTCTGAGGTAAGGGAAGATTCCTGGGTAGCCTTGGTCTGAGTAGTCAGCGTCCATCACGTCAGAAGGCGTGTAGAGCGGCTTCAGCGGGATGCCTGACGCGGTCTGGAAGTCTGGCTTCGAATCAGGCAGTCTCTTCGCCTGTTCGCCGAAGACGCTTTCCTCCCACTGCTTGACGCCCTTCCTGACGCTTTCCAACGCTGTCGCGTCGAACAATCGGCCCGCCTTCGCCCTCCGTTCCACTAGCGCCTTCGCTTTCCTCCTCCAGTACGCCTCTCCACCGTTCCTGAGCAAGGCAGGCGGTGAGTCGAGAAGGTGGGAGATAAACGATGCCTTCTAACTCATAAGGTGCCAACATAGACGGTCAGGCCGCATCACACTTGCAGTCGCCTATGCTCGCAAGGGAGATCAAGAGAGGGGACAGGAGGGCGCTCTCGAAGGGTATTACTCTGGTGGAGAACGAGCGCGAGGGAGCCTCGAAGCTCCTTCGGATGTTGAAGCCCCCTGGCCGCGCGTTCATCCTGGGGGTGACCGGACCGCCTGGGACGGGGAAGAGCACTCTCGTGGACAGGCTAATCGAGCCATACAGGAAGAGGGGGCTCAGGGTCGGCGTCATAGCGGTGGACCCGACCAGCCCGATCACGGGTGGGGCGCTGTTAGGCGACAGAATCAGGATGGCCAGCCACGCCGCGGACGGGGGTGTCTACATCCGCAGCATGGCGTCGCGGGGTTGGTTGGGGGGACTCTCTAGAGCCACCTCACAAGTCATCCAGCTGATGGACGCCGCGGGTTTTGACGTCATCCTGCTCGAGACGGTCGGGATAGGCCAGTCGGACGTCGAGGTCATGAGCGTGTCCCATGCAGTCCTGGTCGTGCTGATGCCCGGACTTGGAGACGAGGTCCAGGTCTCAAAGGCAGGCCTCATGGAAATCGGGGACGTCTACGTGGTGAACAAGGCCGACATGGAGGGCTCTGACTCCATGGTCGTCAGCATACTCGGGGTGGTAAGGGGTATGAAGCCTCGGTCGCCACCAGTCATCAAGGTCTCGGCCCTCACGGGGGAAGGGCTCGAGAAGCTGGGGGTGGCAATAGAAGACTTCCGTTCGAGGTTCGAACGCGGGGACCTGGACCTGAGGCTGAGGAGTGTCAGAGGGATGATAGTCGAGACGGCCAAATGGAACCTGATGGAGCGGCTGGGCCAGGTTTCTCGAGAGAAGGCTGAGAGACTGGCGCGGCTCGTCGTCGGAGGCAGGCTCACCGTGGACGATGCCGCGGCTCGCCTTGTAGGCTGACCGCTACCTGTTGCCGACGGGCACGTACTTCAGGTCGGTCGGGCCCACATAGGTGGCGTCCGGCCTGATCAGCTTGTCATCCAGAACCTGTTCGTTGTAGTGGGCCATCCAGCCGAAGACCCTGCTGGCAGCGAAGATCGGCGTGTAAAGAGGAATCTCGATCCCGAGGGTGTAGAGAATGGGAGCGGCGTAGTAATCTAGGTTGGCGGGCAGCTTCTTCCTCTCCCACATCTCGCTTTCGAGCTCCTCGCAGAGCCTGTACAGCTTGTCGTCGGCCCCCCGCTTCTTCAGCATCTCACGGAGGTACCCCTTGCACAGTTGGGCCCTCGGGTCGAACTTCTTGTAAATGCGATGGCCGAACCCCATCACCTTCCTGCCCTCCCTCAACGCCTCCGCGACATACTCGGGAGCTCTCTCGGGTTCCTTCACATCGAGAAGCATCTCCATTGCGACCTCGTTGGCGCCGCCGTGCAGAGCCCCCTTGAGTGCGGAGAGGCCCGCCGCGGCCGCTGCATAGGGGTCTGCCATCGTCGACGCGACGACCCGGACCGTGAAGGAGGATGCGTTCAGGTCGTGCTCCATGTACATTATCAGGACGCGCTCGAAGACCCACCTGTCGTATTCGCTCGTCTCCTTGTGGGTGAGCATCTGGAGGAGGTTTGTCGCGAAGCTCGAGCCCGGCTTCGGTCCCCTTGGGTCGAGCCCTCGCGGGACCCGGTGGCAGTTCGCGGCCAGGACCGACATCTTCGCCTCTATCGATGCCTGCTGCTCCGGCACCGTCTGCTCCCTGCCGATGCTGGCGAGGGCAGATACGGCGGTCCTCAAAGCGTCGATGGGGTGGGCGTCCCTTCCGAGGTCCTTCATCAACCTATAGACCTTGGCTTCGACTTCCATCTCGCCCTTCATCGTCTCGCTGAACTCCGCAAGCTGGCTCTTCTTGGGAAGAGATCCGTTGAGTATCAGGTACGCGGTCTCCTCGAAGGTTGCGTGTGAGGCGATCTCGCCTATCGGATAACCTCGGTAGATTAGCGACCCGTCTGCGTCGGTCTTCGCAATCCTGGAGTCGGTTATCGAGACCCCGTAGAGCCCTTTCGGAACCTTGACCTGCTCGGACACTTTCCCGCCTCGGCTCCTGGGGGGTGTTTTAAGGTGGCGCCTGGCTCAGGCGTCTGGCGGTCTCCAGGGCCTTCCTGTCGGCCGCTTCGTACGTGCGGTAGTCAATCAAATCGTAGAACTCCTCCCGCGTCATCAAGGAGCCGAGGATCTCCTTCTGAGACCCTTTCTCCTTCAGCTCCATGAGCGTGCGTTCGACCGCTTTCATCATGGCCCTGAACGCCGTCACGGGGAAGATCACTATGTTGTAGCCGATCCCTTCGAAGTCTGACGCTCCCAGGTAGGGTGTCTTTCCAAACTCTGTCATGTTCGCCATCAGGGGAAGACTGACCTTCCTCCTGAATTCGATGAAGTCCTCCCGGGTCGTCAGCGCCTCCGGGAAGATCACGTCGGCCCCGGCCCCAGCATACACCCGGGCCCTCCGGATGGCCGAGTCGAGGCCTTCGACACCTGTCGCGTCGGTCCGCGCAATGATCATGAGTCTCCCTGCCCGCTGCCTCCTTGGCCGAGATGACCTTCTTCACCATCTCGTCGACATCGACCAGCTCCTTTCCATCGAGATGCCCGCACCTCTTCGGGAGAATCTGGTCCTCGATCTGAATCGCGGCCGCCCCTGCTGCCTTCATCTCGTTCACCGTCCGCGCGACGTTGAGCGCTTCGCCGAACCCGGTGTCAGCGTCGACAATCAGAGGCACTCGGGTCTGAGAGGTGATTTCATGGGTCGCCCTCGCGACTTCGGAAAGCGTCGTGATCCCGAGGTCGGGGAGGGCGAGGAGGTTGGAGAATCCGGCTCCCGAGAAGTACAGCGACTCGAAGCCGATCTTCTCTGCAAGCTTCGCCACGGACGGGCTGAAGACTCCAGGGGCGACGACGATCCTCTTCCTTCTCATCAGCTTCCTAAGAATGTCGGCGCGCGTCGCCTTCTCCAATCTGGTGCCTCTTTCGGCCTCTGCCTTATTTCTGTTCCCGTGAATCAGGGCCTGCTCCATGTCCGGCGAGTCATGTCCTGTGCTCCCTGACTCTCTCGTCTCGGCACCGTTAAATCGTTCCGTGAGGGCATCGGCGCAATGCTCGGCTTCATTTCAGGGCAGGCTCCATGCGACGTCGTCTTCGTTCACGGCGCAGGGGGCAACAGCATCTTCTGGAAGAGGACGCTCCAGTATCTGACAGGGACCGGGAGCGCGGTGGCCGTCGACCTTCCCGGCCATCCTTCCGGCGAGATAACATGCAGGACGATTCGAGACTATTCTGAAGCGGTTCATCGCCACATCGCCGAATGCCTCCCAGCCAGGGCCGTTGTCTGCGGGCACTCGATGGGCAGCGCCGTCGCCCTGACCCTGGCCCTCGAGCATCCTGACGACCTCGGGGGGCTCATCCTCGTAGGAGCTGGGGCGAAGCTCGGGGTCGATCCCGCCATAGTCGAGGGCCTCCGGACTCAGCCCATGAGGACAATCGAACAGACCATAACCCCGATGAGCTACTTCAGGGTCGACTTGGGCATGGGAAGGGAAGCGAGGGCCGCGCTCTCGTTCACCAACCTCCCGGTCTTCCTGAACGACTACCTCGCATGCGATGGTTTCGACGTCAGGGCCCGGCTATCTGAAATCACCGCCAAGACGTTCATCATCTGCGGCGAGAACGACAGGATGACGCCGCCCAAATGGTCTGCCTACCTGAACCAGAACATACATCCTTCGACGATGGCGCTCGTGAAGGACGCCGGACACATGGTCCCGCTGGAGAAGCCGGAGGTCTGCGCCGACCTGATTGAAGGCTTCCTCAGCGGGCTCAATCCGTGAACTCTTCTCCGCCGCGACCTATCCTTGAGACCTCCCCCACGAGCGCGACGAACCCGGCCAGTGTCGTCGAGGAGACGGGGTAGAGGTCAGCGCCGAACGCGAGCCTCCTGAGGCTTCTGAAGAGTTCGGAGGACAGCGAATACTGGTCGCTGTCCTTGGTGCGTGCGAGGGCGTCCTCGAAGACCTTTGCGTCCCTGCTCCATTCTAAGATTCGCTTCACCCCTTCTCTCGCGATGTCCCTCTTCGTAAGGACAGAAATCTTCGGGAGGCTCATCCTGAGGCCGACTGACGCGGAGAGCAAGGCAATCGAGAGGAAGTTGACTGGCGTGGTGGCCAGCAGCGGGTCGAGCAGGAAGAGCAGCGTCTTGGAGTCGGCCTTCAGTTCCTTGACGATGTACTCGCCGCTCTCGCGGAATGCGAAGAGCTCCGTCTGTCCGGGCGTGTCGACGATGACGTATTCCGCTCCGTAGGAGTCGATTTCCTCTTGAATCCCACTCAGCTTGGTCGCCACCATGTCAGCCGCGAGGATGAGGGCTCCGTTGGGCCCGAGGCCGTAGTTCTCCATCACGTCCTGGAGGTTGACACTCAACCTGACGTCTACGTCCGGCTCATAGGGGAGGGTCACTACCCCGGGGTCTAGGTTGACTGCTATCGCTTCTTCGCTCCTGCTGGCATACCATCTCTTGAGGGCGCTGGTCAGGAGGGACTTGCCCGAACCGGCCGTTCCTGTGACGAATATCAGGTCCAATATGGCTCACCCTTCTCCTACCAGGGTGGTCCCCCTTTCTGAGACGATCTTCGCCCCTGCGGCCTCGATCTCGCTCCTGATTTCGCGCACGATCCTGAATGCCGACTCTTCTGCCTCGACCCTATCCTCGCTCACCACCGCCACGTCAAGCTCGATCTTGGATCTCCCTTCCTTGATACCCCTCGGATGCGACTTGATGTACGCGCCCGGGTTTCTCCTCAGCTCGGCCTCGATCATCGGGGCCAACGCCGACTCGTAAATCCCCTCGAGCTTCATCGAGATGTACTTCCTGTGGAGCACTCCGAGCTCCGCTGCGATCTGCGGCTCTACGGATTCCTTGAAGATGCTCTTCATCTCTGAAGGGACTCCGGGCAGGCAGAAGACTGTGGTGCCGTCAAGCTCCAGTCGCACTCCCGGAGCGGTCCCCTCCTCGTTCCTGACAGGCTCTGCCCCGATGGGCAGGGTTGCCATCTTCTTCCTCGCCGGCGTCATCTCGATGTCGCCAAGGTTGCGTTTGACGTAGTGCTCCCTGATCAATGAAAGCGCCTGCGTGTTGAGCCTCAGCTTTCTTCCGATTCCCAGGGCTATCCCCTTGAGCGTCATGTCGTCCGGTGTCGGCCCGAGTCCGCCAACGACGACCACGAAGTCCGCCCTCCTGGCCATACACCCCTTCAGGCCGGCTGCTATCTCTCCTAGGTCATCATCGACGGTCGTGATTTCGGCGAGAAGCGTCCCCCTCCTGGCCAGCCGCCTTCCCATCCACTGAGCGTTGCTGTTCAGCGTCCTCCCGATCAGAAGTTCTTTCCCGACGGCCAGCATCTCGACCCTGACCATGGCGAGCTGCCCGCGCCGCAGCCTTTAAACGACTATCAGAGCCTATCAGTCCAATGAAGGCGAGGAGGGAATACCCGTCCCGGCCGCTCGTGGGCGCGGGCGCTCTGGTCTGCTACGGCCCGAAGGTTCTCTTGATCAGGCGGAAGTATCCTCCTAACGAGGGCCGCTGGGCGCTCCCGGGGGGCCTGGTCGAGCTGGGAGAGCGAGTCCAAGATGCTGTCCTGAGAGAGGTAAGGGAGGAGACAGGCCTCGAGGTCACCCTGGAGGGGTTGTTGGACGTGGGAACAGACATACATCTCGACGAGATGTCTAGGCCGAGGTATCACTACGTCCTCGTAGACTACCTCGCCCGCCCCGTCGGGAGGAGTGTGAAGTTGAACGCGGAGTCCTCGGCCTTCGGCTGGTTCACGGCTGAAGAGGCCAAGAGGCTGGACATGAGCGAAGGGACGCGGGAGGTCCTTGCTCTGCACTTCCACAGCCCGAGGAAGAACCTCAGGAAGAGGCTACGCTAGGAGCCCATCCGGTCGCCGCTCCGGTTGGAGGATTTGATTACTGCTCTTTGTTCCCGCTCAGCCACCACTCGAGATAGTCGGACTGTTGTCTGGACTTCTTGCGTCTTTCATCCTCTACAGGGGTCTTTTGTTTGTACCTCAGGTCTGAGAGCTGGTCTCTGGTGAGGAACGCTCCGCAGTTCTTGCAGCCGAAGCGCTTCGTGGGCATGTCGTACATCATTATTCCGACGCCACACTCGGGGCAGATCTGGTCCAATTGTCTGTCGCATCTCCAGCCTGACTATGCCTTAACCATTCCTGTCAGCATGAAATGCTCCGCGGTTGCGGAAATCCGTTAAATACGAATGAGAGCGGAGCAGCCTCGACAGCGATGACGGAGAAGCTTGTCCTCGCCGGCCCGGCCTCCGAGGATCTGGGCAGGTCGGTGGCCGAGAAGCTTGGCCTGTCTCTGCTCAAGGCGGAATTCAAGGTCTTTCCCGACGGCGAGACGCGGTTCACCTCAGAGGAGAGGGTCGCCGGGAAGAACGTGCTTCTTGTCCAGTCTACCTACCCGCCTGTCGACTCGCATCTCTTCCAGCTCGTGCTCGCCTCTCACCATCTGAGCCAGGAGGGGGCGAAAGTCACAGCCGTCGTTCCCTACCTGGCCTACGCGAGGCAGGACAAGGAGTTCCTCCCGGGAGAGGGCATCACCTTAGGTGTGGTTGCCCATCTGATGCGCTCCGTCGGGGTCCGAAGACTCATCACGGTCGACATCCACTCGGCAGAGGGGCTCTCGCTCTTCTCGTTTCCGGTCTACAGCGTCTCGGCAATTCCGAGCCTCGCCGAGTACGCCAAGAGCGAGCTTGGCCTGAGCGACCCGGTCGTCATCTCTCCTGATCTCGGAGGCTCGAGAAGGACGGAGGCCTTCGCGCAGCTGTACGGTGCGAGGTTCCTCCAACTCTCGAAGACGCGCGATAGGGTCACAGGAGGCGTGGAGGCTGAAGGATGCCAGACTCCAGGTCAAGGGGAAGGAGGTAGTCATAGTCGACGACATCATCAGCACGGGCGGAACGATAGCCGCAGCGGCCGAGGTCGTCCGGAAACAGGGAGCGAAGGCGACCGTGGCGGTCTGCGTCCACGGACTTTTCGTGGGAGAAGCCCTGCTTGAGCTGCAGAAGGCCGGAGTCAAGACGATCGTCGGGACCAATACGGTCCCCGGCCCCTTCAGCAAGGTCGATGTCTCGGACGCACTCGTCGCGCACCTGAAGACTCTCGATGAATAGGTCTCTGGTTCTGCTTTCGGGGGAAGGGACATCCGTCCCTGAGGCCGAAGCCAGGGCGCTGTTCCTCGCATACGACCCAGGGTCCAGCTTCGAGTCGCCCGAGAAGCGGGTCCTGCTCGTCGATTCCTTAGCCGACCCATTCGTAGTCGGCTCCCGGGTCGCTTTCTCTCGAAGAGTAGGGCGTCTGATTGACGGACCTCTCGATGCCCAAGGGGACGTCCTGGGGAGGCGCGTTCGGCTTCGCAGTTTCGACCTGGGAGGCGGAAAGCCTGGCCTTGACCCGAAGTCAGTTCTGAGAGGTGTCGACGCGGCGGTCGACCTTGATGATCCCGAGTACGAATTCAGTCTGGTAAGGGGCAAGAGAGACTACTTCGCTCTCACCAAACCCGGCGAGATGAGCCAGGCCTGGTCGAGGCGACGGCCCCGGGCCCGTCCCTTCTTCCACCCTTCTGCCATCTTCCCGAAACTGGCCCGGGCCCTGGTCAACCTCAGCAGGTTCAAGGAGGGCGAGGTCTTCCTCGACCCCTTCTCTGGGACTGGCAGCCTCGCCATGGAAGCCTTCGAGGCCGGCGCCAGGGTCGTCGCTTCCGACCAGGCCGCGAAGATGACAAGGGGCTCCCTGGCCAACATGAAGCACTTTGGGCAGGAGTGGCTGGCGGTTATCCGCGCCGACGCCTTCAGTCATCCGGTGAGGCGCGTGGACGCAATCGCGGCGGACCTCCCCTACGGACGGGCTTCCAGCACAAGGGGTGCCGACCCGGAGGCCGTACTGAAGGAGGCTCTTGAGATCCTCCCTCTCCTGCTCGGCGAAGGCTCGCGGATTGTCTTGATGCACCCGCGGACCCTGAAGATCGAGGAGTCGGCTGAGCTAGCCCTCGAAGAGGAGCACCACCTTTACGTTCATAAGCTCCTCACGAGGACAATCACCGTCTTGAGAAGGAAATAGGGTTGGCCAAGCTCACAGTGACCTTTCTGGGAACCAGCTCGGCCGCGCCGACAAAGGGGCGAGGCCTCCCGGCGATTGCCATTCAGAGGGAGGGCACCGTCATTCTGCTGGATTGCGGCGAGGGCGTTCAGCGCCAGGTCATGAACCAGGGCGTCGGGTTGAACAGAGAGACATCGGTTCTCGTCACCCACCTTCATGGCGACCACGTCACGGGCCTCCTGGGGCTCCTCCAGACCATGAGCATGGCCCAGAGGACCAAGGCTTTGAACATCGTCGGGCCACCGAAGCTGCTCAAGTGGCTCGAGGTCACCGCGGATCTGCTGCACATCGGACCCACCTTCCCGGTCAACTTTTCGCCCGCAAGGCGGGGCACAGTCCTGAGAACGGGAGATTTCAGGGTCAGGGCGGCGAAGGCGCTGCATTCGGTGGAGGCTTACTGCTATGTCGTCGAGGAACGGGGCAGGCCCGGGGTCTTCTTTCCTGATAGGGCCAAGGCTCTCCACGTCCCCGAGGGCAGGCTCTGGTCGAAGCTCCAGAAGGGGAGGAAGGTCCAGGCGGACGGCCGCACGGTCACCTCTTCAGAAGTGACGGGTCCGCCGCGGCCAGGGAGGAAGATTGGATACTCCGGGGACACGCGACCCTCTCCCAGGCTTTCGAGGTTCTTCTCTGGATGCGACCTTCTCATCTTCGACTCGACCTTCCACGGAAAGGACAGGGACAAGGCTGTGGAGAGGAAGCACAGCACCTGCCTCGAAGCCGCCGAGATCGCAAAGAGTGCCGGCGTGCGCCGCCTCGCCCTCACCCACTTCAGCGCACGCTACACCAGCGTGGCGAGTCTGGTCAAGCAGGCCCGGTCCGTCTTCCCTAATACGATCGCCGCAAGAGACGGATTGAGGCTGGATGTGGCCTACCCTGACTCGTAGGCAGTCAGCCAATCGATGACTGCCGCAATCTGCCTTGAGTCCATGGTCGCGTAGATCGGGCCCAGCGGCGACTGGTCTGCGCTGCTGCAGAGGGCTACTACGCCCACGGCCGCCGCCTGCCTGTTAAGCATCAGCGAGGTCGAGCCGCCCTTGAGCTCTGAAAGGAGCAACTTCCTGGCAGCGCCCCTGATGTGCCTGTCCCTCAGCTGGTCGCGCAGCGTGTCAAGGCAGCCTGCTTCCTCCGAGACCAGCCTTATCATTCGGTTGCCCTGATTCGCCGGCAAAGAACTCTGGGGGATGATTCTCCTCATCGCGTCCAAAACCTTCTCCGGGTCTTCCGAGGGAGCCAGCGTAGCCTCGAGGGTGACCTTCACCTTGAAGTCAGCGCGCGTTTTGCTCCACCCAGCGCTCGACAGCCTCGACGATATTGCTGGCTAACTTCTCCGGGGTCTCGCGCTCGTTGGAGACAATTTCGTCCGCCAGAGCGATGGCATCGCCGATCCCCACACCGAGCTCCCGCTCTTCTCTCTTCAGGAACATCTCGTAAGAAAGCGGGTCGTCTCTCCTCCCCCTCTCCTTGAGCAGGGCAAACCTCCTGCGTCGGGATGCATGAACACCGATCAAGATCACGTCGGCGGACTTCCTGAACGTCTCGACCTCCGACATCGAGCGGATTCCGTCCACGACCACCCTGTCGGACCCTGCCGTCCGTATCGCTTCCAGGCAGAGCTCTGCCACCGCGGCCTCGCCTCTCTCGTTCCTGAGCTGCTTCATCACTTCGCCCGTGTTCTTCGAGTCGGGCTCGAGTCCTCTCCGCCTCGTCTCCTCTCTGATTACATCGCCCATTACGACGCGTTTCCATCCCTTAACCACCAGCGCCTGTGCAGCCGTCGACTTGCCAGCGCCAGGCATTCCAGTGATTGCGACGATGAGCAAGGGCACGTCTGCGGTTGCCAGAGCCGTAGCGGATTTAAATCAAGTCCCGGCCGGTGAACGACGATGCGTGCTTTCGTCGCACTGGAAATCTCAGACCACCAGGTGCTCGACTCCATCGTCGCGTTCCAGCGAGAACTCTCAGCCACAGGGGCCGACCTGAAGACTGTGGCAAGAGAGAACATCCACTTCACCGTGAAATTCCTCGGAGAGATTACCCAGGGCCAGGCCCGGGAGGTCGACGAGCGCCTCCGAAGTCTCCGTCTGGGCAGGGCCACTGTGGAAGTGAGGGGAGTCGGGGCCTTCCCGAGCATCGGCCGGCCGAACGTCGTCTGGGCGGGTGTCCCTCCCGCGCATGAGGAGCGGGTCAGGCCTATAGCGCAGGGTGCCATCGCTGCCCTGGAAGGAGTCGGAGAGCAGGACAGGCGGCCCTTCACGGCTCATGCGACACTGGCTAGGGTCAGATCACCGAGAGGATCCAACGAGCTCACGACGGTCCTGCGCTCCAACCCCGACCGCATGTTCGGCGAGGTCAGGTTCCTAGAGCTGAAACTGAAATCCAGCGTCCTGGGGCCGCAGGGACCCACCTACACAGACATTGGGGCGTATCCCCTGGTTTGAAAGGCTCGGAGAAGGTGTGGCGGAACGCGGTCAGGTCCGTCACCCCGACCGCCGCGCAGGAGAAGAGCGTGGGCGACCTGGCGAAGTCTCTACTGTCAGAAACGAGAAGGGCTGCCGCGAGGTTCCCTGAGACACGAGGGGCTCTGCTAGGGGGCTCCTTCGCGAAGGGGACCTGGCTCCCAGGCCACGTCGACCTCGACATCTTCGTAAGGATTGACCCCAAGACGCCCGAGGACAGGTTCGAGAGGATAGGACTGGCTGTTGGAGCTGCCGCGACAAGGGGATTCCCGCGCGGCAAGAAGTTCGCCCAGCACCCGTACACCGAAGCGACCGTCAAGGGGATCAGGGTCAACATCGTTCCGTGCTACTCGGTCAGAAGGGGCCACTGGAAGAGCGCGGCAGACAGGTCCCTGTTCCACCTGCAGGTGGTCAGGCGCCTGCCAGCGCAGAGCAAGACTCAGATTAGGCTTCTCAAGAGATTCATGTTGGCCGTCGGCGTGTATGGCGCCGAAATCGAGACCCAGGGATTCAGCGGCTATGCAGCCGAGGTCCTGGTGATGAGATTCGGCAGTCTCGAGGGAGTGCTGAGGCACTTCGCCAGGTTCAGACCCTTCAGCGAAGATCGCTGGTTCAGCCTGGCCGACCCGGTGGACGGAGCCCGGGACTTGGGGGTGGCCGTCTCAGGTGAGAAGCTCGGAAGGATGATCCTGGCGTCAAGAGGGTTTCTAAGCAACCCCAGGGGGGCCTACTTCGGCAAAATGCGAGGCAGGGAACATCCGGCGCTGCGCGAAACGGTGCTAGCCGTCGTCTTCTCTCACGCGCGGTTGAGCGAAGACACCCTCTGGGGGGAACTCAGAAAGACGACGAAACACATCGTTCGGCATCTCGACTTGAACGGGTTCAAGATAGCTCGGTCGCTGGCGGCTTCGGACAACAGGCAGTCCAGCGCAATACTCCTCATCCCTGAGTTCGAAAGGCTTCCGGAGCTCGAACAGCGCGTCGGGCCAACCGTAGACAGGAAGAAGGACGTGGAAGCCTTCGTCTCCTCAAGCAGGAGGGACGCGAAGCTCATCTGGGTGGACGAGGACGCAAGGACAATGCTCCTCCGTCCCCGCAGGTACGTCAGCCTCGTGGACCTGCTTGTCGACACGGTCAGGGGAAGGGCGGGACCGGTCGGCGCCTCCAGCGAGCTGGAAAGAGGGATGAAGAGGAGCGGGGCGGTTCTCAAGGGCCCTTCGCTGGAGCGGGCGGCATCGACTTCGAAGTGGCTGGACGGGGGCATCAGGGAGATTGTCAGCGACGCACTCGGAACCCGCAAGTCTTGACCAGCTGACGAAGACGCCGTACATCCAGGTCCTGACCTATCCAAGGATCTCCCCTGGCGGCCGCACGGTCGAGAATAAGGCAGCTGGGGCGGCTGGGAGTCGAGGAGCTCGTCTTCGAAGGGAAGGCGAAGGTCGGCCGGCTTGGAATCTTGGGCCTCGGGACAGTCGGGGTAGTCGTCAGGGCCCGTGTGGGGGAGAATGTCCTGGCCCTGAAGATCCGGAGGACGGACGCCAACAGGCCTGACATGGAACAGGAGGCCCGGATTACATCGATGGTCAACAGGCTGGGCGTAGGGCCCACGGTCTATGGCCACACGAAGGACTTGATGCTGATGAAGCTGCTCGTTTACGTTGAGCTAGAGGACTGGCTCCGAGGGCTGAGCGGTCAGGGAACCAGGGAGACCGCCAGGACCATGGTTCATTCGATCCTCAACCAGTGCAGGAGGCTGGACATAATGGGGATAGACCACGGCCAGCTCAGCAACCTCAGGAAGCACGCTGTCGTCGCGGATGGCGTGCCGTGGATAATCGACTACGAGTCGGCCGGGACGGCTCGGAAGCCCAAGAACGTGACGACCGCGACGCAGTACCTCTTCATCGGGGGTAGGCTTTCGCCCCGCCTGAGGCGCGCCATCGGGGTCAGAGACACTTCGCCGCTCCTGAAGCTCCTCTCGGAGTACAAGAAGGACATGTCTGACTACACCTACTCCAAGATAATCGAGGCACTGAAGCTGGTTCAAGGTTAGGAGGCGTTGTCCTGCCGCAGTCTTGTGGGGGCAGCTGGCGCCGTCCTGTTCAGGAGAATGGGGCCCGCTGGATTCGACAACTTCAGCGTGCAAATCCACAATTCTAAGTTGCAAGATCGCTGAGAGATTGCCCTCATCTTTGCATGCTATGCAAGCTCGGGCCGGGAGCGAATTGACCAATAGACTGCGCGAATCCATCTGGGTCCTGGTGCAGCCCGGATAGGGTCTGATCCGTGTTTGGGGCAGCGTGCTAGCTAGTGCTCACTCTGGGATCGAGGACGCCGTAGATCATGTCGGCGGCGAAGACTGCTACTAGTACCATCAGAGAGATGACGAAGAAGATCGCCTGTTCGAGAGGGAAGTCCAACGACAGTACCCCCTGATAGATGGCCAGGCCGAGTCCCGGCCATCCGAAGACGGTTTCGGTGATGATCGCGCCGGAGAGGATGAACCCTATCGATATCGCGAACGCGGTGACGATGGGTAGCACGGCGTTCCGAAGCGCGTGCTTGTAGAGCACCGTCCTCTCCGGGACACCCTTCGCGCGCGCCATCAGGATGTAGTCCTCCGCGACGGTGTCGATCATGACCGCGCGCTGGGTCAGGAAGACGCCACCTATCCCCGCGAGGGTCAGGGTGATGAACGGAAGGAAGAGCGACTTCAGGAACCCCAGGTCGAAAGCCATTCCAGTCTTCGCCAATGTCGACGGACCTATGGGCACGTAGAAGTTGCCCAGCAGCCCCAGCTGAAGGAGCTCGAGCATCGCGCCCAGGAAGAAGACGGGCAGGGAGTTTATGAAGAGAAGACCTGCGAGAGACGAGACGTCCAACACCTTCCCCCTCTTGGCTGCCGCGACGACCCCCAGGCCTATACCGATGAGAAAGGCCGCAACTGTCGACAGCCCCAGCAGGAGCACGGTGTAGGGGAGCCTTATCCCGATTGTGTTCGACACAGATCCCGTCAGGACGTTGCCCACGTTGTAACCAAACTGGAAGGTGAACATGTTCCGGACATACAGGAAGAACCTTACGGGCAGGGGTTTATTGAAACCGTAAAGTGACAGCACCAGTTTTATTTCCTGGTCCCTCAGCGCTGACGCGTTCTGAGAGGCGCCGTGCCCAAGAGAGGGTGGCACGTACAGAGCCGCGGCACACTGCAGATACGTCCTCCCCGGGCATGAAGTTAGGAACGGAAGTACCTGAAACAGGACGAAGTTAAAGCAGATGATGAGAAAGATTAGGATGACCATGTACGCGATCCGCCGTGTCACGTATCTCCCGAATCCCATTGGGGTTCTCGGAGTAGCTAGACGCTCTTACGCCTTGTTACCATTGATTCGGACTGTGCCTGGTTCGGGCTTGCCAGTCAGGAGCGGCGGTTTGGGGCCTTCCGAATCTCAGAGGGCTTCTGTCCTGTGTCGAATCACTCGGCAGAGGCAGGCTGTTCGGGCTTCATCCATCGCTTCGCGTGCCTCATGCCCCAGACTATCCAGCCTAGGCCGATGAGTAGACCCATGATGACCAATGTGACGAGTGTCACTATGATGTTCTGAAAGGTCGAGTAGCCGCTGGACCAGTAGAGGGCATACAGGAGTATGAAGACCAGCCATCCGATCACTGCGAGGAAGGTCGCGACTATGGGCCCAAGGGGTCTGTAGTGCTCCCAGTTCGCCCACGGGTTTCGCTCCCACGGTTCGTCAGGCGACATGACGCGCTTCATCTGCCTGCCGTTATTTAATGGGATGCGCCTATGACCAATGGTGGGATCCGCAGTAGGGATCACCGGAATCGCGCCGTCCCTGGCAGCGGTCACGGAAAGACCGAGCGCGCTTTACTTCTCGGCTCAGGCCCGGAGGCAGCTTGATGAGACTAGCTTCGGCAAGAGAGTTCATCGAGACAGGGTGACACGCGCTTGGGAAGTCGCGCCAATCGAAGGATAACGCCGAAGTTGGCAAAGCCAGTTCTAGGAGAGGTTGTCAATTAATGTAAAGAATATTGCAATGGCTTCAGTTTCGACGGTTTATATATCGTAGACCCTCTTCAGTAACAGTCAAAGGTATGAACATGAAGAGCAAGTACGTAGTTCTTGCCGTTACGCTCCTGTTGGCGCTTTCATCATCCGTTACAATCGCAACCGCATCATCGGCCAAGGGAACGATTCTCGCGGCCTCGGCGGTAGACACCCACGGTCCGCGCATAAACGCGATCGACTTCAGCGTTATCGCTGTCGACAGCGCCCTTTCGTCCACACTCGGCACCGGAGGAATCCAAGCCGCTGAGTGGTCGTTCCTCTCAGGCTCGTACGCCTCGCTGAAGAGCAATTCCAACATCAAAGAGGGGAAGACCCTGGGCTATACGTTTGATGGCATTGCCTTCAACAATGCGCAGCCCATCATCGGCAACGTCCACTACAGAGAGGCAATCCAGTACCTGACAAACTACGGTACGATCCAGAGCGTCAGTCTTGCAGGCATTGAGGGCGCGGCAGCGCCATACCTCATGCCTTGTGCGGTCTACCCGCTGACCTGCAACACAAAGGTACCTCTGGAGAAGTACAGCCTCGTACAGGCAGCAGTACAGCTGTCTGAGTCCGGGTTGTTCGCGCAGTACAACGGTGCTGCGATCACGACTGCACAGATCGCGAAGCTGTCAACCAGCAAGCTGAGTTCGCTGTCCTGGTTCACAAACGTGGGAATGACCCAGGCCTTCAACCCCCTGTTCTACTACAGGAACGACGACCCGCTGAGGTCGAGCGTTGCTACACTCCTCACCTCCGCAGCCAAGTCGGTTGGGCTCGTCATTAACGCCGTTGGCATCTCGGACGAAGAGGCAGGCGGCACCATCTACGGAGCCTCCGAAGGGGAGGTAATCCAGGATGCCGGCTACTGCGCTAGCGGCCCGAACGCGAGCTACGACGACTGCCCACCAGCTATACTGAACGAGACCTCAGCCGCCCTCGCGGTTGACAACTGGGACATGTACACATTCGGTTGGGTCACCAGCTCCGCTTTCACCTTCCAGGGCGGCTACGAGTTCACCTCCTCGCAGGTGAACAACGACAACTTCAACGCCTTCGTCAACTCGACCATGGATTACTACAACAACCAAGTTCTGTACGGATCGAGCCTGACGATATCGGCAACAGCTGCCCAGAAGGTCGGCCTGATCTTCGCACAGCAGCTCCCGAGCATAGTGTCCTTCTACCAGAACTACCTGTACGCTGACTACATCAACGGCTGGACTGGCTTTGCCGGCGAACCGACGGTCGGTCCTAATACCGGTGGCGGCGCGTATTACACATTCCTCAACATCCATCCGACGACGACTGCCGACAAACTGGGCGGAACTGTCAACTTTGGCATACATGGCATCCCAGACGTAGGATCCCTGAATCCGATTGCCTACCCCAACTGGGTCTGGCAGGCAGACCTCTACGACGAAATTTATGACACGCCATTGGCCACGCCTCCTGCGCAGTTTCCCGTACCTGACGCTTACATCTCGTACATGCTGAGCGGCTCCGATCCTTCAGCTCCTGCAGGCAGCGTCCTGACGATGCCAGGTCTCCAGATAGCACCTTACAATGGACTCACCCCTGTTGGCGCGTTCAACTTCCAGAACGCTACCACCGGCGCCCAAGCGAGAATAGTCAACGGACAGGCGATCACCTTCACCTTCGCCGACAACATAACGTTCTCCGACAACGTCCCGGTGACTGCCTTTGACTACAACTACTCGCTCTACGCCCTCAACGTGGCCATATCTCCCAGTCTGCCCACCGCGTTCTCGCCATTCATTGGCGCAGACACAGGACCGCTGGGCCTCTGGGCGACTACCGTCACTTCGCCTGTGCCGGGAGCAAACGGCGGCTCGATTACCATGTACCTGAACGACTCGTCGGTCTGGAACGTGCTGGACGTCAGCGTCCCAGTCCTCCCGATGCACATCTTCCAGTACCTCGACATCAACGTCGCGGACGCATTCGAGGCCCAAGTAGACTTCTCGCAGCCCTACAGCGCAGCGACTGGCGCAGTCCCCGGCTCAGTGCAGGGAACGGCTCCGGCGTCTGTGACGTATCTGCCAAACATCGACCTCGCTTCTGGGCCCTTCTGGCTTTTCACGATCAACGAGGCCACTGGATCCGGCATCCTTGACAGGAACGTCAACTACTTCAGGTCCGCGTGGTACGACAACCTGACGAGCAACGAGGTTTCGTCTTCTTCAGGCACGGTCTCCCTGACTTCGTATCCGTCATCGTACATCTACAACGCTGGGGCATCCTCGAACATGAGCATCGGAGCTGGCGACTACGGCTACGTCAACATGACGTCGGCCAACCTGCTGGCGAGCAACGGCGGCAACGCCGCGCTGTCGGGCATGACCTGCTCTGCGTCTGCTCAGGCACATTCCGGAAGCGTCCCATCGGCCAACATCTTCACAGGAAAGGCGGTCGGATCACCGATCAACACCAGCAGCGCCAGCGAGACCCCAGGTTTCACCGTGTCATGCGGTGGCAATGGTCAGATCGTAGTATCAATCACCCCTCACGCGGTCCCCGGCATGACCAAGGGTATCTACGAAGTCACCGTCACGGGTAGCTATACCTTCCTCGGTGAAGTTCGCCGATGGATTCAGTTCTTCGGAATCGAGGTCGCAGGTCCCAGCACGACCTCCACGACCTCCACTACCACATCCCCCAGCAGCAGCTCCAGCAGCTCCAGCAGCTCCACAAGCTCCAGCAGCACAACCTCAATTCCTGAGTTCCCGGCTCAGCTGGGTATCGCCGCTGTCGTCACTACCTTCATCGTTGTAGCATACGCATTCGCCAGGCGCGTCAACCTCCACCCATAATAGGGGTTGATGCGCCCTGACAGAGGCGTCATCAGATTCTCTTGGTGGCTAGGGCCCGCTCCGACTGCGACCCCGCACTGGACCTGAATGAATTTGCCCGAACGTGAGGGCTTCCTCGCCGATTCTCGTGGAGGCCGACGACTAAGATCATACGCTTGACTTCATGCGCTTGAACTCTACGGACAGCTCCCGCAAGACTCCCCCGAGATTGTCGACGGCATGAGTCTCGACCCCGTCTTCGTCTGACCAGGAAACCTCCCCCCTCCTCACGTTGAACACCCTCGACTTCCCATCTTCACGCATTGATTTGATCTTACCTCCATTCAGGGAGTAGGAGAGGCCTTTGTTGTGGGAGTGCATAGGGACGCTCTGCCCCTTCCTCATCGTTATTTCGATGACGCGGACCACGTCGTTCTCGAAGACCACCTTCGCAGACTTCGGAGCCACTTTGAGAATGTGCCTAGCCAAGGCCTTGGAGGTCGTATCCGCCCTTGCCATATTTCAGTATTAACTGGACGGCCCTGGCATAGGGCCGTCCATTCTCTTGCGATGAGGGTTATTCACGTCGGCGTAGTCATCTGGAGTAGCTCATATTACCCTCTGTTGCTTGCTCAGAGTTCGTTCTGGGCTTATCGTAAATGGGGCCGGCGGGATTTGAACCCACGACCACTTGCACCCCAAGCAAGTATCCTACCAAGCTAGACGACGGCCCCTTCGGGTCGTCTACAACTGACACGTTAAAAATATACCAATACTCAAAGAGCGTGCCGAGCCGAGCCGAGCTGAGAAGGGTCGCTGGTTCGACGGGTATCTGAAGATCAACGGCTGGGAAAGCGAGTATCCGAGCGTCCAGATGCTCCTGGACCACCTGTCGAGGAGGACGAAGTCGGAGTCGAGCAGGATACAATACCTCCAGCGCGCGCGCGAGAGAGTCCATGTTCTTCAGTCCACGCATGACCTTCTCTCCGTCCCGAACCTCTACGTTCATTCGCTCCATGCTGAGCTAGTTTGGGGGAGCTCTGCTACCGGGAGCAGGAGGAGGACCTGACCGAAGTTGTGAGACTTGACGAAGCTCTAAAGCCAGAACAGCTAAGTCACACAAGCCCGTGAGGAGAGCGAACTGACTCCCCTCCCTGCCGTTGTCTTGGGTTGGCAGAGCTTCAAGAGCTACGATGAGGCTCGCCTCAAGTGTCAGTCAGTCACCAAGTCCTCGCGCGTCTATGCCGTCGCGACACCAACGAACATTCTCTACATAGGCTCGGCTACAGGGGCGGACGGATTCCGGGGAAGGTATAATGGCAGAGGAATCTTGGACGCAGCCCTAGAAGGAACCAGCAAGCGCCTTTACTTTGCTAAGACCAAGCGCAGTCTGGCTCAAGCCATCGAAATCTCATTGATATACGGTGAGAAGGAAGCTGGCAACGTCCGTGTCAAGAAGTACAACATGATAGTCCTAGAGCCCATCAGAGACCTACGCTTCAAGCACAAAGGAACGCCTCCACCGTTCTCGGTAGTGTCCAAGTCAAAGCGAACCTGAACCGGTCTTCTCAGCCCGTAGTCGAGTATTATCAAACTGTAGTCTTGAAGTCGAGGGGCGCAAATCCGGGAGTGGGCGAGACAAGCCCTCTGTGCGAATCCGGAGGGACTCAGCACCGATCGGTGCTGGAACCTAATGATTTCTCGTCCGTATCATTAACCATAGGAGAGATCGTGGTAGAAGAGTGCCAACTTGGTTGGCACACGTGTCAGCTAGTTCCTGATATCCTAAGTTCCGACCTTGCGCTTCGCCAGCTCCCTGTCTAACATGAGCAGCCCCGTTGCATCGTCTCCAACTCTCTTTATGTCCTGAACTATGTCGTTGGTACTCTTCTCCTCTTCGACCTGCTCTTTTACGAACCATTGAAGCATCTCGAAGGTCGCGTGATCTCTTTCTTTGATGCTCAGAGAAACTAACTCGTGGATGTAAGAAGTAACCTTCTTCTCGTACTTGTAGGCGTCCTCAAAAGGAGCCAGAGTCGACCTCCATTCTGTCGGAGGCTGTTGTATCTGCGTCAGCTTCACTCTTTCATTGCTATCAACTATGTAGTCATAGAACCTCATCGCGTGCTTTATCTCCTCCTCCGATTGCACCCTCATCCAGCTCGCAAATCCCCTGAAGTTTTTCGTTGCGAAGTGCGCTGACATGGCCAGATAGACGTACGAGGAGTAGTATTCGGCGTTCAGCTGCTTGTTGAGCGCACCTACCATCCTCTTCGATAGCAACCTTTCACCGCCGCACTTTCTCTCCAGACCCATCTAAAAACAAAGCGACCGGATTCCCCTCCAATTCAGATGGCGGAATGATGATATGATGCTCCGGTTCTCATGTTAGTTCTTCTTCAGCAGCATCACAAGGAAGACTCGAACCAAGGTAGATGTGGGCCCGGAGGGGTCCAGACCCTCCTAGGTGCCGGGCACTCCTCTCCCATTCTGCGGGCGGGTTCATCAATAAAGTTCTGGCAGAGAGTTCCGGCTCTGCGACGAATCGAGGAAGAACATCGAGCAGCTGACTGGCCCACAGAAGTAGACAACGGCGAGAATCTCTCCCCAATACTGGGCGAAGTAGGCGGAAATCGGGTCGGCCATGTCCAGAAGTCCAGCCATTCACGCGCTATAAGTGTCGGGTTAGCACGGTAGAGCCCTCCGAAGCCCCGCCGTGTCCCGAAAGTATCCAGCGAGAAATGTGTCCCGAGAATTACACAGAACCATAAGGCCAAAGGCCTAAATACGATAGGAGCCAAAAAATGTGGAGCGAGAATGGCATTAGGCGACCCGCTGCAGTGGATCGTTATCGGAGTGATTGTGATAGTGATATTCCTCTGGGGTCCGCAGAAGATACCAGACCTGGCAAAGGCCCTCGGCAGAGCAAGGCGGGAATTCGATCAGGCGTCTCATGAATTAGGCACCAGTGTAGCCGGCGTGGGCGCTACCGCGTTCACCACCGCTGCGAGCGCCCCAACGGTGACGCCGGACATGAGCGCGGACCAGGCGCTCGTGCAGGCGGCCAGGGGTCTGGGGATAACGACGGAAGGGAAGACGCGCGCCCAGATTTCGCAGGAAATCGTCGAAAAAGCCAGACCTATAGCGTAATTAGGGCGAAGCTGACGGGCTGCAATTTGTATTGAGCTCAGAGGGCTTCCAGTTCTCCGAGCATATCGCAGAGCTGAGAAAGCGCCTCAAAGTCGTTTTTCTCACATTCATAATAGTCCTGATACTAGTTGTCTTCGCCCCGGCTGACCCGGTCCAGCAGGCCCAGAACCTCGGGCAGTACCTCAATCTTCAGTTCCTCGACCACACGCTGATCGCGGTCTTCCTGCACTGGGTCGTCGCATACATCCTCCCGCATGGATGGCAGCTGATCGCGGCCGGCGGGCTCGGCGGTCCGATGGAAGTCTACTTCGTGGCGTCCATCCTTATAACAGTCGTCGTGTGCATGCCGGTAATTGCCTACGAAACATACAAATTCATCAATCCGGCCCTCAAGGATAAGGAACGGAAGCTAGTCTATCCCTTCGTCATTTCCACTACGGCCCTCTTCGCGGTCGGCGTCGCCTTCGGCTATTTTGTTATTGCCAAGTACCTAGTGATATTCCTTGCGCCCTTCTTCATGGCCACGGGCACGAGCTACTTCGTGGACACAACTTCGTTCTACTATGTCATCTTCCTGATAGTCGGGGCAACCGGCGTGTCCTTCACCGCACCGGTCTTCGTCTACACTCTCATCAGGCTTCGAGTCCTCGACCCTGAGTTCTTCTCGAAGAACAGGGTCATAATATGGTTCATAGTCTGGGTTGTCACTGGGCTCTTCCTGACGCCTGACGGCGGGCCGCTTCTAGACCTGGCAATCTTCGTCCCTATCGTCGCGCTCATCGAAGGAGCGGTTCTCTTGGCGCGGCACAACCTGACGCCGAAGTCGCCTGGAAGTCAGGCAACCACCGAGCCCAAATGCGCCCATTGCGGCGCCAAGCTCACCAAGAAGAATCTGTTCTGTACTTCATGCGGAAGATCGGTTGCGTGACTTCGATGTCTCGGAGGCTCCTCCGAGTGATTTCTGATGGAACAGCCAATAGATGGTCATTCCTAAGCGTGTTCCGTGAGACCTATCGGATGCTGCAGCCCTGATCTATTGACGAGCGCCGCGATGTCGCTGCCTAGCCACTTTCATTTCTCTAACCCCTTCCTCTTCAGTCTAGCGGGTCTGTTCGTCGTTGCGCTGGTCTCCAATGCAACCCCCCTTTTTCGGTGCGGCCTACACCTTGGTAGCAACGACTGAGTTAGTTTCCTTCGGTTTCTCAATTGACGCATTCATACTGGTCGTTTGTATTACTGCAGCCGGCGCAGCCATCGGAAAGCTAGTCATCTATTGTGGGGTCAAGGGGTTCAAACGGCAGCTGGCGCGCAACAAGAATGTCCAGTTGTTTTCGCGTTGGCTGCAGGATAGGCGGTTTCTTGTAGCGGTCTTCGTGACCGCGGTGATACCTATGCTGCCGCTGGATGATTACATCTACATTGGTGCTGGGGCCGCGAAAGTGAGACTGACCCCGATGCTTTCCATAACGATTGCCGCAAAGCTCGTCAAGAGCGCTTTCGAGATCGGACTTGAGTACCTTGGCATACTCGGGACTGCAATCTTCGAAAAGCACTTCCTAGGTTTATCGCACTTCGATTTTTCGATTCTCCTGATGATCGTAATGATGATCATAGGCGTCTTTCTGTTCAAGTACGACTGGGGACGATTCCTGGGTGGTTCGCTGGTTGATGGCGTCACCGGATAGAGAGCGCGCGCTTACTGGTAGACGTCGGGCGCCTGGGAGTGCGCCTGTACCCTGCGAAGCGCCCCTTCCTTCCTCTGCGCCTCGTCACGGAGTGTGGTCAGGTCGCATCGAGCGCTCGGGACGAGCTTCATCGTAGCCTCAGCGAGCTTCAGGCCGGCTTCGAAGTCCTCAACGTCCTCGTGCGCCCTTGGTCAGCAAGGCGACGACGGGGACCCCTTCTTCCCGACCCTGCAGCAGGAGCCTGCCAGCCGTGCCGCCGACGGCCGCCAGGTCGGCTAGCGGTATGCCCGCTCCGGTCGCCTTCTCGTCCGCAAATCGCTGTTCACGACCGCAACAAGAACAGGGAAAGACGTTTAAGACGTTTCGATTGATTCAATTGACGGTGTCACGAGATATGTCTTCAATCGAGGCGAATGCAACCAAGGATGATCTTCCTTCCGGCTCGCTCAGAGTCATCGATAACCGTACGGGCAAGGAATACGAGATACGCATAGAAAACGGGGCAGTTCATGCCCCGGATCTGAGGCAAATCAAGGTCTCCGACTCGGATTTCGGACTGCTCTCCTATGACCCGGCATTCCTGAATACGGCGTCTTGCGAGAGCAGTATAACATTCACCGATGGGGACAGAGGTATTCTTCGTTACCGTGGCTATCCGATTGAAGAGTTGGCCGAAAAGCGCACCTATCTTGATGTGGCGTACCTGCTCATCTACGGAGAACTCCCGTCGAGGAGCGAACGTGAACAATGGGTGACCAACATAACCCTACACATGGTGGTGCACGAGAACATGAAGAAGTTCATAGACGGCTTCCAGCACGACGCTCACCCAATGGGAATCCTCGTGAGCACCATCGCTGCGCTCTCGACGTTCTACCCTGAATCAAAGAACATCTTTGACGAGAACACGAGGGAGAAGCAAATACACAGGCTAATCGCGAAGATTCCAACCCTCGCGGCTCTCTCGTACAGGCATTCCCTTGGCAGGCCCTACATCTATCCAGACAATCACCTGTCGTATACCGAGAACTTCTTCTCCATGATGTTCAGGGGCTCGCCTTCCACCGAGTACGTCCCCAATTCCGTCCTCACGAAGGCTCTTGACACCATATTCCTTCTCCACGCAGACCACGAGCAGAATTGCAGTACGAACGCGATGAGAAGCATCGGAAGCTCCCACGCGGACCCGTACGTCACAGCCGCAGGCGCGGCGGCAGCGCTCTACGGGCCGCTTCACGGAGGAGCGAATGAAGAGGTGGTAAGGATGCTGCAGGAGATTGGCTCAAAGGATAAGGTTCCCGAAGTGATAAGGCAGGTCAAGGATGGGAAGAGGCTGCTATTAGGCTTCGGCCACCGGGTCTACAAGAACTACGACCCGAGGGCAAAGATAATCAAGAGAGTCGGAGACGAGGTGTTCGAGATCACGGGCAGGAACCCGTTGCTTGACATAGCACTGGAGCTAGAGCGGGTGGCCCTTTCCGACGAGTACTTCATCAAGAGACATCTCTATCCCAACGTCGATTTCTATTCGGGGATAATCCTCCAAGCTATGGGATTCCCGATCGGTGTGTTCCCGGTGCTCTTTGCAATCCCCAGGACGTCTGGATGGCTCGCGCAGTGGCGAGAAATGCTACTGGACCCTGAGCAGAAGATAGCCCGGCCGAGACAGGTGTATACTGGTTCTCCTGAGCGCCACATTACCAATTAGACCAGCTTCAGCCCAACACAGGAACGTGGCGTGCGTCGCCCAGTGCGCGGAAGGTGGGGTGACAGTCGAGCATAGGGATGTCCACCGCTATCCCTCGCTCGAAGACATCCTGAGGTAACAGAATATCTACGTCGACTCTGATGGCGCAACGATTGTTGAAAGACCAGGAGGGGCTCGAACCCTTCAGCTTTGTTGGCGCATCTATACACAAGTTACGTCATAGGAACGGCATGGACAAGGACCAACCGCTTGGAGTGACGCTAGGCGACCTTTCAAAGGGTATGTCTTCCAAGCTAGACGACGGCCCCGCGAGTCGAGGCTCAGACTATCGCACATTTAAGCGCCGACGCCGCGGCGCATATAGGCACTGGCGACTCGAGCTTCTTGAAAAGAAAGACGTTGGTCTCCGAGTCAGACGAGTGGAGACCTCATCCTCGACCTCATGGTCGCGGACGAGTCGACGGTAGTCGTCGGCGTTCCTGACCGTACAAGCGAAGAAGACTTCTATCGCTATTGCCTTATGGGGCCAGTCTTTTCGCCGTGGCTGTCAGATCTTCTCTGGAAGACAGTAAGGCAATCGCCCGCTAGACCAAGCCTGCAGCCAGATATGCGACGAAGAGCAGAGCCCCGGTCAAAAGGGCCGTCATCACCATCGACGCCATCCCGGGTATCAGCTCTGCAACTTTGTCGTAATTCTTGCTTACGACCCTTGAAGTGGCAATCGCTTTGGGGGAAGAGGCCAACACGATCAAGGCGAAAGGGCTGACCGCGCCGGCAATAACTGCCGCAACGGGAATCGCATAGGCGCTGGCAAGTATCGCCTTCAGCCTGCTGGCTGCCTTGGCCTTCCCCCAGCGTGCTACGAGATGGTTCCTTCCCGCACTCTTGTCGGCGTCAGTGTCAGGAAACTCGTTGACGTACAGTATTCCGGCCGTCATAATTCCGGGCGGAAGGCCGATTATGAACGGAACAACGCTGAGTTGGTGGACCTGGACGTAGTACGTCCCCAGAACCAGGAGGGGCCCGAAAGCCAAGCCTGTGACCATCTCGCCTATGCCAAGTTTGGATGTCAATGGGGAGTACGAGACAATCGAGAATGCGGCGAAAGCGAGGATGCCGATGAGCACCGGGTCGAAGGCGAACTCGTAGACGAAGTAGGACCCTACTGCCAGGCCAGCCGCCAGGAGAATCGAGCCAAGGTACAGTACCCCCCTCGGGGACATCAGCCCCCTCGGAAGGATCGTGCTTCCTCCGCTGAAGGGCGTCGGTGTCGTCGCGAGGTCGATTCCACTTCTGAAGTCGAAGAAGTCGTTCAGGACGTTGACGCTGGCGTGAAAACAGACGGCTCCGACGAGTGTGAGTGTGGCGGTGAACGGGTTGAAGTGGCCGACCGACCAGGCAATCGCCAGCCCGACCGGCACGAAGAAGACGGGAAGGAGCAGAAACGGCGCTCTGAGCTCCTTTATCCAGACTCCGATAGGCAAGGCAGGTCACCCAAACTAGACGCTTCGCGGGGCCAGGGTCGGCCCCTCGAGGCCGACAGCCTCTTCACGCATCAAGAAAGAGCGAATCGTGAGCAGTTCTGTGAACCCCGACCCATCCTGTAGGATAGGCGTCAAGTCCCCCTCCAAGTCGTCGGTCTGAGCGGCGGTCTTGAGACACACTGAGGCGAGGGCCGTGCCATTGAGCATATGAAGAGTAATCAGGCTCTGCGTTCAGGCCATCTCCCCGGACGTCCAGCCGGAGGGTATGGGACTTCCGAGTCCGAAAGACTTGATCAACCCGGTGGTGTCGCAGGCACTGCCGGGGTTCGCCTCACCTCCCTCAGGCACCCCCCGCATTGCCACTTGCAAGTGGCAAATGCCACTTAAGCCTTGCTTTCCGCAAGAGCAGCATCCGTGGAAGCCGCATGAAGGTTCCCGATTCAGCCCACTCGAACACTACCAATCTACTCGGTCGCTGGCTTCCACCCAGTGGCTGGCTTCTCTGCTGTCGCCCATTCTGGACTGCGGTTCCAGCACACCTCAATTGGTTAAATGTGGGTCAATGGCGCGATTGCGCGTGGCGAAGCGAACAGTCCACCACATGGACTTGCCGACACTAATTGCGGTAAACAGGGAGGTCGTCTTGCTCACGCGCGAGCCCCACGAATACTCGAAGGCTGACGGCGAGCAGCTGGAATCCTTGCTCAAGGAAGTCGCCTCCAGGGCAGACAACCAGGATTTCGAGCAGGCAATTCCCGAAAAGGCATCCTTGCTAGTCTTCAAACTCGCGAGCGGCCAGCACTTCAGGGCTGGCAACAAGAGGACCGCACTGGTCGCGGGGCTGGTCTTCCTCCGCAAGAACGGATACAAGGTGAAGATTGACGACCCTGACCTCATCTCCGTCGTCGACAAGGCGGGGATGGCTGCAGCAAGTCTTGACGACGTTTTCGACGTCATGGGGAGGCTGACCGTGAAATCCGCAGCGGAACGCAAGGCCTGGGATGGTGCCGTGAAGCAGGTGGTCGAGTCGAACAGCAAGTTCCTGACGGACATCGGAGCTTAGAAAGACGATTCTCAAAAGTAGGAAACGTCTTACCTTCTTAAACGGGGTTCGAAAAGGGGCAAAACTGGATGAGAGATGCCCGGTCCAGAGCCGGAGGGCCTCCGCTCACCAAAGATAATGCCTGATTGCCGCCGCGAAGCCAGGCCGCCGCCCGATATGCTAAATACCACAGTGCCTAAAATTGTGCCCCTTGCCCGAGCGCGTCTACGCAAGCAGGATACTCCGATGGGCCCTCGAGGAGACCAGGGTCGCAGAGATGCCGCTTCAGAAGGTGAAAGTCTCCGTGGGAGAGATGCTCGACCTGACCTGCGAGCCGCATACGATGGCGTTCGGGGGCCTCTCGAAAGGGGCGAGGGCAGAGGGGCTCGAAGTAAGGGTCACGGGAATCGAGTAGTGTGGGAGGGGGAAGGCTTGGCCGTTCCGTCCGATGACCTTTCAGACAAGCTCAGGGAATGCATCTTCGGCGGATCCAGAGCCACCCATGTCTTCGGAATAGGGAACCCCCTAAGGCAGGACGACGCCGTCGGCCTCGAAGTGGTCTCCTCGCTGCGGCGGCGGATCAGGCCGGGGTCGAGGAAGACCGTCAAGATACACGGGCTCTCGTCTAACCCAGAAAGACTGATCTCAGACCTAGCGTCGAAGGGGGAGAGGATTGTGCTCATCGACGCCGTTGAGGCGCAGAAGGAGCCGGGGACCATCGTCTGTGCTCGCCTGAGCGAGACGAAGTTCGGGTTCTTCGCGACACACAATGTCCCACTCAGGCTGGTCCCAGGCATCGCTGAGAACGCAGCAGACACGTATGTGGTGGGGATTCAGCCGGAGTCGGTAGTCGTCGGCGAGGGGCTCTCCGGCGTGGTCAGAGAGTCGAGCGAGAAGCTGGTCGCCATGATCGCAGGCCTGGTGGAGGAAGCAGAATGACCGCCGCCACGGACGCCATCCTGGGGCCCCTCATCATAATCATCGCCGACATCTTGGTCTTCACGCTGGTCGGGAGGCTCGGCAAGCGGAGCTCCGGCACGGGGACGAAGTACCAGCCTTTTACTGGAGGGGAAGAGTCAATCCCGCCCAGGGGACTGTACAGGTCAAACCTCTTCGTCTTCGCGGCGCTCTTCCTGGTGGTCGAGGCGCTGGCGCTCATCTTGGCAGGCTCCTTCGAGGCGCCCTCGGCCACATACCCGCTCCTCTTCCTCGTTGGCGGAGGCAGCGTCCTTACTGTCACGGTCTGGTGGTTCATCACCGCAGGGGGTGGCGAGTTTTAGGCTCGGCCTGACCCAGTGGGCAAGGAAAAGGTCCATCTGGGTCTTCCACGTGAACGCAGCATCGTGCAACGGCTGCGACATCGAGATACTTGCTGCGCTCACACCCCGCTACGACGCCGAAAGGCTCGGCGTCGAGCTGGTCCCCAGCCCGAGGCACGCGGACGTCTTGCTGGTGACAGGGACGATAAACCCCCTGATGAAGGACCGCCTGAAGACGGTCTACGAACAAGTGCCAGAACCGAGGCACGTGGTCGCAATCGGTGCGTGTGCCTTGGGAGGCGGGGTGTACAAGGACTGCTACAACGCGGGACGCGGCATCGACGCGGTAATCCCCGTCGACCTCTACATCCCCGGGTGCCCTCCCAGGCCAGAAGCGATAATCTACGGTATCCTGAAGCTGGTCACGGGAGGCCCCCCAGACCCCATCGAAGGAGAGAAGCCAATTGTCAAGTGAAGAGTTGGCCGGACTGGCAGCCCGTCTTGGCGGATCGCTCGCCACACGCCCGAAATCCGTCGAGCTGACCGTCACCCCTGACAAGGTCTTGGAGGCATGCAAGTCTATCGCATCAATGCCGGGGCTCTATCACCTGACCACCATCACGGGCCTTGACCTAGGAGAGGAGATTGGCCTCCTCTACCAATTCTGGCTGGGTAGGGGATTCGTCGTGGTGAGGACCGCGGTGCCCAAGGCAAACCCGAATATTCAGTCGATCTCCGGATCCCTGGCATCGGCGACCCTGTACGAGGCCGAGATCCAAGACCTCCTGGGCGTCTCCTTCGAGGGGAACCCGTACTTGGGGAAGAAGCTCCTCCTCCCAGACAACTACCCGGCCGACGCGCCTCCTCCTCTCCGGAAGGAAGCGGACCCCGATAAGATAAGAAAGATGATGGAGCTTGAGTGAAGACCTCCAACCCGGGCAACGCAAGGAACTGAGCGCTGGACTGATGCAGTATTCGGTGGAGAGCGCGATGCCCTTCGGGCCCATCCATCCGTCGCTGAAGGAGCCTGAGTACTTCAAGCTCATCCTCGAAGGAGAACGGATAGTCCAGGTCATCCCCAGGATCGGGTACGTCCACAGGGGAATAGAACGAGCGGCCCAGGAAAGGACTTGGGTCAAGAACATCTACCTCTTCGAACGGATCTGCGGCATCTGCAGCTTCGCGCACAGTCTAGGATACACCCATGCCGTCGAGGCCCTCACCCCGTTCGAGGTCCCGAAGCGGGCGAGGTACATCAGGGTGATAGTAGCCGAGCTCGAAAGGATACACTCGCACCTCCTCTGGCTCGGCCTGCTCGGGCACTGGGCCGGGTTCGACACGCTCTTCATGTGGATCTGGAAGGACAGGGAACACATCCTGGACCTGGAGGAGGCGATCACCGGCAACAGGGTCCACAAGTCGTACGCCACCTTCGGTGGAGTCAGGATGGACCTCCCCGACGGCATCGTGGCGAAGCTCAAGACCGAAATGAAGTACATAGAGAAGAGGGTCGACTACTACGAGAAACTCGTCAGCGCCGAAGAAACCCTGACTGTCCGGACGAAAGGCGTCGGGCGGATCTCCCAAGAGACGGCAAGGCGGCTTTCGCCCGTGGGCCCTCTCCTCCGATGCACAGGCATAGCGAGGGACGTAAGAGTCGAGGACCCCTACGCAGCCTACGACGAGATAGCCCCGCGCGTCCAGACCAGCAACGATGGGGACATAGCTTCGCTGCTCACGCTGCGGTTGAATGAGATTCGCGAGTCCTGCTGGATGGTGAGTGAAGCGGCCGAGAGGCTCCCGACCGGACCGTACAAAGTCAGCATTCCGAGGGCGGTCCCCCGGGGCGAGTCAATGTTCCATGTGGAGGCCCCCAGGGGGGAGCTGTTCTACTTCGTGAAGTCGGGAGGTGGCAGCGCGCCTGAACGAGTGAAGATCAGGACCTCGACCATCGCCAACCTCCTCACCGCCACTGAGATGCTGAAGGGCCACACCCTCGCAGACGTCCCGGTGGTGCTCACCGGCATGGACCCGTGCTTCGGATGCATGGACAGGATCTCTGTTCTGGACATCGGAAAGTCGAAGGAGTGGTCCATAGGCGGAGAAGAACTGCGCACTTACGGGATAGAGTACTACAAGAGGAAGCTCAGTTGAACCCGCTCCAGGTCGTCCAGCTCCTCCTCTTTCCAGGGCTGACCTTCTTCGTCTGGCTCGCCTTCGTCTTCGAGTGGCTGGAAAGGAAGACATCCGCCCGCATGCAAGGGAGGCGGGGGCCGGTGGTGACCGGGCCCTATGGCATCCTCCAGCCGGTAGCAGACTTCTTCAAGCTCGCCTCCAAGGAGGAGATCGTCCCCGCCCAAAGCGACAAGTTCGTCCTCCGATGGGGCCCGGCCCTCTACTTCGCGGCCCCGGCCATCGGCATCGCGTTCATCCCGATCCTCGGTTTCCAGTCGATCCTGTACCACCCGCTAGACCTGCTCTTTATGCTCTTCATCCTCGCGTTCTCGACTCTTATGGCTGCCATGCTCGGATACGCCTCGGCTGGCAGATACTCGACCATAGCCGTTGGAAGGCTAGTCGTACAGTACACCAGTTACGAGGTCCCCCTGATCCTCTCGATGATAACCCCCGCGGTCCTCGCAGGAAGTCTCTCGATACAGGGGGTCGCCGCGGCACAGGGTTCGACGTGGTACATCGTCATCGCGCCAGTCGCCTTCGCGGTCTTCATCATCGCATCACTTGCCGAGCTCGAGAAGCCTCCGTTCGACATCCCCAGCGCCAAGACGGAGATTGTCGGCGGGTGGATGACCGAGTTCTCGGGGAACACCCTCGCCTATGTCAAGCTCACAAAGAGCCTCAGCTACGTCTTCCTCTCTGCCCTCGCGGTCAGCCTCTTCCTAGGGGGCCCAGGAGGCCCAGTCATCAGCCCTGACCAGAACCTGCAGGCTCTCTTCTACACTATCTACTTCCTGTTGAAGCTTTTCGCTGTTGGTTTCCTCATCTTCGTCATAAGGACAGCCCTTGCCCGGGTCAGGATCGACCAGGCGACGAAGCTCTTCTGGACCGTCATCACTCCCCTCAGTCTGGCGCAGGCTCGCGGTGGCGATATTCATGGGGTTCAGGTGAAAGAAGTGTCGAGAAGGAGAGTAGGCCAAGCCCTGGGCGAGATGTTCCGAACGGCGCTGGAGAAGCCCGTCACGGAAGAGTATCCGTTCGGAGACAAGGTCGTCACGGAGAGGTTCAGGGGGAAGCTGGACATCGACCCTGTGAAGTGTACGGGATGCAGCATATGCGAGATCGTCTGTCCCGCTGAAGTGATCACAATGGTGCCGGTGGGCAAGAAGCTGATCGGCACGAGGGAGGTCGAAATCAAGCGGCCCTCCTTCGAACTCTTCACCTGCATTTCATGCGGCCAGTGCGTCGACGACTGCAAGTTCGGGGCCCTCACCCTCACGCACACCTTCGAGCTTGCAGTCTTCAAGAAAGAGAGCACGCTGATGAAGAAGGGGTTGACCATTGGCAAGTGAGCTGTTATCGGTCGCGATCTCGGTCGCAATCGTGGCCACCGCCATAGTGGCCCTCTTTTCCAAGAAGGTCTCGATCTCCCTGATATTCCTGTTCTACGCATCCACCCTGCTGGGGATTGCCTTCACCGTCTACGGCAACGCCCTGGTCGGCCTCATGCAAATCGTCACCTTCTCGGGCGCGGTTTCAGTCCTCTTCCTGACGGTGATTCTGTTGACCGGGGAGTCGAAGCTGGACATCGGGGCGACCCGCCTGACAATCGCGGCGGTGGCTGGAGCGCTGGTCCTCGTGGTCCTGGCCCTGACTCAGATCTCGCCGGGGCTCGTCGGGTTGCAGCCTTCAGAATACTCCGACGTGTCGCTGGCGACCTTTTCATTCCTCTGGCAGTTCAGGCCCTGGGACCTCCTGATCCTCGTCACTGTCTTCGCATCGGCGATGGTGACTGTTGCCAACCTGTTCTCGAGGGAGACCTAGGTGGTGACCGACCAGATTGTATTCATGTCCACGGGGATACTCCTCGTCTTCCTGGGCATCGCCTCGATTTCCTATTCAAAGAACCTCGTCAAGACGGTGATGTCGTTCCAGGTGGTCCTGCTTGGCGCCAACCTGGCCCTGTTCGCATCCGGCCTAAACGGGTCCCTCACGCCCGGAGCAGGAACTCGCCTCACGATGGATTCATTCGTGTTTCTCTCGATACTTGTCGGGGCCGCAGTAGAGGCAGTGGGCCTTGCGATTGTAGTCAACGTGTATCGGAAGTATGGGACGCTCAACCCGTCTGAGATCAGGAAACTGAGGCACTGATGCTCGCAGCTTGGCTGGTGTGGCTGGTCCCGCTCATCGGGGCTCCTCTCGTTCCCCTCGTGAGCTTCTTCGACTCGAGGGGAAGCAAGTGGTTCGCGATAGGCGTAAGCGGGCTGGCTGCGGCCATCGGGCTCTACCAGGCCATCTTGTTCTCTCAGCCGTACACCGAGTCCCTTGGGGGATGGTCGATTTACCACGGCGTCCTGGCGGAGGTGAAGGTGGACGGCCTGTCGGTGCTGCTCACGGCCTTCGTCTCGATTCTGTCTTTCGCCATCGTGGTCTACGCGGCGGGGAACATGAAGCACGAGAAAGGGCAGGCCCGCTTCTACTCGCTCGTCCTCGTGTTCATCGGGGCGATGCTGGGCCTCGTGATGGCCGGCAGCCTCTTGCAGCTCTACCTGTTCTGGGAGATAGTCGGCATCTGCTCGGCCCTGCTGATCGCCTTCTGGACCGACAAGGAGTCCGCGAGAAAGGCCGGTTTCAAGGCGTTCGTGGTCACGAGGATCGGGGACATCGCCCTGCTGCTCGCCGTGATCATGCTGCTCACTACGCTCGGCACGACGAACATCGACACGATCAACTCGTCCGTGGGCACGGCCGGCGTGAATTGGATACTGATCGGCTTCCTGATCCTCCTCGGCGCCATGGGGAAGTCCGCTCAGGTGCCCTTCCATGTCTGGCTGCCGGACGCGATGGAGGGGCCGACCCCGGTCAGCGCGCTCATCCACGCGGCCACCATGGTGAACGCGGGCGTCTACCTGGTCGTCCGGATGTACCCGATCTACGCCTCTTCCTCAATCCTCTCCAATTCGGTCCTGCTCGTCGGCCTTACCAGCCTGCTGGTCGGGGCCGCCTGCGCGTCTGCTGCCGACGACCTCAAGAGGATTCTCGCCTACTCCACCATCAGCCAGCTGGGCCTGATGTTCACAGCCATCGGGCTTGGTACTTGGTCGGGCGCGATCTACCAGCTGATCAGCCAGGGCCTCTTCAAGGCGCTCGCTTTCATGGCGGCTGGGTCTGTGATCGAGGCGCTCGGGACCAGGAATATCGGCGAAATGGGAGGGCTCGCGCGCCGGATGAAATACACGTACCTTGCATTCCTCTTCGCCACGCTCGCGATGGCCGGCCTCCCTCCGCTCATAGGGTTCTGGACCAAGGACGCGATCCTGTCGGCCGCCGTCACTTCAGGCGCGGGGGTCTTCCTTGTTGTCATCCTTGCGTCCACCCTCACATCGTTCTACTCATTCAGGGCGCTCGTCAAGGTCTTCCACGGTCCCGGTCGAGAGGGGGAGGTGAAGGAGTCCGGGCCGCTGATGGTGGTGCCGATGATGGCCCTTGTGGTGCTGGTCGCGGTCGGGTGGATTGGCCTCGGTGGCCAGAGCATCTTCCTTCCTTCGCTAAGCGAGGTTCCATCCCTCCTCACTTCGGCCTCCACGGTCGCCGTGGTGTTTGTCGGGCTCGCAATCTGCTACTATGCGTTCCAAGCTCGGTCAGAGGCGACCGCACGGATGATGCAGTCCAGCGCCTTTCTCAGGGGCACCAAGGAGGCTCTGCTCGAGGGGATTGGTTTTGACCGGCTCTACTCCTACCTGGTCAAGTCGACGGTGGGACCCCTGACTCGCCTCGCCACCGGGCTGCAGAGCGGGGACCTCAGGAAGAACGAGGCCCTGCTGTTCTCGATCATCGTGGTTCTGCTGGTGCTCGCAGTGACGGGGGTGATCTAGCGGATGGCCTGGCTGTCGACGATCCTCGAGATACAGTTCGCTGGGGCGATGGTGGTCCTCATCGCAGACATAGTAGCCAAGCCGACCCTCGGGAAGCGCAGACCGCTCATAATCGGAGGGATCGCCGCGGCCTTCCTCTTGCTGTCCCTCGTCGAGCTGATCACGAGTCTGGGGCCCCATCTCCATACAGCCTCTGGCCAGCATCCTCGCCAGCGTCTACTCTGTCGACAAGCTGGGGAACCTGGTGATCCTGACCGTGCTCATTGCAGGCTTCGCCGTGGCGGTCTACACGGCTCTCACGCTCTCTAAGACGGACAACATCGGGCCGTTCTACGCCCTCCTGATGCTGCTCGTGAGTTCGTCGATAGGGGTGATTTCAGCCGGCGACTTCCTGACCCTCTTCCTCTTCTGGGAGGGCCTCAGCATAGCGGCCTACGGGCTGGTGTCATTCGAGCGGCGCGACATCTCGCTCGAGGCGGTGATGAAGTACTTCTTCCTGGCGGGGGCGGGGAGCCTCGTCTACCTGGTCGGGGTCGCGCTGGTCTACTCGAGCATCGGGAGCATCCGCCTGGCCGACCTGCCTCTGCTCGTCGCCTCCAACGGCCCAGTGGGCATCGTCGCGCTCCTGATGATCCTCATCGGCCTTGGTGTGGAAGTGGCGATCTTCCCCGTCCACACGTGGCTGCCTGACGCCTACGGGGCAGCGCCCGCCTTGACCGGCGCCCTTCACGGCAGGGTCGTCAACGAGACTCTCATCTTCGCCATGCTGAAGGTAATCCAGCCCTTCGTACCGGCGGGCGGGTCCTCCTACCTCCAGGGGATCCAGGTGACCCTGGTCGCGCTCGCCGTGCTGACGATGCTGGTGGGGAACTTCGGGGCGCTCGGGCAGAGCAACCTGAGGCGCATGCTTGCGTTCAGCTCGATTGCCCAGATGGGCTACATGCTAGCCGCGCTCTCGACCTTCTCTGTGCTGGGCCTCGTCGCGGTCACGTTCCAGATCTGGAACCACGGGCTCGTGAAGGCCAACTTCTTCATGCTGACGGGCGTCGGAGGGAGGAGGGAGTTCGAAAGCGCCGACCTGGAGAAGCTGAAGGGCGCGGGAAGGCAGAACCGTCCCCTCGGGGTCCTCGTCACCGCGTCGTCGCTGGCGATGGTCGGCTCGCCTCCCTTCGGGATGTTCTGGAGCGAGATCCTCATCGTCCAGTCCCTGCTGCTGGCCTCGACTCCGCTCTTCACCTGGGTGGCTGTCGCAGTGGTCTTGAACATCGTCCTCTCGATCGGTTACTACTACAGGGTGATCAACACCGTGGTCTTCTCCGAGTCCACGGGGCCGGTCACGAACAGGCCTTCGAGCGACATGGTGCCTCCTACGTTCCTGCTGGTGCTCAGCATCATCACGGGCCTCATACCTGCCTTCTTCATAGGCCTCCTCCTGTGATTTATCACTAGCCTAGACCCCAAGACGAGGCGCTGCGTGGGTCCCTTTGGGCGGAAACGCGTTATTACCTGCGGGTCCGTTCCTCAGTCAGCTCGGCTAACTTCAGAAGAATGGTCGAGAAACTGGTCTAGAAAGAACCAAGACTGCTCGAGAAGCCGCCCAGGAACTCGCCTCGGGTTGGGCTAGCAGTCGACTAGCTGACGGTGCCGAATCCATGTCGTCCGCCTGATTCTGCTTGGAATCTTGCTCGGAATCTTGCTTGGAACCGAACTCAGGCCTACTCAGGACCCCGCTCGGCGTCGACCTCGGCTGGACTAGCAGTCGACATGCTGACGGTGCCGACTCTATCTCGTCTGCCTGATTTACTTGGAACCGCACTAGGAATCTTACTAGGAATCTTGCTCAGAACCCACTGCTTAGGGCTCGTATCATGCTGTCAGGAGCTAGATTCCTAGTGAAATTCCTAGTACGGTTCCTAGTACGGTTCCTAGTACTGCCAAACGCTTTTCTACCAAGTGAGCCCAACAGACCACGCAACCTGCTATGGGGCAGGGCGTTCCTGACGGGCGAGCCAAGCAGACTGGCCAGATTGGCACGCTAAGGACGGGAGGAAGCTCGAAGAGTCTCACGAAAGCTCGAAGACCCTGCCGAAGAGCTTCCCAAGCAAAGCGGTGTCACTACGCCCACTTCCCCTTTTCCTGGAGAAGCATATTCCGGAGCCTCTTCACCTGAGTTGTCGACTAACTTAATAGACCCAGAAGACCCCGCGCTGCTGTTCGTCATTGTCCAAGGAACGGCTCATCGCAGAGGTCAATACCGCGGAGGAAGCGAAGAAGGTGGAAGAGACGGTCAAGACGGGCTATCTGGAGGCGACCATCGACACCCTGATCAACTGGATAGGGGTGGAGGATGACTTGGCCAACAGCTACGAGAGCCTAGCCAGCAAGGCGCAGGCGCCTGATGCCAGAGCGGCATACAAGCGGCTATGCGACGAATCGAGGAAGAACATTGAGCAGCTGACCGGCCTTCAGAGGTCGCTCGAGGGTCTTGACAGGGCCCGGGTCCAGCGGCTCAAGCTATTGGCGAGTCTGGAGCCCTGAAGGCTTCGCTAGGAGCTGCTTCGATTGGGAGCGGCCAGTAGCTTGTTTGCTGCTTCGATGTCGAAATCGGTGTACTTCCGTATGTTGAAGAGCTGCCTTCGGTTAAGCACTTCACAGGCGTAGTCCCAGTGAAGGGACACGATGTCCCCCTTCTTGACGGCGCCGAACGGCGTCACCTCCCGGTTGTAGCTCACCTTCTTCAGCTTGGGTTTCGAGAGGGCCAGCCTGTCGTCTTCCAGAACCATGGGACGATACTCAACCTGAAGGGTCTTGGTTCCGACGCCCTTCACCTCTCCCCACGAAACCCGGCAGCTGTCGATCATCTGCGCGATTTTCTTCACGTTGGCGTTGCTCAGGCTCGGTCCGTCGGAAACGCTCGAGCTGGCATAGGTGTTCATCACGTAGAAAGTGTGGTGCGGACGAGCGGCCGTGCCCACCGTCTTGAAGACTCGCTTCACCTCCTTCTCGTCCCTGCCGATCAACTCCCTGTGGGAGAAGCTGTGAAAGTCGGGAACGGGAACCCGGTCAAGCAGGCTATTTCCTATCCAATACGCCTCCGGCACTTCGTAGTCGAACGCATCCCTGCCCGTAGCCCTGGCGATCAGTCTGAGGAAGGGATAGGCCGCCTCGAACTCCTTCAGCGTCGATGTGAGGTCCTCGCCACCTTTCGATTCCTCGAGGTGTTGCAGAATTACCCCCCTGTCGTCGGGCCCGCAGTACCCTAGGCTGTTGGGCATGAATGCGTGCTTCGCGTGTAGGATGATCCCCTTCTCTTTCAACGTCCTCGAGCTCGCTTGGGTAAGGCTACGATTGCCGCCTCACGGACCTCCTTCCATGCTGCTCTCCTCTTCTTGGCGTCAGAGGGGCTGACCACGGAAAGCGCTAGGTTCCCGAAGACCTCCACGAAGTCGCCTCGTGCGGCTGCCACCATCGAGACGTCGACCCCGTCCAAGGCCCTCCCATCGAAGAAGTCAACCAACGCCCTCCCCTTCGATAGGGAGGTGACCTTTCCGACACGGGTTATGCACATCATTGATTTAGTGCTCCTTCTGGCCTATTAAGTGTTGGATGAGGTGGGCTTGGTCCCGAAAGCATTATAAAATCTGTGCAAGAGATGAGGTCTGAATCATGTCCATAAGACTATCCACGGGTGCAGAAATTCCGATAGAGATGCACAAGGCAAGAATGGTGCAGAAGATCCAGCTCGTCCCGGTAGACGAACGGCTCAAGGCCATGGAAGAAGCGGGCTACAACACGTTCCTTCTCAAGACGAAGGACATCTTCCTGGACATGCTCACCGACAGCGGAGTCAACGCTATGAGCGACAACCAGTTCGCCAACATGATGAAGGTGGACGACGCCTACGCGGGAAGCATGACCTTCTACGAGTTCCAAAAGGCGGTGGAAGACGTGTTGGGCTACAAGCACGTCATGAACGTCCACCAGGGCAGAGCCGCTGAACACCTTCTAGCGAAGGTCTTCGCCAAACCCGGCGGCGTAGTCCCCACTAACTATCACTTCACCACGACTAAGGCCCACATCGAACTCCAGGGCATGCAGGTTCTGGAGATCTATTATGACGAGGCGCTAAAGACTGAGAGCACGAACCTGTTCAAGGGCAACATGGACCCGAGCAAGTTGAAGAACGTCATCAAGAAGTACGGCAAGGACAAGATAGGCTTCGTGCGAATGGAAGCCACGACCAACCTCATCGGTGGACAACCCTTCTCAATGAAGAACCTGAAGGAGATAAGGCAAATCTGCACCGAGAACCATCTTCTCCTCGTCATAGACGGAAGCCTGATCTGCGAAAATGCGTACCTGATAAGACAACGGGAGAAAGGGTACGAGAACAAGACGGTCGCGGAAGTAGTGAAGGAGATGTGCAGCACGGCGGACGTCTACTACATGAGCGGAAGAAAGAACACGAGCGTCAGAGGCGGCTGCATAGCGACCAATGACCTGAAGCTCTTCGAGCTGATAAAACCCTGGTTGCCCGTCTACGAAGGCTTCATCACCTACGGCGGCATGTCGATGAGAGAAATAAGCGCCATGTCCGTCGGAATGAGAGAAATGGTCGACCCTAACGTCGCGGGCTGCTCAGTGGAGCAGATCAAGTACTTCGTCAACAAGCTCGTCAAAGCGGGTATCCCCGTCGTCACCCCGCCGGGAGGATTGGGCTGCCACCTCGACGCAAGGAAGTTCCTCCCGAACATCCCACAATCCCAGTATCCTGCGGGCGCGCTTGCAGCGGCGCTGTACATAGCTTCTGGAATAAGAAGTATGGAACGAGGCACGATATCCATGGACAGGGACAAAGATGGAAAGGATGTCTTCGCAGACTCTGAACTGACGAGGATAGCCATACCCAGAAGAGTCTACACCATGTCTCACATCGAATACGCGATTGACAGGATAGAGTGGCTGTACAAGCACAGGGACCTGGTGAAGGGACTGAAGTTCGTTTCCGAACCGCCCGTTCTCAGGTTCTTCTTCGGAAAACTGGAGGCCCTAGACGACTGGGGGATGAGCCTGAAGGTCGCGTTCAAGAAAGAGATAGGCGACGCCTAGACTTCTTCCTTTCCTTAAGGGGCTGCAGTCGACTCGGGAGAGGATTTGCGGGCATGAACGAGAACGAATTCGTCCGAGAGACGCGGCGCATGTATGCACCCCCTCGGGCAGCCAGTGACCTGGATTCTCCTCTTCGACCTGTCGAGAACTCGGGCGAAGGATGGGTCGCCCAGAGGACAGTTTCAGGCATGGAGCACGGGGTATACCTCCCCGTGCAGGCATGCACCCCTCTGTTGCCTCCTCCAGTGGCCGCCCTGCATATACCTACAGGAAGTTTCAAGGCGGGTCTAGACTGGTCCCTGGGTAGACGGACGGGGAAGATTCCCACTTTTGCGTAAGCAGAACCTCGCACATCAGAGCGGGACTGAGCCGATGGGGCCGTCAGTCGCGAGTTTCAAGCCCCTTTGACACCCCTCGGGTCCTTGAGGAACAGAGCGACCACGAGCATCAGCAATGCTGGGATCATTGCATCAAGCGCTATTGCCTTACCCACACCCAATGAGAAGAGGTAGGCTGTGATTGTGGTGGAGAAGACAGCTGGCACGGACTGGGCCGTCGTGGTCAGCCCGAGAGCGGTCCCCGTCTTCCCATCGCATGAGTCGCACATCAGCGCCTGCATCACCGGGAAGATGGACGAACTGAAGAACCCCATCGTGAGCGCTGCGGCCACACTGACGTAGAAGTCTGAAGCGGTGAAGAACACCGCATAAAGCAGGATGACAACCGCAGAGGTAACCGCGAGCATCCTGTTTCTCCTCCACCTATCCGATGCCCCACCTAGGAGCACCTTCCCGAACCCTCCAGATATCGTGACTGCGGTCGAGACGAATGCTGCGAGGGGAACGCTCAGCCCGAGGACTTTCGAGAAGTAGTAGGGGAGGTAGACCACCTGCCAGACGGACGCCCACGTGGCGAGGAGCGCGAAGAGCATGACCGCCCGAATGTCCTTCCTCTTCAGGAGGTCGAGCGCATCCCGGCCCAAGGCGATCGCACCCACCTTCCCGTCGGCTCGCGCGAAGGTATCCTTAGCAACGAAGACGCCCGCCACGACGGCGATTCCGATCAGGGGGGCCACGAAGAAGGCGTAGCGCCAGTCTGTAGTCAGAGAGAACATCGCTCCGCCTATCGACAGCCCTGTCGCAGACCCTGCGTCGAATCCGGCGTAAAAGATGCCAAGGGCGAGCCCCTTCCTCACTCCGAAGTATTTCGCGACCGCGGACATGGCTACGGGCCAGAAGAGCCCTTCTCCGAGGCCGCTGACCAGCCGGAAGGCGAATGCCTCGTAGAAGCTCGTCGAGAAGCCGATAAGCCAGGTGGAGGCGGTGAAGACGGAGACTCCGACCAAAATGATCCGTCTCGTCCCATACTTGTCGGAGAGATGACCCGCGACGAAGACGAAGGCCAGAACTCCGATATACTGGGCCGAACTCAAGAGGCCAATCTGAAGGTCGCTCAGGCCAAGCGCGGCCGACATCGGCTTCAACATCGAGGATAGAACTGTCCTGTCAGCCGCGTACACTGCATAGCCTAGAGACATGATTACGAGGAAGAGGACGCCACCAGCGCCTCCCAGTTTCGCGCTATCGTTCTCCTGGCTTTCTTCCTTCATCTGAAACGTTTCTTCTCCGTCTCAGGCTTTCGAAAATACACGAATAAGCTTGTAGTTCAATTGCCTCCCATCATGCCGCAGCCGCAGAGGCCTCTGTCATCGATCTTAGTGTGGCACAATAGGCAGACCTCCCCATACTTGACGGCTATCTGTATCTCTAGGTCTGTCTTCAGTGACTCGCTAGTCATCGAGGCGACCCCCTGCTCATGAAATCCTTCACTTGGTAATCTCGAAGGAGTTTGGTGGTCGACCCACCAGCACTTCTTTCGAAGCCGGGGCCCCTTCGGGCCTCTTTGCCACGAACTCGTACCCGTTCTGCACTGCCAGGACGTTCAGAGGGATGTACACAGCCTTTCGGTCTGTGAAGAAGTGTTCGAAGACCTCCTTGACGGTCCCGAGTTCATTCTGCAGCGCCTCCCCGGTGAGAGCAAGGAACACGCCGAACATGACTGAGTTGGCGGCTATCGATGTATCTCGCCCACCCGCTGGGCCGAACTCCTTCAGGTCAGCAGCCAGCTGCGTCGCGGGGACCCACCAGACCTTGATGTCATTCCTGTTCGGTGCTTGACTGACGAGCGAGCTGTTGACAACCAGTGTCCCACCTGCCTTGAGCATTGGCACGAAGTCCATTGACGGGATGTTCATCACGATGAGGAAGTCCGGCTCCTCGACTATGGGTGAATCGATTAGGTCGTCGGACCCGACCACGTAGCACTTCACCTTCCCTCCCCGAGTCTCCGGTCCGTAGGAAGGCGTGTAGGCTGCGTGCCTCCCTTTCAGTATCTGGAAGTACGAAATGTAGTTCGCGAGCTCAAGGACGCCCTGCCCCCCGTGACCCGCGGCGATTACCTCGATCTTCATTTCTTCTCAATCCCCATCTTGTCTTTGTAGAGGCCCGGCGGGAAGATCTTGGTGAGGACCTCGCTCGCGTACTTCTTCGAGTCGAGAATTGACATCTTCCAGTTGACGCTGCAGGTGCTGACGAACTCCACGAAAGAGAAGCCTCCCATCTGCTGGACCTTGAACGCGTTCAGGACGCTCTTGGCCCCCTCGAGCGAGCCCCTTGCGCCGTAAAGGTCCGTCGAGCCTATCGGGGGGGCGACCGGCAGGAATACTCTCTTGACGTATGAGGGTCCCTCGAGGCCCGCGAGCAGCTTAGTTGCATCCAGCGGCGGGCCGGTGTCCTTCAGGTCCCTCCCCTTCGGCGTCGTTGTGGTTACCATCCCGGTTGGGGTCGTCGGAGCCATCTGTCCACCGGTCATGCCGTAGATCGCGTTGTTGACCAAGAAGACGGTGATCGGCTCGCTTCTGTTGGCAGCATAGATCAACTCAAGGAGCCCTATCGCTACCGCGTCCCCGTCCCCCTGCACTGCGAAGACGAGCAGGTCCGGCCTGACCCTCTTGATTCCAGTCATTATGGCCGGTGCCCTCCCGTGAGGCGCCTGCACCGCATCCGTGTTGATGTAGTCGTGGGCTAAGACGCTGCACCCCACCGAGTCAACCAAGACGGTCTTCTCCCTAACTCCCAGCTCCTCTATCGCGTTGGCGATCAATCTGGTGAGTACTCCGTGTTCGCATCCGGCGCAATAGTGGGTCGGCTTCCCTGTCAGCGTAGGGAGCCTTCCGAGCTTGACCTCGTACTCGCCTGCCATCTTGCCCTGCAATGTAGTCATCTTGATACCATCTCCACCCGACGGACGATGTCCGAGGAGGCCGGAAGGAGGCCGCCGAGCTTGTGGACGAAATCGACCGAACCCTTCCCTTCGACCGCGAGCCTGACGTCGAAGACCATCTGTCCCATGTTCAGCTCGACGACGACGAACTTCTTGATGCCTCTGTCCACGAGTGCCTTCAGCTCCTTGGTGGGAAAGGGAGAAAGCGTCACCGGCCTGAAGAGTCCCGCCCTGACGCCCTTCGCCCTCAGCTCGTTGACCGCACGCCTGCAGAGCCTCGAGACCACTCCGTAGGCAACCAGCACCACTTCGGCGTCAGAGGTCAGGTACCCCTCCGATCTCTGCTCCGCCATATCAATCTCCTCGAACTTGCTCATCAGGTGCTCGGCGTGGTTGCTCTGGTCCGCGAAGTCGAGGTGCAGAGAGAGAATCAAGTGTCTCTCTGCTCCCCTCGCGCCTGTAGCGGCCCATGGGGTCTCGAATTTCTCCTGGGCGATCTTCGGGAATACGATGTCTTCCTTCAACTGACCTAAGAAGGCGTCGGCGAGTATCACGACAGGGCTCCTGTGCTTGAATGCGAGCGAGAATCCCAAGCCCGGGAAGGCCGCCATCTCCTGCACCGAATTCGGTGCCAGGACGATGTTCTTGTACCCTCCGTGCCCTCCCCCCTTCGTCGCCTGGAAATAGTCGCTCTGCTCTGGGCCAAGGTTGCCCAGGCCCGGGCCAGCCCTGTTGACGTCCACTACCAGGAACGGGATTTCCATTGCGGCACCATAGGAGATGCCCTCCTGCTTGAGGCTGAACCCGGGCCCGGACGTCGCCGTCATCACCTTGGCGCCAGTCGACGCGGCGCCGATCACCATGTTGATTGCCTCGAGTTCGTTCATCGCCTGGAGGAATATCTTGAACTCAGGATATTCTGGGCTCTTGAATTCCCTGGCCAAGGTCTCCGGCACTTCGCTCGACGGCGTGATGGGGTAGGCGAAGTAGGCGTTCATCCCGGCTTTGAGCGCTCCAAGAGCGAGCGCCTCGTTCCCCTTCACAAACTCCTTCTCGGTCTTCACTGCTTCAGCCTCCTTACCTCTGCGATTGCGAAGTCAGGGCAGACCCAGTAGCAGATTCCGCAGGCCGTGCAGTCGCCCTTCTCGCCGTGGTAATGGAACTCGACCGGATGGTATCCGATCCTGTTCAGCGACTCCGAGAGCTTCAGATTCTTTTGCGGACATGTGACGACGCACAGGCTGCAGCCCTTGCATACCTCCGAGTCGATTATCACCATCGACTTCTGGACCAGCCCTACAGCTTGACCCATAAATTGAATCAGGTCGCTGTGGCGTATTTAATACGGGTAGCGGATTCTCAGTCTTGATAATTGAAGTTGGATGAGACGGGGCTTGGTTGGTGCTCGCCTTAGACGGTCGTCGATGCAGCCTTCCTGCCGACTGCAGCCTGTGCGGCCGCGAGTCTCGCTATCGGGACCCTGAAGGCAGAGCAGCTGACATAGTTCAAGCCTGCTTCGCTGAAGAAGGCGATGCTCTTCGGGTCACCGCCGTGCTCCCCGCAGATTCCTATCTCGAGGTCCGGCTTAGCCCTCCTACCACCCTCGACTGCCATCTTGACGAGCCTGCCGACGCCCGCCGTATCAACCGAGTCGAAGGGGCTGCGGGCAAGTATGCCGAGCTCGATGTATTGCGGAATGAACTTCGCCTCCACGTCGTCCCTACTGAACCCGAACGTGGTCTGAGTCAGGTCGTTGGTCCCAAAGGAAAAGAAGTCCGAGTCCCTGGCTATCTCCTCGGCCGTCAGAGCCGCCCTGGGCGTCTCGATCATCGTCCCGACCTGGAACTTGACCGTCGTCCCGATCTCTTTGAAGAGCTCCGAGGCGGCGCCCTCGATCACCTTCCGGAGGTATCTGAACTCCCCGACGTGCGCGACAAGTGGGATCATGATCTTCACGTTCGGACTCTCGCCCTTCTCCCGCGTGAGCTCGGCTGCTGCGCGGAGTATCGCTTTGGTCTGCATCTCGTAGATTTCCGGATAAGTCACGGCCAACCTGCACCCCCTGTGCCCGAGCATCGGGTTGTGCTCGGCCAGCCTGCCTGACCCTGTTCAGGACCGCTTGCTTCGCTTCCACCTGGTTCAGAGTGGAGCCTTCCTCCCTCATTCGCTGGATCTCGACGATCAGCTCTTCCACCGGGGGCAGGAACTCGTGGAGCGGCAGGTCGAGCAGACGCACCACCACTGGCCTCCGGCCCATCGCCGAGAAGATCCCCTTGAAGTCGGCGAGCTGGAACGGTGAGAGCCTGTAGAGGCTCTCCTTCCTCGCCTCCTCATCCTTGCTCATGATCATCTCTCTGACGGTTGGGAGCCTTTCGGGTGCGTTGAACATCCTCTCCGTCCTGCAGAGGCCTATTCCTTCGGCTCCGAACCCTCGGGCCCTTGTCGCGGCCTCGGGGGTGTCTGCGTTGGCCCAGACCTCGAGCTTCCTGACCGAGTCGGCCTTCTCCAGGAGCCTGGAGAACTCCGGTGAGAGTTCGGGGTCCACCATCCTCACCTCGCCCCTGTAGACCCTTCCAGTAGTTCCATCGATAGTGATGGTCTCGCCCTTTGTGATCCTCTCTCCGCTCTTGGTGGTGAAGGCGTTCCCGTCTGGGGAGATTTCTATTTCGCTGCATCCCACGATTGCCGGCTTGCCCATCCCTCTGGCTACCACTGCTGCGTGGGAGGTCATTCCTCCTCTTGCCGTGAGGACACCTTGGGCCGCGATCAATCCCTTGATGTCTTCTGGGGTCGTCTCGGGTCTGACCAGGATTATCCTCTCGCCTGCCCCCGTCAACGCTGCTTCACCCGTATCGAAGACGACCCTCCCCGATGCCGCGCCGGGAGAGGCGTTGAGCCCCTTCGCTACCGGCTTGTCAGTCGCTGCTGGGTCGAGGCGCCTGTGCAGGAGCGAGTCGAGCATCTCGGGCTCGACCCTCATCACGGCCTCCTCGGCTCCGATGAGGCCCTCTTCCATCATGTCGACGGCGATCTTGACCCCCGCCTGGGCAGTCCGCTTCCCGTTGCGCGTCTGCAGGAGGTACATCTTCCCGCCTTCGACTGTGAACTCGAAGTCCTGCATGTCTCTGAAGTGCTGCTCCAGCCTGGAAGCGAGCTCAGCTAGTTCCTTCAATAGTCCCGGCTCGAGGCTCACGATGCTGACGGGCGTCCGAACTCCGGCGACCACGTCCTCTCCCTGGGCGTCGCCCAGGTACTCTCCGTAGAGGCCCCTGTCGCCGGTCGAGGGGTTCCGCGTGAAGCCTACGCCCGAACCCGAGTCCTGACCCATGTTGCCGAAGACCATGATTTGGATGTTGACGGCAGTGCCGAGGTCGTCGCTGATCTTGTAGAATCTTCTGTACTCCTTTGCCCGCGGGTTGTTCCATGACCTGAAGACCGCAGTTACCGCCGTTTCCAGCTGCTCGAAGGGGTCCTGGGGGAACTCCCTTCCTGTCTCCTTCCTGATGATGCCCTTGAAGACTTCGACGAGGTCCTTGAGCTCCCGGGCCGTCAGGTCCGTGTCCGTCTTCGCCCCTGACCTCCTCTTGAGCTCTTCCAGCTCGTGCTCGAACTTGTCTCCGCCGGCGCCCATGGCCACCTTTCCGAACATCTGGACGAGCCTTCGGTAGGAATCGTAAACGAACCTCTCGTTGCCCGTCTTCTTCGCCAGTGACTGGGCTGTCGCGTCTGAGAGTCCGAGGTTGAGGATGGTGTCCATCATCCCAGGCATCGAGAAGGGCCCGCCTGACCTCACGGAGAAGAGCAGCGGACTCTGGCTGTCGCCGAACCTCTTGCCGGTCTTCGCTTCGATCTCCCGAATCTTCCGCCTGACGTCATCGAAGAGGCCGGCCGGGACTCTGCCGCCTTGGGCGTAGAACTGCTTGCAGACGTCCGTTGTTATCGTGAAACCTGGAGGCACGGGGAGACCGATTGCCGTCATCTGCGCTAATCCGTACCCCTTCCCGCCCAGCAGGAACTTGTCAAGGCCGGCAGCCTCCTCGAAGAGCAGGACCCGCTCCAATCTCCTCTACCTGGCGGAGGCAGAAAATGGCCTGTATTTTAGACCGCTATTTCTTGGTGGAAGGCGCCCTTTGAGCCTTGGGACTCCTCTGCCACCTGACAGTGGAGTTCGACTGGTCGGTGGGGTCGGGCCTCGGCGGCGCCTAAGGCGCCTCAGAGTTCCCGCGGAAAACCCGCTTCAATTCATCGCGCGTCAGCCTATAGAAATGCCACCCGGTGAGTCTTTTCGCGCCAAGCTTCTCGTAGAAGCCAATCGCCTTCTTGTTCCAGCCAAGAACCGCCCACTCCATCCTGCCACAGTCCTGTTTGACCGCCTCGTCGATGCACCTGAGGAGGAGGGCGAAGCCCAGCCCCTTATTGCGGTGCTCTTCAAGGACGAACAGGTCCTCAAGGTAGAGAGTGGGCCTGGCAAGGAAGGATGAGTATGTGTAGAAGTACAGGGCGTAGCCCACAAGCTTTCCTCGGTCCAATGCCACAAACAGACTCAGCCTCTTCTTCTCAAAGATGTCAGAAATGATTCTCCTCTGCCCGTCCACGGAGGGTGGTTCGAGGTGTTCGAATTCAGCCAGAGCCAGCAGTAGCTTCAGAAAACCCGCCGAATCCGCCCGCCTTCCTCTCCTGACGATCGTCGGGTTCAATCCGGGAAACGGCTCCAGGGAAGAGCGTTAAATCAATTCGCGTTCGAGTTCAGGCCAGGGCGGCGGCTGGAGGGCAGGGGGTCCGAATCTAAGCGTGCTGCTCTAGGTCTCTCATCATCTGGTCGAATTGCTCTTTGGTGATTTCTCCTCTCGCGTACCTCGCCTTCACGATTTCTTTCGCGTCGCCGTAATGGTGCCAATACGCTCTTCGGTATCCCCCTCTCCATGGCCAGAAGATCAAGCGGGCAATCAAGAAGACCAGCAGGAAGAAGAAGAGAATCCCGAACGGGAAGAAGAATATCGCGAAGACGTAGCCCCCGTAATAATTGGGCATCAGGGCCGGCCGGAAGAAGAAGTGCGCCGTCAGGACGATTACGAAAGCGAAGACCAGGAGAAGAATCAGGCCCACCAGGAGCCAGCCCAATCGCGGCCCTCCGGGAAATCTTCCATTGTCGCTACTGTTTATCCTGACTTCGCCTCCGATGGATCACGGGAATCAAGCCGATGCCCATGCTGATGACTTTATGGCTTCCCTCAAGACCGCCGACACCAAGTCCTGGACTCCGACCTCGGCAATCCTATAAGCAGGCGAAGGCGCGACGACCAGACGGAGCGAAGACGAATCATGGACACTCCCTTGCAGAGCGGTCTGAAGCATGCGATGCGCGTTTATCCTCAGGGGGTGACGGTCGTTACCACGCAGGCCGACGACGGCCCGAAGGGGATGACGGTGAGCTCGTTCACCAGCGTCTCGCTGAGCCCTCCCCTAGTCCTGGTCTCCATTGCAAAGGGGCCCCAGCTTCACGACCCGTACAGGGAGGCGAAGGGCTTCGCGGTCAACTTCCTCGCCGACGACCAGAAGTCGGTCTCGGATAGGTTCGCGGGGAGGACAGAGGCTCGGGACAGGTTCGAGGGTCTGAAGTTCAAACTCGGCGAGTCCGGGTCTCCCATCATAGACGGCGTTCGTGCCGTCATCGAATGCAAGACCTGGAAAGTCTACGAAGGCGGGGACCATTCCCTCATTGTAGGAGAGGTCGTTGGAGTGCAACAGCTGTCAAACAAGAAGCCGCTCGTGTACTACGCCCAGCAGTACACGACCACCGAGTTTCCGAAGAGTCCCGCACCGACCTCTGACATCATCTGGTAGCAGCTGGTGCGCCGAAAGGAGATAGTCGGGCCTGTCGTGGATCGCGCGCGCCTTGACGCCCTGAAAGACGCCCGATTTCGGAGACCTGGCCAGCATCGCTTCGGTGAACCAGCTCTCCTGTGTCTTGGTCCCCCAGAAGGTCTGTCTCTGCAGGTCGTTCAGCTTCCATCTGATCGGGACCCAGGGCCCCGTTCGGCGGCTACAAGCAGAGCCGCCTGGGCCGGGAGACGGGGAGGAGGGCCGGATGGAGTGCCTGATGGAGTTCCTGCAGACGAAACACATTGACCTGCAACTCGCCGATTCCTTCGAGCGCGTTCGCCGGTAGGACCAGCCTTCCCTCGCCTCGGCCGTCAGCCCCTTGCTCTGATGTGAGATGACCTGCGTCTTGCCTTGATGGAGACCCCTCTCTTGTTGAGTTCGGATAGGAGCGTGTCCACGAGAGGTCCTTCGACAGCCCTTTCGGGGGCTATCGTTCCCTTCCCCTTTATCCTGCCTGCCCCGACCATCTGCGCGACAATTGACGCCGTGTAGCCCGTAGTCTTGCCCATCGACGTCACTCCTTCCCTGTCGTCGAACCTATCGATCATGTCGTAGACGAATTCGCCGGTCTTTGACCGCGCGATCACCCGCATTACGGTCACGTCGTGCGGGTCCCCCTCGCTCAGCTTCCTCCCCAGGACCGCCCAAGACATCTCCAGCGGCGACAGTTCTCCTCCCCCCACCTTCACCCTGTCCTTGGAAAAGTAACCCGCCTCCTGCAGGAGACCCATCCTTTCAGCGTGCCCCGGCCACCTCAGCGTCTTCTCGTCGAGGACACGCATCCCCTTCATGGTGTAGACGAGGCTCGCCAGCCCGTCCGTGCAGAAGGCCTCCAGCTTCCCGATTGGCTCAGGAAATTCCACCGTCTCGACCGTGGAAAAGGGCCTGACTTTCACAAGTCTGCCGTCCCTGAAGACGCGAGCGTCGTCGATGTACTCTCGAAGCAGGCCGACTACCGAGAAGACCAGCCTGTACCCGAAAGGGGGCTGCGGGACCTGAGGGAGGCCCCCGACAAGGATGTGCCCCTCGTCGCCTCCGCCCAGTGCCTCTAGGGCGTGAGCGAGGAGTATTCCCCCCAGCCCCGGCGCGAGGCCGCAGCCCGGAATCAGTAGCGCGCCCGTCTTCCTTGCTGCAGAGCTGAGTCCCATCTGCTCGTCCTCGAATGCGATGTTGACCATCTTGGTGCCGGACGCTACGGCCGCGAGGTCGGAGCTGTGCACCACCCCGTGAGGAAGGGCGGAGACGGCGACGTCGAACTGCCTCAGGAACTCCTGCGTCTTCCTTCTGTCCTTTATGTCGAGGACCGCCACAGAGAGCTTCCTGCTGCCTGACCGTCGCTTGACCGCGGAGAGCCTTTCCTCGTCGACATCCGAGACGACCACGCTGTCGACGCCTTTGGACCGCGCCAGATCCCAGGCGACCACGCCTCCCATCAGGCCTGACCCCAGCACTGCCGCCTTCAATCCGCCTCGCCTCTCGGGCCGCGGTTTATGAATTGGAGCCCGATGCATCGCATATTAAGTAGGGGAACTCCACTGCCACTGACAATTGGACCTCCGGAAGTCGCTTGACCAGTCGGTTCTGGACTACATGTCGACGGGCTTTGCCAGGGTCAGCTTCGACGACCGCGTGGCAGACGCCGCGAGGGCGATGCAGAAGGCAGGGGCCACGGAAGCGGTAGTCATGCGTGAGGACGGCCCAATCGGGATAGTCACCGAAAGGGACATCCTGTACAAGGTTGTCGCCGCGGGCCTGGACCCGTCCAGCGTCAAGGTCAGAGAGGTGATGAGCGCGCCGGTGGCCACCGTCGACTCAGAGGCGAAGGTGGTCGAGGCAATCGCCAAGATGTCCAAGCTCGGCGTCAGGAGGCTCGGGGTGACGAAGAAGGGGAAACTCATAGGCCTGATCACTCAGAAGGCGATGGTCTCCGGAGAGCTCGGACAGCACATAGCCCTCCCCGAACTCGCCATACCGAACCTTCTAGCTTGTCCCTACTGCGGGGCGACCATGGGCGACAGGAACGAACTCTCGAGGCACATCGACCATGCCCACCTGGGCCGGGGTCTTCTCGAGGGCGACCTCACAAAGTGGTAGTTCAGGAAGCTATGAAGAGTTCCATCGTCTCGGCAATCCAGTAGATCCCCTTCTGGAGCTGGTCGAGCTTCAGGTTTTCGTTCGGGGCGTGAATCCCTCCGTCTTCCGCCGAGACGCCGATGTCCACTGACGGCATCTTGTACCTTCGAGTGAAGAGGTAGAGAGGACCAGTGCCCGGTGACGAGAGCTCGACGACGGGCTTCTTCTTGTAGACCTTTTCCGCCGCCCTGATCGCGGCCTGTGCGAACGGGTCCTTGTAGGAGGTCCTCGCGGCCGGTTCCATGCTCTCCAGCTCGATCTTCACGTCGGAGAACCCCTCATCATCGAGGTACTGCCTCAGCTTCTTGAGCAGGTCTGCTGGGTCTTGGTCAGGTACAAGCCTGAAGTCCATCTTGGCGTGAATCTCCTTCGGCAGGACCGTCTTCGACCCGGGACCCGTGTAACCGGCCCAGATTCCAGCGATGTTGCCTGTGGGCCTCTGGACGAGGACCTTCTTGGCCAGCTCGCCGTTCATTCCTCCAAGCAGGCTATGGGCTCCGTAGTTCTTCTTGAAAGCCTCGGCGTCGAAGGGCATCTCCTGCAGGACTTTCAGTTCCTCGTCAGGGAGTGTTTCGACCCCATTGTACCACCCTGGCACCAAGATTCTTTCGTTCTCGTCTTTTATGAGGTTGAGAAGCCTGACGAGCCTCCAGGGCGCGCTCGGAAGCGCGGCAGCGTAGCTGCTGTGTGCGTCCTGCGATAGCGACTGGAGGACCAACTCCAAGTAGATCATCCCCTTTACGCCGAGGGTGACCTTCGGCGTGCCCTCCAGGTCCACTGTCCCGTACTCCCAGACGACTCCGTCGGCCTTGAAGAGGTCGGGGTTCTTCGACACGTAGTCTCCCAGGTGCACGCTCCCGGTCTCCTCCTCCCCCTCGAAGCAGAATTTCACGTTGCAGGGCGGTTCCCCAACGGTCTTCAAGTAAGCCTCTACAAGTTTCAGCCTCGACACAAGCTCCCCCTTATCGTCGGAGACTCCCCGACCGTAGATCCTGCCGTCCCTTATCTCTGGCTTGAACGGCGGAGATTTCCAGAGCTCCAGCGGCTCTTCCGGCTGAACGTCGTAGTGGTTGTAGAAGAGGATGGTCTTGCCCGAGCGACTCGATCTCACTTCGCCATACACCAACGGGGCAACGCCGTCAAGCCGTAGGACCTTGGTCGTCGCTCCGATGTCACGAAGCATCTTCTCAACGAGAGTGGCGCACTCCTCGATTCCCTCCTTTCTCGCTGAGACGCTCGGCTGGGAGGCTAGACGCATAATATCATCGGCGAATCTTCCCAGATTGTCCTTTACGTACTGCTCATATCGAGCATCGACCATCCCAAGGGTTCGCCTTCTGAAGCACGGTTCCGATGGGAAATAAAGGTTAGACGAGCCCCAGCATCATCACGCAGGATGCGCTAGATTGGATAGAGGATCTCCCAAACCCTAACGATTTAGGGAAACCTATTAAATCCGTTCTGTCCCCTTTCTGCGAACTGGAGTGAAGACAAACACAGTTTCTATCCGTGGTGCAGTCATCATCGCTGTGATGATAGCCGTTGCGATTTCAGGCATTGCTGCAGGTTACGGTATAGGGACCACGATTCCGACGACCTCTCCTCATACCACCTCGACGACCACGTCCGCTGCATCAGCGCCCTATGTCGTCACGCTCGTGATCACAACAAATAACCTGTTCAACTCGACGGTCGGTGACCAACCAGCGTACTACGTGGTCGGGTCCAACGGCCTTCAATCATCGGCGCAAATCAATCTTCCTGCGCACGAGTTGATCAAGCTCGTAATAATCAACTACGACAACGGCGCGGCGAACTTGACAGATTCACAGTACGCGGCGGTCACGGGAGTAGTCGGCAACAGAATCGCTCTGGTGAACAATTCGCTCGTCAATTCCACCATGGGGGCGTCCAGCATTCAGATACGCGGCGTCGAGAACGTCTCAAGCCTGTCCGCGAGCGTCATATCTCACACGTTTACGATTCCCTCGCTCGGCATCAACATTCCAGTCGCCGCTCTTTCGACAGAGGTCGCCTACTTCACCCTCGCCACCGCAGGGACATATTCATGGTTCTGCATGACTGAATGTGGAAGCGGGGCGAAGGGCCTGGGAGGGGCGATGGTGACGCCTGGATGGATGTCTGGGTCGGTGGTGGTGCAGTAGCCACCATTCTGTCAAAGGCTTTCATCGTCGTCTCCGCCGTCGGAATAGCCCTCGCATTCTACCACGCCTCATTGGAGCATGCGTTCACAACCAACATCTTCACGGTTCAGTACGCTCCCTACGCATCCTTCTTCGGGATACCGTATTGGCTCTGCGGCGTCGTTTGGTTTCCTCTCATCTTCTTGGTTGGTGCCTGGTCAACGAACCTTGGTCGCGCTGGACTGAAGCCGGGATTGGTCATCCTGCTCACAGTAGGGAATGTCTTGACCGCCTACTTCTGGTATCTCGACATCATCATTGTCAAGGCGTTCACTCTCGTTTACGTCGCCCTTTACGCAACCAACTATGCCCTGACAGCGCTCGTGGTCATCCAGCACAGGTCGTCCGACGTGATGCAGGGGTACGTATACGGAACCGTGACTGGCGCCGTCGTCGGACTGCTCTTCGGACCGTATGGCGTGGCGGTCTGCGGAATCGGGGGCGGGATTTTCGGCGCCACGAGGAACTACGTGATGCCCAAGAGAGCGCCTCCTCATCAGTCTAGCGTGCCGATGCAGAGCCAGTGAAGCAGACGCGGGGCGCGCCGGCGAACCGCAGTGGGACGCGTCGTCGCTGCCGATGATCTCGGGTCCCCGCACCACCTTCGACAGCCACCCGACATCTGCCGGGCTGAGCAACAGATTCCATTCCCGGCTGCAAGGATACTTGATGGCGCTCGACCTAAGACTCTGCAGAGCGGTACCGAATCACGTCCTCCTCCGGATGACTTGCCCGGGTGCTTGGGAGAGTGTCGAGCCGGTCATGCGGAGGGCGTAGCGCTGGTCACAGGGCAAGACCGACGAACAGGATAAGCAGTAGCATCAGACAACCTCCAAGGAGCGGCGCGCGTCCCACCTCCTCCTTCCACTTGGACACTCTGTAGATGTACGAAGCCATTGCGAAGACGACCAAGTCGATGGACAGGTAGATAGCGAAGGTCGTCTGGTCTTGCGAGCCGACCGGATTGAGCGTCCACAGGGATGCTACGGATACGATGCCCAGCAGGAGGAGCAGGACGAAGATTCGGAAGGAAGCGGTGTCACCGAGCCTCGTCATTCCTTCCAACCCACCTCGAATGCCTTGACCCGTTTCTTGATCCTCCCGCGCCCCAGGTCAAGTCTGTACAGCAGGAAGGCGGCCCCTACTACAGCTGCTGCAAGGGCGACGAGGGAAAAGGCGAGAGTAGCCACCTGCGCGGCACTGATGCCGAACATTCCCATGATCACAATCGAGTTGATGGAGCTGCCTATCGCAAGTGCCCCCAGGCCGAGCACCGCTACGAATATGCAGGAGGTCCAGACAGAAGCCGAGTGGACCCGACCCACCCCAGGCTGAGACGGGGCGTTGGCCCCGGATGGCGCTTCTTGCGCCGAACGTCTGGGCAGCAGCCTGTATGCGCTGAGCGAGATCAATCCCACTAGGAGCGCTGTCCCGCCCAACACGAGGACCGCCTGGGCGTTGGATATCGCCGCGCCCGGTGTCAAGTGCCCCCAGATTGCCAGGACGATCACCTCCGCGGTGAACACCATACCCAGCGTCACATAGATCGGCCTTCTGGCTATCCTCCTCGCTTCGCCTCTGTCGATGAACGGCAGAAGGACTAGCACGACGAAGACTATGGTCACAAAGGAGAGGGCCCACGCGAGGCCGGCCTTCTCGAACACGGAGATCTTCAGGATCTGGTAGATCCAGAGGAAGTACCAGTCTGGCTGGGCGACATACTGGCCCGCGACGGCAGGAGAGTATTCCGGCGCCAGGCTCAGGGGAAATACAACTGAGATCAGTAGCATCGCCGCTCCGAAGAGCGCGGCGAGCTCCAGGAGGTAGAAAGAGACGTCGGGGAAGAACGGGATCGGCCTACGCTTGCCCTCCGAGGGTGGCGTGCCGCCTGTCACAGGCTCCGAGACCCCGTGCGCCTCCAGCATGTACATCTTCACTCCCAGAAGGACGAGAAGGACGGCGGGAAGGACTACTATGTGGAGGTCGAAGAACCGCAGCAACTCGGCGGCGTCGCCTCCCGTCCCCACCAACAGGAAGCTGATGAAGGAGGAGACGGGCGGCGGGAGCACGTCTATCATGCCTATTCCGACATCCGTCGCCGACTTCGAGACGACGGTCCAAGGCAGCAGGTAGCCCGTGAAGCCGAAACCGAGTGTGACGAATCCCATCAGCATGCCCGTGACCCACATGATCTCCCTGGGCTTCTTGTGGACGGAGACGAAGTATCCTCGCATCATGTGCATGAATGCGAGCATGATCATCGCGTAGGCCGTGTACAGATGGACCGTTTCCAAGAACTGGCCGTAGCTGACGTTTTGGAAGATGTACAGAGTGGACGCGTATGCCGTGGTCGGGCTCGGCACATAGTAGAGGAGCATGATCGAACCCGTGATCCCCTGAATCACGAACGCCACGACGGCGAGGGCTCCGAGCCAGTAGAACGGGTTGATCGAATATCGGGGCGCCGGCCTTAGGAGCTCGTTGGAGAGTCCCATCCTGCTGTCGAACCAATCCACAAGGCGCTCGGTTATGCCCCTGTTCTCTCGGTCGCGTTGTTCGGAGTCGCTCATGAGGCTAGCCCACTGGAGTTCCGCCGGTGAGGTCGGCTGACACGTTATTGGAGCCGGTGTTGTAACCGAAGATAGTGGGTGGTGTCATTCCGGTCGCGTATATGTCACCCGCGCTGTCGACCTTCAGAATCACTTGAGGCAGGGGCCTCGGCGCCGGCCCGGCAATGACCTTCGCCCCCTCGGTCAGGTCGTATGCGCTGCCATGGCAGCAGCAGTAGCCCTGAGGTCCGGCCGCGGAGTACGAGGAATCGCAGGAGGGGGAGCCTCCGGCTTTGACGTACCCATAGATGCAACCGAGGTGCTGGCAGACTTGGCTAAATGCAACGATGTCCCCGTCGGGACCGACCCCACCGCTTGCCTTGACCCCGAGCTTAACGAGGATGTTTGGGGTTTCTTGGAGGGGGTAATTGAAGTAGACTACCTTGTTCAGGGCGAGATTGCTTACATTGGCAATCACGATCACGGGAAAGCCTGGCGAGGAGGGTTGAATCCCGGTCTGAGTCGTCGTTGGCGCGGACACCGTCGTCGTTGAAGTCTGGGTCGTCAACACCTCAGACGGGGCTGTCAGCGACTTGGCGATTGCTCCGACCCCAAAAATCACGAGCACCACGGCGGCCGAGAGGCCCACCTTCAGGAAGTTCCTCCTGGACGCTTCCCTGTCTTCGCGCTCAGTTCTTTGTGATGGCAGGTCCTGGGTGTCGTCCTCTCCCGAGGACGACATTACCTACCAGACGCCTCCCTGATGGGCCGCACTATCATGCCAGCCACCAGGCCGACGATAAGGGTTCCGACAGCCGTCAGCAGTGCCAGTGAGAACGTCAACCCACCGCTCGAGCTGGTCGATGTTGCAGTTGCGGACCCGTTCACGGTCGTGGTTTGTATGCTGGTCGCGGTCTGCGTCAGAGTCAAAGTGGCTGTTGCAGTAACGGTAGTGGCCGAGCCTGCCGAGGATGTGCTGATCTGAATCACTGTGCCGTTGTAGGCCAGCTGGACCGTGGCCCCCATCGTGTTTCCGCCTACCCTCGTGTTCTGCCCGTTCACGATTTGGACTCCCACGGCTTCGTTCTGGAAGATGTTGCCGATTATGCTCGTGCTTTGGACGGCTACTGGGCCCTCGCCCCCGATTATCACTCCTACGAGCGCGCTTTCGACCTGCTCGTCTGGGAGGCCCCCGTCCCCGCTTATCACGTTGTTGGAGATGACGTTGCCAGTGACAATGTCGCCTGGGGCGTTGCTGTGGACGATGACACCCCCCTCGCCGTTGTTCAGTATGTTGTTGTTCGTGACCGTGTTATTGATTGCCGCCGTGTTGGGGCTGTCGGCAGCGACTATGATTCCGTTCTCGTTGTCAACGACGGTGTTGCCGCTGACAATGTTGTTGGCGACCCCTTCCCCAGGGTTGTAGGCGGAGATGACGATGGCGCAGTGGTTCGGCTGGTTGTTCGCGATCACGTTCCCGCTGATGAGGTTCGTGTCGCCTGGGTTAGCACTCCCTGCCGGTATCCCCGAGGTCGGCGCCGCCGTCGCATTCCAGGACGCGTCGGTGGGTCCGTTGTCGGTGACGCCGATGCCGCCGTACATGTTGCCGACTACGGTGTTTCCGGCGGCTGTCGACTTCGAGGTGCCCGTGAACTGGATGCCCTTTGATTCGCCGAGCCCAGGCAGAATGTTGAGACCGTTGTGGGCGACCACGTTGTTGTCGACCACGACATTGGAGCTGTCCTGGACGAAGATCCCTTCGTTGTTGGCGTTCATTACGGTGAACCCCTCGACGATCGTACCGGCAGTGGCGGAGCCGATGACTGCGATACCAACCAGCTGTCCGGTCGCGTCGATTATGGTGCTTGACGGCTCGAGGGTCTGCGACATGAGCGTCAACTGCTTCGTTATCAGAACCATCTCAGTGTAGGTTCCGGGCTCAACTACCACCGTCATGCCCGCGGTTGCGATGTCGACAGCGTGGGAAATCGTTGCGAACGGGCTGCTTACGGAGCCGGTGCCTGTGGTGTCGCTCCCGGTCGGGGAGACATAGAGCGTCGTCGGCGTGGCGGCGTATGCCGAGTGCGCGAGCGGTGCGACCACAATCATCGAAAGGGACAGTATGGTCATGAGGCAGATTGCCAATGAAATTGAACGTGCCGCACCGGCCCGGCCTTCTATCTTTGCATGCGCAGAAACCAAACGCATGCCGCTCTAACGGGTTAGACATTATATAGCGAAAATCCCTAAGGCGTTAGGTAAGCCATGGGCGTCCCCCGGACGTCCTCTTTCACGGCGCTCCTTCCGATTGCCCTATGGGCCGAGCATGGCCCTGCCTAGAAACGGCGAATTGATCACGACGCTGACCGAGCTGAGGGCCACCGCCGCGCGCACGTTCGCTGAGCCGGGGCGGGCGCGTCCTTGATTCCATCTTCGAGCATGGTGACGGTGCGTCCTCCTCCACGAGTTCCTTGGCAACCCCGGAATTCTGCCCAGACAGAAGCGCGGCCACGACCTCCGCGAATCTAACCTCGTCCATGGTCCCGCTTATGAGCCGTCCAGTGTCCGACCGGCTGTAAGAAGAACTTCGAGAGAGATCCCGTAGCCCACGGGCTCATGCCCGTAGTGGGTTAGAATCAGCGATTTCCAACTCTGAGAATCGCCTCCCACCCTTAAAGGGCGACCATCGGGCGGAAAGCTCGAGAGGGCGACCAGTGTCAACTGCTGCGCCTGAGCTTGACGATAAGCGGCGCGCCGTGCCCGTCCTTGGGCAGGCGCCTGGCGAGACCAAGGTCTGCGCTCAGGAAGCTCAAATAGCGGAGGCCAGCCCGTCAAAAGTTGTGCCGAAGGTCGTGCCCAAGGACGAGCCCTCGAGGAAAGCGTTGCTGTACTCGAAGTTCTACGGCGGGAAGGTTTCGGCGGCGCCCAAGGTGCCCGTGAGGTCGCTTCAAGACTTCGCTATCTGGTACACCCCCGGCGTTGCCGCTGTGTCTATGGCCGTCCATTCGGACACTGAACTCTCGTTCGAATACACCGGACGCTGGAACACGGTCGCAGTTGTCTCTGATGGCAGCCGAGTCTTGGGTCTAGGCAACATCGGCCCCGAAGGGTCCCTCCCCGTTATGGAGGGGAAGGCTCTGATCTACAACTACCTTGGGGGCGTCAACGCAATACCCCTGCCGGTCCGCATCAAGGACGAGGAGCACCTGATCTCCGTGGTGAAGGCTCTCGAACCGTCCCTAGGAGGGGTCAACCTCGAGGATATCGAATCTCCGAAGTGCTTCGAAGTGCTCGACAGGCTCAGGGCAGAGATGAGCATACCAGTCTGGCACGACGACCAGCAGGGAACTGCCGGGGTGTCGCTAGCCGGTCTGTTCAACGCACTCGAACTGACAGGACGGAGGCTCAGGGACTCGAGAATCGTGCTGTTCGGCTCCGGGGCAGCGAACATTGCGACAGCCCGGCTCCTGATCGAGGCCGGCGCCGACCCGAAGAAGATGCTCGTCGTAGACAGGAAGGGTATCCTGCATCCAGAGAGGGAGGACATCGACCAGCTGTCCCTCAAGAACAAGTGGAAGTACGAGCTGGCCCTCAAGACCAACGGGGACAGGGTCCGAGGCTTCCTCAATGACGCTCTCAAAGGCGCGGACGCCCTCATCGCCGCGGCGGGCGTGGGCCCCAACCTCATCAAGAAGGAGGAGATAGCGCAGATGAACAAGCACTCCATCGCTTTTCTGATGGCGAACCCGGTCCCTGAGATGCTCCCTGCTGACGCGATCGCTGCGGGGGCTGAGGTCGTTGCGACCGGGAGGTCCGACTATCCAAACCAGGTGAACAACAGCCTTCTCTTCCCGGCTATCTTCCGAGGCGCCCTGGACGTCAGGGCAAGGACGATCACAGACACGATGGTGATAGCGGCCGCCAAGGAACTGGCGAGCCACGCAAGAGACAAGGGCCTGACCAGGGAGCACATTCTGCCAACGATGGTCGAATGGGAGGTGTACCCGCAGGTGGCGGCCACGGTCGGCGACATGGCTGTCCGCGAAGGCCACGCCAGGAAGAAACTCTCGAGGGACGAGCTGCTGCACACTTCCATGCAGATGATAGAGCATGCTAGGAAGACGATGGACGTCCTGAGAAAGAGTGGGGTCATACTTGAGCCACCAGAGTAAGCATAAAACGGTTCATGAACAACCTCCGACCATGGCCCACGTCAAGGTCAGGCGCGCAACCACTGCCGACGTCGCCGTAATCGCCGACCTGGTCGTCAGGCTGAAGAAGCTCAACAACGAATTCGACCCGCTCTTCCTGGTGGTCGACGACGCGAAGGAGAGGGCCACGAAGTACATTTCGAGCACCCTCGGCTCGCCCAGGACTCTCCTGCTGGTCGCAACGAAGGGCGAAAAGATCATCGGCTTCCTCAGGGCGGAGATGCGGGAGAGGCTCTTTTACGACCCACACATGGAAGGACACATCACAGAGATGTATGTCCTCCCAGAATTCAGGAGGGGACAGATGGGCCAAGACATCCTGGATCAGGGATCCTCGGAACTCGTGAAGATGGGGGCGGAGATAATAGTCGGCGACCTGCCCTCGCGCAACGAAATCGCGGTCCACTTCTACACGAAGCGCGGGTTCAGGCGGCTGATCGAGACCTTCGCTCACATGCCGCAGTGAGCGCAAGCCTGACTCCTCTCGTACAAGGTTCGAGTAGCGCGTGTGGATTAGGCGCGGTTGCAATCATCGGTCGCCGCCGGCCGACGTGTTAGCGCGCAGTGAAAGTGCACGCCGGCCTATAGGCGGGTGCCTAGTAGTCCAGGAGGGTACCCAGCCCGGGGCAGTCGCATTCGTCGAGGTGCATCCCACATCGGTAGCAGAAGTGGTTCCTCCCCGTACAGGCCCTGGGATAGACATGGGTCTTGATGCAGTAGGTCTCGTCCTGAAGAGATAGTACCTGCAAGTTGGAGTCCCACCAGCCTGGCATGGTATTTGATCTCAGGCCAGTGCATAATATGCGTTTCGACACTTGGCTATTATTTCTTTGCGCCCTGGGCCTTCAGCAGGCCATCTCCGTTGACTTCCATGAGTGTCTCAAAAGACCTTGGATCCTCAACCGTCACGCCCCCACTGACGTCCCACTGCTTGAAGGAGACCCCTTCATCGACGTCCGCCCTGACCTTATGGATAGAGGTGTAGGCGAGTGTCCTCGATTTACCTGTGTAGTCCTTCCCATCAACCATGACCTTCACCAACTTCCCGTTGGTGCTTTCGAACCTGACCAACCGGGTGTACCTCGTGTAGAGCCTTCCCATGATGAAGCCGTAAAGGCCTGTCCAGACCACGAAGAAGACCGCCAGCAAGACTGTGGCAAGAGATCCCAGGAGTACTCCGAATAGGTCGCCCAGAAATAGACCAAACGCCACCAAGGCCGCAGCCACTTCTCCCTTGGTGAAGGAACTCTTGCCCGGAAAGCTCTCGTAAGACCAGCCGAAGAGGGCGGCGAAGAACAGCGAAACGAAGAAGCCTAGGAACGCTATGTACGGAAGGTAGACTGTTACCACCAAGTTGAACACCGAGTTGAAACACGCAGCACTAGAGCCGTTTAGATTCCCCGCAGCCGGGCAGACGTTGGGGAAGTTAGTGGAGAACAGGCTTATGGTCTCGGCTTTGAAAGCGTAGAGCAGGGCCGCGTTGAAGGCGGTGAGGCCTCCGATGTAGACGATGCCCCCGAGTGTGCCGGCCTTGATCCCGGCAAAGAACGAGCCCATGACCGCCCGGCCCTAGGCCTGCAGCGCCTTCAGGACTTCGGCCTCGTGGCCGTCGACCTTCACCTTCCTGAAGATCTTCTTGATTCTCCCCTTCTTGTCTATCACGAACGTGGACCTCTCGGTACCCCAATACGTCTTGCCGTAGTTGTTCTTCAGCTTCCACGTCCCGTAAAGCTTGTGAGCCTCAAGCCCCTCATCGCTGAGCAGAGCGAAGTTCAGCGAGTACTTCTCGATGAACTTCCGGTGCGACGCGAGCGAGTCCTTGCTGACCCCAAGGATGACAGCGTCGAGGCCTTCAAACCTGGGCATATTGTCCCTGAATGAACATGCTTCCCTGGTACAGCCGGACGTGTCATCTTCAGGATAGAAGTACAGCACGACGCTCTTGCCTTTCAGTGAGCCGAGCCTGGCAGGCTTCCCGGTGGAAGAAGGGAGCTCGAAGTCGGGGGCCGCATCGCCTTCCTTCAGGTTGGAGAGGGGTTCGCTCACGAGGCACCGCCGAACGTCCTCAATGAAAAAGCTACTGGATTCGATTCGCCAGGTCGCCATCCAACCTGCGTCTTCTTGTGCAGCGCTGTGCTCCCGCGACTCGAAGTCTCGCCTTCACTGGCGCAACTGAGGTCTCGGACGGACTACAGGACGGCACTTGGCCGTCGGCAAGGACCCGCGCGTAGGGGCAGACTGCTCTGCGGTGACCTTTGGCCCGCCGTCCGGCATCCATGTCGGACTTTCACCGAGGCACTGGCTTCACGGCCAACTAGAGCTTCCCGCCTTTCACGACTTGCCTTCCTCCCACCGTCAGGTCGGCTCCCCTGATGACTGGAGTGAAACCGAATCCCACCGCAGTCACAGTACCGGCCACCATCCTGTCCTGCCAGAACAGGTAGCCCATCTTCGGATTGATCCCCACGTTGATCGCGGTCAGCCTCCGCTTTTCCTCAGGCACGGAGCTCACGAGTTCAGCTAGCATCCGCTTGCTGTCTCTGCTCTCCCACTTTGCCAGCCTCCCTTCCCTGAACGTCAACGTCGCGTCCTTGAGCAGCCCAAGCCTTGTCAGTGTCTTCGAGACCTTCACAGTCCCGGAGGCGGATGCGGGCTCGACGGTGCTCGTCACGAACCCAGGCGGAACGTATGTCAGGTTGTTCCCTGACTCCACGTCTGCCGGGCTCACGACCCCATCCTCGACCGTCGTCTCGCCCTTCAGGCGAAACTGAAGGCTTGAGCCTCCTGCTTTGAGGACTGCGTCATGGCCGTCGGCGAGGGTCGAGGAGAGTCTCTGTGCGGATCTCTTGATGTCGCCGAAGTCGACCAGGGCTGCGCTCAGTTGGCGTTCCACTATCTCCTGGACGGTTCTCCCGGTCAGGCTGGCCATCTCCTCCCCGATGTGCCCGAAAGTCATGCGGGCTCCCCTGAGCTTGGCCTTCTCTGCGGCGTCGTACCAGGAACTGTTGTACCTCGTGGAATCTGACATGAGCTGGGGTTCGATCTTCGTCTGGTACGCGGCCAGAAGTGGACCGGGAATGAACACGTACGCGTCCGTTCCACTGATCAGCCCGTACTCGTTGCGCCCCATCGCCCCGATTCTGTCCTTGGGTGCGCGCCGCACTCCCTCGACGTACGCCTCTTCGTCCTCTAGAATCAGAGCCGCAGTGCAGCCCATGACCCTTGCTTCTGCCACCACGCTCCTCGCGAACTCGAGACCGTTGTTCCAAGTTTCTACTGTTACTGCCTCCCCCTTCTTGACTGCGAGCGTATCGGACAGAACCTTCTTTGCGACCTTCCTGTAAAGAACCTTCAATGAGACCATTGTACCATCTTGGGCCAGATGCCTCTTCTTAAGGTGAGGCCTTCGTCTGCCGGTGGCCTCCGTCAGTACACGAAGGCATCGACTCCCCTCTTTGTAAAACTCTGAAGGAATCCCTCTAACTCATCAGGGGTCTCGAATTCCCTCGAAAGGACCCTCTTTCCCACGGAAGGAGCCTTTCGGCCCTCCCTCTCGTAGACCATGACGGTATAGCTACCGACGAACCTTGTGATGAACGCGAAGCAGGGGCGATTCAAGTGCGAACCGGCGACCCTGATTCCCGCGTCCGAGTCCAGGCGTAGTGCCTCTCTCTTCAGTCCCGCGAACGATCGGACTCTTTTTTCGTAGAACAAGGCTCGCACTCGCGCCCGGTCTCGCCTGCTCAAAAAGACTAATACCTACGCGTCCCTCGGCGTTTTACTGTCTCTTGCCGAGCCGGCTCGTCGTCTTCAACACCCTCACCCGGAGGAAGGAACCTTTCAGAAGTCTGAGGAGCGGAAAGGTCGGGATGTTCGTCTGCGGGCCCACGGTCCAGGACTACATGCACCTTGGTCACGCCCGCACATACATCTTCTACGACGTCGTCGCGCGGTACCTGGCCTATCTTGGATACGATGTCCACTTCGTCCTGAACATCACCGACGTGGATGAGAGGATAACTGACGAAGCTCGCAGGAAGGGGCAGACTCCTCTTGCCCTCGCGAGGGAATATTCGAGGTACTTCGTCGAAGACATGGCCAGGCTCAGGGCAGATTCAGTGTGCGAGTTCGAACCTGTCTCAGCGCACATCGACAAGATGATCGAGCTGGTCACTCTTCTGATGGAGAAGGGTCACGCGTATGCGGTTGGCGGCTGGGTCTACTTCGACGTCTCGACCTTTCCGGAATTCGGGCGGCTCTCTCACCAGTCTCCTCGAGAACTCTCCCTGAGGCCCCTCGAGCTCTCCCTCAGGAAGAGAAACTTGTTAGACTTCGCACTCTGGCGGCCCGAGACCCTAGTCGAAGGGAAGTGGAGTAGCCCCTGGGGAATGGGGTCGCCTGGCTGGCACATCCAAGACATTGCGGTTACGACGTCACTCCTGGGCCCTCAATACGACTTGCACGGCGGCGCCTACGAGCTGATCTATCCTCACCACGAAGCCGAAATCGCTGAAGCCGAGTCCCTCACGGGTCTCAGCCCCTTCGTGAGATACTGGGTCCACACAAGGCTCGTCAACATGGGGGGTGAGAAGATGTCGAAGTCGACCGGGAACGTGGTTACAGTCAGAGATGCCCTCCGCACCTATTCGACGGACCAGCTCAGGACCTTCCTCCTGGGGCGCCATTACAGGAAGGACATGGACCTCAAAGGAATCGATTCGGCGGCTCGAAGGTACACCCGCATGAGAGGAATGGCGGACAAGGTCCAACATGCGGCAGGGTCCGCGTCCACAGAGAGCGACGAGGGATTGCTGCAGCGCTTCTGCGACGCGATGAACGATGACTTCAACACTCCGCTCGCTCTCCGTGTCCTGGAGGAAGGTCTTTCATCGGCGCGCAGCGCGAGGCGTGCCGGGGTGGCGGGCCGCAAGCTGGCTTCTGTACGCACGGCCGGCAAGATACTGGGGGTAGACCTCGGCAATGGCTAGCGCAAGGGACCTCGAGCTAAACGAGGTAAGTTGGTGGTCGTACTGGACCGATGTGCACTGGGCCGGAGCGAATTCGTACGCCATGCTCTCCTCCTCCTTCGAGGAGTACTTCTTCAACAGGGCCGGCTTTGTCGATTGCAGAGACGCGCGGGAGACCATCCCCGAAATCGAAGCGGAGTTCTACGCGGCCGGACAGCCGCCCTGCTTCTCAGTGCAGGACGAGTGCAGGGATGCTGCGGACGCATTGATGTCCCGCGGTTACACCGAATTCGACAGGATGTCAGTCATGCAATTGGACGGTCCCAGGTTCAGGACCGCGGTGGGCCTGACGGTTCTGTCGGGGCAGGACGTCTCGGCCGCCGACTGGGCAGCCGCGTATTCCCTCTCCTTCTACGGTGACCTCCGGACACGCGACTCGGTCGCGCTGATAGCGGAACGACTCAGGAAGGAGCCCTCCGTGACGCTCTTCGCCGGGAGAAAAGGCGGGAGAACTTTGGGCATCCTTGCGGCGTTCCGGACGCCGGGCTTGCTAGGCGCCTACTGCATAGGCACCCTCGATAGATACAGGAGGTCGGGAGTCGCTGGCTCCCTGATTCAGGAAGCAAGCATGATGGCTTCCGCGGGGGGCCGTGCGTTCATCCTGCAGACGATAGTCTCTGAAAAGGCGGAAGACTTCTACAGGAGCGGGGGCTTCCGTCGGCTCTACATGAAGCGGCTGATGAGGCGAGAGACGTCCGCCTTGAAATCGCCAGGGAGAATGCGAGCCTGACTTGGGATTGCGAGTAGTCATAAACAGGAAGGTCTCCATCGGCTCCGTACCCTTCAAGGAGGTCTTCAGGGGTTTCGAGAAGGTCGCGGCCGTAAAGTCAATCTTCGGGAGCAGGACTGACAGGGTACTGTCGGAGCTCCGGGTCGACATCGAAGACGGCCGCGGTTACATGAGGATCAACGATAAGGAGGGCTCTGTCGTAGTCAACGCGAAGTACCTGAAGGATGGCGACGAAACTCATCTCTACCTTGACGTTGTCCACGAGCTGGTGCACATCAGACAGCACATGGGAGGGAAGGAACTATGGGACAGGCGGTATGCCTATGTCGATAGGCCGACCGAGATTGAGGCTTACAGGGTCGTTCTGGAGGAGGCAAGAAGGCTAGGACTCGGGGAGCAGGAGATAGTCGACTACCTTAGGGTGGATTGGGTCACCGACGAGGAGTTCGGGCGGTTCCTAAGGACGCTCGGGGTGGATGGATGACGTCGCAAAACCTGACCTGACAGGACAGCTCCGCCGCCATCAAGAGTCAAGATGGCCGGCCTGCATTCGAGGGCCACGTGAGGGGGGAGGGCCTTTCCCGGAAGGGCGTCTTGAAGCCTAGTTCAGTTATCGCCGTCGAGCGTACTCTCAGTGACCCGCCGTGCGAATCGCTTCCTTCATCGCCGCGACTTTCTCCTTCATGAGGGCTATGGCTGCCTCGAGGCTCCTGCACCCCTCCTCCTCCAGTGAAAGCGTAGCCTCTAGGTCCGCAATTTTGCTCGGTGCGCTTCCAAGGTCGCGCGTAATCTGACCAAGCGGGGCGTAGTCCAACCTGCGGGGCATTCCCGAGAAGAGCTCGCGCTGCACTTGGTTGAGCTCGCTAAGCTTCCTTTCGTCATTCGCAGCGAGCCATGAAACCTCCCTTCCCGCCCGAAGACTCTCGTAGAGTTCCTCCTGCAGCCTGACGTAAGACTCCCAGTACTTCATCCACGCTTCGTTGAATGCGGCGAAGATCTCCACGAGCTTCCCGTCGCGGTCCCTCTCAGTCGGCTCCAATGCGATGAAAACCCAGATGGACTCACTAATATGGTTTGGACGCGCCTTTGCGGGAGTGCAGCTACAAAGCGTGATGCCTTGACGGACGCACTCCTCTCAGACGGGGCCGACTTCCCCATTCTCGGCGCTTCGGGTCCAGGAGGACAGTCCTTTATATACAGGGGCGCAGCCTCGACTCTTAGAATACCCGGGTATTCATCTCGTGATGAAAAATATCCAATAGCACTAACTTCTCGCGGCTCCTAAAGCAGGAAAGGAGTTCGGACAAATGCCCAAGGTGCGGCAAGAGCCGTATGGTGATTGACGGTACAGGGTCGGAGCTCTACTGCAGCGACTGCGGGCTTGTCGTGAAGGAGAAGATCATAGATGCTGGCCCTGAATGGAGGTCCTTTTCGGGTGATGAGAAGGGCGACCGAAGCAGAAGCGGGTCTCCCACCTCGATCGCCATTCATGATATGGGGCTGGCCACAGTGATTGGGGGGCTCAACAAGGACGCGTCGGGCAGATCATTGTCTGGGTCGATGAAGTCCACGGTCGAAAGGCTGAGGACATGGGACCGAAGGAGCCAGGCGCACGAGTCCACGGACCGAAACCTGCGGCAGGCATTCAGCGAGCTGCGAAGGTTCGCGGACAAGCTCACGGTATCGGAGGCCGTAACCGAGAAGGCTGCCTACTTCTACAGAAAAGCCCTCGAAAGGAACCTTGTCAGGGGAAGGTCCATCACGGCGATTATCGCGGCGTCTCTCTACGCGGCCTGTAGAGACGGTCAGATCCCAAGAACCCTGAAGGACGTGGCCGCTGTAAGCAATGTCAAGAAGAAGGACCTCGCGAGGTCGTACAGGCTCCTCCACAGAGAGATGGACTTCAGAATGCCGGTGGCAGACGCGGGCAGATGCGTATCCATGATTGCGTCAAGGGCAAAGATGTCTGAGTCGACACAAAGAAGGGCGCGCGAAATTTTGCTCAGGGCCCGACAGACAGGAATCTCAGCCGGGAAGGACCCGATGGGGCTGGCCGCTTCGGCCCTCTACGTCGCCTGCACGCTGGAGGGCGACGAGAAGACGCAGAAGGACGTGGCGGAAGCTGCCGGGGTGACAGAGGTCACAATCAGGAACAGGTACAAAGGCCTCAGAGAGGCCCTCGGAATCTAGAGACAGGCCCTGGGCTTCGCACAACACTTAGGCGCACGTTGATACGGGGTCAAAAGCGAGGCCGACCGATTGATCAAGACCCAGAAGTCGGTCTACGACACGCCTGAGGCATCTGACGGCAAGAGGATTCTCGTGATGACTCTCTGGCCGAGGGGCATCTCTAAGGACAAGGTGGACGTCTGGATGAAGGAACTCGGGACTCCCAAGGAACTCATACGAGAGTGGAAGAGTGGGCATCTCGCCTGGGAGCGGTTCGCCGTCCGGTACAGGGAAAGCCTGAAGGGAAAAGAGGACCTGCTCCGGAGATTGGCCGAAGAGTCGAGGAGTGGGACAATCACCCTCCTGTGCACTGAAAGAGACCCGCACCTTTGTCACAGGACTCTCCTGAGGCAGGAAATTGAACGATTAGTGTGATTGGCCGCATGCCAGCGTCGAGGGTTGCCGCGCTCCCAAACAAGCCTTAAGGGTCGATGGGTGTCAGGTCCAAGCACTTGTCGCTGGACTTCCACGTCCATCCTTGGACGCGGGCCTTCATGAAGAAGAACGGGCCGATTATGAAGGCGTGCAGATTCTTCAAGCTTGACGTCTCCAAGCTCCCGACGACCATCGGTCACCTCTTGGATGAAATGGACGCGGCCGATGTTTCTAGGGCAGTGATCCTGGGCCAAGACACTCACGCGACCCGAAACCCGAGCTTCAGGCACTATACTCTGAAGAACGACCATCTTGCCGAGCTAGCTTCGAAGTCGCGAGGCAGGCTCATACCATTCGCGGGGGTCGACCCGAACGCAGGTGCAGAAGCAGTCACAGAACTCAAGCGGGCCATAAGGAAGCTGGGGTTCCGTGGCCTCAAAATCCACAGCAGCGCAAACTCTGTCTATCCCAACGACTTCAACAGGATGCGCCCAATCTACGAGCTCTGTGAAGAAGCCGGAATTCCGATTCTCTTCCATACGGGCACGACAGGCCTCGGCGACTGTGAAATCAGATACAGCAAACCAGAATTCCTCGATGAGGTCTGCCAGCGCCACCCTGCCCTCAAGGTCGTTATGGCCCACTTCGGATGGCCCTGGTCCGACGTTGCCGTCGCCGTGGCCCTCAGGAACCCCAACGTTTTCATCGACGTTTCCGGTTGGAAACCCCGGTACATCCCGCAGGCTCTCCTGCCTTATCTGAACGGCATCCTCCAGGACCGGTTCCTATTTGGGACAGATTATCCGATGCTCGGGCAGAAAGAATGGATGGACGACTTCAACGCGAGCCTGAGGCCCAGGCTCAAGCCCGGCGTCGCCGAGAAGCTGCTGCGAAGGAACGCGGAAGTGCTCTTGGCCGACTAGGGCTGAATCAATTGTATCTTCAGGGCCCTCCGATGGCTGTAGCCTTCTCCGAGACCGTGCCAGTATGAAACCTCGGGTTCCCCATACATCCAGCAAAGGAGGACATTCTTTCCGTGCTTTTCCGCGGGGAAGTCAATCAGCCCGTAGTCCAGGTCCTTGACAAGGACTCCCAAATCCTCGAGCTCGTCAACCATGCGGTACATTCGCTCTACCAGGGCGTCCAACTGCGCCGCCTTCTCTGCCATTTCAGCGGGCCTGAATCCCAGCAAGCCGTACCTCTCCAATTCGGAATTTAGTGCGCCGACGACCTTCTTCCTCTCGATTAGCTCCTTCAACTTGGGCTTGATGTCTGGCAGAAGCTTTGACGCCTCCTGTGGCGTGAAGAGATGCCTTTCCCGGAATTCGAACGACGTCTTATGGCTCGCCTCTTTCTTTCCAGCGGCCTCCCATAAATTACTCCCGACTGGAAAAGATGCGACCCATCGTCTAATATTGTTTATAATTCGCGGATAAATCCGAATTCCGATGTACACGCGAAGAGGCGACAGGGGCGAGACTTCGCTCCACGGTCCCCGGAGGGTCGCCAAGGATTCTCCCCGCGTCGAAGCCTACGGATCAATCGACGAACTCAACACCGTCCTGGGGGTCGTCATCTCCATGTCGAAGGACTCGAAGATGTCGGGCTCGCTCAGAGAGATTCAGAAGATGCTCTTTGTTGCCGGGGCGGACTCGGCCGCGGAATATGGTGGCATGCACAGGGTCCCCAGAATCTCCGGGTCGGACACACTCCGTCTCGAGAAAATGACCGATGATCTCCTGGTGCGGCTCCCCACGCTCAAGAACTTTATTCTTCCTGGCGGGTCTCCTGCGGGTGCGTACCTGCAGCTCAGCAGGGCGGTCTGCAGGAGGACCGAGAGGCGCCTGCTCACGGCTTCGCGGACAGAGAAGATGAACCCCGAATTGCTCCCGTTCTTCAACAGGCTCTCCTCGTATCTCTTCAACCTCTCCCGGTGGGCCAATACCAAGGCACGACTGAAGGAAGACGTCTGGAAGGGCTGACTAGTCCAGGTTCACTGAGACATTCTTGACGCGCACGTATGACGATATGGCGCCCATTCCCTGCTCCGAACTGTTGCCGCTCCTCTTGAAGCCGCCGAATGGAGTCTGCGGGAACGTGACTGGCTCCTCGTTGATTCCGACGATCCCGGCTTCGAGCCGGCCCGCGACTCTATGGGCCCTGCTTAGCTCCCTAGTCCAGACTCCGGCCCATAGCCCGTACTCGGAGTCGTTGGCCTTTGATACTGCCTCCGACTGCGTCTCGAAGGTCGTCACTGTCAACACAGGCCCGAAGATCTCCTCGCGGGCCACCTTCATGTCAGGGGAGACAGCGTCGAGTATGGTCGGACTGTAGAAAAAGCCGGCCCTCAGGTTCTCCTCCTCCGGCGCCGAGCCTCCTGCGGCAATCACCGCTCCCTCCTCCATGCCCTGTTCGACGTATCCTGCGACCCTCTTTCTTTGCGAATCAGCCACCAGGGGCCCCATCGTCGTCTCGGGTTCCAGTCCATTCCCGAGTTTCATCGACTTCGCTCCCTTTACGAGCTTCTCCATCAGGGATTCCTTCACTCCGGCCTCGACGAGAAGCCTCGAACCAGCCCAGCACATCTGCCCTGCGTTGGTGAAGATGCCGTTCAACACGCCCGTGGACGCCTTCTCCAGGTCGGCGTCGCCGAAGACGATGGTAGGATTCTTCCCGCCCAGTTCCAAGGCCAGCCTCGTAAGATTCGCGGAAGCGTACTCCATTACGCTGATTCCCGTCTCCACTGAGCCTGTGAGGGCCACGTGTTTGACGTCCGGGTGACGTGCAAGGGCCCCCCCTACCTCGTCTCCCCCTCCCGTCACGACGTTGACGACGCCATCCGGAAGGCCTGCCTCCTTGCAGAGCTCGGCAAACTTCAACAGTGTAATCGGGGTGAATGAAGCGGGCTTCGCGACCACGGTGTTCCCTGCCGCCAGCGCTGGCGCCATGCTCCTTGCTGCCATGACCAAGGGGTAGTTCCAGGGGACCACATGCGCGGTCACCCCCAGTGGCTCCTTGAGCGTGTAGTCAAGCCTGTTGCCTGGAACGGGTATCGCGTCTCCCTGTATCTTGTCAGCCAGCCCTGCGAAGTACTCGAAGTGTCGCGCGGCCATCGCAATGTCACCCTTGGCTTGGCCGAAAGGCTTCCCGTTGTTCATCGTTTCGAGCCTCGCAAAATCGGAGAGCTTCTCTCGCAGGCTTTGTGACACCTTGTACAGAATCCTTCCCCGCTTGCTCGGGTCCATCGACCTCCAGACCGGGTCTTCGAACGCCCGCTTGGCGGCGTCGACCGCGGACCTCACGTCTTCGGCGTCACCCTTCGGGATGTGTGCGAGCACCTGCCCCATTGCGGGGTTGAATACAGGGTAGTTCCTTCCTGAATGAGACTTGACCCATGACCCGCCAATGAACATCTCGTAGGCCGGGACGGATTCCGCTTGCAATCTCTGTCGTTAGTCGTTCTTGGCTGGGAGATAACTCTTACTTGACGAGCTCGAATGCTGTTGATATCCCTTGACCGACACCGACACACATGGTCGCCAACCCGTACCGTGTCCCCGTCCGTTTCATCTCGTAGACGAGTGTGGCGACCATCCGTGCCCCGCTGCATCCGAGGGGATGCCCCAATGCAATCGCCCCGCCGTTGGGGTTCATTTTCTTGAGGTCAAATTCTGGCATCTCCTCCACGCAGGCAAGGACCTGAGCCGCGAACGCCTCGTTCAGCTCGATTATGCCAAACTCGTCTGCGCTCATCCCAAGCCTAGAAAGGAGTTTCTTCGTGGAGTAGACCGGGCCTATTCCCATGTAGCTCGGATGAACACCGGCAGTCGCCGAGCCTAGGATTCTTGCCAGAGGTCTGACCGAGAGCTCTTCCGCCCTCCCTTCTTCCACGATCAGCAGGGCTGCAGCCCCGTCGTTGATCCCCGACGAGTTCCCTGGGGTGACCGTCCCGTCTCTCCTGAAGGAGGGCTTCAATGCAGACAGCTTCTCCAGGGAAGTGTCAGGTCTCGGTCCTTCATCGACGCCCGTACCTTCGGGCGCCTCCGGAGTCTTTACTGGTGCAATCTCCTGCCGGAACCTTCCCGAGTTGATCGCTTCCACTGCCTTCCTGTGGCTCGAGAGAGCGAACTCGTCCTGCGATACCCTGCTAATCGTGTACTTCTCTGCCAGGTTCTCGGCGGTCTCGCCCATCGAAATCGGGGGGTACTCGGCTGGGAGCGCCGGGTTGACGAATCTCCAACCGATAGTAGAGTCTACGAGCGAAACTCCTCCGCGCTTGTAGGATGTCTCAGGCTTGAGGGCCACCAGCGGAGCCCGTGTCATGCTCTCCACGCCTCCCGCGAGGAGCACTCGTCCCTCTCCCGACCAGATGACTCTTGCTGCAGAATTGACAGCCTCTAGACCGGATCCGCAGAGCCGGTTCACTGTCGCGGCGGGGATGGTGTAGGGGATTCCGGCCAGAAGCGTAGCCATCCTGGCAACGTTCCTGTTATCCTCACCCGCCTGGTTGGAGCACCCGAAGTATACATCGTCGATCACTGAAGGATCAATCGCGTTCCGCGAAAGCAGTTCCTTGATCACATGCGCCCCCAAGTCGTCAGGCCGGACTGACTTTAGGATTCCTCCGTACTTGCCCATCGGGGTCCTCACCGCTCCGACCACGACCGCCTGGCTGTTCATCGGACGGACTGCCGATGGGGCACTTTTCTTCTTTGCTGAAGTGCGCCGTGCCTAGTTTCGCGTTGTTTCATAGACTTGTGGGTTGGAGGGGATCCATTCTTGACGCATGGCTTGAGCTCGATGGAGCTCTTGGCCGGCCAGACGGCTTCCCGTTTTCGGCCCCAGCCGTGGCCCCGGGGTCATCGGGACAATCGCGCCCTGGCCTCAAGGCTGGGCCTGTCGTTCGTCAGCCTACTGGCCAGAAAACCGCGCTTCTCTCTTCTCGAAGAATGCATTCACGCCCTCGGCGTGGTCTTTCGTCCTCCCAGCGACATCCTGGAGGTAGGTCTCGTACTCGAGCGCCGAGTCCATGTCGACCACAATCGCCCTGTTGAGCGCGCGCTTGGTGAGGCCGAGCGCCCTGGTTGGGCCCTTCGCAAGCCGCTCGGCTATCCTAGAGACCTCCTCTCTGAACTTGTCGTCGGGGAAGACCCAGTTGACTAGGCCGAGGTTCATTGCCATAGTGGAATCAATGGGCTCGCCCAGGAGGCCGACCTCCATCGCCTTCGCAAGCCCGAGTATCCGCGTGAGCCAGAAGCTGGTTCCCGAGTCAGGGGCCAGCCCGACTTTGATGAACGCCTCGTGGAAGGTGGCCTTATCTGAAGCAGCCCTGAGGTCGCACGCGAGGGCCAGGCCTAGTCCCGCGCCAGCCGTGACCCCGTTGATCCCCGCTATGACGGGCTTCTCCATCTTCCTGGTCCGCTGGACTATGGGGTTGTACTTCCGCTTCAGGACTTCGCCAAGGAGAATTGGTCTCCCGCTATCGTAGGCGGCCCTGTTCGCGTTAAGGTCTTCACCGACTGAGAAGGCGCGTCCCTCCCCTGTCACCACGATGCACCGTGCCTCGGCGTTCCTTTCACCCTCCTTGAGCGCCTCCAGTAGGTCGTTCCCCATCTGCTCGTCGAAGGCGTTGAGCTTGTCTGGCCTGTTGAGCGTTATCCACATGACGCCGTTCTTCAGCTCGGTCTTGACTGTCTCGAGGTCCAATTACTTCCCCCTGAACTCCGGCCTGCGCTTCTCCATGAACGCCTTCATCCCCTCGGTCTTGTCCTCGGACGCGAAGAGCAGATAGAATAACTCTCTCTCGAAGTCTAGGCCATCGGCGAGCCCCATCTCGAAGGCCTTGTTGACCGCCATCTTGGCCTGTCGCACCGCCACCGGCGACTTCGAAGCGATCTCGTTCGCCACCTTCTTCGCCTCGGTCAGGTACGCCTCCTTCGGGACGACCCTGGCGACGAGGCCCAGGGTCTTCGCCTCTTCGGCCCCAATCTTCCTTCCTGTGAGAATCATCTCCATCGCCTTATACTTCCCGACGGCCCTGGTCAATCTCTGGGTCCCACCTCCCCCAGGCATTATCCCAATGTCGATTTCCGGTTGCCCCAGCTGTGTCGTTTCCGATGCTATGAGCACATCGCAGCTCATCGCCAGCTCCAGCCCTCCCCCCAGGACGAAGCCGCTCAGTGCCCCGACGATTGGCTTGGGGAACCTGCCCACCTTGTCCCAGAGAGGGAAGAAGTGCCCTGTCATCGCCATCTGCACGGCAGTCATCTCGGCCATCTCCTTGATGTCGGCCCCGGCTGAGAAGGCCCTCTCGCTCCCCGTGATCACCACGCACCTCACCCCGTCGTCCTTCTCGAAGTCGTCGAGCGCGGCAATCAGTTCGGTCACCATCCTAGCGTTCAGCGCGTTCATCGCGTCAGGCCTGTTGATCATTACGAGCCCCACTGGACCCTCGCGCGACACCGCTAGTACTTGGTATTCCACGCCACCCGAGCCGCGCTTCGACTGTAAAAAGACTCTCTCGCTTCACTCACCTTCGCGATGGGCCCACAGCCGGATAGTCCGACCTCCCGGTCCCAGGATTGACTAGCCGCTTAGCGGGTACGCGGGGGCTCTTTCAAGGAAAGACGGGAGAGCGGTTTCGCTTCTAGGAGAGCTGAATTCCGGATTCACTTGGTCTTAGTCGAACTGGGCGACCCCCACTCGTAGAACCCTTTCCCACTCTTTCGCCCCATCATCCCCGCTCGGACCATCTCCCGCAGCAGCGGTGCCGGCCTGTACTTTGAATCCTGGAACTCCCCCATGAACACCTGCGTGATGTTGAAGGTCGTGTCAAGACCCACATAGTCCAGCAGCTGCAACGGCCCCATGGGCCAGTTGAGGCCCAGCTTCACGGCCTTGTCGACGTCTTCGGGGTCTGCGACCCCTTCCTGGACGAGGAAGACAGCCTCGTTGAGTGCGGGCACCAGGATCCTGTTCACGATGAACCCGGGCGAGTCCTTCCTGCAAAGCACGGTCTCCTTCCCCATCTTCAGGGACACGCCTTTCACAAGGTCGACTGTGTCTTCTGACGTCCTTTTTCCCTTGATTATTTCAATCAGGGGCATCAGTTGCGGCGGATTGAAGAAGTGCATTCCACAGACGTTCTCGGGACGCTTCATTGTTGACGCCAACAAGGTGATGCTGATTGAGGATGTGTTTGAGGCGACCACCGCGTCCTCCTCGGTCAGTTCGGAAACCCGCCTGTAGAGGTCAAGCTTGAGCTTGGGGTCTTCGGTTGCGGCTTCGATTATGAGTTGGCTCCCCTTGAGCGCCTGCGCGAGGTCGGTCGTCGGCCGGATCTTGGCCACCACTGCCTGCCCCTGGTCCTTCGAGAGCCTGCCCTTCTCGACGAACTTCGACACGCTATCATTGATCATCTTCATCCCCTTGTCCACCAGATCCTGGTTGATGTCGAGGATCGACACTTCATACCCGCCGACCTGCGATGCTACCTGGGCGATTCCGTGACCCATAAGCCCCGCTCCGAGCACAGCGATTTTTGAGACGCTTGGTTTCATGGGTCTGCTCCCTGTCGAGCTCGTTTTAACCCTTGGCGACTCTCCGTTCGAAGAGGACCAGCGATGTCAGCCGGCTGAACCCCGCTCTTCTCAGGGTTCCGATCTGGTGAGAGCCCTGAGGGAGGTAGACGATGCGCCTGGTCGTCCTCGTTCCGCCCTTCAGGCCGAAGACATGCCTGACGAGTTTCACAGGTTCGGCTTCTCTGCCTGTAAGAAAGCAGACCTGCCTCCAATTCTCGCCCCCTTCTCCACCAAGCCTGGCGACCGCGATTGATTCGCCCGTAGTCCAAACGGACCCCTCACTGATCAGCTTCTTGATGATAGAGGGGTTGAGAGATGTTGCCTTGAATGCATCCCAGAAGACGCCTGACCCGAGCCGGAACTCCCTCGATTCCACGATCATTCTCGTGACCCGCGAGAGGTCGTTCATTCCCACGAGGCTTACGTCCTTCTGCGGGGCGAACCTGACTCCCTTCTCGGGCTCGTAGACGCTGATCCTTGATGATTCCTTGAAGCTCATCCTTGCGATCTGTCTGTGTGCGGCCTTGTTCCGCGACCAGCTGGTCAGTCGGAAGACCTTCGCTCCGCGATCCATGGCAAAGCGCATTGAACCCTCTCCCAGCATCGACGCCAGCCCCCGGCCCCTGAAATCAGGGTGGACCCTGGCGCCCTCGAGCCATGCAGACCCGTCCTCGATGAACCTGACCCGGTTCATGCCGACTGGGACCCCGTCAGCCTCCACGACGAACATCTTTCCCGTTCCGTCCTTCAACCATTCGTCCCAGATCCGGGGAATGTAGTCGTGGCCTCCCCAGATGTCCTTGATGAAGCTCATGAGCTGGCCCTTGTCGGTTGGCTTCGCTGGTCTGACCTTGGCATTCATCCGGCCCGACTAGTTAGCCTTGTCGTAATAACGCTTCGCCGGCAAGGACCTCAATCATGGAATGTCCCTTTGTGGTCTCCCGCTATAGCGCGGTGTTTCATTTTGTTCTCTGCAGCCACGATTCACAGCTTATGAATGGGGCTGGCCGTGCACAGGGGCTGGGCGTGCCGGGGTGGCAGAGTGGTTAATGCGCGGGCCTTGAGATGCCACTAGAAAGCCCGTGACCTTCGGGTCTCGTGGGTTCGAATCCTACCCCCGGCGCTCTCTGCGCCCGTGTGTGAGATGACATGTGTCGACCACCAAACCTTTTTTCAATTTGGCAAACCTCGCTTCAATTCTGCCAAACCTTGCTTCTATCTCACCAGGGTTGTCTATACAGGGTCAGAAGGATAACCGCAGTTATAGCCTCTAGTGCGACGGTGTAATATCAGTTCTGAGCATCGCTAGTTCGATTTATATGAGTTGGCATTAACCAGTAGGGCAGAAGCCAGCGCATAGAACCGTCTAGAGAGCGGAACCGCTTTTGCTCCGGGTGGTTGTGCCGACGCCGACAGGTTCCGCCTCACAATCTCCGAAACGTCGGCGGTCAGAAGCGTCCATAGGAGACCTCCCACTCCGAAGTACATCACCATCAGGAAAGCGAATCCTAGGGGGCCAGTCCAAGCGAGGAATGTCAATATTCCCAGCACCACCAACCCTGACCAAGCAAAAACAGTGCATGCAGCCGCGCGCGCGCGCGCGCGCGCGACATTAGGCATTTGCGGATTTCTCCCTGTTAACTGCTTGGACATGGGTAAATAGTGGGGCATCATACAATCGTCCGCTGACCATGCCAGAGAGAATCGTCAGACCATTCCCGTTTGTGGCCTTCGTAATTTCAGTGATTCTGTCGCTGTATACTTTCACCGTATTGGCCGTTGAGGGCTCGACTGCCCGATTGGGGGCGTGGTCGGTGGTTGTCCTGCTACTCATTCTGACGCTCTACTCATTCAGACGCTCTTTCATGTGATGCGTTCTGGATGATTGTCAGCCACCTGTTGTCTCCCTCGACCCTGCACACAAGACCCAACACAGAGAAGCGCGCGCGCCAAAGCCCATAATCGAACGTCTTGGCGAGGGAAGGAAGTGGATGCGATAACCTACTCCCTGAAGGGAGGGCGAGTGGAAGTAAAGGTAGGGGAGAACTCACCCTGACATTAGTCAAGTAGTCGTAGTAGTGCAAGTAACAGTCAGGTTCTGCGAATCGTAGTAGCGCGTGCTATACGAGGTCTTGCTCAGGTCGTAGCCCGTGGGCAGTAGGTAGACGCTTGCATAGATGTAATAGGTAGGATAGGCTGTGCCACTGCCACAAACGTGGAAGGGATGAGCCATATCTGTGTACATAAAATCCACAGTAAACTGAGTTTCGTTTACGAGCGAGCAACCATAGCCAGCGTCGGAGTACGTTCTATCCTGTGCCAATTCCATAAACCTCGGCTGGCTCAATATGTTTGACCGGAGAGTGTTCATCGCGCCTGTGCTCTCCCAGTCCTCTCCTTGAGAGCATGCGGAGAAGGAATTGATTACAGATTCCACGATTGCATCTGTATCATTTGGGGCCACGCTCTTCGCGGAACTTGTTGCACTTGTACTGCCTGAAGTCTCGGAGGTCGAGGTCACGGATGCTGAAGACAGGCCTATCCCCCTGTAATAGATGGTGACGGGCACGAGCACCATTACGATTATGACTCCCAGAAGTGCGAGCCTTCGAGCGCGAGTTCCGGAAGAGGTGAGCGCTTGCATTCCAGCTTTACCATGAGTGCTGCTGTATAATACGGCTATTCGCAAGAGGTTCATCAACCGCACTTAACAGGGAGACGATTTCGGCCCATCAACCGCTAATTTACCAGCGCCGAATCACCAAACGTATCTGCTGTAAACCGCAAGCGGGACAGAAACTCGTTGAATGCGTGATATGAGGCTGGGTGCACCGACGGAGGCATAAGAAAAATCGGTTAATTCCTTTGAAGCATACAGGCGTCCAAAGGTATCGCAATACCGTTGACTTGGATCGGTGTCCCAACGTTGCACGTGTTCGAGGTTAATCCGCTATAGACACTCCCAAGATAGTCGCAGGTTATGTTGCCCGTAGGGGTGCTGCCGATATTGGTTTGGACTGAGCATGAATCCAATTGGAAGTTCTCAGTCGGATATACGGTGACTTGTCCTGCAAATACGCCTCCAGCACCGCCTAACATCGAGATTGAAGTTCCCGACCCGGTCAACGAATATAAGTCTGAGAAGAGATAATTGATAGGGGCCCTGCTAAGGACGCAGCCAAGATATGGCACCGAAGTCCCGTTGACTTCGGGAATGACGCCGTTAGGAGAGATATTGCAGTATTGAATGAAACCCCCTGATTCGTAGTACCCGTAGTACGAGGTTCCTTTGTAGTTGCAGGTCAAGAGTGTCGAATAAAGACCACAGTTGGGGAGAACAAAGTTGTTCTCGTAGGAACAAATATCTGGCAGACAATTCCCGTTAAAGATGTTGTTGAACGTATGCCAGATAGGAAGTTCACTGGAACTCGGTTGACTGGGTTGACTGGCACCCCCCGACATGGTCTGCTGGTTGGTAATGAAGTGGTAGGAAAGTCCCCCGATGAGTCCTGCAGCCACAAGTATCACCACTACAGCGATGGCGAACTCTCTGTTATTCGTCTAAGGTCTTGATAGCTTAGGTCTTCGATTCTTTAAAGTGTTCAACCCGTCACGTGCTTCTTCCACCTTAGAGGGAAGGTTATTGCTTCCTCCTGAATCGCGCATCGCTTGCAGAGATACTCGAATAGGCGTTCAAGTGGGCCGCTTAACGTGTCATCATGGGTAATGCACAACCTTCCACACCTGCTGCATGTGTCCGGTTTCCCGCTCATTGGCCTCGTGAACCATCCGTAGATACAAGAGCCCAGACCAACTTTCAACATTTCGAGAGGGAGGGCTGGCCGGATTCTTGGGGCGCTGAAAACTACGGATGGTTGAGTATCGCCTAATCACACGTGATGGTTGGAGTGAAGGTTGTTACTCCACTGGGGACGTAGATTGAACTCTCGCAATATCCTTCGTAGTAGAGTGTTGTAGACACTCCGTTAACGGTGATTTGGTACGAGACCCCGCCTACAAGTATGACGCTGAACTGACCGTTAATGTCTATGGGAACGGTCGTATTGACTGTCGTGTTGGCACCGGTACCCAAGAAGTTGATACTAGGGTTTCCTCCGGACAGAGACAGCCCAAACTTGCCATCGACTTGGACTTGATTGTTCTTCCCGCCGCGCGCGCGCGCGAGAGTGAGTATCCATCATTTTGATACTATCATGACCTATAGATACAATGCCGAGGGGATTGTCTGGCTCCCGCCAGCGGTCTCGGTCTGTTTCTACACGCGCTAGCCAACCTTGCGCGTTCTTCAGGGTAGAACTAAGTAGCCGTGTCTCGTTGAAATTGGCGATGAACGACGCGGGTTCCGAAACTGACAATCGCTCCCCGCTCGTAATGGTAGGCGTCTTCATCCTAGTCGTATTGGTCATCGGTGCCACTTTCTTAGTTCTAGCCGTTACGTTGCCTATTGTCGGTCAGAATCTGCCCCCTATCTCCATTTCAAGCGTCAAGACTGCAGACATTCCGGTCGGAGGGTACCCTCGTACTATCGCTGTCAATCCAAACGCAAGCAGAATCTACGTCGCTGACTGGTTCTCCAGCAACCTTACTGTCGTTGACGCGTTGAACTACTCTGTGATAGCCAAGGTCGCACTCCCGGCGAGCAGCAATAACGGGATTGCGATTGACTACGACTCAGGCACCGTCTATGTTCTCGTCGAGGGCGGGGTTGCGATAGTGAATGGCTCGACAGACAAAGTCATCGGGGAGCTTCGACTCGACTTCGGGCCTGGGGCTTTGGCGTACGATCCGGCCACGCACATATTGTACGGTTCGGAGGGTGGGCTGTCGGAGAACGGCACCATGGGTGGCAGCCTAGTAGGAGTCGACGTTCGAACGGGATCGGTCGTCGCAAACATCTCTCTTGGCTATTCGGCTGACGGCATTGCCGTCGACTCGAATACACACATGGTCTATGCTGTCGGATGTGCTGGCAGCTTCGTATGCGGCTCACACGCGTCCGTCATAAACGGTTCAAGCGAGACTCTACTGGATACGGTGAACATCGGTTCTTGGGGCTATCCGAGGGTCGCCGTGGACCCGAAGACGGACGTTGTCTATGTGACGGGGGTGACTCAATTGGTCGCGCTGAACGGAAAGAGTGGGAAGTTGATCTTCAATTCGAACCCTCTGGTATGTGGTCCGTTTGACAGCGTTGCGGTCATACCTGCGTCGAATCAAGTGCTTGCTATTACGCTGGCGTCGGATTACGTGTTTGTGTATGACGGGGCGACAGGTGCGCTGGTGAACATGTATTCATGGACGGCAGAGCCCCAATACGTCGCCTTCAATCCAAACACTGGGGAGCTCTACGTCACGCTCTTCTCCGGACATTTGCTGGCCTTCAAGGATGTGACCCAGACTGGCCACATAAACGACACATTGATTCATTCTAGTCCCTTCTGTGGTCTTCCTTAGCTGTGCGTATGATGGTCCTGGGCCTCCGCCTAGCCGCAGTTAGAGACTTGGCACCTCAAGTGTAACATGAGCCCTGATGCTATCTGGCCCCTAACCGGGACTTCCGCTGCGATGAACCCGTTGCTTATACTCGAGACAGACTACGCGACGTTTGACAGTCTATAGAGCTTCCATCCGAAGACGATAGGGAAGACTAAGAAGGCGAGAAGGGCGAAAGGAGCGTATGAAGCAGAATTGGTCGAAAGGAGAGATATCCCCAAGATTTGAGCCGCCCCGATCGCCACACTCAACCCGCCGAAGACCTTCCCAAAGGCCGGAGCCCTGATCATGGCCACTCCTAGAAAGATTAGGCCTGTCGAAAGGAGAAGTGTCGCTCCGACGTCGAACTGATTGAACATGCCTTGAATCGCCTGCCACAAGAGGGTGAGCGTATGCTGGTCCGCGGCGGTCGTCCCGGAAGCATGATAGAGATTGGAGATGGGGTCGAAAGCAACCTGCGTCGTGTCTTCGATAAAGGTCACGCCAAGACCAAGGAGGTATAGGACTGTCGCGAAGAGCGCGAGTCCTGGGACCTTCCCCCGGAGAGCCCGATATAGGCCGAGCACGAGTCCAACCAAACATACGCTGACCAAAAAGTAGAAGGTATTACCTGCCGCAAGGCCCGTCCTGACATTAGGGAAATTATTGACCAATGCATCGGGGGTGGCAGTTGTGGAGGGCCCGAACGAAATCAGTGTGACGATGGTGCAAAGGAAGAAGACGCCAGCCAGAATACCGGCCAGACCGCCCCATCGCAGAAAACTCTTCTCGTCCCCCATGCTTCCTGCCATGACGGAACATCATGAACCTAGATATTTACAGGCATCGTAGGTGGGTCGGAGCAAAACGGCAGTTGTCGAAGGTCCTTACCGGTTATAGGGACCGCAGCTCCACGCCGACCCTTTATGGCTGTGATTCTTTTCGCGCCGTGATGGCCTTCTCCCAAGCGTGTCGTATCGAACCTTTTGGTCTTGGGTGGGCTTCGGTTACCACTTTACTTTGAACAGCCGAAGAACAACCAGCAAGACGACAAAGACGATGGAGAGGCCTACCCCGCTCGCGAAGTCACCCTCGCCGAGTTCAAGCAGACTGACGAAAAGGAAGAAACCGGCCACAATCCATGCAAGCGTGCCAATGCCCCAGGCCATTTCGCCGAAACCAACCCTGCTATGGCCGTCTTGTGGCATCTGATAGGTATTCCGCGAGCCCTACCCATCGACCGCGATTGCACAGGAGCCGAGCGACTTGGTTAACTTCCTCAACCGAAGCTTATTCAGGATCAACCGTCATGACCACATTTCCTGTTTTTTGCCCTGTATCGACATACCTGTGGGCTTCGACAACTTGTTCCAACTGATAGCGCCTGTCGATTACCGATCTAATCTTCCCGGCTTCAATAAGTTCCCTAAGGCGAATCAAGTCTTCAGTCCTGTACGATAACATTCCACCTACCACCTTCTTGCTGCTTGTCATCGAAGTCCATTTCGCTCGAACTTGCTGTGACAGTCCGGGGTTACCCAAGAGATAGAACCCATTTTCCTTTAGGGACCTTATGCAGCTTGAGAACGAGCTCTTACCTACCGCATCAAAGATGACATCATAGGTCTCGCCGTCTTTTGTGAAATCTTCTCGGGTGTAGTCTATGACGTGGTCTGCGCCTATGGAGCGCACAACGTCCAGTTTCCCAGTGCTGTCCACCCCAGTCACCTCCGCCCCAAATGACTTGGCAATCTGCACTGCAAAGGTTCCAATGCTTCCGCCTGCACCGATGATCAAGACCTTCTGTCCGCTCCGGATGCTCCCTCTACTAAGAAAATGAAATGCGTGAAGTCCGCCAACAGGAACGGCGGCTGCTTCCTCGTAGGTCGTGTTGGCCGGCTTTGTTGCCATCAGCCCGTTCTCAGGCAGACAGTTGTACTCAGCATAGGCGCCTAAGTGAAGACCTGTAAGTGCAAAGATCTGATCCCCTTTCCTGAACAGTTTCACATTCTTGCCTACCGACTCGATTTCCCCGGCCAGCTCTTGCCCCATTATCTTTCTCCTCGGTCCCCTAAAACCAAATCCGACTCTCATCATGAGCCGCAAGAACATAGGGACGTTGAGACCCCGTAGCTCACAGTCCCCTCGGGCTACTGTTGCCGCATGGATTCTTATCAGGACTTCATTGTCTTTGGGAGTGGGTCTTTCCACCTCTTTGAGTTGAAGAACTTCCGGAGGCCCATATCTCGTACATACAATAGCCTTCATCTTCACATAAGCAGGTTAGTCTCAGAACATATAAGATCTGGTTGTGCTTGCGGACCTAGAGGGGTTCGCGACAACATGGGTCTGCGCGCGCGCAAATCAATGAGCTTCCAGCCAGTCGTTGACCGCCTAAACCGCTCTACCCGCTATTTAGTTGACATCTGAGTGAACACGGTACAGCCGCAGTTAAGCTGAGGCGCCCGAGCGAGTATCCAACTCTCTGACGCTACCCATACCTGAGCCGACCTTGTACGCAAAGGTCACAGGGAAGATCTCTGGCCAGGCACAAATGCCCTAGACATGGACGCTGTGGTATCTTGCGGTCGCAATCAGAACCCTAGTCTGTCATTCTCGAACGCCGAAATCGACTGCCGAAAGTGATTTCGCGCGTCAAGAGACTCGATGAAGCTTGGGAAGCCCAACAACTGGAGATAACTGTTGGAGAATGAGATGAGTCTTAAGGTAGCAGACTTCGCGAAGTAGAATGGCAAAAGGTAATGACCTGAACGGTGACCAAACACTCCCCACTCACTTAAGGCGTCGTAGCGTTTGGTTCTGTCCCCCAACTGTTGGATGGCTGATGAAATGCTCTCTGGGATCACGAGAAAGTTCTGCCTCCACCTCTCGTCTTGATTTTGGAACGCGAATACTGTCTCTCTGAGGCCTTCTCTGTGAATGAATGATTCTCGAAGAGTGTAGACAAGGTTGACAAAGCCCGCTTGATTCGTAATCAACCGTCGTAGATTACGGTTCTCATCTCCAAGTGCCGCCAAGAAATGCCTCCCGGCCCTCGTCGAAAGCGAGGTCCTGGAAGGATTGCTATCGTCTTCGAACCTCAAGTGCAGCCTGTCCTTGGTCTCAATCGCCAAGCAGTCGAAAATCCCGGTGACCAGCGAGATGAAGTAATTCAAGTGATAGAGCGTGCTGTCCATTGTGTCATTGTTCGCCCCCGAGTAGTATTGCATCCCCATTTCGTAAACACTCATCAAGAGAAAGACAAACCTGCTGGCAAAGGATTCCATGATGTGTCTCCGACTCATTACTTCCAAAGATGGAGAGCCAGAAGCCATTGCCTGCGGGACGTTGTAAAATGGCACTTTACTCCTGAAGGAGTACCAGTACCATAGACCCTTGTTGGCTCGGTGGTGACGCGGAGATGATGTATTTCCCTTTCGACTTTGCCACTAAGTCCATAATCTCTATGGCTTCTTGAGTAGTGACTATGTTCAGTCTGCCCCCAGGAAAGTGCGACTCATACCAGAGTCTCTTCCTAGGTAGCAGGTCGTCTGCCGTTACAAGCAGGTTCCTTCCGTCGTGGTTGTTGAGAACCGCTTGGATGAAGACTAACTCGATAGACTCCTTCTCCCCGGATGCGAGCGCATCCTTGCCGAACGCAATTCTGCCGATTGCCTCCAGGTCCGCGCCCCTGTACAACGAACCCAGAGGGGCCTATCTGCCCTCGATTCTCTTCTAGAGCTTGACGCGGGTACTAGGTGGGATACACTCGCTATGACCACAATGAGGTCTCTCCTGACAGGATGGAGTCCACCTATCTTGGCGAAGTAATAGCGACCTTCCTGCCCGATTCCAAGAACCTGGTGGCAGCCCGGTCGTCAGGACGTTCCCTTCCTCAAGCCTGCCGTCTCATTGATTGGCTTACAGGTAAACCAAAATTCATATTAGCTTGAAGAAGGGTTTGATTCCCACCCCTCTGAGTAGGATCTGGTAACATGGAAAGTTTGCAGGACAAGTACGCCCCCAACAGCATCTGCTTCGGGTGCGGGCCGAAGAACCCGAAGGGCTTGCACATCAAGAGCTTCCCGCAGGGGGAGTCCCTGGTGGCTGAGTGGACTCCGGAGCCACATCACGCGGCCTTTTCCGACTTCGCCAGCGGAGGCATAATGTCAGTCCTTCTTGATTGTCACGGCAACTGGACAGCCGCGTATTCCCTGATGAGGTCGCGAGGTCTCGACTCCCTGCCGGGCACAGTGACAGCCGAGTACACCGTGAGGTTCCTCAGGCCGACGCCCATCGACAAGGCTTGGCATTTGAAGGCCTGGCCCACGAGGATTGACGGGGACAGGGTCTTCGTCGAAGGGGAGGTCGAGGCTGGCGGACTGAAGACTGCGACGATGTCTGGACTCTTCGTGGCCGTGAAGGAAGGGCATCCTGCCTATCACAGGTGGCAATAGGCGATCGTCCTGCTAGATTCTTAAGTGCTCGGCAGGCGCGGCCTTCGGCAGACGCGTTGAGAACGATCAGAGATTTGGCAAAGGCCTTCAGGACCCATTCGGCGTCTCCCGTTTCCGCAGCAGAGGAGACCCTCAGTCTAATCGAAAGGCTGAATCCGAGGATTAACTGCTACATAACCGTCCTCAAGGAGTCCGCACTCTCGGCGGCGGAGCAGTCAGAAAAGAGGCTCAAGGAGGGGGTGCCGCTCGGACCACTAGACGGAGTCCCGATAGCTGTCAAGGACCTGTTCTACATCCAGGGGGTAAGGTGCACCGCCGGTTCGAGGATTCTGGCCAGCAACATCGCCCCCTACGACTCGAGCGCAGTGCGCAGACTCAAGACTGCGGGCGCTGTCCTCGTGGGGACTACCAACCTCCACGAGTTCGCAGCGGGAGTCACGAACGTCAACCCGCACTATGGGTCGGTCAAGAACCCGTGGGACGAGACGCGTGTGTCGGGCGGTTCGAGCGGGGGCTCGGCGGCTGCCGTCGCCTCAGGTATGGCAGCGGGGGCGATCGGGACCGATACGGCGGGCTCGGTCAGGATCCCGGCCGCCCTCTGCGGGGTCTTCGGCCTGAAGCCCACCTATGGCAGAATCAGCAGGCTCGGGGTTATCCCTCTCGCATCGTCATTCGACACCGTCGGAACGCTGACTTCGTCCGCCTGGGACGCCGCTGCGCTTCTGCAGGCCCTCGCAGGGCACAGCGAGGAGGACTTGACCACCTCGGCAACAGCGGTTCCAGACTATTCAGCAGGGATGAAGGCTCCATTCGAGGGGGCAAGGGTCGGAGTTCCGAAGCGCTATTTCCACGACTCCATCGACCCATCCGTGGAAGATGTCTTTGACCGGTTCATCGGCAAGATTCAATCGATGGGCTGCACCGTCGAGGAAGCTGACCTCGACGGCATCATGGAAGTCTATAACGCGTGGCTCCCGATCAGGCGGGCGGAGGCCACGGCGTTCCATCTGAGGTGGCTCGAGAGTTCGCCTGAGCTCTACGGTGACGATGTTCGGAAGAGCCTCGAGCTGGGGAAACAGGTCACGGCCGTCGAGTACGTCAACGCCCAGAACGCGAGGCCCCTGCTGATGGAGAGGTTTGCCTCCTCGATGAGGGATTGCGACGTACTGGCCGTGCCCACCACTTCGATCCCCGCTCCGACGATAGGGCAGACCTCCACCGAAGTCGGGGGGAAGAGTATGGAGGTCTACACTGCCCTGAATAGGCTGACGCTCCCCTTCAACGTCGTAGGCTTCCCGGCGATTACAATCCCCGCGGGCCTCTCTGAGGGACTCCCCACCGGTGTCCAGCTGGTGGCGAGGCCATTTGAGGAAGCCTCATTGCTTAGATTCGCTGACTCGTATGAGGGGAGGTACGGCCCGTATCCAGACCCGCCTCTGGCGGTTTGAGTGGCTCTCCCCGCGAGGCATTAATAATCGGCCTCATCGAGGCGAGGTGTGAGGATCGAATGGCGAGGCTAAGCTGGGGCGTAGGAATAATCGTTGCGATTCTGTTATCAGCCGCTGTCTACTCATTCGGTCTCGTCGGTCTCGACCACGCGATATCCCTCTCGCTACTCCTTGTGGGTTTGTGGACCATAGTCTGCGCCTTGTTCCTAGTCGAGCGGAAGGACAGATGGTACTACAGCGGATGGGGCGTCGTCCTCGCGTTCCTGTCTCTGTTTGCGTTTCTGCCTGCCGGATACACGATTGGTCTAGTGCTGATAGCAATCGTGGCGCTGATATTGCTCTACGTCTACGTCGGGGGGACCAGCAAGATGATTACTGCTACGAGGGCGCCGCCTTCGCCGGCCGGCGAGACGCCCGCGGCGACCGCTATCTGACTAGTCCGTAGTCGGCGAGAAGTGGTTCGCCTCCTCTTATCGTCCACTTCATCCTCCCTGGGAACTCCTTCCCTTCATACGGCGACCAGCCGCATTTGCTCCGGACATCTCCTGCCTTGACTAGCTCGGGAGAGTGGAGGTCGAGTATCGATAGGTCTGCCCTCTTGCCTACTTCGACACGTCCTCTGTCTCCTAGGCCTATGAACGCAGCGGGGTTCGAGCTCGCCACGCGTGCAATGACTGTCGGATGGACATCTTCCTTCAGCATCAGCCACGAAACGACGTGCCCGTAGTCGTCAAGGCCAGGGACGCCGCTCAGCCCATCCGAGAGCTTCTCCTCACGAAGGTGCGGAGCGTGGTCAGTGACCAAGAACGAAATCCTCCCGTCCTTGAGCCCCTCGATGAGTGCGGCCCTGTCACTCTCTGGCCTCAGCGGAGGGTTCGTCCTCAGCATTCGATTCTTCAGCATCGCGCCCCGCTCGTAGTACAGGTGGTGCAGCGCGGCTTCGCATTCCAAAGAAAGGCCCTGAGACCTCGCGCCCTGCACGAGGGCAAGCGCTCCCCCGGTCGAGGCATGGCACACGTTCGCCCTCATCCGCGGGGCGGCACTCATGGCGGCGACGACCCTTCTGACAGACTCTACCTCGGCGGCGGGGGGCCTCATATCGCTGTAGGCATCGGGTCTTCTCTCTCCGGCGAACTCCTTTGTCTTCTCATCGATGATCCTCTGGTCCTCGCAGTGGAGGCTTACCGGTCTTCCAGTGCCCGCGATCATGCCGAACGCCTCCCCCAATTCGTCGGGCGGGAATGTCAGGTCTCCGGTCGTCTTCGCCAGGTACAGCTTGTATCCTGCGACCAGGTTCGAGATTCGTCGGAGGCCTTCGAGGTCATTGCGGACGACCCCGCCGTAGAACCTCACATCAACCAGCGCCTTCTCAGCCGCAAGTCTTGCCTTCTCTCGGAGGACCGCGGGGTTTGTCGCCGGCGTCGGGTTGTTTGGCATGTCTGCGACCGTCGTTACTCCGCCGTGGACCGCAGCCTCGCTCCCTGTCCTGAAGTCTTCCTTACGCTCCCACCCGGGTTCCCGCATGTGCACGTGGATGTCGATGAATCCCGGAAATATCAGCGCCCGCCCCGCCCTGATGGTCCGCGCCCCACGTAGCCCTTGTCTCTTCATCTGCGTAATCTTCCCGTCGCTAATCCCGACCTCCAATTCTTCAATCCCGGAAGGGCTCACGACCTTCCCCGCGACCACGAGGTCGTGCTCCATGCGGGCTACGACCTTACATGGTCAGGGACGCTGTCGAAATCGAGGAGGGAGTCGCAGTAGAAGCATTGCAGCATCCTCTCGCGCTTCAGTGTCAGGAACTTGGGGACCACCGGCTCTCTCTCAGCGTTTGTGATGCACAGCAGCTCAGGGCACCTGATTCTCCCTTCGATCACGTCGGGGACCTTCGGGTGGTACTTCGAGACCTTCCAATCGTTGACGTAGTTGACGGTTATCGTGGGGAAGATGAGCGTGAGGATGTCGGCATCCTTTTCGTCGACCTGCCACCTGTCAATCTTCACGATGTCCTTCCTTCCGAGACTCTTGCTGTTCACGTTCTGCAGAATGGCCACCGAGATTTCTGCCTGCATCCTGGCCAGTCTATCCAGCCGCAGGACCTTTGCCACAGTCTCGGCCTTCCAGTCGGGTATGTGGTCTATTACTGTCCCTTCCTCGATCTTCCTGACGAGCATCCTCTCTTCCATCCGTCTTTCGCCCATCTAGCTTCCCCCTCCCAACACGAGACTCAGCAGGGCCATCCTCAGGGGGAGCCCTGCCGCGGCCTGCACGAAGTAGTCGGCGTAGTTGGTCGCGTCCAGCTCCGCTGCGAGCTCGTCGACCCTCGGCAGCGGGTGCAGGACCTTCAGAGAAGGTTTCGCCTCCTTCAGGGCTTCGAGGTTGACCTGGTACATCCCCTTTACCTTCTCGAACTCCGTGGGGTCAGGGATTCTTTCCTTCTGGATTCTGGTCACGTAGAGCACGTCCAGCCCCCCCACAACGCTCTTCAGGTCTTTCTCGGATTTCGTAGCTGTCCCTCTCTGTCTGAGGAAGTGCTGCACCTCGGGACGCATCTGGAGCATTTCGGGGGCTATGAACGTCATCTCGACGTCGTAGTTCGACAGTGCGTAGGCCAGCGAGGACGCAGTTCTCCCATACTTCAGGTCCCCCAGGATGCCCACCTTGAGGCCGTCCAGCTTCCCGAATGCCTTCCTTATCGCGAAGAGGTCGATCATCGCCTGGGTGGGGTGCTCGCGGCTGCCGTCTCCTGCGTTGATCACTGGTTTGTCAGTGGTTTCGGCGGCGAACCTCGCTGCTCCGGGCATTGGGTGTCGAATCACAAAGCAATCTGCGCCGTACCCTCCGAACATGCGGATTGTATCGTGTAGCGTTTCCCCTTTCGAGACCGACGAGCCCGCGGGGCTCGCAAAGCCTGTGACTTGCATGCCGAGGGTGGAGGCGGCGATCTGGAAGCTCGAATGGGTCCTTGTGGAAGGCTCGAAAAAGAGCAGCGCCGTCAGGCCTCCCTTCAGCAGACCGTCTAGGCTGTGGGGACTCTTTTCGAGGTCTTCGACCGCTTGGAAAAGGTGCTCGAGCTGGTCCCGCTTGAAGTCCCTGATGCTGAGGACGTCCCTGCCGAGGAAGTCGCTGGCCTTGCCCATCTGGGCAACCGCCTCTTTGGGGAGTCTTTTGGCTTTTCGTCTTGAGGATTCCATGGGACATCTGCGCCTCTGGCGGGCTTCAGCGACACTCCTGACCTGCGTCTCCAAATCCTTAAATCACCAACTGGTGAGCTTTTTTTTCTTAGGGTGTACGGGCCGAGAAAGGACGCGCTGCTTCTGCTTGAGGATGGTTCCATCTTCTTCGGGACTGGCTTTGGTGCCGAACTAGACTCCGCAGGAGAAGCGGTCTTCAACACAGGCATGGTGGGCTATCCCGAATCGATGACGGATCCCTCCTATGCCGGGCAGATCCTTTGTTTCACTTACCCTTTGATTGGAAACTACGGGGTGGCGGACTACGGCGATCTCGACGAATACAAGCTTCCGCGGTTCTTCGAGTCAGGGTCGATTCAGGTCAGGGGGATTGTCGTCCAAGAAGCGTGCGCGGTCCCATCTCATTGGGCCTCTAAGGGGACTCTGGGCCGCTGGCTCGAATCTGAGGGAATCCCGGGTATCGAGGGGGTGGACACGAGGGCACTGGTCACCAAGCTCAGGGAGGCGGGGGTGATGATGGGGATCCTCGCGAACGGGCGCGAAGCGTCCGATCCCGAGCGCATCAAGGACCTGCTCTGCAGGGCCGAGAGGTACTCTTCGATCAACTTCGTGAAGGACGTTTCGGTCAAGAAGCCGGTGACTTACGGCGAGTCTGAGAAGCGCGTCGTGCTCATCGACTGCGGGGCAAAGCTGGGGATCGTGAGGAACCTCCTCGCCAGAGGGTACCGGGTGGTCAGGCTACCCTACGATTCATCCTATTCGGCCGTAATGAAATACGACCCGTCAGGTGTGGTTGTCAGCAACGGGCCGGGAGACCCGCAGATGTGCGCGCAAACCGCCAAGTCTGTAGGCGCCCTGATCGATGCCGAAGTTCCTGTCCTTGGGATCTGCCTCGGTGAGCAGGTCGTCGGGATGTCCCAGGATGTGGAGACCTTCAAGCTGAAGTACGGCCACAGGGGTCAGAACAAGCCCTGTGTAGACGTCACCACAGGGAGAGGCTATGTCACCAGCCAAAACCACGGGTATGCCCTCGATGAGAAGTCCCTCGCAAGGTCGGCGCTGAGGCCCTGGTTCATGAACTCTGACGACAAGACCATTGAGGGCGTCTCCCACATTGACAGGCCCTGCATCGCGGTGCAGTTCCATCCTGAAGCGACGCCGGGCCCTTACGATACGAATTTCGTCTTCGACAGGTTCGTCGAGTCGACAAAAGGGGTGCGCAAGAGAGGTGACCAGGTTCGAAGCGTGAAAATGTAGGCAAGGTCCTCGTCGTAGGCAGTGGGGCAATAAAGGTCGGAGAAGCAGGCGAAAGCTGGTAGAACCAGCCGCAAGTTCGACTACTCCGGCAGCCAATGCCTCAAGGCCCTCAAAGAGGAGGGAGTGAAGTCCGTCCTCGTCAACCCCAACATCGCGACCATACAGACCAGCGAGCAGTTCTCTGACAGGATTCATTTCGTCCCCATTTCGCTCGAGTCGGTGACCAGGGTCATCGAACGAGAAAGGCCCGACGCGATACTGCTCGGGTTTGGTGGGCAGACCGCGCTGAACTGCGGGATCGAACTTTCGGAGAAGGGGGTCCTCGAGAAGTATGGCGTCAGGGTCCTCGGGACACAGATTCGAGGGATCCAGCTCACCGAGGACAGGGACCTCTTCAAGCAGACGATGGTGGAAGCAGGGGTGCCCGTCCCGAAGAGCACAGCCGTGTACTCGCCGAAGGAGGCCGGGGAGGTCGCCGCGGACTTGGGCTTCCCCGTCATGATCAGAGTCGCGTACACCCTCGGCGGAAAGGGCGGCGGGGTGGCGAGGAGCCCGCAGCAGCTGCATGAGATAGTCGAACGGGGCCTCAACAGCTCCCTGTCACATCAGGTCCTCGTCGAAGAGTACCTCGGCGGATGGAAGCAGATCGAGTACGAAATAATGCGGGACAGCGAGGACAACGGCGTGACGATTTGCAACATGGAGAACGTTCTCGGGATGAGGGTTCACACGGGGGACAACATCGTCGTCGCCCCCTCCCAGACCCTGACCAATGCGGAATACCACATGTTGCGAACAGCGTCTCTCAGGGCCGCGAGGACCTGCGGGATTGTCGGGGAATGCAACATCCAGTTCGCCCTGCACTCGACCTCGGAAAGGTACGCGGCGATTGAGATCAACGCGAGGCTGTCAAGGTCGTCTGCCCTCGCGTCGAAGGCGACAGGGTATCCCCTCGCCTACATCGCCACGAAGCTCGCCCTCGGCTACTACCTTACCGAGCTGAAGAACAAGGTTTCGGGGGTGACCTCTGCCCTATTCGAGCCATCTCTCGACTACCTTGTGGTCAAGATGCCCAGATGGGACACTGACAAGTTCGACGGCGCATCCAGGGCGATTGGGACGTCGATGAAGTCAATCGGCGAGGTAATGGCTGTTGGCCGGGGCTTCGAGGAAGCGATTCAGAAGGCCGCGCGCATGGCCAACCCAAGGTACGACGGGGTCATCAGAGAGGGGGTTCGGCCTCCACAAAAGGCGAGGGCGATCGAGGCGCTGGAGCACCCGACAGATACCATGATCTTCGACCTAGCGGACGCCCTCAGGGCCGGACTGACCGTCGGTGAGGTGAGCTCTAAGAGCGAGGTCGACCCCTGGTTCGTGACGAAGCTCAGGAATGTTGTCGACTTTTACTCCCAGCTCGAGGGCCAGGAGCCCGGGGCGACGCCCGCCCGGGAGAAGCTCTACACAGCGAAGAAACTGGGCTTCTCGGACCGACAGATTGGCAGCCTTCTTGGCCTGGACGAGGACAGGATCAGGGAACTGAGGGGTAGGCTTGGCGTGACCCCTGTCACGAAGATCATAGACACGCTCGCGGCGGAATGGCCTTCCAAGACCAACTACCTCTACCAGACCTTCAACGGCGCGGTCGAGGAGGCGCCTCCGACCGGCAAGAGGAAGGCGATGGTCCTCGGGGCGGGACCGTACAGAATAGGCAGTTCGGTCGAGTTCGACTGGGGTACGATGAACATGGCATGGGCCCTCAAGGCGAACGGGGTGGACGAGGTCATTGTCGTGAACTGCAACCCCGAGACTGTTTCGACCGACTTCGACATGAGCGACAGGCTCTATTTCGAAGAGCTCTCCGTCGAGCGGCTCCTCGCCATATACGACAAGGAGAGGCCGGAAGGCATCGTTCTCTGTGTCGGGGGACAGACTCCGAATGACTTGGCCGAGGCCTTGGAGAAGCGCGGCGTGAAGGTCCTTGGGACGCCATCCCAGTCGATTGAGATGGCGGAGGACAGGACCAAGTTCAGTGCTCTCCTCGACAGGCTCGGAATCCCACAGCCTGCATGGGGCAGCTTCCGATCTCCAGCCGAGGCCGCTACGTTCTGCGCCAGGGTCGGCTACCCGGTGATCGTTAGGCCCTCCCACGTGTTGAGCGGGTCTGCAATGAGGGTCATCTGGGACCCGTCGGAGCTGGAGACGTTCATCTCTAAGGCGGTCAAGGTCAATCCCGACTATCCTGTGACCGTGAGCGAGTTCATTGAGGGGGCGCGCGAGGTCGAAGTCGACGCCGTCTCCGACGGGAAGAACACGGTGATCGGCGCCATAGTCGAACACGTGCAGGACGCGGGGATCCATTCGGGTGACGCCATCATGTCGATTCCCACGGTTTCCGTTACAGGGGCCGCCAAGGAGAAGATCAGAATCTACACTCGAAGCATCGCCAGGGAGCTGAAGGCGCGGGGCCCCCTGAACATCCAGTTCCTGGTCAGAGGCACGTCCGTCTTCGTCATCGAGTGCAACCTGAGGGCGTCCAGGTCGCTGCCCTTCGTCTGCAAGGCTACTGGAGTCAACCTGGTGGACGTCGTCGCCCCCGCTCTGCTCGGAGGGAGCCTCAAGCGGACGACCGACGTCGAGGAGCCCAAGACCTTCGCCGTGAAGGCGCCACAGTTCTCCTTCCTCCAGATGGACGGGGCCGACCACCGACTCGGGGTCGAGATGAGGTCGACGGGCGAGGTCGCCTGCTTCGGCGCCACCTTTGCCGGGGCCTTTTCTCAGGCTCTGCTGGCCACGGGCCACAGGATACCGAAGAGGGGGGACACCGGGGTAATGCTCCTCGAGGCGTGGCAGGACGAGGCGGGCACAGAAGCCCTCCTTGCCGGGTTCAGGAAGAGGGGGATTGATGTGCTCACGATCGGGAAGTCGTCGCCGACGAAGGCCGACAAGGTCCTCTCGCTCATCTCGGCCGGCAGGGTGTCCTTCCTCTTGTCCTTCAACGCCAACTCTAACATGACCTCCGACGACCTCTACAGGATCAGGCGGAAGGCGGTTGACCTCCAGGTCCAGATCTTCTCCACGAAGGAAGAGGCGCAGGCAGTCCTCCTCTGCGTGGGGTCATAGGTGGTGCCCATTGGCAGCTGAAGAGGAGGTAGACCTCGTCGACGAGGGGGACAGGGTGATCGGGACCTCTGCGCTACGGGTCTGCCTCGAAAGGGGCCTTCTACACAGGGCGGTCGCCGTCCTGGTGCTGAGGACAACAGGCGAAGTCCTGTTGCAGCAGAGGAGCAAGCGCGACCTGTGGCATCCGGGGCTGTGGACGCTCTCCTGCACCGGGCACGTAAGGAGCGGAGAGACGTACAGGGGCGCGGCCAAGCGGGAGCTCGATGAAGAGTTGGGGCTCCGTTCGCTTCTGAAACCTTTCACGAAGCTGCTTCTTCCTCCTTTCACAAGCGGAGGTCGAACAGAGCGGGAGTGGGTCTCGATGTACATCTCGAAGTCCGACCAGCCTGCCACCATCGACCAGGTCGAACTCGAGTCTGTCAGGGAAGTCTCCACGTCACGGCTGAGACGGATGCTCCCGGGGCGGAGACTGACTCCTGACGCAAGGATCCTCCTACGGGCCTTCCTGAAGTCGCACTCGGAGCGGCCCGACCCTCAACGCCTCCGACCCTCCTGAAGTTCTTCTGATTCTCCGGGAGACAGACGTGAAATCCTTCGGTTTGAAGTACCTGGGATCAGCGAGCTTCCCCGCCTCGCAAGATTGAGACAAACGTCTTATTACCACCTACAGGCAAATCCACTGTCAGAGTATGCAATCAGAGACGATTTCGCAAGAGAGGACCCCCAAGCGGCTGGGACTCGTCAAGGAGGTTTGCGGCTACATTCAAGAGAACTCGACCTCGAAGATTACGCTGTCCGATCTCGGAAGGAGATTCGGTGTCAGCCCGTACCACCTCCAAAGAATCTTTGCTGACGTAATGGGAATCTCGCCGCGGAGGTATCTCGAAGAGTGCAGGGTCGGTCTCCTGAAGCTCAGGCTTGCGAAGGGCGAGTCGGTCCTAGGCGCGCTGAGGGGAACCGGATATTCGTCCCACAGCTGGCTGTACAGGGACTCGAGGGTCAAGCTCGGGATGACTCCGGCCGACTACAGGGCGGGCGGTTCGGGGAAGCTGGTGATGTATGCAACCGGAGACTCGAAACTGGGGCGCCTCCTCGTCGCCGCAACCAGCCACGGAATCTGCTCGGTTGACTTGGGCGACGATGACGAGGAGCTGGTCGACGCCCTAAGGAAGGAATTCCCCAAGGCGAGGATCGTCAGGTCTGGGAGAGCGGACCGCTTCCTCGTAGGGGTCAACGACCACCTGCGGGGTCAGGAGGTGAAACTACCTCTGGACATCCGCGGAACGGAGTTTCAAATGAAGGTATGGACGGCCCTTCAGCGTATTCCCCTCGGCTCTACGCGTTCCTACAGCGAGGTGGCCGAGATGATAGGCGAGCCGACGGCTGTCCGCGCGGTCGGCAACGCCTGCGGGTCGAACCCGGTCCCGCTGATCATACCCTGCCACAGGGTAATCAGGAAGGACGGAAGCCTCGGAGGGTACGGGCTCGGCATTCCCCGAAAGAGGGCGCTTCTCGCGAAAGAGCGCTCCCTGGCTGCTACACGGTAGACCCCGCTACGCCTTTCTGACACCGGTGACCAGCGCCACGGCCACGAGCAAGAGCGCCCCTCCGGCGACAGTGAACAAGGTGGCCCCTTCGTTCAGGAGGAGGACCCCGCCGACGACGCTGACGATTGGCGCCAAGTACAGCTGGACCGAAAGCCTCGACACCGCGCCCCTGCTGACAAGCGTGTAGAAGAGGAGGTACCCGAAGACGGTGCTAAGGACGGAGAGGTAGAGGACGGATGCCCAGCCGACGGCCGAGAGGGCCTCAACCTGAGTCACGAAGCTGCCGGAGAGCAGCGGGACGAGCATCGCTGTCCCCAACAAGCCTGCCCAGATCGTCGTCGGCGGCGCTCCATACTTGTGAACGAAAGGCTTCGCGAGGACTGTGAATAGCGCGTAGAACGCGGCAGCGAGGACGACCTCGGCCGGCCCGAGGAAGGAGGAGAGGTTGGAGAGACTCACCTGGCCTACCGAGAGGACGAGTGTCCCGAAGACGGCGAGGAAGAGCGCAAGCAGGACCTTGGGTCCGGCGCGCTCGTGCAGGAACAAGGCAGAGAGGGTTACTATGAACACTGGCCCGAATGATATGAGGAGTCCGGCCAGGCCGGCCGAGACGGTCGTCTCAGCGTAGTACAGGGCAAGGTGGTATCCGACGACGTTCGCGAAGGCGATCACGAGCAGCCGCGGCAGGTCCCTCCTCTCGAGCCTGGTCTTCGGCTTTCCTATGATCGGGACGAGGGCGAGAAAGCAGGCGCCCGCGATGAGCCACCGCAGCAGGGCGAGGTTGACCGGTGACAGCTCGAAGGTCGCTTGCTTGATCGCCACGAATGCGAGACCCCAGATGACGCTCAGCACTACGAGGGCGGAATAGCTTGCGACGGCCTTACGGACCCTCGAAACGGATGCTCCAGCGGCTTGATCGGGGTTCAATTCTGGGCGAGACGAAACTCGCCTGCGTTACAGGCCATTTATGCCGTTTGTCGGATTCTTGCTACTCGCGTCTCGATGGTACAACTCGTTCTTGCCAGGTTCCGACTTTGGTCGTTTTGCTCCCCACCATTCCCGCGCTGCGGCAAAGAAGGTCAGTCCATTATCTCCACACAAATCACTGGAACCCCTCCTGACGCTTTTATAGCAAGGCCCGTTGGTCAAGCAAATGGACTCCCGGGACGAACTCTCTTCCCATCTCACTGGCGGGTCCAGGGTGATAGTAATAGCAGAGAAGGACGTCGACCTCAGGACCGCATCCGGCGGAAACCGGCTCTTCCTATTGAAGATCGCCGAAGGGTCTCTCGCAGCAGGAGGGCGGGGCGGAGGATTCGGGGAGCGGAAGGTCGTGGAGGTGTCCTGCTTTAGCTCGAACGGAGGCCCGTGGACGAAGCTCTTCGAAACCCGAGAAGAATCGAGGGTGGCGGGCTTCGAAGTCCCCTACTACGTCTCTCGCGTGCCCTTCACCCTCGCCGACGGGACCGAGGCGATGGGGTACGGCGTGGTCGAGCCGGAGCTCGTCAGGCAGATGGCAGCGAAGGCCGGAATTCCGTTCTCACCTTAAATAGAATCTGGACGGACGACCGTCACCAAAGATGAAGGTCCTCGTCACGGGAGCGTCCGGCATGGTCGGCAGGAACCTCTCGGCCTACCTTGACGGGAAGGGGCTCGGAGTCATCCCTACCGACCTCTCGGGGTGGGAGGTATCAGGCAACCTCCTCGACAGGGATTTCGTCTTCACCAAGCTTGCCTCGCTGGACTTCCAAGCGGTAATCCATCTGGCTGCTATCACAGAGATCAAGAAGACCATCGAAGATCCTCGCCTCTGCTTCGAGGTCAACTGCGTAGGGACTCTCAACGTCCTCGAACTAGCGAAAAGGAAGAAGGTGAAGAGGGTTATCTGCGCATCGTCGGCGAACGTGTTCGGCGCGCCAAAGAGCAACCCCGTCAGGGAGGACGCGCCCTTCGACCCGCGGGTGCCATACGACTACTCGAAGGTGATCTGCGAGAACCTTGCGATGAGCTTCTTCAAGACCAAGGGCCTTCCTGTTTCCCTCACGAGGAGCTGGCTCCTGTTCGGCGAGCACGACCAGCCCTCGCGCGCGACAATCCGCTTCATCAATGCCTGCCTCAAAGGGGAGCCCCTGACCCTCTTCAACGGCGGCCGAGACACGACGTCGCCCTCTCACGCCATCAACTACGCGAAGCTGGCCCTTGCGATGCTTGACAAGGACAGTTCCGTCGGCCAGGCCTTCAACTTCGGCGGCGAGAGGCCGGTATCGATCCGGGAGCTGGCTGAGACGGTGAAGCACCTGACCGGCTCGAAGTCAGAGCTGGTGCTCGCGCCTCCGAGGAGCGAACTCGAGAGCGAGCCGCAGGTTAGCTATCCTTCGACTGAGAAGGTGAAATCCCTCTTGGGTTACAGATACGAACTCACCTTGGAGCAGGGTCTTCAGCGGACAATCGACTGGGTGAGGAAGCAGGCCTAGGCCGTCAGAATAAGCTCGACTCTCACGTCTTCGGGGATCTTGAGCTTCGTAATCTGCCGCATGGTCCTGTCGTCGGGCTGGACGTCGAGAATCCTTCGGTGGACCCTCATCTGCCAGTGGTCGAACGTGTGACTTCCTTCACCCGTGGGCGCCTTCCTCGTGGTAATCTTGAGCTTCTTCGTGGGCAGCGGCTGAGGGCCCTTCACCCTCACGCCCGTCTTGTCGGCGATGTCCCTGATGTCCTTTGCGACCCTCTCAAGCTCGGGGAGGTTCGTGCTCGTGAGCTTAATCCTGGCGAACTGCGGCATTTTCCTACCATGGCGCCTCTCGACTCTATTTAGGGGTTTACGCGAATGAGGTCATTTCGATACTAACTCTTGTTCCGTAGACAAGAGCGATGGTGATTGCTTTCTGCGGCCGACACAGCGAGCACACGCAGGAAGCGCACGCATTGGGCAACTGAAGTCTCCCTCGTCCCTTCAAGACGGCTAAATTCTGAAGCGACCTCAGCTCAGATTGGGAAGGCCCACTTCTTCCCCTTTCCGTAATCCAGAACCTGGATGCTCTTGGTCTCATAGTAGTGGTCCAGACCCTCGACCCCGTTCTCGCGCCCGAACCCGCTCTGCTTGAACCCGCCGAAGGGCACTTCGGCTCTCGAAATGGGCGGCGAGTTGACCCACGTTGTGCCGGCCTCGAGCTTCTCCGCGGCGCGATTTGCCTTCTCCAAGTCCTTCGTCCAGATGGACGAGCCCAAACCATACATGGTGTCGTTGGCCGCCTCGATAGCCTCGTCGAGGTCCTTCACGACGAAGATGGGGAGCGCCGGCCCGAAGCATTCCTCTCTTGCGATCTTCGCGTCGAAGTCCACGTCCGTCAGCACCGTTGGCCTGTAGAAGTTCCCGCCACTCCGCTCCTCCTCCTTTGGCCTGCCGCCGCCGACGAGCGGATTCGCTCCCCTGCTCTCGGCCTCGGCGACCAGCGCCTCGACCTTCTCCCGCTGCTCCTTCGTGTGCATCGGGCCCATGTGCGTAGACTTCAGTAGACCGTTCCCCACATTGATTGCCTTGACCCTCCGGGCGAATCTCTTCACGAACTGGTCAGAGATTGCCTCGAAGAGGAAGAGTCTCTTCACCGAAGTGCACGACTGCCCACAGTTCCTGAACCTGCCCCACGTCGCCCCCTCGACCGCCAGCTCCAGGTCTGCGTCGTCGCACACTATCATCGGGTCGGAACCCCCGAGCTCCAGCGTCAGCCTCTTGATCGTCTTCGCTGACCCCTCCATGATTCGCCTACCCGTCGCCGTCTCGCCCGTGAACGCGATCTTCGCGACCTTCGGGCTGTCGATGATCTCCTCTCCGACGACACTTCCTGGCCCTGTCACGACGTTGACGGCTCCTGCAGGAAGGTCGGCCAAGCCAAGGAGGCCGACCACCTTTAGGTCGGTCAGGGGAGTCGTGCTCGCCGGCTTGACCACGAAGGTGTTACCTGCGGCTAGCCCGGGCCCGATCTTCCACCCCATCAAAGAAACTGGGAAGTTCCACGGGAGTATCGCACCTACGACGCCGATGGGTCTCTTGCTCACGATGAAGAAACCCTCTCCGGTGGAGAACGGAGTGTGTGCTCCCCTCTCCCTGCCTACCAGCCCGGCGTAGTACTCGAATGTGCTGGCGAAGGAGTTGATCTCGCTCCTCGATTCGCCCAGAGGCTTCCCCTGTTCCATCGTCAGGCTTGCAGCCAGTTCCTCTGCGTTGGCCCTAACGATCTCTGCGATCTTGAGGAGGACTCTCGACCGCTCTATGGCTGGTCTTTCCGACCAGACCTTGAAAACTTGGGCCGCCGAGTCAATCGCCCTCTTGACATCCTCCCTTCCACCTCTGGGGACTGAATCGACGACGTCCCCGGTCGCGGGGTTGTAGACGTCGAAGCTATCCCCGCCTTGGGCCGCGGCCCCCTCTCCCCCAATCAGCATCTTCACTGTTGGTCTGGCTCTCCCGATTTGCTCGGCCATGTATAAGAATTGTCGGTGGCTTCGTCAGCAGCCGCCGAACGGACACTCCGCCGGGCCTGCGAATCGTTTTAAGACGACTTCGACTCCGAAACACAGGGATTGCACCTAGAATCTGCCCACGAGAAGCTACTCCAAGGCGAGGGGGGAGAAGCGAAACGACTCGCGATGGAGATACTGGCGAAGGTCGGGGACGCAGTCGGCGCAGAGTCGCTCGTCCAAATCAAGTCGGCACACGTCCAGGCCGACTACAGCGGGCTTCACGACTCCGGCGTCGAGCTGTTTGAGCGATTCGCGGCCTCGGGCGGGAGGTTCGGCGTGGCTACGACCGTGAACCCGGCGAGCATCGACATGGGGAACTCGGAGAGCCTCGGGATTCCCGCGGAGTTCGCAAGGAAGCAGAAAAGGCTCTGCGAAGCCTACAACCGGCTGGGAGGCATTCAATGCTGGACCTGTGTCCCGTATCAGGTCTGCAACTTTCCCAAGGCTGGCGAGGTGGTGGCATGGGCTGATTCCAGCTCCGTGGTCTTCGCGAACTCGGTCATCGGTTGCCGGACCAACATGGCGATGGCCGGTCTGGACGTTGCCAGCGCGATCCTCGGACTGACGCCAAAGTTCGGGATGCTCCTAGACGAGGAACGGGTTGCCAGAGTTGCCTTCAGCGCCCCGTCCGGCAGGTTCTCCGACCTGGACTACCGGTCCCTCGGCTATTTTATTGGAAAGACCTCGGGCTCGAGAGTCCCTGCCCTGGACGGCACACCCAAGGACGCGACGTCGGACGACATCAAGCACTTGGGGGCCGCTGCGGCTTCGGCAGGGCCCCTGGCCATGATCCACTACGTGCACATCACCAACGGCTCTGGCTCTTTCGAGGAAGCGGCAGGAGGCGAGAAGATTGAGAGGGTCGATGTTTCCCGGTCGGACCTGGAAGCCGTCGAAGGCGAGTTGAACCAGACTGAGGAGGCCCCCGACCTGGTCGCACTAGGCGCACCCCAACTGTCCGTTTCTGAGCTGGGTTCGCTTGCGAAGCTGCTGGAGGGGCGAAAGGTAAAGCGGGGGGTCAAACTGTACGCATACACCTCCAAACAGGCACACGAGATGGCAACCAAGGCCGGGGTTCTCGCCGACATCGAGGCTGCTGGCGGAAAGCTGTCCTGGGGAACTGATGCCGACGTCTATCCTCTCAAAGCATCGGGCCATCGTGTCGTCCTGACGAACTCGGCCCTCCTGGCGGAGACGCTCATGGCCGACGGGGCGGTCAAGGTGAGGTACGCCTCGCTGCGCGACATCATGGCGGAGGTCTCGGCGTGAGTTCCAAGGCCTTCAAGTGCCATGTGCTCGTAGGCGGAACCGCCTCCGGCGAGGCGCTCTTCTGCCGACAGGCTTTCACATATGACCGCGCGGTCGACCCCAGGACCGGCGTGGTCCTCGACGCCCGCAGCGACCTGGCAGGCACGAACATCAGGGGGAAAGTTCTCTTCTACAGGCGGGGCAAAGGGTCTACCGCCGGGTCGTCCTGGCTCGCCGAGGCCATACGAATGGGCAACGGCCCAGCCGCGGTCGTAACCGAGCAGCGGGACCTCGCCGCTGTTGTCGGATCCTCTGTGGCAGGGATTCTGTACGGGAAGACTGTCCCGGTCCTCTCGGGAATCGACGCAAGAGAATTCGCCAAAGCCAAGGTCGGGTCGATCGCATCGGTCAAAGGAGACTCCGTCGGGGTGGCCATGGCGGGTTGAAGAGTCGACCCATCCTGAGGAAGAAGGATCTCTTCCTGTTCGACCTCGACGGGGTCTTCTACAAAGGCAAGGAGAACCGGGAGAAGATCGGCGGCACGAGGGCCATCGAGGCCCTCCGCAGGTCAGGGAAGAAACTCTTTGTCCTCACCAACAACTCGACCGATTCCGTCGAGACGATCCAAGCACGCCTCGCCGAGTTCAACATCCCCGTCAAGGAGGGCGAAATTCTGACGAGCGCCCGCCTCACGGCCGAGTATGTCCGCAAGAAGCACGGGCGGGTGCCGTACTTCCTCATCGGCGAGGCGGGGCTCGAGTCAGAGATGAGGAGGTGCGGCCACACCAGGACCGAAGGCGAAGAGGCCCGGTTGGTGGTCGTTGGTCTGGACAGGAAGCTCACCTATGACAAGCTCGATATGGCTGCAAGGCTCGTGAGGAACGGCGCCTCGATCGTCGCTACGCACTCCTCGAGGCTGTACATGTACAACGACGGACCGGCGATCGCAACCGGGCCCGTCGTGAGAGCACTGGAATACGCCACTCAGAAGAGGGCGACCTTGATCGGGAAGCCTGCACCGCTGATGTTCAGGATCGCCCTGGAGCGCGCCGAGTGTGCTGAGGAGCGGGCCGTTATGATCGGCGACCAGGTCGATACGGACCTGGAGGGCGCGGCCAAGGCGGGGATAGACTCTGTCCTAGTCACCTCGGGCGTCGACCAGGACGCGCGGGGGGTCGCGATTGCGACGATCTCCAGCGTTGACGACCTCGTGGACCTGCTCTAGGGAAGGGGGTTCCTGGGCGACTGCTCGCCTGCCCATCGTTCGTCCCTCAAGGAAATCGAAGCGCGGGGTTTAGAAGAGCGGGAAACGTCTGGTTCTGACGGAGGCAGGAATTGGCAACCATTGATGAGAGCCTCGCCAAGTACCCCTTCCTGAGCCGAGCCAGGCAGGTGCTGACGGAGATGCCCCTTGAAGACCGCAACTTGCCCAGACACGAAATTCTCGACCAGGCGCGCTACAGGATCGAGCGCGCGGTCAGGAATGCAGACAACGACATCCAGGCCCTGAAGGAGTGGCCGCAGTATCACGACTTCGCCAGCCGGGCGAGACGGACGGACGTCAACAGCGGGCTCGTGGAGTTCTACAGCTTCTTCGTCGCCGTACAAGCCTCCTCGAAGGATTCGTTCATGACAACAGCCCTGGGAAAGTCGGAGGCCCAGAGGTCAAAGTCGTTCTTCGTAAAGGAGAAGACCGAGGACGCCTTGAGAATATTCCACGAAGCGACGGATCTCACACTCACCCGGAAGGACGAGCGACTGTACACCCTACCCGTGGAGACCTACCTGTCCTTCGGGTCGAAGCACAGCCTATTCGAGAACCAGAAGTGGCGACTGGGACGCCTCCCCTTGGAAAAGGGCATCATCGATCTCTCGCAGAACCTAATCCTTGACCTCTTCGCCTCCGTCGTGTACTCTTTGATGGTCACAGGGACTCAGGCGCTCAGGCGGCAGCCCGTCCCGGCCGACGTCCTCATGCTAGTGCGCCAGTTGGAGCCCTACGTCCCAAGGAAAGAGGTGGGAAGCAGGGCTAACTACGGCTACATCGAAGAAGTCCTGAAGCACAGGGTTTCGGACGGGAGGCACAGGCTTTCGTGGCTGGTCCTCGCGCCCTACCTGGTCAACATAAAGGGGATGGACGAGAACACTGCGACGGAGGCTATCCTGGAGTACATCGGGGACACGCGCTACAGGCAGTTCGTCCGCTACCAGGTCAGGAGGGCGGTAAGACAGGGCCTGCTTCCGCCTTCGCTGTCGAGCCTCAAGGCAAGGCATGGAGACCTGTTCAACATACTGGAGAAGGAAGCCCTGGTCACCAAGTGAACGTCAGGGCGTAGACCTGTGATCCACGTTGGCTCGCAACGATTCGAAGTCGCGGCTCCTCATCGAGATGTGTGTTCAGCAGACTCGAAGGGATTCGGACTGCAAACGGCATACCGAGGGAGTCGAATCAGTGAGGGAGGACTCGGCGTCGGAATCCCCGCTGCGTTCCAAAGGGTCAGGAGTCAGAGCGTTTTTTATGGAACCGTGGGCAGAGGAATGGACAGGCGAACTCGGCATGTCCAATTATGTCTTGGTCTATGACGCGGATTGCGGCCACTGCACGAAGTTCAAGCAAGCAGTGGCCATCTTAGACACACATCGGAGAGTGGATTTTGTCTCCCTGAGCTCAGCAGATGAGTCAGGATTGTTGGACGGAGTACCCACCAAGCTCCGATACAAGTCCTTTCATCTAGTGCTCCAAGACAGGCAGGTTCTCAGCGGAGCGGATGCGCTTCCAGAGCTGATCAGCATGTTCCCGGCCGGACGCGTCCTTTCAAGGATGATGGCAGGTGCTCCGGGAGGAAGTAGTGCAATGACCTTCGCATACTCGGTGTTCGTCAGGCTGCACGACACGGGCTCGTGCACGACCGCACCAACTCTGGCTGGGACCGAGAGAGGGCCTTCCGACCCCGGCAATGGAATACGGCCGAAGCTGTCGGGCGATGCAGGAATTCTCATGCGTCATCGCACGTACTTGTGAGGGTCCTTATCGAAGGCGGTCTTGCACGCCTTGCTGCAGAAGGTAAAGGCCATTCCTTCATGCTCGGACTTCAGCTTCGTCCTCTTCTCGTCCACCATCATTCCGCATATTGGATCCTTCATCATTCTAGTCTCGACGAGATAGCAGATGCCTTCGTATATCAAAGCTTGCCTTTACGAACGTAAATCCTTTAAGTATGCAATGGGCCGAATCGACCGTGAAACCCGATGGGATTGACTCCAAGATACTTGAGGCGCTGATGGACGATGGAAGAGCCTCCCTAAGACAGATCGCCCGGAGGACTTCGCTCACCACTCCCACCGTCTCCGCTCGAATGGCGAGGATGACCAAGGCTGGCCTTATTATGAAATTCGTGCCGATCCTCGCTGCAGATTCCGTCAATCGAGGAGTTTCGGCCCTGGTGACGCTTGGCGTCGACTCCACTTCGGCAGAGAAGGTCGCCAAGGACCTCGCAAGGCTCAAGGAAGTGCAGAACGTCTACATGACGACGGGGCAGAGCATGACCCTGAAGGTTGCTCTCGATGGCGTCCGGGAGCTTCAGTCCTTTCTTGGGCGAAGCGTGTTCGGCAGGCCCGGTGTGAAGGTGACATCGAGCCAGATCATAACCAGCACCATCAAGGAGGGGCCTCCGTCTCTGGTGCCCAGCATGCTGACAATGGACCTGCGGTGCGACTATTGCCATGAAGAGGTAGCGCGCGCGAGGCCCTACACGGTAGTTGCCGGATCGTCTCACTACTACTTCTGTTGCAAGACTTGCAAGAAGGACTACCTCGACAAATACGGTTCGAGGCTTGCAAAGATAGGGCGAGATCAAGAACGGAAAGTAGCTTTACATGCGTAAAGACGCCGGTTTAAGAAATACCACCTAAGAATCCAGTTCTGTCATGGCGAAGGACCCGGTCTGCGGCATGTTCGTCGACGAGAGCACAGCGGAGCTGAAGGCCCAGGTCCGGGGGGTCACCTACTACTTCTGCAGCGAGTCCTGCTTGCGCGAGTTCGTGGCGCCAGAGAAAGAGGTCAAGAGGCTCAAGATAGAGGTCTCGACCTCGGCACTGCTGGCAATCCCGATACTGTTCTTCACCTATTCGACTCTCTTGCCCGCCCAATCTTCCAACTACATTCTCTTCGCGCTCGCAACGCCCATCCAGTTCATCGTAGGATGGCGGTTCTATCGGGGGACATACGACAGCATCAAGAACAGGATGGGGAACATGGACGTGCTGATTGCGCTCGGCACCTCCGCCGCGTGGGGGTACTCCGTGGTGGTCACATTCGCTCCCAGCTTCTTTCGCTTCTCGGGGGTCTACTTCGACACCTCGGCCATCATCATCACCCTGATACTGGCCGGCCGGTTTCTCGAGAGCGTGACGAAGGGCAGGGCCTCCGCAGCGGTGAGGAAGCTCGTTGACCTTCAGCCGACCCTCGCCCACGTGATCGACAAGAAGGGCGCGGAGATCGACGTCCCCATAGAGCAGGTAAGGGTAGGTGACGCGCTGACCGTCAGGCCTGGCGAGAGGATACCCGTGGACGCCGTAATCACTGAGGGCAGGTCGGCTATCGATGAATCCATGATAACGGGCGAGAGCATTCCCGTCGAAAAGTCAGCGGGGGACGAGGTGATAGGAGCGACGATTAACAAGTCTGGCCTTCTGAAGCTGCGGGCAGACAAGGTGGGCCAGGACACAGCGCTCTCTCAGATTGTCAGGCTCGTGGAGGAGGCGCAGGTCGGAAGGGCGCCGATACAGCGCCTGGCCGACAGGATCGCTTCATACTTCGTTCCTATCGTCATTGCGGCTGCAGCCGTTGCGGGCCTTTCTTGGTACTACCTCGGCCACATCGGGCTCGGTTTCTCCGTACTGGCCTTCGTGTCCGTCATGGTGATAGCATGTCCATGTGCCCTCGGTGTCGCCACCCCGGCGGCACTCTTCGTGGGGACCAGCAAGGGCGCACAGGGCGGGGTGCTGATCAAGGGAGGCGAGTACTTGGAACTCGCCGGTAAGGTAGACACCGTGATCTTCGACAAGACGGGTACTCTCACAGTGGGTAAACCCTCGGTCACCGACGTCGTTCCCACCGATACTCTTAGCCCAGAGGAACTTCTGCGTCTGGCGGCCTCGGTCGAGAGGGGTTCAGAGCATCCGTTGGGTGAAGCCATCGTCAACGAGGCGAAGAGTCGTTCCATCAGTCTGACTAGTCCCCAAGACTTCGAGGCGATGGCGGGAAGGGGTGTCATGGCGAGGGTGGATGGCAGGACTGTCCTCCTGGGTAACAGACGACTCGTCGCTGAGAATGGTGTTGACCTCTCGCCGGTGGAAGCAGAACTGAGCAGGCTGGAAGAGGAAGGAAAGACCGCCATGATCGTCGCCACAGACGGCAAGGTCGGAGGGATCATCGCAGTCGCGGATACGGTCAAGCCGTTTGCGAAGGCTACGGTAGAGGCTCTGAAGAGATTAGGAGTTCAGGTCGTGATGCTGACGGGAGATAACTCTCGGACGGCGGCCGCCATCGCTCACGAAATCGGCATCGAAAGGTTCGTCGCTGAGGTTCTTCCGCAACAGAAGGAGGAGACCATAGTGTCTCTGCAAAGGGAAGGCAGGGTGGTCGCGATGGTAGGCGACGGCATCAATGACGCCCCCGCGCTCACCAGGGCCGACGTCGGGATCGCCATCGGCAGCGGAACAGACATCGCGAAGGAGACGGGCGGGATCGTGCTCATCAAGGAAGATCTGCGGAACGTCACGACCGCGATCAGACTCAGCCGGAAGACTCTCTCGAAGATCAAGCAGAATCTGTTCTGGGCTTTTGCCTACAATGTGGTGCTCATCCCTGTCGCTGCGGGGGCGCTCGTGCCTGTCTTTGGCCCCCAGATCTACAATGTGTTGCCCTTCCTCGCGGCGGGCGCTATGGCCATAAGCTCAGTCACGGTGATCGGCAACTCGCTCCTGCTCTTCAGGTTCAAGTCAGATTTCCCTTGAGGACGTATGGTGCCCCTCGTCGGGGCCGGCCCTCTCGTTCGAAATTCCCGCGCCGCCCGGGTGTTCTGGGTTCGTGGTTCAGGCGTCATCCTTAGTCCGATGTAAAACAGGTTCGTACTAGCCCAAATCTAGGACTCCCAGGCTACGGGAACCTTTCCTTCATCATTCGCCTGAATGCCCGCTTGTCGTAACGGTACTCTCTGTCGGAGTCGAGCTCACTGTAAAGCTCTCCAGCTGTGGCTTTCCTGAAGAGTACCTTCGAAATCCAGAGGGAAGCATCCTCAGTCTTCCTGAATGGCACCTTCATGAGGTAGAACGGATAATCGGCCGCATCAGGCAGCACTCCGACGAATGGGAGGAAGAGGGTGACAATCCTACAGCCGGTCTTCACTCTTCCCTCGAAGTACGCGATGTCCTCTTCGATCTCACCGAGGCCTGAGTATACGATTGTTGCGTCGTGCAAGTCGGACTCCATGAAGTCCTCGTTCCTGATTTCCACCCGACCGGCCAGGCCGAGATCCTGAACACGCTTCGCAGCTTTGGCCGCCCGACCCCTGTGCATCTCTATCCCGACGGCCCTTTTCACGCCGAACTCGGCGACGGCAACGACACAGAGCTGGCCCTTCCCGCATCCCAGGTCATAGAAGGTGTCCCTGGATGAGGCACGTGCGAGTTGAAGGATCTTGCGAATGTGCCTGTTGCTCTGGTAGTCTTCTGGACCCAGGCGGTTCATTTCTCCCCAACAGCGAGGCCAGGGGCTATCAGATAAACGAAAACGTCATCAATCCTGCCTTGACGACAGAATAGTGGTCAACCATGCGGTGATCAGACCGATTTCCCAGGACGCGGTACATTTGCCGGGAGAAGCCAGCCCGTCGACCGTCATCATACCTGGGTCATCGGCGGTCTTGCAAACCGCCATGGCCGCGCGGGAGCAATAAGGTCTCACCTAGCAAGTTGAGGGGATTGAGGGACGTATTGCTTCCAAATCTTGAGCCGTGAGATTGTGTATGCAAAGAGGAAGCCGATTGCCACGGCGATCACGTAGGCTATTGAATAGAAGATCGCGGTTGAGAGTAGGAGGGTGAGGACGTACTGAATGATTGTGGCCGCCGAGCCGTTGAGGAAGTACCTGTAGAACCGCCCGCGCGACAGAAGCGGGGAACGGAAAACGACTTCGGACTTCCAGGTATAGTCTGTGAAGATGGAAGTCAGGACGGCAACGAGGGTCGAAACGGGGAGAGGAAGCCGCAGGTCGTGTGTGAGGAAGTAGAGCCACCCATCGATCATCAAGGCATTGACTGCCCCGGTCCCCGCATAGAGGATTGAGAGCCGGTTCACGTAGAACCTGAAGATGCCTCTGACCTTCGCTGCCATCTTACCGACTCCTTTCCAAGCCGCAAAGGGACGAAGATGTAAACCTGTACACGGCAACGCGCGTGAAGTTCCAATACTGATTTTGAGCCGGACGACATTACATCGTCCGAAGAAGAGCCGACAGGAGCGGATCCTATGGGTCCGCCCCCAAGCAGGTCCGAAAAGTGGATTCCAAACCAACAAGTCGGGTTTAAGCTCGCTTCCCGCAGTGGTGACCCACGCTCCTTGTTGTGTGCTGAGGTTCAATGTTGAATTCTATCTGCGAACTCAAGTCGTGGTAGGTCCGGGTGGGTTTCGTCCGAGTTCCGGGCATTAGGCTCGCTGATGATAAGTGGCTAGAGGGGCTAGACTACAATGGTAGTTGAACCTTCACTTATCTCGCCGTTGAGAATCAACGATTCGCTGGGGCTTGGAAGCCCCACCCGCCTAAAAATCGCGTCAAAACGGTGCACGTAGGTGTGTTCTCGCAACGTCCTTGAATGGCCGGCGGCCGCGATAGCTTCCCTCTCCTCCTGATGCTTGAGATAATACCGTGACTTCTGAAGCAGGTCGCGTTCTCCATCGAAGCAGACGACTTCCTTTCCTACTTCGTAGTAGTCCTCCAAATTTTCTGAGGGGCCGCTGAGGAGGAATCCCCCGCAACCAGGGACCTCGAAATTCCTGCCCTTTATCTGGGTTGAGTACCCTGCCTTGCCACCCGCATCGATTCTTCCTGCGAGCACGTGACTAGCAATACTCTTGAGCTGAGACTTGGCCTTGAATGGGAGCCTCGCAATAACGGGCAGCAGTGATTGAGGGACTAGCCCCAGGACTTTCGAATCCGCCAACGACATTGAAGCGTTGGATAGGTTAAGATTGATTCGGCTCTGGTTGAAGACGCAGATCAACTCTTCTTGGGAGATCCTGCCAGATTCCCATCCCGTTCCCCAAACGTTGATTGGCACGCCCTGGCGCCGCACATTCTCTATCACTTGCCTCCTATTGCTGTGAGGTTGGCCCACGAATGTCAGATCATATTTGTAGGGCAGGTTCAGCTTTTTGTAAAGGAAGTGATTGCACGCCCACTGGCTCTTAATGACGTTCCGGTATCCGATTGAATCATATTTCCCCATCGCGTCATTGGATGTGGTGATCGACCAGTCGAAGCTAGGGGCCCAAAACCGCGAAAAGTTATCGAAACGCCAGTGGTCGTCAGCGAACCAGTTTACCGTAGTGGTCTCAGAGTTCTGCGACAGTTCCCCAATTGTGTCATATTCGAGCTCAGTCGTGAAGAGGACAGAGAACATAAGATCGGGTTTCTGTGCCCTCGCAACCTCCAGCAATCGTTGGTTCATCCCCTTCTTGCCATACTTCGAAATCAGTGTCAAGAAGTCGAAGTAGATTATGTCGTTCCCCATTTTCAGAAGCGAATCGTAGAAGTTGTAGTGTTCAAAGCTCAGGCCCTGTTCAGGCTTGCCATAGTCGTATTTCGGGGCGACGTAAAGAATTCGCATCGTGTACGGCTAGTTCCTGCCGGCACCATTTAAGACGGCACGTCTGACTAATTGCTAGTCCTGGCCGCCGTGTGTGGGAAGTGCTTATTACGAGCGGGCAAGCCTTCTGTTTCGTGCCGATATGCCATAAGTGCGGAAAGTTGATCAGCGCTAAGAAATACGCTAGACACCTGAAGCGGTGCGGGACGACCCACAAGCACACCCCGCGACCGAGTACACCGGTCGAGATCTAGAACCTCACCCTGTCCGGGAGTCACACCCTGCATCGCGCTGTTTAGCCCCGTACGCCGCGGCCTGGTGCCAAATCGTTTATCGACCCCCTCAGCTTGCGTCTTTGATAGTGGCAAGCGAGGTAGTGCCGATAGCCGCTGTCGTGGTGCTCATAATCATCATCGTTGGTGGGTGGTGGCTGGCCAGAGGGCGAAGTCGAGGAGTCCCAGGGGCCCACGGAGTCGTCAGGGAGAACACGCTCACCTGTCCAAAGTGCAATGAGCAGTTCAACTACCAGTTCGTCCCCGGCGCTTCACTCACTTCGCTGAGGCTTGGCAACAGGAGGTACATGAAGTGCCCCCTATGCGGCAGGTGGTCGGTGATCAAGATAGTCGGTCAGCCCGGGGTGCCACGCGACCAGACTTCGGCAACCAAGAAAGGCTACTAGTCCGCACACGCCCGCGACTTCAGGGTGAGATGCCAAGTTTCGAGCGCTCGTGCTCGAGCTGGAGTCGAAGTCCTGTAGGCAGGTACTAAGGGGTCAAGCCAGCTTTAAGAGCTCCACTCGAAATCCCTGGCGAGAACATGAAGCTGCTCCACACATCCATAACCGTGAAGGACATGAACGAGAGCATAGGGTTCTACACCAAGAAGCTGGGCATGTCGCTCCTGAGCAGACGGGAGATTAAGCAGAACAACGCGGAAATAGCGTTCCTGGCGATGGAGGGGACTGACCACAATATTGAGCTGACCTGGTGGAGGGGGAAGACGGACTACACGGAGGGGGACCAGCTCGACCACATTGCCTTCGGGGTGAAGGAGCTGTCCCCACTGGTCGAGAGCCTGAGGGGCATGGGCGTCGAGATAGCTAAGGAGCCCTATTCGCTGGGGCCGGGGTCGAGCCAGATCGCCTTCATCAAGGATCCCAACGGCATCTGGATCGAGCTGATCGAGCAGAAGAAGTAGGGCTAGTCGCGGGACGCGGAGGAACTCCGCTTGGGTCGAGGACGCTACGGCGGGCTCGTGTTTCATCTTGCGCAGATAAGTTAACAAAATCCTCGTGTGGGGAGTCGGGAGACGTGGTGCTCACCTGCGAGGTCTGCGGCAATCCGATAGGGACCGCTCCCAGCCGCGTGGAAATAGACGGAGCCATCCTGCGAGTCTGTCAGAGCTGTGCGAAGCGTGGGAGGTTGCTGACGGGCACAGCGCCGAGGGTCCACTCCGTCAGGACCAGGCCCATCGACATGGGAGGATTGATCGAGCCTGAGCTTGAAGTCGACCCCGAATACGACTCGATAGTAAGGCGTGCGAGAGAGAAGCTGGGCCTCACCCAGGAGGCCCTGGGGAGGGCGATCAACGTGAAGCCTTCGGTCATAAGCCACATCGAAACGAAGAAGATGAAGCCCGACCTGATCCTGGCCAGGACCCTCATGCATCACCTGAAGGTGGAGCTTCTGGTCTCCAGCAGTGATCTGGATTCGACCCTGACTTGAACACCAAGAGGCTTGCTGCATAGCCGTGTCTATCGCCATCAAGATCGGGCAGCGGGCACTCTTGAGTCCCCTAGGCTGCCTGGCCCCAGCCTATCTCGAATAGCCCTGCTGGGCTATGCGAGGTTCTTCTAAATTGCTGCTTTCGTCAAAGGAACCTGCCCCGGGGGTGGCTTCGGAGATGCGGCGCAATCACCCTGCCCGCCAGTCTCTGGGTTTGGGTCCGGAGGGATTCCAACCGCCAAACCGCCTTACGAAGCAGAAAACAACCCAGTCGCCGGCAACTACCCATCAACTCTCCACAGGCTTGACGGACCGCGCATGATCGGTCGCCTCGTACTCCCTCTGCATCGACGGTGAAATGAGAAGAAAACCAATCGCGAGGATTGCAGAGAAGACCGCTATGAGTACCCATCCCAGTTTAGGTTCGGAGGCGAAGATGCTGAAGGTCAAGGGACCGATGAACGAGGCTATCGACCTCCCTCCGTTCGACACGGCGTTGTAGTAACCCTGGAAGGTTCCTCGATTCTCAGCCCCCGAAAACGCCGTGATTATCAGCTGGGACGGTACTGTCAAGAAGATTTCTCCGACGGTCACGATGATCATCATCAGCATCATCTCGGTGAACGTCGTCGAGACCGAGGCCAGCGAGTAGCTGGCTGCGGCAAGGAGCGACCCCACGACGAGCGGCAGTCCGACGGGTCTCATCCAGACGTAGAGCCTCGAAATAGGTATCTGCAGAACCACGATCACGATGCCGCTGACCGTGAAGATGTACCCGATCTGGGCGTCCGAGAAGTTCAGGATGCTGCCCGTGTAGAGCGAGAAAGGAACCACTTCATACCCGAGGGATAGGAAGGCGCAGAAGGTCATCAGAAGCATGAGAATGATGGTCTTGTCTTCCTTCCACCTCAGCAGATACTTCACCTGACCAGCGCCTCTCCTCAGCGCCCCCAGGAGGAGGCCGCCCTGAACCCACGTCACCGTCATCAAGATCGCGACGACCGCGCTGCCAGCTGACAGCAGGAACACGGTGCCGTATCCGTACGCGTCGGCTATGACGCCACCTATGGCTGGGCCGATCGCGAAGCCGAGGTTGCTTCCGATCGTCATGAACGTCATTCCGCTCCTGACCTTCTCCACGCTCTGGTTCGCGACGACCGCGGAGACCGCGGGCTGATACACTCCGCGGATGAAGTTGAATATGGGGTATGCAACAAGAATGAGGACTGTGCTCGCGTTGACGCCAATCAGGTAACCGAGGACGAGTGCGGATGCGACCGAGAAGGCGTACGAGACGAGCATCACCCGTTTGGGGCCGATCGAGTCTGTCAGGCGCCCTCCAGCGAGCTGGCTGACCAGCGTGAGGATCCCCGTGACCAGATAGACGAGGCCGATTATTGCGAACGGGACTCCCCTGTTGACCGCGAGATAGACCCCGAGGAACGGTATCGTCGCCGACCATCCTATGGAGTTGACCGTTCTCTGCATGAAGACGACGAAGTTATCGCTGGGAGGCCGCACGCTCAAGCAAGGCCACGGCGTGCGAACCTATTTCTTCGCTATGGCGGCCTGCTCACTTCTCGCTGTTCACTGTCGGGACATGGCTTAGGATTTTGTCCGTGTCAATCGTCGAGGAATGGAAGTTTTTCAGCCGGCGCATTCCTTGTGATAGCTTTTCTTCTTCAAGAAGCCCTTCTTCACTTCTTGCCCTACAGGAATCTCCTTGCCACACTTTGCGCACTTGGCCGACTTGATCTCGTTGGACAAGGATGTTTGCTTTGCCACATAGAGGGGTCCCATGTTCGCCGAGCCCGAGCGCGTCGTTCGTTTCCCCGTCTGAGCACCACGGCTGATGCTTTTCATACCTGAGTATGTCTGTCTGATAGTCTGGCTTAAGGGTTTGCCGTTTGGACTCTGCCAAATCCTCTGGTCATGGCTCAGGATCTTGTCCCCTTCAAGGGTCGGGACATGGCGTCGAAGGGCGCGGACGGTCAGCGGTCGCTCTCCAAGGTCTCTTCGGCGAAGTTGGTCCACGTTCCGTCGCTGTCTTTCTGCACCATCGTGATCGTCCAAGCCTTGCTTTCCTGGTGCCAGGCGAAGGTGTTGTGGAGCGGCCCGTCAGGGTACTCGAAGACAAACAGTATTGAATCCTTGCCCTGTCTCGTTCCGAATCCGAGGGTCTCCGAGAACCGGCCGCCGAAATTGTCCAGCCAGTGCGCGACGTAGCGCTCGCTCATGTTGTCGTACCCGACGAATACGAGGGCCTCGTACCGCCAGGTCGGACCGGAGTAACTTCCGTCCCTCGCCATGACGTCGGCGAAGTGGATCCGGACGAACTGGTGGTTGAGCACCCAGTCCACTTCCGCGCGCTGCTGTATCGGGCGGTTCATGATCTTCCCGGCGACCCTCCAATTCCCGACCAGCCTGCTGAGGAGGTCGTCATCGAGGGGGCGGTTCGGTCCGTCGACTTCCTTGTGACCCGCTTGAGACAAGAACGAGTTAGCTGACATTTCGCCGCGCTAAAAAGACTATCACGGGGGCTCTGTCGATTGGCGAACCCAAGTCTTCGAAGTGGGTTTAGGGGAGGGCCGATTCCAGCTCGTCGAAAACCTCGTCGGCAACCTTCGTCTCCACTATCTCGCAGTTCTCCGCGACCTGTTCCGGTCTGGAAGCGCCAACGATTGGCGCGGTCACTGCCGGGTTGCGAAGAATCCATGCTATCGCGAGTTGTGCCAGGGGTATCTTTGCCCGGGCGGCCACGGCCTCGAATTTCTCGAGGGTCTGGAAGTCCCCCTGCTTGCTGACCCTGTCCCAGTACCTGGGGCTCGCCGAAGCTCTGCTCCCTTCGGGAGGAGGCACGCCCCGGCTGTACTTTCCCGTGAGGAAGCCGCCCCAGAGCGGGCTGTAAGTGAAGACCCCCAACTCATGCCTGATGCAGTACGGGAACAGGCCCTTCTCCGGCTCGCGGGCCATGAGGCTGTACGCCGGCTGGACGGCCGCGGGCTTGGCCAGACCAAGCCTTTCGCACAGTTTCATCGCCGCGTCAAGCTGCTCTGGTCTGAAGTTTGAGACCCCTATCTGCCTTACGATTCCCTTTCTGGCAAGGCTGTCCAGCGCTGTCAGAGTCTCCTCCAGTGGGACGTTCGGGTCGAACATGTGCATGTAGTACAGGTCGATGTAGTCTGTGCCGAGACGTTTGAGGCTCTTTGCGACCTGGGCCTCGAGGCGAACCCGGGAGAGGCCGGCTGATTCTGAGTCGTCTCCGACCTGCATTCCGACCTTCGTCGCGATGAGGACCTGGCCCCTGTTGCCCCGCAACGCCCGCCCGATGATTTCCTCAGACTTTCCATCCGTGTAGACGTTCGCTGTATCGATGATGTTTATCCCGAGTTCCAGGGCCTTGGATATTACCGCTTCCGACTTCTTTTCATCGAGCTGCCTTCCGAAGTTGTTGGTGCCCAGACAGATGCGGGAAACCTGGGGTCCGGAAGGACCCAGGCGAGTGTACTGCATACTGGCCCTGGGGACGCTGGACTAATTGACCCTTTGCCGTCGGACGGCTACCCTGGAGGCGGGCCGCCCTGCGCCTTGGCGCGGAGCCCCTCCAGCCACATCTGGTGCTTGTCGCTGATATTGCGTGGCCTGAGCGTGTTGCTCAGGCTCGCCAGCCAACCGTTCTCGGTCTCCTCGGTAAGGACGTGGCAGCCGTTCGCGCGTGCTTCGATGAGAAAAACGTGATAGGCGTCGATACCCATCCCCCGGGCGCTCCAGGCGATCTTCTGGTTGGGCGAGAACTCCTCCACCCTTGAGTTGAGTGAAGCGCCGAAGGTCTTCCAACGGAACCTTGAGCCTGCCTGAAGGTCTGAGGCACCGCCTTCTATCGCGACGTCGTGAGAGTTGCTGTACCAGCTCGGCCAATCCTTCGCGCGGACCAGCCATGCCCAGGCAGCCTCGGGGGCGGCTTGGATGTCGATCTCGTTGCGGGCATGAACTGAGGCCCTGTCCGGGTTGTACTTCTCGGGCCAGTTGATCATGGGTCCTGCTCAGCCGAGCTTCTTCACGGGTGCCTGGACCTCCGTGTTCGCCCAGGCGCGGGCGTTGGTCCACGGGTCGCCGTTGTAGACCTCCCTCCAATCGCCGGCCTCACTGTACTTGTGATCCTTCTTCTGCCATTTGAGCCAGCTCTCCATGCCATGGTAGACCAGCCGGGCAGACACCTTGTCAGGGTCGAACTTGACGAAGGCCACGGTCGTCGGCTTGAGGCTTCTCAGCTTGATGCTGCCCTTTGAGCGCGCCTTGCCCTTGACCTCGATGGACGCCTCCCACCTCCGCTTGCTGTCGGGCACTTCGGGCCCGTCGAGCTCTGTGAAGAACCAGCGGCCCGTCTTGATCCCCTTGTCCTTGGCCCACTTTTGGATCACGTTGAACTCGTCGCGGAGCATGTCGTCGCCCCTCCAGCCGCCCACGTACCTGATGGTGGCGACGCTGCAGCCATAGAACCTCTTGATAGCGAAGTCGACGGTCAACGCGCCGCTATTCGCCGCTCTTGCTATTTAAGCGCCGTCAGGCTGGCGACCCCTAAGAGGGCGACTCCGGCCTGGGCCAAGCTTAAATCGAATCGCGCGAGTTTGGCCTTCCCGTTGCAGCACGCTTCGAAGTCGCCAGCCAAGTGCGCCATTTGCGGCGCCGCGGAGGCGCAGGCCGGCACTTTCCCGATGGTGGTGGGTGTGGGCAGGGTCTGCCTCGACGACGGCATGAAGAAGGTGAAGTGCGAGGTCTGTGGGAACGAGGTGAAGCTGCTCACTACGTCCCGGCTGCAGGGGAAGACCCTCTGTCTCTCCGACTACCTGAAGGAGGTCGAGAAGTTTAGGCAGCACCTGGTGGTGAGCTTCGACGAGGACAACGAACCGCTGAGCTCGATACTCGGGAAGGCCGCGACGGGCGGCCCTGCGGGGTTTACCCTGCTCGCCGTTAGGCGGGGGAGAAACAGCACCCACGTCTGGGAGGCCGAGTACGAGAAGACTGAGGTCTTCCAGATGCGGTGCAGCTGAAATCGAGATAGCTGTGCGCCTGTTTGAAGAAAGGGGAGGACGGGGATTGGGGGGCTGAGCGCGGCTCCTGGTACACCGCCAATAAGACAAGACCGATTGGTCGCCCTAATCTCGTTTAGAGCGAATTATTCATTGGTGGCACGTTTCACGATGCCAATGGTATTTGACCAAGGGCGGACCTGGGCTGAAGGGCCTCCCGGGTTTACTGGGAGATTGGGATATGTCCAAGTGATCACCACCATGTTCCCGACTACTTGCACTTCACCTGTCAGTTGAGTTGTATACGGGTCATGCATTATCTTCTGATATGAAGTCAGATTCATCAAGTAGCTAAGGGTAGTTGTGTTGTTGGCGTTCTGGGTGTAAGTCATGTTGTAGAACACGTAGGTGCCTGACGGGTCTGTCAGCTCAGATGTAGGCTGCAAGTTGGTGGGTTCTCGAGATGGAGTGGACGTGAAGAAACTCGACCCTATGACGATGAACAGGATGACGAGTAACACCAAATCAAGAAATATTATCGTCTCCCGCTTCATGGTTACGAAATTAGGAGGGCGATACTTACGCCTTCGGGGGGAGCGCGCGCGGGAGCGACGGAGTTGTGGAGCCCGCGGTCAACCTTGTTGAACGACAACCGTCCTTGAGACTTGAGAGACGGTTCCGTCGGAGAAAGCCACCGCGACGGGAAGGTTGACGCGCTCACCTGGTTTCAGGCTGATAGCGCTGGGCAAAGGGAGCGGCTAAGGGTACGGCTTTGGGAGGTTCCGGATGCTCATCGATCTGTCTGAGTCTCTTCTGCCTGTGCAACCTCGGCTGATGCCTTGACTGGGGCGAGTCTGTAGGCTTTAAGGCCGAGGAAGCGCAAGATGTAGCCTGCCGGAAACGCGTTCAGGGCCCACAAGGGGAAGATGGCAATCCCGTACAGCGTCTTGTCGAAGTAATTGGGGGCCACAAAGACGGCGAGAGCCTGTATCTCCAAGACCAAGAACACGAACGCCAGTACGAGGGACGTTGCGAGGTAAACCCACACTTTCACTCTACGGGTCTTTGGCATTAACGTCTCTCCTGCTCGCGTTCAAGATTAGCCTCACCCACTTATCGGTTCCCTCGACTCTGAATCTCGCTTGGTCTGCGGAAGTCTCGCAGCTTCAGCCCTACATGCGAGAGACCTTGCTGACCCATCCTCATGGCACGAATAAATACCCCGCATCCCGGATTTGTTCGTGGATTCAGTCGTTCATTTCGAGCTCCCCGCCAAGGACCCCAAGCGAGCTTCCGCGTTCTACAGTAAGGCGTTCGGCTGGCAGTTCAGCCAGTACCCCGACTTCGAGTACTGGAGGATTGGCACGACGGTGTCCGATAAGGACGGCGTGCCCACGTCCCCCGGCGCAATCAACGGCGGCATGGGGAAGAAGGGCGGCGCGCTGAAGGTCCTCACGGTCACCATCGGTGTTGCGAACATCGACGCAACCCTCAAGGGTGTCTCAAAACTTGGTGGCAAGGTCGTCGTCAAGAAACAGGCCATTACCGGCGGCATGGGCTTCACGGCTTACTTCTCTGACACCGAGGGCAACGTCATAGGGCTCTATCAGTACCCTGAGAGGTAAGCCCATTTCGGGCTAGGCTACGGTTACTATGGTAGAGCGTTTCATCTGAGGTCTCCGACCGCCGCACAGACGTGCAGCGGGGTGATGGTCACGGTCAGGGTTCTTGGAATAGGACTTGCTAAGAACCGAAATGTGTCCGCTTCTCCGCTTCCTCGGCCTTCAGGGCCTCCAGGAAGTAAGCGGGGAAGAATGCCCTGTGCGCGTCCACGAAGGGCATGAAGTTCGAATCGAGAACGTACGTGACGGCGTGGTCGGTCTCGCTCCTCACGCTCCTCCCGTATGTCTGGACCAGTCTCAGGGCGGTCTGCCAGTCGTACCAGGCGCTGTCCCTGCGGAGCTTCACCACCGTCCTCCTCTCCGAAAGGTCAGGATAGGGGACCTTCACCACGACCTGAAAGCGCGACATCTCGTCCTTGAGGTCGACGCCCTGGAAGAGGCTGGGGGAGATGAGCACCGAAGCGTCGGTCGAACCATGGACCCGCAGCAGGGCTGACCTTTCCGAGCTCCCTTCGGTGGTCACCAGCCTCCTCCGATTCGATTCCGAGACGTGCTGCATGATGTAGTTGACCTGGTAGTAGGACGTCGTGTGTATCACCCCCCTCACGCCCACGTGGCGGTCCATTATCGCGTCCACGGCCTCCGTGATGCTCCCGAGCGACGCGTCCAGGCTCGCCCTGTTCAGCCGTGCCGTGTTCAGAGCGTATATCGGCCTGTTCTCGACCGGGAACGTCGACTCGGCCAGGCTGATGTAGGAGACGTCCTCCTCCCTCACCCCGAGGGTGTTGCAGAGCAGTTCTTTCGAGAAGATCGTCGCCGACATGAAGAGGATGGAGTCGGCCGTCTCAAAGAGCGGGCGGGTGAAGCCCCCGATCTGGATGGGCTGGAAGACGACCTCATCGATGGAGCCGTCCTTAGCCCGCCTCACGCCGTTCACGACCCAGTTCCCGGAGTCGCCCTCGAGGTCACCGATGAAGCGCTCGAGGGCTTCTCCCAGGTCCTTGCACGCAGCCACGCGGTCCTGCAGGGTGCCATCCTCGAGGTGCGTGGCGCAAAACTCGCCGAGGATGCCCTTCGTGTCGGAGAGCACGTCCAGCCACGCGGCAGGGTCGTCTAAGCCCCTGTCGGGGATGAAGAACTCCTTGTCGTCTCCATTCCAGTAGCGCGCGATCTCGGACCTCACGAGCGCGAAGGATGCAAACCCCACGATCTGTTTCTCAAGGTCGTGGGCCTCGTCGCAGACCAGAAGCCTCCTGTGAGGGACGGCCTCGGCGTACTTCAGCTGGCTCATTAGGAACGGATAGTTGCAGACAGTGACTGATGCCCTGAAGCCGAACCACTTCTGCTCGTAGTACGGACAGAGCTTCCCGTCCTTCACGTGCTCGCACCTCGAATCCCTGGTGCACAACCGCCTCTTGTGCTGGTCGTAATCCTCGAACGTGAGGTAGTGGGGGCAGTCGCTGAGCTTCCAGTCAGCCTCGCACCTGCCCTTGCTGCATTGCGGGAGGAGGCCTGACGCAGTGGGGACGCGGCACTGAAAGTTCGACTTCCCCTTCACCACGGGGAACCCGAAGTCCGAGGCGTACTGGTCCTGGAGCTGCTTCGTCGACGTGAGTATGTATGCCGACGAGAGGTAGGTGCAGAGGGCGGCCGCGACAGCAGACTTGCCGAAGCCTACGGGGGCCTCCAGTACGATGAACCTCTTGGAGGTCATCGCTTGGTCCACTTGCTCTAGGACCTCCTTCTGGAACTGCCTCATCGATTCGTACGGGAAGCAGTCTGCAGGGGTGGCCCTCTTCGGTCCCTCCACGTGCCCGCACCTGTCACAGGTGGACGGGCCTGCCCGGGAGGGCTTCAAGCGGGTGCCGCATTTGGGGCAGAAGTTCATCTGGGGACCTGAAGGGACTGCCGCGGTTCAAGTTTCTAACCGTTTCGCGATTGCCTTGGAAAGAAAGCGATCTGCTGTCGCGAATTCAACCAGCAACGATAGTCATCAGACCTACAGGTTCGGTCATCTCTCTCCATTGGATCGATTCGCAGCGGCTGGCGCATAAGTAGCAGGGAAGGATCCCTTGGAGGGGATGAATCCTCAGAACTACAGGACCAACGGGAAGGCAGGTGCGCCCAAGTCCTGCGACATCTGCGACGGCTACAGGGCCGGGATGAACAGGCTTGCGACGTGCGCCAGGTACGAAGTGCTCGTGCTCCTCACCTCCGTATGTGACGGCTTCGAGTCGAGGGTCGGGCATGACGCGCCTTTGCTGACTCCCGAGGAGGAGACGCGCCTGTGCGGTCCCTGGATGAGGTATCCGAAATCAAGTCAGGGCCGGCATAGGTCGGAATGAACAAGAGAGGCTTCCACGTCCGACAAGTGGGGCTGCCACCTTCCATAGCAGGGAGTTACTCGCGTCGAGGGGAGGGAAAGTGCAGGGGTTAGCTTTTAATCAACCACATCGAAGCGAGCCAACAGATCATGCAGAACTCTCCCGAAGAATCAATACTTGCGCAGGAGCAGGCCGTTACAATGAGGGGGCTCGGGGTCAAGAGAGAGCTTGAGGCTGAGGTCGGAGTCGGGGAAAGGGAGGGGACGCTTGTCCTGACGAACAAGAGGCTGATCTTCGTTTGCACAGATGAGAAGGAGGAAGATCTACGCATGGGCTATACTCCGGCCACCCCCATCGCTCATCTCTTGTTTTCCGACGTGGAGGATCTCAGCGAGATACCCCAGGACCCTGCAAACACATTCATCTCCATTTCTTCGATTACCTCTGCAACCGGGCACAAGGGGGGACTCGGCAAGCCGAAACTTGAAGTGCGGTGGACCGCCGGGGCTCGTGAGAAGGGCGCTGAGTTCACAGAAGTCCTGACGGGAAAACGCAAGAAGAACCTGAATGACCTGGCGGCAATCATTCAGAGATTGAAAACGGGAGACTTGAAGCTAATTGAGGTGCCCAAGGCGCCAGCCATCGACACCCTCGAGGGCAAGATAGTTCACGTCCTCTCAGACTTGCAGGAAAAGGGGATCTTCTCCATAGAGGAGGAGGTTGAAGAGAAGTTCAAGATCAGCGTGGACCCGGACGAAATCCAGTCTGCATGCGACAAGCTCGCCCAAGCTGGGGCGTTAGACAGGTTCCCAGACTCCAGCGGGGACATTTTCTACAGGAAGCGATCGCCCCTGGGCGAGGACGATTTCTCCAGTTAGGCGAACGCCAGGAGTTTCTTAGTGGGAGAAACGGTCAGCTCCCCCGACTCTTCCGCGATCGCGACAATGGGTCGGCGCCTCGATTCAAGCCAGACTACCACCCCTCGCGTTACTTGTCCTTGACATGAAGTTAGAGAATCAGTTGCCAAACAGTTGCCAAACAGTTTCCAAGAGTAGCCTTATTCGCTTCGCAATCCCATCCTGCGGATGGTGATTCAGATGGTCACTCGAAGAAGAGTCGCATTGACGGTAGCAGTAGCGTCAGTAGCTATCGCGTTGGGTATTCTCACTGCTGCGTTAGCTCCGTCGGTCATAGCAATCAACTCCAATTCTGTGGTAATCAGCTCTCTTCAGGTCCTTGGGGTGCCAGGCAGCGTTCTCGAAGGCGATTCCACACTGCTGAGAGTCTCCTTTCCCAATGGCACCGTGGTCGCTTGTTCCGTGGACTTCAGGATTGTTTTCGACAACAGCTCAAGTGCAACTACATCTAACTCCAGCGGAGTCTTTGGGGGCATAGAGAATTTCTCTGTGATAATTACACCGCTCCCCCCATGGAACTGCACTCGTTCACTGTGACAAGGGATAAGGGATAGTCCTCCGATCGCGAGCTTGATAGGCAGTGAATAGACACGCTCCACTCGCTCTCGCCTCTGCCTTCCTGGCAATTTCTGGCTTTGTGATTAGTCTGAAGTTGCTTCAGCCTGCTTCCGTCAGTGTCTACCTTGGAAATGCACGGAACAGCACTTTGGTGACAAGAATTCCTGGTCTGTATTCGTTTAGCGACGTTCTCGAAATCTTTCTTTCCACTTTGGTTATAGGAGTCAGTGGCACATACATCCTGCTGTCCGGAACCAGTGAAGGGAGTTCGCCCGTAGGTGAGATTGCTCTCAGCCAACGAAGGAGCCAGTGGGAAGAGATATCAAAGACCCTCAAGGATGAGGAAGTGAAGGTCTACCAAGCCATCCTGGATGCTGGCGGCGTGATGAACCAAGGAGACATTGGCGAAAAGGTTGGTCTCTCTAAGACTACTGTCAGTCGAGTTCTCGACTTGCTGGAAAGGCGAGGTCTGGTAGAGAAGCGCCGAAGAGGAATGAGTAACGTCATCCTGTTGAAGTAGACTCTTTCAGCTCTAAATCAAGTCAGTCTTTAGCTGTTGACCTCCCTCCACATGAACGCGGCCGTAGCGCGGTCTTGCACGGAAATGAATCCGACTCATATTTATCCAGGCCGGGCTACCAAGACGTTCTGCCGCTCCCTAAGCAGGTTCTTCCACTTTCATGACGCTTGGAGCATCAGTGATCGCCTGATTGTCCGTGCTGAAGCTGTTAGACTGCGCAGCCCTCTGGTCATCGACGAACGCTTCGTGGTGACCACGGTTCTAACGGCGCCTGATGATGATAATTGCTACGACGATTAACACAATGACCGCGACCAAAGTAATCAACACGGGGTAGCTGAGGGAGACGCCCACGCCTACGCTGCTCTGGATCGAGGCGTCTCCCGAAACTGAAGACGAGAGGCCGAGGTAGGACACCGTCCCATGATACGTGCCCAGCGGGATCATCCGAAGCAAGATCGACCCGTTCCCGGCCGTTGTCGCCTGGATCGTTGTGCCGTTGGCGAGCGTGATGGCTGCGCTCGCCCCTCCGACTGGGAGTCCGAAGGGGTCCTTTACTACGATAGTGGCGTCGTACACTCTCGCGTAAACCGTAGCGGTCAGCGGAGACGTCACGGTGTACTGCGCCGGGACGACTGGTGCGACGTTGGCTCCGTGCCACGTGATTCCCGTTACGCTCAGTGCGGACCCACCATCGACCCATAGCTCGTCTCCGGTCAAAGTCTGGCTGCCCCCGCCGACGTTCAGTTGGATGCTCTCGGGGGTGAGCGTGTCGGTTCCGGCACTGTCCTTTACAACTATCGTGACCAGGTACTGAGTGGCTGAGACGAAGCTCACTGTATGCGGAGCGTCAATGGTTATCGCCGAAGTTGTGACGACTCCGACCACCCCGACCGTGATGCCTGCCTCTCCGTCGGTGCTCCATGAAGCGATCCTAAGGCGCACGCCGTCGGCGCTGTTGTAGGTCCCGTTAGTCGAGACCTTCAGGGTAGTGCCCGAGTCGTACCACCCGGTGTCCCCCGTGATGGGGGGATTCGTGCTGTACGTGGGCCCGCCCCCGCCGTTGACGGCGAGAAGGTACTGAGTGGTCTTCGTCGAGACGATCGACTCAGGCGTAGAGATCGCGCTTATGTCGAGAAGCGTGACGCTCCCTTTGGAGGTCACGATCAGAGGCTGCGCACCGTTCACGGAAAATGAAACGAGCCTGTACCCGGTGGTCGAATTCCTCTCCCAGATTCCGTCCGCAACCACCAGGACTGCCGAGCCCGAGTCGTACCAGTAGTTGTCCCCTTTCAGGGTGGGAGCCGTGGCTGAGGCCAGTGCCTGGAGAGTGACCGCATCCATGGTAAGCTCGTACTGCGTAACTGCGGTTACGGCGATGGTCTGGGGTGAAGTGACCTTCAGGGCGTTCAAGACGCCTACCGCGCCGGCTGTCTCGTTGTTGATGCTGGGCCCGCCGTTCACAGAGTATGAGACGAGCCTCTCGCCCGTCCCCGACGCCCTCCCGAACACGCCGTCCAGAGAAAGGCTGACGACCGTTCCCGTGTCGTACCAGTAGTTGTCCCCGCTGATCGTAGGCGGGGTTGCGGACGAAACGCCGTACGTGCCTGTAAGAGCCACCTGGAATTGAGTCACCGCGGTCGTGTGCAGCTCGTGTGGCGCGTTCATGGTGATGCTCGCGGGGAAGGTCCCCGCGGTCGTCACGGGTGTAGCGGCCGCCGAGTCCCACCACCAGCCCGTCACCCTGGAGCCGGTGCCGGCCGACCTGCCGAAGACGCCGTTGCCCGAATAGGTGACCTGCGTCCCGGCGTCGTACCAGTAATTGTCACCCTGTATCGGCGGGGAGGTCACGGCTGAAAGGGCGCGGGATGCCCCGGAGTCCAGCGTGAGTTGGTATTGGGTAACGATCGTCCCTGCGACCGATTCCGTCTGGTTGATCGGATAGGCGCTGAAGACCATCACCGCGCCGGCAGTGGCGACAGTGACAGGGGGTCTCGCGTTCAGAGAATATGAATTCAGCCTCACGCCCGTCCCGGCAGACCTCTGCGCGACCCCGTTGAGAACGAGCGAGAAGGGGGTCCCGGCATCGTACCAGTTCTTGTCGTTAGCTACCGTCGGAGAGGTGATGGAGCTCAACATCCCCGAAGCCGCGGGGTTCAGAGTCACGAGGTACTGCGTCACCAGCGTGACGTGAACTGTGTGCGCCGAGGTCATCGTTACCGTGATGGTGAAGTTCCCGGTGGTGGTCAGGGCCGTCGGGGACCCCGAGTCAAGAGTCCAGGACGTCGACCTGTTCCCAACCCCGGAGGCTCTGTCGAAGACCCCGTATCCCTTGTAGGCCACTATTGTCCCTGTGTCGTACCAGTACTTGTCGCTGGTTATCGTCGGGCTGGTCACGGTCGCCAGGGCCCCCCCTGCTCTCCGGTCGAGGGTCAGTTGAAACTGGGTAACGGTGTTGACGTTCAGCGTGTGGCCAGCGTCCATCGTCTGGGACGACGACGTGAAGGTGGATGTCGTAGCTACGATCGTGTTGGTGCCGCCGTCCCAGTTCCACGAAGCCGCCCTCGTTCCTGTCCCGAGGGACCTGGCCCACACCCCGTTGCAGGTCACGATGAGCGAAGTCCCGTAGTTGAACCAACCGTCCCCGGTCGGGGAGGCGACCGAGACGAGAGCTCCGTTGCAGCTCGTGCTGACCGCCAGCAATTCCTGTACGTGTGCCGTATCGGCTACGGTCGAGCACGCCCCGCTGGCGCAGCTCTGCTCCCCAAGCGACGCAACATACGCGACCCCGCTCGTCAGCCTGTCCCTCTGGGTCGGCCCGTCAGCCGGGACCACAATCGTGTAGGCACAGCTGCCCGTCATCGTGACGGTCACTGCCCCGCCTGTCGAACCGGAGGAAGGCGAAGGTGCGCACGAGCCACTGATCGTCCAGGTGAATGGAGGTGCTCCTGCCTCCGCTACCGTGACGTCGATGGGCACCGTGACCGTCGCCGCGAAGGCAGTGTGGACAGGAGAAAAGAAGACCACTAACAGAATGGCGAAGCCAACCAGGAAGATCGGTCTCCAGCTCAATGGAAGCGAACCGCCCCCACGGTGTAAGGGGGGACGGCGTTATTTAAGGGCCAAGTGGGTCTCTACTCGCCGATGTTGCTGGGGGGTTCCATGGCCCAGCAGAGGACCGTCGAGCGGCTGAGGGTATAGCTTCTGGAGCCAGGGAACCATGTAGTCGACGTGATGGTAGTTGACGGTCTGTTGTAACGTACTCCGTACGTTTTCGTTACCGTAGTCTGCAGGCGCGCGCGCCCCACACCCCCGCAATGCGTTTAGGGTGCGATACAGCCCGATTCGCCTCTACATGCCCTCTGGTGCCGGCGCTTGATGGTGTGCAACGTGTTCTTGTCGTTAGGAATTTAGGGGACCCTCAGACGACAGACATACTGCGTATGCGCTCTACGCCCACCCGCGACCTGCCGCGAAATCGAGGCTCGCTCTCGCACCGACGCGGCCCGGTCGTATTCGCCGTGGTCGTCGTGGGGCTTGTAGCACTCATGGGAGTAGCAGCGGCTGGTTATTCACTACAGGCTCCGACCTTTCCATCTGGAATAATAGCATACGTCCCAATCACGATATCAAACAGGCAATCTTCACCGACTCCGGCTCCGTTCCAGCAGATGGTACAAGTTGACAGCGCAGCCTACTCCCCGTACGAAGCGACCAATCTCCAGAATGTGGAGTTCTTCACTTCAACCGGAAGTCTGATTCCAAGTTGGTTGGAGAGTGGCGCCTCCAGCAGCTCGACAGACACCATCTACTGGCTGAAGATTGCGGGCGGAATCGCGGCCGAGTTCAGCCTCACGGTCTACATGGCCTTCGCGTCCCCAACTACGAACCTCCTCAACGCTCAGACCACAGGGGAAGCCCCCGCCCTAAGCCCGTCGTACGGCGAGTACGATGATGGCAGAAGTGTATTCTCGTACGAGTGGAACTTCGCCGGGACGAGTCTTCCCGCTGGATGGAGCTTCTCCTCTGTCACCAGTGAGGGAGGATATAGCGTGAGCAACGGCGCATCTTTCTTCACGGGTTCGTGCGGGCAGCAAATTCCGCAGTGCGCGAATACGGTGTATGGCTACTACCAGATGCCACTGAATGCAGGTTCTTACCTGATCTCGACAGACATGACGAGCTATGCCGCCGGGAACAACGGCCAAGGAGTCTGGTTCGGTTGGTGGTCGCAGCCCCAGTCTCCCACTACTGCTGGAGCCGAAAGCGACATCCGTCCTTACAACGGGAATCACGTGTCAGATTTCATCTGGTGTCCCGACTTCAACTGCGCTCAGCCCTTCGAGGTTACTAGCAAGGGGGGGTCGACCCAGACAGCCAATTGCTACGATGCCGCTCAACACATGGTCTACTCTCTGGGTTGGCTAGGAGACAACCAAGTTGGTACCCTCGCACCGCCAAGTGGTGCTCCAATAACCGTTTCTCAAGCGAGTAGTTCTCCGAGCGGCGGATCGTACTACCTTGGTTTTTGGGATTTCACAAAGGGGACGGGGAACAACGGCGAAACTGCCCAGTGGGTCACAGTTGGCGCGATTCCGCCGAACGGGGTAATGCCACTGGCTTCCGCAGGTATCTCCCTCGTCTACAGCGGCCCTCAAGGTCTGGTGCTCTACTTGACCGTGGCGATTGTGGTAGTCATCGCCGTAGGGCTGGTCGGATTCCTGTTATTCGGACGCGAGAATTCTGGCCAATTCGGACCAACAGAATCACGCCAGTTGGATCCGGGCTCCCTGACTTCGCGGTCTCGCCGGGGACCGACTTCCTGAAGACTCCGTGGGTCGTCCCGCCCAGGGGCCCTGTCGGGAACGCCGCTCCCAATCCCGCTGAGGAGCATTGCGTCCCGGCTGTCGCTTACGACCCTGGTAACCTGTGGATTGTGACTTGGGGTGCGCTAGAGTCGACGAGTCGGCAATTCTACCGGACATATTTGGATGAGGCGTTCGCCGTGCTGAACATCGACTGGATCAACAAGCATCTCAGGACGGCCCCTCCCTGTTTTGAATCTCGAGGCATTGGAGGCTGACCTGGCCGCAGTGACGGCTGACTGGGATAGGCGAGTCTTTCTCCTTGATGAGGGCTGGTCCCTCGTCGACAGGGCCAAGCAGCGACCCCAAGGTTTTTTGAGGGACTCTCTTTTCAGGCCCGAAGATGTCTCAAGTCGAGTTACTTGGTCTGGCGGCAGGCCTGTTCGTGGCGCTCGGGCTGGTTCCCCAGATCCTGCGCGTCTGGAGACTCAAGAGAGCCGAAGAGATAAGCCTGTCATTCAACCTGCTATCTCTAACCGGAACGGCGCTCTGGCTGGCCTACGGCCTATTCCTGGGACTGATATCCGTAATCGTCTGGAACGGCGCAAATGTCGTCCTTCTTCTTCTGCTATTGACCGTGAAACTGAAGTACGGAATGGGTCATGCCACTCCCAAGAGTTGAATGGCGCTCCGTTCTTGGGGCGTCGTCCGAGACAATCAAGCGTGGCTCGTAGCGAGCAAGTCGCGACCTGGCTGCGTCAGGTTTGTACCTGATGTTGCACCGACAACTACTCCGAGGCTTTATACGGGGTCGCTTCAATTGAAGGAACATGAGCGAGCCGGGCGTCGGCATCAATCGGAGGTTTCTGTACGCCGTCTACGCTTTGGTCGGTGTCGGCATAATCGTGTTCTTCTTCTTCAGCATCGTGATAGGGCTGAGCCTGATCCTCATTGGCGTGGTGATCTACCTGTTCAACCGAAGGCCCGCACGCCAGACGCAGCAAGGCGGGGGGCAGTCGCCGCCCGACCAGTCGGGTCCGACCTAGCAGAATGCGGCCAATCGGTGGCGGCACTAGCAGGAGCCTGGCAACCGAACTACGAACAGGTTCATGTCAATGCTGGGTAAAGTCTGCCTAGGTCATCTGTCCCCACGGGACAGGCCAACATCGAGCTTCCTTGACGAATCGGGACAGGATTCGGGCCTATCTGGGCAAGCCATTGATTCGATTCTGGGAACCTGGGACAAGCAAGGTAAGATCGGTCGACTATTGGAATTACGTCGGAATGGCAGATAAGCCAGCCTTCTGTTTGGTTTGTTATGGAATCTTGGGAACTGTGTTCTGTCTGCCGGGAGGTTCACGCTCTAACTTGTCCAGTTCTTGGACGGGTCAGAACTGGACCCGACTAGGGGGGGTTCTCCCCACGTCAACCCGGCGTCGGACAGACTGCAACGTTGTCGGGACTGCAACTTCGTCGGAGAGCTCCGGTCGTCGGAAATGCCGTGTCGGAACGCCCTGAAAATGAGGCAGCATCGCTTGTTTCGAGGAGAGCTTGAGTATTCAGGAGGCAGCTAATGCCTTTCATTTGTCCTGGGTGCCAGAACATTATGGATTCGGTGCCGTCCCTGTGTGCGAAGTGCAACGCGAAGATAGTCCATTGCCCGAAATGCAGAGGAACAGGTCAGGAGGTCATGGCGAATTTCTTTTCTCCTGACCAGACGCAGGACGTGAGTATACCCTGTAGGAAATGCGGGGGAAGGGGCGTCTTGGGCGAATCTAGGCCTGTCAGATGATGACTGTTGATACGACAAAATCCTCGCCTAGATGGTTTTGGGCGGGAGTTAGAAGGCGGGACAGCTTTCAACTTGAAACGAAAGTTTCGATTTCGATAGGAGCTTGAATAGGCAGGCTCGTTCTCGATCAGCTTCAATCAGTTGAGCCCAAGATGAAGCCCTTATTATCGAACCATCTTCAGACGGACACGTGAATCAGGAGACAATCGAAAGGGAATTTCCGATCAAGCGACAGACCGCCTACCTGAACAACGCTAGCTACACCCCCATGTTCGATTCCGCCATCTCAGAGGTGACGAGGCAACTGAGGAAATTCTCGGAGAATGGCCCAGATGACCCTTACTACCTGAACTTCAAGACTGGTGCAAGCGTTGCGAGGGAGAAGCTGGCGGCTCTCTTGAACGCACGAGCCCAGGGGATCGTCTTCGCCGAGAGCGCCACCCAGTCCATAAATCTGGTGGCGAACGGCTTCAGGTTAAGCAAGGGCGACACGATCATAACTAGAGGCGGCCCCACCACCGAACACCCCTCTGACTACCTTCCATGGCTCTACTACGCGAACGCGAAGGGCGCCAAGACTCAGGACATTCCGGTCGACGACGCTGGGGTCCCCGATCTCGCCGAGCTCGACTCCGCCGTCAGGGACACGAAGGCCAAGATTGTGGTGACGAGCCACGTCCTCTACAACCTTGGCACGATTGAGCCGGCCGAGGAGATGTGCAGAATCGCCCATGAGAGGGGGGCCGCCTTCTTCCTGGATGTCTCCCAGTCCTTGGGCAACATCCCCGTGGATCTGAGCGCCATCGGCTGCGACTTTGCGGCCGGGACGGCGTCGAAGTGGCTCTGTGGGCCCCTCGGGGTAGGATTCCTGTATTGCAAAGATGAGGCAGCAGCCGACCAGCTGGAGCCTCTAAACTTCGGCGCGAACGCGACCGAGTACGTCGACAACCTCTCCTACAAGGTTCTGTCAGGTGCCGCCAGATTGCAGGAGGGCTTCCGGAACTGGGCCTACGTCTACGCGTTCGCGGTCGCGATGGATGTCTGGAGCAGCTTCGGCTTGGAGGAGATCCGCGAGACCGACATGAAGCTCGTCCGCGGCATCGTGGACAGAATCGCGGAGATGAAGAGTGCGTACAGGCTCATCGTTGATTTTCACGACGGCAGAAGGACCTGCATCATCCCTGTGGAGACGATCAAGGAGAGCCCCTCCGATGTGGTGCAGCGGGCGCTGAAAGCGAAAGTGACGGTCGCCCAGCGGGAGTTCGGAAGGAAGAAGATACTCAGGATCTCGCCTCACTTCTACAACGACGAGCGCGAGGTAGAGAGGCTCTTCGAGGTACTCTGAAGAAGCTATCGGGCGATACTGCTTGAGAACTCGCTCGAGGGTTTCGGGTGACCGGTCGGTTATCCAAGCTTCGTCCTTTCATGTCAGGTTCCTGCTGACCAGCGACATCACTTATTAGGCGCGGGCCATCGGAATCTGCAGGTCGGAGATTGGCATCCTACCGCAAGCGAACCGAAGTGAAGGAAGAGGAAAAGGGGCACAACCACTCGTTCAAGGAGAAGTGCGGCCCGCACTGTCCTAGAAACGAGCACTACAAGGGGCCGGTGAGGAAGCCGGGCTTTCCGCGCAGCAAGAAGCGGTAGCGACGAGTTAGGAGCGCGGTCCGCTACGAGGATCCTAGGGAAGCTCTCCCGAGGGGCGCCTAGTCATCCTTCGCTGCATGCACGGGCGGATTCCCCGAGTTACGGTTTTATATCCGAACAAACCGTGTTCTTGCCAAGAGACAGGGGGTATTTGAGATGACCAACACCTCTGACATCGCAAATCGCTACGAAAGAGCACTGAAGAGAACAGAACAGTTGGCATCAGTTATAGCCGTTCTATCCATAGTCGCGCTCCTCCTGGCGCTTCTTTGAGCGAGAGGTGGAGAGGATAACCATGGGAAGCACAGAGGAAGGGAACGCGCGCAGATTAGAGAAGATCAATAGATCCCTACTGATAGCGGTAGCAGCCCTCGTCATCACAATAATCCTCCTGGCGATACTCGACTTCGCCTAGTTGCAATATCAAACCTATCCTCGCAACGGACATCTTGGAGAGCCGGCTAACGTCGTAGCGGTATCTGCACAATCAAGCAATACTTAGCGGACACGCTCACCACGGAAGGATGGCCTCTCACTTGAGGGTCGGGTCGATGGTCACTGATTGCGTCCAATTCGAGAAGATGATGGCGTTCTGGCAGGAGGCGCTGCACTACGCCACCAAATATCCACCCGGGCACGGCTGGGTAATCCTTCGAGACCCCAGCGGAAAGGGCCCGAACATCTCCTTGAACAAGGTCCCCAAGAAGGCCCCCGGCAGGAACAATCTGCACCTGGACCTCTACAGCGACGACAGGGTCGGTGAAGTGAAGCGGCTGCTCAAGATCGGGGCCAAGCGCCACCGCCAGACCTACGACCCGGACGAGGACTTTCGAGTGCTGGAGGACCCCGACGGCAACCTCTTCTGCGTGGTCCAGTTACCAAAGGGCGTGGCTTGACATACTGTTGGTTCGCAACCTTCCCTTGAGGATCACGGGCAAAAGAGCCCGCGGAGACTGAGACCCTTGCTGTCACATCTCATCCAAGCCTCGTGACGACGTAATGAGTTCGGAACCTTTCAAGTCCCAATTGTCTAGCCGGGCTGCATCGACTGCCTTTCTCGGTCGGGGACCTTGCAACAACCAAAGGTCACTGTTCGAGGCCGGGCTTTCCCCGACCAACCACTACATTTTCGGCTTACCCTCTCTTGTTCAAAGAGCGGTAATCTGGCGTCCGCCTTAGAAGCAAGAAAGTCGCCGGTCACTCCGTGGGCTCACAGCTGGAGGACGAGATTGAGAGCTGGAGGGGGTTCGCATGGACCCTGAGGAAGGAGAACAGGGAGTTCTGGGACGAGATGATCAAGGAGGTTAGGCAATCGTACGCGGAAGCGGTCGAAGGGTCCGGCAAGCTGCTGACGACTGACCCATTCCTCATGGCTTTGATCCTGGCCCAGCAGAGGATCATCGAACGGCTGAGGGCACAGCTTCGGGCTGTTGAAGGACTGAAACTAGTCGATGAAGGATTAGGAATCTCATGACGAGGTCTGTCTTTACGTGATTTTGCCGAGCCGAGTTCCAAACTCGACAATCTGGGTTATCGTCAGAACGAGTGCCCCGAAGAGCTACATGCACTGCGACTATCGGAGTCCAAGAGGGCGTGCCGATTGTCGCCGGTTCCGCCGTGCGATCGGCTCTACGCTACCGCTTGCGGTCCTCCGACTCGCCTGACACTCGGTCCCCCGACTCACTGTTGACTGGGCGCGCCGAGGAAAGGATCATTGCGGCCACCACGAACGGAACTACGGAAACCAAGAACGGAGCGACGGGCGAGAGTCCCGAATACAAGTACCCCGCCGCCACCTGAGACGGTAGTGAGACCAGCGCAGGGAGCAGACTGAACATCGAGAGGATCCTTCCTCTGTCTGCGGGTGGGATGGTTTCTGCCTGCATCGAGGCAAGCGAGGGCGTCTGGAGCGCCGTCGCGATGGAGCCAGTGACTCCCCACTCCATCAGCCCGCCGGTCGACTTCGCCTGCGAGAAGATCACATTGCTGACGGGGGCGGCCGCCGACGCGACGAGCACGCTTCTCCTGGCTCCCAGTCGCTGAATCAGGAACACCACGGCGAGCATCAGCGCCACGGTGGCCAAACCCGTGAGATCGACCACAATACTGTAGTCTACCGGACTTACCCGCAAGTAGTTGACGGCATATATCGAAAAGAAGGGAGAGGTTAGCCCCGTGCCTATTCCGGCCAGGGTCACGTAGAGAAGCAGCTTTTTCACCATCGCGTTCGACCTTCTCGCTGCTCGGATCCCCGATGTCAGCGATTCGCGAGAGTGCGCAAGCAGCGAGTGCTTCTCGGCTGGCGCAACCACGTAGGTCTCTTCCAGCCACTTCATCCTCAGCGAGACCCCGACGACACCGAACAGAGCGCTCGCCAAGAAGGCAATCTTGAGTCCGTCGAGCACTCCCATTTGACTCATCAGCAACCCCCCGACAGTCGGTGCGAAGATGGAAGGCGCCGTGTTCACTGCGTTGAAGACCGAGAACCCACGAATCCTTTCGCTGGGCTCGATCTCGTCCATCATCAGCGAGTTGAAAGCAGGACCGTACATGTTGGCCGCAGAAGCAAGGGTCAGGGGCACGAGAAGGAGGTAGGTGGAATTGACAAGGGCAAACAGTAGGGCGCTCGCCACCGAGACCCAACTGAAGACGACGATGACCCTCCTCCTTCCCCACGTGTCCGCAACATAACCTCCCACCAACAGCGAGAGGATTGTGATGCCGGTTCCGTATGCTATGAGGAGCCCCACTACGAAGGGCTGAGCTCCTAGAGCCGAGAAGTACAAGCTCTGGTATGGGTTGGCTGTCGCGGACCCGATGGACCAAACCGCGGACGTCGAGGTGAGGACCCATGCGTTCCGAGGCAGGTAGAAGAAACGTTTGATGCTGGATTGGTGATCCACTTTCGCTGCCTTCGACGCCTCTCAGATGGCCTGCATCGCTATGGACCAGTTATTAGGCTTGCACTCTCGACGATCTGGTCGATAGCGGCAGGAGTGGATGGAGTCGAACTCCCGGGAAGGCGGGTATGCTTCGCGATCGGGCTGGTTTTTGGTCGACATGACTCTACGATTCACGGGGTATGCTGAAACTCAACAAGTTTACACACAGATTCTTTAACCGCGCCAGGACGATTTCAGCCTCGTCGACATCTGCCTTGGCCAACGAGGAAATGACCGTACTCAACAGGCTGCTTCAGGAGATCGAGAACGTGAAGCTGGGGCTGGACCCCGAGGTCCTCGCGGGCTGGTACAACAAGATAGCGAGCGACGCGAAAGTGGAGGCGCCGAGCTACCTGACCGACTCGATCGACGTAATACAGGACCCGATCCTGCCGATGAAGTTCGAGTTCAAGACTTCGAAGCGGGCGGTGAAGTACGTTCTGGACGCCATCGACGGCAACCTTGACTCGATGCCGACCGCTACGAGGCTCTACTTCCAGAAGCTGTCCGAACTGATACAGGCCGAGATGCTCCGATAGGCTGCGGCCATCACTCTCTCTCGCTATCCAGGCCGCCAGAAGATGAAACTCGCAACCGTAGCTTGCCGCCGTCTTTCCCCTGTGCTGACCTAACGCCTTCGGGAATCAGCTCAATACGCCCTCTCGGGGTCGTCGTCTCAATGGCTCAGAACGAGCCGCCAGAGACGGACGTGCTTCTGGCTAACCCAGCAGCTCTCGGCCTCCTGGCCTTCGGCATGACCACAGTGCTACTCAACCTCGCAAACGCAAGCGTCTTCTCAGTGGATTCGGTGGTCCTGGCGATGGGCCTCTTCGTCGGAGGTGCGGCCCAGATAATCGCCGGAGCCCTCGAGTTCAGGAAGGGCAACACGTTCGGGATGACCGCCTTCATCGCCTATGGCTTCTTTTGGATCTCGCTCGTCTTCATCCTGATCCTTCCCAATCTCGTGGGGGCCGCCGGACCCACGGCAGCCTCACTCTCGTCGTACCTTTTCCTCTGGGGCCTCTTCAGCTTCTTCATGTTCCTGGGCACCCTCAGGCTCAACGGTTCCCTGATGTTCGTGTTCGGCACCCTCTTCATCCTCTTCTTCCTGCTCTCTGCAAATGCCGGTGCCATTCTGAATACGGGGGGGAACTCAGACCTCTTGAAGTTCACTGGGTACGAAGGGGTCCTCTGCGGGCTGAGCGCGATGTACGCGTCGGCAGCTAATATCCTGAACGAGGTCTACAGGAAGACCGTCCTACCTACCTTCCCAGTCAAGCCGAAGAGTTAGAACCGGTTCAGAGGCTCACTCTTTCTTTTCTTTTCCCTGAACCAGCTCTCGTATTTTCTCCACGACCTCGGCGTTGGCCAGGGTCGTGACGTCCCCGTAGTCCCTGTTCTCAGAGATCGACACCAGGATCCGGCGCATTATCTTGCCCGATCGCGTCTTCGGGAGGTCGGAGACTATGTAGACGTTCTTCGGCCTGGCGATGGGCCCAAGCTCCTTGGCGATGTTGGCCTTGACCTTCTCGGCTATCTCCTTGCTCGGTTCGTAGCCCGGCTTCAGGGAGACGTAGATGATCGGGACGTGGCCCCTGAGCTCGTCTTCGATGGCTACGGCCGCCGCCTCTCCCACCTCGACGGTGGTCAGGGCCGCGTTCTCGAGCTCCTTGGTCCCGAGCCTGTGGCCGGCCACCTTGATGACGTCGTCAATCCTGCCGAGGATTCTGAAGTATCCGTCAGCTGATTCGACCGCGCCGTCGCCCGTGAGGTAAGGCCAGTCCCTCCAGTCCTTGCTCTCCTTGTTCTTGCAGTACCTCTCGTAGTATATCTTGACGAACCTGTCAGGGTCGCCCCAGATGGTCTGCATTATCCCCGGCCACGGATTCCGGATGCAGATGTTGCCCGCAGCCCCCGTCCCGGCCTTTACTTCTCTGCCCTCTTCGTCATAGATGACCGGGTATATCCCGAGCATCCCGGGCCCGGCACTCCCGGGCTTCATGGGCAGGATGGCTGGCAGGGTGCTACAGAGGAACCCTCCTGTCTCCGTCTGCCAATAGGTGTCGCTGATGGCGACGTCTCCCTTCCCCACCTCCTGATAGTACCAGCGCCAGGTCTCTGGCTCGATCGGTTCGCCGACCGTTGTCATGGACTTGAAGTGGAAGTCGTACTTCTTAGGCTCGTCAGGCCCAGACTTCCTCAGCATCCTGATGGTCGTAGGAGCAGTGTGGAAGATGGTGACCCCGAGGCGTTCGGCTATCCTCCAGAGCCTCCCCGCGTCCGGGTAGTTCGGTACCCCCTCGTACATCACGCTGGTGGCGCCGATCGCCAGGGGTCCGTAGACTATGTACGAATGGCCAGTGATCCACCCGATGTCGGCGTAGCACCAAAATACGTCCTCGGGGTGGATGTCCTGCTGGTACTTCGCGGTCGCGGCCACGTAGGCGAGGTACCCTCCCGTCCTGTGCTGCGCTCCCTTCGGCTTGCCGGTGGAGCCGCTCGTGTACATCAGGAAGAGCGGGGCCTCAGAGTCCATAGGGACTGGCTCGATCGTCTTCCCCCTGAATCCCTTCATGAGGTCGTCGACGAAATAGTCTCTCCCTTCGACCATGGGCACGCTGGATGAGTATTTGCCTGCGTGGCGCCTCCAGACCAGGACCTTGTCGACCGTGACTCCCGCCTTCTTCGTCTCTTCGACGGTCAGGTCCGCGTCCTTCTTCTTGTCGAGGAGCTGCCCGTTCCTGTAGTACCCGTCGCAGGTCACGAGGATGTGGCTCCCGGAGCCGACTATCCTCTCGGAGCAGGCTCTCGCGCTGAATCCCCCGAAGACTTCGCAGTGAATGATCCCCAGCCTCGCACAAGCGAGCATGGATATCGGGAGCTCAGGGGTCATCGGAAGGTGGAAGGTGACCCTGTCGCCGGTCTTGAGGCCGAGTGATTTCAGGACGAGGGCGAACTCGTTCACCTTCCTGTAGAGCTCCTGGTAGGTGATTACCTGGTGGGGCTCGTCTTCCGGTTCGGGGACCCAGATTATCGCCGCCTTGTTTCTGTACTTCTCGAGGTGCCTGTCGACACAGTTGTAAGCCGCGTTCAGCTTGCCTCCGACGAACCACTTCCAGAACGGCGGGTTGCTCGCGTCGAGCGTAGTGTGGAACGGCTTGTCCCAGGTCAGGACCTCGGCGTACTCTCTATAGCATTCGGGGAAGTTCTTCTCGCTAAACCTCTTGTAAACGTCAGGGTCGGCCATATTCGCCTGCTTCACGAACTTTGCTGGCGGGTTGATCAGCGCCTCCTCCTTCCAGTGAACGTCGATCTTCGACTCCATCCCCTTCTCTGTCGCTGTCATGCTGAACTTGCGCCTCAGGGAGGCAGATAAAGAGATTGTCCCGAAGACGTTCGGTTTCGCGACGGTCGGAGGCCTGCGCCTCAGCGCTTCTTTGCCCCGATCGGCAACTGGGGGGCGCTCTCGGCAACTCGGATCCGCGCGTCAACGACCACCGCGCCCCTCCCTTCCCGCAGGACCATCACTGGGTTGAGGTCCAGCTCGGCGACCTCGGGTATGTCCTCGACGAGCTGGCTGAGACGTAGCATCACCTCTTCAAGCGCCTTCACGTCGCGCTTCGGCTCGCCCCTATATCCGTCCAGCACCGGGAATGTCCTGAGAGCCCTGACCATCTGGTTCGCGTCTGCATCCGTCAAGGGCGTCAGCCTCACCGAGACGTCTCTCAGGAGCTCCACCAGGGCCCCCCCGATTCCACATGCGAGGAGAGGTCCGAAGTTGGGGTCGTTGGTGACACCTACAAACATCTCGACCGCGTCTGTGACCATTTCCTGGACAATGAAACTCACGCCGGCCATACCGCTCTTCTCGAGCCTCGCGCCCATCCTCTCCGCCGCAGTCTCCACTTGCCCGGGCTTGAGACCGACCTTGACGGCATCGAGCTCCGTCTTGTGCAGGAGACCGGGAGCCGACGCCTTCAGCACCACCTCTCCGGGGAATTCAGCCGCGGCTCTTGAGGCCTTGGTCGGGTCGCGGGCCTCGACGCTCCTGACCATGGGAATTCCGTAGCAGCCGAGCAGGGCGCTCGTGCTGGCGGGGTCGAGCCAGCTTTCGCTGCTTGCCAATGCCTTCGACACTAGGGCTGCCGCCTGGAGCTTCTTGACCTCCGGGAACTCCCTCAAAGAGCCGGGAGGGGTTGCCACCCAACTGCCATAGTGGACGGCCTGTGCCAGAGCCTGCGCTGCCAGCTCCGGGAACGGGTAGGACGGGATTCGGACCACGCCGTCGGAGAGCTGCCCCGAGATGCCCTTCGTGGCCATGAAGATCGTTATGATCGGAATCCGGCCCTTGAGCTCCCTGGCCGCCTTGATTATGGCCGCTGCGACATCCTCTGTCCTGACCGCCATCGGGGGGATGAAGACCACGATCAGCGCGTCGACGCTCGGGTCGCCCGACACCGCGCGAATCGCGTTCGCGTAGTCCGCGGCCTGCGCGACCGAGGTCATGTCCACCGGGTTCCTGGTCCCTGCGATAGGCAAGAGGAACTTCGCGAGCTCGAGCTCTGGTCTTCCCAGACAGCTCGGGCACGTGAAGGCCCAGGCTCTCGCAGGCGTCCGCCGCCAAGATCGCGGGGCCCCCGGCATTCGTCACGATTGCGACCCTATCTCCCTTCGGGACGGGCTGAGTCGAGAGGAAGGCGGCGACGTCGAACATCTCTTCCAGCGAATCTGTCCTGATGATTCCGGACTGCTTGAAGAGCGCCTCAACGGTGACGTCCGAGGCGGCGACCAAGGCCCCGGTGTGAGACTGAGTCGCCCTGAAACCCGCGGCCGACCGACCGCTCTTGACGACGACTATGGGCTTCTTCCTGGCCACCCGCTTCGCGAGCCTTGCAAACTTTCTGGGGTTCCCGAAGGACTCCAGGTGGAGCAGGATCACGTCGGTGTCCTCGTCGCTCTCCCAGTACTGGATCATGTCGTTGCTGGAGATGTCCGCCTTGTTCCCTACCGAAATGAAGCTCGACATTCCTAGTCCGAGCTTGTTAACTTGGTCGATTATCGCGTACCCGAGGGCACCGGACTGAGAGAGGAAGCCGAGCCTGCCCGGAATCGACCTCGGCGGTGCGAATTGGCCGTTGAGGCTGACTCCCGCCTTCGTGTTGATTATGCCCATGCAGTTCGGCCCGATGAGTCGCATCCCGGACTCTCTGCATACTTTGACGAGCTCGTCCTGGAGGCGGACGCCGTCCCCTCCGATTTCCGAGAAGCCCGACGAGATCACCACGACCGCTTTCACCCCCTTCTGCGCGCACTCTCTGGCGGTCGGGACGACGAACCGTGCCGGCACCACGATGAACGCGAGGTCGACCGGGTCGGGGCAGTCGAGGACGGACTTGTACGCGGCGACCGACTGCACCACGGGCGTATCCCTGTTGACTGGGTAGACCGGGCCGTTGAAGTCTGCTTCGACGATGTTCCTGAAGAGCGCGCCCCCTATAGCCATCCTGTCCCTGGACGCCCCTATCACCGCGATGCTCCGCGCCTCGAGGAAGCGCTTCACGGCAGCAACCGCGGAGTCGGCTTCGCGCCGCTCGAAGGCGGCGATACCGGCCGGCTGCATCGAGGTCGGGAACGTCACCCTGACACATCCTGGGGCGGCATGCATCTGGACTGGGAACCCCAGGTTCCTCACGAAGTTCAGGGCATAGTGCGTCTCGGCCGCGGTCGCTGCGCTGAAGGTCGTGATGCCCGAGTCGGCCGCCGCCTGCGCTAGCTGCCCCAGGAGAATCGAGCCCAGGCCTTTGCGGTGGAAGCTGTCAGCCACGCTGACCCCCATCTCCGACGGTTCGCTTCCGGAATTAGCGTAGTCTGCTTCTCCGACGACCTTCCCGTCCCTGATTGCGAGAAGGCTGAACGTCCTGTCGGGCGCGAGAAGTTCGTCGATGAGTCCTTTCCTGTCGATTGCCTTTTTCAAGAACCTCGAGAGGATTGACTCTTCCGACAGACCTCCGAGGAACTCCGACAGTATTTCTCGGTCGCCGCTCTTGGGTCGCCTGACGTGGACAAGGGAGCCATCCTTGAGGACCACGTCCCCCTCGAACTTCTCCATCACCTGTCGAACCCCTTCTCTGGACTCCGTACCTGCTGGCCCTGACAGCCTCGCCCTAGTCCTTCGTTCTGGTCAGGGAATAGACAATGATGAAGAAGCCCACGGCTTGGCTTGCGGCCTGCACAGATTCCACGGTGGGGAGGCTCACATTGGCCACGTTGAAGAGCACGCCGGCGATCGCAGCGCCTACCGTCACGAAGGCAAATCCAAGACCCAGCAGGAGCATCGCCCTGCTCTTCGTCCTACTATGAGCACGCAGGGCGTAGAAGACGACAATCCCACCAAGTATCAGAATCAGCACTTGAGCTGCGCTTAGGTAAACCAGATCCATCTTTCACCTGTCACCTCCTTCTACGACCTTTAAAGCATAAACCCCGATTCTCAACGCTGAAAATCACTTCTCCGCCCTCATGCTCATCCACAGACGCCTGAGCTTCTCCGCTACGTCCTCGTTCACTGTCGCGTCCACCTTCATGACGCCGCCAGCGAAGCTGACGGTGACCGCCCTGTATGCGCTCCTCAGGAGCTCGTACTTCTTGCCGTCCGAGGTGACTATGATCTTCTCGACTATCAGAAGCTGCGCATCGAGGAGTTCGTGGACCCTCCTGTAACAGGTGCTCAGGGGGATGTCGTCCTCCCTACTCATGTCCTCCACGGACTTGGCGGCTGGTATGGCAGAGAGCAGGATCTTCCTCGAGTACTCGTCGGCCAGCCCCTGCACAAGCGACTGGACCCGTTCGGGCTCGGTTATCTCCAAACGCGACGAAAGGCCAGATTACCTTATTTGAGTCTATTCTGGTCTGGGCGTTCCTATCCGGTCTTCATCTTGCCTTGTCTCTCGGCGGTCTTCCGGATGTACCTCATCGATAACAAGACTCCGGACAGAGCTGCCCCGAGCAGAATCACCATGGCCACCAGGATTGGACCTATCTCGAGGGCCTGACCGCTGCCATTCCAGCTCCCTGAGTAGTACCAGACAGCTCTACCGTCATTCATGACGGAGACATCGACGAATATGGGTGGGGCGGCTCCCCCGACGACGAAGAGCGGGTTATGCAGCATGTCCCAGTCGGCAAACAGGTACCATCCTGACGCTATGCTCCTTCCGTCCAAGAGCAGCGATGACAGGGTCATGTTTCCCATGTTCTGGAAGGTGGCGGCGTCGCCCGCGTAGGATTCGAGCGCAAAGACCTCCTGGTCTCCACGCCTCGGCGGTCCGGTGCTGTTGGTGCCGAATGGCCGCTGGATGGAGAGGCTTGTGTTGAGGTTGGAAGCCCTGAAGCTCCAGGCCATCTCTGGAGACTGGAAGATCGATATCATTACCACGTCTCCTGGTTCCGCCGCCGGCCCGCTAGAATTGAGGACCCAGGTATAGTGCTGGGGAATCTGGGTTATGCTACTGATGAACATCGAATACACCAGCCAACTGCTGCTGCCTGGGTAGATCCCGAAGGCCGTCTGAAGGACCACCCCGTCCTGCGTCATGAGAGAGACAGCGGCGTAGACCGTACCTGAAGCGTTCGTGATGTCTGGAATCTGAACGACTGCAGTGACGTTTGTGACCGCGGCCCAGTTGAGAGTTTCTCCCCCGGAGAGGCTCGAACCATCGGGGACGACGACCCCCAAGCCCCACGAATTCTGCGCGTACCCTTGTTGGAGAGCGGCCTGCGCTCCGGGGGAGAGGGTCTGAAGTGCGGTCGCACTGCCCAACGGCAGTATAAGGGCGATGCACAGAGCGATTAGAAGGTGCTTGGTAAGCCGACCGTCCCGCAAGATCTCCTCAGCATGCATCTCAAGGGCCCCTAGCGCGGATCATGGCTAGGAGCACGAGGACGGCGCCTGCCACCGCAACGACTGCCGTTGCGGTGATTGGGTAGACGTAGGGTGAAAGCATCTGGTGGAGTGATGACGACCCGCCATTTATCGAGGCATAGCCGCCGCTAGCCCCCGCGTATCCCAGGGAGACGCAGCTCACGGTCACGCCGAAGAAGAGCATGACGAAGCCGGGCCACATGAGTGAAGGGCTGACATCACGGTCTTCTCCCTTCTCTATGACGTGGAGAAGGCCAGATAGCCACCCGAACGCCCCCCCTCCAAGGGAGACGTAAAGCAGGTAGGCGACCACCAGCCACTGGCCTGGACCTCCCCCAACCATTATGGGGGGGAGCTCGGAAAAGGGAGAGAAAGGAAGTACCATGAGTACCGTCCAGGTCAGCGCCCCGAAGACGCTCGCATAGGCTGCCATGCGGAAGGTAGAATACCAGTGCCTCTTCTTGGACGGTGAACTCATCTTCCTTCTGACAACCCTAACGGTTCCCGGGGGCGTTATAAGCTTCGGTCATGATTTTCAAGTCTGAGAACTGCGCGCCGCTCACCGAGCAGGGATGAGGACCGGTTGGACTGTTCGGAGGGGTCAGTGCGAATATGCTTTCTGAGATGTCAAAATAAAAGAAAATGGAAGCAGGGACTACGCTTTTGCCCTGCTTCTGATTACGTATCCGAGTCCGCCCATTATGGCGCCGATGCATGCGAGCAGGATGAACCCGCCGATTGGGTCCTCCAACTGTCCAAGATATTGTACGTGGACCTGCAGAGCAGTGAGACCTCCACCTCCGGAGCTCGCCGCTGTTAGTCCCCAACCTGCCATGTAACCTCCCCATATCATCAAGAACATCGACGCTGCTACGCCCACGTTCATGAAGATGAGGTGGCCCCAGGCCAGGTAGTTTGCGAGTCCCTTGTACACCTTGCCCATCACCCCTTCGATGTAGAAGTAGAAGATTGCCGTGACTGCTACAGCGATTACTCCGACGACGAGGTAGGATATGTACCCGGTGAAGAACCAGGTGCCTCCGCTCCCGCCGGCGATCACCTTTGCAGGTGAGAAGTAGTCAGGTGTGCCTGTGAAGTACTGGAGTGGATCGAGGACCATTATTGTGATGATGGTCGCTAGGAGTCCTTGGATGACAGCTGCCCAGATGAATCTGCCCGCCCATTTGCCTTGAGTTGCTTGCATTTTCTATTGCGTTCCTGTGATAATAGTAGACTGAGGAGAGTATTTATACCGCCTAGACGATTTTCGCGTCTGATTATCAAGTTTGGGGGGCGCTTTGCTGGGGGGCGCTTTGCTGGGCCCCTTTCGCTGCCTCCCCGCTGCTCTGGCCGAAGTAGGCGTTCATCACCCATTCCCACTTACATGAGAGTATGGACCAGTAGATCGCGTCGAAACCCCTCTTCATGGCGTAGTTGACGACGGACGGGGCCTGAACTGAAGTTGGCCTCTGGTAGGTCGCGGATACTACAATCGCCCTCCTGTGACCAAGCTCCATGGGGGAGCTAATCCTCCCGTCGTATTCCCATTCCCTCTCCTCTCCCAGTATCTCAGCCGCCATATTGGCCGCGACCACCTTGGACTCTAAGTATGCCGCGACCCCCGACTTGTAGACCGGAATGTTCGTTGCATCGCCGACACCGAAGGCGTCGTCGTGCCCCTCCACCATCATCCTGCGCCTGTCCACCCGTATCCAGCCCTCTTCGTCTCCGAAACCCGACTCCCTGACCACCCGTGCTCCCCTGTGGGGTGGAATCGCTATCAGGAGGTCGTAGGCATACTCGTCGCCCTCGCGGGAATACGCCTTCTTCGCGGACGGGTCCACAGACTCGACGGTGAAGGAGGGCTCGGTCTTTATCCCTCTCTTCTCGAAGAGGGGTGCGACCACCTCGGCGATGTTGTCAGCCGGGTAGGGTTTCGGGTGGGGCGTCAAGAGGGTGAGCTCCACTTCGTTTCTTATCCCTCGGTGCCTGAGGTATTCGTCGAGAAGGAAGAGCGCGGCGTCAGGAGATGGCGGGCACTTGTGGGGCTCTCCCGCGATGATGACTCCTATCCTTCCCTTCTTGAAGTTCCTCACCGAGTCCCAGACTTTCATGGCGGTGTTCGGGCCTGCGTGGAAGTTGACCGACCCCTCGGCCAGCCCTGGTATCATCCCTGGAGAAGCCTCAGCGCCCGTCGCCAGGATTACTTGGTCGTAGTCGAAGGCGTCGCCCCCGACCGTGAGAATCCTCCGGTTCTCAAGAATCGATTCTCTCCGCGGGGTCTGGGATGAATGTGACTTCAGGCTTTAGGAGGTCCATCTCTGACCTGCTATGGTCGTCAGGGTGGGCGCCCTTGAACGCCACATCGAGGTTGGCCGGCTGGAAGTGGTGCCTGAACCCTTCGCCGACCAGAAGGATTTGGACCTCTCCCGCGTGCACGCGTTCGCGCAGCTTGGTGCTTAGGAGGTTGGCCGCGAACGTTCCCCCGGTCCCCGACCCGACAAGTGCCAACCGCTGGACCAATTACCTCCCCTCTCTGTCGATTCGGTCGACATTGAATGTGGGGTTCCCCTCACGTGCGACCTCGTGCACTCTGATGCCGCCACAGGAAACCGCTGCCATCGGAGTGTGGCTCCCCGGGGCTGATAAAAGGCGGTGAGACGTTTTCCACGGATGGGAATCAATCTTAGGAATTAGGGGCTCTGTAGAAACCCTCCCTCCATAGACTGAATCCAACCCTTGGTCAACGGCACGAGGCTCTGGAATTCTTAGCCGACGCACCACCCTTCTGTCTTCATGATACCAACCAAGAAGAGGAAGGATGGTGCCGTCAGCAAGAAGGGCAGGGAGGAGAGTCGATACATAAGGATGGTCAGGGCCATCTTCAAGGTCTGCAGGAGGCAGGGCATTCCCCTCTACTCAAGCAGGTTCTCCAGGAGGGACTACACCCTCTGGCAGCACATCGCCCTCCTCGCCCTGATGCAGAGGGTGAGGAAGTCCTACAGGGAGTTCGCCAACGACCTGCTGACCGTGGCGGGGAGGCTCGTCCGCGCTCTGGGCCTCTCGAGGATACCCCACTTCACCAGCATGGAGAAGTTCATGCTGCGCGTCCCCTCGACCCTCCTGGAGAGGGTGATGGGAGGCTTCCTGTCACTGACTGGTGCGAGGAGGCAGGTCCTCGGGGTGGACTCGTCCGGCTTCTCCCTCCACAACGCGTCCCGCTACTACGCCCTGAGGGTCAGGAGGGACATCCTGTCGGCCATGCAGAGGCAGGTCGCGAGGAGGAGGTGGTACTAGGGATGGCGAGGACTAACACCAGGCGCTTCCTCAAGAATCACCATAGGTGCCGAGCTCAGGCACCAGCTGGTCACGTCGGTGAGGATGCGCAGAGGCCCGTCCAACGACAACCTTGACTTCGGGCCTGTGGTGAGGAGGGCCCATGCCGTGAAGCCCCTCAGGATCGGCATCGGGGACAAGGGGTACGACGCAGAGGAGAACCACGTGCTCCTAAGGGAGGAGCTCCACGCCATGTCAGTCATACCCGCGAGACAGGAGTACGTCCCGGTTTGGAGGACCGGAGGCAGGTACAGGAAGGAGATGAAGAGAGGGTACCCGGAGAGGACGTACCACCAGAGGTCGAAGGACGAGACCATCTTCTCCGTGGTGAAGAGGACGATGGGCGACGAGGTCAGGTCGGTCAGGACGAGGGGTCAGAACAACGAGATCAGGCTCAGGATGATAGCGTACAACGCGATGAGAATCGCGAGCGTCGCATCCTCCTTTCTTGTCCTTAGAGGATTTCTACACAG